>NC_017075.1:1260813-2521626 GCF_000284255.1 Rubrivivax gelatinosus IL144
AGCAGGCGCTGGCCGAAGGCGTCGCCGAGCGCGAGTTCGCCTCTCGCATCGAGGCCGCGCTGGCCGCGCCCGGCACGATCGGCGTCGGCTACAACAGCATCCGCTTCGACGACGAGGTCACGCGCTTTCTCTTCTGGCGCAACCTGATCGACCCCTACGCGCGCGAATGGCAGAACGGCTGCGGCCGCTGGGACCTGCTGGACGTCGTGCGCTGCTGCTGGGCGTTGCGCCCCGAGGGCATCGAGTGGCCCAAGCACGAGGACGGCCGGCCTTCGTTCAAGCTCGAGCACCTGACGGCGGCCAACGGCCTGGCGCATGAGGCCGCGCACGATGCGCTGTCCGACGTGCGCGCGACGATCGCGCTGGCGCGGCTGATCCGCCAGCGCCAGCCGCGGCTCTGGGACTTCTGCCTGAAGTTGCGCCACAAGGACGCGGTGCGCGCCGAGATCGGCGTCGGCCGGCCGTTCCTGCACCTGTCGGGCATGTACGGCGTCGAGAACGGCTGCATGGCCATCGTCTGGCCGCTGGCGCCGCACCCGACGAACCGCAACGAGCTGATCGTCTGGGACCTGGCGCAGGACCCGGCCGAACTCGCGTCGCTCGACGCCGAGACCGTGCGCCGGCGCCTGTACACCAAGACCGAGGAACTGGCCGCCGCCGGCGAGACCCGGCTGCCGATCAAGACCATCCACCTGAACAAGTCGCCGGTCGTCATCGGCAACCTGAAGACGCTGGGCCCGGCGCGCGAGCGCTGGGGCCTGGACCTCGAGCGCGCGCTGGTGCACGCCGAACGCGCCGCCGCGCTGGGCCGCACGCTGGAGCCGCTGTGGAGCCTGGTCTTCGCCAAGCCGGCGGCCGGCGCCCCGGTCGATGTCGACGAAGACCTGTACGGCGGTTTCCTCGGCGACGAGGACCGGCGCCAGCTGCAGCGCCTGCGCGGCCTGGACGGCGCGGCGCTGGCCTCGCGCCGCCCGGCTTTCGACGACCCGCGGCTGGACGAGCTGCTGTTCCGCTACCGCGCGCGCAACTTCGCCGACACGCTGGACGCCGAAGAGCGCGAGCGCTGGGCGGCGCACCGCCACGCACGCCTGATCGACGGCGCCGGCGGCGCGCTGACGCTGCAGGCGTATGCCGAGCGCATCGACGAACTCGCCGAAGCGGCGGCCGAGCGCGACGACGAACGCGCGCAATCGCTGCTCGAAGCGCTTGTCGACTGGGCCGAGCAGCTCGCGCCGCAGGACTAACGGACGCCGCGGTCTTGGTGGCGTCTGTTCGCGTCAGAATGGCAGGTCGCGCCCCAGCGTCGCGCTGTAGTAGCGGTCCCAGAACGCCAACTGGCTCTGGAACGGCACCGTCGTCGGTGCAATGCGGTCGCCGATCTCCATGGTCTGGCTCGTGGGCCCGGTAAAGCGCGGCCATGTCGGCAGCCCCTTGCCATTGGGATCCCCGCTGCGTGCGAAGTTGATCAGGTAGCTCGACGCGGTGCTGGCGATCTTCCGGTCGACGTCGGTGTAGTCACGTGCCGGCGCGCTGACATCCAGGTTGTCGTAGAAGTAGACCTGCTCCAGCGTGTGGTGCGCGCCGAACTTGTAGGCCGGCGACAACCCAGTGAAGCTTTGATCGGAGAAGTACGAGGGGCGCCGTGTGAAGAAGTACAGATACGTCGGTGCTTGCGCCAGTGCCGCGTGCGCGCGTGCCAGCGTCCAGACGTTCCAGGCGAACGTGCCGTCGCGCATCGGCTCGTAGGCCATGGCCTGAACGTCGTCGTCGCTGCTCGCCGGATAAGCAGCCTTGAAGTCTTCGGCGAAGCTGCCGTAAGTCGCCGCCACCTTGCTGGTGTAGCCGGCCAGCGTGGTCGCGAACGCCGGATACGGTGTGCCTTCGTCGGCGTTCCAGCCGGCCAGCAGAGGCACCGCGTTGACTCGGCCGGCCTTGATCAGCAAGTCCAGTTGGTCAGGCAGCACGGCCCCGTCGACGATGGGCTGGGAGATGGCGCCGCTGCCGGCCATGATCTCGGTTGCACTCTTCGCGCGCAAGGCGGCCAAGTCGGCAGCACCGAGATTGGCGGCGAAAGTGCTGCCGGCGGCCTCGGCCTGCGCCAGCGTCGGGGTGTCGCTGCCCGCCGGCAATGCGGCCAGACTTTCGAGCACCAGCTTGTGGAACAGGCCGCTTGCCAGCGGCGAAGCGTAGAGCACGCTGGCCAGGCCGGCACCTGCCGACTCGCTGTATATCGTAACGTTGTCCGGGTCTCCGCCCAGTGCCGCGATGTTCGACTTGATCCACTTCAGAACGGCGATGGCGTCGTACAGCGCGTAGTTGCCCGAAGTGCCATCTGCGGACTCGGCGCTGAGTTCCGGGTGCGCGAGGAATCCGAGCGGTCCTAGGCGGTAGTTCATCGTCACCACGACCGCGCCCTTCGCCGCCAGGCCCTTGCCGTTGTAGTTCGGCTGGGAGCCCGCGCCGATCAGGTAGGCACCGCCGTGCAGCAGCAGCATGACCGGACGCTTCTCTCCCGCGGTCGCAGCGGCGGTCCAGACGTTGAGATACAGGCAGTCCTCGCTTTGCGACTCCGTCTGCTGGTACAGGATGGAGCCCACGCGCCCGGCCGGACGGTCGGCCATCACGCAAGCGGCGGAGAAGTTGTCGCTGCGGCGCACGCCGCTCCAGGCCGTGACCGGCTGAGGTGCTTTCCAGCGCAGGCTGCCGACCGGCGGTGCGGCGAACGGGATGCCGCGGAACACGCGCATGTCCGCAGTCGAGTCGGCGGCCGCGACGACGGTGCCGCCGGTGACGCTCACCATGTCGCGGGCGGCCACGTAAGCCGACGCTTGGTCGTCGTCGCTGTCGCCGCCGCACGCGCTGAGCAGCGACAGCGCGATCGCGGTGGTGGCGCAGACTCTGGCGGCGATCTTTCGGCGCGTGCGACGCAGATCGCGACGAGAGTCGGTCGGCGCGCAATGCTGCGCGCGCGAGGCGCGGGTCTCGACCCGTGCCTTCGAAAGGCTGGACATCTATCTCTCCTATGACGGGCGGTCGCGCTTCGGATCGGCTGCGACCTTCTTCTTCGTTCGGTGTTCGCGTGCCTTGTGGCACGTCTTTCAGTCAGCGGCTCCTCCGGCGGGTGCTCCCTCGGGCTCCCCGGAGTGCCGTGTCTGCGCGATCGACTTTAGGGAGGCGTACTGATGTCCGTAAGATGCAGAAACTGTGACCGTGATTCACTTTCTGCATCCCTCGGGTGGCGTCGATGAGCTTGAAGCTTGAGCAACTGCATCACCTCGTGGCCGTCGTGGAACACGGCAGCCTGCGGGCCGCTTCACGCCGGCTGGGCGTTCCCCAACCGGCGCTGACGCGGAGCATTCGGGCGCTCGAACGTCAGCTCGGGGCCGAACTCTTTACTCGCGCGTCGCAGGGCATGACGCTCACCGAACTGGGGCGGCGATTTCACCATCGCGCCAGCGCCATCGTTCATGAGATGCGGCGCGCGCACGACGAACTCGCCCAGGGGGGCGGTGACGAACATGGTCAAGTCGTCGTCGCGTTGTCGATCCTGCCGCACCTCTTGATGCTGCCCCGGGCGTTGCCCGTCTTTCGGCGGCGTTATCCCAACGTCCGGCTGCATCTGATCGAAGGGCTATTTCCCGACGTCGAGGAGCGCCTGCGAACTGGCCAGGTCGATTTCTATCTGGGCGCCGCGCCGCGCCGGCTGCCCGCGCCGGGGCTTCGGGTCCGTCCGCTGTTCGCCCACCCGCGCTCGGTCGTCTGCCACCCGGGGCATCCCTTGCGCGAGGCGAGGTCGCTGGAGTTGTTGGTCGAGGCCGCATGGGCCACGACCGCGATCGACTATGACGCCGAGCGAGACCTGGGCGAAATCTTCGCTCAGTACGGGCTACGTCCCCCGCGCGTGATGCTTCAGGCGCGCACTGCCACCTCGCTAGTCGCGGCGCTGACCGGGGACCTTCTGGCGCTGGTGCCTATGCAATGGCATCAAAGCCCGCAGTTCCGCGGCCTGCTTCAGGCCGTTCCCGTCAGCGAGCCTCTTCCACCCGTGGAGATCGCGCTTCTGACTCGCGATGGCTTGCCGATGACCCCGGCGGCCGAGTACTTGTGCGACGTACTGCTGCGCGAGCTGCCCGCTCCGGCCTCGCCGCCTCAGGTGTCTGGGCTCATCGCATGACGCGCCAGCGCCTCGTAGGCTGGGCGGCAGGCGTCGGCGGCACGCGCCGCGTCGCCGGACAGCTCGACGCGGCGCTCGCGCGGCGGCTCGAAGCCGGTGGACTTCCAGACCGCGTCGTACCAGTGCGGCGCCCAGACGCCGTCGCTGGCGCGCGGGCCGGCCGGCCAGGCCAGCATGCGTTCGGTGAAGGGCAGGGCGAGGCGCGCGCACAGCGCACGCAAGTGCGCTTCAGGCGCGAGCAGGAAACGTTCGGCGTCGATCACCGGCGGCGCAGCGCCGAGCCGGTCGGCGATCTCGTCGAACAGCCGGGCCTGCTGCAGCAGGCCGATGTCCTCGGGCGCGACCGTCGCACGCGACTTCAGGTAGCTGGCGACGACCAGCGCCGGGTCGCGGATCAGGAACACGTTCTCCAGCCGGTGCACCCAGCCCAGCTCCATGCCGGGCAGCAGGTGGTGGGTCATGTGCTTCTGGTACCAGACGGCGGCGCCACCCGGCGCCGGGCCGTCGGCCAGCGCGGCGGCGACGCGCCGCCAGTCGGTGTCGCCGGCGGCGATGACCTCGTCGCGGCCCGGATGGTCGAGCTGCGTCGCCTGCAGGTAGTGCGCGTACAGCGGCTCGTCGCTGACGGCGCAGTCGGGGCGGTTCTCCCAGGCGCGCATCATCGCCGTCGAGATGTTGCGCGGGCCGCTCCAGGCGGCGATGCGGCGTGGGGCGTTCATGCCGCCCGGCTGGCCGCGCGGGCGGCGACGTCGCGCTGCACCAGGCCGGCGTACAACTCGCGCAGCCGCGCCAGCATGGGCCCGGGCTTACCGTCGCCTATCGTGCGGCCGTCGACCTGCCGCACCGGCGCCAGCCCGGCGAAGGTGCCGGTGACGAAGGCCTCGTCGGCGCCGTAGACCTCGGTCAGGCTGAAGTTCTTCTCGCGCACCGTGATGCCGGCTTCGCGGCAGACCTGGATGACGTTGGCGCGCGTGATGCCGCCCAGGCAGTAGTCGCCGGTCGAGGTCCAGACCTCGCCGCGGCGCACGATGAAGAAGTGCGTCGAGTTGCAGGTGGCGACGAAGCCGTGCGGGTCCAGCATCAGCGCCTCGTCGGCGCCGGCCGTGTAGGCCTGGATGCAGGCCGTGATGCAGTTGAGCTTGCTGTGGCTGTTGAGCTTGGGGTCCTGCACGTCGGGGAAACCGCGGCGCACGTGCACGGTGAAGAGCGACAGGCCCTCGGCCAGCGTCTCGGGCTTGGCGGTCTTGAACTCGGCGATGATGACCACGGTGGCGCGGCCGACGGTGACGCGCGGGTCCTGGTAGGGCGTGCGCTTGACGCCGCGCGTGACCATCAGCCGCGCGTGCACGCCGTCCGTCATGCCGTTGGCGGCCAGCGTCGCGTAGATCGCGTCGGTGAGTTCGGCGCGGCTCATGCCGATGTCCATCGCGATCGCCTTCGCGCCTTCGTAGAGGCGGTCGAGGTGGGCGTCGAGGAAGGCCGGGTGGCCGTTGAAGACGCGCAAACCCTCCCAGACGCCGTCTCCGAGCACGAAGCCGCTGTCGAAGACCGAGACGACGGCCTCGTTGCGGTGTTTCAGCTCGCCGTTGACCCAGATGCGGATGTCGGCGTTGCGCGGGTCGTCGTGGAAGTCCTGGATGCTCTGTGCCATCGGGCCAGTGTACGCAGCGTGAGGTTTCTCCCCGATACGGCGTTGTGCGTAGGCCCGGCGGCACAATCGTCCGCATGGAAGACGTGCCCACCCTGCAGACCCAAGAGGTCTCCAAGATCCATCTGATCGGCGGCGAGAAGGGCGGCGTCGGCAAGTCGATGGTCTCGCGGCTGCTCGCGCAGTACTTCATCGACCACGAACTGCCGTTCGTCGGCTTCGACACCGACCGCTCGCACGGCGCGCTGCTGCGCTTCTATGCCGAGTACGCGTCGCCGGCGCTGATCGACCGCTACGAGGCGCTGGACCGCATCGTCGAGACCGCCGTCGAGCAGCCCGGCCGGCGCGTGCTGGTCGACCTGGCGGCGCAGACCCAGGAGCCGCTGGTGCGCTGGATGGACGAGTCCGGCGTGCTCGACATGGCCGACCTGTCGGGCATCGCGCTCTACGCCTGGCACGTGATGGACAGCGGCCGCGACTCGGTCGACCTGCTGGCGCGGCTGCTGGAGCGTTTCGGCCAGCGTGTGCAGTACGTGATCGTCAAGAACGAGCTGCGCGGCGACGACTTCGGCCAGCTCGAACGCTCAGGCCAGCTCGAACGCGCGCTGGGCCTGGGCGCCAAGGTCGTCTCGCTGCGCCGGCTGCACGACGCCGTGGTGCAGAAGATCGACGCGCGCAACGCCAGCTTCTGGGCGGCGAAGAACGTCTCGGCGATCGACGGCCCCGGCCTGGGCATGATGGAGCGCCAGCGCCTGAAGCTCTGGATGGCGCACGCCTACGGGCAGTTCGATACCGTCCAGCCCTGATTCAGCGCGAGGCGGCCGAGGCCGGCGCGGGCGCCGAGGCCGCGACCGGCGGCGGTGCCGACGCGGCAGCCGACGCCGCCGGGGCCCCGGCCTCGACCTCGCCGCCGTCGTGCAGCCGGGCCACCGGCGCGTGCTCGGCCCACTCGGTGTAGCGCCAGTCCTGCGCGCCGCGCACCACGCCTTCGGGCGGCTCGAGCATCGTCACCGGCACGCCGCGCAGCATCACCTGCATCGCGTCGATCCAGACCGGCAGCGCCAGGCCGCCGCCGGACTCGCCGCTGCCCAGGCTGCGCGGCTCGTCGTAGCCGATCCACGCGACCGCGACGACGCTCGGCTGGAAGCCGGCGAACCAGGCGTCGACCGCGTCGTTGGTCGTACCGGTCTTGCCGTAGAGGTCGGGGCGTTTGAGGCTGGCCTGGGCGCGCGCCGCGGTGCCGACACGCGCGACGTCGTTGAGCAGGCTGTCGACGAGGAACACGTTGCGCGCCGGCACGGCACGTGACTCCTCGTCCAGCGCCGGCGGCGGCGGCGCCTGCCAGATCGTCTTGCCGTCGGCGTCGGCGATGCGCTCGATGACGGTGGGCGTCACGCGCCAGCCGCCGTTGGCGAGCACCGCGTAGGCGCTGGCCAGCTGCATCGGCGTCGTGCTGCCGGCGCCCAGCGCCAGCGTCAGGTTGTCGGGCTGGCGCTTGGGGTCGAAGCCGAATCGCGAAGTCCACTGCAGCGCCTCGGCGATGCCGACGTGGCGCACGACGCGCACGCTGACCAGGTTCTTGGAGCGCGTCAGTGCCTCGCGCAGCGTGATCGGGCCGTCGTAGCGGCCGTCGGAGTTCTTCGGATCCCAGCCGCCGGGGTTGCCGTTGGCGTCGGTCCCGCTCCAGGGCTCGTCGTCGACGACGCTGTCGGGCATCAGCCCGGCTTCGAAGGCCGCCGAGTACAGGAAGGGCTTGAACGACGAACCCGGCTGGCGCCAGGCCTGGGTCACGTGGTTGAACTGCTGGGCGCTGAAGTCGAAGCCGCCGACCAGCGCGCGCACGCGGCCGGTCTTCGGGTCCAGCGCGACGAACGCGCCTTCGGCGCGCGGCCACTGGGTGATGCTCCACTCGGTGCGCTCGCCGCGCGTGCGCCCGGCCAGCCGGATCACCGAGCCACGCGTGATCGCCAGCGCCTCCTTGGCCTTGGGCTGCAGCCCGGGCGCCGCGGCACGCAGGCCGGCGCCGGTGACGCGCACCGTCTCGCCGCTGGCGAGCACGGCGACCACTTCCTTCGGGTTGGCCGAGGTGACGACGGCGACGCGCAGGTCCTCGTCGTCGTTGTGGTCGCGCAGCGCCTGGGCGGCGGCACGTTCGAGGTCGCCGTCGGCGGGCAGGTCCTCGTGGCCTTCCGGGCCGCGCCAGGCCTGGCGCGACTCGTGGGCGATGACGGCGCGGCGCAGCGCCTTGTACGCGGCTTCCTGGTCGGCGGCGCGCAGCGAGGTGTAGACGCGGATGCCCTGGGTGTAGGCCTTGTCGCCGACACGTTCGACGACCGCCTGGCGCGCCATCTCGGCGACGTGCGCGGCGTGCACCTCCACCTCGCCGGGCTTGCGCACCGCCAGCGGCTCGTCCAGCGCCTTGCGGTAGGTCTTCTCGTCGATGACGCCGGTGTCCAGCATGCGCTGCAGCACGATGGCCTGGCGGCGCTTGGCGCGTTCGAGGTTGGTGATCGGGTTCGCGTAACCCGGGTTCTGCGGCAGGCCGGCGAGCATCGCCGCCTCGGCGACGTCGAGCTCGTCCAGATCCTTGCCGAAATAGACCTGGGCTGCGGCGCCGAAGCCGTAGGCGCGCTGGCCGAGGTAGATCTGGTTCAGGTAGAGCTCGAGAATCTGGTCCTTGGACAGCCGGCGCTCGATCTCCAGCGCCAGCAGCGCTTCCTTGATCTTGCGTTCGGGCGTGCGCCGGGTCGACAGGAAGAAGGTGCGTGCGACCTGCTGCGTGATCGTGCTCGCGCCCTGCGGCATGCCGCCGGTGAGGTTGGCCCACAGCGCGCGCAGCAGCGCGCGGCCGCTGATGCCGCCGTGCTCGCGGAAATGCCAGTCCTCGACGGCCAGCACCGCGTCCTGCATCAGCTTGGGCGCCTTGTCGATCGGCACGAAGACGCGGCGCTCGCTGCCGAACTCGGCGATCTCGACGCCGTCGGCGGTGAACACCTGCAGATGCTGGCGCGGGCGGTAGTCCAGCACCTCGTCCAGCGGCGGCAGCCGCGTCGAGTACCAGACGACCGAGGCGATGAACAGCAGGACCAGCGCGCCGACGACGGCGCCCGCGCCGAGCGCGATCTTCTTCACCAGCGGCGTCATCAGGACCTCGGGGCGGAAAGGCGGATGGGCAGGGCGGGGCCGGTGGCGAAGGACGGACGGATCACGACTCGGGGTGCGCCGCGGCGGCGGGCCGCGCGACGGCACGTTGGGGCGAAAACGGCGAGGGTAACAAACCGCGTGATGCCGCCCCGGCGCGCGGTGTCATCGGCGGCACAAGAAAAAAGGCCCGCCATCGCCGGCGGGCCTTCATGCGGAGCGTGTCCGGTCAGACCGCGACCGTCTTCGCCGTCTCCGCGTATTCGGCGATCTGGTCGAAGTTCATGTAGCGGTACACGCTGGCGGCGTCCTGGTTGATGATGCCCATCGCCTCGTGGTACTCGGCCAGCGTCGGGATGCGGCCCAGGCGCGAGCACACCGCGGCCAGCTCGGCCGAGCCGAGGAAGACGTTGGTGTTCTTGCCCAGCCGGTTGGGGAAGTTGCGCGTCGAGGTCGACATCACCGTCGCGCCTTCCTTCACCTGCGCCTGGTTGCCCATGCACAGGCTGCATCCGGGCATCTCGGTGCGCGCGCCGGCGGTGCCGAAGGTGGCGTAGTGGCCTTCCTTGACGAGTTCGTTCTGGTCCATCTTGGTCGGCGGCGCGACCCACAGCTTGACCGGGATGTCGCGCGCCCCGCCCAGCAGCTTGGCCGCGGCGCGGAAGTGGCCGATGTTGGTCATGCACGAGCCGATGAAGGCTTCGTCGATCTTCGTGCCGGCGACCTCGGACATGAACTTGGCGTCGTCCGGGTCGTTCGGGCAGCAGACGATCGGCTCCTTGATGTCGGCGAGGTCGATCTCGATGACCGCGGCGTACTCGGCGTCGGCGTCGGCTTCCAGCAGCTGCGGCTTGGCCAGCCAGGCCTCGACGGCCTGGATGCGGCGCTCCAGCGTGCGCTTGTCCTGGTAGCCGTCGGCGATCATGTTCTTCATCAGCACGACGTTGCTCTTCAGGTACTCGATGACCGGCGCCTGGTCGAGCTTGATCGTGCAGCCGGCGGCCGAACGTTCGGCCGAGGCGTCGGAGAGTTCGAACGCCTGTTCGACCTTCAGCTCCGGCAGGCCCTCGATCTCGAGCACGCGGCCGCTGAAGATGTTCTTCTTGCCCTTCTTCTCGACGGTCAGCAGGCCGGCCTTGATGGCGTACAGCGGGATCGCGTGCACCAGGTCGCGCAGCGTCACGCCGGGCTGCATCTTGCCCTTGAAGCGCACCAGCACCGATTCGGGCATGTCCAGCGGCATCACGCCGGTGGCGGCGCCGAAGGCGACCAGGCCCGAACCCGCCGGGAACGAGATGCCGATCGGGAAACGCGTGTGACTGTCGCCGCCGGTGCCGACGGTGTCGGGCAGCAGCAGGCGGTTGAGCCAGCTGTGGATGACGCCGTCACCCGGGCGAAGCGCGACGCCGCCGCGGCTGGAGATGAACTGCGGCAGCTCGCGGTGCATCTTCACGTCGACCGCCTTCGGGTAGGCGGCGGTGTGGCAGAAGCTCTGCATCACGAGGTCGGCGCTGAAGCCCAGACAGGCCAGGTCCTTCAGCTCGTCGCGCGTCATCGGGCCGGTGGTGTCCTGGCTGCCGACGGTGGTCATGCGCGGCTCGCAGTAGGTGCCCGGGCGGATGCCCTGGCCTTCGGGCAGGCCGCAGGCGCGGCCGACCATCTTCTGCGCCAGCGTGAAGCCGCGGCCGCTGTCCTTCGGCGCGACCGGCAGGCGGAAGGTGGTGGAGGCGCTCAGGCCCAGGAACTCGCGCGCCTTGGCGGTCAGCGAGCGGCCGATGATCAGGTTGATGCGGCCGCCGGCACGCACCTCGTCGAGCAGGACTTCGCTCTTGAGCTGGAACTCGGCGACGGTCTCGCCGTTCTTCAGCAGCTTACCGTCATAGGGCAGGACCTCGATGACGTCGCCCATCTCCAGCTTGGAGACGTCGACCTCGATCGGCAGGCTGCCAGAGTCTTCCTGCGTGTTGAAGAAGATCGGCGCGATCTTGCCGCCCAGCGTGACGCCGCCGAAACGCTTGTTCGGCACGAACGGGATGTCCTGGCCGGTGGCCCAGATGACGCTGTTGGTCGCGCTCTTGCGCGACGAGCCGGTGCCGACGACGTCGCCGACGTAGGCCACGAGGTGGCCCTTGGCCTTGAGCGCGTCGATGAAGGCCATCGGGCCGCGCTTGCCGTCTTCCTCGGGCTTGAAGGCCGCATCCGGGCGCGTGTTCTTCAGCATCGCCAGGTAGTGCAGCGGGATGTCCGGGCGGCTCCAGGCGTCGGGCGCTGGCGACAGGTCGTCGGTGTTGGTCTCGCCGGGCACCTTGAAGACGGTGACGGTGATCGACTTCGGCACCTCGGGGCGGGTGGTGAACCACTCCGCGTCGGCCCAGGACTGGATGACTTCCTTGGCCCGGGCGTTGCCGGCGCGCGCCTTCTCGGCGACGTCGTGAAAGTAGTCGAACATCAGCAGGGTCTTCTTCAGGCCCGCGGCGGCGACGTCGGCGACCTCGGCGTCGTCCAGCAGTTCGATCAGCGGATGCACGTTGTAGCCGCCGACCATCGTGCCCAGCAGCTCGGTGGCCTTGGCCTTGGACACGAGGCCGACCTTCAGGTCGCCGTGCGCGACGGCGGCCAGGAACGAGGCCTTGACCTTGGCGGCGTCGTCGACGCCCGGCGGTACGCGGTGCGTCAGCAGGTCCAGCAGGAAGGCTTCCTCGCCGGCGGGCGGGTTCTGGATCAGCTCGATCAGCGCGGCGGTCTGCGCGGCGTCCAGCGGCAGCGGCGGGATGCCGAGCGCGGCGCGTTCGGCGGCATGTTGGCGATAGGCGGTCAGCACGGGCGTTCTCCTGCGGCAGGGCGGGTTTCGGGGCGGGCCCCCGGCCTCGCCTCCTGTATTTTATGTCTTATATAAGACTTGAGGTGAGGCTCGGGGTGATCGACGGCACGGTTCAGGCGTCGGCGAAGAAGGCGCGGCGCACCTCGGCGGGCAGCTGCGCGCCGTCGCGGGCGGAAGTCTGGTGGGCACGCTCCAGCACCTGCCAGAAGTAGCGGTAGCTGGCGCGGTCGTGCAGCGTGTCGCGGTGGCGGATCGGCGCCCAGCCGGCGGCCTGGGCGGCGAACACGATCTCGATCGCCTGGTCGACCTCGGCGGTGGTCGGCGCGAAGGCGTCGACGATGGGCCGGATCTGCGACGGGTGGATGCTCCACATGCGCGTGTAGCCCAGCCGGCGCGCGGCCTTCTCGGCGGCCGCGGCGATCGCCTTCTCGTCCTTGAACTCGGTGACGACGCAGTGCGAGGGCACCTTGCCCCAGCCGTGGCAGGCGGCGGCGATCTCGAGCTTGGCGCGCAGCACCAGCGGGTGCTCGAACTGGCCCTCGACGCCCATCGCGCTCTGCGGGATCGCGCCGCGGTGCGCCGAGACGAAGTCCATCAGCCCGAAGGACAGCGACTCGACGCGCGGGTGCGCGGCCAGGGCCTGCACCTCGCGCAGCGCACCGTGGGTCTCGACCATCGCGTGCAGCGGGATCGTGCGCGCCAGGCCGTGGCGGCGGGCGGCCTCGTCGACGACGGCGGCGGCGCGTTCGAAGTCGGCCAGGCCGCGCGGCTTGGGGATCATCAGATAGGCCAGTCGAGCGCCGACGCGGCCGACGACGAGCTCGGCCACCTGCTCGAAACGCGGGTGGTCGATGGCCTGCAGCCGGATGCCGACGCGGCCGTAGCGGTTGTCCGGCCCGGCGACCAGCTCGGCCATCAGCTCGGCGTGCTCGAGTTCGCCGCCGACCGGCGCGCCGTCCTCGCCGTCGAGCGTGACGTCGAAGATCGGGCCGAGTTCGGCCTGCAGCGCCAGGCTCTTCCTCATGCGCGCCTCGACGCCGCTGTAGTGGTCGCAGACCGGCAGGGCGGGGGCGACGAGTTCGTCGGGGTCGAACAGCGCCTGGCGGGGGTGGACAAGCTCGGTCATCGCGTCTTCCAGTCGTGGAAACGAAAACGGCGCCCGTTGCCGGGCGCCGTCGATTGTTGGGGGCGCGGCGCGTTCCGCGCAAGCGCCCGCCCGATGCGTCAGAGCAGGTGCTGGACGCCGTCGCGCTCGCCGATCAGTTCGGCCAGCGTCTTGTCGATGCAGGCTTGCGAGAACTCGTCGATCGGCAGGCCTTCGACGATCTTGTATTCGCCGTTGGCGCAGGTGACCGGGAAGCCGAACATGACGTCCTTGGGGATGCCGTATTCGCCGTTGCTGGGCACGCCCATCGTCACCCATTCGCCATTGGTGCCCAGGGCCCAGTCGCGCATGTGGTCGATCGCGGCGTTGGCGGCCGAAGCGGCGGAGGACACGCCGCGTGCGGCGATGATCGCCGCGCCGCGCTTGCCGACGGTCGGCAGGAACACGTCCTGGTTCCAGACCTGGTCGTTGATCGTTTCCTTGACCGAGGCGCCGTCGATGGTCGCGAAGCGGTAGTCGGCGTACATCGTCGGGCTGTGGTTGCCCCAGACGGCCAGTTTCTTGATGGCCGACACCGGCTTGCCGGTCTTGGCGGCGATCTGGCTGGCGGCGCGGTTGTGGTCCAGGCGCAGCATGGCGGTGAAGTTGCCGGGCTTGAGGTCCGGCGCGCTCTTCATCGCGATGTAGGCGTTGGTGTTGGCTGGGTTGCCGACAACCAGCACCTTGACGTCGCGCGAGGCGACGGCGTTCAGCGCCTTGCCCTGGGCGGTGAAGATCTGGGCGTTGGCGGCCAGCAGGTCGGCGCGCTCCATGCCGGGGCCACGCGGACGGGCGCCGACGAGCAGCGCGTAGTCGGTGTCCTTGAAGGCGGTCATCGGGTCGGAATGGGCTTCCATGCCGGCCAGCAGCGGGAAGGCGCAGTCCTCGAGTTCCATCATCACGCCGCGCAGCGCTTCCTGGGCCTTCTCGATCGGCAGTTCGAGGAGCTGGAGGATGACGGGCTGGTCCTTGCCCAGCATCTCGCCCGAGGCGATACGGAACAGCAGGGCGTAACCGATCTGGCCGGCGGCGCCGGTAACGGCCACGCGAACGGGCTTCTTGCTCATGGGGAGGCTCCTCAGGATGGGGTGTTGGTCGAGGCGTTGGACATTTTAGCGACGGCGCTGACACCACTCTTATGTCTTATGTAAGACAATCGAGCCATGCCCGACGCCGCCCCGGTCGCCGAACCCACTCCGTCCTTCAGCCCGTTGTACCAGCAGATCAAGGGTCTGCTCGTGCGCAGCCTCGAGACGGGCGAGTGGAAGCCCGGCGACGCCATCCCCAGCGAGATGGAGCTGGCGGCACGATTCAAAGTCAGCCAGGGCACGGTGCGCAAGGCCATCGACGAGCTGGCCACCGAGAACCTGCTGATCCGCCGCCAGGGCAAGGGCACTTTCGTCGCCACGCATGCCGAGGAGCGCGTGCAGTACCGCTTCCTGCGCCTGCGCCCCGACGACGGCGGCGCCGGCAGCCTGCAGCGCCGGCTGCTGGACTGCCGCCGCATGCGCGCGCCGCTGGACGTCGCGCGTTCGCTGGAGCTCAAATCCGGCGAAACCGCGGTCCAGCTTCGCCGCCTGCTGCTGGCCGATGGCCGCCCGGTCGTGCTCGACGACATCTGGCTGCCCGGCACGCCGTTCAAGGGATTGAGCATCGAACGCCTGCAAGGCTGGCGCGGGCCGATGTACCGTCTGTTCGAAACCGAGTTCGGGGTCCGGATGATCCGGGCCGAAGAGAAGATCCGCGCCGTCGGCGCGGCAGAGGAGGAGGCCGAGGCGCTGGCGGTGCCCCTGGGCGCTCCGCTGCTGTCGGTCGAGCGTTTGTCGTTCACCTATGGAGACCGGCCCGTCGAACTGCGGCGCGGGCTTTACAACACGTCTTCCCACCACTACCGCAACGAGCTTTCCTGAACCGCCCAGTTCCGTGTAAGCCTGCCGCGCTGGAATTAGACTCTTTGCGTTGCCGCAAAGCAGCGACGCCGGTGCGAACGAACAGGACAACCCCCATGGCAAGTACCCAACGCCCGGTCTATCGCAACATCCACATCACGCAGCTCGCCAGCTACCGGCTGCCTCTCGCCGGTTTCGTGTCGATCCTGCACCGCATCAGCGGTGCGCTGATGTTCTTGTTGCTGCCCTTCGTCATCTGGCTGTTCGACAACAGCCTCACTTCCGAGATCTCGTTCGACACCTTCACCTCGGCCTTCGTCGCCGGTGTCTGGTTCGTTCCCGCCTTCCTGGTCAAGCTGGTCGTGCTGGCCTTGATCTGGGCCTATCTGCACCACCTCATCGCCGGCATCCGCTACCTCTGGATGGACGTCTCGCACGCCTACTCCAAGGAGAAGGGCCGTTCCTCGGCCATCGTGACGCTCGCGCTGAGCCTGCCGCTCACCGCGCTGCTGGGCGCCAAGCTGTTCGGCCTGTACTGAGGTCCTCTCCCATGTCCAAGAACTACGGTCCCGAGCGCCTCGTCGTCGGCGCTCACTACGGTGCGCGCGACTGGCTCGCGCAGCGCATCACCGCCGCGGTGATCGCCGTCTTCACCTTCGTGCTGCTGGTTCAGCTGCTCGCGCCGGGCCCGCTCGGCTACGACCGCTGGGCCGGCATCTTCTCGGCGCAATGGATGAAGGTGCTGACCTTCGTCGTCATCGTGTCGCTCGCGTGGCATGCCTGGATCGGCATCCGCGACATCTGGATGGATTACGTCAAGCCCGCAGCCGTCAGGCTGACCCTGCAGGTGCTGTCCATCGTCTGGCTCGTCGGCTGCGCCGGCTGGGCCGTGCAAGTGCTCTGGAGACTCTGACGATGGCCCTCGCCCATCTTCCCAAGCGCAAGTTCGACGTCGTCATCGTCGGTGCCGGCGGTTCCGGCATGCGCGCCTCGCTGCAACTGGCCCGCGCGGGCCTCAACGTCGCCGTCCTGTCCAAGGTCTTCCCGACGCGTTCGCACACCGTCGCGGCCCAGGGCGGCATCGGCGCCAGCCTCGGCAACATGTCCGAGGACAACTGGCACTTCCACTTCTACGACACCGTCAAGGGCTCCGACTGGCTCGGCGACCAGGACGCGATCGAGTTCATGTGCCGCGAGGCGCCGAAGGTCGTCTACGAGCTCGAGCACTTCGGCATGCCGTTCGACCGCAACCCGGACGGCACGATCTACCAGCGTCCGTTCGGCGGCCACACCGCGAACTACGGCGAGAAGCCGGTGCAGCGCGCCTGCGCCGCGGCCGACCGCACCGGCCACGCGATGCTGCACACGCTGTACCAGCAGAACGTCAAGGCGCGCACCAACTTCTTCGTCGAGTGGATGGCGCTGGACCTGATCCGCGACAGCGAAGGCGACGTGCTCGGCGTCACCGCGCTGGAGATGGAGACCGGCGAGGTGCACGTGCTGCAGGCCAAGTGCACGCTGTTCGCGACCGGCGGTGCCGGCCGCATCTACGCGGCGAGCACCAACGCCTTCATCAACACCGGCGACGGCCTGGGCATGGCCGCGCGCGCGGGTGTGCCGCTGCAGGACATGGAGTTCTGGCAGTTCCACCCGACCGGCGTGCACAACGCCGGCGTGCTGCTGACCGAAGGCTGCCGCGGTGAAGGCGCGATCCTGCGCAACGCCAACGGCGAGCGTTTCATGGAGCGCTACGCGCCGACGCTGAAGGACCTCGCGCCGCGCGACTTCGTCTCGCGCTGCATGGACCAGGAGATCAAGGAAGGCCGGGGCTGCGGTCCAAACAAGGACTACATCAACCTCGACATGACCCACCTGGGCGGCGAGACCATCCTCAAGCGCCTGCCCTCGGTCTACGAGATCGGCCACAACTTCGCCAACGTCGACATCACGAAGGAACCGATCCCCGTGGTGCCGACCATCCACTACCAGATGGGTGGCATCCCGACCAACATCCACGGCCAGGTCGTGGTGCCCAAGGACGGCACGCCCAACGCGGTGGTCAACGGCTTCTACGCGGTGGGCGAGTGCTCCTGCGTCAGCGTGCACGGCGCCAACCGCCTGGGCACGAACTCGCTGCTGGACCTGCTGGTCTTCGGCCGCGCCGCCGGCAACCACATCGTCGCCAGCGCGCTGGCGAGCCGCAACCACAAGGATCTGCCGGCCGACGCCGCCGACCGCTCGCTCGAGCGCCTGGCGCGCCTGGAGGCCTCGACCTCGGGCGAGTACGCCCAGGACGTCGCCAACGACATCCGCAAGTCGATGCAGCAGCACGCCGGCGTGTTCCGCACGCAGGCCGTGATGGACGAAGGCGTGGTGCAGATCGCCGCGATCGCCGAACGCGTCAAGCACATCGGCCTGAAGGACAAGAGCAAGGTGTTCAACACCGCGCGCATCGAGGCGCTGGAGGTGGACAACCTGATCGAGGCCGCGCAGGCGACGATCGTCTCGGCCGCCGCCCGCCACGAGAGCCGCGGCGCGCACACCGTCAACGACTACGGCGACACCCCGCAACACCCGAACGGCCGCAACGACGAGGAGTGGCTCAAGCACACGCTGTGGTTCAGCGAAGGCAACCGGCTCGACTACAAGCCGGTGAACCTCAAGCCGCTGAGCGTCGACAGCGTTCCGCCCAAGGTCCGTTCGTTCTAAGGCACAGGTTTCTCCCATGACGCTCCGTACGTTCCAGATCTACCGCTACGACCCGGACAAGGACGCCAAGCCCTACATGCAGACGCTGCAGGTGGAGCTCGACGGCAGCGAACGCATGCTGCTGGACGCGCTGCTCAAGCTGAAGGCGGTCGACCCGTCGCTCAGCTTCCGCCGCAGCTGCCGCGAAGGCGTGTGCGGGTCCGACGCGATGAACATCAACGGCAAGAACGGCCTCGCGTGCCTGACCAACATGCGCACGCTGCCGGGCACCGTCGTGCTGCGCCCGCTGCCGGGCCTGCCCGTGATCCGCGACCTGATCGTGGACATGACGAACTTCTTCAAGCAGTACCACTCGATCAAGCCGTACCTGATCAACGACGAGCGCCCGCCCGAGACCGAGCGGCTGCAGTCGCCCGAGGAGCGCGAGGAGCTCAACGGCCTGTACGAGTGCATCCTGTGCGCCAGCTGCTCGACGGCCTGCCCGAGCTTCTGGTGGAACCCGGACAAGTTCGTCGGCCCGGCCGGCCTGCTGCAGGCCTACCGCTTCATCGCCGACAGCCGCGACCAGGCGACGAGCGAGCGCCTCGACAACCTCGAGGACCCGTATCGCCTGTACCGCTGCCACACGATCATGAACTGCGTCGACGTCTGCCCGAAGGGGCTGAACCCGACGAAGGCGATTGCCAAGATCAAAGAAATGATGGTTCGCCGCGCCATCTGAGACAAGAAAAGCGACTACGGCTCATGGACGAACGTCTGGACCCTACCGATCTCGGCCGGCTGCGCTGGCGCTGCCGCCGAGGCCTGCTGGAAAACGACCTCTTCGTCGAACGTTTCTTCCGTGATCACGAGGCGACGATCACGAAGCGGCAGGCCCAGGGGCTGATGGCCCTGATGGACCTGCCGGACAACGATCTGCTTGACCTGCTGCTCGGCCGTCGAGAGCTGCAGGGCGAGCTGGATCGCCCTGAAGTGCACGAGGTGCTGGCGCAGATGCGTCGGCCCACCCTCCCTGCTTCCGCCTGAGCTCAAGAAAGGCCTCGACATGACCCCCTCCGGCGTGAAAGCCACCCTGTCGTTCTCGGACGGCAGCCCGAGCATGGATCTGCCCATCTACAAGGGCAGCATCGGCCCGGATGTCATCGACATCCGCAAGCTCTACGGCCAGACCGGCAAGTTCACCTATGACCCGGGCTTCCTCAGCACGGCGTCTTGCCAGTCGACGATCACCTACATCGACGGTGACAAGGGGGAGCTGCTGTACCGCGGCTATCCGATCGAGCAGCTCGCGACGCAGTGCGACTTCCTGGACACCTGCTACCTGCTGCTCTACGGCGAGCTGCCGAACGCGCAGCAGCAGCAGGACTTCCACAAGCTCGTGTCCGAGCACACGATGGTGCACGAGCAGATGCAGTTCTTCCTGCGCGGCTTCCGTCGTGACGCCCACCCGATGGCGGTCATGACCGGCCTGGTCGGGGCGCTGTCGGCCTTCTATCACGACAGCACCGACATCAACGATCCGCGCCACCGCGAGATCGCGGCGATCCGCCTGATCGCCAAGATGCCGACGCTGGTCGCGATGGCCTACAAGTACGGCGAGGGCCAGCCCTACGTCTACCCGCGCAACAAGCTCTCGTACGCCGGGAACTTCATGCGCATGATGTTCGCGACCCCGTGCGAGGACTACGAGCCCAACGAGGTGCTGGTGCGCGCGATGGACCGCATCTTCATCCTCCACGCCGACCACGAGCAGAACGCCTCGACCTCGACGGTGCGCCTGTGCGGCAGCTCGGGCACCAACCCGTTCGCGGCCATCGCCGCCGGCGTGGCCTGCCTGTGGGGCCCGGCGCACGGCGGCGCCAACGAGGCCGCGCTGAACATGCTGGAGGACATCCAGCGCAACGGCGGCGTCGAGAAGATCGGCGAGTTCATCAAGCAGGTGAAGGACAAGAACTCCTCCGTCAAGCTGATGGGCTTCGGCCACCGGGTCTACAAGAACTACGACCCGCGCGCCAAGCTGATGCGTGAGACCTGCCACGAGGTGCTGGGCGCGCTGGGCCTGGAGAACGACCCGCTGTTCAAGCTGGCGATGTCGCTCGAGAAGATCGCGCTGGAAGACGAGTACTTCGTCGCCCGCAAGCTCTACCCGAACGTCGACTTCTACTCGGGCATAGTGCAGCGCGCGATCGGCATCCCGGTGTCGCTGTTCACCGCCATCTTCGCGCTGGCGCGCACGGTGGGCTGGATCGCCCAGCTCAACGAGATGATCGGCGACCCCGAGTACAAGATCGGCCGTCCGCGCCAGCTCTTCGTCGGCTCGCAGCGCCGCGACGTGCCGCCGCTCGACAAGCGCTGACCCGCAGACGATGAGCTGGCTGGCGCGGCTGTTCGCGCCGCGGCGCCGCGAGGCGCCGCGAGCGGCGGATCTGCCTTCAGCGCCGGCCGCTCCGTCGGCTTCCACGCCGCCGGCTCCGGCGGCGTTTTCCATTCCGCTGGCCTGCTGGCTGCTTGCGGCCGACGCGCCGTCCGGTGCCGGGCCGTCGGCGGACGAGGCCGCCGCGCTCGCGCGCATCGACGCCGTGCTCGCGCAGCCCGGTTTGCCCGAGGACCTGCTGCCGCGTGCCGCGGCGCTGGTGCCTCAGTTGCTGGCGATGCTGCGCCAGGGCGACGAACTGCCGGTCGCGGCGATGGCCCAGCGTGTGGCCCGCGACGCGGTGCTGAGCGCCGAGGTGCTCAAGCTCGCCGGCAGCGCCTACTACCGTGGCCGCGGCGAGGCGTCCGATCTGCAGCAGTCGATCTCGCTGATCGGCGTGCAGGGCCTGCACACCGTCATCGCGCGCGTCGTGCTCAAGCCGATCTACGACCAGGCGCCCGGGCCCTGGAGCCGCGCCGCCGGCGCGCGCTTGTGGACCCACGCCGAGGCGCTGGCCGCCGAATGCGCGCTGCGTGCCGAGGCGGTGCCGGTGTTCGACGCCTACCTCACCGGCCTGCTGCACGACAGCGGCTGGACCGCGACGCTGAACCTGCTCGACCGCTCCGGCGTCGAGTTCGCCGCGCCGAGCGAGGCCTTCGCGACCGCGCTCGAACGCCGCGCCTACCGGCTTTTCGGCCGCGCCGCGAGGCGCTGGGCGATCACGCCGTCCTTCGCCGAACTGGGCGCCGACACGCTGCGCCACCCGCTGGGCACCAGCCCGCATCCGCTGGCCGTGGTGCTGCGCGAGGCGATGCCGGCCGCGCTCGAACGCGTGCGCGCCGAGGCGGGCTGAAAACGGCGAGGCCCGGACTCGCCGGGCCTCGTGCTGGAGCGTGGAGGGCGCCGCTCAGATCAGCTTCTGCAGCAGCCGCCCCATCTCGGACGGGTTGCGCGTGATCGTGAAGCCGCACTCCTCCATGATCGCCAGCTTGGCGTCCGCCGTGTCGGCGCCGCCGGAGATCAGCGCGCCGGCGTGACCCATGCGCTTGCCCGCCGGCGCGGTGACGCCGGCGATGAAGCCGACCACCGGCTTCTTCATGTGCTCCTTGCACCAGCGCGCCGCGTCGGCTTCGTCGGGGCCGCCGATCTCGCCGATCATGATCACCGCGTCGGTGTCCGGGTCCTCGTTGAACAGCCGCATCACGTCGATGTGCTTGAGCCCGTTGATCGGGTCGCCGCCGATGCCCACCGCGCTGCTCTGGCCGATGCCCAGTTCGGAGAGCTGCGCCACGGCTTCATAGGTCAGCGTGCCCGAGCGGCTGACGACACCGATGCGGCCCTTCTTGTGGATGTGGCCCGGCATGATGCCGATCTTGATCTCCTCGGGCGTGATCGTGCCCGGGCAGTTCGGCCCCAGCAGCAGCGTCTTCTTGCCGCCGGCGGCCTCCTTGGCCTTCATCTTGTTGCGCACTTCCAGCATGTCCTTGATGGGGATGCCTTCGGTGATGCAGATCGCCAGGTCCAGCTCGGCTTCGACGGCTTCCCAGATGGCGGCCGCGGCCCCGGCCGGCGGCACGTAGATGACGCTGACGGTGGCACCGGTCTGCGCCGCCGCTTCCTTGACGCTGGCGTAGATCGGGATGCCCTCGAAGTCCTCGCCGGCCTTCTTCGGGTTCACGCCGGCGACGAAGCAGTTCTGGCCGTTGGCGTAGTCGCGGCACATGCGGGTGTGGAACTGGCCCGTCTTGCCGGTGATGCCCTGCGTGATGACGCGGGTGTCCTTGTTGATCAGGATGCTCATGCGGGTGCTCTCGGCGAGTTACTTGACGGCGGCGACGATGGCGGTGGCCGCTTCGGCCATCGTGTCGGCGCTGATGATCGGCAGGCCGCTGTCGGCCAGCATCTTCTTGCCCAGGTCCTCGTTGGTGCCCTTCATGCGCACCACCAGCGGCACCTGCAGGTTCACCGCCTTGCACGCGGCGATGACGCCTTCGGCGATGGTGTCGCACTTCATGATGCCGCCGAAGATGTTGACGAGGATGCCTTTCACCTCGGGGTTCTTCAGCATGATCTTGAAGGCCTCGGTGACCTTCTCGGCGCTCGCGCCGCCGCCGACGTCGAGGAAGTTCGCCGGCTCGCCGCCGAAGAGCTTGATGGTGTCCATCGTCGCCATCGCCAGCCCTGCGCCGTTGACCAGGCAGCCGATGTTGCCGTCCAGGCTGATGTAGCTGAGGTCGAACTTGCTGGCCTCGACCTCGGCCGGGTCCTCTTCGTCGAGGTCGCGCCAGGCGACGATCTCGGGGTGGCGGAACAGCGCGTTGGCGTCGAAGTTGAACTTCGCGTCCAGCGCCTTGATGCCGCCGTGGCCTTCGAGGATCAGCGGGTTGATCTCGGCGAGGCTGGCGTCGCTGGCCATGTAGCAGGCGTAGAGCTTCTGGAACACGTCCACCGCCTGCGCCTGGCTGGCCTCGGGCACGCCGATGCCCACCGCCAGCTCACGCGCCTGGGCTTCGGTCAGGCCGACCAGCGGGTCGACGAAGACCTTGAGGATCTTCTCCGGCGTGGCGTGCGCCACTTCCTCGATGTCCATGCCGCCTTCGGAGGACGCCATCAGCGCCACCTTCTGCGTCGCGCGGTCGGTGAGCGCGGCGACGTAGTACTCCTTCTGGATGTCGGCGCCTTCTTCGATCAGCAGCCGGCGCACCTTCTGGCCTTCGGGGCCGGTCTGGTGGGTGACGAGCTGCATGCCGAGGATCTGCGAAGCGAGCGTCTCGACTTCGGCGATCGAACGCGCGAGCTTGACGCCGCCGCCCTTGCCGCGGCCGCCGGCGTGGATCTGGGCTTTGACCACCCACACCGAGCCGCCGAGCTTCTGCGCCGCCTCCAGCGCCTCCTGCACCGTGAACGCCGCATAGCCTCGCGGCACGGGTACTCCGTGCGCGCGCAGCAGTTCCTTGGCCTGGTATTCGTGGATCTTCATGCCTGGTGGTCCTCGTCGTGGAGTCGCGCGAGTGTGTGCCGCGCATCTGACCCGAGCCTAACGGCGGTCAAGCCGCGGCCGCGAGCCCGTTGTCGAAGTGCTCGCGCATCAGACGCCGCGCCGCCTCGGCGTCGCGGGCGAGGATCGCGTCGACCAGCGCCCGGTGCTCGGCCAGCGATTCCTCGATGCGCCCCTGCTTGAACAGCGAATGGTGGCGGTTGAGCTTCATGACCTTGCGCAGGTCGGTCACGACCTGCGTCGCCCAGCGGTTTCCGGCCGCGTCGAGCAGCGCCATGTGGAACTCCTCGTTGGTCGCGAAGAAGACGTCGCGGTCGCCGGTCTCGGTTTCCAGGCGTGCGTGCAGCCGGCGCAGGCGGTCGCGATGGGCGTCGTCGGCGCTGCTGGCGACGCTGGCCGCGGCGTCGCTCTCCAGCAAGGCGAGCAGGTGGTAGACCTGGGCGACGTCGGCGCTCGACATCTCGGTGACGTAGGCGCCGCGGCGCACTTTCATCGTCACCAGGCCTTCGGTGGCCAGGACCTTCAGCGCCTCGCGCAGCGGCGTGCGGCTGATGCCGAACTCGGCGCACAGGCGCAATTCGTCGATCCAGCTGCCCGGCTCGAGCCGGCGGGAGAAAATCTGCTGGCGCAGACGCTCCGCGACTTCCTCGTAGAGGGCGCGGGGCGACAGCGGCGGGGCATCGGTGCGGTGCGGAACGTCGGCCACGGGCGAACGGGGCAGGGTGGTCGGCGGGGCCGAGGGCGGGATCTGAATTCATAATTTTGCATCACGCCCCCACCATGCCGACCCCTAGGCCTCTAGGGGAAACCCCAAAATCGCTGACCGCTTCTGGTGCTTCGCGCGCCCCGCTGGTGCTGTGTAGGAACTGGTCTACATAGGTGGCGTTGATCGCTTGATTGCGACCGGCGAGTCGCCATAGCCTGCGCCATCCTCATTCACAGGTTCTGGTGCAGGCCGCGCTCCATGAGTCTCGTCGACGATCTCGTTCCCCACATGCGGCACGTGCTCCATGCAGAGCGCGACCTCCGCGACCTCGGACTGCTCTGGCAGATGATCGAAGCCACTTCGGCGATCGCCTGTCCGGAAGAAGCGGAAGACATCCTGCCGATGCTGACGCGCACCCGCGAGCGCTTCGGCGCCTTGCAGGCGCAGCTCGTGCGCCAGCTCGGCAGCGACAGCCTGGCCGAGCTCGGCGAGGAACTCGCGTCCTCGGCGCAGTGCACGATCGACATCCTCGTGCGCAACCTCTTCGAGCGCACCGCCGACGTCGGCTTCCTCGCTACCGACCCTGTGCTGCGCGCCTTCTGCGACGCTGCCGCGCGCGGTGATGCCGACGCCGCGCCGCTGCTGCGCCGGCTCGCCGAATACCGCGCCAAGTACAGCGTCTACGACGACATCGTGCTGCTGGCGCCCGATGGCCGCGTGCTCGCCCGTCTGGAGGAGGGCGGCCCGGCGAGCTTGGCTGGCGACCCACTGCTCGCCGACACGATCGCGCGCCGCGGCTTCGTCGAGCGCTTCGGCCCGACGCCGCTGGCGCGTGGCGGGGCGCCGGCGCTGCTGTACGCGCAGCGCATCGACGCCGACGGCGGCCGCTGCGCCGGCCTGCTGGTGCTGCGCTTTCGCCTCGCCGACGAGATGCAGCGCATCTTCTCCAGCGTCGAGCAGTCCGGGCGCCACGTCGCGCTGGTGCTGCTGGACGCCGAAGACCGCGTCATCGCCAGCGCCGACGAGTCGCACGTGCCGGTCGGCGCGCGCCTGCAGACGGCGCCGGGCGGCGAGGTCGGCCTCGTGGCTTTCGGCGGCCGTGAGTACCTTGCGGTCACGCGCCCGGGTGCGGGCTTCCAGGGCTATCCGGGGCCGGGCTGGCGGGCGCATGCGATGGTCTCGCTGCTGACCGCGTTCAGCGGCCGCGATGCCGCCGATGCCGACGCCGCGCTGGCGCCGGACACGGTGGAACTGGCGCGCCTGCGCAGCGAACTCGACGCGATCAACGGCGACCTGCGCCGCGTCGTCTGGAACGGCCGTTTGTTCGCCGGCGCGCAGCAGCAGGCCAGCGCGCGGCTGAAGGCGCTGCTGGCGCAGGTGCAGGAGGCCGGCCGGCGCACGCGCGACCGCGTCGACGAGGCGATCGGTGCCTTGCAGCGCAGCGCGCTGGCGCGCCAGCGCCATGCCGCGCACGACCTGGCGCGGCTGGCCGCCGACATCATGGACCGCAGCCTCTACGAACGTGCCAACGACTGCCGCTGGTGGGCGCTGTCGCCGGTGCTCGAGCGCGGCCTCGCGGCGCCGCCGGCCGCCGCCGCCGACGCCGAACTGGCCGCGGTGCTGCGCCACGTCAACGGCCTGTACACGGTCTACACGCGGCTGCTGGTGTTCGGCGCCGACGGGCGCATCCGCGCCGTCTCGCGCGACGCCGACGGCACGACGCTGGTCGGCCAGGAGATCGGCAGCGCGCTGCTCGACGCGGTGCGCGGCCTGGCCGACTCGCAGCGCTACGCGGTCTCGGCCTTCGAGGCTTCGCCGCTGTCCGACGGCCAGCCGACCTATGTCTACGCCGCCGGGGTGCGCGACGCCCAGCGGCGTGTCGTCGGCGGCATCGCCGCGGTCTTCGACGCGCCGGCCGAGCTGCACAAGATGCTGGGCGACGTGCTCGGCGAGCGCGCCGGCTTCGCCACCTTCGCCGACGCCGACGGCCGCGTGCTCGCCTGCACCGACCCGGAGCTGCCGCCGGGCAGCGTGCTGCCCAAGGCGCTGACGCCGGGGCTGGCCGAGTTCCGCGACGCGACCTGGAGCGTCGCCGCGGTGCGCGCCGAGGGCTACCGCGAGTTCAAGCGCGAGGACGGCTACGACAACCGCGTGCGCGCGCTGGTCGCGCTGCGCCTGGGCGAACGCGAGCGCCGCGGCCGCAACCAGCACGACATCCCGGTGCATGCCTTGCCGCCGGCGCGCCGCGAGGCGGTCGCCGGCTGGGCGCTGTTCCACGTCGGCGCCGGGCGTTTCGGGCTGCCGACCGCGTCGGTGCTGGAAGCGCGGGCCCGCGACGGCCTGGTGCGCGCCCGCCTGGGGCTGCCGCACGCGCTGGGCCTGCTGGAGGTGCCGCAAGGCGCGGGCTCGGTCGTCGTGCCGGTGCTGTGCGCCCGCTCGCTGTTCGGCGTGTCCTACGCGCCGCGGGCCCAGGACGGCGTGCTGCTGGTGCTGGCCACCGCCGCGTCGCCGCAGCGTCCGGCCGTGGCGCTCTGGGTCGACGAGGTGCTGGCCGTCGTCGACGCCGGCCACGAGCACCTGCAGCCGGTGCCCGAGGGGCTGCGCACGCATTCGCCGCTGCTGTCGGGCCTGCTGCGCCTGATGGCCGGGGGCGAGCAGGGCGGCGAGATCCTGGCCCAGGTGCTGGCCGCCGACAGCGTCACGCGGCTGGCGGCGATGGCGGGCACCGCGCCGCCACCCGAGACCCCGGAGCCGGTGGCCGGCGTCGTGGCCGAGGCCGCACGAGAGCTGCCGGCGCTTCAGCGCTGACCCCTCGTCCGGGCGGCCGGGCCGGCAGGGGCGGGCCCGGCCCCCTGGCGTTAACCGCCGTGTCAGGAAGATGTCGGGGGCAGGAATTTATAATTATTCATGACAGCGGGCCCGGCGGCTTGCACAGCAGGAGACTTCTCGATGAGCAACAGCCCCGACCCGCTCAAGAGCGGTGAGTTCGCCCCGTCGTCCCTCGAACAATGGCAAAAGGCCGCGGCCAAGTCGGCGCCGGGTGGTGACGTCGAGGCGCTGAACTGGCAGACGCCCGAGGGCCTGACCGTCAAGCCGCTGTACACCGCGGCCGACACCGCCGAGCTGCCCTACGCCGACACGCTGCCGGGCTTCGAGCCATTCATCCGCGGCCCGCAGGCGACGATGTACGCGGTGCGCCCGTGGACCATCCGCCAGTACGCGGGCTTCTCCACCGCCGAGGAATCGAACGCCTTCTACCGCAAGGCGCTGGCCGCCGGCGGCCAGGGCGTGTCGGTGGCCTTCGACCTGGCCACGCACCGTGGCTACGACAGCGACCATCCGCGGGTCACCGGCGACGTCGGCAAGGCCGGCGTGGCGATCGACTCGGTCGAGGACATGAAGATCCTCTTCGACGCTATCCCGCTGGACAAGGTCAGCGTCTCGATGACGATGAACGGCGCGGTGCTGCCGGTGCTCGCCGGCTACGTCGTCGCGGCCGAGGAGCAGGGTGTCGCCCAGGAACTGCTGTCGGGGACCATCCAGAACGACATCCTCAAGGAGTTCATGGTCCGCAACACGTACATCTATCCGCCCGAGCCTTCGATGCGGATCGTCGCGGACATCATCGAGTACACGGCACGCCACATGCCGAAGTTCAACTCGATCTCGATCTCCGGCTACCACATGCAGGAGGCGGGCGCGAACCAGGCGCTGGAACTCGCCTTCACGCTGGCCGACGGCAAGGAGTACGTGAAGACCGCGATCGCGCGCGGCCTGGACGTCGACGAGTTCGCCGGCCGCCTGAGCTTCTTCTGGGCGATCGGGATGAACTTCTATCTCGAGATCGCCAAGATGCGCGCCGCGCGCCTCTTGTGGTGCCGGATCATGAAGGGCTTCAACGCCAAGAAGCCCAAGAGCCTGATGCTGCGCACGCACTGCCAGACCTCGGGCTGGAGCCTCACCGAGCAGGACCCGTACAACAACATCGTGCGCACGACGGTCGAGGCGATGGCCGCGGTCTTCGGCGGCACGCAGAGCCTGCACACCAACAGCTTCGACGAGGCGATCGCGCTGCCCACCGAGTTCAGCTCGCGCATCGCCCGCAACACCCAGCTGATCATCCAGGAAGAGACCCACATCACCAAGGTCGTCGACCCCTGGGCCGGCAGCTACCTGATGGAGAAGCTGACCCAGGACATGGCCGACAAGGCCTGGGCGATCATCGAGGAAGTCGAGGCCATGGGCGGCATGACCCGCGCCGTCGACTCGGGCTGGGCCAAGCTGAAGATCGAGGCCAGCGCCGCCGAGAAGCAGGCGCGCATCGACTCCGGCCAGGACGTCATCGTCGGCGTCAACAAGTACCGCAACAGCAAGCAGGACAAGGTCGAGATCCTCGAGGTCGACAACGTCAAGGTGCGCGACGCGCAGATCGCCCGCCTGGCGCAGGTGCGCGCCGCGCGCGACGGCGCCAAGGTGCAGGCCGCGCTGGAGGCGCTGACCGCCGCCGCGCACAGCGGCGAAGGCAACCTGCTCGGGCTGGCGATCGACGCGATGCGCGTGCGTGCCACCGTCGGCGAGGTCAGCGACGCGCTGGAGAAGATCTTCGGGCGCCACCGCGCCGACATCCAGAAGGTGACCGGGGTGTACGCAGCCGCCTACGACAGCGCCGAGGGCTGGGACAAGCTCAAGGCCGAGATCGACGAGTTCGCCGAACAGCAGGGCCGCCGCCCGCGCGTGATGATCGCCAAGCTGGGCCAGGACGGCCACGACCGCGGCGCCAAGGTGGTGGCCACGGCCTTCGCCGACCTGGGCTTCGACGTCGACATCGGCGCGCTGTTCCAGACGCCCGAGGAATGCGCCCGCCAGGCGATCGAGAACGACGTGCATGCGGTCGGCGTCAGCACGCTGGCCGCCGGCCACAAGACGCTGGTGCCGGCGATCATCAAGGCGCTGAAGGATCAGGGCGCCGACGACATCGTCGTCTTCGCCGGCGGCGTGATCCCGCAGCAGGACTACGACTTCCTCTTCGAGGCCGGCGTCAAGGGCATCTACGGCCCCGGCACGCCGGTCCCCGCCAGCGCCAAGGACGTGCTCGAGCAGATCAAGAAGGCGGTGGGCTGAGCCCTTCCCCGTTCTCGAGAAGTCGATGCCTGACCCCGACCAGGCGCTGCTCGCGTCCTTGCTCGGCCCCGCGGGGCCGTTGCAGCGCCGTGCGCTCGCCAAGACCATCACGCTGCTGGAGTCGACCCGTGCGGACCACCGCCTGCGGGCCGACGAGCTGCTCAACGCCTTGCTGCCGCACACCGGGCGCGCCTTCCGCCTGGGCATCAGCGGCGTGCCGGGCGTGGGCAAGAGCACCTTCATCGAGGCGCTGGGCCTGCACCTGATCGGCCGCGGCCACCGCGTCGCGGTGCTCGCCGTCGACCCCTCGTCCAGCGTCTCCGGCGGCTCCATCCTCGGCGACAAGACGCGCATGGAGCGGCTGTCGACCGAGGAGCGCGCCTTCATCCGCCCCAGCCCGGCTGGCGGCACGCTGGGCGGCGTCGCCGAGAAGACGCGCGAATCGATGCTGGTCTGCGAAGCCGCCGGCCACGACGTCGTCATCGTCGAGACCGTCGGCGTCGGCCAGAGCGAAACCGCGGTGGCCAACATGACCGACATGTTCGTGCTGCTGCAGCTGCCCAACGCCGGCGACGACCTGCAGGCGATCAAGAAGGGCGTGATGGAGCTGGCCGACCTGGTGGTCATCAACAAGGCCGACCTCGACCCGCACGCCGCGACCCGCGCCCGCGCCCAGATCACCAGCGCGCTGCGTTTCCTGGGGCCGCACACGGCGGTGCCGGCGCAGGTGCTGCAGTTGAGCGCGCTGAAGGGCAGCGGACTCGACGACTTCTGGGCCGCGGTCTCGGGCTTCAACGAGCGCCAGCGCGACAGCGGCCGCCTCGCGGCGCGCCGCCGCGCCCAGGACGAGGCCTGGATGTGGGACCGCATCGAAGCCGGCCTGCGCCAGCGCTTCAAACAACACCCGGCGGTGCGCGACGCACTACCGGCGATTACCGACGACGTGCTCTCCGGGCGGCTGGCCGCCTCGGTCGCGGCGCGCCGTCTGCTCGACCTGATGGATTGAACGAGGGGACAGACTCATGCACGACATCATCGACCAACTCGAGAAGAAGCGCGCCGCGGCGCGGCTGGGCGGCGGACAAAGGCGCATCGACTCGCAGCACGCCAAAGGCAAGCTGACCGCGCGCGAGCGCATCGAGCTGCTGCTCGACGAGGGCACCTTCGAAGAGTGGGACATGTTCGTCGAGCACCGCTGCAGCGAGTTCGGCATGGACGGCAAGACGATCCCCGGCGACGGTGTCGTCACCGGCTACGGCATGATCAACGGCCGCCTGGTGTTCGTCTTCAGCCAGGACTTCACCGTCTTCGGCGGCGCGCTGTCGGAAGCGCATGCCGAGAAGATCTGCAAGATCATGGACCAGGCGATGAAGGTCGGCGCCCCGGTCATCGGCCTGAACGACTCGGGCGGTGCGCGCATCCAGGAAGGCGTGGCCTCGCTGGGCGGTTATGCCGAGGTCTTCCAGCGCAACGTGATGGCCTCGGGCGTCGTGCCGCAGATCAGTCTGATCATGGGCCCCTGCGCCGGCGGCGCTGTCTATTCGCCGGCGATGACCGACTTCATCTTCATGGTGAAGGACAGCTCGTACATGTTCGTCACCGGCCCGGACGTCGTGAAGACCGTGACGCACGAGGAAGTGACCGCCGAGGAGCTGGGCGGCGCGCTCACCCACACGACCAAGAGCGGCGTCGCCGACCTCGCCTTCGACAACGACGTCGAGGCGATCCTGATGCTGCGCCGCTTCTTCAACTACATCCCGCTGAACAACCGCGAGCGTGCCCCGGTGCGCCCGAGCGGCGACCCGGCGGAGCGCATCGACGCGTCGCTGGACACGCTGGTTCCGGAGAACCCGAACAAGCCCTACGACATGAAGGAGCTGATCACGAAGGTGGTCGACGACCGCGAGTTCTTCGAGATCCAGCCCGACAACGCCAAGAACATCGTCGTCGGCTTCGGCCGCATGAACGGCGAGGCCGTCGGCATCGTCGCCAACAACCCGATGGTGCTGGCCGGCTGCCTGGACATCAAGAGCAGCATCAAGGCGGCGCGCTTCGTGCGCTTCTGCGACGCCTTCAACATCCCGGTCGTGACCTTCGTCGACGTGCCCGGCTTCATGCCCGGCACCTCGCAGGAGTACGGCGGCATCATCAAGCACGGCGCCAAGCTGCTCTACGCCTACGCCGAGTGCACGGTGCCCAAGATCACCGTCATCACGCGCAAGGCCTACGGCGGCGCCTACGACGTGATGAGCTCCAAGCACCTGCGCGGCGACGTCAACTTCGCCTGGCCCAACGCCGAGATCGCGGTGATGGGCGCCAAGGGCGCGGTCGAGATCATCTTCCGCGAAGACAAGGCCGACCCGGCCAAGCTCGCCGCGCGCGAAGCCGAATACAAGCAGCGCTTCGCCAACCCCTTCGTGGCCGGCGCACGCGGCTACATCGACGACGTCATCCAGCCGCACGAGACGCGCAAGCGCATCTGCCGCTCGCTGGCGATGCTCAAGGACAAGAAGCTCGAGAACCCGTGGCGCAAGCACGGGAACATCCCGCTCTGAACGAGCGGCTCTCGTCCTACTAGCACCGCATCACGAGCAGAGAACCGACATGTTCAAGAAGATCCTGATCGCCAACCGCGGCGAGATCGCCTGCCGCGTCATCAAGACGGCGAAGAAGCTGGGCATCGCGACGGTGGCCGTCTATTCAGACGCCGACCGCGACGCGCGCCACGTCGAGCTGGCCGACGAGGCCGTGCACATCGGCCCGGCGCCCAGCCGCGAGAGCTACCTCGTCGCCGACAAGATCATCGCCGCGGCCAAGCAGACCGGCGCCGAAGGTATCCACCCCGGCTACGGCTTCCTGTCCGAGAACGAGGACTTCGCCCGCCGCGTCGAGGAGGAAGGCATCGTCTTCATCGGCCCGAAGCACTACAGCATCGCGGCGATGGGCGACAAGATCGCCTCCAAGAAGCTGGCCAACGAGGCCGGCGTCAGCACGATCCCGGGCTGGAACGAAGCCATCGAGTCGCCCGAGCAGGCCGTGCAGATCGCACGCGACATCGGCTACCCGGTGATGATCAAGGCCAGCGCCGGCGGCGGCGGCAAGGGCCTGCGCGTGGCCTTCAACGACAAGGAGGCGCACGAAGGCTTCGCCTCCTGCCGCAACGAGGCCAAGAACAGCTTCGGCGACGACCGCGTCTTCATCGAGAAGTTCGTCGAGGAGCCGCGCCACATCGAGATCCAGGTGCTCGGCGACGCCCACGGCAACGTCGTCTACCTGCACGAGCGCGAGTGCTCGATCCAGCGCCGCCACCAGAAGGTCATCGAGGAAGCGCCGTCGCCGTTCATCAGCGACGCCACGCGCCGTGCGATGGGCGAACAGGCCGTGGCGCTGGCCAAGGCGGTGAAGTACCAGTCGGCCGGCACCGTCGAGTTCGTCGTCGGCAAGGACCAGAGCTTCTATTTCCTGGAGATGAACACGCGGCTGCAGGTGGAGCACCCGGTCACCGAGTGCATCACCGGCATCGACCTCGTCGAGCAGATGCTGCGCGTGGCCTCGGGCGAGCCGCTGCCGTTCAAGCAGGCCGACATCCCGCGCCGCGGCTGGGCGATGGAGTGCCGCATCAACGCCGAGGACCCGTTCCGCAACTTCCTGCCGTCCACCGGCCGCCTGGTGCGCTACATGCCGCCCGCGCAGACGATGGAAGCGGCGATGCCGGTGCCTGCCGGCGGCGGCGTGCGCGTGGACACCGGCGTCTACGAAGGCGGCGAGATCCCGATGCAGTACGACTCGATGATCGCCAAGCTCATCGTGCACGGGCTGGACCGCGACGACGCCATCGCCCGCATGCGCGAGGCGCTCAACGGCTTCGTCATCCGCGGCGTGTCGAGCAACATCCCGTTCCAGTCGGCGCTGCTGGCGCACCCGGACTTCGTCGCCGGCCAGTTCAACACCGGCTTCATCGCCGAGCACTACGGCAAGGGCTTCCGCGCCGAGGACGTGCCGCACGACGACCCCGACTTCCTCGTCGCGCTGGTGGCCACCGTCTACCGCCGCTACCTCGGCCGCGCGGCCAGCATCAGCGGCCAGCTCGCGGGCCACAACCTGCGCATCGGCACCGACTTCGTCGTCGTCGTGCGCGGCGAGGCCGGCGAGCACACGCACGTGCCGGTGAAGATCGAGGTCGCGGGCAACACGACGACGGTCAGCGTCAACGGCCGCAGCTACGGCATCGTCAAGGAATGGCGCTTCGGCTCGATCCGCGCCACCGGCACCTGCAACGGCCGCCCGTTCACCGCGCAGGCCGAACGCAACGGCGTCTGGTACAGCGTGGCGCACAACGGCCGCCGCATCGACGCGATGGTGATGCGCGCCCGCGCTGCCGAACTGCTGCGCGTGATGCCGTTCAAGCCGCCCGCGGACATGAGCAAGTTCCTGCTCTCGCCGATGCCGGGCCTGCTGGTGCAGGTCGCGGTCAAGCCGGGGCAGGCCGTCGTGGCCGGCGAACGCCTGGCCGTCATCGAAGCGATGAAAATGGAGAACATCCTCACGGCGGCGCAGGACGGCACCGTCGCCGAGGTGCTGGCCGATCAGGGCGAGAGCCTGGCGGTCGACCAGCCCATCATCCGCTTCGCCTGAGTTCATGACCCTGATCGACGAGACCACCCCGAAGACTTCCGCCGCCTGGACGCGCGAGCAGGTGCTCGCGCTGCTGGACCTGCCGTTCATGGACCTCGTGCGCCGCGCCGCCGAGGTTCACGCGCGGCATTGGCCGCAGGGTGACATCGAGCTGGCCTCGCTGCTGTCGATCAAGACCGGCGGCTGCCCCGAGGACTGCGGCTACTGCCCGCAGTCCTCGCGCCACGACACCGGCGTCGCGGCGGCCAAGATGCTCGACGTCGACGAGGTGCTGGCCAAGGCGCGCGCCGCCAAGGCCGCCGGCGCGACGCGTTTCTGCATGGGCGCGGCCTGGCGCTCGCCCAAGGACCGCGACGTCGAGAAGGTCGCGGCCCTGGTGCGCGAGGTGCACGCGCTGGGGCTGGAGACCTGCGCGACGCTGGGCATGCTCGAGCCGCAGCAGGCGCGCACGCTGCGCGAGGCCGGTCTCGACTACTACAACCACAACCTCGACACCGCGCCCGAGTTCTACGGCGAGGTCATCGGCACCCGCGTCTACGAAGACCGGCTGCAGACGCTGCGGCACGTGCGCGAGGCTGGGCTCAAGGTCTGCTGCGGCGGCATCGTCGGCATGGGCGAGACGCGCGCCCACCGCGCCGGGCTGATCGCCGAACTCGCCGCGCTGGACCCGGCGCCCGACTCGGTGCCGATCAACAGCCTGGTGCGCGTGCCCGGCACGCCGCTGGCCGACGCGCCGCCGGTCGATCCGTTCGAACTGGTGCGCGTCGTCGCTGCGGCGCGTATCGTGATGCCGCGTTCGCGCGTGCGGCTGTCGGCCGGGCGGCGCGAGCTCGGAGACGGCATCCAGGCGCTGTGTTTCCTGGCTGGCGCCAACTCGATCTTCTATTGCGACCAGCTGCTCGTCACCGGCAATGCCGACGCCGAGGACGACCGCAAGCTGCTGTCGCGCCTGAACCTGTCCCCGACGAAGAAGGAGGTGTCCGCATGACCCGTCCGTTCCGTGTGCTGGGTGTCCAGCAGATCGCCATCGGCGGCCCCGACAAGCAGCGGCTGAAGTCGCTGTGGGTCGACATGTTCGGCCTGACCGTGAAGAGCACGTTCGTCAGCGAACGCGAGAACGTCGACGAGGACATCTGCGCGCTGGGCAGCGGCCCGCACGCCGTCGAAGTCGACCTGATGCAGCCGGTGGACCCGGAGAAGAAGCCGGCCGTGCACGCCACGCCGCTGAACCACGTCGGCCTGTGGATCGACGACCTGCCCAAGGCCGTCGAGTGGCTGAGCGCGCAGGGCGTGCGTTTCGCGCCCGGCGGCATCCGCAAGGGCGCGGCGGGTTACGACATCTGCTTCGTGCACCCGAAGTCCAACGACGAGTTCCCGTATTCGGGCGAAGGCGTGCTGATCGAGCTGGTCCAGGCGCCGCCCGAGGTGATCTCCGCGCTGTCCTGAGCCGTCGACCGGCGGCCGCCGGTCACAAGTGCTTAATTCCCTCGCGGCACGAAGCCGCGAGCATCGGCGGCGTGAACCTGCGCCGCTCCCCATCGCCATGCCGCCGCGCGCTGCGCGCGGCGCTGCCGTCCTGGCTGTTCGCCGCTTCGGCCGTGCAGGCCCAGTGGCTGGTGCCGCCGCCGCAGCTGCCGGTGACCGACGGCCTCTGGCGCGGTTCGGGCGGCGCCGCGGCGACCATCACCTCGGGCAACACCGACGGCGTGGCCGTCTCGCTGAACGTCGACGCGGTGCGCGCGACGCCCGAAGACCGCATCACGCTCGGCGGCTCGCTGAACTACGGCCGCAGCGAGGCCCCCGGCGGCGAGGTGTCGACCACCGCCGACCGCTGGAACGCCAGCGGCCGCTACGACCTGAACCTGACGCCGCGGCGCTTCGTCTACGGCCGCGCCGCCGTCGAACGCGACCGCGTCATCGCGCTGGACCGCCGCGACACCGTCGACGCCGGCCTGGGCTGGAAACTCGTCGACCGGGCGGACGCCAACGTCAGCGTCTTCGCCGGTCTCGGCCGCTCGGTCGACCGCTACTCACGCGAGCAGACGATCGACGGCCGCCGCGCCAGCCGCTTCACGCGCAGCTCGCTGACGCTGGGCGAGGAATCGGTGCACCGGCTGACGCCCACCGTCGAGCTGCGCCAGCGCCTGGACGTCGCACCGACGGTTTCGGGCGACCGCACGACCATCGTGCGTTTCAGCACCACGCTGGCGGTGGCGTTCAACAGCACGCTGGGGCTGACGGTGACGCTCGCCGACCGGTTCAACAGCGAACCGCCGGACGGCGTGCGGCGCAACGACCTGACGCTGTTCACCGGCCTGAACCTGAAGTTCGGGCCGCAGCCGCCGGCGCCGCCACCACCGCCTCCGCCGCGCTGAGCTGCGGCCTGTCGGCGGGCGCCTGACGCCTCGCCGAGGGGCGGAAGACTGCCGAAACACCTTCGTCATGCGCGAAGGCTTGATTCGTCGCATAGGCATGGTTTTGTCAGGGGCGAAGGGTTAGACTGCGCGCCGCCCCATGCGATTCGACCTCGTCACCCTCAACCTCGTGCTGGCGATCGCCGACACCCGCAGCATCACCGCCGGTGCCCGGCGCGAGCATCTCGCCCTGGCCGCGGCCAGCCGCCGGCTGTCGGATCTGGAAGCGCGCTTCGGCGTGCCGCTGTTCGAGCGCCGTGCGCGCGGCGTCGAGCCCACCGAGGCCGGCCGCGCGCTGGTGCGCCACATCCGCGGCCTGCACGCCTCGCTGCACGCGCTGGAGAGCGAGGTCGCCGAGTTCGCGCGCGGCATCAAGGGCCATCTGCGCGTCGTCGCCAACGCCGGCGCGATCGCCGAATGCCTGCCGCCGGACCTGGCCGGCTTCTCGCAGGCCCATCCGCAGATCCGCATCAGCCTGGAAGACCAGACCAGCTCCGAGGTCCAGGCCGCGGTCGCCGAAGGCCGTGCCGACGTCGGCATCTTCGTGCCGCCGCAGCTGGACAACCGCCTGACCACCTGGCGCTACCGCAACGGCTCTCTGGCCGCGATGGTGCCGCAGGACCACGTGCTGGCCGGCGAGACGCGCGTGCGTTTCGAGGCCTTGCTGGACCACGACATCGTCGGCCTGCACGCCGGCGCCGCGGCGCAGGAGACGATGCGCGCCGAGGCCGAGGCGCGCGGCCGCACGCTGAAGGCGCGGCTGCAGGTGCGCGGCTTCGACGCCATCGCCCAGCTCGTCGAAGCCGGGCTCGGCGTCGCCGTGCTGCCGGCGGCCGTGGCCGAGCGCCTGGCGCAGGTGTTCGCGGTGCGCGTGCTCGCGCTCGACGAACCCTGGGCGGCACGCGAATACCGTCTGGCGGTGCGCACGCAGGAGGTCCTGCCCACCGTCGTGCAGCGTTTCGTCCAGGCGCTGCGAACCTCCGAATCCTGACCGAGGAGACCCGATGACCGCCCGCACGCTCTACGACAAGCTCTGGGACGAGCACGTCGTGCACACCGAGGAAGACGGCACTGCCGTGCTCTACATCGACCGCCACCTCGTGCACGAGGTGACCAGCCCGCAGGCTTTCGAAGGGCTGCGGCTGGCCGGCCGCAAGGTCTGGCGCGTGAGTTCCATCGTCGCCACCGCCGACCACAACACGCCGACCACCGGCTGGGCCGACGGCTACGACGGCATCCGCGACCCGATCTCCAAGCAGCAGATCACGACGCTGGACGCCAACATCCGCGCCTTCGGCGCCGCCGCCTACTTCCCGTTCCTCGACCAGCGCCAGGGCATCGTGCACGTCATCGGCCCGGAGAACGGCGCCACGCTGCCGGGCATGACGGTGGTCTGCGGCGACAGCCACACCAGCACCCACGGCGCCTTCGGCGCGCTGGCGCACGGCATCGGCACCAGCGAGGTCGAGCACGTGCTGGCGACGCAGACGCTGCTGGCCAAGAAGGCCAGGAACATGCTGGTGAAGGTCGAGGGCCGCCTGGGCCGCGGTGTCACCGCCAAGGACGTCGTGCTGGCGATCATCGGCCGCATCGGCACCGCCGGCGGCACCGGCTACACGATCGAGTTCGGCGGCTCGGCGATCCGCGCGCTGAGCATGGAAGGCCGGATGACGGTCTGCAACATGGCGATCGAGGCCGGCGCACGCGCCGGGCTGGTGGGCGTCGACGACACGACGATCGAATACGTCAAGGGCCGGCCGTTCGCACCGGGAACGGACCCACGAACCGGCCGGTTCGTGGGGGGCGTCGCCTGGGACCACGCCGTCGCCCACTGGCGCACGCTGCACAGCGACCCGGGCGCGCACTTCGACGCCGTCGTCGAGCTCGACGCGGCGCAGATCCTGCCGCAGGTCACCTGGGGCACGAGCCCGGAGATGGTGCTGCCAGTGGACGGCCGCGTGCCCGACCCGGACAAGGAGAAGGACGCCGGCAAGCGCGCGGCGATCGAACGGGCCCTGGTCTACATGGGCCTGGAGCCGAACAAGGCGCTGACCGACATCGCGGTCGACCGGGTGTTCATCGGCTCGTGCACCAACAGCCGCATCGAGGACCTGCGTGCCGCCGCCGAGGTCGTGCGCCGCGTCGGCGGCCGGGTCGCGGCCAACGTCAAGCAGGCGCTGGTCGTGCCGGGCTCGGGCCGTGTCAAGGCCCAGGCCGAGGCCGAAGGCCTGCACGAGGTCTTCCGCGGCGCCGGCTTCGAATGGCGCGAGCCGGGCTGCAGCATGTGCCTGGCGATGAACGCCGACCGCATCGAGCCGGGCGAGCGCTGCGCCTCGACCAGCAACCGCAACTTCGAAGGCCGCCAGGGCGCCGGCGGCCGCACCCACCTCGTGAGCCCGGCGATGGCCGCCGCGGCCGCGCTGGCGGGCCATTTCGTCGACGTGCGCCGCGTCGCCTGATCTCCCGAGGAGAAACGTCATGAAGCGTTCGTTCGCCGCACTGCTGGCCTGCCTCGCCGTCGTCGCGCTGGCCGGCTGCAACACCGTCAAGGGCGTCGGCCAGGACATCCAGAAGGCCGGCCAGGCCATCGAAGGCGCAGCCAAGAAGTGACCGCCATGCAAGCCTTCACCGTGCACAAGGGGCTCGTCGCCCCGATGGACCGCGCCAACGTCGACACCGACGCGATCATGCCCAAGCAGTTCCTGAAGTCGATCGCGCGCACCGGCTTCGGCCCCAACCTGTTCGACGAGTGGCGCTACCTGGACCGCGGCGAGCCCGGCCAGGACCCGGCCGCGCGCAAGCCGAACCCGGACTTCGTGCTCAACCAGCCGCGCTACGCCGGCGCCTCGGTGCTGCTGGCGCGCGAGAACTTCGGCTGCGGCTCCAGCCGCGAGCACGCGCCCTGGGCGCTGCAGCAGTACGGCTTCCGCGCGATCCTCGCGCCGAGCTTCGCCGACATCTTCTTCAACAACTGCTTCAAGAACGGCGTGCTGCCGATCGTCCTGCCCGAGTCGCAGGTCGCGCGCCTGTTCGACGAGGTCGCGGCCTTCCCGGGCTATACGCTGACGGTGGACCTGCCGCGTCAGGTGATCGTCAAGCCCGACGGCAGCGAGCTGCCTTTCGACGTGCAGCCCTTCCGCAAGTACTGCCTCGTCAACGGCTTCGACGACATCGGCCTGACGCTGCGCCACGCCGACAAGATCCGCGCCTTCGAAGCCGAGCGCCTCGCCAGGATGCCCTGGCTCGACCAGCGCCTCGTCGGCTGAGCCCCGTTTATCGCCAAGGAAGACCATGAAGATCGCCATCCTCCCGGGTGACGGCATCGGCACCGAGATCGTCGCCGAAGCCGTCAAGGTGCTGAACGTGCTGGACCTGCCGTTCGAGACCGAGACCGCGCTCGTCGGCGGCGCCGCCTACGCCGCGCACGGCCACCCGCTGCCGGAATCGACGCTGGCGCTGGCCAAGGCCGCCGACGCGGTGCTGTTCGGCGCCGTCGGCGACTGGAAGTACGACACGCTGGAGCGTTCGCTGCGCCCCGAGCAGGCGATCCTCGGCCTGCGCAAGCACCTGGGCCTGTTCGCCAACCTGCGCCCGGCGCTGTGCTACGAGCAGCTGACGCACGCCTCGAGTCTGAAGCCCGAACTCGTGGCGGGCCTGGACATCCTGATCATCCGCGAGCTGACCGGCGACATCTACTTCGGCCAGCCGCGTGGCCGCCGCATCGCCGTCGACGGCCACTTCCCGGGTGCGGAAGAAGCCTTCGACACGATGCGCTACAGCCGCCCGGAGATCGAGCGCATCGCCCACCTGGCGTTCCAGGCGGCGCGCAAGCGCCGTGGCAAGGTGACCAGCGTCGACAAGGCCAACGTGCTGGAGACCTTCCAGTTCTGGAAGGACGTCGTCACCGAGGTGCACGCCCAGTACCCGGACGTCGAGCTCGACCACATGTACGTCGACAACGCCGCGATGCAGCTCGTCAAGGCGCCGAAGAAGTTCGACGTCGTCGTCACCGGCAACATGTTCGGCGACATCCTGTCCGACGAGGCGGCGATGCTCACCGGCTCGATCGGCATGCTGCCCAGCGCGTCGCTCGACAAGAACAACAAGGGCCTGTACGAGCCCAGCCACGGCAGCGCGCCGGACATCGCGGGGCAGGGCATCGCCAACCCGCTGGCTACAATCCTGTCCGCCGCCATGATGCTCCGCTACACCCTCTCCCAGCCCGAAGCCGCCGACCGGATCGAATCCGCGGTGCGTGCGGTGCTGGCCGCAGGTCTGCGCACGGCCGACATCTGGTCCGAAGGCACGCAGCGCGTCGGCACCGCCCGGATGGGCGACGCCGTCGTCGCGGCGATCACCGGCAAAACGATTACCAAGAGCTGAAGCTCTCGGATCGTCTCGCCCCCACTCCAGGACCCCGGCGAAGCGAGCCGGGGGGAGCGGCAAGGGGTCCGGGACACGTCGAAAGGTGAAATGATGGCACTCGTAGGATTGGTCGGCTGGCGCGGGATGGTCGGTTCCGTGCTGATGGATCGCATGCGCGCCGAGAACGACTTCGCGCTCATCGAACCGGTGTTCTTCAGCACCAGCAACGTCGGCGGCGCGGCCCCGGCCGAGCTCGTGAAGAACGAGACGCAGCTGCAGGACGCGTACGACATCGCCGCGCTCAAGCGCTGCGACATCGTGCTGACCTGCCAGGGCGGCGATTACACGACCGAGGTCTTCCCCAAGCTGCGTGCGGCGGGCTGGAACGGCCACTGGATCGACGCGGCGTCGACGCTGCGCATGAACCCCGACGCGGTCATCGTGCTCGACCCGGTCAACCTGCCGGTGATCCAGAACGCACTCGCCAACGGCGGGCGCAACTGGATCGGCGGCAACTGCACCGTCAGCTGCATGCTGATGGGCGTCGGCGCGCTGTACAAGGCCGGGCTCGTCGAGTGGATGAGCACCCAGACCTACCAGGCGGCCTCGGGCGGCGGCGCGCAGCACATGCGCGAGCTGCTGACGCAGTACGGCACGCTCAACGCCGAGGTCCGCAGCCTGCTCGACGACCCGAAGAGCGCGATCCTGGAGATCGACCGCAAGGTCATCGCCAAGCAGCGCGCGCTGACGCCCGAGGAGACGGCCAACTTCGGCGTGCCGCTGGGCGGCTCGCTGATCCCGTGGATCGATAAGGATCTCGGCAACGGCCAGTCCAAGGAAGAGTGGAAGGGCATGGCCGAGACGAACAAGATCCTCGGCCAGGGCGAAGGTTTCGGTTCGCCGGCGGTGCCGGTCGACGGCTTCTGCGTGCGAGTCGGCGCGATGCGCTGCCACTCGCAGGCCCTGACCTTCAAGTTGAAGCGCGAAGTGCCGGTCGCCGACATCGAGGCGATGATCGCCGCCGACAACGAGTGGGTGAAGGTCGTGCCCAACACCCGCGAAGCGACGCTGCGCGACCTGACCCCGGTGGCCGTCACCGGCACGATGACCATTCCGGTCGGCCGCATCCGCAGCCTGGCGATGGGCCCCGAGTACATCGGCGCCTTCACGATCGGCGACCAACTGCTCTGGGGCGCGGCCGAGCCGCTGCGCCGCATGCTGCGCATCCTGCTGGAGCAGTGACGCGCCGCGCCGGCCGGCTCGTTGCCGGCCGGCAACAAGGCGTGCGAGCCGCGGAATTGGCCGCACTTCGCTCCCGAATGTCAGGCTTTGGGTGAGCTTGTCTGCCTATATGCTTGACATCGTTGTGATTTCCGTCGCAGGTGCCGGCCATAATCCGCGTTTTCCCGGCGACGAAAATCGAGGCGGCCCGCGCGGGTGCGCCGTCCGGGACGTGTTGTGGGAGACGCCTTGAATCACCGTTCGACGAACGCGGCGCGTTTCGCGCTGACCGGGGTGGCGCTGGCCGCCGCCTGCCTCTGGGGCACGCCCGCCTGGGCGCTCGGTCTGGGCCGGCTCAACGTGCAATCGGCCCTGGGCGAGCCGCTGCGCGCCGAGATCGACGTCACCAGCCTGACCCCGGAAGAAGCCGGCACGCTGAAGCTGCGCATCGCGCCGCCCGACGCCTTCCGCGCCGCCGGCGTCGAATACAACGCCGTGCTCGGTGACGCCCAGGTCTCGCTGCAGCGCCGGCCCGACGGCCGCCAGGTGCTGCGCCTGAGCAGCGACCGCAGCATCGTCGAACCCTTCGTCGACATCATCCTCGAAGCCAACTGGGCCACCGGCCGCCTGGTGCGCGAGTACACGATGCTGTTCGACCCGCCGTCGTCGCGGGCGGCGCAGACGCCGCCGGCGCCGGTGGCCTCGCCGTCGATCTCGCCCGCGCCGTCGCCGGTGCGTCCACCGGCGCCCGCCGCGCCGGTTCAGACCCCGGCGCCGGCCATCGCGCCGCCGCCGGTCGCCGTGACCCCGCCGGCCCCGGCCCTGAAACCGGCGACGCGCCCGGCGCCCAGCAAGGCCAGGACCAAGGCGGCCAAACCCGCGGAAACGCCGCGTGCCGCCGAGACCGCCGAGCAGGTGCGTGTGCGCCGCGGCGACACGCTGTTCGGCATCGCCTCGCGCACCCAGGCCGCCGGCGTCTCGCTCGACCAGATGCTGGTCGCGCTGTTCCGTGGCAACCCGGACGCCTTCGTCGGCGACAACATGAACCGGCTGAAGTCGGGCGCGGTGCTCACCGTGCCCTCGGCCGAGAGCGCGAACAAGACCACGCCGGCCGAGGCGCGCGGCATCATCCTCGCCCAGTCGGCCGACTTCGCCGCCTATCGCCAGCGTCTGGCCGGCAGCACGACGGCCGCTGCCGAACAGCCGGCGCGCCAGGCCAAGGGCAAGGTCCAGGCCAGCGTCGAAGACCGTCGCCAGACCGCGGCGCCGACGCCCGACAAGCTCAAGCTCTCTCAGGGCGCGGTCAAGTCCGCGCCCGAGGCCAAGCTCTCCAAGGAGGCCGAGCGCCGCGCCGCCGACCAGCGCCTGGCCGAGCTGGCGCGCAACGTCGACGAGCTGAAGAAGCTGCAGGGCGCGGCCTCCGCGCCGCCGCAAGCCGCCCCCGCGCCGGCCGCCAAACCCGAGCCGGCTTCCGCGCCGGCGGTGACGGTGGCTGCCGCGCCGCCGGTCGCTTCCGCTCCCGAAGCCGCGTCGGCGGCCGAGCCGGCGTCGGCTGCTGCGTCCGCAGCCGCCAAGAAGCTGAACAAGATGCCGCCTCCGCCGATGCCGGTCGACGAGGAGCCGGGATTCCTCGAGTCGATGCTCGACAACCCGATGCTGCTGCCGGCCGGCGGCCTGCTCGTCGCGCTGCTCGGCGGCCTGCTGATCTGGCGCCGCCGCCAAGCCGCGCAAGGCGGCGGTGGCGAGACCTCGTTCCTCGAAAGCCGGCTGCAGCCCGATTCCTTCTTCGGCGGCAGCGGCGGCCAGCGTGTCGACACGCGCGAGGCCGCGCCCTCGGGCGCGCCGTCGTCGATGAGCTACTCGCTGTCGCAGCTCGACGCGATCGGCGACGTCGACCCGGTCGCCGAAGCCGACGTCTACCTCGCCTACGGCCGCGACCTGCAGGCCGAGGAGATCCTCAAGGAGGCGATGCGCGCCAACCCCGAGCGCATGGCGATCCGCGTCAAGCTGCTCGAGGTCTACGTCAAGCGCCGCGACATCAAGGGCTTCGAGCTGCTCGCCACCCAGGTCTACACGATGACCCAGGGCAGCGGCGAGGACTGGGAGAAGGCCCAGGAACTGGGCCGCCAGATCGACCCCGAGAACCCGCTGTACCAGCCGGGCGGGGCGCCGACGCTGGAAGTCGGCCCGGGAGGCAAGGTCATCGAACCGCTGGCCGCGACGACGCTGCCGCACGCCGCCAAGCCGGCACCGTTCGCGCCCGAGGAGTCTTCGCTGCCCCCCGAGCCGGCGCCCGCGCCGGCGTCGCTCGACCTGGATCTGGACCTCGACGCGCCGTCCGCACCGTCGCCGCTGGCGATGGAGGCGACCAAGCCGATCCCGCGCGACGAAGGCCCGGTCTCCGACAACACGCCGCTGGACTTCGAGCTGCCGCTGGTCGACACCGGCCCGGCGCCGCTGGACGAGCCGATCCCGACGCCCGAGATGTCCTTCGGCGAACGCGCCGACGCCACGCCGCCGGCACCGATGGACGCGCTGGACTTCGACCTCGGCGACCTGGCACCGCCGGCCCCGGCAGCGGCGCCGTCGCAAGCGGCCGCGCTGGACGCCGGCGAACCGGCGCTGGACTTCAGCGACTTCGGCCTGGGCCCGGATTCGCTGCCGCCGATCGGCGACGGCGACCCGCTGGCGCGCAAGCTGGAGCTGGCCGAGGAGTTCCGCCAGATCGGCGACCTCGAAGGCGCGCGCGATCTGCTCGACGAAGTCATCGCCAAGGCCGACGGCGCTCTGAAGGCCAAGGCCCAGGCCATGCTGTCCTCGCTTGGCTGAACACGACACCGGCGGCCCGGCCGTCGCGCCGGGCGGCCGCATCGCGCTGGGCGTCGCCTACCGCGGCGCGCGTTATCACGGCTGGCAGTCGCAGCCCGACGGCCGCACCGTGCAGGACGTGCTCGAACGCGCGCTGGGCCAGTTCGCCGCCACGCCCGTCTCGACGCTGTGCGCCGGCCGCACCGACGCCGGCGTGCACGCCTTCAACCAGGTCGTGCACTTCGACGCGCCGGTCGATCGCGACGAGTTCTCCTGGGTGCGCGGGACCAACCGCTATCTGCCCGACGACGTCGCGGTGCAGTGGTGCCGGCTTGTCGACGCCCGTTTCCACGCCCGCAACAGCGCCCACGGGCGGCGCTACCGCTTCGTCATCCTCGAAGCGCCGGTGCGCCCGGCGATCGAGGCCGGCGCCTGCGGCTGGGTCTTCCGGCCGCTGGACGGCGACGCGATGCGTGCCGCCGCGACGCACCTGATCGGCGAGCACGACTTCAGCTCCTTCCGCGCCGCCGGCTGCCAGGCGCTGACGCCGGTGAAGACGATGCGCTCGATCGGCGTCGAGCGCCGCGGCGCCTACTGGCGCATCGAGTTCGACGCCAGCGCCTTCCTGCACCACATGGTGCGCAACATCGTCGGCTGCCTGGTCGCCGTCGGCAGCGGCCGCCAGCGGCCGGAGTGGATGGCCGAGGTGCTGGCCGCACGCAGCCGCGACGCCGCCGCGCCGACCTTCCCGCCGGACGGGCTGTACTTCGTCGGCCCGTACTACGATCCGGCCTTCGCCATCCCCGAGCACACGCCGGCCATGGACTGGCTGGTCTGACGCTTCCCGCCCGATGTCCCGCACCCGGATCAAGATCTGCGGCCTGACGCGCGAGGCCGACGTGGCCGACGCCGTCGAGGCCGGCGCCGACGCGCTGGGCTTCGTGCTCTACCCGAAGAGTCCGCGTGCGGTGACGCCCGAGCGCGCCGCCGAGTTGGCGCGCCGGCTGCCGCCTTTCGTGACGCCGGTGCTGCTGTTCGTCAACGCCGCGCCGGAGACGATCGCGCACGCCGTGCGCCTGGTGCCGCAGGCGCTCGTGCAGTTCCACGGCGACGAGACGCCCGAGCAGTGCGCCGCCGTCGGGCGCCCCTGGCTGCGCGCCGCGCGCATGGCGCCGGGGTTCGATTTGTTAGACTTCGCCCGGCGCCATCCCGGCGCGACGGGCCTGCTGCTCGACACGCATGTCGAGGCTTACGGCGGGAGCGGAAAGGTCTTCGATTGGTCACTGATACCACCAAGCGTGCCCGTTCCGGTCGTTTTGTCTGGTGGGTTGAATCCTGCCAACGTGACCGATGGGGTGCTTCGAGTCCGGCCCTGGGCCGTTGACGTCAGCTCCGGCGTCGAGCGCGACAAAGGCATCAAGGATGCCGCGCTGATGCGCCGGTTCTGCCAAGCGGTGCGCGAGGCCGATGCCCGCACCGCCTGAATCGAAGGACACCTCACCATGCTGAATTACGACCAGCCCGATGCCCGCGGGCATTTCGGGCCTTATGGCGGCAGTTTCGTCGCCGAAACCCTGACCCACGCGCTGCACGAACTGCAGGACGCCTACGCCCGCTACCGCGAGGACCCCGAGTTCGTGGCCGAGTATCGCTACGAGCTGAAGCACTTCGTCGGCCGCCCGAGCCCGATCTACCACGCCGCGCGCACCAGCCGCGAACTCGGCGGCGCGCAGATCTACCTGAAGCGCGAGGACTTGAACCACACCGGCGCGCACAAGATCAACAACGTCATCGGCCAGGCGCTGCTCGCCAGGCGCATGGGCAAGCCGCGCGTGATCGCCGAGACCGGCGCCGGCCAGCACGGCGTCGCCACGGCGACGATCTGCGCGCGCTACGGCCTGGAGTGCGTGGTCTACATGGGCAGCGAGGACGTCAAGCGCCAGAGCCCCAACGTCTACCGCATGCATCTGCTCGGCGCCAAGGTCGTGCCGGTGGAAAGCGGCAGCAAGACGCTGAAGGACGCGCTCAACGAGGCGCTGCGCGACTGGGTCACCAACGTCGAGAACACCTTCTACATCATCGGCACGGTGGCCGGCCCGGCGCCGTACCCGGCGATGGTGCGCGACTTCCAGCGCATCATCGGCGACGAGTGCCTGGAGCAGATGCCCGAACTCGCCGGCCGCCAGCCCGACGCGGTGATCGCCTGCGTCGGCGGCGGCAGCAACGCGATGGGCATCTTCTACCCGTACATCCGCCACGAAGCCACGCGGCTGATCGGCGTCGAGGCCGCGGGGCAGGGCCTGGAGACCGGCAAACACGCCGCGTCGCTGTCGGCCGGCTCGCCCGGCGTGCTGCACGGCAACCGCACCTATCTGCTGCAGGACGACAACGGCCAGATCACCGAGACGCACTCGATCTCGGCCGGCCTCGACTACCCCGGCGTCGGCCCCGAGCACGCGTATCTGAAGGACATCGGCCGTGCCGAGTACGTCGGCATCACCGACGACGAGGCGCTGAAGGCCTTCCACCACCTCTGCCGCACCGAGGGCATCATCCCGGCGCTGGAGTCCAGCCACGCACTGGCCCACGCGATGAAGATCGCGCCGACGATGCGCCCCGACCAGATCCTGCTGGTCAACCTCTCCGGCCGCGGCGACAAGGACATCGGCACCGTCGCCGACCTGTCCGGTGCCGACTTCTATTGCCGCCCCTCGTGCCGCGGCCAGACGGTGAAGGGGGGCCAGCAATGAGCCGCATCGCCGCCACCTTCGAGGCCCTGGCCCGTGACGGCCGCCAGGCGCTGATTCCCTACGTCACCACCGGCGACCCGTACGCCGACGCGACGCCCGAGATCATGGCCGCGCTGGCCGAGGGCGGCGCCGACGTCATCGAGCTCGGCGTGCCGTTCTCCGACCCGATGGCCGACGGCCCGGTGATCCAGCAGGCCGGCGAACGCGCGCTGGCGCGCGGCATCGGCCTGGCCCAGGTCTTCGCCGCGGTGCGCGCCTTCCGCGAGCACAACCAGCACACGCCGGTCGTGCTGATGGGCTACGCCAACCCGGTCGAGCGCTACGACGGCCGCCACGGCGACGGCGCCTTCATCCGCGACGCGGCGGCCGCCGGTGTCGACGGCGTGCTGATCGTCGACTACCCGCCCGAGGAGTGCGAGGACTTCGCCGCGCGCCTGAAGGCCGCGGAGCTGGACCTGATCTTCCTGCTGGCGCCGACCTCCACCGACGAGCGCATGCGCCAGGTCGGACGGCTGGCCAGCGGGTATGTGTACTATGTCTCGCTGAAAGGCGTCACCGGCGCGGGTCACCTCGACACCGCGGCGGTGGCGGCGATGTTGCCGCGCATCCGCGCGCAGGTTCAGACGCCGGTCGGCGTCGGCTTCGGCATCCGCGACGCCGCGACGGCGCGCGCGGTCGCGGAGGTCGCCGACGCGGTCGTCATCGGCTCGCGGCTGGTGCAGCTGCTCGCCGAGCAGCCGCGCGAGGCCGTGGCCGCCGCGGCGCGCGACTTCATCGCCGGCATCCGCGCCGCGCTGGACGCATAACTAGGAGTGAACCGATGAGCTGGTTGGAAAAGCTGCTGCCGCCGAAGATCCAGCCCACCGACCCGAGCGAGCGCCGCACGGTGCCCGAAGGGTTGTGGATCAAGTGCCCGTCCTGCGAGACGGTGCTCTACAAGACGGACCTCGAGCAGAACGTCAACGTCTGCCCGAAGTGCGGCCACCACCATCGCATCGGTGCCCGCGAGCGCCTGGACCACTTCCTCGACGCCGAAGGGCGCTGGGAGATCGGCCAGGAGGTGCTACCGGTCGACGCGCTGAAGTTCAAGGACAGCAAGAAGTACCCTGAGCGCCTGAAGTCGGCGCTCGAGACCACCGGCGAGACCGACGCGCTGGTCGTCATGGGCGGCGCGGTGATGAGCGTGCCGCTCGTCGCCGCCTGCTTCGAGTTCGACTTCATGGGCGGCTCGATGGGCTCGGTGGTCGGCGAGCGCTTCGTGCGCGGCGTCGAGGCGGCGATCGAGCAGAAGGTGCCCTTCGTCAGCTTCGCCGCCACCGGCGGCGCGCGCATGCAGGAAGGCCTGCTGAGCCTGATGCAGATGGCCAAGACCAACGCCGCGCTGACGCGGCTGGCCAAGGCCAAGCTGCCTTACATCAGCGTGCTGACCGACCCGACGATGGGCGGCGTGTCGGCCAGCTTCGCTTTCGTCGGCGACGTCGTCATCGCCGAACCGAAGGCGCTGATCGGTTTCGCCGGCCCGCGTGTCATCGAGAACACGGTGCGCGAGAAGCTGCCCGAGGGCTTCCAGCGCAGCGAGTTCCTGCTGCAGAAGGGCGCGCTCGACATGATCTGCGACCGCCGCCAGATGCGCGCCACCGTCGCCCGATTGCTCGCCAAGCTGCAGCGCCAGAGCGCCGACGCGGTCGCCTGACCGCTTCCATCCGTCTGACCGGACACCGGGCCCTTCGCGGCCCGGTTTTGCTTCCATGACCGCCTTGCCCGCCACGCTGGACGACTGGCTCGCTCACTGCGAGCGCATGCACCCGATCTCGATGGACCTGTCGCTGGAGCGCACCGTCGAGGTCCGCCGCCGGCTCGGCATCGAGTTCACGATGCCGCTGATCGTCGTCGCCGGCACCAACGGCAAGGGGTCGACCTGCGCGATGCTGGAATCGATCGCGCTGCAGGCCGGCTACCGCGTGGGCCTCTACCAGAAGCCCGAACTGGTGCACTTCACCGAACGCTGCCGTGTCGACGGCCGGCCGGTCGACGCCGACGCGCTGCTGCCGCACTTCGACGCCGTCGAGCAGGCGCGCGGCGACATCACGCTGACCAAGTTCGAGTTCACGACGCTGGCCATCGCCCGGCTGCTGGCGCAGGCGCCGCTGGATCTGGTGATCCTCGAAGTCGGCCTTGGCGGGCGCTACGACGCCGTCAACGCCTTCGACGCCGACTGCTCGGTCATCACCAGCATCGACCTGGACCACACCGAGTTCCTCGGCCCCGACCGCGAGAGCATCGGCTTCGAGAAGGCGCACGTGATGCGCACCGGCCGCCCGGCGATCGTCGGCGACCCGCTGCCGCCGGCCAGCGCCGTCGACCACGCCCGCGAGATCGGTGCCGACCTCTGGCTGGCGGGGCGCGACTTCCGCCACGACGGCGACCGCCAGCAGTGGAACTGGGCCGGCCGCGGCCGGCGCTACAACGGCCTGGCCTTCCCGGCGCTGCGCGGCGCCAACCAGCTGCTCAACGCCTCGGCGGCGCTGGCGGCCTTCGAGAGCCTGCGCGAACGCCTGCCGATCACCGCCCAGGCGGTGCGCACCGGGCTGGCGCTGGTCGACCTGCCGGGGCGTTTCCAGGTCGTGCCGGGGCAGCCGGCGCTGGTGCTGGACGTCGCGCACAACCCGCAGTCGGTGGCCGCGCTGGCGCTCAACCTCGACGCGATGGGTTTCTACCCGCGTACCCGGGCGGTCTTCGGCGCGATGCGCGACAAGGACATCGCCGGCGCGCTGGCGAAGATCCGGCCGCTGATCGACGCGTGGCACGTCTGCACGCTGCCGACGGCGCGCGCCGCGACGCCCGACGAGCTCGCCGCCGTGCTCGGCGACACGACGCCGGTGCATCGCCACGCCACGCCGACCGAGGCCTTGCAGGCCGCGCTCGCCGCGTCCGACCCAACCGATAGAATCGTCGTCTTCGGATCGTTCTACACCGTGGGCGGCATCCTGCGCGACGGCCTGCCGCGGCTGTCGGCGCCGCACGCCGGCTGACACCCGATGCCCCTGCCTTCGTTTCTGAAGCGTTCTCCTTCCCCCGCCCGCGAGCGCCGCAGCGCCGCGCCCGCCGACGACGGCGCCGACGTCCAGGCCGCGCGCACCCGCGCCCGCCGCCGCCTGATCGGCGCTGCGGTGCTGCTGGTCGCCGGCGTCATCGGCTTCCCGCTGGTCTTCGACACCCAGCCGCGCCCGTTCTCGGTCGACGTGCCGATCGCGCTGAACGGCGCATCGGCGTCCGGCGCCTCGCTGCCGCCGCGCAGCGCGCGCGCCAGCGGTGTCGTCGTCGCCGACGCGCCGGTCGACGAGGAACCGTCGTCAGCGCCGGCGGCCGCGCCCGCCCCGGCGCCGCAGCCCAAGGCCGAGACGCCGCCGGCTCCCGCGCCGGACCCCAAGCCCGCCGCGCCCGAACCCAAGGCCGTGGTGCCGGAGCCGACGAAGCCGGCCGCGCCGGTGGCCTCGGCCCCCGCGCCGGCCAAGCCGGCCTCGGCGCCGACGGTCAAGCCCGACGCCGCAGCGACGATCGCCAAGCCGGCCTCGGCGGTGCAGCCCAAGGCGGCCCACGCCAAGGCCGACGCCGAGCGCGCCAAGGCGCTGCTCGACGGCGCCGCGGCACCCAAGGAAGCGCGTTTCGTCGTCCAGATCGGCGCCTTCGCCGACGCTGCGGCGCTGAACCAGGCGCGCTCGCGTGCCGACAGGAGCGGGCTCAAGAGCTACACCCAGGTCGTCGAGACCAGCGCCGGCAAGCGCACCCGGCTGCGCGTCGGCCCCTTCGACAGCCGCGACGCCGCCGACCGCGCCGCCGCCAAGCTGAAGGCCGCCGGCCTGCCGGCGGCGGTGCTGACGCTGTGATGGCCGCGCTGGGCTGGGTCGACTGGACGCTGCTGGCCGTGCTCGCGGTGTCCACCGTCATCGGTCTGGTGCGCGGTTTCGTCTTCGAGGCCATGTCGCTCGCCGGCTGGATCGTCGCCTGGTTCTCGGCGCAGTGGTTCGCCGCCGATCTGGCGCGCCATCTGCCGGTCGGCACGCCGGGCGGCGCGCTGAACCACGCCGCGGCTTTCGTGCTCACCTTCGTCGCCGCGCTCGTCGTGTGGTCGCTGCTGTCGCGCCTGGTGCGCCTGATCGTGCACGCGACCCCGCTGTCGCCGGCCGACCGCGCGCTCGGCGCCGGCTTCGGCCTGCTGCGCGGCACCGTCCTGCTGCTGGCGCTGGCGACCGTCGTCGCCCTCACGCCGGTGGCGCAATCGTCGTCGTGGCGCCAGTCGCACGGCGCCGTGTGGCTCAATACCGCCATGCAGGGGCTCAAGCCCGTGCTGCCGGTCGATCTGGCCCGGCACCTGCCGGCCTGAAAGGAACTCCCATGTGCGGCATCGTCGGCGTCATCGCGAAGACGCCCGTCAACCAGCTGATCTACGACGCGCTGCTGCTGCTGCAGCACCGCGGCCAGGACGCCGCGGGCATCGTCACGATGCAGGGCACGAAGTGCTTCATGCACAAGGCGCGCGGCATGGTGCGCGACGTCTTCCGCACCCGCAACATGCGCGCGCTGCCGGGCAACGTCGGCCTGGGCCAGGTGCGCTACCCGACCGCCGGCAACGCCTACAGCGAGGAAGAGGCGCAGCCCTTCTACGTCAACGCGCCGTTCGGCGTCGTGCTGGTGCACAACGGCAACCTGACCAACGCCCACGCGCTGAAGCAGGAGCTGTTCGACGTCGACCGCCGCCACATCAACACCGAGAGCGACACCGAGGTGCTGATCAACGTGCTGGCGCACGAGCTCGACAAGGCCGCCACCGGCCTGCCGCTGACGCCGCAGGAGATCTTCACCGCCGTCGCCGCGGTGCACAAGCGCGTGCGCGGCTCCTACGCCGTCATCGCGCTGGTCGCCGGCTACGGCCTGCTGGCCTTCCGCGACCCGCACGGCATCCGCCCGCTGTGCCTGGGCGTCGGCCCCGAAGGCGAGACGATGCTCGCCAGCGAGTCGGTGGCCATCGAGGGCAGCGGCTTCCGCTTCGTGCGCGACATCGCGCCGGGCGAGGCGGTCTTCATCGACGAGGCCGGCCAGACCCACACCCGCCAGTGCGCCGAGGCGCCGCGGCTGAACCCCTGCATCTTCGAGTACGTCTACCTCGCGCGGCCGGACTCGGTGATGGACGGCATCTCGGTCTACCAGGCGCGGCTGAACCTCGGCGAGACGCTGGCCCAGCGCCTGATCTCGACGATGCCGCCGAGCGAGATCGACGTCGTGATCCCGATCCCGGAGTCCAGCCGCCCGAGCGCGATGCAGCTGGCGCACAAGATCGGCAAGCCGTACCGCGAAGGCTTCGTCAAGAACCGCTACGTCGGCCGCACCTTCATCATGCCGGGCCAGTCGGTGCGCAAGAAAAGCGTGCGCCAGAAGCTCAACGCGATCGGCGTCGAGTTCAAGGGCCGCAACGTGCTGCTGGTCGACGACTCCATCGTGCGCGGCACGACGAGCAAGGAGATCGTGCAGATGGCGCGCGAGGCCGGTGCCCGTCGCGTCTACATGGCCAGCGCCGCGCCGCCGGTGCGCTTCCCCAACGTGTACGGCATCGACATGCCGACCAAGGAAGAGCTGATCGCGCACGGCCGCAGCATCGAGCAGATCCGCGAGTTCATCGGCGCCGACGCGCTGATCTACCAGGACGTCGACGCGATGAAGCGCGTCGTCGGCGCGCTCAACCCGAACGTGCAGGGTTTCGAGGCTAGCTGCTTCGACGGCGTCTACGTCACCGGCGACGTCAGTGCCGCCGACTTCCATGCCATCGAGACGCAGCGCAAGCTGCAGTTCGACGAAGAGGACGGCCCGGCCCGCTCTCGTCTGGCGCTGCAGAGCGCCGAGGAATGATCCGATGATCCGCAAGACCGATCTGCCCGCCGACGCGCGCCGCGACACGCTGGCCGTGCGCGAGGGCCTGCCCCGCACCGAATGGGGCGAGAACTCCGAGGCGCTGTTCATCACCAGCAGCTTCGTGCACCCCGACGCCGAGACCGCTGCGCGCCGTTTCGCCAACGAGGAAGAGGCTTTCGTCTACAGCCGCTTCTCCAACCCGACGGTGACGATGATGGAGCGCCGGCTGGCGGCGCTGGAAGGCACGAGCGGCTGCATCGGCACCGCCAGCGGCATGTCGGCGATCCTGCTGCTGGTGCTGGGGCTGCTGAAGGGCGGCGACCACGTCGTCTGCTCGCGCAGCGTCTTCGGCTCGACGATCAAGCTGTTCCAGGACTTCGCCAAGTTCGGCATCGAGACCACGTTCGTCTCGCAGACCGAGGTCGCCCAGTGGCGCGACGCGATGCGCCCGAACACCAAGCTGCTGTTCGCCGAGACGCCGAGCAACCCGCTGACCGAGACCTGCGACATCCGCGCGCTGGCCGAGATCGCGCATGCCGGCGGCGCCAAGCTGGCCGTCGACAACTGCTTCTGCACGCCGGCGCTGCAGCGCCCGGTCGAGTTCGGCGCCGACTTCGTCGTGCACTCGGGCACCAAGTTCCTCGACGGCCAGGGGCGTGTCGTCGCCGGCGCCGTCTGCGGCCCGGCCGAGGCGATCGACGGCCAGCTGGTGCCGGTGATGCGCAGCGCCGGCATGGCGTTGTCGCCGTTCAACGCCTGGGTCGTGCTGAAGGGCCTGGAGACGCTGTCGATCCGGCTGAAGGCGCAGAGCGAACGGGCGCTGGCGCTGGCGCGCTGGCTCGAGGCGCACCCGGCCGTCGAACGCGTCTACCACCCGGGGCTCGAATCGCACCCGCAGCACGCGCTGGCGATGGCCCAGCAAGACGGCTGCGGCGGCGCCGTCGTCTCCTTCATCGCACGCGGCGAGCGCGCCGGCGCCTTCGCCGTCATCGACGCCACGCGCATCTGCTCGATCACTTCCAACCTGGGCGACACCAAGACCACGATCACGCACCCGGCGAGCACCTCGCACGGGCGCTTGAGCGAGGATCAGCGCCAGGCCGCCGGCATCACCCAGGGCATGATCCGTGTCGCGGTCGGCCTCGAAGACATCGAAGACCTGAAGGCCGACCTCGCGCGCGGCCTGGATCAACTGAAACTGGCATGAACGTCCGCACCCGCATTGCCCCGTCGCCGACGGGTTTCCTGCACCTGGGCACCGCGCGCACCGCGCTGTATTCCTGGGCCTACGCCCGACACTTCGGCGGCCAGTTCGTGCTGCGCATCGAGGACACCGACGTCCAGCGCTCGACGCAGGAATCGGTCGACCAGATCCTCGACGCGATGAAGTGGCTGGGCCTGGAATACGACGAAGGCCCGTTCTATCAGACGCAGCGCCTGGAGCGTTACCACGCCGTCATCGAGCAGATGCTCGCCGAGGGCACGGCCTACAAGTGTTATTGCACGCCCGAGGAACTGGACGCGATGCGCGAGGAGCAGCGCGCACGCGGCGAGAAGACGCGCTACGACGGCCGCTGGCGCCCCGAGCCGGGCAAGGTGCTGCCGCCGGTGCCCGAGGGCGTGAAGCCGGTGGTGCGCTTCCGCAACCCGCCGCAGGGCATGGTCGCCTGGGACGACCTGGTCAAGGGCCCGATCATGATCTCCAACACCGAGATCGACGACCTGATCATCCTGCGCCCGGACGGCATGCCGACCTACAACTTCGCGGTGGTGATCGACGACTGGGACATGAAGATCACCCACGTCTTCCGCGGCGACGAGCACATCAACAACACGCCCTGGCAGATCAACATCTTCCGCGCGCTGGGCGCGCCGCTGCCGCGTTTCGGCCACTGCCCGATCATCCTCGGCGAAGACGGGCTGAAGCTGTCCAAGCGCCGGGGCGCGGTCAGCGTCACCGCCTACCAGGAAGCCGGCTACCTGCCCGAGGCGATGCTGAACTACCTCGCGCGCCTGGGCTGGAGCCACGGCGACGAGGAACTGTTCCTGCGCGACCAGATGGTGCGCTGGTTCGACGGCAGCCACCTCGCCAAGAGCCCGGCGCAGTGGGATCCGGCCAAGCTGGCCTGGGTCAACGCCCACTACATGAAGGCGGCCGACGACGCGCGCCTGGCGGGCCTGGTGCAGCAGCAGCTCGCGTCGCGCGGCGTCGCGGTGGGCGACCTGGACCAGCTGACGCGCGCCGCGGCGCTGTTCAAGGACCGCTGCACGACGGTCGTCGAACTCGCCGACTGGGCCGAGATGCTCTACGTGCCGATCACGCCGCGCGACGAGGACCTGCAGGCCCACGTCGGCGAGGCCGTGAAGCCGGCGATCCGCGCGCTGCGCGAGCGCTTCGAAACCCTGGAATGGGACAAGGCGACGATCGCCGCGGCGATGAAGCAGGCGCTGGGCGAGTTCGGCCTGAAGATGCCGCAACTGGCGCCGGCGCTGCGCGTTCTGGTCTGCGGCCGGCCGCAAACGCCGTCGATCGACGCGGTGCTCGCACTGTTCGATCGAAAAATTGTTATCGAACGCTTGCAATCCACCTGAAAGACGTTCTATACTCTTGGTCTCGCTTGAACGGCAACGTCTGTTCCTCGAAGGGGGTATAGCTCAGCTGGGAGAGCGCTTGCATGGCATGCAAGAGGTCAGCGGTTCGATCCCGCTTACCTCCACCAACAGTCAGCGGCGCCGTTCAAAGATGCGAAGGATTTCAGTCCCCTTCGTCTAGAGGCCTAGGACACGACCCTTTCACGGTTGTAACAGGGGTTCGAATCCCCTAGGGGACGCCAAACAGCAAACGGCACCGCAAGGTGTCGTTTGTCTTTTCAAGACCGGTTTTCCGCGTCGGGAGAATCGGTTTCGCACGAGACGACGCAAAGTCCTGTCCCCTTCGTCTAGAGGCCTAGGACACGACCCTTTCACGGTTGTAACAGGGGTTCGAATCCCCTAGGGGACGCCATTCAGGCAGCACACGGCACCGCAAGGTGCCGTTTGTCTTTTCAGGGCCGCGGCGACCACTTGCAAGCCTCGCCGGCCAGCAGCCGCAGCGCCTGCTCGATGCGCGGCCCCGGATCCCACGCCGGCACCGGCGGCGTCAGGCCCAGGGCCATCTGCCTCAGCGGTTCGGCGATCACCATCGACAGCAGCAGGTCGCAGACGAGCTCCGGCTCCTCGACCTTCAGCAAGCCTTTGGCGCACTGGCGCCGCAGCCAGTCCGCCAGCATCGCGCGGCCGCGTTCGATGCCGTTGCGCTGGTAGACCTCCAGCAGGTCCGGCTTGGCCGGGAAGTCGGTGCTCAGCAGGCGGAACAGCCCGACCGCGTCGGCCGACAGCACACGCTCGGCCACCTGCCGCAGGATCGCCGCCAGCGCCGGCTGCAGCTCCGCGGCAGAGCGCACGTCGGCCGCCATCGCCGGGCGGAACGCATCGGTCCAGCTGCGCACGACCAGCGCCACCAGTTCCTCGCGGTTGGCCGCCAGGCGGTACAGCGTCTTCTTCGCCAGCCCGGCGCGTTTCGCCACGGCTTCCATCGTCGCCGCCGCATAACCCTCGTGCAGCAGCAGCCAGGTGGCGGCTTCGACCGCGGCCTCGTGGGCCTCGTGTTCGGGACGGGCAGGGCGCCCGCGTGGCCGGGCGGGTGCGGGCGTGAGGTCGGCGGGCATCGGGCTTCGGATCGTGGGCGGTGCACGATTATCCGTCATTAAAGAAACGTGTTGCGTTTCTTTAATGTACGATGGCGCTTCCTCACCGACCGACAACGGACACGCCATGAACGACCGCGCCTTCGAACCCGACATCTCTCACATCGACGACCTGCTGCAGATCACGCCGCTGCGGCTGGAGACCGGCATCTCCCGCCTGCCCAGCGGCTGCCTGGTGGTCGCCTGCCGCACCGACATGCACGGCTGCAGCGGCCGCATGCTGGACTGGTGGTTCAAGTTCTTCGAGACCACGCAGCACATCAAGTGTTGGCACCCGCACGACCACGTCTCCCACCACGGCTGGGACGCGCGCTGGAAGAAGGGCGAGAACTACATCGGCGCGTCCATCGAAGCCGTCGAGTCGCTCGCTGACATCCCGCCGGTAACGGCCAAGCTCAAGTTCCACGACCCGCGCGAGCTGTTCGACCCGGCGCAGCTGGAAAAGGCTTTTGCCGAGAAACGCGCCTCGGCCGCGGTCTATGCGCGAATCGGCTTCGGCGAGCATGTGCAGCTCGACGTCCACGGCGACCCGCTGGACGGCGAGATGGTGCACCTGGCGCGCGACACGCCTTTCGGCTGCGTGCTGCGCAGCCGTTTCCTGCTCGGTCGCTCCAGCGCCGACCCGGCGCGTGAACTGCCCGATGCGCTCGGCCTCGCGCTGCTGCGCCACTGCTACACCGAGTTCAGCTACCTGTCGCGTTTCCTGCCGTCGCTGTACTACGGCGAACACGCCAACGGCGAAGCGGCGCCGCTGCCCTGGTAATCCGGGCTGCGCCCCCGGCAGGTGCGCGACTTGCCGCCTCGGCCTGCCGGCATGTGCCGGCGCGAGCCGGAGCACGAGATGGCCCAGATTCCCCACCGTGTCGTCGGCGCCTGGCAGGCCGTGCGCGAGTTCGACGAGCGACGTGCCAGCCTGCCCGGCGAGCACCTGGCGACGCTGGGGGCCGGCCTGGTGCTGCTGCGCCAGGCCCCACGAACCTCCTCGACGCTGGCGCGGGTGCTGGTGCTGGCCGCCGGCACGGCCTTGCTGTGGCGCGCCGCCAGCGGCCGCGACGGCCTGCGGCGCTTCAAGCGCGGCGCGGTTCAGCGCGGCGGCGAGCCCGACCCGTCGGCCTGATCGGCCGGCGTGTCCAGCGTGCCGGTCGAACTCGGCCCGGTGCCGTCGGGCTCGATGCGTACCTGCTTGTCCTCGATCGCCTCGTCCTGCACCTGGCGCGGCTGGCCGGCGTGGGCGCGGCGCTGGGCTTCGAGCAGTTCGTCGCGCTGGCGGCGCGTGTCGTCGGTGTCGTTCGGGGTCATCGCGCTCTCCTCGGTCGGGGAGTGCGTGCCGGCAAACCGTGCACCCGTAGGCTTCAGAGCTGGCCGGCGGTGAGCGGGTCCGGGTGGCCGTCGTAGAAGCGCTCGAGCAGGCGCCGGAACACCGGCTCCTCGGGCGCGACGGCGGCGAACAGCGTCAGCGACGAACGCAGCTTCAGGTCGTCGGGGCTGCCGAAGATCTGCAGCGCCGACGCGTGGCCGGGCACCTCCAGCAGCCGTTCGCAGCACTGCCGCAGCCGCGGCCCCAGCACCGGGTGCTGCCAGTAGGCCAGCGCCTCCTCGCGCCCGTGCAGCCCGTACAGGCGCGCGGTCGAACTGCGCCCCAGGCTCGCGAGCTGCGGGAAGATGAACCACATCCAGTGCGTCGTCTTGCGGCCGGCGCCGATCTCGGCGAGCACGCGGTCCATGACCGGATCCTGCGCGTCGACGAAACGTTGCAGGTCGTGGCGGTCTTCCATCTTCGGCCCCAGGCAATCATCGAACCCGTCGCGGCGAGCCCGGCCCGTCGCGTCCCTGGGCCCGGAGGATGCAGCCGGCGCCGAATGCCGGGTTGACCGCCGTCAAGCGGCGGCGGTGGCCGCGGGTTCGTGCCCGCTGCCCAGCAGCATCGCCGCGAACAAGGGCTGGCGGGCCTGCAACTCGTCGACGCGGCCGACGTCGACGACACCGCCGCCGACCATGAACACGACGCGGTCGAAATGCGCCAGCAGCGACATCCGGTGCACCGCCGAGACGATGCAGGCGCCCGGAAACGCCGCCGCCAGCCGCTGGTGCACACGCTGCTCGGTCAGCGCGTCCAAGGCGCTGGTCGGCTCGTCGAGCAGCAAGAGCGAGCTGTCGCGTGCCGCCAGCACGCCGCGCGCCAGCGCCAGCCGCTGGCGCTGGCCGCCGGAAAGGTTGAAGCCGCGTTCGCTCATCGGCGTCGCCAGCCCGAGTGGCAGCGTCTGCAGCACCTCGTCCAGCGCGCTGGCGTGCACCGCCTGCGCCAGTGCCGTGTCGGGCGCGGCGCGTTCTAGCGTGATGTTCTCCAGCATCGTCGCCTCGAAGATCTCGGCTTCCTGCGGGATCAGCGTCGACAGTTCGGCGAGATGGCGGCGGCCGGGCTCAACCACGCCGTCGATCGAGATGCGCCCGCCCTGGGCGTCGTAAAGCCCGGCCAGCACGCGCAGCAGCGTGCTCTTGCCCGAGCCGCTGGGCCCCACCAGCGCGACACGCTCGCCGCGCCGCAACGCCAGGCTGACGCCGTGCAGCCCGCCTCGCGAGGCGCCGGCATGCCGGAAGACGAGGCCGTGCAACTCGATCGCCTGCCAGCGCGCGTCCGGTGCCGCGCCCTCGGCTCGCGGCGGTGGCGCCTCGCGGATCAGCTCGCCGCTGGCGAAGTGGGTGCGCATGCGCGCCAGGTTCTGGTAGTTGGCGGCGATCGAGCCCATCACGCCCGAGGCCTGCTGCGCGTACTGGTAGACCATGAACAGGCTGCCGATCAGCAGCGGGCCGCCGGCCCCCGACGCCGTCGACAGCGCGTAGGCCACCACCAGGCCCCAGCTCAGGCCCAGCCCGAGCAGATCGACCGCGCACCACTTCCATTCGGTCAGCACGATGCTGCGCCGCAGCGGCACGAAGACCGCCGCCAGCCGCGAAGCCAGCATCGTGCGCGTCGCTTCCTGCAGCCGCAGGCTGGCGACGGCCGAGATGTTGCCGACGAAGTCCAGCAGCCGCGCGACGTAGCGGCGTTCGGCCAGGTTCTCGTCGGCGGCCAGGCGCATCAGCGCGCGGTCGAAACGCAGGATCACCGTGCCGATGGCGACGAAGCCGGCCAGCGCCAGCGCCCCGGTCTGGCGCGACAGCAGCGCCAGCGCCACCAGCGGGCCGGCGACGTTGATCACGTTCTGCAAATAGATGAACTGGCTCTGCGTGAAGTCGTAGAGCGCGGTGCCGGTCATCGCGACGCGGTGCTGCAGATCGCCCGAGTGATGGCGCTCGTGCCAGGCCAGCGGCGCATGCACGAGCTGGGTGTACATGCCGTCGGCGACGCTGGCGCGCACGCGCACCGCGACCGAACGCTCCAGCACGCGTGCCGGCCCGTGCAGCGCCCACAGCGCCAGGCTGGTGGCGACGATGGCCAGGATCCAGAGCCCGGCGTCGGCCAGCCCGGCGGCGCCGCGCGTCTGCAGCGTGTCGATCGCCTTGGCCGCCAGCCAGGGCAAGGCGAGCTTGAGCAGCTGCGCGCCGGTCTGCATCGCCAGCGCCGCGCCCAGCCGCGCGCGCACGCCCTGGGCGTGGCGCCAGAGATGGCGGTACATCTGCGGCAACGGGGCCGGTCGGACCGGGATCGGAGCATCGCTCATCGGCTGCCTTGCGTCGGCGGGACAGTCGGCCACTGTAGGAGGCGGCTCGAGGCGCGGGCAGTCGGCGCCCGGCCGCAATGCCTGTCGGAATCCGGCCGACAGGAATCGGCCTTCGCGACGCGGGTCAACGCCAGTGGTCCGCGGCCACGGCCGCCGCGAAGATCGGCACGCCGCCTGCCCCGCCGGGAGCCGACCCGGCCCACACTCGATGCGACACCTGCTGCTCCTGCTCCTCGCCGCCGGCCTGCTGGCCGCGCCCGCCCATGCGCAGACGGCGGAGCCGCCGGCGCTCGCAGTGCTCGACGTCGAACTCGTCGACGACCACCTGAACCCGGCGACCGTCGTCGACCAGCAGCGCCGCCTGGCCGAGGCCGGCGAGCAGCTGCGGCGTGAGCTGGCCGCCACCGGCGCCTACCGCGTCGTCGAGCTGGCGCCGGCCGCGGCGCTGGTCGAGCGCCTGCGCGGCCAGCACGAGTACCTCTACCGCTGCGACGACTGTGCCGACCAGGTCGGCCGCGCGTTGGGCACGCGGCTCGTGATGAGCGCCTGGGTGCAGAAGGTCAGCGAGCTGATCCTCAACGTCAACCTGCAGGTGCGCGACGTCGACAGTGGCCGCCTGGTGCTGACCAAGTCGGCCGACATGCGCGGCAACCGCGACGAGTCCTGGCGCCGCGCGGTGCACTTCCTCGTGCGCGACCTCGCCGAGCGCCGCGCACGCGACCCGGCTTACGGGCGTTGAGCGGTGGTGGCGGCGGCCGCGGGGCAAGCCTGGGCGCTGCGCCAGCCTTTCAGGAAGGCGCGGCGTGCGCCGCCGGCGGTCACCGCGGCGGCGACTTCGCGCGAGTGGCGTTCGGCCCCGGTCAGCTTGCGGATCCAGCCGCGGAACGGGACGATGTCCTCGGCGGTGCTGCGCACGGCGCCGACGGCGGCATCGCCGGCGATGTCGCCGCCGCGTTCCAGCAAGCCGCGTTCGGCGCCCGGCGGCGCGTCGAGGTCGGGGCCCAGCGCCTCGTCGAGCGCGGCGATCTCGGCTGCGCTGCTGGCGCAGCTGGTGTCGGGCGCCAGCCGGTACGGCCCCTTGCGCGCCGCGTGCAGCGCTTCGGGGATGGACTCGCGCACGACGTTGAGGTCTCGCAACGGCGTCGTCGCCGCATTGCCGGCGCGGCCGACCTCCTGGGACGCGCAGGCGCCGAGCAGGCCGGCCACGAGGGCGGGCAAAAGCAATCGAACGGGCATGGACATCGCCGGAGTATCTCCGCGGGGCTGACGCAAAGGAGCAATGGATGACGGCCACGATCCGCGTGGGCATCGGCGGCTGGGTCTACGAACCCTGGCGCGAGACCTTCTACCCGCCCGGCCTGCCGGCCGCGCAGGCGCTGCCCTATGCCAGCGCCCGGCTCGACACGATCGAGGTCAACGGCACCTTCTATCGTTTGCAGCGGCCCTCGACCTTCGCCGCCTGGCGCGACGAGACGCCCGAGGGTTTCGTCTTCGCGCTGAAGGCCCCGCGTTTCGCCACCTACCGGCGGGCGCTGGCCGAGGCCGGTGAAGCGATCGAGCGCTTCGTCGCCAGCGGCATCGCCGAACTGGGCGCCAAGCTCGGCCCCGTGCTCTGGCAGTTCGCGCCGAGCAAACGCTTCGACGCCGCCGAGATCGAGGCCTTCGTGCGCCTGCTGCCGCGCGAAGCCGGTGGCCGGCCGCTGCGCCACGCGCTGGAGCCGCGCCACGACAGCTTCCGCTCGCCCGAGTACGTCGAGCTGGCGCGCCGGCTGGGTGTGGCGACGGTCTTCACCGACTCCGACCTGCACCCCTCGTTCGCCGACCCGACCGGCGACTTCGTCTACGCCCGGCTGATGCGCACGCAGTCGGACGAGCCGCTGGGCCTGTCGCCGCGCGTGTTCCCGGCGCTGGCCGCCTGCGCGCGCGACTGGCGCGACGGCGGCGAGCCCGAGGGCCTGCCGCGCGTGCTGCCGCCCCTGCCGCCCGGGCCGCCGCGCGACGTCTTCCTGTTCTTCATCGCCGGCGCGAAGGAGCGTGCGCCGGCCGCGGCGATGACTTTGCGGCGCGTGCTGGCCGAAGCCGAGGGCGAGCAGCCGCCTTCGCCGCAGCTCGCCTGAGGCTCAGGCCGGCCGGTGGATCACCGCCTCGACGTTGTGACCGTCGGGGCCGATGACGAAGGCGGCGTAGTAGTTCGGGTGGTAGTGAGGGCGCAGCCCCGGGCCGCCGTTGTCCTGGGCGCCGGCGGCCAGCGCCGCGGCGTGGAAGGCGTCGACCTGGGCGCGGCTCTCGGCGACGAAGGCCAGGTGCAGCGGCGCGGGGGCAGTGGGCGTCTCGTACAGCCACAAGGACGGCTTGCCGTCGCGGCCCAGGCCGACGCTGCCGTCGGGGCCGCGCATCACGAGTTCGACCCGCAGCGGCGCCAGCGCCGCGAGGAAGAAGGTGCTGCTGGCTTCGATGTCGCGGACGCCGAAGCCGAGGTGGTCGAACATGCTTGCTCCCGGTCGCGGCGAGGGCCGCGTCGTGGCGACGATGCTAGGCGCTGGGCGGCGTCTTGCAGGCGGCAGCCGGTCAAGGGCGCAGCGCCTGGCGGCGTGCGGCGAGCTCGGCGGCGGCCGCGGCGTCGCCGCGGGCGCGCTGGATCGCCTCGAGTTCCTCCAGCACCTCGGCGTCGGGCCGGCCGGCGGCCGTCGCGGCGCGGTCCAGCGCGGTCTGGATCGCCAGCGCCTCTTCGAGCTGGCCGGCTTCGCGCAGCGCCCAGCCGAGCGCGAAGCGCGCGTCGGCGATGCGCTCGGGCTGGCCGCGTTCGAGGCGCAGCGCCAGCGCGGCGCGGAACTGGGCGATGGCTTCGGCGTGCCGGCCCAGGTCGTGCAGCGCCGTGCCGAGGTTGTTGCGCAGCGAAGCCTCCCAGCGACGCGCGGCGGGCTGCGGCGAGGCCGAGGCCAGGTCCAGTGCCTGCTGCGTCCAGCGCAGCGCGTCGGCCGGCTCGCGGTCGACGAAAGCCATCATGTGCAGTGCATCGACGGCCAGGCCGTCCAGGCCGCTGCGGCGCGCGAGCTCGGCGGCGGCCAGGTAGTCGGCACGCGCCGCCGCCAGCGCCTGCGGCGTGCGCGCCGCGTCGTCGTGCACCGGCGAGATCCTGGCGCGGCCTCGCTCCAGCAGGAAGCGCACGCTCGCTTCCGGGCCTGCGGTCGCGAGTTGTGGTTCGATCGCCGCCAGTTCGGCGAGCGCGCCGTCGAAGTCGCGCCGCAGGCCCTTGGTGCGCGCGATCTGGGTGCGCAGGACGAGCGCGTCGTCGCCGCGTGCGTCGGCCAGCGCGGCGCGGAAACGCTGCTCGCTCAGCGCCGGCTGGCCGAAGTCCCAGAGCGCGTCCAGGTCCAGCGCGGCGGCCGGCAGCGCCGACGCGGCGAACATCGTGGCCAGAAGGACGCGCAGCGCGCGGGGCAGGGTGGGAAGACGGCGCATCGGAACCTCGGTGTGAACCTGGCCCGATTCTGTGCGGTGGTGCCGGCGCCGCGACCCCGCGTTCAGGAGGCGCGGCGGCCGTGCCCCGGCGCTCGCGCGCGCACCGGCGGCGGCGAGGGCAGCGGCGGGCGTGGCCCGGTCAGCCCGGTCGGCACGCTCAGCCGCTGCGCCAGCGCGGCGGCGTCGTAGGGCGCGTGCACCTTCACGTCGTTGTCGAAGTAGACGTAGACCTCGCGCGCCGCGGCGCGTGGCGCCGGCTCGGGCGATGCGCGGCGGGCGTCGTCAACCTCGCCGCCGCGGGCCCAGGCCTCGATGCGGCGCGCCCAGTCGTCGAGCGCGGCGTCGCCGTAGCCGCTGGCGTAGAGCTCGGCGTCGCCGTGCAGGCGCAGGTAGACGAAGTCGGCACACAGGTCTTCCAGCAGCGGCCAGCGGCCGGCTGTGTCGGCGACGACCAGCGCCACCCGGTGGCGGCGCAGCAGCGCGACGAACTCCGGCGTCGCGAAGCTGGCGTGGCGGATCTCGACCGCGTGGCGCAGCCGTCGCCGCGGCCCGGCGTCCAGCCAGGGCTCGGCGATGCGCGCATCGTGCCCGGCGGCCAGCGTGGCCGCGGCGGTGGTGTCCTGCGGCAGCAGCGCGAGGAAGTCGTCGAAGCGCGCGGCGTCGTAGCGCATCTGCGGCGGGAACTGCCACAGCAGCGGCCCCAGGCGCTCGCCCAGCGCCAGCAGCCCGGAGGCGAAGAAGTTGGCCAGCGGCACGCGCACGTCCTTCAGCCGGCGCAGATGGGTGATGTAGCGCGGCCCCTTGATGGCGAAGACGAAGCCCTCGGGCGTCGCCGCGTGCCAGGCGCGGTACGAGGACGGCGTCTGCAGCGAGTAGAACGAGCCGTTCAGCTCGATCGTCGGCAGCTGGCGCGACGCGAACGCGAGCTCGTCGCGCTGCACGAGATCGGGCGGATAGAAGACGCCGCGCCAGGGCGCGTAACGCCAGCCGGAGATGCCGATGCGGATCGTGCCGCGTGCCATCGCCCGCGCACGGCAAGCGCCGTACCGCGGGGACGCGCCTCAGGCGGCGGGCGTCTCGTCGGCCGGCGTGGTGTCGGTGGCGGTCTCGCCCGACGGCGGCACCCAGTCGTGCCAGTCGGGGCCGAAGAACTCGACCGGGTGCTGGGTGCGCTCGGAGCCGTTGCCGCAGATCAGCTGGTCGGCGGCGCAATAGCGGTCGCAGCCCCAGCAGGTGCGTTCAGGGTGCGGCGGGTTGATCGGGAAACGTTTGGTGGCCATGCGCGGGGCGCCGGCCGGGAGCACGGCGCCGGGCCAGTGTCGCCGCGCATCTCGCGGCGTGGTTTTGAGTTCCGTCAAGCTGACGGGAGCCCGCCAGGACGCCGCTGCTCGGGGCAGTAGGCGGCGAGGATGGTGTCCACCGCGATCGCCACCTTGCGTGCGACCTCGGCCGGGCTGGGCCGGTCGGTCGGGTTCAGCAGCGAGTTGATGACCGGCAGGCCCAGACACAGCGAGCAGAAGCTGTCGGCGGCGATTTCGGCTCGCGTGGCGTCGAAACCCGGTTGCGACTCGAGGTAGCTCTTCAGCAGGAAGGTCGCGCGCAACGGCCCGGAGCGCAGCAGCTTCAGCGCGAGTTCGGGGAACTCGGCCGCTTCCTCGACCAGTATCCTGAACAGGGAGCCCATGCGCGGGTCGTACATCGTCGCGAACAAGGTGTGCCCGAAGGCCGTCATCACCTCGACCAGACCGGCGCCGCCCGCCAGCTGGCTGCTGAACACCTGCTCCACCTGTTCGATCTGGTGCTCGATGACCGCGCCGAACAGCTCGCCCTTGGTGGCGTAGCGCGCGTACAGCGTGCCTTTGGAGCCGCCGAGCTTGGCGATGATGTCGGAGATCTTGGTGTTGCGGTAGCCGTTCTCCAGGAACACCTCGGCCGCGATCTCCAGCAGCTCCGCCGACTTGTGTTCGGCCTCGGCGACGGTCGGCCGACCCGGGCGACGGGCTCGTCGTGGGCTGGCGTTCTGCGGCGGGGAGGGTTCCATCTCGGTCTCGGCAAGTCCATGCGCGCTGTGACGCCGGCGTGCGACTTGGCGTCGCGCATGAACAACCTGACGGCGGAACCCGGCGCCGCGACGGCGCATGGGCGTCCGGGCCGGAGACGGAGCCTGTCATGGGCGATTTCGCCCTGGCTCCGGTCCGGCGGAATTGTATCGGCGCCTCGTGGCGGCCTTCCCGCGCCGCACTCCGGACCGCACCCCGGACGATAGGCCCGGAGGTGGCGGCCAGGGCCGACGGCAGCGTCAGAAGTAGATCCGCGCGTCGACCGACAGCGTGGTCTGCTGCTGCTTGGTGTGGTCGCCGAAGGCCTTGAGGACGCCGCGATCGGTCTGCCAGTCGTAACGCAGTTCCGGTCTCAGCACGACGTTGGGCGTCAGCGAGTACGAGATGCCGGTGGTGACACCGTGGAAGCGGCCGCGGGCCATCGTGTTGGGGAAGGTCGCAACGCCCCGTGTGTCGTTGAAGACCTCGGCGCGAACGCCAGCGGTCATCTGCGGCGACAAGCGGTAGCGCATGCCGGCATTGACCCCGTAATAGGCCCCACCCTTGTAGTAAGGGCCGTCGAATATGTCGACGGTGTCGGCCTTGCCGTCGCCGTCCTGGCGGCCACGCAGGTATTCGACGTGCATGCCCAGCGCTTCGCTGGCGTTGTAGATCATCGTCAGCGAGTGGTGCTGGCGGTTCTGGTTGCGCGGCGAACTGACGCGGTGGAACGGCATCTGCGTCGGATAACCGGGCTCGGTCTGCTCGGCGCCTGTCATGAAGCCGTAGTCGACGCGCCAGCGCATTTCCGGGCTGCGCCAGCGCAGCGCGCCGATGACGCTCTTGTCGTTGTTGTTGTCCTGCCAGTTGGCGCGGCCGTTGACGATGCCGAGTTCAGCCGCCATCAGCCCCCGCTCGCCGCGCATCACGTTCGCCGAGGCTAGCGCGCCGACGGCCTCGATCGGCTGCGAGGCGAAGGCGTAGGTCCGGGAATAGAACTGGCTCGGGTCGTAGCCGCCGGTGGTCGGCAGCAGGTGGCCGATGCCGGTCATGAAGCGGCCGATCGTCAGCACCACGCCTTCGCCGTAGGGGGCGTAGATCTGGGCGTAAAGGTTGGCGAATCCGAGGTAATTCTGGCGCGACTTGCCGTTCGGATCGTCGCTCGGCGCGCGGTTGACGCCCCAGTCGGCATCGAATCCATTGACCAGGGTGTGGATGCCGTCACGGCCATAGACCATGTCCATGCGCATGCCCCAATCCCATTCGGTCGCGGTCGGGCCGGGGAGCGGGCCCATTCGTGACAGGAGATTGGCTTTCAGCCGCCTTTCCAGCGTCCACTGGACACGGTTGAATTGCAATCCTTCGTCTGCCGGACCGACCATCGGGCCAGTGCTGTTGGCGCCCGTGGCGGTGTCGTGACTGGTGTTGCTGTTGGTCGAGAAGCCCAGCCAGACAAAACCCGAGGAGGAAATGCCGGTGTGCGGCTCGGGGTTCTCGAACATGCGATACGGTTTGCTTCCGTCACCCTCCGCCTGGGCTGCCGTCGCGGCCACGGTCAATGTCACGCCGAAGACGGCGCGTCGAATACTGGCGTTCATGATCATCTACCTCTTGCTTCATGCTTCTTGATGCCGTCGTCGCCTTTCGATGCCCGTATCCGGGGCCGCGGGTTGGCGATCTTTCGGCTGTTTCGCTGTTCTCCTGCTGCGCCCGCCGGTGGTTCCCGGTGCGTCGTGGCGTGCAGGCTGACGGCTCTTTTCCCGCGGTTCCAGCCAGTTCCGGCGTTGCCGCCGAAAACCTGCTGGTCGATTTCAAGAATCTGTTGCTGACCTGGCGCCCGCGCCTTTTTAAAAGGTGGCGCAGGTCGCGAATGAAGCGCTGACGATCCACCGTCCGGCATCGTCGGAATTCCCCGCCGATGCCGTGTCGATGTATCGTTCTGCGGAGTACGATAAAACGCGCGAAGCGCTCTATCGCGCGTCAAATGTCAGGCGTTGACATTTGGAATTTGCGCCGCCGCAAGGGGCGTGACGGCGAGTGGTGCTAACCGCAGCTTGGCGCGGGATGAAAAAAGGCTGCGCAACGCAGCAGCGTTGCACAGCCTGTGAATTGCCCTAGAGGGGCGCTTGACGATCTGTTCAAATCTCCGGCAGAAGTTGCCGGAATATCGCGAGAAGGCTCAGGCGAGCATATTTCCGCCGAGTTCCTTGTAGATTCTCGGGAGGAACTGCGCGTAGCGCGTGAACTCGCTCACGTTGTGCCGTGCGAGGCCTTGCACGCTTTCCGCCGGGACGCGCACGCCGGGCGGCAGCGTCAGCTCGGGACGTTTGCCGACGAGGCGATAGCCCATCCAGAACCGGGTGCGGTGCTCCAGCCCCTGGGGCGTCTCGCGGAAGATGTGGCACATCATCGCCGGCGCCGTGACGCTGTCGTCGGTCTTGTTCACCGACACCGCCCAGCCCTGGCCGCAGGCCACCGTGGCGACGGCCGGGCGCTTCCAGCGCGCCATGTCGAAGCCGAAGTCCTCGGGCGACTTGAAGTGGATGTCCACGTTGTCCATGCCGCAGTTGCAGTTCTCGGTGACGTGGTGCGTGACGCCCCAGTTGCGCTGCGACATCGGGATCGACTCGTCGAGCAGGCGCTTGCGGTTCTCGGGGCTGACCATGATCCCGGCGTGCTGCGGCGGGTACCAGATGCGGTAGCGCAGATCCTCCAGCGGGTGCCAGGCGAACCACCAGTCGATCATGTCGGCGGTGACGTCCGGGTACACCGACTTGTTGGCGATGAAGCCGGCGCCGTTGCGCAGGATGCACCAGCCGGCCTCGACCTCGAGGTAGCCCGGGTCGAGCAGGCGGTTCATGTCCTCGGGGAGCAGCGCCTTGTCGGGGTCGCAGGGCTGGTCCATCACCGCCATGGCCTTGGGGTCGGGCTGCGGGATCTCGTCGAAGAGATATTTCGCGAAGGGCCGCGCGCGTTCTTCCTCGGTCAGTTCGAGGAGCGAGGCCTTGACCTTGGTGTGGGCGAGATACTCCGTGTAGGTCTGCTGCACGGCGAGCTCGCGCAGAGTTTCGCTGGTTGCCATTTCTTGATACTCCGTTGAGTGGCCCTCAGGCCGCCGGGCGATAACCGTCGGTGTCGCGAATGATGACGATCTGCTTGGTCATCAGGAAGAACGACTTCGACCAGTTGACGAACTTGCGCGAGGACTTCTGCAGTGCCTCGTGGTATTCGCGGAAGGCGCCTGCCTGTTCCATCGTGTCGTACCAGTGGCAAGACACCAGGTTGTAGACCGGCGGGTTCACCTGCTTGAAGTGCTTGCGCGCCGCGGCGTCGTTGTCGTTCAGGCGCAAACGCCAGTTGGCCTGGCAGCGGCGGAGCTGGCTCTTGGCATACGGAGCCTTTTCCAGCGCTTCGTCGTGGGCTTCGCGCCAGTACTTCTGGAAGTCTTCCGGATAGATGCTGTCGTCACGCATGACGAAATGCATGACCTTCATCCCGCCCTGGTTCTTGAGTCCCGCCAGGCCGGGGTTGAACGACGGCACCGGACAGGCCACCGGAATTTCTTCCTCTTCGGCCATGACGGTGATGCTGTTGCATTCGTCGGCGAAGAACTGGCCGTCCGGGCCCACCGGCGTCGGCTCTTTCGGTTCGAGCGCGTTGATCATGTCCGGGAAGGTGTCGAACATCAGTTCGACGACCGCGTCGCGATCCGCGATCTGCTGGTGCGTCGAATCCTGCAGCGTCCCGAACGCGCTGTCGATGACGTGGTTCTGGATATAGGCGCGGAGCGACGAGCGATGTTCCCGTGCGAGCGTGCCGTGATAGAACTCGATATAGCGTTGGTAATCCGCTCGCGTCAGGCCGGGCCGTCTACGCGAGGCGGCGAGTAGTTTCAGCATGTCATTTCACCTCATGAATGAAGGCCGAGCTTTTGGGGTTGTCAGCTAAGCCCGTTTTGACCAATCGTACCCGCAGGAACGATTGGTCGGGCCATCGTATGCCTGTTGCATCACGGGGTCAACACGCTTTCGCAAGTCCGAGTTGCTCCCACGCGAAGGCGCGTTGCGTCGCGTGATGCGCCGCAGCGCTTGACGAGTGCGTGGGAGAGGCGTGCCCGGGGCGGCACGGCGCCCGACGGGGCGCCCGAATGCGCGGCGCAGCGCGCAGCGTCCGGCGCCTGGGCCGTAGGCCGCGTGCAAGAGCCGCTATGGGCTCGCGCTCAGGCGGTGCCCAGCCAGCGGGGCAGCAGTTCCTCGGCCGGGCCGATCAGCTCTTCGGCGAAAGCCGGGTGGCGCGGGCGCATCGGCTCGAGGTTGAGGTAGACGGTGTGGGCGCCGGCGTAGCGCGCGCCGCGCACGAACTCGGCCGCCGGGGTCACGGTGCCCGAGGTGCCGACGGCCACGAAGAGCTCGCATTCCTGCAGCGCCTGCTGCACGTGGCGCAGCGCCTGCATCGGCAGCATCTCGCCGAAGAGCACGATGTCCGGCCGCAGCGCCGAGCCGCAGTGCGGGCAGCGCGGCACCGCGCCGGCGTGCGTCGTCGAGTCGGGATAGGGCACGAGCGCGCAGTCGTCGTTGCTGCAGCGCGTCGTGCTGACGTTGCCGTGCAGCTCGACGACACGCCGGCTGCCGGCGCGCTGGTGCAGGCCGTCGATGTTCTGCGTGATCAGCAGGAAGTCGTGCTCGGGCCCGAGCGCCGCCTCGAAGCGCGCCAGCGCGAGGTGCGCGGCGTTGGGCTCGGCGGCGGCTACCGGCTCGCGCATGCTGCCGAACAGCGCCCAGGTGCGCTGCGGCTGGGTGTGCAGCGTGTGCACGTGGCCGCATTCGGCGACCTGGGCGTCGTCCCAGATGCCGCCCGGGCCGCGATAGGTGCGCAGCCCCGATGCGGCGGAGATGCCGGCGCCGGTGAGGAAGACGATGCGGCGGTAGTGCGACAGCTCGGGGTTCATCGTTCGGCGAGCGGCTTGCGGCGCACCTCGCGGCAGTCGACCGGCACCCGCCGCCCGATCTCCAACTGCAGTTCCGTGCCCTTGCCACGCAGGCCGACGCGGCCGTTGGAGTAGGCGTAGCCCGAGCCGGTGCGCTGCTGCGGCAGTTCCAGCGTGTCGCCGTCCCAGGCCAGACGCGCAAGCTCGCGCTCCGGCACGAAGACGACGTCCAGCGTGCGTCCGTCGTCGCAGGCGAACAAGGCGTGGATCTCGTCGACGGTCGGCGCGGCGCAGGCGGTGGCGGCGACCGGGGCGAAGAAGACCAGGCGTTTCATCGGGGCTCCGCGGGTTGGGATGGGGGGATCGTGCCGCCGTCCAGCGCCCGAAGCCAGCGATCCGCGGCTTCGATCTCGGTGTCGGCGAACACGGCCAGGCCGGCCGCCGCCAGCCGCTCGGCGGCGACGCCGCGGCCCGGCACCGTCGCGCCGGTGAAACAGCCGTCGTGCACGCAGCGGCTGCCGCACGAGGGGCTGGCGTCCTTCAGCAGTGCGACCGTGGCGCCGGCCGCCTGCGCGGCCCGCAGCGCGGCTTCGGCGCCGGCGACGAAGGCGGCGCTCAGATCCCGGCCGTCGCGCGCGAGCACCCGTGCGCGCCCGGCCAGCACCGCGGCCGCGTCGGCCCCGGGTTCGATCTCGGCCGGCGGCCGCGGCACCGCCAGGCCGGCGGCGCATTCGGGGCAGAAGCCGAGGACCCGGCCTTCGGCCTGCCAGCGCCGCAGCACCGCTGCGTCCAGGCGTTTGTGGCCGCCGTCCCAGCGCACCGCGTCGCCGAACAGGCAGGCGCTGACGAGCACGCGGGCCGGTGCCATCGCGTCAGTCGGCCGGGCGGGCGTAGACCAGCGTCGGGATGCCGTCGTCTTCGTCGCGGCGTTCGACGCAGTGCATGCCGGCCTTCTCGATGACGCGCCGCGACGCGAGGTTGGGCTCGGCGACGGTGGCGATGACCGGCCCGATGCCACGCGCGTCGGCCCAGCCCAGCAGGCCTTGCAGCGCCTCGCTGGCCAGGCCCTGGCCCCAGTGTTCGCGTGCGAAGGCGTACTTGGCCTCGGGCTCGACCTGGCCGCCCGGGTGCACCAGGCCGCAGAAGCCGACGATGCGGCCGTCGCTGCGCCGCTCCAGCGTTGCCATGCCGTAGCCGCGTGTCGCGTCGTTGATCGCGGTGACGCGCCGCCAGGCTTCGCACTCGGCCGGCGTGATGCCGCGGCCGTCGCCGGCCCAGCGCATCGCGTCGGCGTCGCCGTAGACACGCTGCAGCGCTTCGTGGTCTTCGGGCCGCCAGCGCCGGCAATGCAGCCGCTCGGTGTCGAACAGCGCCGCCGGCGCGGCGGGCGCCAGTTCGCGGCTCATGTAGAGCACCTCGAACGGCAGGTGCTCGAAACGCCGCGCAGTGCCGGCGACGAAACCCAGGCGCTCGTACCAGCGCACCAGCTCGCCGTGCGCGGCGATGACGCCGATGCTGACGCGCGCAGCGCCCCAGCCGGCGGCGGCGGCCAGCACGGCCTCGCTCAGCGCGCGGCCGACGCCGCGCCGGCGCCAGGGCGGCAGCACCGACAGACGGTTCAGGTAGACGGTGCCGGGTTCGGCCGGGAAGTCCAGCGCGACGCAGCCGGCGGCCTCGCCGTCGACGCGCGCCAGGATGTAGCGCTGGCCGCGTGCGTTCTCGTCGGCGATCCACGCCGGCGTGCAGAACGACGGGTGTTTCGGGCAGTTGGTTTCGGTGAGGCCGAAACGTGCGGCGACGTCGGCGTTGGAATGCGCGACGATCGCCGCGATCAGTTCGCGGTCGTCGGCGGTGGCGGGCAGCAACTGCATGGGGGGCTTCAGTGGGACGAGCGCATGCGCTCGCGGCGCTCGGCCGGGTCGATGACGACGCGGTCCAGCCAGATCAGGAAACGTCGCGTGCGCAGCGCCTGGGCCTGCGTCAGCTCGCGGCGCAGCGTGCGCGCCTCGATGCGTTCGACACCCCCGTCCTCGTCGCGCCGCAGCCCGCGCGGGTGGCGGTGGCGCAGCGACGGGAAGACCGGCAGCTCGGGCACGACGCGGCGCACGTGGTCCAGTCGCAGCCAGCGTTCGGAACCCTCGCCTTCGACGATGTCGATCGGGACGTGGCGGAACTCGTGGTGCCGGCCTTCCAGGTCGCGCCAGGCGAAGGCGCGCAGGCGCTCGTAGATCCACAGCACCGCCTCGATGACGACGGCGCCGACGGCTTCGATCGGGGTGCGGATCACGGCAGCGTCGAGCCGGGCTGGTCGCGCGGCACCCGTTCGAGGTACTCGGCGACACCGGCGTCGCCCAGGCACTTGAGCATCGCCGTCGTCGTGCGCGTGCTTCCGTCGGCGGCTTCGACCGGCCGCGTGCGCAGCGCCTCGTAGCCGCAGCGGCGCCAGAAACGTTCGGCGCGTTCGTTGCCGACGACGACGCCCAGCCGCAGCCAGCGGGCGCCTTGCGCGCGCGCCCAGGCTTCGAGCGCGGCGTGCAGTTCGGCGGCGGCGCCGGTGCCGCGCTGGCGCGGATGCAGCAGGAACAGCGCCGTGTGCCAGCAGCCCGGCGTGCCGAGGTCGGCGATGACCAGCAGCACGCCGGCCAGCGCGCCGTCGGGCTCGAAGGCGCCGGCGCACCAGTGGCGCGTCCAGCTCAGGTGTTCGGGCGGGCGTTCGGCGAACATCTCGGCGGCTTCGTTTGCCGCCGGCGGCAGGCCGCCGACCAGGACGTAGAAGTCGCTGCAGGCCTCCAGCAGCGCCTGCAAGGCCGGCACTTCGCCGGCCGCGAGTTCGCGCACGGTCAGTCGCGGCGTCGTGAACAGCGCTGGCATGTCGTTCATCGCGCCGCGGCCTCGAAGCCTTCGAGCACGTTGACGACGTTGACGCCCATCGCCGCGACGGCGTAGCCGCCTTCGAGCGTGAACACCGTCGGCAGCCCGGCGCCGGCGATCTCCGCGCCGACCCTCAGGTAGTCGTCGCTGGCCAGGCGGAAGCGCGAGATCGGATCGCCTTCGTAGGTGTCGACGCCGAGTGCCACGACCAGCGCGTCGGGCGCGAAGGCGGCGATGCGCGCCAGCGCCGTGCCCAGCGCCTGGCGCCAGCCGGCGAAGTCGGTGCCGGCGGGCAGCGGCAGGTTGAGGTTGCAGCCCAGGCCGTGCACAGCGCCGGTCTCGTCGGCGTGGCCGAGGTAGAACGGGTATTCGGTGCGCGGGTCGCCGTGGATCGACACCGTCAGCACGTCGGCACGTTCGTAGAACAGGCTCTGCGTGCCGTTGCCGTGGTGGTAGTCGACGTCGAGCACCGCGACGCGGCGTGCGCCGCCGTCGCGCAGCGCCTGGGCGGCGACCGCGGCGTTGTTGACGAAGCAGTAGCCGCCGAAGAAGTCGTGGCCGGCGTGGTGGCCCGGCGGGCGGGTCAGCGCCAGCGCGGCGCGCGCGCCGCCGGTCACCGCCGTGGCGGCCGCCGCCGCGCAGGCCGCGCCGGCTTCGGCCGCGGCCCAGGTGCCGGCGGTCAGCGGCGTGCCGGCGTCGAAGGAGTACAGGCCCAGCCGGGCGGCGAAGTTGTCGGGCTCGAGGTCGGCACGGAAGCCGCGCACCGGCCAGACCGAGGGCAGGGCGTCGAGCGCGGCGTTGGCCGGGTCCAGCGCCACCCAGTCGTCCCAGGCGGTCTCGAGGAAGCGCAGGTAGCGTGACGCGTGCACCGCTTCGAGCAGCGCCCGCGGCACCGGCGGCGGCGCCTGGATCTCGCCCAGCGGCCGGCGGCCGAGTTCGGCCAGCACGTGCTCCAGCCGCGCCGGCACCTCATGGCAGGGCACGAGCTTGCCGCGGAACATCTCCTGGCGCCCGTCGTGGGCGGCGTGGCGGGGGTTGGCGTAGATCAGCATCGTGCAGACGGCTCGCGGGCGAAGCCTTCGATGCTACGCCGCGTCAGACGCCCGGCGGCCGCCAGCCCGAGGCGTGCACGCTGGCCGCCGGCGCGAACAGCGGCTGCGGCAGCGCGTCCCAGGAGAACCAGCGCCATTCGGCGCAGCGCTCGGGCTCCATCGCACGCGGCTCGCCGTCGGCCGCGGGCACGACGGTGATCAGCGTCACGTAGTGCCGGCCGACGTCGGCAAAGACGTTGTTCACCCAGGTCGCGGCGAGCACCTCGCGGGCGACCAGGCCGGTCTCTTCCTGCAGCTCGCGGCGCGCGCAGTCCTCGGGCGTCTCGCCGAACTCCAGGTGGCCGCCAGGCGGCGCCCAGGTGCCCTGGCCGTGCGCGCCCAGGCGCCGGCCCAGCAGCACGAGGCCGTCGCGCACGACGATGACGCCGACGCCGACGCGCGGCGCCTCGGTCTGCGGCGTGCTCAACGCGGGGCGAACGCCTGCTCGAAGCGCTTGCGGTCGAGGTAGCGCGTGTAGCCTTGCAGCGTCTGGGCGACCGCCGGGTTGGTCGTCAGCTCCATGAACGCGACGCGGCCCAGCGCCTCGAAGGCCTTGCCCAGCGAATCGCTGCCTTCGGCTTTCATCAGCGCGCGCACCTGGTCGACGCAGCGCACGGTGATCAGCTGGGTCACCAGATCGGCGACGCGGCGCTGCGACTCGTCGGCTGCGGCCATGCTGACCTGGCTCAGGTCTTCCAGGCTGGGGTGCGTGGCCATCGCGATGAAGATCCAGCGCGTCAGGTCCTTGCGGTCCTTGCCGGTGGTGTTGTCGGTCATGCAGGTCGACACGGCGTCGACGGCGGGGCTGGCCAGCGCGGGGGCGGCGAGGGTGCCGGCCAGGGCCAGCGCGGCGGCCGCGCTTGCGGCGATACGGAGGTTCATCGCGTCTCGGGAGGTGCTGCGGCCCGTGCCCGGCACCGACCATCGGCCCCGGCGGCGCGGGCCGCGTCGCGCAGGATAGCCCGACCGTGACGGTGTGTAACCCGCTTCAATCGACCCGCGCGAGGATCGCGACGCGGCCTTTGTCGCGGCCGCCGTTCGGCCGGTTCAGGAACTCGTGCCGCACGACGATGAAACCTTCGGCCTCGAGCATCGCCAAGCTGGTCTCGGGCGGGTGCGAGTCGTAGAAGAACTCGTGACCGAACATCGTGTCGGTGAAAGCCGGGTGCGCCGAGCCGCCGACGGTCAGCATGAAGCGCGCGCCGGGGGCGAGTGCCGCACGCACGCGGCGCAGGATGGCGGCGTGCGCCGCGCGCGGAATGTGGAACAGCGAGTCCCAGGCCAGCGCCGCGGCATAAGGGCCATCGGGCTCGAAACCTTCGAGCCGCGCCAGGCGCCAGTCGTGGCCGGGCAGGCGTGCGCGCGCCAGCGCCAGCATCGATGCCGACTGGTCGACACCGGTGACACGCAAGCCTCGCTCCGCCACGGCCTCGGCCATCGGCCGGCCGCTGCCGCAGCCCAGGTCGAGCACGCGCGCGCCAGGGGGCAGGCCGTCGAGCAGCTGCGCCAGCAGGCCCGCCTCGGCGTCCGACATCCGCGTGCGTGCATCCTCCCAGTCGGCCGCGATGGCGTCGTAGGAGCGGCAGTTGAGCGTGTGTGGGTCGTGCATGCAGCCTCAGCGAGCCTGCGCCGCGCGCCGCGCCCGCAGCGTCATCACCATCACGGCGACGACGGCGACGTTGGCCGCCATCACGCCCAGGCCCAGCGCGGTCGGTTTGTGCAGCACCTCGGCCAGTTCGATCGGCACGTAGATCGCGCCGCCGCTGGCGGCCAGCCATTCGGCCCAGGCGCGTTCGCGGTACAGGCCCCAGGCCTCGACCAGGCGCAGCAGCGAGTAGGCGATCGCGCCCAGCGCCAGCCACACCAGCCTGGGCGTCTGCAGGTGCGAAGCGGCGTCGATGAGGATCTGCGGGTAGTGCGACGCCGGATTCAGGTGCGAGTAACGCACCAGCCGCGCGGCGAGCGCGCCCAGGTCGGCGTGCACCAGCGACAGCAGCCCGCTGGCCGCCAGCAGCACGACGAGGCCCTTGGCGGCCTCGAACGCGGCGATGGTGCGGATGGCGCGGCGGGCGGTCGACGGGCTGGGCATCGCGGGATTCTGACCGCCGGCCGGGACTGGTGGATCCGTGGGCGAGGTTCAGCCGATCGCGAAGGCCAGCCGGTCCGACGCATCCCAGACGTGGAGGTCGTCGCTCTGGTAGCCGCGCAGCCAGACCTGGCCGTCGGCGCGGCGGAGGTAGAAGCCGCGCGGCTGCGTCGGGTCTGCGGGCTCCGGCGACACCACGGTCAACGAACCCGGCGGCGCACGATGACGGGTCGGTGCCGCCACGACCTCGGCCTGCCCGGGCCACTGCAGGCGCAGCCAGGGCGCCAGCGCCAGCGGCGCCGGATGCCAGCCGCGGCGGGCCGCGGCGGCCAGCAGTTCCGGCCAGGTCGCGCCCTGCGCGAAGCCCAGCCCGGCGACGTCGGCGATGCCGAGCGAGATCGTCCGTACCGGCACGACCTTCTGGAACGCCGGCGATGCGAGCAGTTCCAGCGCACGCTCGTTCAGCGCGATGCCGCCACGCCGCAACTCGGCCAGCAGCCCGGCGCCATCGAGGCCGCCGATGCGAACCTGCGAAGGCGGGGCCGTCTCAGCGCCCACCGTCCCAGCCGAACTCCGAATACAGCTCGCCGGCCGCGATGCACGCCAGCGCGTGGCGCACGTAGGGCACCATCGTCTCGGGCAGCGCGTCCAGCGGGTACCAGGCGAGTTCGCTGCACTTGTGCGGCTCGCGGTTCTCGGGCTCGCCCTGCCAGCGTTCGGCGGCGAAGAACATCGACATGCGTTCGTTGTCGCTGCGGCGGTGGATCAGGTGCACGAGGCGCAGGTCCTCGGGCGCGATGGCGAGGCCGGCCTCCTCGAGCGCTTCGCGCGCCATCGCGGCGCGGGACGGTTCGCCGCCGTCGACGTGGCCGGCGACCAGGCTGTGGAGCCCGTCGGCATAACCGGTGTTGGCGCGCTGCAGCAGCAGCACGTGGCCATCGCGCACGAGCACGAGGTGGACTTCGGGGATCAGGGAAAAGCGTGCCATGCGGCGACGCTAACCGATGCGGCGCTCGGTCCTCGCGCGTGAAATCGCGTTCGGGCCCTCGGCAGGCGCACGACGCCTTCCGGCGTCCTGCGTCCAGGCTCAGGCCGGGATCTCGGGCTCCACCAGCCAGGCGAGCTGGGCCAGCGACTCCTGCCAGCCCAGGTGGCACATCTCCAGCGGGATCGCGTCCGGGATGCCGCTCTGCTGCACCGCGAGCGCCGTGCCGCAGCTGACCGTCGCGAAGCTGACCGCGGTGCGCATCTCGCCGGGCAGCGCGGGGTCGTCGAAGCGGTCGGTGTAGACCAGCCGCCGGCCGGGATCGACCTCCAGGTACTCGCCGCCGAACGAATGCACGCCGCCGTGGCCGAAGTTGCGGAAACTCATGCGGAAACGCCCGCCGGTGCGCACGTCCAGCGTCTCGACGCGGCAGGTGAAGCCGTAGGGCGGCAGCCAGCGCACCAGCGCGTCGGCTTCGGTGAAGGCGCGGAAGACCTTGTCGGCCGGGGCGCGCAGCACGCGGTGCAGGTGGATCGTGCGGTCGGTCATCGTCGGCTCCTCGGGTGGTTCGTCGGCGCCGCGGCGCGGGCAGCAGGCGTGCCCGCCGGCGGCCGTCAGGCCGGCGCGTCGCTGCGCGGCAGCCGCTGCGCGATGCGCCAGAGCACGCCCGAGGGGTCGAACAGCGTGAAGTCGCGCATCGCCCAGGGCCGGTCTTCGGGCGTGCCGATCGAGGTGTCGAAGCGCTCGGCGACGCCGCGTGCCAACGCATGCCAGGCCTCGACGTCCAGCACCTGCAGGTGCATCTGGTAGTTCGCGGCGAAATCCGGCGCCTCGAAGTCCTGCAGCAGGAAAGCGCAGTCGCCGTGGCAGAGGTAGGCGAGCTCGCCGTCGGTCCAGTGCAGTTCGAAGCCCAGCGCCTGGTAGAAGTCCAGCGACCGCGCGAAGTCGCGCGCCGGGACGAAAGCCTTGATCTCTTCGGTCTGCAGCGTCATCACGGTCTCCTGTTCATTCCAGGGCGAGGGAGATGCGCCAGCGCAGCCCCGGCGTGCTGCCGAACTGCTCCGGTTGCGTGAACCGTTCGAGCAGCACGCCGCCGTTGGCGACGATGACGCGCTGCGAGGCCAGGTTGTCGGGATCGGTGGTGATGTCCACCCAGGGCAGGCCGACGGCGCGCGCCTCGGGCAGCATCTGCCGCAGCGCCGCGGTGGCGTGGCCGCGGCGGCGCTTCCAGGGCACGACCGAGTAGCCGATGTGGCCCAGGCAGTACGGCGGCAGTTCGGGCGTGCCGCGCTGCCAGCGCAGGCCGATGACGCCGGCAAAACCCTCGTCGTCCCACATCCAGCGGCGCAAGCCCGGCAGCCGCGCGACCTGGCTGCCGTCGGGCAGCGTCACCGGCGCGCCGCGGCCCTGGCGGTCTTCGAGCAACTCGACGAAGACCGCCGGCGCGCGCTCGATCGCGGCCAGCTCCTCGCGTGCCGCGTCGGCGCCGCGCACCGTGTCGGCCGACCAGCCGGCCTGCAGCGCGGCGGTGTAGCCGGGCAGGTGTTCGAGGGTGGGGCGGACGAGGTGCATGGCGTGGGGCGGGCTCACTCCGGGGCGCGGCGTGCATCCTCCCGCACCCAAGCGTACAGCGTCGTGTCGCGTGGCCCGCCGCCGAGGTTGGGGCGTCGAGTCGCCCTAAGCATCACGCCTTCGAGCTCCAGTCCCAGGCGTTCGAGCAGCCGGCGCGAGCGCAGGTTGTCGACGTCGGCCGTGGCCCGGATGCGCACGATCTGCGGCTGGCTGCGCAGCCAGGCGAGCACCGCGCCGGCGGCTTCGAACGCCAGGCCGCGCCCCCAGGCGCCGCGTGCCAGGAAGTAGCCGAAGTCGGCCTCGTGGCCGTGCGGGCGGCAGGAGATCGTGCCGACCACCGCGCCGTCCCTGCCTTCGACGATGACCCACTGGAACTCGCGTCCGGCGTCCCAGTCGCGCACGGCGGCGGCCAGATGACGGCAGACGTCCTGCGGCCCGGTCGGGCGTGGCCAGTCGAGATGGCGCATTACCTCGGCGTCGTCGGCGGCAGCGAACAGGGCCGCGGTGTCGGCCAGTGCGACCCGGCGCAGGCGGGCGCCGCTGGCTAGTTCCAGGCCTTCGGGTGGCTGCGGCAGCGCCTCGTCTCCGTCCGGCGCGACGACCTCGACCTTGATGCGGTCCGGATCCTCGCAGTACATCGCGTAGTAGCCGGGGCCGCCGGCAAAGGGGTAGCGGTCTTCGTAGAGCAGCGTGTGGCCGGCCGCGCGCGCCCGGTCGCGCAACGCATCGACCTGCGCGCGCGACGCCGCCTGGAACGCCAGGTGGTTCAGGCCGATGCGCTGGCGGTGATAACCGGCGGCGAGGTGTTCGGCCGGCGCCTGCAGGAAACAGAGGTAGTGGTCGCAGTGCAGGTAGTTGACGCCGCCGGACCAGGGCGGGACCTGCCAGCCCAGTGCCTGCATCAGCGGTGTCCAGAAGACGGTGGAGCGATCGAGGTCGCCGACGTAGAGCTCGACGTGATGCAGCATGGAGCCTCTCTTCAGATGCCGTCGTCCAGCCGCGCCAGCATCAGCCGGTAGTCGCGGCGCTCGCCGAGGTCGATGAAGCCGCAGCGCGCGTACAGGCGGCGTGCCGGGTTCTCGGGGTGCACGGTCAGCGACACCTGCCGCACGCCGGCTGCGCGCGCTGCGGCCAGCGCGCCGCGCATCAGCGGCTCGCCCAGGCCGCGGTGCTGGAACGGCGGCTCCAGCGCGATGCCCAGCTGCGGCGTCCGTTCGTCGACCCAGGCCAGGCCCTGGCCGTCGGCCACCCGGCGCATCCAGCAGGCGCCGGCGTCGACACCGGCTACGCGCAGGACGACGCCGACGTCGCCGGGGCGGCCCCAGTCTTCGGCGTAGATGCGCACGGCGGGCAGCTGCAGCACCTCGATCGGGCGCGGGCCTGCCGGCGGCGGATCCCAGAGCGCGACGTGCAGCCAGTGCCACAGGCGGGGCTGGTCGGCGGCGACCAGCGGGCGGAGCTCCAGGGGCGGCGGCTGTTTGCGGCCGTCTTCGGGGGCGGTCGGGGCGTCGTCCATCGCGCCGAGCTTAGCGCCGGGCTTCGCCTTGCGGCGGCCGGGCCCGCAGCCAGGCCTGGGCCTCGCGCGGCGTGCGCAGCTCGTGCCAGCGCAGGCCGGCCCAGCGCGGGTCGGCGCGCAGCTCGGCGTAGCGGGCGCGGTTCTTCGCGAAGGTCTTCAGCGACCACAGCAGGATGCTGTCGCGCGACAGGAAGGCCTTGCGAAAACTTTCGCGGTTGCCGGCCCAGAGTTCCCGACGGCCGGCGACCCGTGCGACGGTGCGCCTCAGCACCCGCGGCCAGACGACGTGGCGGCCGTAGTTCAGCCAGACGATGTCGGTCGCACGTGGCCACAGCACGCCGCGCGCGACGCCGTAGTTGCCGTCGGCCACCCAGGCCTCGCCGGCCACCGCCTCGGCGACACGGGCGCGGAAGTCGTCCGGATCGCGCGCGGTCCAGCCGGGCAGCCAGTACAGCGCGTCGAGTTCGACCCGCGGCACGCCGAGCCGCGCCGCGAGCCGTTTCGCGAAGGTCGACTTGCCGGCGCCGCTGGTGCCGATGACGACGACGCGCATCGGCTCAGCCGCCTTGGCGGCCGCCGGTGGCGATCGACAGGAGCGCCAGTTCGACCCGCTCGACGGCCTGTTGCCGCCGCCAGAAGGCCGGGCCCTCGGTGTTGTCGGCGAAGACCATCAGGTGGCACTTGCCGATGCCCTGGGCCTGCAGCGCCGCCAGCGCGGCGTCCAGCAGCGCGCGGCCCAGCCCGCGGCGGCGCCGGCCGGGTGCGACGGCCAGATGGTGGATCAGCCCGCGCCGGCCATCGTGGCCGCAGAGGATGGTGCCGACGAGTTCGCCGCCGTCCTGCGCAACGAAACTCAGCCCCGGGTTGCGGCGCAGGAAGGCGGCCAGCGCCGCCGGCTCGTCGGCTTCGCTGAGCCCGATGCCGGGGATCGTTCGCCACAGCGCCAGCGCGGCCGGCAGGTGGCGGCGCTCGAACGCGACGACGGTCGGTGTCGTGGCGCCGAGCCCGGGCCGCACGGCGCGGCAGACGGCTTCGAGCCGGTGGCCCTCGGGGTCGACGACGAAGGCGGCGTAGTAGTCCTCGCCGTAGTCCGGCCGCCAGCCCGGCGCGCCGTTGTCGCGGCCGCCGTGCGCCAGCGCCGCGGCATGGAAGGCCTCGACCGCGGCGTGCGTGGCGGCGCCGAAGGCGATGTGCTGCCCGGGGATGTCGCCAGCGGACCTCGCGACCTGCTTCAGCGCCAGCACGTCGCCGCCGCCCGGCGGCCCGTAGCCGACGGCCTGGCCGGTCTCGCCGGGGCACAGGTCGGTCCAGACGCGCACATGGCCCAAGCTGCCGAGCACGGCGTCGTAGAAACGTGCCGCGCCTTCGATGTCGTGCACGCCCAGCGAGAGATGGTGGATCACGTCGCGGCTCCGGAGGCGGGCGGGCGGCCGGCCCGGTGGAACACCAGGTCGCCGGCGTCGTAGCTCTGCAGCACCGGCGCCACGGCTGGCGGCACCTCGACGTAGCCCGCGCGCCGCAGCAGCGCCTGACAGCGCCGGTTGGCCGGCAGCGTGGTGGCCCAGAAATCGACGTCGCCGGCCTCGCGGCGCAGTTCGTCGTGCAGCCAGGCCAGGCCTTCGCTGGCGTAGCCGTTGCCCCAGACCGCGGGCGCGAACAGGAACGCCACCTCGGCGACGCGGCCGACGACGGTGGCTTCCAGCCGGCCGAGCATGGTGCGCGAGTCGGCGTGGCGCACGAGGTACTGGAACCAGCGCTGGCCGGCCGGCGGGCCGGCCAGCGCACGTTCGAGGCCGAGGCGGAACTCGGCGGCCGACGGCACGTTGCCGCCGATGTGTTCGTAGACCGCCGGGTGGCGCAGCACGGCGGCCAGTTCGTCCAGGTGCTGCGGTCGCAGCGGGGTGATGCGCAGACGCGAAGGCATCGGGCGATTCTGCCGCCGCTGCGTGTGCGGGCCGGCGCCGCCCCTTCAGCAAGGGGCCCGGGCTCAGGCGGCCGCCTCAGCCGCGCTGCCAGCCCCAGGCGATGACCGCCATGCCGGTCAGCGCGATGGCCGAGCCGGCGAGGTCCCAGGCCGAGGGCCGTACGCCGTCGACCAGCCAGAGCCAGACGACGGCGGTGGCGACGTAGACGCCACCGTAGGCGGCGTAGACCCGGCCCGAGGCCGCCGGGTGCAGCGTCAGCAGCCAGACGAAGGCCGCCAGCGCCGCGGCCGCCGGCAGCAGCACCCAGGCGCCGGCGCGGCCCTGCAGCCACAGCGCGGGCAGGAAGCAGCCGGTGATCTCCATCAGCGCGGTGGCGACGAACAGGGCGGCGGTGGTGGCGAGGTTCACGGCGTGCGGCGGGGCTGCGGACGCCGCATCCTAGGGCCGGCCCGCCGCCGGCGCCGGCCTCAGGTCTCGGCGCCGCCGCGGGCCTCGAACTCCAGGCCGCCGACGACCCGCGCCAGGCCGTTGTAGAGCAGGCAGCCGACGGCGGTGAGCGCGTAGTTCAGCAGCACGTAGGCCACCGCGGCGACGAGCAGCAGCGTCGGATCGAGCGTCATCGGCGCGCCGTAGGCCATCGCGATCGCGGCCACCGGCAGCAGCGCGACCAGCGCCATCGTGGAGACGAGCACCGCCAGCACCTTGGCGTTCTGGTGCGGGGACAGACGGGCAACCTGTTGCTTCATGGAGGACTCCGGAACGGGGCGCGGGACATCCGCATCCGACGCTGCGAAGGCTAGGCAGCCGGCCGGTGCCCGGCCATCCGCCCAGCGGCGGGATCGGCCGGCCTGCGGGCGAGGGCACCCGCTCGGGCGGATGGCAGCGCCTCACGCGGCGCTCAGAGCGCCAGGGTCATGAAGACGCTGTGCGGGTCGGGCCGGTAGTCGCCGAAAGGCCCGCAGGGCACGAAGCCGGCGCTGGCGTACAGCCGGTGGGCCGGCTCGAAAGCCGCCGTCGAGCCGGTTTCCAGGCTCAGCCGGCGGTAGCCGCGCTGGCGCGCGACGGCGATCAGGTGCTCCAGCATCGCGCGGCCTGCGCCGCAGCGGCGCCGCGCGTGCGGCGTGCGCATCGACTTGATCTCGCCGTGCGCCGGGTCCAGCTCGCGCAGCGCGCCGCAGGCCAGCAGCGTGTCGCCTTCGCGCACGGTCCAGAAGGTGATGTCCGGGCGCTTGAGCCGCGAGACGTCGAGCGCGTGCACGCTCTCGGCGGGCGACTGCGCGTGCATGTCGCGCAGATGCTCTTCCAGCAGCGCGCGCACGTCCTCGCGGGCCGGGTCGTCGGGCGCGATGCGGCGCGTCGGCGTCATGCCGACTGCACCGTGCCGTCGCCGTGCGGCGCGGCCTGGAACTCGGGCAGGGCCTCGGCGGCGGCCGACAGCGCGGCCAGCTGCGGGTAGCGCCCGGCCGGCAGCAGCTCGGGCAGCATCTGCTGCATGAAGTGCCAGCCGACGGCCGCCGTCACCGCCGCCTGGCGCAGCGCGTCGCGTGCGGCCGGCAGCGGGGCGCGTTCGAGTTCACGTTCGAGTTCGCCGCAGGCCGCCTGGAGCTGGCCGGTGACGCGTTCGACCCAGGGCGCGTGCTGCTTCTCGGGCGGGCGCAGGCCGCGCTCGTAGACGATCTGCACGCATTTTTCCAGCGCCGCCAGCGCCAGGCCCAGCAGGCGCAGGTCGCGGGCGCGCGCCGCCGGGTCCTCGGGCATCAGGCTGCGCGGGCGTGCCAGCGCCTCGGCGTAGTCGAGGATCAGCGTCGAGTCCATCAGCACCGTGCCGTCGTCGGCGATCAGCGTCGGCGCCTTGACGACCGGGTTCAGCGCGGCGAACTCGTCGAACTGTCGGAACACCGACACCGACCGGTGTTCGAACGGCAGCCCGAGCAGCTGCAGCGAGACGGCGACACGGCGCACGTAGGGTGAGTCGAGCATGCCGATGAGCTTCATCACGGTCCTCTCCGGTTGGGGCCTCCGACTCTAAGCGGCCGGTGGCGGGCCCGCCAACCGGGAGCCCGCCAGCCGCGCCAGCATCAGCAGATCGTGCGGCTGGCCGCCCCACCAGGCGACTTCGCGCAGCCGGCCTTCGTGCTCGAAACCCAGCCGCTGCAGCAGCGCCAGCGAGGCGCGGTTGCGCTCGTGCACCTGGGCCTCGAGGCGGTGCAGCTGCATCGTCTCGTGGCCCCAGGCGAGCACCGCCTGCAGCGCTTCGTGCATCAGGCCCTGGCCGCAGGCCGCTCGCGCCAGCTCGTAGCCCAGCGTGCACTTGCGCCAGCCGCGGTTCCAGGCGAAGAGGCCGCAGCTGCCGATCAAACCCGCCTCGGGCGCGTCGCGCCGCACCAGGCCCCAGCGGGTGCCGGGGTTGGGCTGGCGGCGCCAGCCGGCGAAAGTCTCGACCAGCGCCCGGGCCTGCGCCAGCGTGCTGATCGGGTCGGTGCCGAACCACTTCATGTGCTCCGCGTCGCCGTGGATCGCCAGCAGCGCCGGCGCGTCGTCGGGGCCGATCTCGCGCAGCAGCAGGCGCGGGGTTTCGAGGGTCGGAAAGGCTGTCGTCATCGCGGTTCGTCGTGGCCGAGGTCGATTCTGGCGCGCGGCACCGCGCCGGCCGCAGTGGAGATGCATCGTGTATGCATATTCCAAAATGCAATAAAGATGGTCTTGTATGCGGGTTTACGATTATTAGGAGCCTCTCGTCTAGACAAGCCGTTGCGGGAGGTGCAACGCATCTGAGGAGAAGAACACATGAAATACGTCCGTCCGCAGGCCCTCGCGCTGGCCGTGCTCGCCCTGGCCGCCAGCGGCGCCTGGGCCGACCGGCTCGACGACATCAAGAAGGCCGGCGTGCTGCGTGTCGCCGCCTTCGACGCCAACCCGCCCTTCGGTTTCGTCGACGCGAAGACGAAGAAGATCGTCGGCCTGGACGTCGACTACGCCGAGGCCTTCGCCAAGAAGCTGGGCGTCAAGCTGGAGATCGTGCCGACCAACCCGGCCAACCGCATCCCGCTGCTGGCCTCGAACAAGGTCGACCTGGTCTTCGCCAACTTCACGATCACCGAAGAGCGCGCCAAGGTCGTCGGCTTCAGCATCCCGTACTTCGCCTCGGGCACGCAGTTCATCGCCAGGAAGGGCACGCTGAAGTCGCCCGAGCAGCTGAGCGGCCTGCGCATCGGCGTCGACAAGGGCACGACCAACGAGATCCAGCTGCGCGAGAAGTACCCGAAGGCGACGCTGGTGGCCTACGACGACACGCCGTTCGCCTTCACCGCGCTGCGCAACGGCAACGTGCAGGCCATCTCGCAGGACGGCCCCAAGCTGATCGGCCTGCTGGCCAACGTGCCCGACCGCGACAAGTACGAGATCCCGCCGTTCGCGATCTCGCAGGACTACATCGGCGTCGGCATCCCCAAGGGCGAGACGGCGCTGACCGAGTTCGTCAACAAGACGCTGGTGGAGTTCGAGGCCGACGGCCGCGCGCAGAAGATCTACGACACCTGGTTCGGCCCGACGACCAAGACGCCGCTCAAGCGCATCTTCAAGATCGGCGACAAGACCTGAACCCGGGCGGCGCCGCCGCCTTGAACCCGCCGGGCCCGCCTTGCCGCGCGCCCGGCTTTCGCACTTCCGGATGGACTGGTTACCCCCCGCGCTGCGCCAGGATCTGCTGGCGCCCAAATACCTCGGCTGGCTGCTCGACGGCTGGTTGATGACGCTGTGGACGACGGCGATGGTCGTCGTCGCCGCGACGCTGCTCGGCGCGCTGCTGGCCGCCGCGCGCGAGAGCGGCCGGCCGGCGCTGACGCGCGCCACCGGCGTCTACCTCTCGCTGTTTCGCAACACGCCGCTGCTGGTGCAGCTCTTCTTCTGGTACTTCGGCCTGCCGGCGCTGCTGCCCGAAGGCCTGTTGCCGTGGCTGAACACGCCGCACGAGCTCGCCCTGGGCGGCCTCGTGCTGCGTTGGCCCTCGTTCGAGTTCCTGGCCGCGGCGGCCGGGCTGGTGTTCTATTCGGCGGGCTACGTCGGCGAGGACATCCGCTCGGGCCTGAGAGGCGTGCCGGCCGGCCAGCGCGAAGCGGCGATCGCGCTCGGCCTGACGCCGTGGCAGGCGCTGCGCCACGTCGTGCTGCCGCAGGCGCTGCGCATCGCGCTGCCGCCGCTGCTGGGCCAGTACATGAACATCCTGAAGAACACCTCGCTGGGCATGGCGATCGGGCTGCTGGAGCTGTCCTACCGCACCCGCCAGGCCGAGGCCGAGACCTGGAAGACCTTCCAGGTCTACGGCGTCGCGACGCTGCTCTACATCGTCGCCATCGTCGCGCTGCAACTGCTCGGCCAGGTGCTGCAGAGCCGGCGCCAGCGCCGCATCGTGGCGGCGGGGAGCTGAGGCGATGGACTTCTCGTTCCTGCAGGACGACCTGGGCTACCTGCTGTGGGGCACCTTCCCCGACGGCCCGCCCGGCGGCGCGCTGCTGACGCTGCTGCTGTCGGCGGGTTCGGGCCTCGCCTCGGCGCTGCTGGGCCTGGGGCTGGGCGTGTCGCTGGTGATGCTCGACGGCGCGGCGCTGGCGCTGCTCAGCGCGGTGCTGGGCCTGCTGCGCGCGATCCCGGTGCTGATGCTGATCTTCTGGACCTACTTCCTGCTGCCCATCGTCTTCGGCCTCGACGTGCCCGGCGTGCTGTCGGTGATGGTGGCGCTGGCGCTGGTCGGCGGCGCCTATCTCGCGCACGCGGTGGCCGCCGGCATCCGCGGCATCGGCGGCGGGCAGTGGGCGGCGGGCATGGCGCTGGGCTTCACGCGCTGGGGCGCGCTGCGCCACGTCGTGCTGCCGCAGGCGCTGCGCATGATGGCGCCGTCGTTCATCAACCAGTGGGTCACGCTGATCAAGGACAGCTCGCTGGCCTACATCGTCGGCGTCGGCGAACTGTCGTTCCTGGCGACCCAGGTCAACGCCCGGGTGATGGTGCACCCGACCGAGGTCTTCCTCTTCGTCGGCGCCGTCTACTGGCTGCTGTGCAGCGCGCTGGACTGGGCGGCCGGCGCCGCGGCGCGTGCCGCCGGCCCCGAGGCCCGCGCGGCCGCCGGCTGAATCAGCCCTGCCAGAGCACGAAGCCGGCGGCCGCCAGGCAGTAGGCGCCGAAGAGGTGCCAGCGGCCCGACTCCAGCCAGCCCGACAGCCAGCGCAGCGCCAGCAGCCCGGCGAAGAAGCTCAGCACCATGCCGATCAGGCCGGGCGTCAGCGTCTGCCACAGCGACGCGCCCGAGGCCTGCGGCGCCAGCGCGTGCGCGCCGAGCAGCCGGTGCGCTTCCTTGACGATGACCGCCGGCGTCAGCACGACGGCCAGCGCGAAGCTGAACTCCTCGGCGCGGCGGCGCGCCACGCCCATCGCCAGCGCGGTGGAGATCGTCGCCCCCGAGCGCGAGAAGCCGCGGAACGGCAGGCACAGCCCCTGCACCGCGCCGACCAGCACCGAGCGCCACAGCGTCAGCCCGCGGTTGGAGCGTTCGGGGATGAAGGACGAGCCGATGATCAGCAGCCCGGCGGCGGCCAGCGCCGCGGCCATCAGCTTGGGGTTGCCGAACAGGTGCTCGATCTCGAAGCCCGGGTCCGAGCCCATCACCGCGTGCTTGATCAGCGCCAGCAGCCCGAGGCCGACGATGCCGGTGGCCGCGGTCGCGGCGAGCACGATGACGGCGTTGTCGCGGAACGCGCTCCACGAGCGGAAATAGGCGTACTTCCAGCTGCGCCAGAAGTACAGGATGACGGCGAACATCGTGCCGGTGTGCAGCATCACCAGCAGCATCGTCATCTCCGGCGACGTGGGGTCCAGCCCCATCAGCTTCTCGGCGGTGATGACGTGTGCCGAGCTCGACACGGGCAGCAACTCGGCCGCGCCTTGCACGGTGGCCAGGACGGCGATCTGGAAGAAATCCATCGGTATCGGGAGCAGGGTGTGACAAGGGCCCGGACCTGCGCCGGGCGCGGCGCCGGGGGCACCGGCGGCGCGGCATTGTCGGCCAGCCGCTCGACGCGGCCGGCGCGCGGGACTCGGTGAGCCTCGGTGAGCGTCAGTGCGGCCGCTTCAGCGTGATGCGCACCGTCTGCGTCGCCAGGTGCACCTCGCGCAGAAAGTAGGCCAGGCCGACCAGCAGCGCCAGCGTCGCGGCGGTGAACAGCAGGCCGACCAGGCCGCGCAGGCTGATCTGCAGATAGACCTCGACGAAGAGCGCGGCGATGACGGTGCACACCAGCAGCGCGGCGCTGGCGCAGGCGGTGATCGCGGCGCCGGCAAAACGCCGGCGGCGTTCCAGCGTCTGCAGTTCCAGCGTCAGATAGGGCTCGGCCACCGGCGGCGGGCCTTCGGTCAGCTTGCGCCCGCGGTCGATGATGCGCGCCAGCCGCGAGGCCATCACGTTGAGCATGCCGGCGATGCCGGTCAGCAGGAACACCGGCGCCAGCGCGAGCTGGATCGCACGCGGCACGTCGCCGAGGGCGGAGGAGGGGTCGATCATGGTCGATCGGGCGCTCGTGTTGCGGGGAAGCCGGCCGTCGAGCGCTGGGCTTCGGCTGCCGGAACGTCGAGCCTCGAACGGCTCAGCGCGCGATTCTGGCCGCTGCCGGCGCCGGCCGTCAGCGCTTCTGCGCCGGACGCATCGTCTGCTGCTGGCGGGTGGCCGTCTCGATCTGAAGCTTGCCGTCGTGCGTGTCGGTGACGAAGGTGATCGTCGCTTCCGACACGCTGCTCATCATCGTCTGCGTCGCCACGTCGTAGTTCAGCGTCCCGTGGCCGCTGCCACCGGCTTGCAAGGCGACTGCGTCGTCCCCCTGGAGCGACAGCGTGTAGACCATGTCGATCTCCGCGACCCCGTCGTGGACGTCGAGCAGGCGCTGGTGGGCCGTCATCTGCATGTCCAGGGGCTTCATGCCCGGGACCGGCATCGTCATCTTCAGGTGCTGCGGCACCGTCTCGCCACGGCGCAGTTGCACGGGTTCCCACGACGGGATCTGCTGCATCATGGCGGTCATCAACTGTTGCAGCATCTCGCGCTGCTGCGGCGTCGCGTTCTCGACCTCGGTCTCGACCGACGCCGGCACGATGTGGCCGTCGGCGGTCAGCGTCCCGCGGACCTTCAAGCCCTGCAGCGGCACCTTGACCGGCAGGGCCTGCTCGCGGCCGTCGGGCAGCTTCAGCGCCGAGCCTTGCGCCACGACCTCCAGCGTCATGCCGTAGCTGCCGTCGGCGGCCGGGGCGCCGGTCGTCGCGTGGAGCGTCTGGCGCTGCTGCAAGGTCGTCGTGAATGGGAAGACGACGGCTTGCGCCTGGGCCTTGGCCATGATGCCCCTGTCCTCCAGCACCCGCACGGTGGTCCGGACTTCGACCACGGACTCCAGCACCTGATCGCGGTTCGGTTGCGGCCGGTAGTCCAGCTCTACGATGTCGGTGGCTGCCCAAACCGGGCCGGCGGACAGCGCAAGACAAAGCAGAAGGGGACGCAGCATCGGGTTCCTTCAAGGGAGGCCGTTCGATTCTGCCGATCGGGGCGGGGCTCCTGCGGCCTGCTTCCTTCGGGAGAAGGAAGGACTCGTGATACTGTATGAATAAACAGTTTTTCGCGCCGTGTCCGCCCTCCCGCCCTACGCCGAGCTGCACTGCCGCAGCAACTTCAGCTTCCTCGTCGGGGCCTCGCACCCGGAGGAGCTGGTGGCGCGTGCGCACGAGCTGGGCTACGCGGCACTCGCCATCACCGACGAAGGCTCGCTGGCCGGCGTCGTGCGCGCGCATGGCGAGGCCGAGCGCCTGGGGCTGAAGCTGATCGTCGGCGCCGAGATGCGGCTGGCGCCGCCGCCCGATCAGCCCGACGCCGACGAACCGCGCCTCGTGCTGCTGGCGCAGACGCGCCGCGGCTACGGCAACCTGGCGCACTGGATCACCGTCGCGCGCCGGCGGGCGGCCAAGGGCGAGTACCTGGCCTGGCGCAGCGACCTCGAAGGCGGCGTGCCGACCGCGCCTTTTCTCGCCGGGCTGCCGGGCTGCATCGCGCTGCTGCTGCCCGATGCCGAGCAGCCGCTGGAGACGGTGTTCGCGCACGCGTCCTGGCTCAAGACCTGGTTCGGCCCGGAACGCGCCGGCGTCGCGCTGGAGCTGCTGCACCACGCCGACGATGCCGATCTCGCCGACACCGTCACGCGTGTCGCGACCCAGGCCGGGCTGCCGGTGGTCGCCGCCGGCGGCGTGCTGATGCACACCCGCTCGCGCAAGCCGCTGCTCGACGTGCTGACGGCCACCCGGCTCAAACGCCCGGTGGCCGAATGCGGCTTCGAGCTGGAGCCCAATGCCGAGGCCCATCTGCGTCCGCGTGCGCGGCTGGCGGCGCTGTACCGGCCCGAGTGGCTGGCGGCGACGCTGGCCATCGCCGAGCGCTGCAGCTTCACGCTGGCCGAGCTGAAGTACGAGTACCCGCGCGAGATCGTGCCCGAGGGCCACACGCCGACCTCCTGGCTGCGCGAGCTGACCGAATCGGGCGCGCGCCGGCGTTTCGCGGCCGGCGTGCCCGACGCGGTGCGCGCGCAGATCGAGCACGAGCTGGCGCTGATCGCGCGCCTGGGCTACGAGCCTTATTTCCTCACCGTCGCCGACATCGTTCACTGGGCGCGTGACCAGGACATCCTCTGCCAGGGCCGCGGCAGCGCCGCCAACTCGGCGGTCTGCTACTGCCTGGAGGTCACCGCGGTCGACCCGTCGAAGTCGACGCTGCTGTTCGAGCGTTTCATCAGCGAGGAGCGCAACGAGCCGCCGGACATCGACATCGACTTCGAGCACCAGCGCCGCGAGGAGGTCATCCAGTACGTCTACCGCAAGTACGGCCGCCACCGCGCCGCGCTGACCGCGGTCGTCATCAGCTACCGGCCACGTTCGGCGCTGCGCGACGTCGGCCGTGCGCTCGGGCTGGACCTGGACCGCATCGAGTCGGTCGCACGCGGCCAGCAGTGGTTCGACGGCCGCCGCATCGACCCCGAACGCTTGCGCGAGCAGGGCCTGGACCCGGCGGCGCCGCTGTGCCGGCTGTGGGTCGAGCTGACCGAGCAGCTGATCGGTTTCCCGCGCCACCTGAGCCAGCACCCCGGCGGCTTCGTCATCGCGCGCGACGAGCTGTCGCAGCTGGTGCCGGTGGAGAACGCGGCGATGGAAGGGCGCAGCGTCGTGCAGTGGGACAAGGACGACCTCGACGCGCTCGGGCTGATGAAGGTCGACCTGCTGGCGCTGGGCATGCTGAGCGCGATCCGGCGCGCGCTGGACTTCGTCGGCGCCAAACGCGGCGCGCCGCTGGCGCTGCACCAGATCCCGCAGGACGAGAAGACGGTCTACGACATGCTCTCGGCCGGCGACAGCATCGGCGTCTTCCAGGTCGAGAGCCGGGCGCAGATGAGCATGCTGCCGCGGCTGAAGCCCCAGCGTTTCTACGACCTCGTCATCGAGGTCGCGATCGTGCGTCCGGGGCCGATCCAGGGCGGCATGGTGCATCCCTACCTGAAGCGGCGTTGCGGCGAGGAGCCGGTCGACTACCCCAGCGCCGAGGTCAGGCAGGCGCTGGAGCGCACGCTGGGCGTGCCGATCTTCCAGGAGCAGGTGATGCAGCTGGCGATCCTGGCCGCCGACTTCACGCCCGGCGAGGCCGACCGGCTGCGCCGCGCGATGGCGGCCTGGAAGCGCAAGGGCGGGCTGGGGCCGTTCTACGAGCGCCTCGTCGGACGCATGGTCGCCAAGGGCTACACGGCCGAGTTCGCCGAACGCATCTTCAAGCAGATCGAGGGCTTCGGCGAATACGGCTTCCCCGAGAGCCACGCGACCAGCTTCGCGCTGCTGGTCTACGCCAGCGCCTGGCTCAAGCGCCACCACCCCGACGCCTTTCTCGCCGCGCTGCTGAACAGCCAGCCGATGGGCTTCTACGCTCCGGCGCAGCTGGTGCGCGACGCACGCGAGCACGGCGTCGTCGTGCGCCCGGTCGACGTGTTTCGCAGCGACTGGGCGACGACGCTGGAAGACGAGGCCGCGGCCGCCGGCGCGCCGCCGGGGTTGCGTGCAGTGCGGCTGGGTTTGAGCCGCGTCACCGGCTTCCCGCAGGACGCGGCCGAGCGGCTGGTCGCCGCGCGCACGGCCGACGGCGCCTTCGCCTCGGCCGAAGACCTGGCGCGGCGCGCCCGGCTGGACCGGCGTGAACTGGCGTTGCTGGCCGACGCCGGCGCCCTGGCGGCGCTGGCCGGCCACCGCCACCAGGCGGCCTGGGCCGTGGCCGGCATCGACGCCCGCGCGACGCCGCTGCTGCGCGCCACGCGCACCGAGGAGGCCGCCATCGCACTGCCGGCGCCCGGCGCCGCCGAGTCGGTGCTGGCCGACTACCGCGCCACCGGCCTGAGCCTGGAGCGCCACCCGCTGGCGCTGCTGCGCGAGCAGCTCGCCGCCTACCGCGTGCAGCCGGCGGCGGTGCTGCGCGACTACCCCTCGGGCCGGCTGGCGCGTGCCAGCGGCCTGGTCACGCACCGCCAGCGGCCCGGCACGGCCAAGGGCGTGGTCTTCGTCACGCTGGAAGACGAGACCGGCAGCGTCAACGTCATCGTCTGGCCGGCGGTGGCCGAGGCCCAGCGCAAGCCGCTGCTGGGCAGCACGCTGCTGACGGTCTACGGCATCTGGCAGCGTGAAGGCGAGGTGCGCCACCTCGTCGCGCGCCGGCTCGTCGACCACACGGAGCTGTTGAAAGGCTTGCAATCGCGCAGCCGCGACTTCCATTGACGGGCATGCGGCGCGCCGCGCGCAGACCCGGCCACGAACGCCGACAATCGCGGGATGCACCTCGCGATCGAATCCTTGCCGGCCCAGGGCGCGCCCGAACAGCTGGTGCTGCTGCTGCACGGCGTGGGCTCCAGCGGCGCATCGATGGCCGCGCTGGCGCAGGCGCTGCGCCACGAGTTCCCGCAGGCCGCGCTGCTGGCGCCCGACGCGCCCGAGGCCTTCGACGGCGGCGGCGCCGGCCGCCAGTGGTTCTCGGTCGCCGGCATCGACGAAGCCAACCGCCCCGAGCGGGTCGCCGAAGCGCTGCCGGCGCTGTGGAGCTGGGTGCGCGCCGAACAGCGCCGCCTGGGCGTGCCGGCGCCGGCCACCGCGATCGCCGGCTTCTCGCAAGGCGCGATCCTGGCGCTGGAGACGGCCGCGCAGTGCGACGGCCTGGCCGGGCGCGTGCTGTCGTTCTCGGGCCGTTTCGCCCGCCTGCCGGCGCGGGCGCCGCGGCTGACGACGCTGCACCTGTTCCATGGCGCCACCGACGCGGTGATCGACGCCGCGCACGCTCGCCGCGCCTTCGAGACGCTGGCCGGGCTGAACGGCGACGCCACGCTGGACGTCGCCGAAGGCCTGGGCCACGTGCTGCACCCGGCGCTGGTCGACCGGGCGATCTTCCGCCTGCGTCACCACATCCCGGCGCGCACCTGGGCCGAGGCCCTGGGCTCGGCGCCGCCGGGCGCGCTGGCCGACGACGACGAACCGCTGCACTGACCTTTCTCCGCCGATGCTCTACCTGCTGTCTCCGGCCAAGCGCCTGGACTACGAAACCCCCGTGCCCGCCGCCGTCGCGAAGAAGGCGAGCGACCCGCTCTTCGTCGAGCGTGCCGCCGAGCTGATCGAGGTGATGCGTGCCAAGACACCGGCCGAGGTGGCGTCGCTGATGTCGCTGTCGGACCCGCTGGCCCAGCTCAACGTCGCGCGCTACGGCGCCTGGGAGCCCGAGGCGACGGCGGCCAACAGCAAGCCGGCGGTGCTGGCGTTTGCCGGCGACGTCTACGAAGGCCTGGACGCCGGCTCGCTGGCCACCGCCGATCTCGCCTGGGCGCAGCAGCACCTGGTCATCCTCTCGGGCCTGTACGGCGTGCTGCGGCCGCTGGACCGGCTGCAGCCCTACCGGCTGGAGATGGGCACGGCGGTGGCCACCGCGCGCGGCAAGGACCTCTACGCCTTCTGGGGCGACGCGCTGGCCGAACACCTGAACGAGCGCCAGGCCGACGAGGCCGCGCCGGTGGTCGTCAACCTGGCGTCGCAGGAGTATTCGCGCGCCGCGTTGCGCCCGGCGCTGAAGGCGCGTGTCGTCGACTGCGTCTTCGAGGAGTGGAAGCAGGACCGCTGGCGCATCGTCAGCTTCTACGCCAAGCGTGCGCGCGGGCTGATGGCACGCTGGGCGATCCAGCAGCGCATCGGCACGCCGTCGCGGCTGAAAGGCTTCGCCGCCGAGGGCTACGCCTTCGACGCCGAGGCGTCGTCGCCCGACCGGCTGGTGTTCCGCCGCCGCCAGGGCGAGTGAGGGCCGCACGCCGCGGCCGTGGAGTGTTCCGAATGACCGTCATCCGTTCGCTGTCCGGGCTGCTGGCCGCCGCGACGATCGCCGCGCTGGGCGGCTGCTACGTTCCGTCGCACGTGCCGCATGCGCTGCTGGAGGTGTCGGCCGACGGCGCCTACAAGCTCGAAGGCCTGCCGGTCGACACCGCCTCGCTGGCCGCCGCCGTGGCCGAGCACAAGGCCCCGGGCGCGGCCCTGGTCGTCGAGATCAAGGTCACGCCGGGCGCGCCGATGACGGCCGTCGACGCCGCGGTGGCGACGATCGAGAAGTCCCAGGCGCGCGTCGCCTTCGTCGGCGCCACCGCCGCGCGCTGAACGCCGCGGCGCGGGTTCCGCGCGGCCGGCGGCGCGGCAGAATCACGCCATGAGCTCCCAGACCGTCACCGCCGAGCTGCGGCGCTGGATCCTGTCGCAGGCCCAGGCCGGTTGCCGCTCCGAGGACCTGCTGGCGTCGATGATGCGCAGCGGCTGGTCCGAGGACGTGGCGCTGGCCGCGCTGGAGGCCACGCTGGCCGAACGGGCCGGCGCCGCCGCCCCGCTGGCCGCCGCGGCGGTGCCCGAGCCGGCACTGGACGGCGCGCCCAACCGGCTGCACACCCTCGACCGCGAGGTGCGCGTGCTGGCCGTGATGTCGCTGCCGCGCGTCGTCGTCTTCGGCGGCCTGCTCTCCGACGAGGAATGCGACGAACTCGTCGCGCTGGCGCGGCCGCGGCTGGCACGCTCGGAGACGGTGGACAACAGCACCGGCGGCAGCGAGGTCAACGCCGCGCGCACCAGCGACGGCATGTTCTTCGAGCGCGGCGAGAAGCCGCTGATCGAGCGCATCGAGCGCCGCATCGCCGAACTCGTGCGCTGGCCGGTGGAGCGTGGCGAAGGCCTGCAGGTGCTGCGCTACCGCCCCGGCGCGCAGTACAAGCCGCACCACGACTTCTTCGACCCGGCGCACCCCGGCACGGCCAACATCCTGCGCCGCGGCGGCCAGCGTGTCGGCACCGTCGTGATGTACCTGAACACGCCCGCCGGCGGCGGCGCGACGACCTTCCCCGAGGTCGGCCTGGAGGTCCAGCCGGTCAAGGGCAACGCCGTCTTCTTCAGCTACGAGCGCCCGCTGGCCTCGACACGCACGCTGCACGGCGGCGCGCCGGTGCTCGACGGCGAGAAGTGGGTGGCGACGAAGTGGATGCGCGAAGGCGTCTTCGCCTGAACCCGCTCAGCCGGCGGCCAGGCGGCTGACGGCCCACCAGGTCGCCCAGGCGGCGCCGGTCGAGGCGGCCAGCGACGCGGCGACGACGCTGCCGAAGCGCGTGCCGCCGGCGACGAAGGCCGTGATCGAACGGGTCACCGCGTTCGTCGAGATCGCCACCAGCACGCCGTAGGCCGCGGCCTGCAGTTCCAGCCGGCCTTCGCCGGCCAGCGCGCCCAGCGCGGCGCAGGCGGCGTGGGCGTCGGCGATCGCCGTCAGCGCCGCGCCGGCCAGCACGCCGGCGTCGCCGAAATGGCGCTGCGCCCAGCCGACGCCGAGCGACGCGGCGGTCAGCAGCACCGCCACCAGCAGCGCCTCGCGCGGGCGCAGCGGCCCGGCCTTGGACGACTCGGGCGCCGTGCCCTTGGCGCCGCGGGCGCGCCACAGCCCGGTGCCGGCGGCCACCGCAGTGGCCACCAGCGCCGGGGCCGCGACCAGCGCCGCCAGCGGCGGCGAGGTCGCGGTCAGGATGATCAGCCCCAGCACCCAGGTCGCCGAGGTCGACAGCACCGAGCCGGCTTCGCAGGCGCGCGCCAGCGCCGGCTCGGCGCGCACGCGCGTGCCCATCGAGGCGATCGTCGCGGTGCTGGAGACGAAGCCCGACAGCAGCCCCGACAGCGCCATGCCGGCGGCGGCGCCGAAGAAACGCAGCGCGACGTGGCCGGCGGCCTGCAGCACCAGGATCAGCGTCGCCAGCAGGCCCAGCGTGCGCGGCTGCAGCCCGCCCAGCCAGGCCACCGGCGTCGCCGGCAGCAGCGGCAGCACGACCAGCACCAGCGCCGCCAGCAGCAGCGCGTCGTGCAGCTCGGCTTCGGTCAGCACGCGGGTCGCGAAGCGGTGCAGCCGCGCCTGCGCCGCCAGCAGCACGGCGATGACCACCGCCGCGCCGCCGCCCACCAGCGGCAGCTGCATCGACACCACGCCGACGAGGTAGGTGACGAACAGCGCCAGCTCGGTCGTCATGCCCGGGTCCCGGCTGCGCTGCACGACCTGGCTGCGCCAGTAGGCCACCGCGGCCAGCGCCAGCACCGCCAGCGCGCCGCAGGCCACGACCAGCGGCTCGCCGATCACCTGGGCGAAGGCGCCGGCCAGGCTGGCCAGCGTGAAGCTGCGGATGCCGGCGGGCTCGCGGTCAGGGCCGCTGCCTTTGCGCCGTTCGCGCTCCAGGCCGATCAGCAGCCCGCCGCCGAGCGCCGAGACCAGGCCCAGCGCGGCCGGGGTGGACGAGGGGTCGAACACCGCCCGGGCCTCAGACGCTGACCTGCTCGCCGTGCTGCGGCACACGCGCCGCCCAGCCCAGCTCGTCGCGGATGCGCACGCGCAGCGCGTCGGCGGCGTCGGGCTCGCCGTGCACGACGAAGGTCTGGCGCGGCGCCTTGGGCGTCGTGCGCAGCCAGTCCATCAGCTCGTCGCTGTCGGCGTGGCCGGAGAAGCCTTCGAGGTGGCTGACCTCGCAGCGCACCGGCACGTACTCGCCGTGGATCTTGACCTCGGTGGCGCCGGCGACCATGCGTGCGCCGCGGCTGCCGCCGACCTGGAAACCGGGGAAGACGACGTGGTGCTGCGGCGACGGCGCCATCGCCTTCAGGTGGTGCAGCACGCGCCCGCCGGTGGCCATGCCGCTGGCCGACAGGATGACGCAGGGGAAGCGGTGCGAGGTCAGGCGGATCGACTGCTGCGGCGTCTCGACCATGCGCACGCCTTCGCAGGCGGCCTTCAGCTCGGCGGGTTTCACCCGCAGCACCTTGGCGAAGCGCCGGTACAGCTCGGTGGCCTGCACCGCCATCGGGCTGTCGAGGAAGATCGGCAGGTCCCGGGGGATCTCGCCGGCGCGCTTGAGGCGGTGCAGCACGACCATCAGCGCCTGGGCGCGGCCGACGGCGAAGGTCGGCATCAGCACCGAACCGCCGCGGCGCACCGTCTCGCGCACGATCTCGCCCAGCCGCGCGGCGACGTCCTCCTGCTCGTGGGCGCGGTTGCCGTAGGTCGACTCGACGAGCAGCACGTCGGCTTCGGGCAAGGGCTGCGGCGGCGGCATCAGCAGGTCGACGCTGCGGCCGACGTCGCCGGAGAAGACGAGGCGCTCGCCGCGGCAGTCCAGCGTCACCGCGCAGGCGCCGAGCAGGTGGCCGACTGGCGTCAGCGTCACCGCGACGCTGCCGATCTTGAACGCCGAGCCGGTGTCCACAGGCGTCAGGCGCTGGATGGCGCGCGCGGCGTCGGCGCGCGTGTACAGCGGCAGCGCCTTCTCGTGGCGCGAGTAGCCGAACTTGTTGGCGCGCCGCGCGTCCTCTTCCTGCAGCTTGGCGCTGTCGAGCAGCAGCACCTCGGCCAGCGCGCAGGTCGCGGGCGAGGCGTAGATGCGGCCCTTCCAGCCGTGTTTGACCAGCGCCGGCAGGTAGCCGCTGTGGTCCATGTGGGCGTGGCTCAGCACCACCGCCTCGGCGTCGAGCAGGGCCGCAGGCGGCGTCTGCCAGTTGCGCTCGCGCAGCACCTTGAAGCCCTGGAACAGGCCGCAGTCGAGCAGCAGGCGCTGGCCGCCGAGGTCCACGCGGTGACGCGAGCCGGTCACGCTGTCGGCGGCGCCGAGGAAGTGCAGGTCCATCTCTCTCTCTTTCTCTCTTCAGCGGGAAACGGTGCGGGCCGGCTGCAGCGCGGCCGATTCGAGCCGCTGCAGGCCGGGCGAGGGGGCTGCCATGGCGCGCAGCAGCGCGGCGGCGACGTCGGCCGCGGCCACCGGGCGCCAGCGTGCCGGGATCAGCCCGACCAGCGGCCGCGACAGGCGCTGCGCCAGCGCTTCGCCGGGGCGCGGCAACTGGCCCAGGCCGTCGCGTTCGCCGAGCAGCAGCGAAGGGCGGGCGACGACCAGCGTCTCGAAGCCCAGCGCCTCGAGCGCGGCCTCGGCCTCGCCCTTGGTGCGCAGGCACAGGTTGGACGAGGCGGCATCGGCGCCCAGCGCCGACACGAGCGCGAAGCGGCGCACGCCGGCGGCACGCGCGGCGCGTGCGAAGGCGAGCACGGCGTCGAGGTCGACGGCGCGGAAGGCGGTGTCGGAGCCGGCGGCGGCGCGGGTCGTGCCCAGGGCGCAGAACGCGGTCTCGGCCGGCGGCAGCGCCGCGAAGGCGGCGGCGGCGAGGAAGTCGGGGACCTGGACATCGACGCGCCCGGCACGCGCCGGCAGCGGCCGCCGCGTCAGGCGGACCAGCGGCCCGGGGCCGGCCCAGAGCCGGTCGATCTCGCGGCCGACGAGCCCGGTGGCGCCGGCCAGCCACGCGGCGGGCGCCGCGCTGCCGTGGGGGATGGTCACGAGCCCATGCTAGCCGCGAGGTCTGCCGCGTGGCGGCAAGACCTTTCGTCGCACGTCAAAACGGCGCCATTTCGGCGCCGTCGGATCAGCCCTCGCGCGTGCAATCGCGCTCGGGCCTTCGGCAGGCGCAGAACGCCTTCCGGCGTCCTGCGTCCAGACTCAGGCAGCGGGGCGGGCGATCAGATCGCCTCGGTGCGCGCCTTCAGCCAGGCCAGCGCGGCGCCGGAGAGCTTGGGCGCCAGGCGCTCGCGCACCGTCGCGTGGTACCGGTTGAGCCAGTCGATCTCGTCCGCGCGCAGCAACGAGCGCTCGATGCAGCGCGTGTCGATCGGGCACAGCGTCAGCGTCTCGAACTCGAGGAACTCGCCGAACTGGCCGTCCTCGGCGGTGGCCGCGGGCACCGCGAGCACCAGGTTCTCGATGCGCACGCCCCACTGGCCGGGGCGGTAGATGCCGGGTTCGATCGAGGTGATCATGCCCGGCTCGATGGCCATCTGCGGCTCGACGACGGCCTTGCTGATGGTCTGCGGGCCTTCGTGCACCGCCAGGCAGTAGCCGACGCCGTGGCCGGTGCCGTGGCCGTACTCGATGCCTTCGGCCCACAGCGGCGCCCGCGCCAGCGCGTCGAGCATCGGGCCCGGCGTGCCGCGCGGGAAACGCACGCGCGACAGCGCGATCGTGCCCTTGAGCACCAGCGTGTAGTCGCGCTTCATCGCCGGCGTCAGCGTGCCGATCGGCCAGACGCGCGTGATGTCGGTCGTGCCGCCGAAGTACTGGCCGCCGCTGTCGATCAGCAGCAGCGTGCCTTCGCCGGGCTTGACCTCGACGACGGCATGCGCCTCCTCGGTGGCGCGGTAGTGCGGCATCGCGCCGTTGGGGCCGAAGCCGGCGATCGTGCCGAAGCTCGGGCCCATCGAGCCCGGGCGGCGCGAACGTGCGGCGGCGAGCTTCTCGTCGATCGTCAGCTCGGTGATGCGCTCGTCGCCCAGCGCGCCTTCGAACCAGGCGTAGAACTCGCACATCGCGGCGCCGTCCTCGGCCATCGCTTCGCGCGTGAACTGGGCTTCCTCGGCGGTCTTGCGGCTCTTGGCCAGCGTGCTCGGGTTGATCTTCTCGACGACCGCGCAGCGCGCGCGCTCGCGCAGGCCCAGCGTCACGCGCTTGGGGTCCAGCAGCAGGGTCTCGGTCTCGGCCAGCGCGGCCAGCGCGTCGCCGGCGCCGGCGTAGGGCGCCAGCGTGAAGCCGTCGGCGGCCAGGCGCTCGGCCAGTTCGGGGGCGATCTTGCCGTCGCCGATGAACAGCGTGGCGCTGTCGGCCGAGACCAGCAGGTGTGCCAGGAACACCGGGTTGTAGGGCACGTCCTGGCCGCGCAGGTTGGTGATCCAGGCGATGTCGTCGACGGTGGAGACGAAGTGCTGCGTCGCGCCGGCGGCCGCCATCGCCTCGCGCAGCGTCGCCAGCTTGGCGCTGCGCGGCACGCAGGCATAGGGCAGCGGGTGCTCGGCGACCGGCGCAGCCGGCAGCGCCGGGCGATCGGGCCAGATCTGCTCGAGCAGGTCGAGGTCGGTGCGCAGCGTCACGCCCTTGGGCTCGAGCGCGGCGCGCAGCGCCTTGGCCGCGGCCAGGCCCAGCACCTGACCGTCGACGACGACGCTGGCGCCGGCCGGCACCTGCGCGGCCAGCCAGTCGACGTGCGCCGAGGCGTTGCCGGTGGGGATGCGCTCCAGATCGATGCCGCTGCCGGCGAGTTCGGCCTCGGCCTGCACCCAGTAGCGGCTGTCGGCGAAGAGCGCGGCGCGCTCGACGGTGACGACCAGGGTGCCCATCGAGCCGGTGAAGCCGGACAGCCATTGGCGGCCCTGCCAGCGTTCGGGCAGGTACTCGGAGAGATGCGGGTCGGCCGACGGGACGAGCAGCGCGTGGGCGCCGGCGGCCGCGAGGGCGTCGCGCGTCCGTTCGATCCGCAGGCGGATCGGGGAAGTGCGGGTGTCCATGGGGAAATGCTCCAGGGGGGATCGCGGCATTCTAGGAGCCGCCTCGTGCCCCTTGCCGTCCCTGGGCGGACGGCCCCCCTGCGGGGGTCAGCCGATGGTCGGCGTGCCGCCCTGGCCGTCGGGGTCGGGCAGGTTCAGGCCGAGCAGGTCGTCGGTCTGCTGCGACTGCTGGACCTTGGCCGCAGCCTCGGCCGTGGCCTGCTGCTGGGCGACGGCGGCCTGGCTGTCGCGGCGCTCGTCCTGGGCCTCGTTCTCGGACTGGGTTTCGGCGGCGCGTGCCTTCTGCACCTCGGCGGGGGAGGGCGCCGCGGTCACCGTGTACTGCAGGTCGCCGCCGGCGCCGACCTCGACGAACTGCACCTGGGCGACGGTGGCGTAGTAGTTCAGCGCCTCGCGCACGCGCTGGCGGTCGGAAGTGCTGCGCGACTGCTGCAGGTCGACGCTGGCCACGGCGGCCGGCACTTCGCTGAAGCTGTAGGTCACCGTGCGCGGCGAGGTATTGCTGCTGGCCAGCGCCTGGTCGATGTTCACGTCGCCGGTCTCGCGCGTCTCCTGCCGCGAACGCTGGCGCACGCGCACGGCGTCGGAACTCGTGTCGACCGCGTGGACCGCCGTCACGGCACGGGCGGCCGAGGCGGCGTCGTGCGACGTCGTCGTGCTCCGGTCGATCTGTGATAGCGGTCCCATGTCGGGCCTATCGGCCGAAAAGCGCCGTGCTTGAGGGTGCAGATCCGGCGATTGGACTAGGGAAAACCCTGATCAAGCGCTGTTTTCGTGTCAAGTCACCGCTTGTCGGCGATTGAACTCGGGCCGGCGCCACTCGCCGCGCTCCAGAACCTCGGCCAGCTGGACCGCGGCATCGTAGGCGTCGACGTGGCGCAGGTACAGCGGCGTGAAGCCGAAACGCAGGATGTCGGGTGCACGGAAGTCGCCGACGACGCCGCGGGCGATCAGCGCCTGCACGGTGGCGTAGGCCAGCTCCGGCTCGTCGCGCGGCGCCAGGCAGACCTGGCTGCCGCGTTCGGCGTCGCTTTCCGGCGACACCTGCACCAGCTGCGGGCAGCGCACACGCAGCTCGTTGGCGAACAGCCGCGTCAGCGCCAGCGACTTGGCGCGCAGCGCCGCCATGCCGCCGAAGGATTCGGCGGCGAGCACGGTGTCGACGCCGCACTCCAGCGCCGCCAGCGCCAGGATGGCCGGCGTGCCGCAGAGGTAGCGCACGATGCCCGGCGCCGGGCGGTAGCCGGGCGTGAACTCGAAGGGCGCGGCGTGGCCCATCCAGCCCGACAGCGGCTGGGCGAAGCGGCCGGCGTGGCGGCGGTGCGCCCAGACGAAAGCCGGCGCGCCGGGGCCGCCGTTCAGGAACTTGTAGCCGCATCCGATCGCGAAGTCCGCCTCGGCGGCGTTCAGGTCCACCGGCACCGCGCCGGCGCTGTGCGCCAGGTCCCAGACGGCCAGCGCGCCGGCGGCGTGCGCGGCGCGGGTCAGCGCCGCCATGTCGTGCAAACGCCCGGTGCGGTAGTTCACGTGGGTCAGCATCAGCACGGCGCAGCGCTCGTCCAGCGCGGCCGGGATCGCCTCGGGCGTGTCGACCAGCAGCAGCTCGAAACCACGCTCGGCGGCCAGCGACTCGGCGATGTAGAGGTCGGTCGGGAAGTTGCTGCGCTCGCTGACGATGCGCGTGCGCTGCGGCGCGTCGGCGCGCACGATGGCGAGCGCCGCGGCCAGCACCTTGTACAGGTTGACCGAGGTCGAGTCGGCGGCCACCAGTTCGCCCGGCGCGGCGCCCACGAGGCGCGCGATCTTGTCGCCGACACGCTGCGGCAGCGTGATCCAGCCGGCCTGGTTCCAGCTGCCGATGAGCCCGGTGCCCCATTCGCCGGTGACGACTTCGGCGACCCGCGCCGGCGTCGCCCGGGGCAGCACGCCCAGCGAGTTGCCGTCGAGGTAGATCGTGCCGGGCGGCAGCGCGAACTGCTCGCGCAGCGGGGCCAGCGGGTCGTGCGCGTCCAGCGCCAGGGCGTCGTCTCGGGTCATGGCAGTTCTCGGAGGATGGCGCGCACCGGCGAGGCGTCGGCGGCGACCCATTTCAGCGGCAGGGCAATCAGCTCGTAATCGCCTTCTGGCACGGCGTCGAGCACGAGGTTCTCCAGCACACGCAGGCCGCGCCGGCGCAGCACCTGGTGCGCGTCCAGCGTCTTGCTGTCGGCCGGGTCGACGCTGGCGCTGTCGATGCCGACCAGGCGCACGCCGAGCTCGGCCAGGCGCTCCAGCGCCTGGGGCTCGATGCCGGCGAGCGCCGGGTCCCAGGCCTCGGGCGCACGTGCGTAGGTGCGCAGCAGCACACGCGGCGGCAGGCCGTCGAGCGCGTGCGTCAGGTGCTCCCAGCGCACCAGCGGCGCGGCGCCGATGGCGTGGATCACGCGGCAGCGACCGAGGTAGGGCGCCAGGTCGAGCAGGCCGACCGGCGTGCCGGCCTCGTCGTAGTGCAGCGGCGCGTCGGCGTGCGCGCCGACGTGCGGCGACAGCGTGACGGTCTGCAGGTTGACCGGGCAGCCGGGCGCGATGCGCGCCGCCCATTGCGCCTGGTAGGGCGCGTCGCCGGGAAAGACCGGGCTGCCGGCGTGCACCGGCGGCGAGATGTCCCAGATCCGCGCTTCGGCCATCTGCGGGCTCAGAGCGACAGCGGCGCCAGCCCGTGGCGTCGGCGGGCGGCGTCGCAGGCGTCGTCGCCGATGCCGAGGTTGGCGCGGGCGCCGAACTCGCGGCAGGGCGAAGGCCGCCATTCGTGGATCGCGCAGGAGGCCTTGACGCCGATGGTGCCGACCAGCGCCGCGCAGCGCGGCGGCGTGCGGTCGGTGCCGCGCATGCGGCACAGGCGCGAGCTGATCTGCTCGGCCAGCGTCTCGGGCACCTGGCCGCCGGCGCCGGCCCATTCGTCGCGGTCGAAGTCGACGCGCCAGCTCGCGCAGCAGGCGCCGCAGTCCAGGCAGGGGTTCATGCGCGCACCACCGTCACGGTGCAGTCGGCGCGCGCGACGACCTGGGAGCTGACGCTGCCCAGGTAGCGCCGCAGTGCACCGGCGCCGCGTGCGCCCATCACGATGTGGTCGACCTGGTTGCGCTCGGCGAAGTCCAGCAGCGCGGCGGCGGCGTCGGGCGCCTCGAGCACGTGGAAAGTCAGCCGGCCTTCGTCGAGTTCGAGCTGGCGCGTCAGCGGCCGCGCCCAGTGTTTCAGGCCGACCAGCTGCTTGACGTGGCGGCTCTGGCCGTCGGCGTCGACGAGGTCGTCCAGGCCGATGCGCGCGACGCGCATCACGCCGACGCAGGCCAGGCGCGCGCCGGGCTCGGTGACGAGGATGCGGCGCACCGACTCCTGCATCTTCTCCAGCAGCTCGGGCGTCGCGTGGTCGATGTCGACCGCGGCGACGACGATCGGGCTGCGGGCGACCTGGCTGGCGGCGCCGAGGCGCGGCGCTGGCTTCGATTCGGCGCCGAGCGCGAAGAACCAGCGCTTGAAGACCTTGGCCGCGCTGCTCTGGCGGTCGCGCGCGGCGCGGGAGGTCAGCGCCACCTGGCCGGGGTTCTGCAGGTCCAGCGCCAGCTGCGCCGCGCTCTGGTAGCGGCGCTCGGGGCGCACCTCCAGGCACTTCAGGATGACTTCCTGCAGCCAGGGCGGGCACTCGGGGCGGATCGCGCGTGGCGGCACCGGGTCGACGTAGAGGCGTTTGCGCAGCCCGCGCACGCTCTCCGGCGAGCCGAAGGGCCGCTGGCCGGTGGTGAAGTGGTAGAGCATCACGCCCAGCGCGAACAGGTCGCTGCGCGGGTCGTTGCGCACGAACTGCACCTGCTCGGGCGACATGTAGGGCGCGGTGCCCATCGGCAGCGCGAACTCCTCTTCCAGCAGGTCGGGCAGGCGGTCGTGGCGCGACAGGCCGAAGTCGACCAGCACCGCGGTGCCGTCGGGGCGCTGCAGGATGTTGCTCGGCTTGACGTCCAGGTGCACCAGGTGCTGGCGGTGCAGCTCGTGCAGCGCGGTGGCGACACGCGAGCCGATCTCGATGATCTCGTCGACCGGCAGCGGCGCCTCGTCGAGCCGGGCGCGCAGCGAGGGCCCGTCGATGCGCTCCATCACCAGGTAGGCGGCGTGCGTGAAGTCGCCGCGCGCGACGTACTTCGGCACGTGCGGGCCGGCCAGCGCCGGCAGGATCATCTGCTCGACCTCGAAGCCGACGATCGACGCCGGGTCCTCGCCGCCCTTGATGCGCGGCACCTTCATGATCAGCGGCAGCGTTTCGGGCTGCGGCTCGCCGTTGGCGTCGACACGCACGACGCGCCAGAGGTTGGCCATGCCGCCCTGGTGCAGCCGCTCCTCGAGACGGAAACCGTCGATGACCTGGCCCGCGGTCAGCGACGACGGCGCGGTGCGCGGCAGCCTATTGCCCATCGGCGAGGCGGTCGGCGAGACGCTGCGGCAGCTCGGCGGCGCGGATCTTGGCGCCCGCGGCCTCGGTGTCGTAGGGCACGCGCCAGTAGGTCAGTTCGGCCGTGGCGTCGTCGAAGGTGGCGTAGCAGGCGGCCGGGTCGCCGTCGCGCGGCTGGCCGGCCGAGCCCGGGATCACCAGCCACTGGCGCGGCGGCAGCAGAGGGATCGCGGTGCCGGCGGTCGGCGTGAAGTCGCCGGCCTTGCCGACGGGCGACAGGTGGTAGAGCTGTGGCTCGTGCATGTGGCCGCAGAAGGTGATGCGTGCGCTGGTCGCCGCCATGCTGCGCACGGCTTCGCTGCGGCCCTGCACGTAGCCCCATTCGGCCGGCGCCCAGCCGTTGGCGTGCACGAACAGCAACTCGCCTTCGCGGTGTTCCAGCGCCAGCGAGGCGAGGAAGTCGACCTGCTCGACGTCGAGCTGCTGGCGCGTCCACTCGACGACGAAACGCGGGTCGGGGCGCATCGCCGGCGACGGGCCCTGCACGACGGCCAGGTCGTGGTTGCCCATCACGGCGATCGCGCCTTCGCGCACCATCGCGCGCACGCGGTCGACGACCCAGGCCGGGTCGGCGCCGTAGCCGACGAAGTCGCCGAGCAGCGCGTAGCGGTCGATCTGCTGGCCGGCCGCGTGGTCGAGCACCGCTTCCACCGCTTCGCGGTTGGCGTGCAGGTCGGTCAGGATCGCGTACTTCATCTCGGGCTCGGGGATCGTGCCCGCGGCGGCTGACAGCCGGCTGGCCACTCGCGGGGATCGACGATCATCCCCCGCGGCGCGGCTCTTGCGCAACCGGGAAAGGCCGCGGGGGACACCCGCGGCCGAGGGTCAGGCGTCGACCAGCTCGGGGTTCCAGGCGTGCACGGTCTGGAACTGCTCGCCGAGGCCGGCGACGCCCAGGCGCATCGTGTCGCCCGGCTGCAGGAAACGCGGCGGCTTCATGCCCATGCCGACGCCCGGCGGCGTGCCGGTGCTGATCAGGTCGCCGGGGTACAGCGTCATGATGCGGCTGAGGTAGGCGATCAGCTTGGCGACGCCGAAGACCATGGTGCGCGTGTTGCCGGTCTGCACACGCTGGCCGTTGAGTTCCAGCCAGAGGTCCAGCGCCTGCGGGTCGGCGATCTCGTCGGCGGTGACCAGCCAGGGGCCGACCGGGCCGAAGGTGTCGCAGCCCTTGCCCTTGTCCCAGGTGCCGCCGCGTTCGAGCTGCAGCGCACGCTCGGAGACGTCGTTGACGACGCAGTAGCCGGCGACGTGCGCCAGCGCCTCGGCCTCGTCGACGCAACGCGCGGTGCTGCCGATGACCACGCCGAGCTCGACTTCCCAGTCGCCCTTGGTGGCGTCGATCGGCAGCACGACCGGGTGCTCGGCGCCGACGGCGGCGCTGGTCGGCTTCATGAAGACCACCGGCTCGGCGGGGATAGCCATGCCCGCTTCGGCCGCATGGTCGGCGTAGTTCAGGCCGATGCAGACGAACTTGCCCATGCCGGCCCAGGGCACGCCCAGGCGCTCTTGCGGCACTTCGGGCAGCGAGGCCAGGTCGACGCCGCGCAGGCGCTGCAGCGAGGCCGGCGTCAGCACGGCCGGCGTGATGTCGACGAGCAGGGAGGAGAGGTCGCGCACGCGGCCCTGGGCGTCCAGGGCGGCCGGGCGTTCGTGGCCCTTGGGGCCGTGTCGTAGGAGTTTCATCGGAAGAGCGCGGGTGCGCGCCGCCGACGGGAGCCGACGCCGCCGCACCCATGGGGCGGTGATGGCGGCGACTGTAGCGTTTCGGTCGAAAAGCGGGTTACGGGGTGGTTTCAGCGCGGAAGCGCGTAGCGCAGCTCGACGAAGTCGCCGAAACGCCGTGTCGAACGCAGCGCCAGCGGCGGCGTCGTGAAGCGCCGCGGCAGCAGCGGCCGGCCGCTGCCCAGCAGCACCGGCGCGAGCTGCACGACGAGCTCGTCGATCAGTCCGGCGTCGGCGAACTGCGCCGCCAGCTGGCCGCCGCCCATGATCCAGACGTCGCGCCCGCCGGCCGCGGCCTGCATCGCCGCGTGCACCGCGCGCACCTCGCCCTGCACGAAATGCAGCTCGGCGCCGGCCACTGCCGGCAACTCGCGCGTGCTGAACACCCAGGTCGGCTGGGTGTAGGGCCAGGGGCCGTCGAGGTGGCGGCACAGCCATTCGTAGGTCGCCGAGCCCATCGCCAGCGCGCCGACGCCGGCGACGAAGTCGTCGTAGCCGCTGTCGGCCGGCATGCCGAACTGCAGCAGCCAGCCGAGGTCGTGGTCTTCGGTGGCGACGTAGCCGTCGAGGCTGGCGGCGCTGTAGTAGACGGTGGCCATCGTTCAGCCGCGGCCGACGAAGGGCATCTTGGTCGCCATCACGGTCGTGAACAGCACGTTGGCCGACAGCGGCAGGCGGGCCATCGCCAGGAAGGTCTCGACGACGCCGTCCATCGCCATGCGCGGTTCGGCGCGCAGGCTGCCGTCGGCCTGCGTCACGCCGCGCGCCATGCGCTCGGTCATGTCGGTCTCGACGTTGCCGATGTCGATCTGGCCGACGGCGATGTCGAAGGCGCGGCCGTCCAGCGCCGCGGCGCGCGTCAGACCGGTGATCGCGTGTTTGGTCGCGGTGTAGGCGATCGAACCCGGCCGCGGCGCATGCGCCGAGATCGAACCGTTGTTGATGATGCGCCCGCCCATCGGCTGCTGGCTGCGCATCAGCGCGAAGGCCGCGGCCAGGCAGTAGAAGGCGCCGTTGAGGTTCACGTCGACTGCCTGGCGCCAGGCGGCGCCGCCCAGTTCGTCGGGTGTCGCCGCCGGCGGGAAGGCGCCGGCGTTGTTGAACAGCAGGTCGAGCCGGCCGTGGCGGCTGCGCACGGTGTCGAACAGCGCCGCGACCGAGGCTTCGTCGGCGACGTCGCAGGCCACCGCGCTGGCGCGTGCGGCGTGCTCGCCGGTGGCGGCGATCGCCGCCTGCAGGCGGTCGAGGCGGCGGCCGGCGTAGACGACCTGCCAGCCCTCGGCCAGCAGCGCGCCGGCGCAGGCCTGGCCGATGCCGCTGCCGGCGCCGGTGACGAGCGCGATGCGGTCCATGGGAAACCTCCTGTGCGACTGGGGTGCAGCCGATTGTGGCGGCGGCCAAGGCGACAATGGGCCATGGCCATCTTCACGAAGACCGTTCTCTACACCGACACCGACGGCCGCGCGCGTTTCCGCGACGAGACCGTCGAACTGAGCGAAGGCACGCCGGCGGCGCGCCTGTCGCCGCTGCTGCCGGCCGCCGGCGTGCAGCTGCGCGAGAGCCCGGTGGGCTTTGCCAGCAGCTTCCACTGCACGACGACGCCGCAATGGCTGGTCGTGCTGCGCGGCGCGATGGAGATCGGCCTGCAGGACGGCACGTCGCGGGTCTTCGGCCCGGGCCAACACTTCTATTCGGCCGACGTGCTGCCCGAAGGCGCCACCTTCGACGCCACGCTGCACGGCCACCGCAGCCGCCAGGTCGGCGACGAGCCGCTGGTCACGATGTTCGTGCGCGGCTGAGGCCGCGCACGCCGCACGCGCGCGCCGCCACGAACCGCGGCCGCGCTCATTCACGACGAGGAGAACGACGCATGCAAGTCCAGGTCAACACCGACAACCACGTCCAGAACGACGACACCCTCGCGGCCTGGGCCGAGCGCGAGATCAAGGCCAAGCTCGAGCGTTTCGGTGACGCGGTCACGCGCGTCGAGGTGCACCTCGCCGACGTCAACGCCTCGCGTGCCGGCGATGCCGACAAGCGCTGCACGCTCGAAGCGCGCCTGGCCGGCCGCCAGCCGGTGGCCGCCAGCCACGACGCCCAGCGTGTCGCCGACGCCTTCACCGGCGCGCTCGACAAGCTGCTGCGTGTCGTCGACTCGACGCTGGGCAAGGCGCGCGACCACCACGCACGCGACTCGATCCGCGGCGGCTGATCAAGAAAAAGGGCCGGCGAAAGCCGGCCCTTGTTTCATCCGCTAGGCGGTCTTCAGCCGATGCGGCCGAGCAGCAGGTACTCCATCAGTGCCTTCTGCACGTGCATCCTGTTCTCCGCCTCGTCCCAGACCACGGACTGCGGCCCGTCGATGACCTCGGCGCTGACTTCCTCGCCGCGGTGCGCCGGCAGGCAGTGCATGAACAGCGCGTCGGGCTGGGCGGCAGCCATCATGCCGGCGTCGACGCACCAGTCGGCGAACGCGGCGCGGCGCGCCTCGTTCTCGGCTTCGTAGCCCATGCTGGTCCAGACGTCGGTCGTCACCAGGTGCGCGCCGCGGCAGGCTTCGCGCGGGTCGGCGAAGACCTTGTAGCAGCCGGTGTCGCGGATGCCGGCCAGCGCCGGGTCGATCTCGTAGCCGCTCGGCGTGCTGACGTGCACCGTGAAGCCGAGGATCTCGGCCGCCTGCAGCCAGGTGTTGGCCATGTTGTTGCCGTCGCCCACCCAGGCCACGACCTTGCCTTCGATCGAGCCGCGGTGCTCGATGTAGGTGAAGAGGTCGGCCAGGATCTGGCACGGGTGGAACTCGTTGGTCAGGCCGTTGATGACCGGCACGCGCGAGTGCGCGGCGAAGCGCTCGATCTTCGACTGCTCGAAGGTGCGGATCATCACGATGTCGACCATGCGGCTGATGACACGCGCGCTGTCCTCGATCGGCTCGGCGCGGCCCAGCTGGCTGTCGCCGGTCGTCAGGTGCACGACCGAGCCGCCCATCTGGTACATGCCGGCCTCGAAGCTGACGCGGGTGCGCGTGCTGGCCTTCTCGAAGATCATCGCCAGCGTGCGGTCGACCAGCGGCTGGTACTTCTCGTAGTTCTTGAAGCGCGTCTTGATGATGCGCGTGCGCTCGAACAGGTAGGCGTATTCCTCCGCGCGGAGGTCCTTGAACTGGAGGTAGTGCTTCATCAGCGAATAGCCGGGTTTCATGCTTCGGCGAGAAAGGCCTGGACCAGCGGGACGAGGCGCGCGACGATCTCGCGCACCTCGTCGGCGGTGACGACGAGCGGCGGCAGCAGCCGGATCACGCGGTCGGCGGTGACGCTGATCAGCAGTCCGGCCTCCTGGGCCGCGCGGGCGATCAGCACGCCGCACGGACGGTCGAGCTCGATGCCCAGCATCAGGCCCTGGCCGCGGAACTCGACGACGCCGGCGGTGCCCGCCAGCGCGCGCTGGAGTTCGGCGCGCAGCAGTTCGCCCATCGCGTGGGCGTTCGCCAGCAGGCCGTCCTCCTCCATGATGCGCAGCGTCTCGACGCCGGCGCGCATCGCCAGCGGGTTGCCGCCGAAGGTCGTGCCGTGGTTGCCCGGGCCCAGCACCTTGGCCGCGCGCGGCCCGGCGACGACGGCGCCGATCGGCACGCCCGAGCCCAGGCCCTTGGCCAGCGGCATCACGTCGGGGCGGATGCCGGCCCACTGGTGGGCGAACCACTTGCCGGTGCGGCCCAGGCCGCACTGCACCTCGTCGAGCATCAGCAGCCAGTCGCGCTCGTCGCAGATCCGGCGCAGGCCCTGCAGGTACTCGCTGCGCGCCGGGTTGATGCCGCCTTCGCCCTGGATGGTCTCGAGGAACACCGCGACGACGTTCGGGTTGGTGCGCGCCGCCTCCTCGACCGCGGCGAGGTCGTTCAGCGGCACGCGCACGAAGCCCTCGACCAGCGGGCCGAAGCCGGCCTGCACCTTGGGGTTGCCGGTGGCCGACAGCGTCGCGATCGAGCGGCCGTGGAAGGCGCGTTCGTAGACGATGATCTCGGGGCGCTCGATGCCTTTGTCATGGCCGAACTTGCGCGCGATCTTCAGCGCCGCCTCGTTCGCCTCGAGGCCGGAGTTGCAGAAGAACACGCTGTCCAGGCCCGAGATCTCGCACAGCCTGGCGGCGAGCTGCTCCTGCAGCGGCACCTGGTAGTAGTTGCAGGAGTGGATCAGCTTGCCGATCTGGTCCTGCAGCGCCGGCACCAGCTTGGGGTGGGCGTGGCCCAGCGTGTTGACGGCGATGCCGGCGAGCGCGTCGAGGTACTCGCGGCCCTCGGTGTCCCAGACTCGGCAGCCTCGGCCGTGCGACAGCGCGACGGGCAGTCGCCCGTAGGTGTTCATCACGTGCGGCATCGGCGCGGAGGGGGCAGGGGCAGCGGTCATCGAGGTTCCTTGTCGCTCCAGAAAGCAAAAACGAAGACCGGCGCCGGAGCTTCGACGCTGTTGCGCGAAGTCGGGCGCCGGTCGGGGCGTTCGATTCTAAGGCGCGGCCCGGATGCCAAATCCTGCGCCGTTGGCGTAAGCCGATCGCAAGAGTCGGCGGCCGAATCCGGGCACAATCTTGCGTTGCAGATGACGCAGATCCAAATAAAGACGCCGCGCAGGCTGTATATCCGGGGGCTCACGACCGCCGGTCGCACCTTCCGACCGAGCGACTGGGCCGAACGACTGGCTGGCGCGATGTCCAGCTTCCGCCCGCGCAGCAGCGCGATCGGCGCCCACATCGGCTACTCCCCGTACTGCGTTCCGCGCGTCGTCGACGGCGTGAAATGCGTTTTCGTCAGCGAGGCGCTGAAGGACATCGAGCCGATGGCCTGGGACTTCGTGATGAACTTCGCGCGCGACAACGAGCTGCAGGTCGTCGACTGCGAGCCCGACGCGGCGGCGGCTTGAGGGCGGGGCGGCGCCAAGGTCGTGATCGACGCGCCAAAACGAAAGGGCCTGCTGACGCAGGCCCTTCGTTCATCACCCGAGAAACCGTCTTAGGCGGCGAGCGCCAGCGCCTTGACCTTGGCGGCCAGGCGGCTCTTCAGGCGGGCAGCCTTGTTCTTGTGGAAGATGCCCTTGTCGGCGACCGAGTCGATGACGCTCTGCGCGGCCTTGAAGGTGTCGGTGGCGACAGTCTTGTCACCGGCGACGACGGCCTTCTGCACGTTCTTCACGACGGTGCGAAAGCGCGAGCGCAGCGAAGTGTTCTGCGCGTTGAGCTTGACGTCCTGACGGGCGCGCTTGCGGCCCGAAGCGAGGCGGACGGTCTTCTTCTTGGCTTTGGACGAGGTGGCCATGCGGTTCTTTGGCTGTTCGGGTGGTGCAAAGACCGTCGAGTATAGCACGCACTCACGCATGCCGCCAGCCCGGCCGGCGCGCTGCCTATAATGCCTGCCGACCCGGCTTCGGGCGCTTTTGCCCACTCGTCGTCCCCCGTGAACCTTCTCCGGGCCGCTTCCACCGTTTCGCTGCTGACGCTCGCCTCGCGCGTCACCGGCCTCGTCCGCGACCAGCTGATCGCCGGTTTCTTCGGCGCCAGCGCCGCGACCGACGCGTTCAACGTCGCCTTCCGCATTCCCAATCTCTTCAGGCGCTTGTTCGCCGAAGGGGCGTTCTCCCAGGCTTTCGTGCCGCTGCTGGCGGCCACCCGGGAACGCGAGGGCGACGCGGCGACGCACCTGCTGATCGACTCGGTGGCCACCGTGCTCGCCTGGGTGCTGCTGGCGACCTGCGTGGTCGGCGTCGCCGGCGCGCCGATCCTGGTCTGGATCATGGCCTCGGGGCTGGAGCGGCTGGACCTCGCGGTGCTGATGACGCGCTGGATGTTCCCCTACATCGGCTTCATGTCGATGGTGGCGCTGGCCGCCGGCATCCTGAACACCTGGAAGCGCTTCGCCGTGCCGGCGGTGACGCCGGTGCTGCTGAACCTGTCGGTGATCGCCGCCGCCGCGCTGCTGGCACCGCGGCTGGGCGGCTGGGGCTTCGAGCCGGTGCTGGCGCTGGCCGGCGGCGTCGCGCTCGGCGGCGTGCTGCAGGCCGCGGTGCAGGTGCCGGCGCTGCGCCGGCTGGGGCTGATGCCGCGCATCGGGCTGACGCCGGCGCGGCTGCGTGCGGCCTGGCGCCACCCCGGCGTGCACCGCATCCTGACGCTGATGGGGCCGGCGCTGCTGGGCGTGTCGGTGGCCCAGATCTCGCTCGTCATCAACACCCAGATCGCCTCGCACGTCGGGGTCGGCGCGGTGTCCTGGCTGACCTACGCCGACCGGCTGATGGAGTTCCCGACGGCGCTGCTGGGCGTGGCGCTGGGCGTGGTGCTGCTGCCGCAGCTGTCGGCGGCCAAGGGGCGCGACGACGCCCAGGCCTATTCCGACATGCTCGACTGGGGGCTGCGCCTGGTCGTGATGCTGGCGCTGCCCTGCGCGATCGCGCTGATCGTCTTTCCGAAGGCGCTGGTCGCGGTGCTGTTCCATTACGGCGCCTTCGACGCCCGCGACGTCGGCCAGACGGTGCGCGCGCTGATGGGTTACGGCGTCGGCCTGCTCGGCCTGGTGGCGATCAAGGTGCTGGCGCCGGGCTTCTACGCACGGCAGGACACGCGCACGCCGGTGCTGATCGCCGTGCTGGTGCTGGTCTGCACGCAGCTGATGAACGCGCTGTTCGTGCCGCTGATCGGCCACGCCGGTCTGGCGCTGTCGATCGGCCTGGGCGCGCTGCTCAACGCCGGGCTGCTGCTCTTCGGCCTGCTGAAGAAGGGCGTCTACACGCCGCGCCCGGGCTGGGGCCTGTTCGCGCTGCGTGTCGCCTTCGCCTGCACGGCGCTGGGCGCGGCACTTGCTTGGGCGCTGCACGCGATCGACTGGATCGGGCTGCAGTCGCATTACGGCCAGCGTGCCGGCTGGATGGCGCTCGTGCTGGCGTCGGTGGCCGCGGGATACTTCGTGCTGCTCGCGGCCACCGGGCTGAACCTGCGCCAGTTCGCGCGCCGTGGCTGACCTACACTGGAGATCGATGGCTGGACCGCTGTATTTCGAACCGCCGACGGCGCTGCAGTATTTCGCCTCGCTGGTGGCGGAGGACGCGAGCCTCTCGGTCGTCGAGGCCGCCGTGGCCATCGCGCAGGACCTGGACCCGGAGCTGGACGCGCAAGCCGTGCTGGCGCAGATCGACGAGCTCGCCGAGCGCCTGCGCCGCCGCATGCCGGCCGACGCCGGCCCGGTGCACAAGCTGCGCATGCTCAACCGCTATTTCTTCGACGAGCTGGGTTTCGCCGGCAACGTCAACGACTACTACGACCCGCGCAACAGCTCGCTGGGCGAGGTGCTGCGCACGCGCCGCGGCATCCCGGTCACGCTGGCACTGCTCTACGTCGAGCTGGCGACCCAGCTCGGGCTGCCGGCCGCCGGCGTCTCCTTCCCGGGGCACTTCCTGGTCAAGCTGACGCTGCCGCGCGGCGAGGTCGTGCTCGACCCGTTCAGCGGCCACTCGCTGTCGCGCGAGGAGCTGGAGGAGCGCCTGTGGCCCTACCGCCAGCGCCACGGCCTGGTCGGCGACTACGAGATGCCGCTGGGCCTGTTCCTGCAGGCGGCCGGCCCGCGCGAGACGCTCGCGCGGCTGCTGCGCAACCTGAAGGAGATCCACCGCAGCGCCGGCGATCGCGAGCGTCTGCTCGCGGCGCTGGAGCGCCTGGTCATCCTGCTGCCCGAAGACTGGAGCGAGCGCCGCGACCGCGGATTGGTGCATGCCGAACTCGGGCACCACGAAGCCGCCGCACGCGACCTGTCCGACTACCTCATCCACTGTCCCGACGCCGAGGACGCGCCCGCGCTGCGCGCCCGGCTCGCTCAACTGAGCGGCCCTTGCCGGCCGACGCTGCACTGACATGACTTCCAGGATGAAGCAGATCCCGCTGGCGATCGGCTTCGACCCGCTCGCCACCTTCGACAGCTTCCTGCCCGGCAGCGAAGCCAACCTGCGCGCGCTCGAGCACCTGCGCCGCCTGCCGATGCCCACCGCCCCGGTCTACCTCTGGGGCCCCTCGGGCAGCGGCAAGACGCATCTGCTGCGCGGGCTGGCGCACGCCTGCCAGCAGGCCGGGCAGCGTGTCGGCTGGTTCGACCCTTCGTTCCCCTGTCCGTGGGAGCTCGCCGCCGACTGGTCGCTGGTCGTCATCGACCGCTGCGACGAGCTCGACGCAGCGGCCCAGCAGTCGGCCTTCACGCTGTTCGTCGAGGCCGCCACCGAAGGCGTGCAGATGGCCTGCGCCGGCCGCCTGCCGCCAGTGGACCTGCCGCTGCGCGACGACCTGCGCACGCGCCTGGGCTGGGGCCCGGTGTTCGCGATGCAGCCGCTGGGCGAGTCGGAGACGCGCGCCGCGCTGCGCCGCGAGAGCGACCGCCGCGGCATCCGCCTCACCGACGAGGTGATGGACCACCTGCTGACGCGTTTCCCGCGTGACCTCAAGCACCTGATGGCCCTGCTCGACCGGCTCGACGAGTTCTCTCTGTCGCGTTCGCGCACGATCACCGTGCCGCTGGTGCGCGCGATGCTGGCCGAGGAAGGCGACCCGCTTTGAACCTGACCCTCTTCGACCTCGACGGCACGCTGCTGCCGACCGACTCCGACCACGCCTTCGGCGAGTTCCTGGTGCGCATCGGCTGGGCCGACGGCGGCGAGTTCAAGCGCCGCAACGACGAGTTCTACGCCCAGTACCTCGAAGGCCGGCTCGACATCGACGCCTACGTGCGCTTCTGCACTGCGCCCTGGCGCGACCGCGACCCGGCCGAGATCGCCGCGGCGCAGGCGCGTTTCATCGACGAATACGCGCGGCCCTCGCTGCACCCGGCGGCGCTGGACCTGGTGCGCGGCCACCTGGACGCCGGCGACGTCGTCGCCGTCGTCACCGCCACCAACGACTTCGTCACGCGCCCGATCGCCTCGCTGTTCGGCGTGCGCACGCTGATCGCCACCGAGCTCGAGCGCGACGCCTTCGGCCGCGCCACCGGGTCGATCCGCGGCGTGCCGGCCTTCCGCGATGGCAAGATCACGCGTGTGCGGCAATGGCTGGCCGACGCCGGCCGCACGCTCGCCGACTTCGAGCGCAGCACCTTCTACAGCGATTCGACCAACGACCTGCCGCTGCTCGAACTCGTCAGCCACCCGGTGGCCACCAACCCCGGCGACGGGCTGCGGGCCGTGGCCCGAGAGCGCGGCTGGCCGATCCTGGACCTCTTCGCATGATCAAGAAATTCATCGACCGCCTGCTCGGCAAGTCGCCCGCACCCGAGGCGCCGGCGGCGCCGCCGGCGATCCCGCTCGGCCAGCGTGTCGAGATCCCCGCCGAGGAGCACCGCATCGACCCGCGGCTGCTCGACGACAACGCGGTGCGCGTCGTGCGCACGCTCAAGGACGCCGGCTACGAGGCCTACATCGTCGGCGGCGCGGTGCGCGACCTGCTCGTCAACCTGCGGCCCAAGGACTTCGACGTCGCGACCAACGCCACGCCCGAGCAGGTGAAGGCGCTGTTCCGCCGCGCCTTCATCATCGGCCGGCGCTTCCGCCTGGTGCACGTGATCTTCGGCCGCGGCCGCGAGCACGAGGTCATCGAGGTCTCGACCTTCCGCGCCTTCATGGACCCGGCTGCGGCCGAGCAGGTGGAGGGCAACGAGAAGACCGTGCGCGGCGAGGCGACCGATCAGCGGCGCGTCGTCGACGCCAGCGGCCGCGTGCTGCGCGACAACGTCTGGGGCCCGCAGATCGAGGACGCGGCGCGCCGCGACTTCACGATCAACGCGATGTACTACGACCCGACGACGCAGATCGTCGTCGACTACCACGGCGGCCTGGCCGACTCGCGTGCCCGCGTGCTGCGCATGATCGGCGACCCCGAGACGCGTTACCGCGAAGACCCGGTGCGCATCGTGCGCGTCGTGCGCATCGCCGCCAAGCTGGGCTTCGAGGTCGAGCCGGCGACGCGCGCGCCGATGCGCAAGATGGCCGCGCTGCTGGCCAACGTGCCGCCCTCGCGCATGTTCGACGAGATGGTCAAGCTGCTGCAGACCGGCCACGCGCTCAAGAGCCTGGCCGAGCTGAAGAAGCAGGGCCTGGACCAGGGCGTGTTCCCGGTGCTCGACGCCGCCTTCCGCGCCGACGCACGACACCCCAAGCGCGACGAGTTCATCCGCTTCGCGCTCGAAGACACCGACGCCCGCGTCAACGATGGCCGCGCCGTCGTGCCGAGCTTCATGCTCGCGGTGATGCTCTGGCACGACGTGCTCGACCGCTGGGCGGCGATCCAGGCCGGTGGCGAAGCGCCGTTCCCGGCGCTGCAGCAGGCCGTCGACGCGGTCTTCGACGCGCGCATCGGCGACATCTCCGGCCGCGGCAAGCTCGGCGGCGACATGCGCGAGATCTGGCTGATGCAGCCGCGTTTCGAGCGCCGCACGCCGGCCGCGGCGCGCGCGCTCGTGGCCCAGGCGCGTTTCCGCGCCGGCTACGACTTCCTGCGCCTGCGCGCCGACGTCGGCGAGATCGCGCCGGCGCTGGCCGAGTGGTGGGAGGACTTCCACCTCGGCGGCGACGACGAACGCGAGGCGATGCTGGCCGAGCTGAAGCCGGCCTCCAAGCGTGTGCACCGCGTGCCCGCGGGCAGCACGGTGGCCGCCGCTGCCGCGGCCACGCCGGCGCCGGCCGAGGCTGCCGACGACGACGCCCCGGCCGACGCCGCGCCGGCCAAGAAACGCCGCCGTCGCCGCCGTCGTCCGGCCGGTGGCGGTGCGCCGTCGGCGCCCGCCGCCGCCGAATGAGGGCCTGGGTCGGCCTCGGCGCCAACCTGGGCGACGCGCGCGCCGCGCTCGCCGCCGCCTTCGCCGCGCTGGGCGCCTTGCCCGGCACGCGCCTCGTGCGGCGTTCGTCGCTGTGGCGCAGCGCGCCGGTCGACGCCGCCGGCCCCGACTTCCACAACGCGGTGGCCGAACTGGACACCGCCCTGGCGCCGGCCGACTTGCTGGCCGCGCTGCACGCCATCGAGGCCGCGCACGGCCGCGAGCGCCCGTACCGCAACGCGCCGCGCACCCTCGACCTGGACCTGCTGTTCTACGGCGACGAGCTGATCGACACGCCGTCGCTGGTCGTGCCGCACCCGCGGGCGCATCTGCGTGCCTTCGTGCTGCGGCCTTTGCTGGAGCTCGAACCCGGCTTCGAGCATCCGCGCCTGGGGCCGCTCGCGCCCTGGTCCGCCGCCGCGGCCGACCAGGCGATCGAGCGCCTCGCTTGATGGAGTACGGACGATGAATTCGCTGCCGGTGCCGGTCCAGACCTTCGCGCTGCTCGCGCTGTCCAACCTCTTCATGACGTTTGCCTGGTACGGGCACCTGAAGTCGCTGGGCGGCAAGCCCTGGATCGTCGCGGCCCTGATCAGCTGGGGCATCGCGCTCTTCGAGTACCTGCTGCAGGTGCCGGCCAACCGCATCGGCTACGCCGGCGGGCTGAGCCTGGCGCAGCTCAAGATCGGCCAGGAGGTCATCACGCTGGCGATCTTCGTGCCCTTCGCGGTGTTCTACATGGACCAGCCGCTGAAGCTGGACTACCTCTGGGCCGGGCTGTGCCTGGTGGGCGCGGTCTATTTCATCTTCCGGTCATGAAACGGTCACCGATCTAGAATCGCGGATTCACGATCCGGCCGGTGATCCCACCGGAGCCCGCATGTTTTTTGGCAAGCTGCTTCCACGAGAAGGCAACTTCTTCGAACTTTTCAACCAGCACGGCGCTTTCGTCGTCGAGGGCGCACGGGCCTTCATGCAGCTGGTCCAGCACTACACCGACCCCCTGGCGCGCGAGAAGCACAGCGCCGACGTCATCGCCGCCGAACGCGCCGCCGACAAGGTGACCGCCGAGGTCAACCGCGCGCTGCACCGCACCTTCATCACGCCGCTGGACCGCGAGCAGATCCACTCGCTGATCAACTCGATGGACGACATCGTCGACCTGCTGCAGGACTCGTCGGAAGTGATGTCGCTGTACGACCTGCAGCACGTCAGCGAGGACGTGATCCGTCTGGCCGAGATCTCGCTGCGCTGCTGCGAGCGCGTGCAGCACGTCGTGTCGCTGCTGCCGAACCTGCGCGACCAGGCCACCGCCGAGTCGGCGCTGAAGACCTGCGAGGAGATCGACCGCCTCGAATCCGATGCCGACCGCGTGATGCGCTCGGCGATGTCGCGCCTGTTCCGCGAAGAAGTCGACACGCGCGAGCTGATCAAGCTGAAGGCCGTCTACGAGCACCTGGAGTCGATCTCCGACCGCTGCGAAGACGTCGCCAACCTGATCGAAGGCATCGTCCTCGAGAATTCCTGACCGCCGGACGGTCCCTCCCATGGATGCAATCCCGGTCGGCTTCTGGGTCGTGGCGCTGCTCGTCGCGCTGGCCCTCATCTTCGACTTCATGAACGGTTTCCACGACGCGGCGAACTCCATCGCCACCGTCGTGTCCACCGGGGTCCTGAAGCCTCAGCAGGCGGTGGCTTTCGCCGCTTTCTTCAACATCGTCGCCATCATGGTGTTCCAGCTGAAGGTCGCGGCGACCGTCGGCAAGGGCATCGTCGAGCCCGGCATCGTCGACCAGCACGTCATCTTCGGCGCGCTGGTCGGGGCGATCGCCTGGAACATCATCACCTGGTGGTACGGCATCCCCTCGTCGAGCTCGCACGCGCTGATCGGCGGCATCGTCGGCGCGACGATCTCCAAGGCCGGCAGCGGCCCGCTGGTCGCCTCGGGGCTGCTGAAGACGGTGGCCTTCATCTTCATCTCGCCGGTGCTGGGCTTCCTGCTCGGCTCGCTGACCATGGTGGCCGTCGCCTGGATCTGCAGGCGAATGTCGCCACTCAAGGTCGACAACGCGTTCAGGCGATTGCAGCTGGTCTCGGCTGGCATGTACTCGCTCGGCCACGGCGGCAACGACGCGCAGAAGACGATCGGCATCATCTGGCTGCTGCTGATCTCCTCGGGCTATGCCAGCGCCGGCGACCACATGCCGCCGATGTGGGTCATCTGGTGCTGCTACATCGCCATCGGCATGGGCACGCTGTTCGGCGGCTGGCGCATCGTCAAGACCATGGGCCAGCGCATCACCAAGCTCAAGCCCGTCGGCGGCTTCTGCGCCGAGACCGGCGGGGCGATCACGCTGTTCGTGGCCACCGCGCTGGGCGTGCCGGTGTCGACGACGCACACCATCACCGGCGCGATCTACGGCGTCGGCTCGGTGCGCAGCGCCTCGGCGGTGCGCTGGGGCCTGGCGGGCAACATCGTGCTGGCGTGGATCTTCACGATCCCGGCAACGGCCTTCATCGCCGCCGTCTTCTACGCGCTCAGCAACTATCTCTTCTGAGGGCCTGGTGGCTCGGTCTCCGGACCGAGCTGCCACTCGAAGAACTTCTGGCCGGCGTAGGCCACGGTGCTCGTGAGCACCACGCCGCCGACCATCAGCGAGGCGATCGCCGCCAGCACCGGCGCCCAGCCGGTGGGGTGCACCGGATGGCCGGGGTTGTGGCGCGCGTTCCAGCGCTCGTCGGGCGTCAGCGCGAAGACGATCGCGCAGAGCATCGATTGCGACAGCATCAGCCCCAGCAGCGGCAGCAGCAGCCAGGCGGCGCGGTCGTCCTGGCCCAGCGTCTGCAGGCGCACGGCGCCCACCAGCCCGGCGGCCGTCGGCACGGCGTGCAGCCAGGCCAGCCCGTCGCGCGCGCCGTGCAGGTAGAAGCGGTGGGCGCCGAAGGCGCCGAGCGCGAAAGCCGCCCAGGCGGAGACGGTCTTGGAGCGGTAGCGCCTCATCCCGCTCCTTCGCGCCTCACTCGGGCGCGCTGTCCTCGCCGGGGCCCAGCGTGCGCTGCATCAGCGGCACGTCGAGCCAGCGGCCGTGTTTCCAGCCGGCGGCGCGCAGGATGCCGGCCGGCTCGAAGCCCAGCGCCTGGTGCAGGCCGATCGAGCCGACGTTTTCCGAGTCGCCGATGACGGCGATCATCTGGCGCGCGCCGGCGGCCTCGCAGCGTGCGATCAGCTCGGCCAGCAGCAGCCGGCCCAGGCCGCGGCCGGTGGCCTCGCGGTGGACGTAGATCGAGTCCTCGACGCAGAAGCGGTAGGCCGGGCGCGGGCGGAAGTGGTTGGCGTAGGCGTAGCCGACGACGCGGCCGCCTTCCTCCGCGACCAGCCAGGGCAGGCCCTTGGCGGTGACGTCGGCGCGGCGGCGCGCCATCTCGGCCTCGGCCGGCGCCTCGGTCTCGAAGGTGCCGGTGCCGTGCTGCACGTGGTGGGCGTAGATGGCGGTGATCGCGCCGACGTCGGCGTCGGTGCTGGGGCGGATGACGATCGGTCCGGTGCTCATGCGGGATGAAGACGGTGCGGAAGGCTGCGGCGCGTGGCGTGAACGGTGCCCGGAAGTCGGCCCGCGCCGCGGCTTGTCGCTTCCGGTCGAGTCGAGTTTATAATGCGCGGTTCCCGGCGCCGGCTTTGGGCAGTGTCATGCGAGCGAACAGCAGGCATGAGACTGACGGCGCGTATCTACGGGGCCCGAAGACGTACTCTTTGATTGCCCGCAGCTGGACGTGTCCTCAGCGGTGCGGCGGTCGCCTCACACATCAGGAATTCCGACATGGTCGTGATCCGTCTGGCTCGTGGCGGCGCGAAGAAGCGCCCGTTCTACAACATCGTCGTCGCCGACTCGCGCGAGCGTCGCGACGGCCGCTTCATCGAGCGCGTGGGTTTCTACAACCCGATGGCCTCGGGCGCCGAAGAAAGTCTGCGCGTCGCGCTCGACCGCGTGACCTACTGGGCCGGCGTCGGCGCGCAACTGTCGCCGACCGTTGCCCGTCTGGTCGTCCAGGCCAAGAAGGCGGTCTAAAGCCGCATGACCGTGTCCACCTCGACGTCACCGCTGACGGCGCCCGACGCGCCGACCCGGCCGGCCGACGCCATCGAGGTGGGCCGCGTCCTCGGCGCCTGGGGCGTCAAGGGCGGGATCAAGGTCAAACCTTTCTCGTCCGACCCGCAGGCGCTGTTCTCTTCCAAGCGCTGGTTCCTGGAGCCGTCCGAGGCCAAGCCCGGGCATCAGGTGCCGACGCTGCTGCGCGTGGCCTCCGCGCGCGAGCAGGGCGACGCCGTCGTCGCCACCATCCACGATCTGACCGACCGGGACATCGCCCAGGCGCTGGCCGGCGCGCGCATCTTCGTCGCGCGTTCGAGCTTCCCGACGCCCGACGAGGACGAGTTCTACTGGGTCGATCTGATCGGCCTGGACGCGCGCAACCGCGCCGACGTCGTGCTCGGCCGCATCGTCGGCCTGGTCGAGACCGGCCCGCACTGCGTGCTGCGCGTCCAGCCGGCCGACGAGCAGGCCGACGAGATCCTGATCCCCTTCGTCGCCGCCTACGTCGACCGCGTCGACCTCGCCGGCCGCAGCGTCCACGTCGACTGGGAAGCCGACTACTGACGGCGAAGCCGATGCGCTTCGACGTCGTCACGCTGTTCCCCGAACTCTTCGCCCCGCACCTGGCGGTGGGCATCACGCGGCGTGCGTTCACGTCCGGCCTCGTCGACGTGCGGCTGTGGCAGCTGCGCGACTTCGCCGACGACGCCTATCGCCGCATCGACGACCGCCCTTACGGCGGCGGCCCGGGCATGGTGATGCTGGTCGAGCCGCTGCTGCGTGCGCTCGACGCGGTGCGCGCCGAACGCGGCGAGGTGCCTGTCGTGCATTTCACGCCCACCGGTCGCCGCCTGGACCAGGCCGTCGTGCAGGAGTTCGCCGCCGGCCCCGGCGCGGTGCTGCTGTGCGGGCGCTACGAAGGCATCGACCAGCGCTTCATCGACCGCCGCGTGACGCACGAGATCAGCCTCGGCGACTTCGTGCTCTCCGGCGGCGAGCTGCCGGCGCTGACGCTGCTCGACGCCGTCGCGCGGCTGCAGGAGGGTGTGATCCCGGCGCCTTCGCACGAGCAGGACAGCTTCGGCGACGGTCTGCTCGAAGGGCCGTCGTACAGCCGCCCCGAGCGCCTGGCGCTCGACGGCGACGAACTCGCGGTGCCGGCAGTGCTGCTGTCGGGCCACCACGGCGAGATCGCGCGCTGGCGGCGCGAGCGTTCGCTGGAGCGCACGGCGCAGCGGCGGCCCGACCTGATCGCCGCCGCGCGTGCCGCCGGGCGTCTTTCACGCGCCGACGAGCGTTTCCTCGCCTCCCTCGGGCTATAATCGAGGGCTTTTCGATCCTCTGCCGGGTAACCGGCGGGCCGGCCATGTGGCCAAGGCTTGCCGACATTCCGATCCACAACCCCCGCGCACGATCGTCATCGGAGAAAACCTTGAACCTCATCGAGACCCTCGAGCAGGAAGAGATCGCCCGCCTGGGCAAGACGATCCCGGCCTTCGCCCCCGGCGACACCGTCATCGTCAACGTCAACGTCGTCGAAGGCACCCGCAAGCGCGTGCAGGCCTACGAAGGCGTCGTCATCGCCAAGCGCAACCGCGGCATCAACAGCAGCTTCATCGTCCGCAAGATCTCCAGCGGCGAAGGCGTGGAACGTACGTTCCAGCTGTACAGCCCGCTGATCGCCTCGATCGAAGTCAAGCGCCGCGGCGACGTGCGCCGCGCCAAGCTGTACTACCTGCGCGAGCGCAGCGGCAAGAGCGCCCGCATCAAGGAAAAGCTGGCGTGATCGCCGGTCGTTCCGGCCCAGCCGGACGGCCTGCCTGCCATGGGGCGCCGCATTGCGGCGCCTTTTTCGTTTCTGCGCCCCGATGACGCCGACGCGCATCCTGCACCCGCAATCGATCCCGGTCGCCGGCGTCGACGCGCACCTGCCGCCGGTGCCACTCGAGCGCCTGACGCCAGCCGCGCTGCGCCGGCGTTTCGCCGCGCCCGGCGACTGGACGCCCGAGCTCGCCGGCGACGGCCGCCCGACGATGGACCGCCCATCGGCCGCCGCCGCGGTGCTGGTGCCGATCGTCGACCGCGGCGACGCCGCGACGGTGCTGCTGACGCGCCGCACCGAGCATCTGCGCGACCACGCCGGCCAGATCAGCTTCCCCGGCGGCCGCGTCGAGCCCGAGGACGCCGACGCCGCGGCCACCGCGCTGCGCGAAGCCGAGGAAGAGGTCGGCCTGGCGCGCGCCCGCATCGAGGTCATCGGCCAGCTGCCGACCTACACGACGGTGACGCACTTCGTCGTCACGCCGGTGGTCGCGATCGTCACGCCGCCGTTCGAGCTGACGCTCGACGCCTTCGAGGTCGCGGCCGCGTTCGAGGTGCCGCTGGCCTTTCTGATGGACCCGGCGAACCACCGCCGCCACGTCTTCGAAGCCGCCGGCGCGAGCCGCCAGTTCCTGTCGATGCCCTGGGGCGAACACTTCATCTGGGGCGCCACGGCGGCGATGCTGCGCAATCTCTACGGCTTCCTCGCCGAGACCTGAGTCAACGCCCCTTATCATCGCCAGCCGATGAGTTTCTTCGCTGTCCTGTTCGCGCTGCTGATCGAGCAGCTCAAGCCCTTGCCGCGGGACAACGGGATCCACCACGCGCTGGTGGGCTGGGTCCGCTGGGCCAGCCGCAACTTCGACGCCGGCAAGCCCCACCACACGGTCGTCGTCTGGTGCGTCGCCGTGCTGGGCCCGTCGATCGCGGTGGCTGCCGCCTACCTGGCGATCGCCCACTTCAGCCTGCTGCTGGCGCTGGCCTTCGACGTCGTGCTGCTGTACCTCACGCTGGGCTTTCGGCAGTTCAGCCACTACTTCACCGACATCCGCGACGCGCTGGACCGCGGCGACGAGAACCTCGCCCGCCAGCGCCTGGCCGAGTGGCGCCACCTCGACGCCAGCGAGCTGCCGCGCACCGAGGTGCTGCGCCACGTGCTCGAGCACGCCTTGCTGGCCGCGCACCGCCACGTCTTCGGCGTCTTCTTCTGGTTCGTCGTCTTCTCGGCGCTGGGCCTGGGCCCGACCGGCGCGGTGCTCTACCGCATGGCCGAGTTCGCGTCGCGTTTCTGGGCCTTCCGCCACCGCACGATGGACGTGCCGACCAGCGAAGGCCTGATGACGCTGTCGCGGCGCTGGTTCGAGTTCATCGACCACGTGCCGGCGCGGCTGACGGCCTTCGGCTTCGCCGTCGTCGGCAACTTCGAAGAAGCGGTCGGCGGCTGGCGGCGCGACGCCGCGCTCTGGCTGTACCCCAACGAAGGCATCATCCTCGCCGCCGCGGCCGGTGCCGTCGGCGTGCAGCTGGGCGGCAGCGCCGCGCCGGGCGTCACGCCCGACCGCTCCAAGACCTTCGCCGCCGGTGCCGAGCCGGGCACCGTCGCCGCCGAAGGCTCGACGCCGGGCGCGCCGCCGCAGATCGGCCACCTGCAGAGCGTCGTCGGCCTGGTCTGGCGCTCGGTCGTGCTGTGGATGCTGCTGCTGGCGCTGCTGACGCTGGCCAACGTGATCGGGTGATCGTCGCGCGCTACCAGCGCTTGGCCGACAGCTCGTCGAACAGCTCTTCGTAGATCCGGTAGCGCGACGGCGCGATCTCGCCGCGCGCCAGCGCCGCGCGCACGCCGCAGCCGGGTTCGTGGCGGTGGCTGCAGTTGTGGAAACGGCACTCGCCCAGCGCCGCGGCGAAGTCCGGCATCAGCGTCGCCAGTTCGGTCGGCGCGATCTGGCGCAGGCCGAACTCCTGGAAGCCCGGCGAGTCGATCAGCGCGCCGCGGCGCGCTTCGTCCAGCCAGTACCAGCTCGTCGTCGTCGTCGTGTGGCGGCCGGCCTTCAGCGCCTGCGAGATCTCGCCGACCTGGGCCGCGGCCTGCGGCACCAGCAGGTTGATCAGCGTGCTCTTGCCCATGCCGCTGGGGCCCAGCACCAGCGTCGTGCGACCGTCCAGGCGCGGCGCCAGGGCTGCGCGCGAGGCTTCGGGCGCGGCTTTCAGCGCCAGCTCGACGACCTCGACGCCCATGCGGCGGTAGGGCTCGAGCCGGGCGCGTGCGTCGGCGGCGGCCGGCAGGTCGGTCTTGTTCAGCCCGATCCAGCACGGGATGCCGGCCTGGCCGGCCGCGATCAGCGCACGCGTCAGCTGCGACTCGCTGAACATCGGCTCGCCGGCGACCAGCACCAGTACCGCGTCCAGGTTGGCGGCGAAGGACTTGGTGCGCCACTCGTCCTGGCGGAACAGCAGGTTGCGCCGCGCCTCCAGGTGCTCGACGACGCCTTCGTCGCCGGCCGGCAGCCAGCGCACGCGGTCGCCGACGACGAGCTCGCTCTTCTTGCCGCGCGGATGGCACAGCACGCGTTCGCCGTCGGGGGTTTCGACGACGACGTGGCGGCCGTGCGCCGCCACCACCAGCCCCAGGTCCAGCGCCTCGAAGCTCAAGATGCGACCGGCTCGGGCAGGGCCGCCAGGCGTTCGCCGGCCGGCGGGTGCGAGTAGTAGAAGCGCGCGTACAGCGGGTCCGGCGTCAGCGTCGACGCGTTGTCCTCGTGCAGCTTCAGCAGCGCGCTGGCGAGCGCCCGGCCGTCGGCCTGCTCGCAGGCGTAGGCGTCGGCCTCGAACTCGTGCTTGCGCGACAGCGCCGCGCCCAGCGGCGAGACGAAGAAGGTGAAGGGCGGCAGCGCGAGCATGAACAGCAGCAGCGCCAGCGCGTCGCTCGGCGCGCCCAGGTTGGGGCGCACGCCCAGGCCCAGGTAGAAGGCCGGCAGCGAGGCCAGCCAGCCCAGCAGCGCCAGCCCAACCAGGCTCAGGCCGAAGATGCCGACCATGCGTTTGACGACGTGGCGGCGCTTGAAGTGGCCCAGCTCGTGCGCCAGCACCGCCTCGACCTCGGCCGGCGCCAGGCGCGACAGCAAGGTGTCGAAGAAGACGACGCGCTTGGACGCGCCCAGCCCGGTGAAATAGGCGTTGGCGTGCGCCGAACGCCGGCTGCCGTCCATCACGAACAGCCCCTTGGCGGCGAAGCCGCAGCGCTGCATCAGCGCCTGCACGCGGTGCTTCAGCGCCTCGTCGGCCAGCGGCTCGAACTTGTTGAACAGCGGCGCGATCACCGTCGGGTACAGCACCAGCAGCGTCAGGTTGAAGCCGACCCAGGCGACCCAGGCCCACAGCCACCACAGCCCGCCGGTGGCGCCCATGATCCACAGGATCAGCGCCGCCAGCGGCAGGCCGATCAGCGCGCCGACCGCCAGGCCCTTGGCCTGGTCGGCCAGCCACAGCCCGGTCGTCATGCGGTTGAAGCCGAAACGCTGCTCGATGCGGAAGGTCGACCACCACTCGAAGGGCGCGTCGAGCAGCGCGCCGATCAGCACGAAGGCGGCCAGCAGCGCCAGCTGATAGGCCATAGCCCCCCAGGCGACGCCGACGCTGCCGAGCAGCGCGCCATTGAGCCCGTCCAGCCCGCCCAGCAGCGTCCAGCCCAGCAGCACGGCGCTGGAGAACGCGGTACTCAGCAGGCCGAAGCGGCCCTTGGCCAGCGTGTAGTCGGCGGCCTTGCGGTGGGCTTCAGGGGTGACGGTGCCGACGAAGGGCGTGGGCACCGCGTCGCGGTGGCGCGCGACGTGGCGCGCCTGGCGTGTCGCGAGCCAGAACTTCAGGCCCAGCGAGGCCAGCAGCGCGGCCGCGAACGCGACCGTGACGACGAGAGAATGCATGGGGCGCGAGTTTAGGCTTCGGCGAGAATCGCCGTTTCCCCCGAAGAACCCGACCATGAGCGACACCGTGCTGGCCCCGAGCGATCAGAACCTGATCTGGATCGACCTCGAGATGACGGGCCTGTATCCCGCCACCGACCGCATCATCGAGATTGCCGTCGTCGTCACCGATCCGCAGCTCACGGTGCGCGTCGAAGGCCCGGTGTTCGCGGTGCACCAGAGCGACGCCACGCTCGACGCGATGGACGCCTGGAACAAGGGCACGCACGGCCGCAGCGGCCTGATCGACCGCGTCAAGGCCTCGACCGTCGACGAAGCCCAGGCCGAGGCGCAGACGATCGAGTTCCTGCAGCGCTACGTGCCGCGCGGCAAGAGCCCGATGTGCGGCAACACGATCTGCCAGGACCGGCGTTTCCTGGCGAACTACATGCCCAAGCTGGAAGCCTTCTTCCACTACCGCAACCTCGACGTCAGCACGCTGAAGGAGCTGGCGCGGCGCTGGAAGCCCGAGGTGCTCGACGGCTTCAAGAAGGCCCAGGCGCACACGGCGCTGGCCGACATCCACGAGTCGATCGACGAGCTGCTGCACTACCGCCAGCACTTGCTCGCCGTGTGAACGTCCCGCGCGCGGATTTCGAGCGCCGCATGCACCGCGTGCTGGCGCACGTGGACGCGCATCTGGCCGGCACGCTGGACCTGGCGACGCTGGCCGCGGTGGCGAACTTCTCGCCGTTCCACTTCCACCGCCTGTTCGCCGCCTGGACCGGCGAGACGCTGGCCGACTACGTGCGCCGGCGGCGTGTCGAGACCGCCGCGGTGCAGCTGCTGGCCCAGCCGCGGCTGTCGGTGCTGAACGCGGCGCTGGGCGTCGGCTTCGGCTCGGCCGAAGCCTTCACACGCGCCTTCCGCGCGCGCTTCGGCGCCGCGCCCACGGTCTGGCGCGCGGCCGAGCGCAAGCACGATCAGGTCGATCGCAAGATCGGTCAGGCCGCGGCGGCGGGGCCGGCCGACGATGGCGGCACGATGAACAAGCCGCCGCCCGCCGATGTCCGACTGCTCGACCTGCCCCCCGTGCGCATCGTCTACCTGCGCCACCGTGGCGCCTACGGCGCGCCGCTGCAGCGCTTCTGGGCGCGCAGCGTCGCCCCCTGGCTCGTGCTGCACGGCCGCGAGGGCCGCATCACCTACGGCATCAGCCACGACGACCCCGGCGTCACCCGCGCCGCGGCCTGCCGCTACGACGCCGGCGTGGCGCTGGCCGATGGCGAGACGCCAGGGCGCGACGAACTCGTCGCCCGCTTGCCTGGCGGGCGCTACGCCGGGCTGCGCTTCGACGGCCCGATCGAGCGCATCGGCGACGGCTGGACGCAGCTGCTGCGCGACTGGCTGCCCGGCACCGGGCTGCAGCTCGACGCCCGGCCATGTTTCGAGCGCTACCCGCCCGACGGCGGCTATGACGCCGGCCGGCTGCGCTGCGAGATCTGCGTCCCGGTGGCGCCGCTGTAGCGCCGCGCTGGCGCTCGTGCTGGCCACTGTCGGGGCGGCCGCGGCGCCGGTCGGCCTGGCCGCCGTGCGCTGGCAGGACCCGGCGCGCGCCGCCTGGGGCGTCGACGGCCCGCGCCCGGTGGCCGCGCTGCTCTGGTACCCGGCGGCCGACGGCGCCGCCGAGCAGGACTGGCAGGTTCCGCCCTTCGAGCCGCTGCCTGTGGCCGTCGGCGCCGCGCCGGCGCCGGGGCGCCGGCCGCTGGTGCTGCTGTCGCACGGCACCGGCGGCTCGGCCGCCAGCCTGGGCTGGCTGGCGCGCGAGCTGGCCGCCGCGGGTTACCTGGTCGCGGCGCTGAACCACCACGGCAACACCGCGGCCGAGCCCGAGGCGCGGCTGGAAGGTTTCGTCGCCTGGTGGGAGCGGCCGCTGGACCTGCGAGTGGCCATCGACCGGCTGCTGGCCGACCCCGATTGGGGGCCGCGCATCGACGCCGGCCGCATCGGCGTCGCGGGTTTTTCGCTGGGTGGGCTGACGGCGCTGGCGAGCGCCGGCGCGCAGCCGCGCTGGGCGGCCTGGAGCGCGGCCTGCGCCGCCGCGCCCGCGACCCCAGGCTGCGCGCTGCCGCCCGAAGCGGTGGCTCGCTGGACCTGGGCCGACGTCGACGCGCTGCGGCGCAGCGAAGGCTTCGCGCCGTCGCTCGCCCGTGCCGACGCCGAGCTGCACGACGCCCGCGTGCGCGCGGTTTTCGCCATCGCCCCGGCGATGGCGGCCGCGCTCGCGCACGCGCCGCTGGCAGTGCCGGTCGAGATCGTCGTCGGCGAGGCCGACGATCAGGTCGACCTCGCCGATCTGCGCGCCTGGGATCAGGTGCCGAGCGTCTCAGTCGAGCGGCTGCCCGGCGTCACCCACTACGCGTTCCTGATGGGCTGCGGCCTGCGCGGGCGCCTGTTCGCCGCCGCGATCTGCCGCGACCCGCCGGGAGTGGACCGCGCCCGCTTGCACGCCGACACCGCGGCGCGGGCGCGTCGCTTCTTCGACCGCGAGCTCGCGCCGCGATGACGGTCGCGTCGAGGGCCGCGGCCGGCTGGCGCGCCAGGCGGCCACCAGCGCCTGCGCCTCGGCGTCGGGGCGCGCCGGCAGCTTCCAGTACTCGCTGCAGTCGCTCTTGCGCGCCAGCAGGCGGTGGTTGACGAGTTCGCGGCGCAGCGTGACGTGGTCGCCGAAGGCGTTGGCCGCCATCAGGATCGTGTTGACCTCGCGCTCGGTGTAGCGGCGGCGGCCGTCGAACAGCGTCCACAGCACCCACATCGCCAGGCGCTGCACGCTGAACTTGTGCGGCCAGCGCACGAGGCGGCCGCGGCTGTCGAACTGCATCAGCGCCTTGCGCGCGTTGGCTGTCAGCGGCAGCACCGGGCGGTCTTCGGCGGCCAATGGCGCCAGGGGCAGCGGCCGCTCGGTGGCGGCGCGCAAGGACTGCACGTTGCGGTGGCCGGCGGCGCGCGCGATCAGGTTCAGCAGTTCGACGTGGCCGGGCGGTTCGGCCGCCGGGCGGGTCTTCAAGGCCTGGCCGAGCGAACGGGCGAAGGCGGACAGGTCGGGTGCCACGAGGGGCAGGGCTTCACGGGACATCAAGGCTCCTCGCGAGCGTGGCGCCATCCCCGAGGACGGGGTGCCGGGGGTCGCCGACTTGCCGGGCGGGCGCAGCTCGCGTGATGAAGCTGTCCTCGTCAGACGGTGATAAGAGGCAGGTTTAGCTCGCGGTAGAGGCCGCGCGGCGACGCCTGGGTGATCTGCCGACCACCGCGCAGTGTAGCGCCGTCCCGCGGAAGCCGGAAATCCTCTACAATGCGGGCTCACGGCGTCCGTTTGTGACGCCGTTCGTTCATCCCCTCTGACCTTTCGTCGAGCCGCGCCCTGCGGCCGCATCTCTCGGGTCGGCGGCGATGCCGTCGCCCCCTTGTTGGATGCGACTTCACCCCTGGATGGTGAACCCCCTGGCCGCTGGCCCGGGGCGGCCGTCCTGTCTCTCGAAAGACGACGAATGAGTTTCGATACCCTGGGCTTGCCCGAAGCCCTGGCCCGTGCCGTGGCCGACGCCGGTTACACCGCTCCGACCGAAGTGCAGTCGCGCGCCATCCCGCCGGCGCTGGCCGGCGCCGACCTGATGGTCTCCAGCAGCACCGGCAGCGGCAAGACCGCCAGCTTCGTGCTGCCCGCGCTGACGCGCATCCTCGCCACCCGCGGCGACGGCAAGCGGCGCGAGAAGGGCGTCATCAGCGGCCCGCGCATCCTGGTGCTGGCGCCGACGCGCGAGCTGGCGATGCAGGTCGCCAAGGCCACCAACGACTACGGCCGCCACGTGCAGGGCCTGCGCGTGGCCACCGTCGTCGGCGGCGTGCCCTACGGCGCGCAGCTGAAGGCGCTGCGCGGCCCGCTGGACGTGCTGATCGCCACCCCCGGCCGGCTGATGGACCACATGGCCAGCGGCCAGGCGGTGCTGGCCAACGTCGAGATGCTGGTGCTCGACGAAGCCGACCGCATGCTCGACATGGGCTTCATCGACGACATCCACCACATCGCCAGCGCGACGCCCGCCGCGCGCCAGACGGTGATGTACAGCGCCACCTTCGCCGGCCACGTCGGCCGCCTGGCCGAGGACCTGCTGCGCGAGCCGCAGCGCATCGAGATCGCCTCGCACACCGACGTGCACGCCGACATCGAGCAGCGCCTGCACTGGGCCGACAACTTCGCGCACAAGAACGCGCTGCTGGACCACATCCTGACCGAGCGCAGCGTCGAGCAGGCGGTGGTCTTCACCAGCACCCAGCGCGACGCCGACTGGCTGGCCGACCGCCTGGCCGAGATGGGCCACCACGTCGCCTCGCTGCATGGCGGCCACCCGCAGGGCCGGCGCAACCGCGTGCTGCAGGGCCTGCGTTCGCGCGACCTGAAGATTCTCGTCGCCACCGACGTCGCCGCGCGCGGCATCGACGTGCCGACGATCAGCCACGTCATCAACTTCGGGCTGCCGATGAAGGCCGAGGACTACGTGCACCGCATCGGCCGCACCGGTCGCGCCGGCCGCTCGGGCCTGGCGGTGACGCTGGCCGAACGTGGCGACGCCGGCATGATCCACCGCATCCAGCGCTTCACGACGCAGCGCATCCCGGCGGCGACGATCGAGGGCCTGGAGCCCAAGATGCCCGAGCCGATGCGCGAGGCGCGTCCGCCGCGCGCCGGTTTCGGCGGCCGCCCGCAAGGCGGCAAGCCGTTCCACGGCGGTGGCAAGCCTTTCGGCGGCAAGCCGTTCGCCGGCAAGTCCTTCGGTGGCGGCGCTCCGGCGCGTGAGCGCGACGGCGAACGTTCCTTCGCCCCGCGCGCCCCGCACGACGAGCGCTTCGCCCCGGCGCGCCCGCCGCGTGGCCCGTTCGACGGCCCGGCGCGTTCGTTCGGTGACCGCGCCGAGCGCGGCGCGGCGCCCGGCAAGCCTTTCGGCCACGGCGCCGGCAAGCCGTTCGGCAAGCCCTTCGCCAAGCCCGAAGGCAAGTTCGGCGGCAAGCCGGCCGGCAAGTTCGGCCCCAAGCCCGGCCCGCGCCGTCCGCGCGAAGCCTGAGCGTCCTGCTCCCATGAAAAAGGGCCGGCATCCGCCGGCCCTTTTTTGTTGGGCGTGCGCCGAAGGCTCAAACGCCCAGCAGCTCGACCTCGAACACGAGGGTCGCGTTCGGCGGGATCACGCCGCCGGCGCCGCGCGCGCCGTAGCCCATCTCGGGCGGGATCGTCAGCACGCGCGTGCCGCCGACCTTCATGCCGGCCACGCCTTCGTCCCAGCCGCGGATCACGTGGCCGCGGCCCAGCGCGAAGGAGAAGGGCTCGCCGCGGTCCTTGCTGGAGTCGAACTTGCGGCCGCGGCCGTCGGCGGCCGCCGGGTCGTGCAGCCAGCCGGTGTAGTGCACCTTGACGTGCTGGCCGGCGCTGGCTTCGGCGCCGGTGCCGGCGACGGTGTCCTCGATCTTCAGGCTCATGGTCTCTTCCTCAGTCGTTCGTCGAAGGCCGCGATGATGCCAGCCCAGGCGGGCACCGCGGCGGCCAGCCAGTCGTGCACGTCCTCGGCGGCCAGCGGCGGCAGGCCGAGCACGGCGCCGGCGGCGCGCAGCGCGGCCAGCGGGTCGGCCAGGTCCAGCGCCTGGGCGCCGTTCTGCTTGGACAGCTTGTGGCCGTCGTCGCCCAGCACCAGCGGCGTGTGCAGATAACGCGGCCGCGGCAGGCCCAGCGCGTGCTGCAGCAGGATCTGGCGCGGCGTGTTGTCGGCCAGGTCCTCGCCGCGCACGACGTCGGTGATGCCTTGCGCGGCGTCGTCGACGACGACCGCGAGCTGGTAGGCCCAGAGGCCGTCGGCGCGTTTGAGCACGAAGTCGCCGACCTCGGCGCCGACGTCCTGCACCGCTTCACCCAGGCGTCGGTCGACCCAGCGCACGCGGCCGTCGGCGCGCAGCCGCCAGGCGCGGGCCGGCCGGCCGTGCAGGCCGCCGCGGCAGGTGCCGGGGTAGACGCGCTCGGCAAAACGTTCGTGCACGACGCCGCGCGCGGCCAGCGCCTTGTCGATGTCGCGCCGCGTGCAGGCGCAGGGGTAGGCGCGGCCGGCGGCGACCAGCTGCTGCAGCGCGTCGGCATAGGCCGGGCCGCGCTCGGACTGGCGCCAGGGCGGCTCGTCGGCCACCAGGCCGCAGGCGGCGAGCTGCTGCAGGATCAGCCGCTCGGCGCCGGGCACGCAGCGCGGCGTGTCGACGTCCTCGATGCGCAGCAGCCAGACACCGCCGTGGGCACGCGCATCCAGCCAGCTGGCGAGCGCGGCGACCAGCGAGCCCGCGTGCAGCGGGCCCGTCGGCGACGGGGCGAATCGGCCGCGGTACACGGCCTCAGTCCAGAGGACCGGCGTGGCGTTCCAGGAGCGCGCGGCGCGTCGTCGGGCTTTCCAGCTGGCCCAGCCACCACTGCAGCGCGCGGCCCAGGCCGAGCGCGCCGCGTTCGGCGCGCCAGGCGTAGTGCAGGCGCGCGGTGTGGCCGCCGCGCTGGGTCTGGCGCGCAACGAGGTGGCCGGCTTCGAGGTGGGCGCGGGCCATCGGCTCGGGCACGAAGCCGCAGCCCAGGCCACGCAGCAGCGCGTCGAGCTTGGTGCGCATCGTCGACACCGTCAGCACGTCCTGGCCGGGCAGCAGGTTGACGGTGACCGGCGCCATGCGCTGCGCGGTGTCGGCCACCGCGACGGCACGCTGATGCACGAGTTCGGCGTCGCTCAGCGGCTCCTCGCCGCGTGCCAGCGGGTGGTGCGGCGCGACGACGAAGACGAACTCCACCTCGCCCAGCGGCCGGATCTCGATGCCGCCCGGGTTGGCGTGGTCGCCGGCGATGCCGATCGCCAGGTCGACCTGGCCCGAGACCAGCGCCTCCCAGGTGCCGGCCAGCACGTCGTGGCGCAGCCGCAGCCGCGTCGCCGGGCCGCCGCGCGTGTTCTCGGGGCAGCCGTCGCGCACCTCGCAGAAGGCCTGCACGAGCTCGAACACCGTCGTCATCGACAGGATGTCCTCGACGCTGATCGCCAGCGTCGTCTCCCAGCCGCTGGCGACGCGGCGCACGCGGTTGGCGACGGCGTCGATCTCCTGCAGCAGCCGGCGGCCTTCGTGCAGCAGCTCGGTGCCGGCGGCGGTGAGCTGCGCCTGGCGCGAGCTGCGGTCGAACAGCAGCACGTCCAGCGAGTCCTCCAACTGGCGCACGCTGTAGGTCAGTGCCGACGGCACCTTGCCCAGCTCGCGCGCCGCGGCGGCGAAGCTGCCGGTGCGCGCGATCGTGTCCATCATCTGCAGCGCCTCGGGGGTCAGCGCCTGACGTCGTTCTGCCATGGCTTCATCTTATTTGAACGGGACCTTCAAGCGCTGCCGCCCCGCCCCCGGGAGCCGGTGCCTACAGTGCATCCCATGATCACGCACCGCAAATCCTCCGACCGCGGCCACGCGGACCACGGCTGGCTCAAAAGCTGGCACAGCTTCTCCTTCGCCGACTACTACGACCCGGCGCACATGGGCGTGGGCAACCTGCGCGTCATCAACGACGACCGGGTGGCCCCGGGCACCGGCTTCGGCACCCACGGCCATCGCGACATGGAGATCGTCAGCTACGTGCTCGAAGGCGAGCTGGCGCACCGCGACAGCCTGGGCAGCGAAGGCGGCGTCATCCGCCCCGGCGAGGTGCAGCGCATGAGCGCCGGCACCGGCGTGCGCCACAGCGAATACAACCACGCCGAGAGCACGACGCACTTCCTGCAGATCTGGCTGCTGCCTCGCGCCACCGGCATCACCCCGGGCTACGAGCACAAACGCTTCGACGACGCCGACAAACGCGGCCGGCTGCGCCTGGTGGCCTCGGAAGACGGTCGCGAGGGCTCGGTGACGGTGCATGCCGACGCGGCGATCCGCGCCGGGCTGTTCGACGGCGACGAACGTGCCGAGCTCGAGCTCGACGCGAAGCGCCTGACCTACGTGCACCTGGCGCGCGGCACGCTGCGCGCCAACGGCGTCGTGCTGGCCGCCGGCGACGCGCTGACGCTGGACGGCGAGACACGCCTGGTGCTCGACGCCGGCAGCGGCGCCGAAGTCCTGGTCTTCGACCTGGCGCGCTGATCGGGTGCCGCGGCGTTCGTCGCCGCGGCCCGGTACAGTCGGCCGCCGATGGATGTCCTGAGCAAGCTGCTGCGCGAGATGCCGCCCGCCGACTGGGCGGCGCTCGCCTTCTACTTCGTCGGCTGGGTCGGCTACGCCGTGTTCGCGCGCCGCCGTGCGCGCCGCCGGCCCTCGGTGCTGGGCGCGACGAACCGCGAACGCGCGCGCTGGATGACGCAGATGGCGCGGCGCGACAACCGCATCGTCGACGCCGGCGTCGTGCAGGCGCTGAGTTCCAGCCCCTCGTTCTTCGCCTCGACGACGATCCTGATCATCGGCGGCCTGTTCGCCGTGCTGTCCAGCGCCGAGCGCGTCAGCGACCTGGTGCACGAGATCCCGTTCGCGACCCACAGCACGGTGCTGATCTTCGACCTGAAGATCCTGCTGCTGCTGGGCACCTTCATCTATGCCTTCTTCCGCTGCACCTGGAGCCTGCGCCAGTACGGCTTCGGCGCGATCCTGGTCGGCGCCGCGCCGCTGCCCGACCAGTTCGCCGACGACGGCGAGCGAGAGGCCTACGCGCTGCGCGCCGGCCGCGTGATGGGGCTGGCCGCCGAATCGTTCAACGACGGTCTGCGCGCCTACTACATGAGCTTCGCCGCCTGCGCCTGGTTCCTGTCGCCGTGGGCGCTGATCGTCGGCATGGTCGCGGTCGTGACCATCCTGTTCCGGCGCGAGTTCAAGTCCGAGGTGCTGGCCGAGCTCAACAAGCCGCCGATGGGGCACCCGACGAACTGAGGCCGTCGAGGAAGGCCTCGCAGCGCGCCAGCTGCTCCAGCGTCACGTACTCGTCGGCCTGGTGCGCCTGGGCGATCGAGCCCGGGCCGCAGACCACGGTCGAGATCCCGGCGCGCTGGAAGAGGCCGGCTTCGGTGCCGAAGGCGACCAGCGTCGTGCGCTCGTGGCCGGCCAGGCGGCGCGCCAGCCGCACCGCGGGTTCGTCGGCGGCTGCGCTGAAGGCCGGGATGGCGCAGATCGGCTCGAAGGCGAAGCCGGTCGCCGGGGCGATGGCCTGCATCGCCGGCTCCAGCGCCGCGGCCGCGGCGCGCACCCGGGCCTGCATCGCCGCGGCGTCCTGGCCGGGCAGCTCGCGGAACTCGTAATGGAAGCGGCAGTCCTCGGCGACGATGTTGTCGGCGATGCCGCCGGCGATCAGGCCGACCGAGGCCGTGGCGTGCGGCACGTCGAAACCGTCGTGGAACGGGCCTTCGCGCCGCCAGGTCTCGCCGAGATCGGCGACCGCGGCGACGACGCGCGCCGCGGCTTCCACCGCGTTGACCGCCTTCGGCGCCAGCGACGAATGCGCGGCGCGGCCTTTCACGCAGCAGCGCCAGCGGTGCACGCCTTTGTGCGCCAGCGCCGGCACCATCTCGGTCGGCTCGCCGACGATGCAGGCGGCCGGCGCGATGCCGGCTTCACGCAGGTCGGCGATCAGGTGGCGCACGCCGAAACAGCCGACCTCCTCGTCGTAGCTGAAGGCGTAGTGCAGCGGCTGCGGCAGGTCGGCTTCGAGCCAGGCCCGGGTGCGCGCGACGACGAGGCCGATGAAGCTCTTCATGTCGGCGCTGCCGCGGCCCCAGAGGCGGCCGTCGTGCACGCGGGCCGACAGCGGTTCGTCGTGCCAGTCCTGGCCGTCCCAGGGCACGGTGTCGGTGTGGCCTGACAGCACGATGCCGCCCGGGCGCGGCGCGCCGATCGTCGCGAACAGATTGGCCTTGCGGCCGGTTTCGTCGTGCGTCAGGCGGATCGGCACGCCCAGCGTGCGCAGATGGTCGGCGAGGGTCTCGATCAGCGCCAGGTTGGAGCGCTCGCTGACGGTGTCCAGGCGCACCAGGCGCCTGGCCCAGGTCAGGCCTTCTTCGGAGGGAACGGCATGGGAGGGCATCGGGCCACTTTACCCGCGCGCCGGCGCCGGGCGCCCGGCATGGCTAGCATGAGCTCATGCAGATTCCGACCCGAGACGAGATCGCCGCCGCTGCGGCCCGCATCGCACCGGACGTGCGTCGCACGCCGCTGTGGCGCCTGCCCGGCGCCGCGCTGGGCCTGGACTGCGCCGAGGTCTGGCTGAAGCTCGAGCAGCTGCAGCTGTCGGGCAGCTTCAAGGCGCGCGGCATGTTCAACCGGCTGCGCTCGCTGCCGGTGCCCGAGGCCGGCGCGATCGTCGCGTCGGGCGGAAACGCCGGCATCGCGGTGGCCGCCGCGGCGCGTGCGCTGGGCGTGCCCTGCGAGGTCTTCGTGCCGGAGGTGAGCAGCGCCGCCAAGCGCGCCGCGCTGGCGGCGCTGGGCGCCCGTGTCGTCGTGCACGGCGCGGCCTACGCCGACGCCTACGCTGCCAGCGTCGAGCGCCAGCGCGAGACCGGCGCGCTGGCGATGCACGCCTACGACCAGCCCGAGGTCGTCGCCGGTGCCGGCACGCTGGCCGCGGAGATCGAAGCCGAGGCCGGCGTGCCCGACCGGCTGCTGGTCTCGGTCGGCGGCGGCGGGCTGGTGGCCGGCATCGCCGCCTGGTTCGAGGGCCGCACGCGCATCGAGGCGCTGGAGCCGGCGCGTGCGCCGACACTGCACGCGGCGCTGGCCGCCGGCGAGCCGGTCGACGTCGAGGTCGGCGGCGTCGCCGCCGATTCGCTGGGCGCGCGCCGCCTCGGCACGATCGCCTGGCAGGTCGCGTTGCGCCATCCGCTGGTGTCGACGCTGCTCGACGACGAGGCCATCCGCGCCGCCCAGCTTCGCCTGTGGCGCGAGCTGCGGCTGGCGGTCGAGCCGGCGGCGGCGCTGCCGCTGGCGGCACTCTGGTCGGGCGCGTTGAAGCCGGCCGCGCACGAGCGCGTCGCGGTCGTCGTCTGCGGCGCCAACCTCGACCCGGCGACGCTCGCCTGATCAGCCGAGGCCCAGGAACTCCAGCACCGGCGCCACGGTCTGCGCCGGGTCTTCCTCGTGCGGCACGTGGCCGAGCGCGGGGAAGACGACCAGTCGGCCGCCCGGGATGCGCCGGGCGAAATCCTCGCCGGCCGACGGCGGGATGATGGTGTCGCGCCCGCCCCAGAGGATCAGCGTCGGCAGGCGCAGCGTCGAGATGCGCGCGGCGTCCTCGCCGGAGCGCGCGATCTTCAGCCGCTCGACCAGCGCGCGGCGGTTGCCTTCGCGCAGCGTCAGCTCGAAGTAGCGGTCGACGAGCTCCGGCGTCACGCGCGACGGATCGCCGTAGGCGCTGGCCAGGCCCTGGGTCACCGCGGTGCGCGGCAGCACCCATTCGAAGACCCGGCCCAGGCCGGGCACCCGCGCGAACTGCCAGGCCAGCGGCATGGCCTTGGACTTGAACACCGTGCCGCTGGCGTCGACGAGGATCAGGCGCTCGATGCGCTGCGGCGCCATCGCCGCCAGCCGCCACGCGACCTCGCCGCCCAGCGAGTTGCCGCCGACGGCGAAACGCTGCACGCCCAGCTGGTCCATCAGTTCGAGCACGAAACGCGCGTAGGCCTCGCCGTCGTAGCGCTGGCCGGCGTAGCGCCCGGCCCAGGGGCCGGTGAGGCCGAAACCCGGCAGGTCCAGCGTGATGACGCGGCGCCGGGGCGCGATCGCATGCACCCAGCCTTCCCAGGTGTGCAGGCTCGAGGAGGTGCCGTGCAGCAGCACCAGCGGCGCGTCGCCGTGGCGCGGTCCCTGGTCGCGCAGGTGCACGAGCTGGCCGCCGAGCTCGACGAAGTCCGAGGGCGGCGGCGCCCAGTTGGCGACCAGCGACTCGACGCTGCGGTCGGGGGCACGCGACATCGCCAGCAGCGCCGCGGTCGCCATCAGCAGCAGGCCGAGCAGACGGAGCAGCAGGCGCATGGAGAGCGGGGCGGGGACGCGGAAGCCGGGGTGCGCGGCATTGTAGGCAGCGCCCGGCGGCCGCCCGGCCGCGCCGACCCCCTCCCTACAATCCCCGGATGCCCTTCGTTCACCTGCGGACGCACACCGAGTATTCCGTCGTCGACGGCACCTTGCGCATCGACGACGCGGCCGACGCCGCCAAGGCCGACGGCCAGCCGGCGCTGGCCATCACCGACCTGTCCAACCTCTTCGGCGCGATCAAGTTCTACAAGGCCTGCCGCGGCGCGGGCGTCAAGCCCGTCGTCGGCGTCGACGTCTGGATGGACCCGCTGCCCGACGCCGCCGAGCGCCAGCCGACGCGCCTGGCGCTGCTGGTGCAGGACCGCGGCGGCTACCTGAACCTCTGCGAGCTGCTGGCGCGCGCCTGGACGCAGAACGTGCAGCGCAACCAGGCCTGGCTGAAGTGGGAATGGCTGCGCGAGCTCTCGGGCGGGCTGATCGCGATGTCCGGTGCCGACATGGGCGCCGTCGGCCAGGCGCTGCTGGCCGGCGACGAGGAGCGTGCCGCTGCCGCCGCGCGCGAGCTGGCCGACATCTTTCCGGGCCGCTTCTATCTGGAGCTGCAGCGTGCCGGTTTGCCGACCAACGAGGCCCAGGTGCGGGCCGCGGTGCCGCTGGCCGCGCGTCTGGGGCTGCCGGTCGTCGCCACGCACCCGATCCAGTTCCTCGGCCCCGACGACTTCGAGGCCCACGAGGCGCGGGTCTGCATCGCCGAAGGCGAGACGCTGGCCAACCCCAAGCGCATCAAGCGCTTCACGCGCGAGCAGCACTTCAAGACCGCCGAGCAGATGCAGGCCTTGTTCGCCGACGTGCCCAGCGCGATCGCGAACACGGTGGAGATCGCGCGCCGCTGCAGCCTGACGCTGGTGCTGGGCAAGCCGCGCCTGCCCGACTTCCCGACCCCCGACGGCTCGCCGATCGAGGTCTATTTCCGCAAGGCCTCGCACGAAGGGCTGGAGAAGCGCCTGGCGGCGCTGTTCCCGAAGGAGGAAGAGCGCGACAAGCGCCGCCCCGAGTACGTCGAGCGCCTGGAGTTCGAGCTCGACACCATCTTGAAGATGGGTTTCCCGGGCTACTTCCTCATCGTCTCGGACTTCATCGTCTGGGCCAAGGCCAACGGCTGCCCGGTGGGCCCGGGCCGCGGCTCGGGCGCGGGCTCGCTGGTCGCCTACGCGCTGTTCATCACCGACCTCGACCCGCTGCAGTACAAGCTGCTGTTCGAGCGCTTCCTGAACCCGGAGCGCGTGTCGATGCCCGACTTCGACATCGACTTCTGCCAGGGCAACCGCGACCGTGTGATCCGGTACGTGAAGGAGAAGTACGGCCGCGACGCGGTGGGCCAGATCGCGACCTTCGGCACGATGGCCGCCAAGGCCGCGCTGCGCGACGTCGGCCGCGTGCTGGGCATGGGCTACGGCCACGTCGACAGCATCGCCAAGCTGATCCCGGCGCCGCCGGGCAAGACGGTGACGCTGGCCAAGGTGCCCGAGAAACCCGACCCCGGCATCATCTACGCGCGCCAGGAAGAACCCGAGATCGACCGCCGCGAGGCCGCCGAGGAGGAAGTGGCCGAGCTGCTGTCGCTGGCCACGCGTGTCGAAGGCATGGTGCGCAACATCGGCATGCACGCCGGCGGCGTGCTGATCGCGCCGGGCAAGATCACCGACTTCTGTCCGCTGTACCAGCAGCCCGGCAGCGACAGCGCGGTCAGCCAGTACGACAAGGACGACGTCGAGGCCATCGGCCTGGTGAAGTTCGACTTTCTGGGGCTGGCGACGCTGACGATCCTGGAGCTGGCGCGCCAGTACATCGTCGCGCGGCGGCCGAACATGAAGGACTTCAGCTACGAGACGCTGCCGCTGGACGACCAGCGTGTCTACAAGCTCTTCTCCGACGGCCTGACCGAGGCGGTGTTCCAGTTCGAATCGCGCGGCATGCAGGGCATGCTGCGCGAGGCCAAGCCCAGCCGGCTGGAAGACCTGATCGCGCTGAACGCGCTGTACCGCCCGGGCCCGATGGACCTGATCCCGACCTTCGTCGCGCGCAAGCACGGCAAGGAGACGGTCGAGTACCCGCACCCGCTGCTGGAGACCGTGCTCGGCGAGACCTACGGCGTCATGGTCTACCAGGAGCAGGTGATGCAGACGGCGCAGGTGCTGGGCGGCTATTCGCTCGGCGGCGCCGACTTGCTGCGCCGCGCGATGGGCAAGAAGAAGGCCGAGGAGATGGCCAAGCACCGCGCGATCTTCCGCGAGGGTGCGGCCAAGAAGGACATCCCCGAAGCGAAGGCCGACGAGGTCTTCGACTTGATGGAGAAGTTCGCCGGCTACGGCTTCAACAAGTCGCACGCGGCCGCGTACTCGCTGCTGGCCTATCACACGGCCTGGATCAAGGTGCACTGCACGGCCGAGTTCTTCGCGGCCAACATGACGATCGAAGCCGACAACACCGACAAGCTGAAGGTGCTGCTGGCCGACGCCAAGCTGTTCGGCATCCGCTTCGATCCGCCCGACGTCAACACCGGCACGCTGCGTTTCGAGCCGATCGAGGACAAGCGCATCCGCTACGGCCTGGGTGCCGTCAAGGGCACCGGCGCGGGTGCGATCGAGGCCATCGTCGCGGCGCGCGAAGGCCGCTCGGGCGACGGCGGCGGCCCGTTCCGCAGCCTGTTCGACTTCTGCGCGCGGGTCGACCGCCAGCGTGTCAACAAGCGTGTCGTCGAGGCGCTGATCAAGGCCGGTGCCTTCGACTCGCTGCACGCCGACCGCGCCGCGACGCTGGCCAGCGTCGGCCTGGCTTTCGAGTGGGCCGACACGCAGGCCGCCAACAAGGACCAGGGCGGGCTGTTCGACTTCGGCGACGCGCACGGATCGAGCACGCAGGAGCCGGCGCTGGTCGCCGTGGAGCCGTGGTCGGTGCGCGAGCGGCTGATGCAGGAGAAGATCGCCATCGGCTTCTACCTGTCGGGCCATCTGTTCGACGCCTGCCGCGACGAGGTGCGCAAGTTCGTTCGCCGCGACATCGTCGAGCTGGTCGACTCGCGCGAGCCGCAGTCGGTGGCCGGCATCGTCTCCGAGCTGCGTGTCATCAACGGCCAGCGCGGGCGTGTCGCGATCTTCAAGCTCGACGACGGCAGCGAGGCCATCGAGGCCGTGGCCAACGAGGAACTGCTGGACGCCAGCCGCGAGCTGTTGCGCGAAGACGAACTGGTCATCGTCGTCGGCAAGCTGCAGCCCGACCGCTTCTCCGGCGGCCTGCGCCTGAATGCGCAGCAGGTCTGGGACCTGGCGACGGCGCGTGCGCGTTTCGGCCGCTACCTGTCGGTGGAGGTCAACGGTGGCCTGCCGCCGGTAGCCGACGTGCTGAAGCTGTGGCCGGCGCGCCGCGTCGAGACCGAGGAGGGCGAGACCCAGCAAGGCCTGGCGGTGCGGCTCAAGCTCAAACGTGCGACGGCCGTCGGCGAGCTCGACCTCGGCAGCGACGCACGCTTCTGGCCCTGCGACGAGGCGCTGGCGCGCTGGAAAACGATCGCCGAGCAGGGGCGCGCATCCATCGTCTACGAGTGAAAGCGTTTGTTTCGCGCGGCCTTGTCTGACATCCGGTGCGTGGCGGGCGGCGTTGAACTCCCGTGATCCACTTTCTGGAGACCCGATGAGAAAGACGATCGCGAGCGCATGCTTGAGCGTGCTGGCGCTGGCCGGCGGTGCCGCCCAGGCCACCAATGTCGGCGTGTCGGTCGAGATCAGCCAGCCCGGCGTCTACGGCCGCGTGGACATCGGCCGCTTCCCGCAGCCGGCGGTCATCGTGCCGCAGCCGGTGATCATCGGCCGGCCGGTCGTCGTCGCGCCCGAGCCGGTCTACATGTGGGTGCCTCCGGGCCACCGCAAGCACTGGGGCCGCTACTGCGGCCAGTACCACGCCTGCGGCGTGCCGGTGTACTTCGTCGACCACCGCTGGTACGGCCGGCACGTGATGCCGGCACGCGAAGTGCGATACGAGCGCCGCGAAGACCGGCGCGACGATCGCTGGGATCGTCGTGACGACCGTCGGGACGATCGACGGGATGATTGGCGCGACGACCGCCGTGGCCCGCCCGGGCCGCGTGACGACCACCGCGGCCCGCCGGGGCATCACGACGACCCCCGCGGCCCGCGCTGAGCCGCGCAGCGCCGGCGCCGAGTCGGACGTGTCGCACGCGGCGGCGCGGCCTGCACCGATCGGCGCCGCCGCCCTCACGGCGCAGGATCCTCGCATCGCAAGCACCGAGGATCCACGATGAAGAACCTCCATCGGAACCGTTGCATGCCGGCCTGGCTGGCGCTGGTCGGCGCGCTGGCCGCCGGCAGCGTGATGGCCGCGGAACCCGCGGCCGCGCCGCCGGCGCAGGGCACCGTCGTCGCACTCGACGGCCACGAACGGCGCGAGGATCGCCGCGAAGACCGCCGGGAAGACAGACGCGAAGACCGCCGCGAAGATCGCCGTGAAGACCGCCGCGACGACCTCGTCAGCGACGCGCGCGAGGAACGGCGCGAAGACCGCCGGGAAGACCGGCGCCAGGACCGCCGCGAAGATCGACGCGAAGAACGCCGGGACGAACGTCGCGACTGAGGCCACTAGCTTGCGGCGCGCCGCGCCGCAAACGCCGGCCGGCCTTCACTTCGCCGCTTTCGCCGCCTTGGCGGGCTTGGCCTCGCCGCCGGCCCAGGCGGCGCCGGCCACCGTCAGCCCGGCCTGCGAGAAGCGCGCGGCGTTGCCGGCGCCGATGCCGGGCACACGGTCGACCATGTCGGCCCAGCTCTTGAACGCGCCGGCCTTGCGCGCTTCGAGGATCTTGGCCGACAGCCCGGGGCCGATGCCTTTGACGGTCTCCAGCTCGGCCTGGCTGGCTTGGTTGGCGTCGACCGCGGCGTGGGCGTTGAAGGCGAAGGCCGCGAACAGCAGCGCGGCGACGGGACGCAGGAATCGCTTCATGGAGGGCTCCCTCGGCACCAGGTGCCGTCGTGGCCCGCCGGCCCCATGCCGACGGTGCACGGGGCGCATTCTTCGCAGCCGCAGGACGCCCGGCATCCCTCCGCCGGGCGCCACCGAGCGGTGCACCGCGCCGGGCGAGTGCTTGAGCCGTGGCAGACCACCGGTGGAGGGGCCGGATATAGTCGCCGTCGCCGCCGCGCACGGCGGTGCGAGATGGTGAACCTTCCGAGATGACTTCTCTTTTTGCCTTCAACCTGACCGAGCACCGGACGCTGTTCGTGCAGCTCGACGCGCTCGAAGCCGAGGTCGAGCGTGCCGGCGAGACGATCGCGCGCGCGCTCGAAGCCGGCGGCAAGCTGCTGGTCTGCGGCAACGGCGGCTCGGCCGCCGACAGCCAGCACATCGCCGCCGAGCTGACGGGCCGCTTCATCCGCGACCGCCGGCCGCTGGCGGCGATCGCGCTGACGACCGACACCTCGGCGCTGACCAGCATCGCCAACGACTACGCCTTCGACGACGTGTTCGCGCGCCCGGTGCGCGCGCTGGGCCGCGCCGGCGACGTGCTGCTGGGCATCTCGACCTCGGGCAACTCGGCCAACGTGCTGCGCGCGGTGGACGCCGCGCGTGAACTGGGCATCACGTCGATCGGCCTGCTGGGCCGCGACGGCGGCGCGTTGCGCACGCGCTGCGACCAGGCGATCGTCGTGCCGAGCACGACGACGGCGCGCATCCAGGAAGCGCACATCCTGATCGGCCACACGCTGTGCGGGCTGGTCGAACAGAAGCTGGGGCTGGCATGAGCCCTCAGGACTTGTCTGGGGCTCATTCCCGCTTGGCGGGACCGGCCGCCAGGCCGGAGGGTGCTCCAGTGAGTGTTACCGCCACCTGGCTGCGCCCTGCGCCCGAGGCGCTGGCCGCGCGCCGCGTGCTCGTCGTCGGCGACGTCATGCTCGACCGCTACTGGCACGGCGCCGTCGATCGCATCTCGCCCGAGGCCCCGGTGCCGGTGGTGCGCGTCAACCGCGAGGAGGAGCGCCTGGGCGGCGCCGCCAACGTCGCGCTGAACGTGCGCGCGCTCGGCGCGCAGGCGACGCTGCTGACCGTCGTCGGCGACGACGAGCCGGCGCGCCGGCTGCGCACGCTGCTCGAGGCGCAGGACGTGCGCGCCGTGCTCGGCGCCGATGCGCAGCTGCGCACCATCGTCAAGCTGCGTGTCATCGGCCGCCAGCAGCAGCTGGTGCGCATCGACTTCGAGAACCAGCCGACGCACGAGGTGCTGGCGCAGCTGCTCGACGACTTCGAGCGCGAGTTGCCCAGCCACGACGCGGTGCTGTTTTCCGACTACGGCAAGGGCGGCCTGGCGCACGTCGGCCGCATGATCACGATGGCGAGCGAGGCCGGCAAGCCGGTGCTCGTCGATCCGAAAGGCAGCGACTACTCGCGCTACGCCGGTGCCGACCTGATCACGCCGAACCGCGCCGAGCTCGCGCAGGTCGTCGGCCCCTGGGGCAGCGAGGACGAGCTGCGCGAACGCGCACGCGCGCTGCGCGACCGCCTGGGCCTGGCGGCGCTGCTGCTGACGCGATCCGAAGAAGGCATGACGCTGTACGACGCCGAAGGCGAGCGCCACGTCGACGCCGACGCGCGCGAGGTCTTCGACGTCACCGGCGCCGGCGACACCGTCATCGCGACGATGGCCGCGCTGATCGCCGCCGGCCTGCCGGCGCGCGACGCGATGCCCTGGGCCAACCGCGCCGGCGGCATCGTCGTCGGCCGCTTCGGCACCGCGAGCGTCGGCTACGACGAGCTGTTTGCATGAGCTTCATTGACAAGCTCTGCGCCCGCGCCGACGCTCCGGCGCGCCTGGCGGCGTTGCCGCGGCCCTGGGTGTTCACCAACGGTGTCTTCGACGTGCTGCACCGCGGTCACGTCAGCTATCTGGAGCGGGCACGCGCGCTCGGCGGCTCGCTGATCGTCGGCGTCAACAGCGACGTCTCGGCACGAAGCCTGGGCAAGGGTCCCGACCGGCCGCTGAACCGCGAGGAAGACCGCGCGCTGGTGCTCGCCGCACTGGAGTCGGTGTCGCTCGTCACCTGGTTCGACGAACGCACGCCGGTGGCGCTGCTGGCCGAGCTGCGGCCCGACGTCTACGTCAAGGGCGGCGACTACGACATCGAGACGCTGGAAGAGACGCGCCTCGTGCGCGGCTGGGGCGGCAGGTCGCTGGCGTTGCCTTTCGTCGACGGCTACTCGACGACACGGCTCGTCGAGCGCATCCGCGCCGGAACGTGAGCGCACGCGCCGTCTTCCTCGACCGTGACGGCGTGGTCAACGTCGACCACGGCTACGTCGGGCGCTGGCAGGACTTCGAGTTCGTGCCCGGCGCGGTGGACGCGATGCGCCGCCTGCACGAAGCCGGCTGGCGGCTGGTGGTCGTCACCAACCAGTCGGGCATCGCCCGCGGCTACTACAGCGAGGCCGACTACGAGGCGCTGACGGCGCGCATGAAGGCCGAACTCGCCGCCGCCGGCGCGCCGCTGGCCGGCGTCTACCACTGCCCGCACCATCCGAAGGGCACGGTCGCGGCTTACACGCGCGACTGCGGCTGCCGCAAGCCGGCGCCGGGTTTGATCCTGCGCGCCGCGCAGGAGCTCGGGCTGTCGCTGGCCGACTCGGTGCTGGTCGGTGACAAACCCAGCGACGCCGAGGCCGCACGCGCGGCCGGTGTCGGCCGGGTCGTTCTCGTCGCCGACGGCGCGGCCGACGCGGCGCTGGCCGACGCGACCGCGCCCTCGCTGGCCGCGGCGCTGGCTGCTGGCCTGATTCAGCCCAGCCGGTCGATCCCCGCGGCGCGCAGCGCCTCGACGTAGTCGGCGCGCAGCCGCGCCTTGCGCTCCAGCAGTGCGGCGCTGCGCTCGCCGACCTCGGCGATCGCCTGCTCGACGCGCGCGACGACGCCCTCGACCGGCTCGCCGACCTCGATCATCCCGGCGCCGAAGCCGCGTGCCGTCTCGCCGCGGCGGTCGTGGCCGACGCACAGGCCCGGCACGCCCAGCGAAGCCGACAGGCCGACGCCGTGCACGCGGTGGCCGACGACGAGGTCGTAGCGGTCGTAGAGCTCGACGTAGTCGCGTGCGTCGTAGGAGTAGCGGATCGTCGCGCCGGCGAAGTCGCGTTCGAACAGCGGCAGCTCGTCGACGTAGTGGGCGACGAACTCGAACTCGTGGCGCGTGCCCAGGCGCTCGATCAGCGCGCGGTACAGCGCGACGAGAAAGGCGTGCGTGCCCTCGGCGACGTTGTTGTGGCGCGCGGCCAGCGGGTGGCCGTAGATCAGCGCGATGCGCTGCACCGCGTCGCGGCGGCGCTCGTGCGGCGCGGCCAGCAGGGCCGGGCAGATCATCTGCCGCGCCGGCAGCGGCGCCAGCGAGGCGGTGGTCAGCGCGTCGCGGCAGGCGATCAGGCGCGCGGCCTTCAGCACCGTGGTCTCGGCCTCGCTGAAGTGCTCGCGGTCGAAGCGGAAGGGCTTGACCGTGCCCAGGCCGAGAAAGGCCGTCGGCGTGCCGCTGCGCGCCAGCGCCTCGTACAGCGGCTCCAGCCGGCGGCCGCGCCATTCGGGCGAGCCGGCGAAGACGACGAGGTCCACCCAGTCCAGCGACATCGAGTCCTTGAACGAGTTGTCGAGGAAAGCCTGGCGCCGGCCTTCGCCGAAGCGGCGCTGCAGCAGCGCCACCGGGTCGAAACGCTTGGCGCGCCGGATCTGCGGGTTGCGGTTGAAAATGACGGGGTTGAAGTCCAGCCCGGCGGCGCGCAGCGCGTTCAGGCAGCCCATCAGGATGAACTCGTCGCCAGGGTTCCACTGGCGCGTGGTCGAGAAGAGGACGTTGGGCATCGGGTACACCCCGGCGGGGCGGGTGGAGATTCAGGGCTGCGCGACGGCGCGAGTTTCCAGCATCGTGCGCACGCGGGCCAGGACTTCGGGGACCTCGATCGACGCCATGTCGCGGCCTTCGACGGCCTGCAGCAGCGGGTCGTGGCGCAGGGGCGGCGTGGCGCCGAACAGGCCCAGCGCCGGCACTTCGACGGCGACGGCGATGTTCAGCACGCCGGTGTCGTTGCCGACGCACAGCCGGGCGTGGCGCAGCACCGCGGCGCTGAGCTGCACCGAGGGCTGCGTCAGCGTGCGCACGCGCGGCTGCAGCGCCGCGGGCACGGCGGCGGCGATGCGCGCTGCACTGTCCGCCTCGGCCGGTCCGCCGACGAGCACCACACTTTGGCCGTCGGCGGCGAGCGCACCGGCCAGCGCGGCGAAGCGGTCGTCGCCCCAGTGTTTGCGCGGCTCCGAGGAGCCGATGGACAAGGCGACCGGCGCCGTCAGGCCGGCGAGCCATTGCGCAGCCGACTGCAACGCGTCGTCCCGCACGGCCAGCCGTGGCAGCCGGGGCCCGTCGACGAAACCGTGCGCGAGCGCGAAGGCCGTCGCTTCCGTGTAGACCCAGTTGCCTGCGCCGGTGTGCGGCCGGATGTACGGCGGCTCGTTGAGCCAAAGCCGCTCGGCGGCCGAGAAGCCGAAACCCGCGCGACGCGGAATGCCGGCCAGCCAGGCGAGCACGCCATAGCGCGGGCGCGAGGCGAAGATCAGCACGCGGTCGAAGCGATGCCGGCGCAGTTCGCCGACCAGCGCCCACTGTGCGGCGAGCGAGTCGTGGCGGCCGCGGCGGCGTTCCGAAGCCCGCGGCCGGTGGTCGAACTCGATGACCTCGGCGATGCAGGGCTCGCCGGCCAGCAGGTCGGCAGCACGCGACGAGGGCCTGGCCATCAGCACGATGCGCCCGTCGCGGCTGGCGGCGGCGATGGCCCGCAGGTAGGGCAGGTGCCAGACCAGGTCGCCGATGCCGCTGCGGTGGTGGACGACGAGGGTGTGCGGCGCGGTCGTGCGCGTCATGCGGGCAGCAGCGTCACGCCCAGTTCGCCGAAGGCCCGCGACATGTCCTCGCGCTCGTCGTTCGACTTGAAGTGCAGACGCTCCCATCCGAACGCCAGCACCGGCACCGCCGGACCGTAGATCTGGCGCGCGAACAGCAGCGCCGACGAGCGCACGCCGAGCACCGCGGCATAGGGTTCGTGCTGCATGTAGGTCTCCAGCGGCTGGTCGAGCTCGAGCACGTGCCAGTCGGGCTGCAGCAGTTCGCGCGCGGGGTCCTTGGGATGACCCTTGTAGTCGACTTCCTGGATGCCGGCGTCCTGCAGCCAGTGCTGCATCGCCGCGGCGATGCGGTCGCGCTCGGCGGCGTCGGCCAGGCCGGCGCCCTGCAGCGGCTGGCCGACGACGAGCGCGCGGCGCACCGCGTGACCGGCTTCGCCCGCCGGGGCGACCAGCGGCGCCAGCGTCACCGCCTTGTGCGCCGGGTACTCGTGCGGCAGTCCGGGCAGCACGTAGACGCGGTCGCAGAACGGCGCGTCCGAGCCGATGCGGTCGCCGCCGAAGGTCCAGTAGCGCAGCTCGGGCGCGGCCAGGCGGCGCAGGTGGCGCAGCTGCTGCAGCGCGCGTTTGCCCGCCGTCAGCGGGTAGCGGCGGATGCTGATGACGCCGTCGGGCAGGATGCGCGCGCGCATCCTGCGCGCGCCGCAGCGCTCCGGCAGCGCGCGCAGGAAATAGTTGACGGCCTCGGTGTCGAAGACGGCGCTGTGCAGGTGCAGCGTGTCGCAGCGGCCGACGAGCGCGGCCACCGCGTCGAGGTTGGCCAGCAGCCGGCGATGGGAGCCGAACGGGCCCGGCAGCGGCTCCCAGCGCGGCCAGGGCATGTAGGCCGAGGCGTCCCAGTCCTCGGCCTCGACCAGCGGGCCGACGCCGCGCTTGTACCAGACCAGCACCTGCCGGGAGCCGCGCTCGTGCGTGGCCGCGATCTGGCGCGCGGCGAGCAGTTGCAAGGGCGAGGCGACGAAGTAGACGGCAGTGGTGTTCATGGAAGCGGTGCCGGGGGCCCGGCAACTGCCACGCCCGAAGCGGCCGACAGTCTCGGCATGCTCCGCAGGCTTCGTTGCAATGAGGTGTCAGAGCGGTGACGGCAGCCACCGAAGTTGTTAAGGGCTGCGACCGGCGCGCCTATAATCCCCGGCGCGATTCGCGCAGGAGAAACCATGGCCCAGGAGCCACCGCTGGACGTCGCTGCGGGCCGGCGTTTGCTTTTCGATGTCGTCGATCTGCTCGATCGCCACGAGATTCCCTATCACCTCGAAGGCGGTACCCTGCTGGGCATCGTCCGCGATGGCGACCTGCTCCCCTGGGATCACGATCTCGATATTTCGATACCCGCTCCGGAGATCGTCCGCCTGGACGCCCGTCGTCGCCTCGACCTGCGTCTGAAGTTCTGGCGCCTGTCCGTCCGGCACTTCTCGCGCGACGATCCCGCGCACGGCTGGCGGCGGGGTGAGGTGCGCATCGTCAAGCTCACCCAGCGGAAGTATCTGTTCGGCCGCGGCTGGCCGCGTCTGGACATCTTCGCCAAGTACGAGGCTGGCGGCCGGATGCACTGGGTGGCCAAGGACCGGATCATGTCCGTGTCCGCCCATCATTACGCCGGGAACGATACCGTGGAGTATTTCGGGCGGCGCCTGAAGATTCCTCTGGACGTCGATGGATATCTCTCTGCGAAATATGGCGAGTGGCGTATTCCGGTCAAGCAATGGGATTGCGGGACGCAGGAACTGACGATTTCCGGAGATTACAAAGAGTGACGCCTCGGAGATGCGCGCGGCGCGGCCGCGCGGAGCCATGAATATCGTTTTCGACGGCGCCAGCTTCTACTACCTGCCGCAGTACCTCCCGGTCGCCGACGAGTTGCGCCGGCGCGGTGTCGCCAGCCGCTTCCTGCTGCACGCCGACCCCGCCGACCCGCTGCTGCCGGCCGCGCGGGCGCAACTCGCCGCTGCCGGCCACGACTGCGCCATCGTCGGCCACGGCGACGCCGCGCTGGCCTGGTATCGCGACCAGGCGCCCGACTGGATCGTCTTCGGCAACGAGTGCCGCTACCTCGACCGGCTGCCGCCGTCGACGCGCACCGCGCTGCTGTACCACGGCATCGGCGTCAAGGCCTGCTACTACGACGCGCCGCTGGCGCGTTTCACGGTGCGCTTCAGCGAAGGCGCCTTCCGCACCGCCGAACTGCAGCGCCTGTATCCCGAGGGACGTTTCGTCGACGTCGGCTTCGCCAAGCTGGATCCGCTGCTCGAGGGCCGCCGCGACGTCGAGGCTTTCGACCTGCGCGCCGCCGGCCTGGACCCGGCGCGGCCGACGGTGCTGTACGCGCCGACCTTCTATCCCAGCTCGATCGAATGCCTGTCGCGCCGCTGGCCGGCCGAACTGGCCGACGTCAACGTGCTGGTCAAGCCGCACCTGCTGACCTGGACCAGCGACAAGTACGCCGCGCAACGCCGCCGGCTGGAAGCCTGGCGCCGCCTGCCCAACGTGCACGTCGCCGAGCCGGCGGCGTTCTCGCTGCTGCCGTTCATGGCGGTGGCCGACGTGCTGGTCAGCGAGGCTTCTTCGGCGATCTTCGAGTTCGCGGCCCTGGACCGGCCGGTCGTCTGGTGCGACTTCTACCGTCTGCGCTGGAGCTATCGCGGCCCGCTGCGCTACCGCCACGAGCGCCGCATGGATCAGACGATCCACGGCTTCCGCGACGTCGGGGCGCACGCCGCGCGGGCCCGCGACCTGCCGGCCGTCGTGCGCCGCGAGCTGGAGGACCCGCGGGGCCACGCCGAAGGGCGCGCGCGCTGCACGGCACAGCTGATCGGCCGCACCGACGGCCGCGCGTCGGCGCGGGTCGCCGACTACCTGCTGGGCGCCAGCTCGCGGTAGACGGCGAGGTTGCCGCGCACCATCGCGGCCACCGAGAAGCGCGCGACGACGTGTTCGCGTCCGGCGGCGCCGTAACGCTCGCGCAGCGCGTCGTCGGCCAGCAGTGCGTTCATGTGGCGCGACAGCGCGGCCACGTCGCCCGGCTCGATCAGCTCGCCGTTGACGCCCGGCAGCACGATCTCCGGGATGCCGCCGGCGCGGCCGGCGACGATCGGCAGGCCGCAGGCCGCGGCCTGCAGCAGCGCCACGCCCAGGCCTTCCATCTCGGCCGGATGCACCATCAGGTCCAGGTTGGGCAGCACGCGCGGCAGGTCCTGGCGGAAGCCGGGGAAGAGCACGCGTTCGCCGAAGCCGGCGGCGCGTGCCTCGTTCTCGATCGCCTCGCGCAGCGGCCCCTGGCCGAAGAGCAGGAAACGCGTGCGCGGATGCGCCGCCAGCACCGCCGGCAGCGCAGCCAGCAGCGTGCGGTGGCCCTTGCGCGCGATGAACTGCGCCGCCATGCCGACCACGCGCTCGTCCGGCGCGATGCCGAACTCGGCCTCCAGCCAGGCGCGCTCGCTGCGGCCGGGGCGGTACTGCTCGACGTCGACCGAGCTCGGCACGCAGCGCAGCTTGGCGCGCGGCACGCCCTCGGCCTCGAGCACGCGGAAGATGCCCTCGGAGATCGTCACGACGCGGTCGTAGAGCCGGTATTTCAGCGCCACCCAGGCGCGCGGCTCGGGGTTGTCGACACGCCGGCTCAGCACCACCGGCACGCCTTCCAGGCGCGCGGCCAGGCCGCCCCAGAAGTCGCTGCCGCGGCGGCTGTGCAGGTGCACGACGTCCGGGCGTTCGGCGCGGATCAGCCGGCGCAGGCGGCCGAGCATGCCGAGGTCGGCGTCGCCGCCCATCGCGATCTGCACGACGCGTGCATGCGGCGCCGCGGCCTCGGCCACCGCGCTGCCCAGCGGCGCGGCGAGCACGTTGTCGACGCCTTCGGCGCCGAGCCCGCGCAGCAGGAACACGACCTGCAAGGCACCGCCGTACAGGTGCTTGCCGGCCTCGACGTGGAGAACCTTCATGGAGCGGAGATGATCGGGATCGTCGGTGCGCCGCCCAGCAGCCGCATCGCGGTGTCGAAGACACGCGGCACCTGCAGCGAGCGCATGCAGTCGAAGCGGCCGGCGCAGGTGGGGCGGCGGCGGCAGGGCGAACACGGCAGCGCGTCGTAGAGCACGACGCTGCGCGGGGTCGCGGTGTCCAGGTAGGGGCGGGTCGAGCCGAACAGCGCCACCGTCGGCACGTCCAGCGCGGTGCCCATGTGCGTGAGCCCGGTGTCGACGCCGACCAGCAGCGCGGCCTCGGCCAGCGCGGCGACGGTCTCGTCGAGCTTGAGGCGCCCGGCGAGGTCGACGGCCATCGGCGCCAGCGCGGCGATGCGCTTGGCGGCCTCGACGTCGCCCGGGCCGCCGACGATGACCGGCGTCAGCCCGCGCTCGGCGAAGGCGGCGGCGAGCTCGGCCCAGCGGTCCTCGAACCAGTGTTTCTGCGGCCGCGTCGTGAACGGGCACAGCGCGACCCAGTCGCCCTGCACCCCGGCTTCGGCGAGCACGGCGCGGGCACGTTCACGCGGCGCGGCGCCGACCGCGAGGTCGAGGCGGAAATCGGTCTCGGCAGCGCCGAGCGCGACGCCGAGCGCGCGGTACTCGCTGCCGATGCGCCGGTCGGCGCCACGCGGCGGCATCACGCGGTGGTGCATCAGGAACTGGCTGCCTTCGTGCGAGCGCAGGCCGACACGCTGCGGCGCGCCGGCCAGCCAGGCGCAGACGCCGCTCTTGAGCAGGCCCTGGGCGTCGAGCACGAGGTCGTAGCGTTCGGCACGCAGCTGGCGCCGCAAGGCGAGCACCTCGCCGGCCAGCTTGCCGAGCTGGCGCTCGCGCCACAGCCGCCGCCATTCGGCGCGCGGCAGGCGCTTGATGCCGTCGAGCCGCGGGTTGTGCGCCAGCAGCGGTGCGGCCACCGGCTCGACCAGCCAGTGGATCGTCGCGTCGGGCCAGCGCGCGCGCAGCGAGCGGATCAGCCCCGAGGCCATGACGACGTCGCCGATCGCGCTCAGGCGCACGATCAGGATGCGCGGCGGGCGCCCGGCGGGCAGGGCGAGCGGCAGCACGGTGGCGGCGTTCACGGTGCGAGGGCCGCGCCCGGCGCGCTGCCGTCGCGGAACTGGAGCTGGTGCAGCTTGTGGTACAGGCCGCCGCGCGCCAGCAGTTCGTCGTGGGTGCCGACCTCGGCCACGCGGCCCTGGTCCATCACGACGACGCGGTCGGCGTTGGCGATCGTCGACAGCCGGTGGGCGATCGTCACCGTGGTGCGGCCGCGCTTCAGGTTGTCGATCGCCTGCTGGACGATGCGCTCGCTCTCGGTGTCCAGCGCCGAGGTGGCCTCGTCGAGCAGCAGGATCGGCGCGTCCTTCAGCAGCGCGCGCGCGATCGACAGGCGCTGGCGCTGGCCGCCGGACAGGCGCGTGCCGTTCTCGCCGATCGGCGTGTCCAGGCCCTGCGGCAGCTCGCGGATGAACTCCATCGCGTGCGCGGTCTCGGCCGCGCGTTCGATGTCCTCGCGGCTGACCTCGCCCGGCGCGCCGTAGGCGATGTTGGCGGCGACGGTGTCGTTGAACAGCACGACGTGCTGGGTGACCAGCGCGATGTTGGCGCGCAGGTCGGCCAGGCGCAGCTCGTGGGTGTCGATCTCGTCGAGCAGGATGCGGCCGCGGTCGGGTGAATAGAAGCGCGGGATCAGCGACATCAGCGTCGACTTGCCGCTGCCCGAGGCGCCGACCAGCGCGACCGACTCGCCGGGGCGGATGTCCAGCGTCACGCCGTCCAGCGCGTCGCCGTCGGCGCCGGCGTAGCGGAAGCCGACGTTCTCGAAGCGCAGATGGCCGCTGGAACGCGGCAGCTCGCGCGTGCCGGTGTCGCGCTCGGGCTCGGCGTCGATGACCTCGAACACCGAGGCTGCCGCGGCCAGGCCGCGCTGCAGCGCTTCGTTGACGTTGGACAGGCGCTTGAGCGGCGCCAGCAGCAGCGCCATCGCGCCGAAGAACGAGACGAAGCCGCCGACGGTGAGCTGGTCGGAGCGCGTGGCCAGCGTCGCGTAGTAGATGATCGCGGCCAGCGCCAGCACGGCGATGAACTGCACGATCGGGCCGTTGGCCGACGAGGTGCGCGTCGTCTTCATCATGTAGCGGCGCACCGCGGCCGCGACCTCGTCGAAGCGCTTGGCCTCGTAGGCGGCGCCGCCGAAGATGCGGATCTCGCGCGGCGCGCCCAGCACCTCGTGCGCGACGTGCGTCATCGAGCCCATCGAGTTCTGCTGCGCGCGGCTGAACTGGCGCATGCGCCGGCTGACCGAGCGGATGACCCAGGCGATGACCGGCAGCACGGTGAAGAACAGCAGCGACAGCTTCCAGTTCAGCCACAGCATGTAGCCGAGCAGGCCGATGACGGTCAGCGAGTCCTTGACGATCGTGATCAGCGAGGTGGTGATGATCGGGCTGATCTGCTGCGCGTTGTAGGTCAGGCGCGACATCAGCGTCGCCGTCGGCTGGCGGTCGAAGTAGGCCAGCGGCAGCGACAGGATGCGCTGGAACATCGCGTTGCGCAGGTCGAGCACGACGTGCGTGGCGACGCTGGCCAGCGTCACCGAGTGCACGTAGTCGGAGAGGCCGCGCACGACGAACAGCCCGATCAGCGCCAGCGGCATCAGGTGCGCGAACTCGGGATCCTTCTCGACGAAGCTGCCGTCGATCAGCTGGCGCAGCAGCGCCGGCACCGAGGCCTCGGCGGCAGCGTTGACGATCATCGCCAGCACGCCGAAGACGAAGACCTGGGTGTACGGGCGCACGTAGCCGAGCAGTCGCCGGTACAGCGCGAGGGAGTCGTTGCGGGCCATCGGTCAGCTCTCGTCGACGCGGCGCGGCGGGTAGCTGTCCCAGCTCAGGCAGCCCGGGCATTGCCAGAAGTACTGGTGGGCCTCGAAGCCGCAGGCCGCGCAGCGGTAGCGGTGCAGCGGGCGCGCGGCGCGCGCCAACGCCTGTTCGACGAGCTCCAGCGCCGCCGGGTCGCCGGCCGCCGGCTTGGGCGGCGTCGCGAGCAAGGCGTGCGCGGCGGTCAGGCTGGGCTGCTGGCGCAGGCTCTCGGCCAGGCGCCGCGGCTGGCCGGGCGGGTCCAGGCGGCCCAGCGCCTGCAGCACGTCCAGGCTGGGGCTGCGTTCGAGCGCGCGTTCGAGCTGCGCGCGCACGTGGTCGAGCCGGCCGCAGGCTTCGCCGCTGGCGGCGTAGTCGGCCGCCACCAGCGCGAAGGCGCCCGGCTGCAGGGCGGCCAGTTCGTCCCAGAGCGCGACGGCCTCGTCGTGCTTGCCCGCGGCACGCGCGCGGCGGCCGGCGATGACACGCGGCCTGGCGGCGTGCGGCGCGGCTTCGCGTGCCCGCTTGAGCGCCGTGTCGGCATCGGCGGCGTTGCCGGCGGCGTCGGCCTCGTCGGCCAGTTCGCACCAGTAGTGGGCGATGCGTGGTGCGTACGAGCCGGTACCACTCTTGTCCAGGCGCGTGGCGATCTCGATCGCGGCGCGCCAGCTGCGCGAACGCTCCTGCAGCGCCAGCAGCGCCAGCCAGGCCTCGGTCTCGAAGGCCGTGCCTTCGAGCGCGCGGTAGGCGGCTTCGGCACGGTCGAAGAGGCCGGCGCGCATGTAGTCCTGGGCCAGCTCGTGCTGGGCGCGGTCGCGTTCGCCGGCCTTCAGGTCGGCCCGCGACAGTAGGTGCTCGTGCACGCGCACCGCGCGTTCGAATTCGCCGCGGCGGCGGAACAGGTTGCCGAGCGCGAAGTGCAGCTCGGTCGTGTCGGGGTCGTTCTGGACGGCTTCGATGAAGGCGTCGATCGCCTTGTCCTGCTGCTCGTTGAGCAGCAGGTTCAGGCCTTTGAAGTAGGCGCGCGGGGCGTCACGGTTGTCGCGGCGCACCTGGCGCAGGTCGAAGCGCGACGCGAGCCAGCCGAGCGCGAAGGCCACCGGCAGGCCGATCAGCAGCCACTGGAAATCGAAGTCCATCGGGCGTCGGTTCGGGTCGGGAAAAGGGCCGGCTCGCGGGGCGAACCGGTCACAGGCCTTCGCGAGGCGGGTGCTCCAGCGGCAGCTCGGAGACGGGGGCCGGCGCGGGACCGGGGGCGGGCACGGGGGGCGTCGGCGCCTGCAGCCGCGCCTTGCGGCGCTGGCGCCACCAGCTCGGCAGCATCGCCAGCACGCCGACGGCCGCGCCGGCGGCGAAGGCCGCGAGAACCACGATCACCATCGGCGCCTGCCACTCGGCGCCGAAGAACCAGCGCACGGTGGCGTTCTGCTGATTGTTCAGCGCGAACGCGAAGAGGGTGAAGAAGACGAAGGCTCTGAAGAGCCAGACAAGAAGGCGCACGGCGCCGATTCTAGGATCCGGCGCGCCTTCAGGCGGCGTCGGAATCTTGCTCGGCGGGCTGGCGCGCGTCGACGGCTTCGCGCAGCGCCTTGCCGGGCTTGAAGTGCGGGACCAGCTTCTCCGGGATCACGACCTGTTCACCGCTGCGCGGGTTGCGGCCCATGCGCGGGGGGCGACGGTTGATCGAGAAGCTGCCGAACCCGCGGATCTCGATGCGGTGGCCGCGGGCCAGCGCGTCGGTCATCGCGTCGAGGATGGTCTTGACGGCGAACTCGGTGTCGCGCTGCGTCAGCTGCGAGAAACGCTCGGCAAGACGGGCGACGAGGTCGGATCGGGTCATGGCAGGGACGGATCGCAAGCGGCTTGAAACGCGAAAAGGCCCGCGCGCCTTCGAAGGGCGCGCGGGCCGAACGGCAGCGGTTTACTCGCGGTTGTCGAGCTTGGCGCGCAGCAGGGCGCCCAGGCTCGTCGTACCGGCGTTCTCGCGCTCGTTGGTCTGGCGCAGGGCCTGCATCGACTGTTGCTCGTCGGCGTTGTCCTTGGCCTTGATCGACAGCTGGATCGAACGCAGCTTGCGGTCGACGTTGATGATCATGACCGAGACGTCGTCGCCTTCCTTCAGCACGTTGCGCGCGTCTTCGACGCGGTCGCGGCTGATTTCGGACGCACGCAGGTAGCCGGTGACGTCGTCGTTGAGCTGGATCTCGGCGCCGCGCGGGTCGACCGTCTTCACCTTGCCGGTGACGATGGCGCCGCGGTCATTGAGCGTCGTGAAGCTGGTGAACGGATCGACGTCCAGCTGCTTGATGCCCAGGCTGATGCGCTCGCGCTCGACGTCGATCGCCAGCACGATGGCTTCGACTTCCTGGCCCTTCTTGTAGTTGCGGACCGCGCTTTCGCCCGGCTCGTTCCACGACAGGTCGGACAGGTGCACCAGGCCGTCGATGCCCGCAGACAGGCCGACGAAGACGCCGAAGTCGGTGATCGACTTGACCGGGCCCTTGACCTTGTCGCCGCGCTTGACGTTGGCGGCGAACTCTTCCCAGGGGTTCGGCTTGCACTGCTTCATGCCCAGCGAGATGCGACGCTTGTCTTCGTCGATCTCGAGGACCATGACTTCGACTTCCTCGCCCAGCGAGACCACCTTGGACGGGGCGACGTTCTTGTTCGTCCAGTCCATTTCGGAGACGTGCACCAGGCCTTCGATGCCCGGCTCGATCTCGACGAACGCGCCGTAGTCGGCGATGTTGGTGATCTTGCCGAACAGGCGCGTGCCGTTCGGGTAGCGGCGCGAGACGCCCAGCCACGGATCGTCGCCCAGCTGCTTGATGCCCAGGCTGACGCGGTTCTTCTCGGCGTCGAACTTGAGGACCTTGGCCGACAGTTCCTGACCGACCTGCACCACCTCGCTCGGGTGACGCACGCGGCGCCAGGCCATGTCGGTGATGTGCAGCAGGCCGTCGATGCCGCCGAGGTCGACGAACGCACCGTATTCGGTGATGTTCTTGACCACGCCGTGCACGATGGCGCCTTCGGTCAGCGTCTCGAGCAGCTTGGCGCGTTCTTCGCCCATCGAAGCCTCGACGACGGCGCGGCGCGACAACACGACGTTGTTGCGCTTGCGGTCGAGCTTGATGACCTTGAACTCCATGGTCTTGCCCTCGAACGGGCTCATGTCCTTGACCGGACGCGTGTCGAGCAGCGAACCCGGCAGGAAGGCGCGGATGCCGTTGACCAGCACCGTCAGGCCGCCCTTGACCTTGCCGCTGACCGTGCCGGTGACGAAGTCGCCCGACTCCAGCGCGTTCTCCAGCGCCATCCACGACGCCAGGCGCTTGGCCTTGTCGCGGCTGAGGATGGTGTCGCCGTAGCCGTTCTCGACGGCGTCGATGGCCACCGCGACGAAGTCGCCGACCTGGACTTCGAGTTCGCCCTGGTCGTTCTTGAACTCGTCGATGGGCACGTAGGACTCGCTCTTGAGCCCGGCGTTGACGACGACGTGGTTGAACTCGATGCGCACGACCTCGGCGGAGATCACTTCGCCGACACGCATGTCGGAGCTCTTCAGCGATTCCTCGAACAGGGCGGCGAAGGCATCAGCGCCGCTCTTGGCGATGACGGTAGTGGAAACGGACATGTGGTTCCTGTGCCCGGAGGAGTTGAAGGCAGAGCCGGGCGGTGCTTGCAGCGGGGGCTGCAGGGTTCGTTGGACACACCCGCCGCGCCCGATGGCCTGACGGCCGGAAGGGGAGCGCAGCGGAACCTGGAAACGACGCGCGTCAGGCCGTGCGGCCGAACGGGCGGCGCTGTCGCCACCAATCCAGCACCTGGGCCACCGAGTCATCGATGGAAAGTGCCGAGTTGTCCAGCTCCAGCGCGTCTTCGGCCGGCTTCAACGGCGAGACGCTGCGCGATCGGTCACGCATGTCCCGCGCCTCGAGGTCCGCGCGAAGGTCGTCGATATTAGCAGAAATTCCCTTGGAAATCAGTTGCTTATAGCGCCGCTCGGCGCGCTGGGCGGCGCTCGCCGTGAGGAAGACCTTGAGCGGCGCGTCGGGGAAGATCACGGTGCCCATGTCGCGGCCGTCGGCGACCAGCCCCGGCGCGCGGCGGAAGGACTGCTGCAGCGCGTGCAGCGCGGCGCGCACCGCCGGCCAGACCGAGACGCGCGAGGCCATCAGGCCGCTGGTCTCCAGGCGCAGCTCGTCGGTGATGTCGCGCCCGCGCAGCCAGGTGCGGCCGGCGTCGGCGCCGTCGCCGAAACGCAGGTCCAGGCGCTCGGCCAGCGCGGCCAGCGCGGTCTCGTCGTCGGGCGAGACGCCGTCCCAGGTCGCGGCGATGCCGGTGGCGCGGTACAGCGCGCCGGAGTCCAGCAGCGCGTAGCCCAGCGCCGCGGCCACCTCGGCGGCCAGCGTGCCCTTGCCCGAGGCCGTCGGGCCGTCGATCGTGATCACCGGCACCTCGGCCGGCTCGGCGCGCGCCAGGCCGAACAAGGCCTCGAAATAGTCGGGGAAGGTCTTGGCGACGCAGTGCGGCTCGAGGATGCGCACCGGCACCTTGGCGCCGACCGTCGGGTTGAACGCCGCCAGCGACAGGCACATCGCCATGCGGTGGTCGTCGTAGGTCCGGATCTCGGCCGGCTGCCAGGTCTCGGGGGCGCGGACCTCGATGAAGTCGGTGCCTTCGACGACCGTCGCGCCGACGCGGCGCAGCTCGGCGGCCATCGCGGCGATGCGGTCGGTCTCCTTGACGCGCCAGCTGGCGATGCCCTCGATGCGTGTCGGGCCTTCGGCGTACAGCGCCATCGCCGCGAGCGTCATCGCGGCGTCGGGGATGTGGTTGGCGTCCAGCGTGATGCCGGCCAGCGGCCAGCGCCCGCGGCGCACCTCCAGCCAGCCGGGGCCGGTGCGCACGTCGGCGCCCATCGCCTGTGCGGCTTCGACGAAGCGGATGTCGCCCTGGATCGAGTCGCTGCCGACACCCTCGATGCGCACAGCATCGCCGCCGCAGGCGGCGATGGCGCCGAGCGCGACGAAGTACGAGGCCGACGAGGCGTCGCCCTCGACGTGGATGTCGCCCGGCGAGCGGTAGCAGCTGCCCTGCGGGATCGTGAAACGCTGCCAGCCGTCGCGCCGCACGGCGATGCCGAAGCGCGCCAGCAGGTTGACGGTGATCTCGACGTAGGGCTTGGAGATCAGCTCGCCGTCGACCTCGACGACGAGATCACGCTCGCCGGCGGCCAGCGGCAGGGCCAGCAGCAGCGCGGTCAGGAACTGGCTGGAGACGTCGCCGCGCACGCGGATCGCTCGCTCCAGCGCCAGACGGTCGCCGGCGCTGCCGCGCAGGCGCAGCGGCGGGTAACCCGGCGTGCCCAGGTCCTCGATCGTGCAGCCCAGCGGGCGCAGCGCGTCGACCAGGTCGCCGATCGGGCGCTCGTGCATGCGCGGCACGCCGGAGAGCTCGAAGTCGCCGCCTTGCAGCGTCGCCAGCACGGCCAGCGCCGCGGCCAGCGGCCGCATCGCGGTGCCGGCGTTGCCGAGGAACAGCCTGGCCTCGTGCACCGACAGCTGGCCGCCCAGGCCGGTGACGGCCAGCGTGCCGTCGGCATCGTGGGCGATGCCGCAGCCCAGCGCGCGCAGCGCGTCGAGCATGACGCGCGTGTCGTCGCTGGCCAGCAGGTCGTGCACGCGCGTCGTGCCGTCGGCCAGGCCGGCGAGCAGCAGCACGCGGTTGGAGATGCTCTTGGAGCCGGGCAGCCGGACGGTGCCGGCCGCGCCTGCCATCGGCGGCAGGTCGAGGAAGGGAGTGCGGAACATCGGGTGGAAGGCGGCGTCAGCGCTGCGTCGATCGCGGCGCGCCCATCTGCCAGCCGGCACGGCCTTCGGCGGCGGCGCGGATCATCGTTTCCAGCGCGTCGGTATTGCCGCTCAGCATCAGCTGTTCGAAGGCGTCCAGCGACTGGCGGAAACGCTGCGACTGCTTGAGGATCTCTTCGCGGTTGGCGGTCAGCACGTCGCGCCACATCTCGGGGTTGCTGGCGGCGATGCGCGTGAAGTCGCGAAAGCCCGGGCCGGCGAGCGACAGGAAGTCGCGCCCCGCGGGCTGGCCGACCACCGACGAGAAATAGGCGAAGGCCAGCAGGTGCGGCAGGTGGCTCACGGCGGCGAAGGCAGCGTCGTGGTTCTCCGGCGTCATCTTCAGCACCTGGGCGCCGATCGCCGACCAGACGTCGGTGGCCTTTTGCACCAGGTCGGGCGCGGTCTGCGGCAGCGGCGTCAGGATGACCTGGCGGCCGGCGTAGAGCGCCGCGTCGGCATGGCCGATGCCGGCCAGTTCCTTGCCGGCGATCGGGTGCGCCGGCACGAAGGACGCGAGGCGCTCGCGCAGCACGCGGCGTGCGGCGTCGACGACGTCGCGCTTGGTGCTGCCGACGTCCATGAACAGCACGCCCGGCTCGACGAGATGGCGGATGGCCTTGAAGGTCGCTTCGGTGGCCGCCACCGGCACCGACAGCAGCACGATGTCCGAGCCGGCGACGGCCAGCAGCGCCGATTCGGCGACGACGTCGATGACGCCGAGCTTCTTCGCGCGTTCGGTCGTCGACGGGCTCTTGCTGTAGCCGATGACGCGCTTGACCAGGCCGGCGCGCTTGAGCGCCAGCGCGAAGGAGCCGCCCATCAGGCCGCAGCCGATGACGCCGAGTTGCTGGAACATCAGTGCACGTCCACCGGGTAGGCCCCGAGGACTTTGAAGAAGGCGCAGGCGTCGTGCAGCTCGCGCAGCGCGGCACCGACCTTGGGCTCGTCGGGATGGCCCTGCACGTCGATGTAGAAGTAGTACTCCCACTGGCCCGAACGCGCCGGGCGCGACTCGAAGCGCGACATCGAGACGTCGTGGCGCTTGAGCGGCACCAGCATGTCGTGCACCGCGCCCGGCCGGTTCTTCACCGACAGCACGAGGCTCGTGCAATCGTGGCCCGAGGGCTTGGGCACCGGGTGGCGGTCGGGGTGGGTGACGATCGCGAAGCGCGTGCGGTTGTGGGCGTCGTCCTGGATCGCAGGCGCCAGCACGTGCAGGCCGAACTCGCTGGCCGCGCGAACGCTGGCGATGGCCGCGACGCTCGGGTCCTGCGAAGCCAGGCGCGCACCTTCGGCGTTGCTCGATGCCGGGCGGCGCTCGGCGTCGGGCAGGTGGTGGCTGAGCCAGCCGTGGCATTGCGCCAGCGCCTGCGGATGGGCGCAGACGGCGCGGATGCCGTCCATCGAGTTCTCGCGCCGCAGCAGGTTCTGGCGGATGAACAGGCTCGTCTCGCCGATGATGAACAGCGGCGTGTGCAGGAAGAGATCCAGGGAACGCGCGACCACGCCCTCGGTGGAGTTCTCGACCGGCACGACGCCGAAGTCGGCCGCGCCCGAGGCGACGGTGTGGAAGACCTCGTCGATGCTCGCGCACTGCACGCGCATCAGCGAGCTGCCGAAATAGCCGATCGCCGCCTCTTCGCTGAAGGTGCCGGCGGGGCCCAGGTAGGCCACGCGCGTCGGCGTCTCCAGCGCGCGGCAGGCCGACATGATCTCGCGCCAGATCGGCGCGATGCTCGCGGTCTGTAGCGGGCCCGGGTTGACGGCCTTCATGCCGTCGATGACCTGGGCCTCGCGTTCGGGCCGGAAGACGACCGAGCCCTCCCGCTTCTTCAGCTCGCCGACGGCCAATGCCAGGCCGGCGCGTCGGTTGAGCAGCGCCAGTAGCTCGCGGTCGACCGAGTCGATCTGCTGGCGCAGGCCGACCAGTTCGTCGGAGGACTCGACCTGCGGCGTCTTCACTTGGGCGTGCTGGCCGGCGCGGCGGGCGCGGCCGCTTCGAAGCGCTTGCGCACCGACTGCTCGAGCGCCTTCACCTTGGGCTCGACCAGCGGCTTGGTCTCGGCGACCAGTTTCTCGCCCAGCGCACGCTGCAGGTCGCCGTTCATCGACTGGAACTTGCGGTTCACCGGCGACTCGAGCATCGTGATGAGCTGCTTGAGCTCGTCTTCGCTGAAGCGTTGCTCGAGGAGCGCGCCGATGGTGCTGGGCGCCAGCTTGACGGCGCGGTCGCGCACGATAGGCGTCGCTTCGTCGGCGTACTTCTTGGCGTCGGCCTGCAGCGACTTGGCCATCGCTTCACGCTTGTCGGCGGGCAGGCGCTGCAGCGCCATCGCCGCCTGCTGCATCAGCATCACCGCCGGCTGCTCGGCGAGCTGGCGCGCCATGTTCTCGATCGCCGGCTGCTGGATCTGCAGGATCTTGGCGACGAGCGCCTTCTTCGCCGGGCTCGACGGCGCGGCGGCCGCCGGGGCGGAGGCCGCCGCCGAGGCCGGCGCCGGCGCCTTCTGGGCCATCGCAGGAACGGCCGCGGCGAGCGCCAGGGCCAGCACGAATCTTTGAGTCATCACGCGTTCTCCGTGCCGGCATCGCCGGCGCTGTCGTTGGACGTGTCGTCGCCGGCGCCTTCGGTCTGCGCGTCGTTCTCGACGATGCGCTGCAGGCCGGAGAGCCGGGTGCCGTCGTCCAGCGAGATCAGCGTGACGCCCTGCGTCGCGCGGCCCATTTCGCGGATTTCGGCGACGCGGGTGCGAACGAGCACGCCGCGGTCGGTGATCAGCATGATCTCGTCGGTGTCGCGCGCCAGCGTGGCCGCCACGACCTTGCCGTTGCGCTCGCTCTGGAGCATCGAGATCATGCCCTTGCCGCCACGGCGGTGGCGGGTGTATTCGGCGATCGGGGTGCGCTTGCCGTAGCCGTTCTCGGTCGCGGTGAGCACGCTTTGCGTCTCGTCCTCGGCGACCAGCAGCGCTATGACGCGCTGGCCGGGTTCGAGCTCCATGCCCTTGACGCCGCCGGCCTGGCGGCCCATCGGGCGCACACCGCCTTCTTCCGGGTCTTCGTTGAAGCGCACCGCCTTGCCGCCGTCGGAGAACAGCATCACGTCGTGATGGCCGTCGGTCAGCGCGGCGCCGATCAGGTAGTCGCCGTCGTCCAGGCCGACGGCGATGATGCCGGCCTTGCGCGGGTTGCTGAAGTCGTCCAGCGGCGTCTTCTTGACGGTGCCGAAGGCCGTCACCATGAAGACGTAGTGGTCGGCCGGGAAGCTGCGGAACTCGCCGGTCAGCGGCAGCACGACGGTGATCTTCTCACCCGGCTGCAGCGGGAACATGTTGACGATCGGCTTGCCGCGCGAGTTGCGCGAGCCTTGCGGCACCTCCCAGACCTTCAGCCAGTAGACGCGGCCGCGATCCGAGAAGCACAGGATCCAGTCGTGCGTGTTGGCGATGAAGAGCTGGTCGATCCAGTCGTCTTCCTTGGTCTGCGTCGCCTGCTTGCCGCGGCCGCCGCGGCGCTGGGCGCGGTACTCGGTCAGCGGCTGGCTCTTGATGTAACCGGTGTGACTGAGCGTCACCACCATGTCGGTCGGCGTGATCAGGTCTTCGGTGCCGAGTTCCTGCGCGTTGCGCTCGATGACGCTGCGGCGCGCGCCGACCTTGGTCTGGCCGAACTCCTGTCGCAGCGCGTTGAGCTCGTCGACGAGGATCGCGGTCACGCGCTCCGGACGGGACAGGATGTCCAGCAGGTCGGCGATCTGCGTCATGACCTCGCGGTACTCGCCGATGATCTTGTCCTGCTCCAGGCCGGTCAGGCGCTGCAGGCGCATCTGCAGGATTTCCTGCGCCTGGTCCTCGGACAGCCGGTACAGGCCATCGGCCTGCAGGCCGTAGCCCGCGGGCAGGCCCTCGGGGCGATAGGCAGCGCGGCCGCCGGCCGTCGATTCCTCGGCGCGCGCGAGCATCTCGCGCACCATCGAGCTGTCCCAGGCCTTGGACATCAGCGCCGCCTTGGCCATCGGCGGCGTCGGGCTGGTCTTGATCGTCTCGATGAACTCGTCGATGTTGGCCAGCGCCACCGCCAGGCCTTCGAGCACGTGGCCGCGCTCGCGCGCCTTCTTCAGCTCGTAGACGGTGCGGCGGGTGACGACCTCGCGCCGGTGCTCGAGGAAGATCTCCAGCAGCTGCTTCAGGTTGCATAAGCGCGGCTGGCCGTCGACCAGCGCGACCATGTTGATGCCGAAGCTGTCCTGGAGCTGGGTCTGCTTGTAGAGGTTGTTGAGCACGACCTCGGGCACTTCGCCGCGCTTCAACTCGATGACCACGCGCATCCCGGACTTGTCGCTCTCGTCCTGGATGTGGCTGATGCCCTCGATCTTCTTCTCGTTGACGAGCTCGGCAATGCGCTCGAGCAGCGTCTTCTTGTTCACCTGGTACGGGATCTCGTCGACGATGATCGACTGGCGCTGGCCGCGGTCGATGTCCTCGAAGTGGCACTTGGCGCGCATCACGACGCGCCCGCGCCCGGTGCGGTAGCCCTCGCGCACGCCTTCGAGGCCGTAGATGATCCCGGCGGTCGGGAAGTCCGGCGCCGGCACGATCTCCATCAGCTCCTCGATCGTCGACTCGGGCACCTTTAGCAGGTGCAGGCAGGCGTCGACGATCTCGTTGAGGTTGTGCGGCGGGATGTTGGTCGCCATGCCGACCGCGATGCCGGCCGAGCCGTTGACCAGCAGGTTGGGCAGCCGCGCCGGCAGCACCGTCGGCTCCTTCTCGGAGCCGTCGTAGTTCGGGGCGAAATCGACCGTTTCCTTGTCGATGTCCTCGAGCATCTCGTGGGCGATCTTCGCCAGACGGATCTCGGTGTAGCGCATCGCCGCGGCGCTGTCGCCGTCGACCGAGCCGAAGTTGCCCTGGCCGTCGACGAGCATGTGGCGCAGGCTGAAGTCCTGCGCCATGCGCACGATCGTGTCGTAGACCGCCGTGTCGCCGTGCGGGTGATATTTACCGATCACGTCGCCGACGATGCGGGCGCTCTTCTTGTAAGGGCGGTTCCAGTGGTTGGACAGCTCGTGCATCGCGTACAGGACACGGCGGTGCACGGGCTTGAGGCCGTCTCGGGCGTCGGGGAGGGCGCGTCCGACGATCACGCTCATCGCGTAATCGAGATACGAACGCCGCATCTCCTCTTCGAGGCTGATCGGCAGGGTTTCCTTGGCGAACTGGGACATGCGGTAGCGCGCGAGGCGCGAGCAGGTTCGACCCGACCGGAACGGCCAGGCACGGGGCGTGCAATTCTACGGCCCGCCGCATGTCGCAGCGGAGCAACAGCCAACCGAGCACGCCTGGGTGCAGGGGTCAGAATGCAGGCGTACCGATGCCCTATGGCACAATCGTCCGCAGGTGGTAAGTACCCGCCGTGTCGGGATTTGCCCGGAGTTCAGGCTTTCGGTTTGGACGTTTCGCAGTTCTGCTGCGGCTTTCCTCGAGAGGAGAAACATGAAGAAACTGAACAGGGTGGCGATGCTCTTCGCATCCGCTGCGCTCGCCGCCCCGATCGCGGTCCTGGCACAGGACAAGCCGGTCGACAACTGGCGCGCATCGGACGGCACCGTCTGGAAGAACGGCACGAACGAGCTGTGCTGGCGTGATTCCAACTGGACCCCGGCCTCCGCCGCGGACGAGTGCGACGGCGCCATCAAGCCGCCGCCCCCGGCCCCGGCCCCCGCGCCGAAGGCCGCCCCGCCGGCCCCGCCGCCGCCGCCCCCGCCGCCGCCGGCTCCGGTCAGCGAGAAGGTCACCTTCGCCGCTGACGCGTTCTTCGACTTCGACAAGGCGACCCTGAAGCCCGAAGCGAAGGCGAAGCTCGACGACCTGGCCTCCAAGGCCAAGGCCGTGAACCTGGAAGTCGTCATCGCCGTCGGCCACACCGACTCGACGGGTCCGGATGGCTACAACCAGAAGCTGTCGGTCAAGCGCGCCGATGCCGTGAAGGCCTATCTGGTCGACAAGGGCATCGAAAAGAACCGCGTCTACACCGAAGGCAAGGGCGAGAAGCAGCCGGTCGCCGACAACAAGACCCGCGAAGGCCGCGCGAAGAATCGTCGCGTGGAAATCGAAGTGGTCGGTACGCGTACCAAGCAGTAATCGCCTGGAACCCCGAGGGTTCCCACAACGAAACCCCGCTTCGGCGGGGTTTCTCGTTTGTCGCGCTTAGGATTCGACCATGACTGTCAATGCCGACGCCCAGGAACTGGCCAAGTTCAGCGATCTCGCCCACCGCTGGTGGGATCCGGAGAGCGAGTTCCGGCCGCTGCACGAAATCAACCCCCTGCGCCTGGACTGGATCGACAGCCTGGCGGGCCTGCGCGGCAAGACCGTGCTCGACGTCGGCTGCGGCGGCGGCGTGCTGTCGGAGTCGATGGCCCGACGTGCCGCGCACGTCACCGGCATCGACCTGTCGACCAAGGCATTGGGCGTGGCGCGGCTGCATGCGCTCGAGTCCGAGGTGATGAACCTCGAGTACCGCGAGATCGCGACCGAGGCGCTGGCCGCCGAGCGCCCGGCGAGCTTCGACGTCGTGACCTGCATGGAGATGCTGGAACACGTGCCCGACCCGGCATCGGTCATCGAGGCCTGCGCCCGGCTGGCCAAACCCGGCGGCTGGGTGTTCTTCTCGACGCTCAACCGCAACCCCAAGGCCTTTCTGTTCGCGATCGTCGGCGCCGAGTACGTGCTGAAGATGCTGCCGCGCGGCACGCACGAGTACGAACGTTTCATCCGCCCGAGCGAACTGGCGCGCTGGTGCCGCGACGCCGGCCTGTCGCCGGCCGGCAGCCGCGGCCTGCAGTACAACCCGCTGACCAAGCGCTACTGGCTGTCCGACGACACCAGCGTCAACTACCTGGTCGCGACGCGGAAGCCGGCCTGATGGCGCGCGCCGCGGCGGTGCTGTTCGACCTCGACGGCACCCTGGTCGACAGCGCACCCGACCTGGCCGGTGCCGCCAACGACCTGCGCGTGGCGCGGGGGCTGGAGCCGCTGCCTTACGAGCGCCTGCGGCCGATGGTCGGCACCGGCGCCCGTGGCATGGTCGGCGCCGCTTTCGGCCTGGCGCCCGGGGACGAGGGCTTCGAGCCGCTGCGCGATGCCTTCCTCGCACGTTACGCCGAGCGCCTGCTGCAGACCACGCGTGTCTTCGCCGCCGTCGAGCCGATGCTCGTCTCGCTCGAATCGGCCGGCCTGCGCTGGGGCATCGTGACGAACAAGGCGATGCGTTATGCCGAGCCGGTGGTGCGCGGCCTGGCGCTCGACGTGCGCGCTGCGGCGCTGATCGCCGGCGACACCACGCCGTTCTCCAAGCCGCACCCGGAGCCGCTGTTCGAGGCCGCCCGCCGCCTGGCGCTGGCGCCGGGTGACTGCGTCTACGTCGGTGACGACCACCGCGACATCGTCGCCGGCCGCGCCGCCGGCATGCGCACGCTGGCCGCCGCTTGGGGATACCTCGGTCGTGGCGAGCCGATCGACGCCTGGGGCGCCGATGCGGTGCTGGAAAATCCGGCCGCGCTCTTGAACTGGCTGGAACTGGCCTAAACTAGGCACCTCAGGGACCGACCTGGCTTCGACGTAGGTGCGGAGTCGGCGCGGGGCATGCCGAGCACCAGTTCGCTCGTAAATCCACTGGAAACAAAGTAACTGCGAACGACGAACGTTTCGCCCTCGCCGCTTAACACCGGTGAGCCTCGCAACAGTTGGCCGATGGGCTGGGTCTGAGGCGGCAACGCCGAAGACTGCGAGGTCATTCACATTGGCTCGTCCCGTGCCGGGTCACTCGGCTCGGGCCTAAAACCAAGTGACTCGGGGAACGGATAGCGTGCTGCTGCGCGATCCGGGCCCTCAAACTCAAATCAGCCAGCTACGCATGTAGAACCGTCCGGCGATGGCTTGCGGACGGGGGTTCGATTCCCCCCGGTTCCACCATCCAAACCGAAGGCCCCGGCCGCGCAAGCGACCGGGGCCTTTTCTTTGTCTTTGTCGGCCTCCGGCCTCAGCGCCGGTTGGACACGAAGATGCCGCCGACGATCAGCGCGAAGGCGACCGCGTGGTAGACATGCGGCGGCTCACCCAGCAGCGCTGCCGACAGCAGCGCGGCGAACAGCGGCGTCAGGTTGGCGAAGAAGCCGGCCAGCGCGGGACCGACGGCGCCGACGCCCAGGCCCCAGCAGCGATAGGCCACCAGCGAAGGGCCGACGGCGATGAAGACCAGTGCCGCGACGACCGTCGGCGACCACAGCACCGGCTGCGGCATCCAGATCGCTTCGCCGACCGCCGACAGCGTCGCCCAGGCCAGGCCGAACAGCACCTGCACCATCAGCGCCTCGGCCCAGTTCCAGTCCGGGCGCTGCTCGCCGCTCATCGATGCCGGCGGGCGTGCCAGCTGCCAGCTGTAGCCGGCCCAGGACAGCGCCGCGACCAGGATCCACAGGTCGCCGGCGACGAGCCGGATCGAGCCGATCTGCAGCAGGTCGCCGCGCACCAGCACGATGACGACGCCGGCCAGCGACAGCAGCGCGCCCAGCAACTGCGTCGGCCGCGGCCGCTCGCGGTAGAAGATCGCGCCGACGAGCATCATCCACACCGGGATGCTCGACGCGATCAAGGTCACGTTGATCGGCGTCGAGGTGTGCAGCGCCAGGTACTGCAGCGCGTTGTAGGCGCCGACACCCAGCAGTCCGAGGACCGCCAGCGGCCGCCAGCGGGCGCGGATCTGGGCCCGTCGCTCGGGCGTGGCGACGGCGCGCCAGCCCAGCGGCAGCAGGATGGCCAGCGCCAGCCACCAGCGCAGGCAGTTCAGCAGCAGCGGCGGCATGCTGGGCGCGAGCAGGCGGCCGAGCAGGGCGTTGCCGGCCCACAGCATGGCCGGCAGCGTCAGCAACGCTGCGATGCGGGGCGTCAGCGTCATGCCGCGGGCCTCTCGGCGCCGCAGCTCCAGCACTGCTCGAACGGGCCGTCGACGATCTCGTGGCAGCGCGGGCAGGCCCAGGTGTGCTCGGGCGGGTGGCGCCACTCGGCGAGCAGCGTCTCGGCGCGCGCTCGGTCGGCGTCGTCGACCCAGACCTCGGGCAGGCTCTGGTCGGGCGGGATCTCGCCGGCGATGCCGCTGGCGTAGGCGCGCTGCACGCTGGTGGCGATGCCGGCGGCGCCGAGCTGGTCGGCCCAGAGGGTGGCCAGCACGAGGTTCGGGGCTTGGATCAGTCTTCTCATCGGGCGGCGCATCATGCCACCGTCGGCGGGGTGGTCCCCCATCGCGTAACCTGAGGGCCTCTTCACGAGGAGAACACGATGCCGCGCGCGATCCAGATCTCGGCCTTCGGCGGCCCCGAGGTGCTGCAGTGTGTCGACCTGCCGGTCGGCGAACCCGGCCCCGGCCAGGTGCGCATCCGCCACCACGCCTGCGGGCTCAACTTCATCGACGTCTACCAGCGCACCGGCCTGTACCAGAACCCGCTGCCGCTGGTGCTGGGCATGGAAGGCGCCGGCATCGTCGAGGCCGTCGGCGAGGGCGTCGCGCACCTGCAGGCCGGCGATCGCGTCGCCTACGCGGCGGGGACGCCGGGCGCCTACAGCGAAGTGCGTGTGATGCCGGCGACGCAGGTCGTGCAGCTGCCCGACGGCATCGACTTCGAGACCGGCGCGGCGATGATGCTCAAGGGCCTGACGGCGCAGTACCTGCTGAGGAAGACGCTACCGGTCGAGGGCCTGCAGCCCGGCGACTGGGTGCTGTTCCACGCCGCGGCCGGCGGGGTCGGCCTGATCGCCTGCCAGTGGGCCAAGGCCCTCGGCCTGCGCCTGATCGGCACCGCCGGCGGCCCGGCCAAGTGCCAGCTGGCGCTGCAGCACGGCGCGGCGGCGATGATCGACTACACGCGCGAGGACTTCGTCGCCCGCGTCAAGGACATCACCGGCGGCCGCGGCGTCAAGGTCGTCTACGACTCGGTCGGCCGCGACACCTTCGACGGCAGCCTGGCCTGTCTGCGCCCCTTCGGGCTGCTGGCCTGCTTCGGCAACTCCTCGGGCCCCGTGCCGCCGTTCGCGATCGGCACGCTGGCCGCCAAGGGCTCGCTGTACCTGACGCGCGCGACGCTGTTCACGCACATCGCGACACGCGAGCGCACGCAGGAGATGGCCGACGAACTCTTCGACGTCGTCGCCAGCGGCGAGGTCAAGATCCGCATCGACCAGCGCTACGCGCTCGAGGACGTGGCCGAGGCGCACCGCGCGCTGGAGGCCCGGCGCACGACCGGCTCGACGGTGCTGCTGCCCTGAGCGATCAGTCGGCCACCGCCTCGCGGTAGGCGTGCCACGAGGCGTGGCCGACCACCGGGCCGGCCAGCAGCAGGCCGGCGAAGCCGGGCAGCAGCGCCAGGCCGACCAGGGCGACGATGGCCGCCGCCCACAAGGCCATCACCGCCGGCTGCGTGCTCACCAGGCGCAGGCTGGTCAGGCCGGCGCTGATCGCGTCGCTGCGGCGGTGCAGGATCATCGGGATCGAGACCGCCGAGATGGCGTAGATCAGCGTCGCGAAGATCGCGCCGACGGTGGTCCAGGCGACGATGAAGCCCAGGTTGGCCGGGTCCAGCAGCGCCAGCAGCGAGCCGCGGAAATCGGGCATGCCGTCGAACGAGACGGCGAAGATCACCAGCGCGGCTCGCCCCCAGACGAGTTCCAGCACCAGCAGCACCAGACCGAAGATCGCCATCGCGCCGCCGCGTTCGCGCCAGGCGAGCATCGCGTCGACCAGCGTCGGACGTTCGCCGCGCTCCAGCCGCTGGCTGACGCGGTACAGCCCCAGGCACAGGAAGGGGCCGCTCAGCAGGAAGCCGGCCGACAGCGCCAGCGTGTAGGCCGGCGCGTACTCGAAGACCGCCAGCAGCGCCCAGCCCATCGCGACGAAGCAGGCGCCGAAGAACAGGCCGATCGCCGGCGCGCGGCGGAAGTCGCGCCAGCCGGCGGCCAGCCAGCGCCGCGGCGCGGACAGCGCCAGCGTGCGCAGCGCCGGCATCGCCGAGGCCGGCGCGTCGTCGACGGCAGGAGGTTCGGCCGGGTCCACGCGGCCAGCGTAGGCCGCGCGCCGGGGTCTCGATACGGGGGAAGCTCGGGCGCGCGCGGGCGCGTCACTTGCCCCCGCGGCGCACGCGCAGGATCTCGTCGAGCACCAGGCAGACGGCGCCCAGCGTGATCGCCGCGTCGGCGAGGTTGAAGCTGGGGAAGTAGCCGCCGCGGAACATCGGCTCCAGGAAGCCGAAGCGGAACTGCAGGAAGTCGATGACGTGGCCGTGCAGCAGCCGGTCGATGACGTTGCCGACGGCGCCGCCGAGGATCATCGTCACCGCGAAGCTGAACAGCCGCTGCGTCGTGTGGTTGGCGAGCATCCAGACGATGATCGCCGAGGCGATGACGCCGACGATGACGAAGAACCAGCGCTGCCAGCCCGCCGCGTCGGCGAGGAAGGAGAACGCGGCGCCGCTGTTGTGCACACGCACGATGTTGAAGAAGCCGGTGACGACGCGGGCTTCTCCGTCCTGGAAGTAACCGAGGATCAGCGTCTTCGTGAACTGGTCCAGGACGACGACGATGAAGGCGAGACCGAGCCAGAAGGGCAGGCGGTTGGACGAACGCGAAGACGTGGCCATGAAGTCGTGATGCGGGGGACCACCGCCGGTGGCCGGCGGGCGGGCCGCTACTGTATCGCGAGGCCGCGCACCGACCGCCCCGTGCCGCGTCAGGACTCGGTGAGTTGCTGCAGGCGCGTGGCGAGCGCGGCGACCCGTTCGTGCAGCGCGCGTGCGGCGCCGGCCAGCGGTTCGGCGCCGGTGGCGACGCGCGCCGCGTGTTCGAGTTCGCGCGCCTGCGCCTGCAGCCCCTGGGCGCCGATCGCGCCGCAGGCGCCGTGCAGCGAATGCGCGGCGCTGGTCCAGGCCGCCAGACGCTCGTCGCCGCCCTCGGCCACCAGCGCCGGCATGCCGCCGGCGTAGACGTCGGCGAAGCGCCGCATCAGCCGCTGCAGCACGTTGGGCCGCCCGCCGACCAGGCGCAAGGCGGCCTCGACGTCGATCTCGCCCAGCGTCTCCAGCCGTTCGGCGAAGCTGCCGCCCGCCGAGGGCGGCGTCGCGGCGGGCGACGCGGCCGCGGTGGCCGCCGGCAGCCAGCGCAGCAGCGTCGCGTACAGCGCCTCCGGGTCGACCGGCTTGGCGACGTGGTCGTTCATGCCCGCGGCCAGGCAGGCGGCGCGGTCTTCGCCGAAGGCGTTGGCGGTCATCGCCAGGATGGGTGCCGCGAAGCCGGCGCGGCGCAGCTCGCGCGTGGCTTCCAGGCCGTCCATCTCCGGCATCTGCATGTCCATCAGCACCGCGGCGTAGTCGCGCGCCAGCGCCAGCCGCAGGGCCTCGCGGCCGTTGGCGGCCAGGTCGACGTCCAGGCCCACCGCACGCAGCAGTTCGAGCGCGACCTCCTGGTTGATCGGGTTGTCTTCGGCCAGCAGCAGCGGCCGCGTGCTGCCGCGGGCGCGCAGCGCCTTCTCGGCCTGGCCGGCGCTGTGCGTCAGCCGCGGCGGCTCGCCGCCGGCCGCCTTCAGCACGCGCTGCACGGCGTCGTGCAGCGCCGACACGCCGATCGGCTTGACCAGCACCGAAGCGAAACGCGCGGCCTTGGCCTCGCTGCGCATGGTCTCGTCGTCGAACGCGGTGACGAGCAGCGCCGGCGCTTCGGCGGCCGCCGGCAGTTCGCGCAGGCGCTTGAGCGTGCCGATGCCGTCGAGCTCGCCCATGCGCCAGTCCAGCAGCAGCAGGTCGTAGCGCCGGCCGTGCGCGCCGGCGGCGCGGGCATGCTCGATCGCGTCCTCGCCCGAGTCGGCGGCGTCGACGCGCACGCCCATCTGGCGCAGCCGGTCGGCCAGCGCCTCGCGCGCTTCGGGCAGGTCGTCGGCCAGCAGCGCCTGCAGCCCGGACAGGCGCGGCAGGCTGGGCGCCGGCGCGCTGTCCAGCGCCAGCCAGGCGCTGAACCAGAAGCGGCTGCCGACGCCGGGAGTGCTGTCGGCGCCGGTCTCGCCGCCCATCATCGTCGCCATGTGGCGCGTCAGCGCCAGGCCCAGGCCGGTGCCGCCGTGGCGCCGGCTGGTCGAGCTGTCGACCTGCTCGAAGGCCTGGAACAGCGCGCCCAGGCGTTCCGGCGGGATGCCGATGCCGGTGTCGGTGACCGTGAAGCGCACCAGCACGCGCGCTTCGTTCTGTTCGACGCGCCGCGCCTGCAGCCGGATCCAGCCGTGCTCGGTGAACTTCACCGCGTTGGACAGCAGGTTCAGCAGCGACTGCAGCAGCCGTGTCGGGTCGCCGATCAGGCGGTCGGGCACGTCCTCGGTGTCGAGCACCAGCTCCAGCCCCTTGCGCTGGGCGTCGGTGGCCACGGTCTGGAAGGCGCGGCCGAGCAGCGCCTCCAGCGAGAACGGGATCGCCTCCAGCTCCAGCCGCCCGGCCTCGATCTTGGACAGGTCGAGCACGTCGTTGAGGATCTGCAGCAGGTGCTGGGCCTGGTTGCGGATCTTCTCCAGCCGCTGGCGCTCGGTGTCGTGGCGTGCGTCGCGCAGCATCAGGTGCGCCAGGCCGATGATGGCGTTCATCGGCGTGCGGATCTCGTGGCTGATGTTGGCCAGGAAGGCGCTCTTGGAGCGGCTGGCGGCCTCGGCGCGGTCGCGCGAGACGACGAGTTCCTCGTTGAGCCGCTGCAGCGCGCCCTCGGCGCGTTTCTGCGCCGAGATGTCGATGGCCATCACGTAGAAGCCGTTGACGCCGCCGTCGCCGCGCCGGTCGGGCACGTAGTGCACCAGCAGGTCCTTGGGCTCGCCGCGGCGCGGCAGGCTGCGCTCGTAGCGCTGCAGCTCGCCGTCGAGCGCGGACTGGACCAGCGCGTACTGCTGGCTGACGAACTCCGGGCCCAGCAGCTCGGCCATCGTCCGGCCGAGGATCTGTTCCTGCGTCAGCTCGAACCATTCGCAATAGCCGCGGTTGGCGAAGCGGCAGCGCATGTCGCGGTCCCAGTAGGCGACCAGGCCCGGCAGGCTGTCGGCGATCATGCGCGCCGAGCGTTCGGCCTCGGCCAGGCCGGCGATCGCGCGCTTGAGCTCCTCGGTGCGGTCCTCGACGAGCTGCTGCAGGTGAAGGCGGTGGCGGCGCAGCTCCTCGGTGGTCTCGCGGCGCTCGGTGACGTCGTCCCAGGACGCGACGATGGCCAGCAGGCGGCCGTCGTGCGGGTCGCGCACCGGCTCGGCGTTGACGCGGAACCAGCGCAGCTGGCCGTCGGGCCCATGCACGCGCAGCTCGGCGTCGCGCCGGTCGCTGCGCGCCAGCACGACGTCGGTGAGCTGCTCCAGCGCCTGCGGCGACTCGCGTCCGTGCTCGTCGACCGGCATCCAGCCGGTGTCGGCCAGGTGGCGGCCGCGCAGCCAGTCCACCGGGCGCTGCAGCAGGCGTTCGGCGGCCGGGTTGGCGTCGACGATGGTGCCGTCGGGCGTGCGCACGACGATGCCTTCGTTGAGCACCTCGAAGACCGAGCGGAAGCGCGCCTCGCTCTCGCGCAGCGCCTGCTCGCCGCGGCGCACCTTGGTCAGGTCGCTGGCCACGCCGACCAGGCCGACGATGCGGCCGTCGGCGTCGCGCAGCGGCGCCTTGGTCACCGACAGATAGCGCTGCCCGGCCCGCGTCGGCATCGTCTGCTCGAAGCTCATCGGAGCGCCGTGTTCGAGCGTGCGCAGGTCGTCGGCGACGTAGTTCGCGGCCACCTCGGCCGGGAAGATGTCGGCGTCGCGGCGCCCGATCAGCTCGTCGCGGCTCTTGCCGGCACGTTCGCAGGCGACGCGGTTGACGAACAGGTATCGGCCTTCGAGGTCCTTGGCGAAGATCGCCTCGCCGGCGTTGTCGGCCACGGCGTCGAGCAGCTGCAGCGCGCGCATGCGCTCGCGCTCCTCGGCGCGCTCGCGTTCGGCGCGCGTCAGCGCGTCGCGGTTGGACAGGCTGCGCGCCGTGGCATAGAGCGCGAGCAGCGTCACCGCCAGCACCGAGACGCCGGCCAGCGTCACCTGCCGCGCCGGGGCGTCGATCGCCTGCTGCTCGATCTGCAGCGACAGCCACCAGTCGCCGCTGGCCAGCGGCAGCACCATCGCGGTGACGGCCTCGCCGCGGAAGTCGCTGCCGCGCAGCGCCGCCCGGGACGCGAGCTCGCCGCGTGCGACCTGGCCGACCAGGAAACGGGGTTCGGCGACCGGCACGGCATCGGGCAGTTCGCCTTCGAGCTCGGGCGTGAACTCGAGCAGCGGCACCATCACGTCGCCCTGGCGTTGCCACAGCACCGACATCGCGCCCGGCCGCGGCAGCGGCCAGCCGCGCAGGCGCGGCAGGAGCGCCTGGCGCGGGTCCTGCCGCAGCACGACGACGGCGCGCGCCGGCGTGCCGGTCAGCTTCAGCGCGAAGACCACGTCCAGTTGCAGCACGGCCGGGTTCTGGCCGTTGCGGTAGATCGGGGTCTGCTGGGCGTGGCCGGTCTCGATCGCGCGCCGCACGGCTTCCTGCAGCGCCGCAGCCGGCTCTTCGGTCGGCGTCGCCGTCACCAGGGCGCGGCCCTCGGCATCGAGCAGCAAGGCGTTGACGCTGCGCGTGTTGTCGCGCAACTGCTGCAGCCGCCGCTCCAGTTCCTGCTGCCCGGCGGCGCCGGGCCCGGCCTCGGCGGCGCGGAAGAACTGGGCCAGCGACGGGCTGGGTTCGAGCAGCCGGGCCAGGCCCAGGCGCTCGTCGATCCAGTTGTCGACCTGGGTCGCCCTCAGCTCGGCGACGGCACGCAACTCGGCGGCCGCGCGTTCGCGCCCGCTCTGGAACTCGCGCACGACGAGCACGGTGGTGATCGCCGCCAGCACGACGAACACGGCGGCTGCACGCCAGCCGATCGCACTGGCGCCCGTGGGCTTCGAGACACCGGTGGTCCGGCTGCTGCTTCTGTCGGCCATTCGACGCCGCCTCCCTTCCGCGCTGAGGCGCACGGCGGCGTCGCATTTCTAGCACATGGCCGGCGAACCGGCACGGGAGGTCCCCCGAGGCGGACGCCTCGGGGACAGGGCGTCGTCAGGCGACGCGCCGGGCTTCGCCTTCGCCGTACAGGTTGCTCGTGCAGCGGCCGCACAGCCCCGGGTGCGCCGGGTCGTGGCCGACGTCGTCGCGCCAGTGCCAGCAGCGCTCGCACTTGGTGTCGCTCGACGGCGTCACCGTCACCTGCAGCTCGTCGGCGGCGGCCAGCACCGCCTTGGAGGTGATCAGCACGAAACGCAGGTCGTCGCCTAGCGATTTCAGCAATTCCAGCTGGTCGGCGGGCGCACCGATCGTCACGTTGGCCTGCAGCGACGAGCCCACCGCGCCGGTCGTGCGCACGGCCTCGATCTCCTTGTTGACGCGTTCGCGCACGGCGCGGATGCGCGCCCACTTCGCCAGCAGCTCGGCGTCCGGCGTGGGGAAGTCGAGATAGGTCTCGGTGAAGATCGACGGCGTCGTGCCGACCAGCTTCCAGGCCTCCTCGGCGGTGAAGCTGAGGAAGGGCGCCATCCAGCGCAGCATCGCCTGGGTGATCGTCACCAGCGCGGTCTGGGCGCTGCGGCGGGCCAGCGACTTCGGCGCCGTCGTGTACAGCCGGTCCTTCAGCGCGTCGAGGTAGAAGGCGCCCAGGTCCTCGCTGCAGAAGACTTGCAGCTTGGCGACCACCGGGTGGAACTCGTAGACCTCGTAGTGCGCCAGGATCTCGGCCTGCAGCTCGGCGGTGCGGGCGAGTGCCCAGCGGTCGATCTCCAGCAGCTCGTCAGGCGCCACGGCGTCGGTCTTCGTGTCGAAGTCCGAGGTGTTGGCGAGCAGGAAACGCAGCGTGTTGCGGATGCGGCGGTAGGCGTCGACGACACGCGCCAGGATCTTGTCGTCGCCGGCGATGTCGCCCGAGTAGTCCGAGGCCGCGACCCAGAGACGGATGATCTCGGCGCCCAGGGTCGAGCTGACCTTCTGCGGCTCGATGCCGTTGCCCAGGCTCTTGCTCATCTTGCGGCCCTGGCTGTCGACGGTGAAACCGTGCGTCAGCAGGCCGCGGTAGGGCGCGCGGCCGTACAGCGCGCAGGCCAGCAGCAGCGAGCTGTGGAACCAGCCGCGGTGCTGGTCGTGGCCTTCGAGGTAGAGGTCGGCCTCGGGCCCTTGCTTGTGGAAGCCCTCGGGATGCTGGCCGCGCAGCACGTGCCAGAAGGTCGAGCCCGAGTCGAACCAGACCTCCAGGATGTCGCTGCTCTTGGTGTAGAGCGCGGCGTCCTCGGCGCCGAGGATCTGCTCGGCGGTCGTGCGGCTCCAGGCCTCGATGCCGCCGGCTTCGACGATGTCGGCGGCCTGGTCGAGGATCTCCATCGTGCGCGGGTGCAGGTCGCCCGTTTCCTTGTGCAGGAAGAAGGGCAGCGGCACGCCCCAGCTGCGCTGGCGGCTGATGCACCAGTCGGGGCGGTTGGCGATCATGTCGCGCAGCCGCGCCTGGCCGTTCTCGGGGTAGAAGCTCGTCGCCTCGATCGCGTCCAGCGCCATCCGGCGCAGCGACTGCGGCGCCTTGTCCGTCGTGAAGACGCCAACGCCTTCGTCCATGCGGATGAACCACTGCGCCGCGGCGCGGTAGATCACCGGGCTCTTGTGGCGCCAGCAGTGCGGGTAGCTGTGGGTGATGGTCTCGGTGGCGAGCAGCCGGCCGGCGGCCTTGAGCGTGTCGAGGATGACCGGCACCGCCTTCCAGATGTTCTGGCCGCCGAAGAGCGGGAAGTCGGCGGCGTAGCAGCCGTTGCCCTGCACCGGGTTCAGGATCTGGTCGGTCTTCATCCCGTGCGCGACGCAGGAGTTGAAGTCGTCCAGGCCGTAGGCCGGGCTGCTGTGCACGATGCCGGTGCCGTCGTCGGCGGTGGCGTAGTCGGCGAGATACACCGGGCTCAGGCGGTCGTAGCCCGGGTCGGTGTCGGCCAGCGGGTGGCGGAAGTTCAGGCCGCCGAGCTTTTCGCCCTTGGTCGTCGCCAGCACCGTGCCTTGCAGGCCGTAGCGCGCCAGGCACTTCTCGACCAGGCTCTCGGCCAGCACCAGCAGGCCGCGTTCGGTGTCGACGAGCGCGTAGTCCAGCGCCGGGTTCAGGTTCAGCGCCTGGTTGGCGGGGATGGTCCAGGCGGTCGTCGTCCAGATGACGACGAAGGCCGGCTTGGCGAGCGACGGCAGGCCGAACGCGGCGGCCAGCTTGTCGGGCTCGGCCGCCGGGAAGGCGACGTCCAGCGTCTGGCTCTTCTTGTCGGCGTACTCGATCTCGAACTCGGCCAGCGAGCTGCCGCAGTCGAAGCACCAGTAGACGGGCTTCAGGCCGCGGTAGACGAAGCCGCGTTCGATGACACGCTTGAAGGCGCGGATCTCGCCGGCCTCGTTGGCCGGGTCCATCGTCGCGTAGCGGTGCTCCCAGTCGCCGAGCACGCCCAGGCGCTTGAAGTCGGCCATCTGCAGCGCGATCTGCTCGGTGGCATAAGCGCGGCTCCTGGCCTGCATGTCGTCGCGGCTCAGGTGGCGGCCGTGCTTCTTCTCGATCGCGTTCTCGATCGGCAGGCCGTGGCAGTCCCAGCCGGGCACGTACTGGGCGTCGAAGCCCTTGAGCTGGCGCGCCTTGACGATCATGTCCTTCAGGACCTTGTTGACCGCGTGGCCCATGTGGATGGCGCCGTTGGCGTAGGGCGGGCCGTCGTGCAGCACGAACAGCGGCTTGCCGCAGCGTGCGTCGCGCAGGCGCTTGTAGAGGCCTTCGTCCTGCCAGCTCTTGATCCACGCCGGCTCGCGCTTGGCGAGGTCGCCGCGCATCGGGAACGGGGTGTCGGGCAGGTTCAGCGTCGCGCGGTAGTCGGGCGCGGCGGCGTTCGTGGAGTCGTTCATCTCGGTCGGCACCGTGGGGCGGTGCGTGGGCAATCGGCGGGGCGCGCGCGCGAGGGCACGCGAAGGCGGGACGGTCAGGCGTGCGGGCGCACGCTGCGCGTAATTCGGTCGCGCGTCGTCTGCCGCCGCGTGGCCGCCTGCCACGACGACGGATCGAGCCGGACGATGGACAATCGCATGAGGCGATTCTACCGAGGCGACGCAGAATGCCTTGTCACCGTCCGACCGCCCTCGCGCTGACGGCCCTGGCCGCGGCGTCCGCCATGGCCGAAGAGGCTTCGGCCCCGGCCGACCCGGCGCCCGCGCCAGCCGCTGCCGCGCCGCCCGAGCCGCCGGAACCGTCCCGGCGCTGGGACGCCGCCGTCGGCCTGATCGCCTCCTGGGGCACGTCGCCGCACGGCGACGGCAAACCCGACCTGCGCCTGCAACCCGGCTACGTGCTGCGCTGGGGGCGTGTGAGCCTCAGCAACGCCGGCGCCTTCGCCACCCGGCGCAGCGACAACGTGCAGCGAGGCCTGGGCCTGGACCTGCAGCGTGGCGAGCGCCTGCGCACGACGCTGTCGCTGCGCTACGACGGCGGCCGCGACGACGACGAACCGGCGCTGCGCGGCCTGGGCAAGGTGCGCAACACCGTGCGTGCGCGCCTGGGCGCGAGCTGGCGGCTGGACGACGGCTGGCGGCTGTCGGGCGGCATCAGCCCCGACCTGCTCGGCCGCGGCGGCGGCGTCTTCGCAGATGTCGGCGTCGGCCGCGAGCGCCGGCTGGCGCCGGCCACCGTCTGGAACTGGGGCCTGCGGCTGAGCGCGGCCGACAGCCGTTACCTGCGCAGCTACTACGGCGTCGACACCGAGCAGTCGCAGGCCTCCGGTTATCCCGTCTACCGCCCCGGCGCCGGCTGGCGCGACCTGCAGGGCTCGCTGGGCCTGCGCCACGATCTGGACAAGCACCGCATCCTGACTGCGGGCGTCTCGCTGGCGCGGCTGCTCGGCCCGGCGGCCGACGGGCCGGCGGTGACGCGGCGCAGCACCTGGAGCCTCGCGGCCGGCGCCGGCTGGCGTTTCTAGCCCGGGTGGGCGGCGAACCAGGCGCGCGCGTCGGCCTCGTCCTGGGCGATGCCTTCGCGCAGCGCCTCCAGCGACGGGTAGCGGCGCTCGTCGTGCAGCTTGTGCAGCAGCTCGACGCGCAGCACGCGGCCGTAACCGGCCTCGGGGCCCAGCGGCCATTCGAGGCAGTGCGTCTCCAGCAGCACGCGCCCGGCGTTCTCGACCGTCGGCCGCGTGCCCAGGCTGGCGACGCCGGGCAGCGCGCGTTCGGCCAGGCCGTAGACACGCACGACGAAGATGCCGCCGGCCGCCGGCCGCGGGTGCGGGAAACGCAGGTTCAGCGTGCGGAAACCCAGCTCGCGGCCGAGCTTGCGGCCGTGGATCGCGTGGCCGCTGATCGAGTACGGCCGGCCCAGCAGCACCGCGGCGCGCTGCATGTCGCCGGCGTCGAGTGCCGCCCGCACCGCCGAGCTCGACACGCGCAGGCCGTGCACCTCGTAGCTGAGCATGCGCGCGACGTCGAAGCCCAGCCGCGTGCCGGCCTCGTCGAGCATCGTGTAGTTGCCTTCGCGACGCGCGCCGAAGCGGAAGTCGTCGCCGACGAGCACGTAGCGCGCGTTCAGCCCGCGCAGCAGCACCTGTTCGACGAAAGCCTCGGGCGACTGCGTCGCCAGGCGCTCGTCGAAACGCGCGACGACGACGTGGTCGACGCCGCAGCGCTCCAGCTCGGCGAGCTTGTCGCGCAGCGTCGCGATGCGTGCCGGCGCACGCGCCGGATCGCCGGCGCGGCGGGCGAAGAAGTCGCGCGGGTGCGGCTCGAAGGTCATCACGCACGAGGCGAGGCCGCGGTGCCGGGCCTCGTTGACCAGCATCGCCAGCATCGCCTGGTGGCCGCGGTGCACGCCGTCGAAGTTGCCGATCGTCAGCGCGCAGCCGGCCTCGCGCAGGCCGGGGTGGTCGAATCCTCTGAAAACGCGCATGGCCGCGGATTCTCGTTCAAGCGCCGGCGAAGATCGCCTCGGGCTCGACCCAGCACCAGCGCCCCGGCGCCAAGTCCGCCGGCAGCGTCAGCGCACCGAAGGCGCTGCGGTGCAGGGCCTCGACGCGGTTGCCGGCGGCGGCGACCATGCGCTTGACCTGGTGGTACTTGCCTTCGGCGAGCACCAGGCGCAGCGCGTTCGGGCCGGTGCATTCGGCCTGCAGCGCGCGCACCGGCTCCGGGTCGTCGTCGAGCACGACGCCGGCCAGCAGGCGCTGCACGACGGCCTCTTCGACGGGGTGCCTGGTCGTCGCCTCGTAGACCTTGGGCACGTGGTGCTTGGGGCTGGTGAGACGGTGGATCAGCTTGCCGTCGTCGGTGAACAGCAGCAGCCCGGTCGTGTCTTCGTCGAGCCGGCCCACCGGCTGCACGCCGCGCGTGCGCAGCGGCGGCGGCAGCAGGCTCATCACGCTGGGGTGGTGGCGGGGCTTCTGCGAGCACTCGTAGCCGGCGGGCTTGTGCAGCATCACCAGCGCCGGCTGGCGGAAGGGCCACTCGCGGCCGTCGACCTCGAAGACGAGGCCGGCGGTGTCGAAGTCGGCCGACGGGTCGTCGACGACCTGGCCGCCGACGCGCACCGCGCCGCAATCGACCAGCCCCGCACAGACGCGGCGGGTGCCGAAGCCCTGGGTGAAGAGGATTTGTTCGAGTTTCATCAGGGGGCGAATTCTCGCGCCGACGGCAAGCCGGCCCGGCCGGTGGCCGAAAGCACCGCGTCGAGCACCGCGGCGGCCACCGCTTCGGCGGCCAGCACGTGCAGCAGCGTTGCCGGCGCCGCTGGGCCGCGGCCGGTAGACAGGCCGAACAAGGTGTCGCCGTCGCTGGCGGTGTGCACCGGGCGGATCGTGCGCGCCAGGCCGTCGTGGCCGGCGGTGGCCAGGCGCTGCGCCTGGGCCTTGGAGAGCGGCGCGTCGGTGGCGACGACGCCGATCGTCGTCGCCCCGGCCAGCGGCGCGGCGGCGTGTTCGCCGGCGAGATAGCAGGCGACGGTGTCGCGCAGGCTGCGGCCGTCGGCGCTGCGCGCGCCGGCGACGAGGCGGCCGCTGGCCGGATCGACGACGTCACCGACGGCGTTGACCGCCACCAGCGCCGCCACCGTCACGCCGCCGGCGCGGCGCGAGGCCGTGCCGATGCCGCCCTTCATCGCGTGCTGCGGCCCGAAGAGCTTGCCGACGCTGGCGCCGGCTCCGGCGCCGACGCTGCCACGCTCGAAGGCGCCGGCCACCGCCGCCTCGCAGGCGGCGTAACCCGCCGCGGCGTCGGGGCGCGCGGCCGGGCGCAGCCAGAGGTCGAACAGCACCGCCGCCGGCACGATGGGCACGATGGCCGGGCCGACGGCGACGCCGCGGCCGCGTTCTTCCAGCCAGCGCATCACGCCGCCGGCGGCGTCCAGCCCGTAGGCGCTGCCGCCGGCCAGCAGCAGCGCGTGCACGGCCTCGACGGTGTTCTCCGGGCGCAGCAGATCGGTCTCGCGTGTGCCCGGCGCGGCGCCGCGCACGTCGGCGCCGGCCACCGAGCCTTCGGGGCAGAGCACGACGCTGCAGCCGCTCAGCCCGTCGGCCAGCGTGTGGTGGCCGACGGCGAGGCCGGCGACGTCGGTCAGGGCGTCGAGCGTGGCGTGGGGGGCGGACATGCCGCGACTGTAGCGGCGGGCCCGCCTTCGCCCCGCTGCGTCAGACGAAGACGCCGGCCGTGTCTTCCATGCGTGCGGAGACTTCGCCCAGGTGGTGCAGCGTGTCGCCGAAGGCCAGTTCCAGCACCGTCAGGCGCTTGAAGTAGTGGCTGCCGGCGTACTCGTCGGTGACGCCGATGCCGCCGTGCATCTGGATGCACTGCTGGCCGACGAAACGCATCGCCTGGCCGAGCTGCACCCGCGCCTGGGCGACGGCGCGGCGGCGTTCGGCGGCCGGCGCGCCGAGCTTGAGCGTCGCGTAGTAGCTCATCGAACGTGCGAGTTCGAGCTGCATCTTGGCGTCGGCGACGCGGTGGCGCAGCGCCTGGAAGCTGGCGATCGGCACGCCGAACTGGCGGCGCGTGTTCAGGTACTCGACGGTCATCGCCAGCAGCCGGTCCATCAGGCCGACGCCTTCGGCGGCGATGCCGGCCAGCGCGATGTCCACCGCGTGTTCCAGGCGCTCGAGGCCGTCTTCGGCGATCAGCGCGGCCGGCGCGGCGTCGAAACGCAGGTCGGCGGCACGCGCGCCGTCCTGCGTCGGGTAGGGCGTGATCGCGGTGGCACCGGCTTCGACGACGAACAGGCCGATGCCGGCACGCTCGCCATCGGCGCCCGCGATGCGCGCCGGCACGACGAAGGCGTCGGCCTCGTCGCCGGCCGGCACGACGATCTTGGTGCCGGTGATGACCCAGCCGTCGCCGCGGCGTTCGGCGCGCGTCGCCGGCCGATCCAGCGCCCAGCGTGCGGCGCGCTCCTGCTGCGCCAGCACGACCAGCGCCGAGCCGTCGGCGATGCGCGGCAGCCACTCGCCCTGCAGCGCCTCGGGCGCGGCGGCCAGCAGCGCCGGCACGGCGAGCGCGGCGTTCGTCCACGGCGCGTGCACCAGGCCGCGGCCGAGTTCCTCGTTGACGAGCATGGCCTCGACCGGGCCGAAGCCCAGCCCGCCCTGCGACTCGGGCACCGCCAGGCCGGCGAGCCCGAGTTCGGCCAGTTCGCCCCAGACGGCGCGCGAATGCCCGCCGGCCTTGGCCAGCGTGTGGCGGCGCTCGAAGGCGAAGCCCTTGTCCACCCAGCGCCGAACCGCTTCGCGCAGCGCCTGCTGGTCGTCGGTGAAATCGAAATCCATGGGCCCTCCTGTGCTTCAGATGCCGTGACCACGGCGCATCAAGCGGCCGCCGTGGCCCGGCTTTGCCGGGACACTGGCGGCGCCCCCTCGAGGGGGAGCGCCGAAGGCGCTGCGGGGGTGGTCCATCTCAGCTCCCGAGCACGGTCTGGGCGACGATGTTGCGCTGCACCTCGTTGGAGCCGCCGTAGATCGTCGTCTTGCGCAGGTTGAAGTAGCTGCCCATCAGCGGCGCCAGCGTGTCGTGCTGCCAGCCGGCGCCCGAAGCGTCGGCGGCTTCGTCGCGGCGCGCCACGGTGCCGGGGCCGCCGGCGAGCATCAGCAGCTCGGCCGAGCGCTGCTGGATCTCGCTGCCGCGGATCTTCAGGAGGCCCGCGATGTCCAGGCTCTGCTTGCCGCTCTTCTCGGCCGACAGCACGCGCAGCACCAGCATCTCCAGCGCGACGATGTCGACTTCCAGCAGCGCGATCTGGTCGCGCAGCCGGGCGTCGTCCCAGACGCCTTCGGCCTTGGCCAGCGCCTTCAGCCGTTCGAGCTCGCGCTTGGAGCGGTTGACCTCGGCGATGTTGGTGCGTTCGTGCGCCAGCAGCAGCTTGGCGTAGGACCAGCCCTTGTTCTCCTCGCCGATCAGATTGGCCGCCGGCACCTCGACGTTGTCGAAGAAGACCTCGTTGACCTCGGGCTCGCCGTCGAGCATGACGATGGGCCGCACGCTGACGCCGGGGCTCTTCATGTCGATCAGCAGAAAGCTGATGCCTGCCTGCGGCTTGCCGTCGCTGGCGGTGCGCACCAGGCAGAAGATCCAGTCGCCGTGCTGGGCCAGCGTCGTCCAGGTCTTCTGGCCGTTGACGACGTAGGTGTCGCCGCGGCGCTCGGCGCGTGTCTTCAGCGAAGCCAGGTCCGAGCCGGCGCCGGGTTCGCTGTAGCCCTGGCTCCACCAGACCTCGCCGCTGGCGATGGCCGGCAGGAAACGCCGCTGCTGCTCGGGCGTGCCGAAGGCCATGATGACCGGCGCCACCATCACCGGGCCGAAGGGGATCAGGCGCGGCGCGCCGGCGAGCGCGCATTCCTCCTCGAACAGGTGCTTCTGCACCGCGGTCCAGCCCGGGCCGCCGAAGGCGCGCGGCCAGCCGGCGACCAGCCAGCCTTTCTGGCCCAGGATGCGGGCCCAGCGCTGGTGTTCCTCGCGGGTCAGCGGGCGCGCGGCGCGCACCTTGTCGCGGATGTCGGCCGGCAGGTGGGCGCCGACCCAGGCGCGAACCTCCTGGCGGAACACCTGTTCTTCCTCGGTGAACTCGAGGTCCATCGTCGTCTCCTCGCGGCCGTCGGCGGCCGGCTCTTGGTGGCCGGCTCGTTGTAGCACGCGGGTTTCGGGCCGCCTTGTCCCTGCCGGGACAGCGGCTTCAGCGGGCCTCGAGGCGCAGGACGTCGCTGTCGCGCTGCATCTTGAAGCGCGTCAGGAAGCTGTTGCCGAGCAGCACCAGCGGCATCGGCTGCGGCACGACGACCGCCGGCACCTGGCTGACCTCCACCTCGCCGACCCGCACGCGCGACAGCGTGATGCGGTACGCGGTGGCGCTGCCGTTGGCGGTGTTGACCAGGCCCGGTTCGCCGTTGCGCCAGGCGATGCCCAGGCGGTCGGCCTCGGCCTGGCCGAGCGCGATCAGCGTCGCGCCGGTGTCGACCATGAAGTTCACCGGCCGGCCATTGATCGCGCCCTGGGTGACGAAGTGCCCGCCCGGACCGACGGGGATGACGATCTCGCGTGGGCCGGACACGACGCCGCCGCTGCCGGCCACTCGAGCCGTGCCGCCGCCGGTGCGCAGCACCAGGCGCTGGCCGCCGGCTTCGACGACCGCGCCATCGGCGTCCAGCTGCAGCAGCTTGACGCCGCGCGCGCTCTCGCCGACGGCCAGCGTCACCGGCTGTCCGCCGACGACGAGCAGCGCCTTGCGCCCCATCTGGCCGGCCAGCGAGACGTCCTGCGCCGCGGCCGGCAGCACGGCCGCGGCCAGGAGCGTTGCCGCGATGCGCAGCGCCTGGCGACGGCCGGGGGCGTTCATCAGTCGCGGAAGTTGTCGAAGGTCAGCGGCAAGTCCGAGATTTCCTTCTTCAGCAGCGCGATCGCCGCCTGGAGGTCGTCCCGCTTCGCGCCCGAGACGCGCACCGCGTCGCCCTGGATCGCGCCCTGCACCTTGAGCTTGCTGGCCTTGAGCGCCTGCTGGATCTTCTTCGCGTGTTCGGCGTCGATGCCGGCCTTGACCTTGACGGCGAGCTTGAGCTTGTCGCCGCCGAGCTTCTGCGGCTTGGCCGTGAGGTCGAGGAAACGCACATCGACGTTGCGCTTGGCCAGGCGCGAGAGCAGCACGTCGCGCACCTGTTCGATCTGGAAGTCGCTGTCGGCGTAGAGCACGAGTTCGCGCTCCTTGGCCGACTTCTCGGTGAGTTCGACCTTCGCGCTCGACCCCTTGAAGTCGAAGCGGTTGCCGATTTCCTTGTTCGCCTGGTCGAGCGCGTTGCGCAATTCGACCAGATCGGGCTCGAGGACGGTATCAAAGCTGGGCATGGGAAAATTCTGCCATGTCCCCCGTCGCCTCCCCGCTGCAGATCGAGTCGCGCGTGTCGCTGCGCGAGCACAACAGCTTCGGTCTGCCCGCCGTCGCCCGCACCCTGGTGCGCGTGCGCAGCGAGGCCGACGTGCGCCGTGTCGTCGATCACCCCGAGTTCGGCCGCGCCCCCAAGCTGATCCTCGGCGGCGGCAGCAACCTCGTGCTAACGCGCGACGTCGACGCCGTCGTGCTGAAGATCGAGATCGAGGGCCGGCGCCTGGTGGCCGAGACCGAAGACGCCTGGATCGTCGAGGCCGGCGCCGGCGAGCGCTGGCACGACGTCGTCGCCTGGACGCTGGACCAGGGCCTGCCCGGGCTGGAGAACCTAGCGCTGATCCCGGGTACCGTGGGCGCGGCGCCGGTGCAGAACATCGGCGCCTACGGCGTCGAGCTGAAGGACCGCTTCCATTCGCTGGACGCGGTCGACCTGATCACCGGCCGCAGCGTGACGCTGGACGCGGCGATGTGCCGCTTCGGCTACCGCGACAGCCTCTTCAAGCAGGACCTGGCGGGCAAGAGCGTCGTCACCCGCGTGCGCCTGCGCCTGCCCAAGCCCTGGGTGCCGGCGCTCGGCTACCTGGACCTGGAACGCAAGATGGCCGAGACCGGCGACACGCACCCCAGCGCGCGCACGATCTTCGACTGGGTCTGCGCCATCCGCCGCGCCAAGCTGCCCGACCCGGCGGCCATCGGCAACGCCGGCAGCTTCTTCAAGAACCCGGTGGTCAGCGCCGAGCAGTGCCGCGACATCATCGGCCGCGACCCGGAGATCGTGCACTACCCGCTGCCCGACGGCAGCGTGAAGCTGGCCGCCGGCTGGCTGATCGACGCCTGCGGCTGGAAGGGCAAGTCGGTGGGCCGCGCCGGCGTCTACGAGCGCCAGGCGCTGGTGCTGGTCAACCGCGGCGGCGCCAGCGGCGCCGAGGTCGTGACGCTGGCGCGCGCGATCCAGGAAAGCGTCTACGGCCGCTTCGGCATCCGCCTGGAGCCCGAGCCGGTCATCGTCTGAACCCTCGGCGCTCTACGCGAGCGCCGTGTCCAGCACCATCATCAGCACGAAGCCGAGCATCAGCCCGGCGGTGGCCTGGCGCTCGTGGCCCTGGCGGTGCGACTCGGGGATGACCTCGTGGCTGACGACGAAGAGCATCGCTCCGGCGGCGAAGGCCAGCGCCCAGGGCAGCAGCATGGCGGCGCCGGCCACCGCCGCCGCGCCCAGCACCGCGGCCAGCGGCTCGACTAGGCCCGAGGCCGCGCCCAGCAGCGCCGCGCGGCCGCGGCCCATGCCGGCGGCGTGCAGCGCCAGCGCGACGACCAGGCCTTCGGGCACGTCCTGGATCGCGATGCCGCCGGCCAGCGCCGTCGCACGCGCCGCTTCCGAGCCCACCGCGGCGACGCCGATCGCCAGGCCTTCGGGGATGTTGTGCAGCACGATCGCCAGCACGAACAGCAGCACGCGGCGCGGGCGCGCGTCGCCGCCCAGCGCGTGGCTGTGCGGCAGCAGGTGTTCCAGCAGCATCAGCCCGCCGGCACCGGCCAGCAGCGCCAGCCCGATGCCGGCGGCCCGCGGCCAGGGCGCGAAGCCGGCGGCGCGCACCGCGTCCAGCGCCGGGTTCAGCAGCGAGAAGCAGGTGGCGGCGAGCATCACGCCGGCCCCGAAGCCGAGCAGCGTGTCCTGGGTGCGCTGCGACGGCGTGCGCGCCAGCACCAGCGGCAGCACGCCCAGTGCGGTGGCCAGCGCCGCGGCGGCGCCCAGCGCGCCCGCATGCGCCACCGCCGGCGCCAGCACGAGCGCCCGCCAGGCCTGGGCCAGCACGATGGCCGCGCCGGCGGCGCACAGCGCCAGGCCCAGCCACTGCAGCGGCCGCAGCGTGGCGTGGGTGCCGGTCGGGTTCACGGCTCGGCCCGGTCGACCGGCCGCAGCGTGAACTGCGCCAGCCGTGCCGACAGCGTGTGCAGGCGATCGGCCTGCTCGTCGTCGGCCAGCAGCGGCCCCAGCCGCGCCAGCGGCCGGCTGGCGGCGTTCAAGCAGGTCATGCGCCAGCAGACCGGCAGCAGCGTGTCCTCGGCGGTGTCCAGCAGCAGGCGCAGCATGCGCTCGTGCGTCGCGAAGGCCGGGCGGCCGTAGGCGGCGATCAGGCGTTCGCCCTGGTGGTGGTAGGCGCAGAGCAGGCGCGGCTCGTCGGGCTCGAGGCCCAGGCGGATGTGCATCGCGATGCGCTGCCAGTGCCGTGCGGCGGCCTGGGTCTCGGCGGGGCACATCTCAGCGCTCCCGACGACGGGCTGCGGGGAAGGGACGGGCGGTCATGGCGGGCTCCTCGGCGTGACATGCACCGGGGCTGGCCGGGTCGCTGGCGTGCATGCGGGGGTTCTGCGGCTTCGGCGAAGCCATGAACCATCTTACATGCGAATAATTCGCATTTGCAAATCGGAGGCGCCGGGCCTCGTGTCGATTCAGGCTGCGGCGTTGGCGGGCTGTGCCAGGCCGGCGGCGATCGCGGCGTCGCGCGTGGCCGGCAGCAGATCCTCGAAACGCTGCACGTGGCGCGCGATCTCGTGCGCCGGCAGGTGGGTCGCACCTTCCTGCAAGGCGTCGGCGGTGGCGGCCAGCGCCGCCAGGCCGAGGTTCAGCGCCGCGCCGCGTGCGGCATGGGCGTTGACGCGCAACTCCAGCGGCTGGGCGTCGCGCACCGCGGCGCGCAGGCGCTGCACGAGCTGCGGCCCCTGGTCGAGGAAGCTGTGCACCATCGCCGCCAGGCGCTCGCGCGGCATGGCCTGCAGCGCCAGTTCGATCGCCGCCGGATCGATCAGCGGCGGGCTGTCACCGGCGCCTGCGGCAGGCGCGGCGGGCGCCGCGGATGCCGAAACCGGCGGGAACTCGGCACCCCCGGTGCTGCCGAAGAAGCGGCGCAGTGAAGCCGCCAGCTTCTGCGGGCTGACCGGCTTGGTCAGGAAGTCGTTCATGCCGGCGACCAGGCAGCGGTCGCGGGTCTCGGTGAAGGCGTCGGCGGTCAGCGCGACGATCGGCACCGTGGCGGCGGTCGGGTCGGGCAGGGCGCGGATCGCGCGTGTCGCGGCGATGCCGTCCATCTCCGGCATGTGCAGGTCCATCAGCACGATGTCGAAAGGCCGGGTGCCGGCGGCGTGCATCGCGTCGACCGCCTCGTGGCCGTTGGCGGCGAAGACCGCGGTGTGGCCCAGGCGCTCGAGCAGCGCGGCCATGTACTGGCGGTTGACGAAGTGGTCCTCGGCGACCAGCACGCGCAGCGGCCGCGGCGGCGGCGGCGCGTCGCCGGGCAGCGGGTGCGGCGCGGCCCCGGCGGCCACCGGCTTGAGCGGCATGCGGAAGCGGAAGCTGCTGCCGCTGCCGGGCTGGCTGGTGACGGTGATGTCGCCGCCCATCAGGCGCGCGAGGTTGCGCGAGATCTCCAGCCCCAGCCCGGTGCCGCCATGGCGGCGCGAGCGCGAGCTGTCGCCCTGCACGAAGCGGTGGAACAGCGTCGCCAGCGTCGCCTCGTCGATGCCGATGCCCTGGTCGGTCACCGTGAAGACCAGTTCCGGCACGGCTACGGCGTCGTGGGCCTGGACGTCGAGCACGACGGCGCCGCGGTCGGAGAACTTGATCGCGTTGGACAGCAGGTTGAACAGCACCTGCTTGACGCGCGTGGCGTCGCAGAGCACACGCTCGGGCAGCGCCGGGTCGGCGACGATGTGCAGCGCAAGCGACTTGGCGTGCGCCTGCGGGCGCATCAGCGCCTCGACGTCGCGCAGCAGCGCGCGCAGCTCGACCGGCGTCGAATTCAGCACCATGCGCCCCGACTCGAGCTGCGACATGTCGAGGATGTCGTTGAGGATCGCCAGCAGGTGGTCGGCCGACTCGGTGGCAGTGCGCAGATAGCCGACCTGCTGCTGGTTGAGCCCGGTCTCGCGCAGCAGCGACAGCATGCCCAGCAGGCCGTGGAAGGGCGTGCGGATCTCGTGGCTCATGTTGGCGAGGAAGGCGCTCTTGGCCTCGCTCGCCGCCTCGGCGTCGCGGCGCGCCTGGCGCAGGTGCTCGGCCAGCTCCTCCAGCGCGGCGCGGCGGCGGTCGAGCTGGCGCATCTGGCGCAGCGCCAGCAGCGCGAAAGCCAGCGTCAGCGCCGACAGCGACACCGTCAGCCCGATGCCGATCATGTTGTGGTGCTGCACCGTGGCATTGCGCGCGGCGACCTGCTCGCCGACGTGATGCGCGGCGCGCATCGACAGGCCGTGGATCTCCTGGCCCAGCGCCATCAGCTCGGGCTCCAGCTCGAGCAGCGCGTCGCGTGCCGGGCCCTGGCCGCCCGAGGTGCCGAACACCTCGTCGGCCCGGCGGATGAAGCGGTCCATGCGCATCAGCGTGTCGGCGAACTCGGTCTCGTCGGCCAGGATGCGGGCGATGCGCTCGTTGTGCAGCAGGCCGACGCGGCTGATCCAGATGTCGTAGCGCAGCTGCAGCGCCGAGGTGTCGAGCACGCGCCGCGGGTCGATCGAGCGGCTCCACTCGTCGCGCAGGCGCAGGTACTCGGTCTCGGCCTGGTAGACGAGCAGCACGGCGTCGTCGTCGGCCACCTCGACGGCCTGGCGCAGCAGCGCGGCCTGGCGCACCTGCAGCCAGGCCACCGCCAGCAGGGCGAAGATCAGCCCGACGCCGAGCACGCCCAGCCAGGTCGCCCGGCTACGCCGTGCGTTCGGCACCGTGGGTTCTAACGAACCTCGATCGTCCGCAGCTGCCATGCCGACCTGCTGAAGTAGACGGGGGTGCGGAGTTCCTCTTTCGCGTCGAAGGGGTAGATCGCGAACAGCGGCCCGCGGTCGCGCACGGCCATCGGCCGGTCGTCGAGCAGGCGGGCGACGATGACGTCGTGGCGTGCGGCGTCGTCGAACGGCATGTCCACCCAGTAGTCGTTGAGCGCGACCAGCCGCAGCGTGCTGCCGCGTGCCGCCGCCGCGCCGAGCACGTCGCGCAGCAGCGGGCCGGTGAACTTGCGCGGCGTCGAGTACCAGGGCGTGCGCGTGACGAAGCTCGTCTGCGGCAGGTGCTCGAGCATCGGCATGTCGAAGTCGGCGCGGGCGCCGAAGTTCGGCGACTGCACGCGGCCGATCAGCGTCAGCACGACCGCGCCGGCCGGGGCCTCCAGCGCCCTGGCGGCGCCGCACCACGGGGCCAGCGCGGCCGCGCTGGCGGCGGCCAGCACGCGGCGGCGCCCTCGGTCGTGCGAGGTCGCGCGGGTGACGGCGGCGACAGCGGAGCGGGCGGGCACGAACGGATTCTAGGGGGAGAGCCTCCCCCGAATCGTCTGCCCTGAGGATCAGCCGGAGTGGGGCTTGGTTTCCTCGGGCCGGGGCGCCAGGCCGTAGGGCTCGACCAGTTTCCAGACGTGCGGCGGGACCATGTTCTTCATCTTCGCCGGCTGCTCGCGGCGCAGGTGCAGCACGGTCTCGACGGCCTTCATCTCCAGCCGGGCGCGCGCGAACTCCAGCCCGCGCGGGCCGACCTTGGGCATCAGCCAGCCGACGATGGGCCGCAGCCAGGACGGCATGCGGCGCAGCGGCAGGCCGCCGGCGGCGCGCTCGGTGTTGGCGAGAAAGCCCTTGACCGGGCCTTCGCGCTTGCCGGCGCTGCCGGGTTCGGCCAGCGTCACCTCGTCGCCGAGCAGGCCGAGGATCTTCTCGCCGCGCTCGTTGCGCACCAGCAACCATTGCTCGCCTTCGCCGCCCATGTAGCCGACGGTGATGTCGGCCAGCACGTTGCTGTAGTCGACGCAGGTGCGGCAGGTGAGCGGGAAGAAGTCCGTCGGCAGCTGCGACAGCGGCAGCTGCAGGAAGGGCACGCGGCGCTGGCGGCCGTCGTCGAAGCGGATCTCGACGTGGTAGTCGGCGCGGAACTCGAGATAGGTGATCGACTCCGGCTTGGGCGTCAGCAGCCCGAGGAAGCGGTGGAAGTTCTCGGTCGTCGTGTTGTCCGAACACGGCGTGCCGATGACGTAGAGCTGCTCCAGTCCCAGCTCCTGCTCCAGCGCGCGCAAGGCGTAGACCTGGCACGGGATGCCGATCACCGCCAGGCGCTTGTGGCCGGCGGCGACCGCCGGCTCCAGCAGCGACAGCAGCGGCGCGTAGCCCATGCGCATGCCGCGGCAGCGCGCCAGCTCGCCGGGTTTCGTCACCAGCGTCGGCACCGGGCGCCAGCGGTCCTCGGGGTCGGGGGCCATCGTCAGCACCGCGTCGACGGCGCCGGTCTCCAGCAGGCGCTCGGCCAGCCGGGTCGTGATGCCGGTCCACTGCGCGCCGTCGGACGGGCGCTTCAGCGCCGCGCGCCACATGCGCCGGAAGGGGCCGAAGTGCAGCTCGTCGGCGCGCCCGGGGTCGCGCGGCCGGCCCTGCACGCGGGTCTCCATCGCGGCGTAGTCGGGCTGGATGAACTGGCAGGCACGGCCGCAGCGGCGCGGGTCGCTGCTGCGCGAGACGCCGCAGTCGGTGCACAGCGTGCGGGCGGGGGCGTGGGGCGTGGGGGACTTCAAGGTTCGGGCGCGGTTCGCGGGACGCGCGATCATCGCCCAAGCCGGCCGCCGCCGACGCGATCTGCCGCAGAACGGCGGCGCTGGGGGCTCACTGCAGCGCTCGTTCGGCCTTGATCCGGTCGAGCTTGGCGGCGTAGAGCGCCTGCACCTGGGGCGTCGGGCTGGTTTCGCGGGCCAGTTCCAGCTCGCGCAGCGCCTGTTTCGGGCGCCCGAGCAGCAGCTCGGCACGCGCCAGCCAGTAGTGGAACTCGTGGTAGCTGGCGTCGCGTTCGACCTCGCGCACGAAGAACTCCCGGGCGCGGCGCGGGTCGCCGGCCTGCAGCGCGTCCAGCCCGGCATCGAACCAGTGGAAGGGCGGCGCCACTTCCAGCGACTGCAAGCGCGTGGCGAAGACCTGGGCCTCGTCGCGACGGCCCTCGTGGGCGAGCAGCTGCGAGAGGTTGGCCAGCGCGCTGCGGTTGGCCGGCTCGCGGGCGAGCAGGGTGCGCCAGACGGTCTCGGCGGCGTCGGCCAGGCCACGGCGGCGGTAGACGACGGCCAGCGTGTTGTAGCCGGCGGAGAAGTGCGCATCCTGCCGGATCGCCTCGCGGGCGTGCCAGTAGGCGTCGTCCAGCCGGCCCTGGGCCAGCGCCTCGGCGGCGCGGTTGTTCATGAACATCGCCAGCACCGTGGCCGGCGAGATCTCGCGCCAGCGGTAGGCGCCGATCTGCTCGCCGGGCAGGAAGTCGACGACGATCGTCGACTCCTTGCTGCGCCGCACCTGGCCGGCGGCCACCGGCCAGCCGATGCCGACGTTGACGTGGCCGCTGAGCGCCATCAGGTCGCCGCTGCGGCTCCAGCTCTCGTCGACGGCGATGCTGCGAAAGCGCACCGGCAGGCCGGCCTCGCGTGCGAAGGCCGCGGTCATCGCCACCAGCGACAGGCAGTTGCCCGAACGGGCGGCGAAGGTCTCGGCGGCGGTGCGCGTCGCGCCTTCGTAGTCCAGCGCCAGCGACTGACGGCGGTACAGCAGCTCGACGAGCAGGCGCCGCGGGTCCTCGGCGCGCCACAGCGCCGCGGTGTCGAGCGCCGCGCGCATGCGCTCGTCGGTGGCGAAGACGCCCGCCGGGTCGGGCCGGTGCTCGGGCGGGGCGAAGGCCTCGTCGCGCCACAGCGGCGGCGGGGTGCCCGGGTCAGGGGCGGTGGCGCAGCCGGCCAGGACGGCCGTGGCCACGACGAGCAGTGCGATGGTGCGGCGCATCGGGGTGCTCCCGCCGCGCGGCTTGCGCGGCCGTGGACATCCTACGCCGCGGGGCTTCAGGCGGTGGCGGTGCCCCCGGCGGCAATCTGGTCGGCCAGGCGCGCGGCGGCGGCGCGCAGTTCGGCGTTGCCCGAAGCGGCGGCCCGGGCCAGCAGATCGCGGGCGTAGTCGGCGTCGTGCTGCAGGCGTTCGACGTGCAGGAACACGCCTTCGTTGGCGAACAGCCACTTGAGGTCGATGACGTCGACCAGCTCCAGCGCGCCTCTCAAGCCTTGGGTTTCGGCATTCATCGCACACTCCCGCCTTTTGGGCCTTCGATTCCACGCTGGCGCCGGGTAGGCGCCCGCCAGACGACGATAGCGCCGCCGGGCACCGGCCGGGCCGGCGATTCCTGGAGTCGTCACTCCAATTTCCGCAGCATGAATTTCTCGCCTTCTCCGCCGCTGACACCGTTGCCCGCGCTCCACACCACGCTCGCGGGGGGGGGCTGGGCGGTGCTCGATGCCGGTGCATTCACCGAACTGGTGCGGCAGCCGCTGTCCGCGATGCAGGCTCTGCAACCGGCCTGGGAAACGCTGCCGCCCGATGCGCACCTGCGCGACGGCGGCCGCTACCGTCGCCGTCGCCACGGCTGCTTCGTCGTCGACGACGGTCGCGTCGAGGCCGCGCCGCCGCGCGCGCACTGGCAGCCGGTGGCCTACAACGCGCTGCATGGAGGTTTCGAGCGCTGGTTCGAGCCCTTGCCGGCGGAGTGGGCGAGCGCGCCTGCCTGGCCGGCGCTGCTGGCGGCGCTGGCCGGCGTGGCGACGCGGCTGCGTGGCGAGCGCCGCTGGTACGTCGAGGCGCATCCCTTCCGCATCGACACCACCGACGGCATCGGCCGGCCGACGCCCGAAGGCGCGCACCGCGACGGCGTCGACCTGGTCGCCGTGATCCTGGTCGCGCGCCACGCCGTGCTCGGCGGCGAGACGCGGGTCTTCGACGCCGCCGGCGCCCAGGGCGTGCGCTTCACGCTGGCCCAGCCCTGGAGCGTGCTGCTGCTCGACGACGAACGCGTGATCCACGAGAGCACGCCGATCCGGCCGCGGCAAGCCGGTGCACCGGCCTGGCGCGACACGCTGGTCGTGACGCTGCGTCGCGGCGGCTTCCAGGGGCCCGACGGGGGCTGATCGATCCCGCCGGCGGCGTTAAGCTGCGCCCGCCGCGGCCACCCGCCGCGGCGAATGCCGCGAAACGATCACGAATCCCGATGGCCGAACCCGACAAGACCCCCGACCCCGACAAGACCCCCGACCGCCGCCACCGCGAACGCGTCGAACAGCTCGTCGCGCGCCCGCCGGTGCGTGCCTCCGGCTCGCTGACGCTGGCCGCCCGGCGCCTGGACTACGGCGTCAGCGCCGAGTTCATCCCGGTGTCCGGCGAAGGCTTCGACGCCGCGCTGGCCGAGTCCCAGGCGGCGGTGATGACCACCGCCTACCAGCTGCGCGACGCCGCCGCCGGCACGCGCCCGGTGTGTTTCGCCTTCAACGGCGGGCCGGGTTCGGCCTCGATCTGGCTGCACCTGGGCGCGCTGGGCCCAAAGCGCCTGGTCGTGCCTTCCGACGGCAGCATGCCGGCGCCGCCGTACGCGGTGGCCGACAACCCGCTGAGCTGGCTGGAGCACTTCGACCTTGTCTTCATCGACCCGCCGCACACCGGCTGGTCGACGACCGCCGGCGAAGAGGTGCGCAAGAAGATGCTGTCGGTCGACGGCGACGTGAAGGCGCTGGCCGAGGTCGTGCGCACCTGGCTGACGCGGCACCGCCGCTGGGGCTCGCCGGTCTACCTGGCCGGCGAGAGCTACGGCACGACACGCGGCGCGGCGCTGGCCGACAAGCTGCTGGACGGCGGCGTCGCGCTCGCCGGGCTGGTGCTGGTGTCCTGCGCGATGGACCTGCAGAGCCTGTCCTTCGACCCGGGCAACGACCTGCCTTACGCGCTGTACCTGCCGGCCTTCGCCGTCGTCTCGCAGTACCACGGGCTGCTGAAGGGGCCGCTCGCCGCTTCGCGCGAAGCCGCGCAGGCGGCGGCCGAGGCCTTCGTCGACGAGGACTACGCCGCCGCGCTGCTGGCCGGCGCGCGGCTGTCGGACAAGCGCCGCGCCGCGGTGGCGCGCCGCGTCGCCGAACTCACCGGCCTGCCGCGCGAGCTGGTCGAGCAGAAGAACCTGCGCATCGCCGATGTGGACTACTTCTTCGAGGCCATGTGGCCGCAGGGGCGTCAGGTCGGCCGTCTCGACGCGCGCGTAACCGTGCCGATGGCCGCGCGCCGCAGCCGCGACTGGGAGTTCGACCCCGGCATCGAGGCCATCGCCGCGCCGTACACGATGGCCGCGATGGCCTACTTCGGCGAACTCGGACTGGCCACCGAGCAGCGTTACGAGACCCTGTCGCACGAGGCGCACCGCGCCTGGAACTGGAACCGCGGCGACGCCCAGGGCAACGCCTACGCCAGCACCAGCCGCGACCTGGCGCGCGCGCTGCGCCGCAACCCGCAGCTCAAGGTCTTCGTCGCCAGCGGCCGCTACGACCTGGGCACGCCGTACAGCGCCAGCGACTGGTCGCTGGCCCAGCTCGACGCGCCGCCGGAGGTGCTGGCACGCATCGAGCATCACTACTACGATGCCGGGCACATGATGTATACCCGGGAAGAGGACTTGACCAAACTCAAGTCCGACATCGCCCACTGGCTTGGATGATCGCCCCATGCACATCGGAATCCTGACCGGCGGGGGCGACTGCCCCGGCCTCAACGCCGTCATCCGCGCGGTGACGCTGTCGCTGATCAACGAATGCGGTGCCAAGGTCACCGGCATCGAACGCGGCTTCCTCGGCCTGCTGACACGTTCGTCGCGGCCGCTGGACACCGCCGCCGTCGCCGGCATCCTGGCCGAAGGCGGCACGATCCTCGGCACGCACAACAAGTGCGACCCGTTCCACTACTTCGGCGCTGCCGGTGCCGACAGTTCCGCCGCGGCGATGGACTACGTGCGCGAGCTGGGCCTGGACGCGCTGGTCGCCATCGGCGGCGACGGCACGATGGCCATCGCGCACAAGTTCGAGGCGATGGGCCTGCCGGTCGTCGGCGTGCCCAAGACCATCGACAACGACCTGTTCTGCACCGAACGCACCTTCGGCTTCGACAGCGCGGTGGCCGTCGTCGCCGAGGCGCTGGACCGGCTGGCGACCACCGGCCGCAGCCACGGCCGGGTGATGATCGCCGAGACCATGGGCCGCTACGCCGGCTGGATCGCGCTCGAAGGCGGCATGGCCGGCGGCGCCGAGGTCATCCTGATCCCCGAGATCCCGTTCAGCGTCGAGGCCGTGGCCGAGCGCTGCCGCGAGCGTGCCGCGCACGGGCTGTCGACGATCATCTCGATCGCCGAAGGCGCCGCGCCCGAGGGGGGCGGTCTGACCATCCAGCGCACGATCGCCGACAGCCCCGACCCGCTGCGCCTGGGCGGCGTCGGCAACTGGCTGCAGCAGCAGCTGGAGCCGCTGGTCGACTGCGAGGTGCGCACCACGCTGCTGGGCCACATCCAGCGCGGCGGCTCGCCGACGCCCTTCGACCGCGTGCTGGCCACGCGCTTCGGCTACCACGCGGCGCAGCTGGTCGAGGCCGGCCAGTTCGCGCGCATGGTCGCGCTGCAGGGCGACGCCGTCGTCAGCGTGCCGATCTCCGAGGTGGCGGGCAAGAACCGCCTCGTGCCGCGCGACCACGAGCTGGTGCGCGCCGCACGCGGCATCGGCGTCTCGCTGGGCGAGAAGTAACTACAGCAGCCGGTGCAGATCGGGCGCCAGGCGCCCGATCGCCGAACGCAGCGCGGCGTCGTCGCGGCCGAAGCCGAAGTCCTCGAACTCGAAGCCCGGCCCGACCGTCGCGCCGCAGTAGGCGAACTCGCCCATCGGCTCGGCGGTCTGCCACCAGTCGGCCGGCACGACGTGGCGCCGGCAGTCGGCGTCGAGCACGACCTGCTCGATCGTCTGCAGGTCCGGCGACAGCTGCCACAGCGCCAGCGGCCCGCCTTCGAGCAGGTGCCAGACCTCGCAGGAGCGCACCCGGTGCCAGGCCGAGCGCTCGCCGCGCACGAGCAGGAAGTCGATCGTCGTCAGGCCGCGGCGCTCGCCGCGCGCCGTGGCCACAGTCTGCTGCGAGCGGTAGAGCTCGGCGTAGTGGCCGCCTTCGGGGTGAGGCTTCAGCTTCAGCCGGTCGATCAGCGCCTGGGCGCGTTCCGGCAAATCGCTCATGCGTCCCTCACGTCGGCCACCGGCTGGTGGCCGAAGTCGGCGCGGTCCAGGTAGCGCAGCAGCTTGGCGGCCGCGGTCTCCGGGCTGTCGAGCATGCCGCCTTCGTGCAGGCCGACGAAGCGGCTGCGGTCGGTGAAACGTGTCGGGTCGGCACTGCGCAGCTGCACCTGCATGTCGGTGTCGATGACGCCCGGCGCCAGCGAGACGACGCGCGCGCCGTTGGGCCGCGCCGCCTCTTCGAGCGCGATCGCCCGCGCCAGGTGGTCCATGCCGGCCTTGGCGGCGCAGTACGAGGCGCTGCCGGCCATCGCGCGCCGGCCCAGGCCGGAAGACACGAACAGCAGCTTGCGCGGCACCTGCCACGACGCGGTGGCGCGCAGGAAGGCCGAGGCCAGCAGCATCGGCGCCTCCAGCCCGACGCGCAGCGCGTGCGAGAGGTCGGCCGCACCGACCTCGCCCAGCGGCGCGAGTTCGGAGATCACGCCGGCGTTGTTGACCAGCGTGACCGAGGCCAGCATGCCCGGGTCCTGCGCGCCCAGCCAGGCCGCCAGGCGGCTGGCCGCCGGCGCCGGGTCGGCGAGGTCGACGGTCCAGGCGATCAGCGCCGGGTGTTCGAGCGGCGGTGCACGCCGCGCCAGCGTCAGCACGCGGTCGCCGCGGTCCAGCAGCTGGCGCACCAGCGCGAGGCCCAGCCCGCGCGAGCCGCCGGTGACGAGGGTGAGGGAGGTCTTCATCGCTTCGAGCATACTGGCGCCGCCCATGAATCGTGTCCTGAAAAGCCCATTCCTCGTCGCGTTGCTGGCCGGCCTCGTGATCCTCGTCTTGGCCTTCGTGCCCGCGCTCTGGCAGGTGTTGCGCGGCACCGCCTCGGCCCCCGTGTCCTCGGCCGACACGCCCTGGAGCATCGCCGCACGCGGCGACGGCGTCGCCGCCTTCGGCCTGCAGCTGCCCGGCAGCACGCTCGCCGACGCCGAGCGCCGCTGGGGCGAAGACCTGCAGCTCGCGGTGATGGCCGAGACCGGCCAGGCCGGCGCGCTGGAAGGTTATGTCGAACGTTTCGAAGCCGGCGGCGTCGGCGGCCGGCTGCTGCTGACCACCGCCTTGCCCGAGGCCGAACTGCAGCGCCTGCAGCAGTCGGCCGCCGAGCGTGAGCCGGCCGGCGGCACGCTGTGGCGCTACCGGCTGCGGGCGTCCGAACGCAAGGCGATGGGCGCCACGCCGCTCGTCGGCCTGAGCTTCATCCCGGCGGCCAACCTCGATGCGCAGACGCTGCGCCAGCGTTTCGGCGAGCCCGACGAAATCATCGCCCCCGGTGGCCGCCTCGAGCACTGGCTGTACCCGGCGCGCGGGCTGGCGATCGCCGTCGACGCCGAGGGCCGCGAGCTGCTGCAGGTCGTCGCGCCGGCCGACTTCGAGCGCCGGCTGCGAGCGCCGCTCAAGACAGCGGTTTCGGCAGCGGCTTCGCCTGCAGCATCGGCCCCACGCTGAAGAACGCGCCACCGGCGACGTGGTGGATCGTGCGCAGGGCTTCGTGCCCGGGCGCGAAGCTCCAGCGCCCGCCCTGGAACACCCGCGCGTCGGCCTGCGCCGCGACGACCTCGGCGAGGAACAGGTCGTAGGTCTGCTCGACGTGCGGCTCGCGCAGCAGCCGGCATTCGAGCCAGCCGACGCAGCCTTCGACCAGCGGCGCGCCGGTCGTGCGGCCGGCGAAGACGCCCAGGCCGTAACGCTCGAACTTGTCGACGCCGTCGTGGCCGCTGGTGTTGCCCACCGTCACCGTGGCGTCGGCCAGCGCGACGCAGGGGATGTTGAGCGCGAACTCGCCGGCGGCCTCCAGCAGCGTGCGCGTGAACGTGCTCTTGTCGAGCACGACGGCGACCTTGGGCGGGTCGAAGTCCAGCGGCATCGCCCAGGCCGCGGCCATCACGTTGCGGCGGCCGCCGTGGGCAGCGCTGACCAGCACCGTCGGGCCGTGGTTCAGCAAGCGGTAGGCGTGTTGGAGGTCGACGTCCTGTTTCATCGTCTCGGGCTTCAGAAGTCGGGCGCACGCTCGAACTCGAGGCGCTCGCCGGTGACGGGATGCGGGAAGGCCAGGCGCGCGGCGTGCAGCAGCAGCCGCGGCGCCGCGGCGGCGAGTTCGGGCGGCGCGTAGAGATCGTCGCCGAGCATCGGGTGACCGATCGTCGCCAGGTGCAGGCGCAGCTGGTGCGAGCGCCCGGTGACCGGTTCCACCTCGACTCGCGTGCGGCCGGCGGCCACGTCGCGCGAGAGCACGCGCCAGCGGGTCAGCGAGGGCTTGCCGCGCTCGTGGCAGACCATTTGCCGCGGCCGGTTCGGCCAGTCGCAGACCAGCGGCGCGTCGACTTCGCCGGCGTCGGCGGCGATCAGCCCGGCGACGATGGCGACGTAGCGTTTGTCGACGCGGCGCTCGGCAAACGCGATCGACAGCGTGCGCTGCGCCGCCGCGCCGCGGCCGTAGACCATCAGCCCCGAGGTCGCCATGTCCAGCCGGTGCACGGTCAGCGCGTCGGGCCAGCGCGCCTGGGCGCGTGCGACCAGGCAGTCCTGCTTGTCGGGGCCGCGGCCGGGCACGGCCAGCAGCCCGGCGGGCTTGGCCAGCACCAGGCAGGACTCGTCGGCGTACAGGCAATCGGGCGTCGGCATCGGCCGCGAGCATAACGAGCGCCGTGGCGTGCACGCCGCAGCCGGGTGCGCCTGGGTTGACGCATCCAGAGCGCTCGGCGCACAGTGCGCGGCTGCTATCCACTCGCCACACAGGAGGCCGCCATGGAACATCGGGACCTTGCCGTTCACGGCCTCCGCCGCGCCGCGCGCTGACGCGCGTTCCCTGGATCTCCCGCCCGGCCACGCCGGGCTGCTGAAGTCCTCCGCCCGCCGGCCCCCGGCGCGCCGACAGGCCCTTCCCCATCGAGCCCCGCCCGGCCTCATGCGCTGGCGGACCGATCACGCGCGGCCCTCGGCCGCGCCACGGGACTTCAGTTCATCATGTCTTTTGTTTCCCCGTACGAGAGGCTGCAGGCCATCGGCCTGACGCCGCAACTGCTTTCTTCCCTGCCGTTTCCGCCACCCGAAGGCGAAGCCGCGCTGATGCGCGTCGCCGAGGTGCACCGCGACGGCCTCGTGCTGCACGACGGCGAGTCCACCTCGCCGGCACGCACCCGCCCGGCGCTGATCCAGGCGCTGGCCTCGGAGGCCGACGCGCTGGCCGTCGGCGACTGGGTGCGCGCCGAGCGCAACACCTTCGGCGAGTGGTGGGTCGACGCACGCGTGCCGCCGCGCACGCAGCTCGCGCGCCGGCTGCACGACGGCCGCGAGAAGGTCGAGCGGGTCGTGCTCGCGAGCAACGTCGACACCGCGCTGCTGGTCATGGGACTGGACCACGACTTCAACCTGCGCCGGCTGGAGCGTTACCTGGCGCTGGTGCGCCTGGCCGGTGTCGGCGCCGTGGTCGTGCTCAGCAAGGCCGACCTCTGCGTCGACCTGGGCCGGCGGCTGCGCGACGCGCAGACGCTGGCGCCGGCCGGCGTCGGGGTGCTGGCGCTGGACTCGCTGCACGACGACGTGCCGTCACAGCTCGCGCCCTGGCTCGCGCCGGGGCAGACGCTGGTGCTGCTGGGCTCCAGCGGCGCCGGCAAGAGCACGCTGGCCAACGCCTTGTGCGGCGAGGCCGTGGCGGCCACCGGCGGCACCCGCCGCGGCGACGGCCGTGGCCGCCACACGACGACGGTGCGCACGCTGCACCCGCTGCCCGGCGGCGCCTGCATCGTCGACACGCCGGGGCTGCGTTCGCTGCGCCTGGACGGCGACGCGGGCGACGTCGCCGGCGCCTTCGACGACATCGCGGCGCTGGCCGCCCAGTGCCGCTTCCGCGACTGCCGCCACGAGGGCGAACCGGGCTGCGCGGTGCGCGGCACGGTCGCGCCCGAACGGCTGAAGAGCTTCGGCAAGCTGGTGCGCGAGGCCCAGCGCGACTCGATGAGCGCGCTGCAGCGCCGCGAGCAGGTTGCGCAGTGGAAGGCGCGCAGCCGCATCGGCCGGGCGAACATCCGTGCCAAGCGCGGCTGATCGGCTTGCGCTCAGGCCAGTGCCGGGCGCACAGTGGGCCGTCGCCACCGCCCGGGAGCCCGGCCCATGTCCGATGTCACCGCGCTCGCGGTCCTGCCCGCGCCGGCCCGGCCGGCCTTCACGCTGGCCGATCTGCGCGGGCTGGTCCAGCTGGGCATCGATGCCGGCGTCGGCATCGCCGGCATCGCCGAGCAGTTGCACGGCACGATCCTGGCCGGGCGCGCGCCGCTGGGCGTGCCGCACGAAGGCGGCACGCGCGGGCTCACCGGCTTCGTCTACGGACGCGTGCGTGGCGGCATCCGCCTCGCCGGACGTGGCGTCGACGGCCTGCTCAAGCGGCTGGAGACCGAGCCGCCCGCGGCCAGTGCCGCCTCGCGCGAGGCCGTGCTGGCGGCCGTGAACGGCCTGTGGGGCGACCACCTGGCCGCGTCGGGCAACCCGCTGGCGATCACGATGAGCCTGCGGTTCGCCGGCCGCCGCCTCGGCCTGGGGCGCGAGGCGCTGGCCGCCGCCTTCCCGGACGCCGGCACGCGCGCCGTCGTGCTGGTGCACGGGCTGTGCATGAACGATCTGCAGTGGCAGCGCCAGGGCTACCACCACGGGCAGCTGCTGGCGCAGGCGCTGGACTGCCCGGTGCTCGCCGTGCACTACAACAGCGGGCTGCACGTCTCGCACAACGGCGCCCACCTGGCCGACCTGCTGGAGCGCCTGGCGCGCGACTGGCCGCGGCCGGGGCTGCGGCTGTCCCTCGTCGGACACAGCATGGGCGGGCTGGTCGCGCGCAGCGCCATCGCCCACGCCGAGCGCCACCACCAGGCCTGGCGCGAGCGGCTGCAGGCGCTGGTCTGCCTGGGCACCCCGCACCAAGGTGCGCTGCTCGAGCGCGCCGGGCAGCTGGTCGACGCGGCGCTCGGCGCCAGCCCCTACCTGGCGCCGTTCGCGCGCCTGTTGGGCGTGCGCAGCGCCGGCATCAACGACCTGCGCTGGGGCCATGTGCGCGACGAGGACTGGTGCGGCCACGGCGCCGGCGGCCCGGCGCGCGACCACCGCGTGCCGACGCCGCTGCCTGACGGGGTGCCGGTCTACCTCGTCGCCGCGACCACCGTCGCCGAGCCTCGCGGCCTGCGCCATGCGGTGCTGGGCGACGGGCTGGTGACGGTGGCCAGCGCCTGGGGCGAGCACCGCGACCCGGCGCTGGCGCTGGCGGTGCCGGCGAGCCGCAAGCGCCTGGTCACCCAGGCCGGCCACTGGGACCTGCTGAGCCGCGCCGAGGTCGCCGAAGCCTTGTGCGGCTGGCTGGCCTGAGCGCTCAGCCGGCCTTGGCCGGCGCCGTGGCGACTAGTTCGTCGCGCTGCGCCAGCGCCGGGAACAGCTTGAACCAGGCCGCCGCGACGGCCAGCGTGCCCAGGCCGCCGAACACCACCGAGCCCACCGGCCCGAGCAGCGCCGCGGTCGCGCCCGACTCGAACTCGCCGAGCTGGTTGGACGCGCCGATGAAGATCGAGTTGACCGCGCTGACGCGGCCGCGCATCTCGTCGGGCGTCTCCAGCTGCACCAGGGTCTGGCGGATGACGACGCTGATCATGTCGGCCGCGCCGCTGATGCCCAGAACCGAGAGCGACAGCCAGAACGAGGTCGACAGCCCGAAGACGAGCTGGGCGACGCCGTAGACCGCCACCGCGCCGAGCAGCACGCGCCCGGTGCGCCGGCGCACCGGCCAGCGTGTCAGCACCGCCGACATGCCCAGCGCGCCGACCGCCGGCGCGCTGCGCAGCAGCCCCAGGCCCCAGGGCCCGACGTGCAGGATGTCCTTGGCGAACATCGGCAGCAGCGCCGTCGCGCCGCCCAGCAGCACCGCGAACAGGTCCAGCGACATCGCGCCCAGCACCGGCTTCTTCTGCCAGACGAAGCGCACGCCGGCCAGCAGCGTCTCGCTCGTCACCGGCGCGGCCGGCGGCGGCGCGTGTTCGTAGCGCACCGCCATCGCCAGCCCGGTGCCCAGGCCGAACAGCGCCGTGCAGGCGGCGTAGACCGCGGCCGCCCCGGCGACGTAGACCACGCCGCCGATCGCCGGCCCGGCGATGACCGCCGCCTGCATCGCCGCCGACGAGAAGGCCAGCGCGCGCGGCAGCAGCGTGGCCGGCACCAGCGAGGGCACCAGTGCCTGCTGCGCCGGCATCTGGAAGGCGCGCACCACGCCCAGCGCGACCGACACGCCGAGCAGCAGCTCGCGGTTGGCCCAGCCGCCGGCACTGGCGATCCACAGCAGCGCCGACACCGCGGCCGTCGCGCCCAGGCTGGCCGCGAGGATGCGGCCGCGGTGCACGCGGTCGATCAGCTGGCCGGCGGGCAGCGCCAGCAGCATCGCCGGCGCGAACTGCAAGAGGCCGACGAGTCCCAGGTCCCAGGCCGAACCGGTCAGGTCGTACATCTGCCAGCCGACCGCGACCATGGCCATCTGGCCGGCGGCGGTGCCGGCCAGGCGGGCGAACCAGAAGAAGACGAAGCCGCGGTGGGCGAACAGGGAGTCGGAAGCGGGGGCCAACGGAAAGCGGAGAAATCGGTGAAAACCCGACCATAGCACCGGGGCCACGGCCGAGCCGGCGTGTCGGGCTCGTTCAGTCCTGGCGCGCGGCGCCCAGTCGGCCGAGCGCGATCTGCAGCGCGCGGGCGTCGCTGCTCGCGCGGTGGCGCGACAGGCCCAGCTCGCCGATGACGCCGCGGCGCGCGTCGCCCAGCCGCGCCAGCGCGTCTTCGTCGAGCAGCCGTGCCACCGTCTCCAGCCGGAACGACGGGTGCAGGCCGGCCTCCTCGTACAGCGCGCCGAGCCAGGCGTAGTCGTGCGCCCAGCCGTCGCAGTAGACGGTGCGGCCGGCGAGGTCGACGTTGAGCATCGCCGCGACCTCCGCCGCCGGGCGGCCGCAGCGCTCCAGCGTCTGGCGGTCGATGCCGTGCACGCCGGCGGCCTGCTCGTCCCAGTGGGTCCAGCCGGCGGCCGGGCGGATCAGCGTGCAGTGGGCGCGGCCGTCGGGCAGCACGTAGCCGACCTCGATCGGATAACTCGCCCGGCCGAAGCCCGAGGCCTCGACGTCGAGCACGCAGGGCAGCTCGGGCGGCGGTGGGGCAGGTGCGGGCGTCATGCGCGGGGACAGGCAAGGATCGGGCCGGCGTGCGGTTACGATCGGGGGCTGATGCCCAAGATCCTCGTCCTCAACGGCCCGAACCTCAACCTGCTCGGCCAGCGCGAGCCCGAGGTCTACGGCCGCGCCACGCTGGCCGACGTCGAGGCGCTGTGCCGCGACACTGGCGCGCGCCTGGGGGTCGAGGTCGAGTGCCGTCAGAGCAACCACGAGGGCGTGCTGCTCGACGCGCTGCACGAGGCCGGCCGCGCCGTGAAAACCGGCGAGCTGCTGGGCGTGGTCTTGAATCCGGGCGCCTACACCCACACCTCGGTGGCGCTGTTCGACGCGATCAAGGGCGCCGAGGTGCCGGTGATCGAGGTGCACGTCTCGAACGTGCACGCCCGCGAGCCCTTCCGCCACCACAGCTACGTGTCGCCTGCGGCCGCCGGCATCGTCGTCGGCTTCGGCGTCGACGGCTACCGGCTGGCGATCGAAGGCCTGGTGCGCCAGCGGCGCGCCTGACGCGCCGCTTCCCGCCGCCGCGGCGGGAGTCCCCGGCCAGCAGGGATGATGCCCTTGGCCGACAATCCGTTTCCACAAGACGACTGGACCGCCGATGTCCCGACCGATTTCCCTGTCGCCGGAGCGCCTGCGTGGCATGCGCCGCGGCATCGAGAAGGAAAGCCTGCGTGCCGACCGTCACGGCGCGCTGGCGATGACGCCGCACCCCGAAGCGCTGGGTTCGGCGCTGACGCATCCGCACATCACGACCGACTTCAGCGAGTCGCAGATGGAGCTGATCACCGGCGTGCACGCCGGCGTCGAGGCCTGCCTGGAAGAACTGCGCCGCGTGCACCAGTTCGTCTACCGCGAACTCGGTGACGACGTGCTCTGGGTGGCCAGCATGCCGTGCCGGCTGCCGGCCGACGAGAACATCCCGATCGGCCGCTACGGCTCGTCCAACGTCGGCCGCGCCAAGAGCGTCTACCGCATGGGCCTGGGCCACCGCTACGGCCGGCGCATGCAGACGATCTCGGGCATCCACTACAACTGGTCGCTGCCCGGGCTGGGCGACGACGAGTACTTCGCGCTGATCCGCAACTTCCGCCGCCACTCCTTCCTGCTGCTGCTGCTGTTCGGCGCCTCGCCGGCGCTCGGTGCGTGTTTCGTCGAAGGCCGCGATCACGGCCTGGAGCCGCTGGGCCCGGGCTCGCTGCACCTGCCTTACGCGACCTCGCTGCGCATGGGGCGCCTGGGCTACCAGAGCGACGCGCAGTCCTCGATCTCGGCCAGCTACAACAACCTCGAGAGCTACGCCGCGTCGCTGCACGACGCGCTGACGCGGCCGTACCCGGCCTACGAGGCGATCGGCGTGCGCAACCCCGGCGGCGAGTACAACCAGCTCGCGACGACGCTGCTGCAGATCGAGAACGAGTTCTACGGCACGATCCGCCCCAAGCGCACGATCGGTCCCGGCGAGCGCCCGCTGCACGCGCTGCGCGCGCGCGGCGTCGAGTACGTCGAGGTGCGCTGCATGGACCTCGATCCGTTCGAGCCGCTGGGCATCGCCGAGTCGACGATGCGTTTTCTCGACGTCTTCCTGCTGCACTGCCTGAGCAGCCCCAGCCCCGAGGACACGCCCGACGAGATCGCTCAGCTCAAGCGCAACCAGAACCTGGTCGCCACCGCCGGCCGCCAGCCCGGGCTGCGGCTGGAGCGCGGCGGCCGCTCGGTGGCGCTGGCCGACTGGGCGGCGGAGATCGTCGCCGGCTGTCTGCCGCTGGCGCAGCAGGTCGACGCGGTGCTCGGCGGCGACGCCTACGCGCGGGCCGTCGCCCAGGCCGACGAACGCCTGCGCTGGCTGCAGACGACGCCGTCGGCGCGGGTGCTGGCCGCGGCACGTTCGGACTTCGGCGGTTCGTTCTGCGACTTCGTGCTCGCGCAGTCGGAGCAGACCAAGGGTGCGCTGCGGGCGCTGCCGTTCCCGGCCGAGGTCGAGGCCGAGTTCCGCGCCGAGGCGCTGGCCTCGCTGCAGGCCCAGCGCCGCATCGAGGCCGCCGACACCCAGTCCTTCGAGGACTACCGCGTCGACTACCTGTCGCCCGCGCGGCTGACGGTCGCCGGCTGAGGCCGGCGCGCCTTCAGGCGCGGCGCAGCGCCTCGTAGGTGGCGATGCCGCCCAGCGTCATCAGCACCGAGCCGACGACGTGCACCGCCACCGTCGTCGCCGCCCAGGCCAGCCGCCCCTGCTGCAGCAGCGTGACGACCTCGGCCGAGAAGGTCGAGAAGGTCGTCAGGCCGCCGAGGAAGCCGGTGATGGCGAACAGCCGCCATTCCGGCGGCAGCGTCACATGGTGCGCGAACAGCGCCAGCGCGACGCCGATCAGGTAGCCGCCGAGCAGGTTGGCCGCCAGCGTGCCCGGCGGCAGCGTCGGGAACAGGCCGTTGAGCGCCAGCCCCAACCACCAGCGCAGCAGCGCGCCGAGCGCGGCGCCGAGCGCGATCGAGAGCATCGAGCCGATCATCGGCGGGGCAGGGCGCGGGCTGGCATGGCGGCGGATTATCGACGCGCGCCGGCGTCAAGGCGGCGACGCGGGCGCTTCGGTACCATCGCCGCCGAATCCACTCTCACCGCTTACCGCGAGGAAACCACCATGGCAATGGACGTCGTCGACTTCGAGATCAAGGGCTCGGAGATGCAGTTCGTCGAGATCGAACTCGATCCGGGCGAGGCTGCGGTCGGCGAAGCCGGCAGCATGATGTTCATGGACGCCGGCATCACGATGGACACCGTGTTCGGCGACGGCCGCCAGAACGCCGGCGGCGGCCTGTTCGGCAAGCTGCTGTCGGCCGGCAAGCGTCTGGTCACCGGCGAGTCGCTGTTCACCACCGTCTACACCAACCAGGGCGCGGGCAAGCTGCGTGTCGCCTTCGCCGCGCCCTACCCGGGCAAGATCCTGCCGATGGACCTGTCGAAGATGGGCGGCACGCTGATCTGCCAGAAGGACGCCTTCCTCTGCGCCGCGCGCGGCGTCTCGCTGGGCATCGCGCTGCAGCAGAAGCTGTCGACCGGCTTCTTCGGCGGCGAAGGTTTCATCATGCAGCGCCTGGACGGCGACGGCCTGGCTTTCGTGCACGCCGGCGGCACCGTCGTGCGCCGCGAACTGCAGGCCGGCCAGACGCTGCTCGTCGACACCGGCTGCGTCGTCGCCTACACGCCGGGCGTGGACTTCGAGATCCAGTACGTCGGCAAGATCAAGACCGCGCTGTTCGGCGGCGAGGGCCTGTTCCTGGCCAAGATGACCGGCCCGGGCACGGTCTGGCTGCAGAGCCTGCCGTTCTCGCGCCTGGCTTCGCGCATCTTCGCCGCGGCGCCGCAGCGCGGCGGCTCGCGCGAGGAAGGCTCGGTGCTGCCCTTCGCGGCGGCCGGCGGCGTGCTCGGCGGCCTGTTCGGCGGCGACGACGAGTAAGCCCGTGACGCCGCGCCCGCCTCCGCTTTCCAGGGCCGCACGATGACGCGGCTGCTCGACGCCTTCTGGCGCGCCGCGGCCTACTGCCTGCATCCGCGCGTCATCCTCTGGTCGCTTCTGCCGCTGCTGATCGCCGGCGGCGCGGCCGGTTTCGCCGGCTGGGCGTTCTGGGAGGGCGCGGTCGACGCGGTGCGGGCGACGCTGGAGCAGTGGGCGCTGGTGTCCGCTGCGCTGCGCTGGCTGGACGCGATCGGCGGCCAGGGGCTGCACGCGCTGGTCGCGCCGCTGGTCGTCGTCGCGCTGGCGGTGCCGGCGCTGATCGTCGTCACGCTGCTGCTGGTGGCGCTGCTGGTGACGCCTGCCATCGTCGACCTCGTCGCCGCGCGGCGTTTCCCGACGCTGGAGCGGCGCCGCGGCGGGCGCTGGTGGCAGGGGCTGGCCTGGTCGCTGTCGGCGACGATCGCCGCCGTCGTGGTGCTGGTGCTCAGCCTGCCGTTGTGGCTGGTGCCGCTGGTCGCGCTGGTGCTGCCGCCGCTGATCTGGGGCTGGCTGACCTACCGCGTCTACACCTTCGACGTGCTGGCCGCGCACGCCGACGCCGACGAGCGCCGCCGCATCATGGCCGAGCAGCGCTGGCAGTTGCTGGCCATCGGCGTCATCTGCGGCTACCTGGGCGCGGCGCCGACGCTGCTGTGGGCCGTCAGCGCCGCGACGCTGATCCTGGCGCCGGTGCTGATCGTCGCCTCGGTCTGGCTGTACACGCTGGTCTTCGCGTTTGCCTCGGCCTGGTTCGCGCACTTCGCGCTCGACGCGCTCGAGCGCCTGCGCCGCGAGGCCAGTGCCGTCGACCTGCCGGTGGCCGAAGCGCCGCCGCCCGTCACCCTCGACACGCTGCCACCGCCATGAACATCGGCACCATCATCATCGGCGACGAGATCCTCTCCGGCAAACGCCGCGACCAGCACCTGGCCAAGCTGATCGAGATGCTGGCGGCGCGCGGCCTGACCCTGTCCTGGGCGCGTTACGTCGGCGACGAGCGCGCGCGCATCAGCGAGACGCTGGCCCAGGCTTTCGCCAGCGGCGACCTGGTGTTCTCCTTCGGCGGCATCGGCGCTACACCCGACGACCACACGCGCCAGGCCGCGGCCGACGCGCTGGGCGTGCCGCTGGCGCTGCACCCCGAGGCGCGCGACCTGATCCTCTCGCGCATCCGCGAGATGGCCGCCGAACAGGGCGAGCCCTACGAGCCCGACCGGCCGGACAACGCGCGCCGGCTGCACATGGGCGTGTTCCCGGCCGGTGCGGCGATCATTCCCAATCCGTACAACAAGATCCCCGGCTTCTCGGTCGGCCACGTGCACTTCGTGCCCGGTTTCCCGGTGATGGCCTGGCCGATGGTCGAGTCGGTGCTCGACGGCCGCTACGGCCATCTGCACCAGGATGCAGCGCCGCGCGAACGTTCCGTGCTCGTCTTCGGGTCGATGGAGTCGACGCTGACGCCTCTGATGGAGGAGATCGAGACCCGCTTCGCGCCGGTCAAGGTCTTCAGCCTGCCCAGCGTCGACCACCCGACGCACGGACGCCACATCGAGCTGGGCGTCAAGGGCCGCGGCGAGCTCGTCGACGCCGCCTACGCGGCGCTGCGCGACGGGGCCGCGGCACTCGGTGCACGGCTGGGCGACGAGTTGGTGCGTTGATGCACCACGGTGCGCACCTCATTGGTGCGACACTTCGCACCAGACTGGAATAGCCGGCGCCAGGCTTCGTGGGAGGCGTCGCCGCGTCCTGCATCGTGCCTGCGCTGGAGTGCCGTTCCTTGGCACACCTTCTGCTACATTCGCTCGCGCCTTTCGGGGTTAGTACCGAGGGGTCGCCCCGATCAGACCAACCTTTTCCACGAGCCCCCGCTAGGAGATCTGAATGGCAAAGACCGTTGCCGACGTGATGAAGCTGGTGAAGGAGAACGAAGTCAAGTTCGTCGACTTCCGCTTCACCGACACCCGCGGCAAGGAACAGCACGTCTCGGTGCCCGTTTCCGCTTTCGACGAAGACAAGTTCACCGCCGGTCATGCCTTCGACGGCTCCTCGATCGCCGGCTGGAAGGGCATCGAAGCGTCCGACATGCTGCTGATGCCGGACCCGAACAGCGCCAACATCGACCCGTTCTACGAAGAGCCGACGCTGATCCTGACCTGCGACGTGCTCGAGCCGGGTGACGGCAAGCCCTACGACCGCGATCCGCGTTCGCTGGCCAAGCGCGCCGAGGCCTACCTGAAGAGCAGTGGCCTGGGCGACACCGCCTTCTTCGGCCCGGAACCCGAGTTCTTCATCTTCGACCAGGTCCACTGGCACGTCGGCATGGACGGCAGCCACGTGAAGATCACGTCGGAAGAAGCGCCGTGGTCGACGAGCAAGGAGCTCGAAGGCGGCAACATGGGCCACCGTCCGGCGGTCAAGGGTGGCTACTTCCCGGTGCCCCCGGTCGACAGCTTCCAGGACATGCGCTCGGAGATGTGCCTGATCCTCGAATCGCTGGGCATCCCGGTCGAAGTCCACCACCACGAAGTGGCGGCCCCGGGCCAGAACGAGATCGGCACCAAGTTCAGCACGCTCGTCGAGCGCGCCGACTGGCTGCAGCTGCAGAAGTACGTGATCCACAACGTCGCGCACGCCTACGGCAAGACCGCGACCTTCATGCCCAAGCCCGTCGTCGGCGACAACGGCTCCGGCATGCACGTGCACCAGTCGGTCTGGAAGGACGGCAAGAACCTGTTCGCCGGCGACGGCTACGGCGGCCTGTCCGAGTTCGCGCTGTACTACATCGGCGGCATCATCAAGCACGCCCGTGCGCTGAACGCGATCACGAACCCGGGCACCAACAGCTACAAGCGTCTGGTGCCGGGCTTCGAAGCGCCGGTCAAGCTGGCCTACTCGGCCCGCAACCGCTCGGCCTCGATCCGCATCCCGTTCGTCAGCAACCCGAAGGGCCGCCGCATCGAGGCGCGCTTCCCGGATCCGCTGATGAACCCGTACCTGGGCTTCGCCGCGCTGCTGATGGCCGGCCTGGACGGCGTCGAGAACAAGATCCACCCGGGCGAAGCCGCCACCAAGGATCTGTACCACCTGCCGCCGGAAGAAGACGCGAAGATCCCGACCGTCTGCCACAGCCTCGACCAGGCCCTCGAGTACCTCGACAAGGACCGCGCCTTCCTGACCAAGGGCGGCGTGTTCACCGATGCGTACCTCGACGCCTACATCGACCTGAAGATGCAGGAAGTCACGCGCTTCCGCATGACGACCCATCCGGTCGAGTTCGACATGTACTACAGCATCTAAAGTCCGGCGGCGCTCGCGCGTCACGTACTGCAGAAGGGACGGTTCGCCGTCCCTTCTTCGTTTCGGCGCGCCACAATCCACCGCACGGAGGTATTCCCCATGTCCCGTCGGCGAAGCGCCGGCCTCGCCTTGCTGCTGCTGGCCTCGGCGGCCGCGCACGCGCAAGGCGACAGCGGTCCCGTCTACCGCTGCCCCGGCAACCCCGAGAGCTACACCAACATGCTGACGCCGCAGCAGGCCAAGGACCGCGGCTGCCGCACGATCGAAGGCTCGCCGATCACGATCGTGCAGACGCGCCGGCCCACGCCCGCGGCACCGGCGTCCGGCGCCCGTCCGGCCGACAGCCGAGTCGACCCGGCCGAGCAGCGCGCCCGCGACAGCGACGCGCGCCGCATCCTGCAAGACGAGCTGCAGCGCGAGGAACAGCGCCTCGCCGAGTTGCGCAAGGAATACAAGGACGGCCAGCCCGAGCGCCGCGGCGACGAGCGCAACTACCAGAAGTACCTGGACCGCACGGCCTCGCTGAAGGCGCAGATCGAGCGCAAGGAAGAGGACGTCGCGGCCATCCGGCGCGAGCTGTCCAAGGTCTCGCCGTGAGCGCCGATCCCGACGCGCTCGACGGCTTCGACGCCTTCGACGCCTTCGACTACCTGGCGACGATGGTCGGCATCGGTGCCGCCGACGGCCGCTGCCTGTTCGTCAACTCGACGCTGGAGAACCTGATCGGCCAGTCGCGGCGCACGCTGCGCCGCGGCAGCGTGTTCGACTGGCTCGTCGACTCGGCGCGGCTGCGCGAGACGCTGGCCTCGGTGGTTAACGGCGAGGTCTCCTGCGGCCGCTTCGACGGCGTGCTCAAGCGCCCGGCCTCGCTGGGGCCGGCGGCGGACCTGCCGGTGCACGTCATCGTCAGCCAGATGGACCACGCCGAGCGCGTGCTGATCGAGCTGATCGAGGTCGAGCAGCAGACCCGGCTGGACCGCGAGGAGCGCGCCCACGGCCTGGCGCAGGCCAACAAGGAGCTGGTGCGCAACCTGGCGCACGAGATCAAGAACCCGCTGGGCGGCATCCGCGGCGCGGCGCAGCTGCTGGCGATGGACGTGCAGTCCAAGGAGCTGACCGAGTACACGCAGGTCATCATCCACGAGGCCGACCGGCTGCAGGCGCTCGTCGACCGGCTGCTGGCGCCGCACCGCCGGCCGCACGTCGTCGGCGACGTCAACATCCACGAGATCTGCGAACGCGTGCGCTCGCTGGTGATGGCCGAGTACCCGCGCGGGCTGACCGTCGAACGCGATTACGACACCTCGATCCCCGAGTTCCGCGGCGACCGCGAGCAGCTGATCCAGGCGGTGCTGAACATCGCCCACAACGCGACGCAGGCGCTGGCCGAGCGCATCGCCGCCGGCGACGCCGAGATCGTGCTGCGCACACGCGTCGCGCGCCAGGTCACCTTCGGGCGCAAGCGTTTCCGGCTGGCACTCGAATTGCATATCCAGGACAACGGGCCGGGCGTGCCCGAAGCCATCCGCGATCGCATCTTCCACCCCCTGGTGTCGGGGCGCGAAAACGGTTCCGGCCTCGGGCTGACGTTGGCGCAGACATTCGTGCAGCAGCATCAGGGCACGATCGAATGCGACAGCGTCCCGGGCCGGACCGTGTTCAAGCTGCTGATTCCTCTGCCTTGAGTCCGACTCGATGATCCTTGCCCGCGTCACGCAGTCCAAGCTGTCAAGCCGCCGCCACGAACCCGGTTCCGCCGGTCCGAAGACGCTACGGGGGGGCCTATGAAGCCTATCTGGATCGTTGACGACGACCAGTCGATCCGCTTCGTTCTGGAGAAGGCGCTGGTGCGCGAGCAGTTCGCGGTGCGCAGCTTCTCCGGCGCACGCGACGTGCTCGCCGCGCTCGACGACGACGAGCCGCAGGTGCTGGTCAGCGACATCCGCATGCCCGGCGGTTCGGGCATCGACCTGCTGTCCAAGGTGAAGGCGCGCCTGCCCGGGCTGCCGGTCATCATCATGACCGCCTACTCGGACCTGGACAGCGCCGTCTCGGCCTTCCAGGGCGGCGCCTTCGAGTACCTGCCCAAGCCCTTCGACCTGACCAAGGCCGTCGAGCTGATCCGCCGCGCCGTCGACGAGAGCCTGCGCGACGAGGTCGGCGAGACCGTCGACAAGGCCGTGCCCGAGATGCTGGGCCAGGCGCCGGCGATGCAGGACGTGTTCCGCGCCATCGGCCGGCTCAGCCAGAGCAACGTCACGGTGCTGATCACCGGCGAGAGCGGCTCGGGCAAGGAGCTCGTCGCGCGTGCGCTGCACAAGCACAGCCCGCGCGGCCAGGGCCCGTTCGTCGCGATCAACACCGCGGCGATCCCCAAGGACCTGCTGGAAAGCGAGCTCTTCGGCCACGAGCGCGGCGCCTTCACCGGCGCGCAGACCATGCGCCGCGGCCGCTTCGAGCAGGCCGACGGCGGCACGCTGTTCCTCGACGAGATCGGCGACATGCCGTTCGACCTGCAGACGCGGCTGCTGCGTGTGCTGTCGGACGGCCAGTTCTACCGCGTCGGCGGCCACCAGCCGCTGAAGACCAACGTGCGCGTGATCGCCGCGACGCACCAGAACCTCGAGCAGCGAGTCAAGGACGGCGTCTTCCGCGAAGACCTCTACCACCGCCTGAACGTCATCCGCCTGCGCCTGCCGGCGCTGCGCGAGCGCCGCGAGGACATCCCGATGCTCACGCGCTTCTTCCTGCAGAAGAGCGCGCGTGAGCTCGGTGTCGAGGCCAAACGCATCACCGACGCCGCGGTCGCGCGGCTGCAGGGCTTCGACTTCCCCGGCAACGTGCGCCAGCTCGAGAACGTCTGCCACTGGCTGACGGTGATGGCGCCGGCCCAGGTCGTCGAACCCAAGGACCTGCCGCCGGAGCTGCTGGCGACGCCCGAACTGCGCGCCTACGTGCCGGCCGCGCTGTCCGATGCCGCGCCGGCGGCCGCGTCGGCGCTGCCGCTGCCTGCGGCGCCCGCCGTCGCCCCGGAAGCTGCCACCCCGGGCTGGCTGGCCGACCTGGAGCGCGAGGCGCGCCGCCGCCTCGAGTCCGGCGAGCCCGACGTCTGGGACGTGCTGACGCGCCAGTTCGAAGGTCGGCTGATCCACACCGCGCTGGACATCACGCGCGGCCGCCGCATCGAGGCGGCGCAGAAGCTGGGCATCGGCCGCAACACCATCACCCGCAAGATCCAGGAGCTGGGTCTGGAGGACTGAATGAGGACGTGGCAGGCCGGAAGGCCTGCCACGCCTCACTCAGGCTCTTGCGCGACTTCACGCGCGAGGGCTGAACGAGGACCAAGCCCCCCCGCGCCCTCATCCCCCTCGTCCCCCAACGCCGCCTCCTTGTTCCGAGGGATGGCCGCTTGCGATGCATCACGGTGGGGCCGGTGGCGGCGGCCATCATGGCCGCTTCACCAACTTCGGCGTTCTGTCTCTGCCATGCGTCGTCCGCTGCTGCTGCTCGCCTCCTGGGCGCTGGTTTCGCTCCTGTCCGGTTGCGCCGTGCTCGGCGCCAAACGCGGGGTCTCCGAAGAGGACCTGTCGCAGACCCGGCGCATCGGTGTCGTCTCGCTGCTGGGTGATCGCCTGTATGGCGTGCGCATCGGCACCACGGTGTTCCAGAACGACAGCTTCGTCGCCCAGGTGCCGGAGTGGAAGGTCGACGCCTACGCCACCGACCGCGCCGTCGCGCTGCTGAAGGACCGGTCGAGCTTCGAGGCCGCTCCCCTGGACCGCGGCGAACTCGTCGCCGACCGCATGCCGGTCGACGGCTGGCAGCAACTGAAGACCGCCGGTGCGCGCCAGGGCTTCGACCGCTTGGTGATCGTCCGCCCGGGCACCGCCTCGACGCAGGACCGCGGCTTCTTCACACCCGGCTACGGGCTGATTGAACGTTCGTTCTTCGGCCTGGTTCGGCGTTGTGTCTACGCCGCCTACATCGTCGACGTCATGGACGTGAAGACCGGCGAGGAGATCGCCTGGCAATGGGGCAGCGACTTCCCCTGCGAATACGGCAAGGCGCCGCAACTGCCGATCCTGGCGTCGTTCGACCAGTACAGCGACGTCCAGCGCGAGTCGGTCCGCGTGGGGCTGATGCAATGGATCGACAAGTCGATGGCCGACGCGCTGGGTGCGCTCAAGCTGATTCCCGCGCCGCGCTGACCGGTCGGGCGGTTTCGGGCGCGCACAATCGGGTGCGTTCGAATCCGATGCCGCCCATGTCACATCCGACCGCCCCCTCCGCCGGCCTGCAGACCCTCGCCATCCACGCCGGCGAGACCCCCGACCCCGCCACCGGCGCCTCGGCGCCGAACATCGTCATGTCGACGACCTTCGTCACCGGCGCCGACGCCGGTTTCTCGGTCGAGGACATGGACGACGAGACGAAGTGGATCTACACGCGCTGGGGCAACCCGACGGTGCACCAGCTCGAGGTCAAGCTGGCCGCGCTCGAAGGCGCCGAAGCCGCGGTCGCCTTCGGCAGCGGCATGGCCGCGGTCAGCAGCCTGTTCATGCATCTGCTGAAGGCCGGCGACCACGCCGTCGTCAGCGACGTCACCTACGCCGCGGCCTCCGAGATGGCGCGCGAGATCCTGCCTTCGCTGGGCATCGAGATCACGCGCGTGGACACCTCCGACCTCGCCCAGGTCGCCGCCGCGATGCGGCCCAACACACGCCTGGTCTACGCCGAAACGCCCTGCAACCCGCTGCTGCGCCTGACCGACATCGCTGCCGTCGCCGACATCGCGCACGCTGGCGGCGCGCGGCTGGCCGTCGACTCGACCTTCGCGACGCCGCTGGCGACGCGGCCGCTGGCGCTGGGTGCCGACTTCGTCGTGCACTCGCTGACCAAGTACCTGGGCGGCCACGGCGACGCGCTGGGCGGCGCGGTGCTCGGCGGAGCCGAGGCGCTGGCCGCGCTGCGCCAGCGCACGGCGATCCGCTTCGGCGGCGTGCTGAGCCCCTTCAACGCCTGGCTGATCCAACGCGGCCTGGCGACCTTCCCGCTGCGCATGCGCGCCCACGCCGAGAACGCGCTGGCGCTGGCGAAGTACCTGGAGTCGCATCCGCGCGTCGAACGCGTGATCTACCCGGGCCTGCCGTCGCACCCGCAGTACGAACTGGCGCAGCGCCAGATGCGCAACGCCTCGGGCATGGTCACCTTCCGCGTCGCCGACGGTGCCGCGCTGGCGCGGCGCTGCGCCGAGCAGCTGCGTGTCATCCACTACGCGGTGTCGCTGGGCCACCACCGCTCGCTACTGTTCTACCTCGCCAGCGAGGACCTGCTGCGCACCTCGTTCCAGCTCGACACGCCGGCGCAGCGCGCGTCCTGGGACGCCTATGCCGGCGACGGCATCTTCCGCTTCTCGGTCGGGCTGGAAGACCCCGAGGACCTGATCGCCGACCTGTCGCGCGTGCTCGACGCCTGAAGCGGCGCCTGCGGCAGGTCAGGGCGCCGCGGCGACCGGCTGCCAAGAATGCGGCCATGCGCGCGCGCCTGGTCCTGCTGCTCACCTTGTTGGCCTGCGGCGCCGCCGGCGCCGCGCCCACCGGCCCCGTCGTCGACCTCCAGCGCAGCTGGCGGCTGAACCTCGCGCCGCGCCTGGACGACGGCAGCTGGGCGACGATCCGCCTGAACCTCGACGCCCGCGTCTGGACGCTGATGGGCGAGCCGGTCGTCTTCTGCAGCGCCACCTGGCAGCTCGGCACGGCGCAGATGAAGACGCCGCGCAGCGGCGGCCGCGTCTTCGACCACATCCGCGCCAACACGCCCGAAGCGGTGTGGAAACGCGTCGCGCTGACCGATGCGCGCTTCGTGCTGCCGCTGGACCGCCGCCTGGGCGCCGGCCGCGTCGACACCGCGTGGATCGTCTGCGACATCGGCGCGGCCCATCCCGAGGGCGATCCGCGGCCCTCGTTCAACGTGCCCGGCAGCCCGGCCTGGAACCGCCTGCTGCTGCGCGGCACGCCGGGGCTGGAAGGCGAGAAGATGCTGCAGCGTGCCGACGCCTGGCTGCCGGCCGACGAGGCCCGGCGCTTCCTCGCCGAGGCGACGCTGCGCGAGAGCGCGCACCAGCTGGAGGCCGTGACGCTGAAGCTGGACCTCGACGCGCTGCGCGTGCTGGACGAACGCGTGCTTGCCGACGAGGAGGTGCGCGAGCTGGAACGCCGCCGCCAGGCCCAGGCCCGGCGCCGCGACGCGGCCGACCCGCTGGAGACGATGTTCGACGAGGTCGACGCCCAGACGCTGCCGCGCCGCCAGGCGCAGGTGGCCGAGCGCGACACCCAGGCGGCCCGCCAGCAGCGGGAGCGCGACGAGGCGCGGCGCCGCGAACTGCAGCGCCAGCGCTGCGCCGCCGCGCAGGACATCGTGCCCGCCGGCGCCGGTTTCGACGCCGCCGCGGCGGCGGCGCTGGCCACCGCGCAGCGCTGCGGCGGGCGTCTGGAGGCCTACCGCGACGCCGCCAGCGGCCGCTGGGGCTACCGCAGCCCGGCTGGCGAGCCGCGGGTCGAGCCGCGCTGGCAGGCGGTGCTGCCTTTTGCCGAGGGCCGCGGCGGTGTCTACGACGGCAAGGTCTGGCGCCTCGTCGATCGCGACGGACAGTTCGTCGGCGAGGGCCGGTGGAAGGCGCTGCGCCGTTTCGCCGGCGGGCTGGCGCCGGCCAGCGACGGCGAGCGCTGGGGTGTCGTCGACATCGACGGCCGCTGGGTGCTCGCGCCGCGCTACGAGGACATGGCCGAGTTCTCCGACGGCCTGGCCGCGTTCCGCGAGCGCGGCGCCTGGGGCTACCTCGACACGCGCGGGCAGGTTGCCGTGCCGGCGCGTTACCAGCGTGCCGGCGCCTTCGCCGACGGCCGCGCCGAGGTCGCGCGCCTGGTCTCGTCCAGCGGCCGCTGCGAGGGCTACCGCGAAGACTGGGAGCAGCGCGAGATCGACCGCCAGGGTCGCGAGCTGCGTGTGCTGAAGAGCTGGACCGAGCGTGGCCAGCTCTGCCTGAGCCGCTGAAGACGATGCGCCGACTGCTGCCACTGCTCGCCCTGGCCGCCGCGCTGCCGGCGGCGGCGGACGACTACCTGCCGATGTGGGTGCCCAAGTCCACCGAGAGCCGCTGGGAGGCCGTGCGCGGCCCGTACCCGCTGGCGCTGGAGGGCCGACGCTTCGTCGACGACGTGCTCAGCGCGACCGTCGTCGAGCGCCGGTTCGAGCAGGAGTCCGAGCGCACGCGCTACCGCTACGAATGGACCTGCAACGCGCCGGGCGGCGGCTGCAGCGGCGACCGGCCCTCGATCGCCGGCCTGGGCCGCACGATGACCGAGGAGAACCCGACCGGCCGCACGCGCTGGACCTCGGTGCGCAGCCTCGAGAGCTTCGACGTGCCGGCGCAGCTGCTGGCGCTGGACGCCGAGAACCGCACGCTGGCCAGCGTCGACACCGTCGTCGCGGTGCGCGACGGGCAGTTCATGCTGCCGCTGCCGCCGTTGCTGGCCCGCCTGCCGGCGGCCCTGCCGCGCCCGGCCACCGTGCGCCTGCTGCTCGCGCTGCCGCGTGCCGAAGGGCAGGCGGGCATCAAGCTGTCGAGCGAGCAGTTCGACGAACTGGCCTCGCGCACCCCGCAATGGATGCCGCCGGCCGAACGCCTGGCCGTCTACCGCGAGGAACTGAAGGCCCGGCTGCTGGCCGAGGACGATGCCGGCGCGCTGCCGGTGTTCGAGAAGATCGCTGCCGTCGGCGAGCCGCTGCCGGCGGTGTTCACCTACCGCTGGGGCCTGAGCCTGATGAAGGCCGGCCGCAGCGAGGAAGGCCGGGCGAAGCTGCAGGCCTACCTGAAGCAGGCCGGAGCGCAGGCGCCGGACGCCGAGGCGGCGCGGCGCTGGCTGAAAGCCACGGCGCCGCGCTGAAGCGTCCGGTGCGAGGCGCTCAGGGAACGAGAAGCTTGATCTCGCTGATGTGCGGCGCTGCCGGGGGCGGCGGCGCGTAGATGTAGACCTCGGCGGCGTACTCTTCGGCCTTCGGATAGACCGGGTGCGCCTTGCACAGGAAGCAGTAGTTCAGGCCGGCGACGACCTGGGTCGCCACGGCCAGCGGCTTGTAGCCGACGCCGACCAGGCCGTGCATCGCCCCGTTGAACACGTCGCGATCGCTTTCGCTCAGCTCGAAGCGGAACTGCGACCAGCCACCGGCCATCGTCGTTTGTGTCATCGCCATCTCCAGCGGCCGCGAGGCTGTCGGCGACCGCAGCGGACGGCGGCCGGCGTCCCTGCGGTGGCGGGCGGCCGCCCGTTCGGGCGGCGCCTTCGCTGTCCCAACGTAGCCCGGGCCGCCGGGCATTCAAGCGCGGCGAGGGGTGATGGTTTTGCATCCAGCCACGGCCCGGCCCCGACTCGCTACGATCGGTCGCATGAAGATCGCCACGTTCAACGTCAACGGCATCACGGCGCGCCTGCCGCGGCTGCTCGAATGGCTGGCCGAATCGGCCCCCGACGTCGCCTGCCTGCAGGAGCTGAAGACATCCGACGAGACCTTCCCGCTGCAGGCCATCGAAGCCGCCGGCTATGGCGCGATCTGGCACGGCCAGAAAGGCTTCAACGGCGTCGCCGTGCTGGCGCGCGGCGCGCAGCCGGTCGAACGCCGCCGCGGCCTGCCCGGCGACCCGGACGACACCCACAGCCGCTACCTCGAGGCCCAGGTCGGCGACGTGATCGTCGGCGCGCTCTACCTGCCCAACGGCAACCCGCAGCCGGGGCCGAAGTTCGACTACAAGCTGAAGTGGATGCAGCGCCTGCACGAGCACGCCGCGACGCTGGTGGGCCTGGACGCGCCGGTCGTGCTGGCCGGCGACTACAACGTCGTGCCGACCGACGCGGTGCGCGACATCTATTCGCCCAAGGGCTGGCAGAACGACGCCTTGCTGCAGCCCGAGTCGCGCGAGGCCTTTGCGCGTCTGCAGGCGCTGGGCTTCACCGACGCGCTGGCCACGCTGCACGGCGACGCGGCGATGTACACCTACTGGGATTACTTCCGTCAGCGCTGGGAGCGCAACGCCGGGCTGCGCATCGACCACCTGCTGCTCAACGCGCCCGCCGCGGCGCGGCTGAAGGCCGCCGAGGTCGACCGCTTCATCCGCGGGCGCGAAAAACCCAGCGACCACGCGCCGGTCTGGGTCGAGCTCGGTTGATTCAGGCGGCGCGGCGGTAGGTGACGAAGGCGTAGCCGAACTCGTTCGGCGCCGCCGCGCGGTGCTCTTCGCGTGCGACCTCGGCGAAGCCGTCGCGCAGCGTCTCGGGCAGCCGGGTGTCGCCGTCGAACTCGGCATCGATCTCGGTCAGCACCAGCTCGTCGACGTGCGGCAGCAGCGCCGCGTAGAGCGCGCCGCCGCCGATGACGAAGGCGCGCTGCGTGTCGGCGACCAGGGCCAGCGCCGCCTCGGGTGAGGCCGCGACCTCGGCGCCGGGTGCGGCCCAGCCGGCCTGGCGCGTGACGACGATGTTGCGCCGCCCGGGCAGCGGGCGGAAACGCTCCGGCAGCGACTCCCAGGTGCGCCGGCCCATCAGCACCGGCAGCCCCTGCGTCGTGCGGCGGAAGTGCGCCAGGTCTTCGGGCAGGTGCCAGGGCATCACGCCGTCGCGGCCGATGACGCCGTTGCGCGCGACGGCGGCGACCAGAACCAGCGTCGTCATCGTCAGACGGCGACCGGCGCCTTGATGGCGGGATGGTGCTGGTAGTCGTGCAGCACGAAGTCCTCGTACTCGTAATCGAAGATCGACGCCGGGCGGCGGCGGATCTCCATCGTCGGGTAGGGGAAGGGCGCGCGCGCGAGCTGGGTCTGCACCTGCTCGAAGTGGTTGCTGTAGAGGTGGCAGTCGCCGCCGGTCCAGATGAAGTCGCCCAGTTCCAGGTCGCACTGCTGGGCCATCATCATCGTCAGCAGCGCGTAGCTGGCGATGTTGAAGGGCACGCCGAGGAAGATGTCGGCGCTCCTCTGGTAGAGCTGGCAGCTGAGCTTGCCGTCGGCGACGTAGAACTGGAAGAAGGCGTGGCAGGGCATCAGCGCCATCTTCGGCAGCTCGGCGACGTTCCAGGCGCTGACGACGATGCGGCGCGAGTCCGGGTCGGTCTTCAGCAGCCGCACGGCCTCGGCGATCTGGTCGACGGTGCCGCCGTCGGGCTTGGGCCAGCTACGCCACTGCACGCCGTAGACCGGGCCCAGGTCGCCGTCCTCGCGCGCCCATTCGTTCCAGATCGTCACGCCGCGCTCCTGCAGCCAGCGCGCGTTGCCGTCGCCGCGCAGGAACCACAGCAGCTCGAGGATGATGCTCTTGAGGTGGACCTTCTTGGTCGTCACCAGCGGGAAGCCTTCGGACAGGTCGAAGCGCATCTGGTGGCCGAAGACGCTCTTCGTGCCGGTGCCGGTGCGGTCGCCCTTGTGCACGCCCGTCGTGTAGACGTGGCGCATGAAATCCTCGTACTGCGAGCGCACCGGGCGCGGGATCGGGTCGGTCATGCGCGGATTATCCGCGGCCGCGCCCGGGTTCAGGCCGCGTGCCTTGCCAGCAGCGAGGCGGCCTCGTCGAAGCGGAAGGACTCGACCAGATCGTTGAGATGCTCGAACTCGGCGCCCAGCGACTGGCGCAGCTCGGGCTCGTGCTCGGCGATGAACGAGGCGCTGGCGGTGTCGCCCGAGGTCAGCAGCAGCGCCAGCCCGGCGACGGCGACGCCCGGGTCGCCGACGGACCGTGACGGCGCGGCGGGCGCCTCGGGTTCGGGCAGGGAGCGCACGCCGTCGATCAGTTCGGCCAGCGCGGCCGACAGCACGCGCGTGGCCTCCTGGCGCGAGGCGACCGGCGCCTGCTCGTCGAGCAGGGCTTCGAGCCGGGTGGCCGCCAGGTGCACCTCGCGCGCGCCGACGTTGCCGGCGGCGCCGCGCAGCGCGTGGCTGAGCTGGCGCAGCTGCGACCAGCGGCCCTCGGCGCACAGCGTCTCGAGCTGCGGGCTGTCGTCGGCGTGGGTGCGCACGAACAGCCGCAGCAGCGCCAGCGCCCGCGCGCCGCTGCCGCCGGAGCGCAGCAAGGCATCGACGGTGTCGACGCCGGGCAGCGGCGGCAGCGCGGCCTCGGCCGGGGCCGGGTGCGGGGCGCCGGTGTCCTGCTCGGTTTCGTCGGCGTCCGCCGCGCCGCTGCCCAGCCAGTGCAGCAGCGTCTCGTACAGCGCGCGCGGCTCCACCGGCTTGTGCACGTGGTGGTCCATGCCGGCGGCCAGGCACTCGGTCAGCGTCTGGTCGGCGTCGGAGGCGGTCAGCGCCAGGATCGGCAGCGTGGCGCCGCGGCGGCGCATCTCGCGTGCCGCGCCCAGGCCGTCGAGCTCGGGCATCTGCAGGTCCATCAGCACCAGCGCCGGCTGGTCGGCGGCCAGGCGCTCGAGCGCCTCGTGGCCGTTCTCGGCCAGCAGCACCTTCAGCCCGACGGCCCCCAGCAGCGCCGAGGCGCTCTCGCGGTTGACCGGGTCGTCGTCGACGACGAGCACCGGCGTGCCGGCGTGGCGGGCACGCAGCGTCGCCTCGACGGTCAGCTGGCCCGGCGGGCGCGTCGAGACGTCGCGGCCGCGCGGCAGGTGCACGCGCAGCCAGAAGCGGCTGCCGCGGCCCGGGCGGCTGTGCACGCCGACCTGGCCGTGCATCAGCTCGGCCAGCCGTCGCGTCAGCGCCAGCCCCAGGCCGGCGCCGCCGTGGCGCCGCGTCATCGAGAGGTCGCCCGGCTCGAAGGCGCCGAACAGCCGCGGCTGCTGCGCCGGGTCGATGCCCGGGCCGGTGTCGCGCACCTCCAGCAGCAGCGTCACGCCCTCGGCGTCTTCGGCGACGCGGCGGGCGATGATCTGGACGCTGCCTTCGGCGGTGAACTTGACCGCGTTGCGCACGTAGTTGCCCAGCGCGCGGCCGAGCATCGCGGGGTCGCCGCGCAGCCACAGCGGCACCGAGCCGGCGTCGACCGTCAGCGCCAGGCCCTTGCGCTGGGCCTCCGCCTCGACCTGCTCGCGCGCCTGGTGCAGCAGCGCGCCGAGCTCGAAGTCGGCGCTGCGCGGCACGACGCCGCCGGCCTCCAGCTCCGACAGCGTCAGCACGTCCTCGAGGATCTCGGCCAGCCGGTCGGCGGCGTCGACGAAAGCGTCCTCGGGCGAGCCGTCGTCGCGGTGCAGGTGCGGCGCCAGGTTGAGGATCTGGTGCAGCGGCGTGCGCAACTCGTGGCTGATGATGCGGATGAAGGCGTCGCGGGCGCGCATGCCGGCCTCGGCGCGCGCGCGGGCGACCTCCAGGTCGGCGGTGCGCTCGCGCACCTGGCGCTCGAGCTCGGCGCGGTGGCGGTCGAGTTCGATGCGCAGCGTCTTGGCTTCGGTGACGTCCTGCACGAAGCCCTGGGCGTGCAGCACGCGGCGGCCCTCGAACTCCAGCTGGCCGACGATGCGCACCCAGCGCTCGCGGCCGCGTGCGGTCTGCACCGGCAGCTCCAGATCGAGTGGCACGCCGTGTTCGCGGTTGGCCTGCAGCGCGGCCTGGAGCTGCTCGCGCGACTCGGTGCCGAGGAAACCCAGCGCGAAGCCGATGCCCGGGTCGATCTCGCCGTCGACCTCGACGATGCGCCGGATCTCGTCGGTCCAGGTGACGCGGCGCGTGCGGTCATCGTAGCTCCAGCCGCCGATGCGCGCGATGCGGCTGGTCTCGGCCAGCAGCGCACGTTCCTTGCGCAGGTCGGTGACGTCGCGCGAGACGCCGAAGACGCCGATCAGCTCGCCGGCGCGGTTGTGCAGCGGGCCCTTGGTGACCGTCATCTCGCGCGGCCCGTCGGGCGTCGGCAGCGTCTCCTCGAGTTCGATGACGCCTTCCTGGGCGCGGCGGTCGGCCGCGCGCAGCCCGGCGACGATGTCCGGCGGGAACAGCACCGAGTCGTCGCGGCCCAGCATCTGTTCGCGCAAGGCGCCTGTGAAACGCTCGGCGCCGCGGTTGAACAGCAGGAAGCGCCCCTGCAGGTCCTTGGCGAAGATCATGTCCGGCGAGCTGTCGGCGATGGCCTCGAACACCGCCAGCGCCTCCACGCGTTCGGCTTGGCGGAGGCGCTCGGCCTCGTGGCGGTCGATGGCCTCGCGCTGGCGGCGCAGCGCCAGCAGCCCCGTGGCACCGAAGCCGGCGAGCAGCGCGGCCAGCAGCACGCCCGAGGCCGCCTGCCAGCGCTGGCGTTCGATCACCGTGTGGTCGACGCGCGTCAGCAGCTGCCAGGGCGTGCCGGCGATCGGGCCGAGCAGGCCCAGCGCGGCCTCGCCGCGTTCGTCGCCGCCGTCGATCAGCGTGCCCGCCGGGTGGCTGGTGGCGGCGATGGCCGAGTCGTCGGCCGGGCGGCGCCAGATCGCGAAGCCTTTGCGCGCCGGCGCGCCGAAGTAGACGAGGTCGTTGCCGTCGCGGCGCACCAGCACCGTGGCCGCGCCTTCCATCGTCATCCCGCCCAGCGCCAGCGGCGGCAGGTCGGCGGCGGCCAGCTGCAGCAGCGCGTAGCCGCCGGCAGGTGCCTGGCCGGGCGCCAGCGGCACCAGCAGCAACAGGTGCGGCAGACCTTCGGCGTCGAGCTGCGGCCCCAGCAGGCGGGGCTTGTCGGGGTGCAGGTCGGGAGCGTCCTGCGGCGCGTCGGGCGCCGGGCCCGAGGACCAGACGCTGCGCCACTGGGCGTCGAGCAGGGCGACGGCGGCGTAGCCGCGTTCGGCGCGCAGCAGTTCCAGCCGCGCCTGCAACTGCGACGGCTGGATCTCGCGCACCCGGCCGCCATCGGCCAGGTGCACCGCGGCCCAGGCCGAGGCCTGGGCGCTGCGCAGGTCGGCGATCGAGCGCAGCGTCTGCTCGGTGCTGCGGTGCTGCTGCCGCAGCGCCAGCGCCAGGCCGGCGGCCGTCAGCAGCACGATGCTCGCCGCCACCAGCGCCGGCAGCACGCGTTCGCCGCGCTGCGGCCGGCCGCTCGCCGGCTCGGCCGGGGCCATCCGGCGCACCAGCACGTACAGCAGCAGCGAGGTGACGGCGACGAAGACCCAGCCCTTGGCGATGCCGGCGAGCACCCGCGCCTCGGCATCGGTCATCAGGTGTTCGACCCAACGGTCGGACAGCAGGATCCACAGCGAGGCCAGCCCGGCGTAGCCGAGCGCGACACGGAGCGCGGTCAGGCGGGACCGGCGCGGCGCGCCGGCGCTGTCAGGCGGCACGGTCGGCGCTGTCCTGCGGCTCGTCCTTGGGGTCGGCGAAGGTCGTCGCGATGCGGCAGAACTCGTCGTAGCAGCGCTCGAAGGCGTCGACGACCGCCGGGTCGAAGTGCGTGCCGCGCCCTTCGAGGATCGTCGTGCGCGCGTGGCCGTAGTCCCAGGCTTCCTTGTAGCAGCGCTTGGAGATCAGCGCGTCGAAGACGTCGGCCAGCGCCATCAGCCGTGCCGAACGCGGGATCGCGTCGCCGGCCAGGCCGTCGGGGTAGCCGCGGCCGTCCCAGCGCTCGTGGTGGCGGTGGGCGATCTCCTTGGCGATGCGCAGGCAGTCGAGCAGGTCGCGCGTCTTGTCGTCGATCTCGCCGTCGTGCCAGCGCAGGCGCATCTCCTGCTGCACGTCCTCCTCGGCGCGCGTGATCGCGTCGGCGCCGATGCGGGCGTGCTTCTTCATCGTCACCCACTCGTCGTCGGTGAGCTTGCCCTTCTTCAGCAGCACCTCGTCGGGGATGCCGACCTTGCCGATGTCGTGCAGCGGCGCCGAACGTTCGAGCAGCGAGATCGTCGAGTCCGACAGCTCCCAGCCGTGGCGGCGCAGGTCTTCGGCGAGCACGCGCACGTACTTCTGCGTGCGCAGGATGTGGTTGCCGGTCTCCAGGTCGCGCGTCTCGGCCAGGTGGGCCAGCGCGCGGATGACGACCGTCTGCATCAGGTCGCCTTCGAGGTCGCGCAGCTGCTTCTCGCGCTGGAGCTCGTCGCGCAGCAGCGCACGCAGGCGCGCCGCGTCGAGCTGGGTGCGCACGCGCGCCAGCAGGATCAGCGGGCTGAAGGGCTTCTTGATGTAGTCGGAGGCGCCGGCCTGCAGGCCGGTCTCCTCGTCGCGCTCCTTGCCCAGCGCGGTGACCATCACGACGGGGATCGCGCGGGTGGCCGGGTTCTCGCGCAGCTTCTCGAGCACGACCATGCCGCTCATGCCCGGCATCATCACGTCCAGCAGGATCAGCGCCGGCAGCGGCGGGCGCTCGGCCAGGCGCAGCGCGGTCTCGCCGTTGGACGCGGCGATGACGCGATAACCCTTGTCCCCCAGGATCGTCGCCAGGATCTTCAGATTGGCCGGTTCGTCGTCGACGATGAGGATCGTCTCCGGGCCGGACGGCAGGGACAGGGCGGCAGGCAAGTCGGCTTCCTCTCGGGCAGGGGCGCTCTGAACGTCCCGGCAGCTTAGTGGCGGACCTCGGCCCTCGGTCAGGGCAAAAGCCTTGCGTTTCCAGCGCTTCCGCATTCTTCCGCCGGCCGGCCGCGGCCGCAACCGGCGGCAACCCCCCGAGTCAGGACAAGGCCGGCGCCAGCTCGAACTGCATCGCCGCCAGCCGTGCGTACAGACCGCCGCGCGCCACCAGTTCGGCGTGGGTGCCGACGTCGACGATGCGCCCGCCGTCCATGACGACGATGCGGTCGGCACGCAGCACGGTGGCCAGGCGGTGGGCGATGACGATCGTCGTGCGCCCGGCCATCGCCGTCTCCAGCGCCGCCTGCACCATGCGCTCGCTCTCGGCGTCCAGCGCGCTGGTGGCTTCGTCGAGCAGCAGCAGCGGCGGGTTCTTCAGCATCGCGCGCGCGATCGCGACGCGCTGGCGCTGGCCGCCGGACAGGCGCACGCCGCGTTCGCCGAGGAAGCTGGCGTAGCCCTCGGGCAGGCGCTCGATGAACTCGTGGGCGTGCGCCGCGCGCGCCGCGGCCATGACCTCGGCGTCGCTGGCCTCGGGGCGGCCGTAGCGGATGTTCTCCAGCGCCGAGGCCGAGAAGATCGTGCTGTCCTGCGGCACGATGCCGATGCGCCCGCGCAGCTCGGCCAGCGCCGCCTCGCGCACGTCGACGCCGTCGATGCTGACGCGCCCGGCCTGGGCGTCGTAGAAGCGCAGCAGCAGCTGCAGCACCGTGCTCTTGCCGGCGCCGCTGGGGCCGACGAGCGCCACCGTCTCGCCGGGGCGCACGTCCAGCGAGAAGTCCGCGAGCGAGGGCTGGCCGGGGCGCGACGGATAGCAGAAGGTGACGGCGTCCAGTCGCACCGCCGAGCCGCCCCGGGTGGCCGGCAGGGCCCGCGGCTGCGCCGGGTCGGCCACCGGCGAACGCGCCGCCAGCAGCTCCATCAGCCGTTCGGTGGCGCCGGCGGCGCGCAGCAGCTCGCCCCAGACCTCGGACAGCACCGCCACCGCGCCGACGAAGATGATGACGAAAACCACCGTCTGGCCGAGGTGGCCGGCGCTGATGCGGCCCTCGATCACCGCCTGCGTGCCCTGGTACAGGCCCCAGACCAGCGCCCCGAAGGTCGCGGTGATCATGAAGCCGACGAGCAGCGAGCGCACCACGGTGCGCCGGCGCGCGGTGTCGAAGGCGCTCTCGGTGGCGGCGTCGAAACGCGCCGACTCGCGCCGCTCCTGCACGTAGCCCTGCACGACGGGAATCGCGTTGAGCACCTCGGCGGCGATGGCGCTGGAGTCGGCGACGCGGTCCTGGCTGGCGCGGCTCAACTTGCGCACCCGGCGGCCGAAGTAGATCGACGGCAGCACGACCAGCACCAGGATGCCCAGCACCTGGGTCATCACCCAGGGGTTGGTGACGACCAGCGCGGCCAGCGCGCCCAGGCCCATCACGGTGTTGCGCAGGCCCAGGCTGAGGCTGGAGCCGACGACGGTCTGCACCAGCGTCGTGTCGGTGGTCAGGCGGCTGAGCACCTCGCCGGTCTGGGTGGTCTCGAAGAACTCCGGGCTCTGGCGCACGACGTGGGCGTAGACCGCGTTGCGCAAATCGGCGGTGATGCGCTCGCCCAGCCAGGTGACCATGTAGAAGCGCAGCGCCGAGAACAGCCCCAGCGCGCCGCCGACGGCGAACAGCGCCAGGAAGTGCCCGCGCAGCGCCATCACGCGCTGGCCCGGGTCGGCGGCGACCAGGCCCTGGTCGATCAGCGACTTCAGCGCCACCGGGAAGGCCAGCGTGCTGGCCGCGGCGAGCACGAGGAACAAACCGGCCAGCGCGACGCGGCCGCGATACGGCCGCACGAAAGGCAGCAGTCCGGAGAGGGAACGCACGCGGCGCGCCGGCGCCGGCTCTTCGGCGGCACGCGCCGCCGGGGCAGTGGAGGAGGAGGCCATCGCCGCGCAGTGTAGGCAGCGCCGGCCGACGGCGCTGGCGGCGGGCCGGGCGCTAGAGGTTGTTGGCGAGCAGCCGGCGCACCAGCAGGTCGCGCAGGCCGTGCGCGTCGGCCAGGCCCAGGCGCTCCAGGTAGGCGCGCGGCGCCTCGCGGCCTTCCCAGAGGCTTTTGACCGTCATCTGCAGCAGTTCGGCCGGGTGCTCGCTGGCGTGCTTGAGCTTCTTCAGCGCACGCACGATGCGGATCTCGTCGTCGGTGAGGTCGGTGCCGAACGGGAACTCGGGCAGCAGCCCGGCGGCGGCCCAGGGCTGGAGCTGGTCTTCCAGCTTCTGCGGCAGGTTGTGGCGCTGACGCTCGGGCACGACGTAGCCGGCTTCGAGCTTGCCGTGGGCCTGCGCCTGGCGCACCAGCTCGTCCTGGAAACGCGAGTCGGCGATCGCGATCAGGCGCTTGACGACCTCGCCGTCGGGCTGGCCGCGCAGGTCGGCGACGCCGTACTCGGTGACGACGATGTCGCGCAGGTGGCGCGGGATCGTCACGTTGCCGTAGTTCCAGACGATGCTGCTGGTGAGCGCCTGCTTCGTCGCGTGCGTCGAGCGCAGCATCATCACCAGGCGCGCGTCGGGCAGGGCGTGCGACATCGCGACGAAGTTGTACTGGCCGCCGACGCCGCTGACCACCTGGCCGTTCTCCAGCGCGTCGCTGGCCGCGGCGCCGAGCAGCGTGACGACCATCGTCGTGTTCATGAAGCGCGCGCGGCGGCGCTGCTGGCGCTTCAACTCGTCGTCGCCGTAGAGCTGGTTGATGAAGTCGATGCGCGTCATGTCGATCTTCGCCAGCTCCTGCGGCGGCATCGTGCGCAGGCGCTCGTAGAAGTCGCGCGGGCCGAGGAAGAAGCCGCCGTGCATGAAGACGCCGCCCAGCAGCCGCGAGCCGAGCATCGTGCCGCAGACGGTGTCGAAGGCGCGGGCATCGCGCAGGTCGGCGCTGCAGCGCGTCGTGCCGCAGACGAGCTCGCCGCCGTCCAGGCGCACGTCGGCGCGCAGCACGCCGAACTTCTGCAGATAGGCCAGGTCGCGCGCGTCCAGCGGCGCGCGCACGCGGCCGGCCTCCAGCAGCGCCGTGAGGGTCTGCGGGCGCACCGTCGCGTCGGCGATGCGGCCTTCGTTGAGCAGGCGTTGCAGCACCGCGTCGGCATAGACCTCGCGGCGCACGATGCCGGCCTCGATGAGCTTCAGGAAGCCGTTGACGAACATCTCCGAGCAGCCGTAGAGCCCGGTGTCGAAGCGCCCGGTCTCGCGGCCGGACAGGTCGCCCTGGGTCAGCGACTCGAGGATGCGGCGGTACTCGCTGCCGTGGCGGTCGCGCACGATCAGCGACTGCGCGATCGCGTCGCCCAGCGAGCCGATGCCGATCTGCAGCGTGCCGCCGTCGACGACGAAACTCGAGGCGTGCAGGCCGATCGCGTAGTCGGCGAACGAGACCTTGTTGTTCGGCGGCGCGAACACGGCGTGCGTGCCGCGCGGGTCGGTGACGACGAGGTCGAACAGCCCCGGGTCGACCTCGGCGCCGTTGGGCATGAACGGCATCTTCTGGTTGACGACGCCGACGGTCATCACCTTGCGGCCGCTGGCGTGCACGCGCTCGATGATCTCGGCGCTGACGTCGGGGTTGGACGACAGCGACAGCCGCATCTGCGCGCCGGTGCCGCGCGCCGCCACTGCCTGGGCGATGACGTTCATGCCCTGCACCGCCATGTCGCGCGCGACGAAGGTGTAGTTCGTCGAGATGTAGTTCTGCTGCGCCGCGGCGTTGCCCAGGTAGTCGCCGGTCTTCATGAAGAACTCGCTGACCTCGACGTTGCTCGGCAGCCGGCCGGCGCGCAGGTCGACGACGTAGTCCAGGTCGGGGTAGTCCTCGAAGACGCGAGCCACCAGCGGCTCGAGGAAGTGGCGCTCGATGTCGGTCTTGCCGACCGGCTTCTGCAGCGACAGCGCGGTGACGATGCGCAGCCGCCGCGACGGATCGGCGCGCAGCCGCCGGTACAGCGCGTTGACGAACGGGTTGGGCTTGCCCACGCCCAGCGGGATGCCGAGCACGATGTCGCCCGGCACGCTGGCCAGGACCAGGTCGACCGCCGCCTCGATCGAGTCGACGAACTTCGGGCTGCCCATCTCTGTCTCCGTTGTGATGTCTGTTGGGGTCGCGGTCAGCATCCTGTGCGCCCCGCCCGGTCCGCTTGACGCAGAGCAAGCGGCCGAAGCCCGCTTTCTAGGGGGTGATGACCGTATGCTTCAGTCGCCTCCGGATGTGGTCGAATACCGGACGGCGGTGCGCCCATGCTGAACGTTCCGACGATCCCGACCCCCGACGAGACCCTTACTCCGCGTCGCCGGCTGGCGACCGGGGTCGCGCTCGGCGTGCTGCTGGTCGCGCTGATGGCCGCCGCCGGCTGGGGGCTGGCGCGGCTGTTCGGCGGTTTCGGCACGCTGGCGGCACCGGCGGCCGCGGCGCTGGCCGCCGCCGGGGTCGGCGTGCCGCTGGTGCTGTGGCTGCTGCACCTGCTGCGTGCGCTGGACGGCACGCGCGCCGCGCTGGCGCGGCTGGACACCGTCGACCCGGCCACCGGCATCGCCAACCGGCCCAATTTCCTCGCCTCGGCCGAACGCGAGTGGTCGCGGGCGCGCCGCTACGGCACCGGCGCGGCGCTGCTGGTCGCCGAGGTCGACCAGGTCGACCGGCTGATCGAAGGCCGCGGTGTCGCCGCCTCCGAGACCGCGCTGCGCGCGCTGGCGCGCGACACCGAGCAGACGCTGCGCGGCGGCGACCTGATCGCGCGCTTCGGCGACACCCAGTTCGCCGTCTGGCTGGTGCACGCCGACCCGACCGGTGCGCTCGACGTCGCCGAGCGCATCCGCGAGCGCGCCGAGCAGATGGAGATCCCCTGCGGCGCGCATCCGCTGCGTGTCACCGTCAGCGTCGGTGTCGCGGCGCTGCGGCCGGCGCACCAGAACCTGTCGGCGCTGATCGACGACGTCGAAGCCGCACTCGCCGCCGCGCAGCAGGCCGGCGGCAACTGCGTGCGCGCCGCGCCGGTGGACCTGCGCCGCCGCCGCGCTGACGCGCCGCCGCCTTGATCAGCCCAGGCGCAGCCGGCTGGCGTAGCCCGTCATCTCCAGGTAGCCCAGGCCGACGCGGCGCCCGCTGTCGTCGAGCAGTTCGCTCAGGCCCTCCCAGTAGACCGCGCCGGTGCCGCCGCGGCTGTCGAGTTCCTGGCCGTCGAGCAGCGCGCGCACGCGCCAGCGGCCGGCCGGCGTGTCGACCTGCCACTCGACCGGGTAGTCGGCGCGGGTGGCGGGGCTGGTCCAGCGCCGGCCGGGCGTGAAGACCACGTCGCCGGGAGCGAAAGCCGCCGCCGTGCCGTGGGCCGCACGCCAGCTGCCGCCGGCCCACAGCGCCGCGCCGTCGGCACGGCGCAGGCGGAAGGCGGTCAGCGCGCTGCCGTCGAACAGGTTGATGCCGATCCAGTCCCAGCCGACGGCCTCGGCGTGCAGGATCTCGTCGCTCCACTCGTGGTCCATCCAGGCGACGCCGCGGGCCTCGGCCGGGCGGCCGTCGGCGCTGAATCGGCACGAGGCCGCGAGTTGGGGCTCGCTCACGTAATGGCTGGCCTGGCGTTCGTCCGGGCCTTTGCGCGAGAAACCGGCGTCGCCCTGCAGCAGCAGCGGCTGCGTCGGTGCCAGAGTCAGGTCCAGGCCGAAGTCGCCGGCCGGCAGCCGCGCGCGGTAGCCGCTGCCCGACCGTTCCAGCTGCCAGTCGCCCAGGCGCACGCCAACGTCGTCGGTCTTCGCCCAGGCCGGGCCTTCGCTGCCGTCGCCCGACCAGCGTGCGATGCGCTGCGCGTGGTGGTGGCGGCGCGCGCCCAGGTCGGTCAGCGCGGCGTGCGCGAACAGGATCTGGCGCGGCGCGAAGCGGCTCTGCACGTCCTCGGCCAGCCCGGTGCGGCTGCGGAAGAAGGTCAGCTGGAAGCCCCAGCGCGGCGCCTCGGGCGTGCCGGCCCAGCCGGTGGCGTACCACCACTCGGTGCGCGTGTCGGGGTGGGCGCCGTGGTCGCGCGGGAAGGCCAGCGGCCGGCGGCGGATCCCGGCCTGCACCGGCAGCGAGGCGGCGCCGGCGAGCAGCAGCAGATGGCGGCGTCGCATCACCAGTCCTCCTTCACCGACAGCACCGCCGAGCGGCCGGCGGCGCTGCGCGCGCTGAACGCGGCGGTGGCGATGCCGGCGGCGAACACCGCCGCGGCCAGCGCCGCCAGCCGCCCGACCGGCACGACGAGCTCCATCGTCCAGTGGAAACTCTGCGGGTTGACGACGAAGACCAGCACCGCGCTGACCGCCATGCCCAGCGCCAGCCCGACCAGCACCCCGGCGGCCAGCCAGGCCGCGCCTTCGCCGGCGACCAGCGTGATCACCTGGCCGCGTGTCAGCCCCAGGTGCGCCAGCAGGCCGAACTCCTTGCGCCGCGCCAGCACCTGGGCCGACAGGCTGGCGGCGATGCCGACCAGGCCGATGCCGATGGCCACCGCCTGCAGGTAGTAGGTGACGGCGAAGCTGCGGTCGAAGATGCGCAGCGACATCACGCGCAGCTCGCCGGTGGCGGCGAACTCGAGCATCGCCGGGTCGGGCAGCAGCGCGCGCAGCCGCGCCTGCACCGCGGCCATCTCGGCGCCGGGCGCCAGCCACAGCGCCAGGTCGTTGACGCGTTCGTCGCCGGTGATGCGGCGGTAGTCGGCGGCGTCCATCACGATGCTGCCGAACTGGCGCGCGTAGTCGCGCCAGACGCCGAGCACGCGCACCGTCGTGCCGCCGGCCAGCGGCAGCACCAGCGTGCCGCCGACCTTGGCGCCGTAGAGGTCGACCATGGCCTCGCTGACCCAGACGCCGGTCTCGCCGGCGCGCGGCGGCAGCGCCGTGCCGACCAGCGGCAGCGCACTCGCCGCGTCGGGCACCGGCCGCGCCATCAGCGTCACCGCCGGCCGGCCTTCGGCCATCTGCAGCGCGCGGTGGCGCGTCGCCGCCACGCGCGCGACGCCGGGCACGCTGGCCGCGGCGGCGAGGAAGTCCGGCGGCAGCCAGGCCTGCTCGGTGGTGCCGCCGGTGGCGGCGCTGCGCGCGTAGAGCTCGGCCGGCAGCATCGAGTCCAGCCAGTGCGAGACGCCGTCGCGGAAGCTGGCCACCATCACCGTCAGCGCGACCGACAGCGCCAGGCTGGCGACGACGCCCGACACCGCGGCGGTGGCCGTCGCGCGCTGGAAGCGGGCACGCTGCAAGGCCAGCAGCGCCAGCGCCGAACGCGGCGTCGAGATCCCTCCGAGCAGCGCGTGAACGACGGCCGGCACCAGCGCGACGCCGCCGAAGAGCAGCGCCGCGACCGCGACGTAAGCCGCCAGCGGCAGGCCGAAGACCGGTGGCGCGAAGGCCAGCGCAGCGCCGGCGGCCAGCAGCAGCAGGCCCGGCAGGGCCGGCGGCGCCGGCTGCTGCGGTGCACCCAGGCCTTTCAGCGCCTGGGCCGGCGCCAGGCGCTCGGCCTGTTTCGCCGGCCACCAGCCGCCGATCAGCGCGGAGGCCGTGCCCAGCGCCAGGAAGGCCAGCGCGCCGCCGGCGCCGAAACGCACCGTCGGCGCGATGCCGGGGAAGTAGCCGCCGCCCAGGTCGCCCGACATCCAGCGCAGCGCCAGCACCGCCATGCCGGCGCCCAGCGCCAGCCCGGCCGCGCTGCCGGCCGCGCCCAGCGCCGCGCATTCGGCCAGCACCAGGCCGCGGCGCTCGCCGGCGGTGAGCCCGAGCACGCCCAGGAGCGCGAAGCTCGGCGTGCGCTGCGCCACCGACAGCGAGACCACCGAGAACACGAGGAAGGCGCCGACGAACAGCGCCACCAGCGCCAGCACCGTCAGGTTGACGCGGTAGGCGCGCGACAGGTTGGAGATGCGCTGCTCGGCTTCGCCCGGCGCGACGGCCTCGACACCGGCCGGCAGCGCCAGCCGGGCGACCAACGCCGCGCAATCCGTTCCCGGCGCCAGCCGCAGGTCGATGCGCGTCAGCCGGCCGTCGTAGCCGAAACGCGTCTGCGCCGCGGCAACGTCCATCACCGCCATCGGCGGCCCGCCGGCGGCGACGCTGCCGGCGATCTCGAAACGCTGCCAGGCGGTGCCCGCCTGCAGCGCCAGCATCGTGCCGTCGGCGGCGCCGGTCTGCTGGCGCGCCGCGGTGTTGAGGAAGACGAGCGCCGGGTCCAGTCCGGCCATCGTGCGGCTGTCGTCGGCCGGGCGCGGCAGCAGCGTCGCCGCCACCGGCGCGATGCGCAGCACGTCGATGCCGACGACACGCAGCGCGACACGCCGGCCGTCGGCGGTCGCGGCATAGGTCTCGAACTCGACCACCGGGCTGGCGAGCTCGACCGCGGCGTCGGTCGCGACGCGGTCGAACAGCGCATCGTCGAAACCTTCGCGCTGGCCGCGGATCGTCAGGTCGGGCTCCCCGTTGGCGGCGCGCACCGCGGCCGAGAACTCGGACAGCGCCGAGCTGTTGATCAGGTGCACCGAATACGCCAGCGCGACGCCCAGCGCCACCGCCAAGAGCGCGACGCCGTGGCGCCAAGGGTGGTGGCGCCACTCGCGCCACAGCAGGCTGGCCAGCAGGTGGCGGTTCATCGCGCCACGATGCCGTGCGCGCTGAGGCGCAGCACGCGGTCGGCGCGCGCCGCGGCGGCTTCGGAGTGCGTCACCAGCAGGCAGGCGGCACCGGCTTCGCGCACCTGGGCGAGCAGCACGCCGAGCACGCGTTCGGCGGTCTCGGGGTCGAGGTTGCCGGTCGGTTCGTCGGCCAGGATCAGCCCGGGCGCGTGCACCACCGCGCGCGCGATCGCCACGCGCTGCAGCTGGCCGCCGGAAAGCTGGGCCGGATAACGTGCACCCAGCGCGCCCAGGCCGACGGCGTCCAGCAGCGCGGCGACGCGGCGCTCGTCCGGACGGTTCAGCAGCAGCAGCGGCAGCGCGACGTTTTCGGCCACCGTCAGGTGCGGCAGAACGTGGAAGGCCTGGAAGACGAAACCCAGGCGGGCGCGGCGCAGCCGGGCGCGGCCGGCTTCGTCCAGCGTCGCGAGGTCGGTGCCGCCCACCGTGATGCGGCCGGCGTCGGCGCCGTCCAGCCCGGCGATGCAGTTCAGCAGCGTCGACTTGCCGACACCGGACTCGCCCAGCAGCGCGACGAACTCGCCGGTGCCCAGTTCGAGCGTGACGTCGTGGAAGACACGGGTCTCCCCGTAAGACTTGGACAGACCCTCGAGCAGCAGCATGGGCGGCGATGATGCCCGAGCGGCCGCGACCGTCCCGGCGCGGGGTCAGCCGGCGGCTGCTTCCAGCGCCGCCAGCGCCTGCGCCAGCGCGTCGGGTGCGTCGCAGGCCACGACGACGCGCTCGGGCATGGACCGCAGCCAGGTGATCTGGCGTTTGGCGAGCTGGCGAGTCGCGGCGATGCCGCGTTCTCGCAGCGGCGCCAGGTCGCCGGCGTCCAGCGCCTCCCAGGCCTGGCGGTAGCCGACGCAGCGCATCGACGGCAGGCCCGGGTGCAGGTCGCCGCGCGCACGCAGGGCACGCACCTCGTCGACGAAACCGGCCGCCAGCATGGCGTCGAAACGCTGCGCGATGCGCTCGTGCAGCCAGGCGCGAGAGGCCGGCTCCAGCGACACCAGCGGCCAGGCCGCGGCGGCGGGCTTCTCGCTGCGGGCGCCTTGCTGCCAGGCCGAGATCGGCCGGCCGCTGCCGAGATAGACCTCGAGTGCGCGCTGGATGCGCTGGGCGTCGTGGGGCGCCAGCCGCGCGGCCGTCGGCGGGTCGACACGCGCGAGTTCGGCGTGCAGCGCCGGCCAGCCCTCGGCGGCGGCGCGCGCGTCGAGCGCGGCGCGGATCGCCGGGTCGGTCTCGGGCATCGCGTCCAGGCCGTCGCGCAGCGCCTTGAAGTACAGCATCGTGCCGCCGACCAGCAGCGGCAGCCGGCCGCGCGCGGTGATCTCGTCGACCAGCCGGCTGGCGTCGGCGACGAAACGTGCCGCCGAGTAGCTGTCGGCCGGGTCGACGATGTCGATCAGGTGGTGCGGCGCGGCGGCACGTTCGGCGGCGCTGGGTTTGGCCGTGCCGATGTCCAGGCCGCGATAGACCAGCGCCGAGTCGACGCTGACGATCTCCACCGGCCGGTGCGCGGCCAGCGCCAGCGCCGCGGCGGTCTTGCCGCTGGCGGTGGGGCCGGCGAGGCAGACGGCGTGTGCGCTCATTTGTGCACCGCCTCGGGCAGCCGCCGCACCAGCGTCCACGCGACCAGCGTCGTCGCCACGGCGCAGAAGGCGACGGTCAGCGCATACGGCCGCACGTCGGCGCCGAGCACCAGCCCCAGCCAGCGGCCGATGCAGAAGGCGGTGAAGGCCAGCACGAAGCCGGCCAGCGCCGAAGCCGCGCCGGCCCCGCGCGGGAAGGGGCCGACGGCGCCGGCCTGGCCGCAGGGCTGGTGGATGCCGTGGCCGAAGCAGAACAGCGCCTGCGGCAGCAGATAGGCCCAGAGGCTCTCGATGCCGGCCAGCGCCGCGCCGGCCGTGCCCAGGCCGCCGGCCAGCGTGAAGAGCGCCGCGCGGCGCACCGAACGCGACATGCCGTGGTGCAGGATCCAGCGCCGGCAGACCACCGTGCCGCCGAGGTAGGCCACCGAGCCGGTCGCCATCGCCAGGCCGTACTCGCCGGCGCCGAGGCCGAAGCGGTTCATGTAGACGAAGGACGAGCCGGCGAGGATGGTGTACAGCCCGCCGTAGGTGCAGGCCGTCAGCAGCGCCCAGGCGAGAAAGGTCGGGTGGCGCGCCACCTGGCCCCAGGCGGCCAGCAGCGGGCCCGGCGCGGTGGCGTGCGCATTGCGCTGCACGATCGTCTCGGGCAGGCGCAGCGCCAGGAAGGCCAGGATCGCGGCGCTGCCGGCGCCGATGACGGCTAGCGTCGCGCGCCAGCCGCCCCAGCCGGCGACCAGGCCGCCGAACACCGGCGAGGCGATCGCGATCAGCCCTAGCCCGGACAGCGCCAGCGCCATCACGCGCGCGCCTTCGTGCGGCTCGTAGAGGTCACGCAGCATCGCGCGGGCGACGACCACCGCCGCGGCCAGCGCCACGCCCTGCAGCGTGCGCCACGCGACCAGCGTGCCGACGTCGGCCGCCAGCGCGGCGCCGATGGCCGCCGCGGTGTAGAGCGCGACGCCGGCCAGCAGCACCGGCCGCCGGCCGATGCGGTCGGCCAGCGGGCCCCAGACGAGCTGGGCGATGCCGAAAGCGAGGATCAGCGCTGCCATCGTCATCTGCACCGCCGGCATCGGCGCGGCCAGGTCGCGCGCCAGCAGCGGCAGCGCCGGCATCATCACGTCGGTGGCCAGCGGCTGCAGCCCCAGCAGCAGCGCCAGCGCGACGGCGGCCAGCGCGTGCGAGACGCGCGGCGGCGCCGCCGGCACCGAGGCGGCGGCGGACATCAGATGAAGCGCTCGTTCTCGCCGAGGTAGCGCCACTGGCCCGGCGGCAGCTGGCCCAGCGACACGCTGCCGATGCGCACGCGCTTCAGGCCCACGACCTTCAGCCCGACCAGCTCGCACATGCGGCGGATCTGGCGCTTGCGGCCTTCGCGCAGCACGAAGCGCAGCTGGTCCTCGTTCTGCCAGCTCACGCGCGCCGGGCGCAGCGGCCGGCCGTCGAGCTCCAGGCCGTGGCGCAGGCGTTCCAGCTCCGCGTCGGGCAGGCGGCCGGGTTTGCCGTACTGCACGCGCACCAGGTATTCCTTCTCGACCTTGGTCTCGTCGCCGATCAGCGTCTTGGCGATGCGCCCGTCCTGGGTCAGCACCAGCAGGCCGGTGGAATCGATGTCCAGCCGTCCGGCCGGCGCCAGGCCGCGCAGCTGGCCGGGGTGGAAGGCCATGCGCGTCGGGTCGTCCTTCCAGCGGTTGGCCGGGATGACCAGCGTCGCCGCCGGCTTGTAGCCGTCTTCGGCCTGGCCGCTGACGAAACCCATCGGCTTGTGCAGCAGCACCGTGACGCGCCGCGCCTGCTCGTGGCGCGCGCGGGGATCGATCTCGATGCGGCAGTCGGCCGCGGCACGCTGGCCCAGCACGGCCATCTTGCCGTCGACCTTGACCCAGCCGGCCTCGATCCAGGCGTCGGCCTCGCGGCGTGAGGCCAGGCCCCGTTCGGTGATCAGCTTGGAGACGCGCACGCCCTCGGCGGCGCCGGAAATCGGCTCGGACATCCCTGAATTGGACCACGGCCGGCAGCCGCCGTGCCTGCCGCGCTCCGGGCAAGCACCGAGGCGACGGCCCTACGCGGCGGCCGGTGCATGGGCTAGTCTGGGGCACCACGGCCCGCGGGAGCTCGACGATGAAACCGGTCTCCGAAGTGCTGCACCGTCGCCAGGGCACGCTCTGGCACCTGCACCCCGACGACAGCGTCTACGCGGCGCTGGAACTGCTGGCCGAGCACGAGATCGGCGCGCTGCTGGTGATGGACGGCGGGCGCCTGGTCGGCGTCGTCTCCGAGCGCGACTACACGCGCAAGGTGGCGCTGCAGGGACGCAACTCGCGCGAGACCAAGGTCGCCGAGATCATGACGCGCGAGGTGGTGCGCGTGCAGTCCGACGCGCCGATGCACGAGTGCATGGCGCTGATGAGCGAGCACCGCATCCGCCACCTGCCGGTGGTCGACGGCGCCACGGTGCTGGGCATGATCTCGATCCGTGACCTGCTCGACGAGCTGATCGCCGAGCAGGAACGCACGATCGCCGAGCTGGAGCACTACATCCACTCGTGACCCGGTGGCGGGCGGTTCGTCGGCCGCGGCAGCCGTTTCGTCGCAAGGGGGATGCTCCCCCGCCAGGGGCGGTGCATGCTCTGCCGCGTCTCTTTCCGAGGAAACGCCTGCATGACCAAGCCTCTTCTCGCGCCGCTGGCCGCGGCTGCGCTCGTGTTGCCCTTCGTCGCTCCCGCGTCGGCCCAGCAGGCTGCGCCGGCCGCCCCGGCGGCGCGTGCCGCCGTGCCGCCCGAACTGCCGCTGCGCGACTTCTTCCGCAGCCCGGCGCGTTCGGGCTACAACCTGAGCGACGGTGGCCGCTGGGTCTCGTTCCTGCAGCCGGCCGCCGGCGAGGCCGGCGCCGCGCCGCGCCGCAACGTCTTCGTGCAGAAGCTGGTCGACGGCCGCGCCGTCGGCGAGCCGCGCCAGCTGACGCGCGAGACCGCACGCGACATCCGCATGTACGCGTGGAAGGGCGACGACACCGTGCTCTTCATGAAGGACTTCGGCGGTGACGAGAACTTCCACGTCGTCGCCGCCGACGCCGCCACCGGCAAGGTGCGCGACCTGACGCCCTGGGAGGGCGTGCGCGCCGAGCTCGTCGACAACCTGCCCGAAGACCCCGGCCACGTGCTCGTGATGCACAACCGCCGCGACCGCAAGGCCTTCGACGTCGTGCGCCTGGACGTGCGCAGCGGCGCCGAGACCGTCGTCGCGACCAACCCGGGCAACATCGTCAACTGGGTCACCGACCACCGCGGCCGCATCCGCGTGGCGATCGCCAGCGACGGCGTCAACAACACCGTGCTCTACCGCGACGGCGACAGCGGCGAGTTCAAGCCGCTGCTGACGACCGACTTCCGCACCGCCGTGCAGCCGCTGTTCTTCGACGGCGACAACCGCCTGTTCTACGCCGTCAGCAACCGCGGCCGCGACAAGAGCGCGCTGGTGCTGATCGACCCGGCCAAGCCTGACGCCGAACAGGTGGTCTACGCCCACCCCGAGGTCGACGTCGAGGGCGCGCACTGGTCGCGCGTGCAGAAGAAGGTGCTGTGGGCGAGCTACGAGACCGACAAGCACGGCAAGCAGTTCTTCGACCCGGCGATGCAGGCCACCTACGAGAAGCTGCAGCAGCAGTTCCCCGGCGAGCAGGTCGACCTGACGGCCTGGACGCTGGACGAGAAGCGCTACATCGTCGTCAACTGGAGCGACCGCACGCTGGGCGCGCGCAGCCTGTACGACGTGCGCAGCGGCAAGCTGACCAAGCTCGCCGACGCCGCGCCCTGGATCAAGCCCGAGCAGATGGCCGAGATGAAGCCGGTGCGCTACACAGCGCGCGACGGCCTTTCGATCCCCGCCTACCTGACGCTGCCGGCCGGCCGCGAGCCGAAGAACCTGGCCTGTGTCGTCAACCCGCACGGCGGCCCCTGGGCGCGCGACAGCTGGGGCTTCAACCCCGAGGTGCAGTTCCTCGCCAACCGCGGCTACTGCGTGCTGCAGATGAACTTCCGCGGCTCCACCGGCTTCGGCCGGCAGTTCTGGGAAGCGAGCTTCGGCCAGTGGGGGCTGAAGATGCAGGACGACATCAGCGACGGCGCCAAGTGGCTGGTGGAGCAGGGCATCGCCGACCCGAAGCGCATCGGCCTGTACGGCGGCAGCTACGGCGGCTACGCGACGCTGGCCGGCGTGACCTTCACGCCCGACCTGTACGCCGCGGCGGTCGACTACGTCGGGGTGAGCAACCTCTTCACCTTCATGAAGACCATCCCGCCGTACTGGGAGCCGTGGCGCCAGCAGATGTACGCGATGGTCGGCAACCCGGACGATGCCAAGGACAAGGAGCGCCTGACCGCGACCTCGCCGGTGTTCCACGTCGACCGCATCAAGACGCCGCTGCTCGTCGCCCAGGGCGCACGCGACCCGCGTGTCAACAAGGCCGAGAGCGACCAGATCGTCGAGGCGCTGAAGAAGCGCGGCGTCGAAGTCGAGTACCTCGTCAAGGACAACGAAGGCCACGGCTTCGCCAACGAGGAGAACAAGTTCGAGTTCTACGGCGCGATGGAGAAGTTCTTCGCCAAGCACCTGAAGTGAGTCGGCGGCGCCGGACGCTCGTCTCGCGGGATGAGCGTCCGGCCGCCACCGCGGCGCCGGCGCCTCGCCGGCGCCGAAGATGCGCCGCCCGGGCCCGTGACGCCCGGAAGAGCGCTCGTCGATGAAGCGATTCCTGAACCTCGGCCGGCGGCTCGCCGCCGGTCTGCTGGTGGCCTCGGTGACGGCCTCGTTGACGGCCGCGACGGCCTGGGCCGCCGGGCCCGACCGCCTCGAAACGCCGCGAGGCGCTCACCTGGCCGTGCGCGCCGACTTCCCGCCCGGCCCGGGCCCGTTCCCGACGCTGGTGCTGGCGCCGGGCGCCGGCTACCACATGGATCTGCCGGTGCTGGCCGAGACCGCCGCTCAGCTGCTGGCGCGCGGCTTCGCGGTCTGGCGCTTCAACTGGGCGTATTTCACCGCCGACCCGGCCGGCGGGCGGCCGTCCGACGAGCTGACGCCCGAGCGCGAGGACCTGCTGGCGGTGCTCGACCGTGCGCTCGCCGATCCGCGGGTCGCACGCGAGCGTGTCTTCGTCGGCGGCAAGTCGATGGGCTCGGTCGTCGCCTGGAGCGTGCTGCGCGAGCGGCCGGCCGTGCGTGGCGCGGTGCTGCTGACGCCGGTCTGCAGCCGTGTGGTGGCCGGTGTGCCGGTCGCCGAGTTCGACCAGAGTTATCCCGGCGTGGCCGACGAGCGGCGGCCGTTGCTGCTGATCTCTGGTGACCAGGACCCGCTCTGCGCCCCCTCCGTGCTCTACCGGCTGGCGGCCTTGCCGTCCGGCCCGGTGCGTGTCGCGGTGCTCGATGGCAACCACGGGCTGGAGGCGCCGGCCGGGTCCGTCGACGAACGCGAGGCTGCCCGCCGCCACAACGCCGCGCTGGCGGCGACGCTGGTCGCCGACTTCGTCGCCGCGCACGCCGGCCGCTGAGACGCCCGGGGCGCTCCCGGCGTGACGCCTGCACGCCCTGCAGGCGCCGTCGGCGCAACGTTTGCTTGCATGTCACGCGCTGCGGCGACAATCTCGCAAAGCCGCACAAAGCTCTGGAATCACCAGTTCCGGGAGCGCGGTCGCGCCGGGTCCGTCGACGGCGAGAACGAGATGCAAGAACGACAACACTGCAGAAAGAGCGCGCGCTGATGGCTACCTGGGGTTTCGGTCTGCGCGCCAAGTCCATCCTCGCGCTGGTGGCGGCCTGCCTGCTGGCGCTGCTGCCGGCCAGCCTGCTGGGCTGGCAGCTCGTCGAGGGCGTGCGCGACTATTTCGGCGAGGCCTACGCCCGCAACTACACGCAACTCAAGCGCGAGCAGATCCTGGGCCTGCTCGACCGCGAGCTGGCGCTGGCCAAGCGCCTGGCCGGCTCGCAGCTGACGCGCCAGTGGCTGGCCGACGAGGACGCCCCGGCGAAGAAGACGCTGGCGCTGCGCGAGGCCGAGGCCTTCCGGCTGGACCTGCACGACCACGCCTACTTCATCGCCAGCGGCATCAGCGGCCACTTCTTCTTCAACGACGACAGCAAGCCCTTCAGTGCCCAGCCGCGCTACACGCTGGACGCGGCCAAGGCCGAGGACTCGTGGTTCTTCGCCACGCTGCGCCGGCCCGAGGACTACAACATCAACGTCAACGTCGACGTGCCGCTGCAGATCACGATGGTCTGGTTCAACGTCGTCATCCGCGACCGCGACCGCGCGATCGGCGTGGCCGGCGCAGGGCTGAACCTGCGCGAGTTCCTCGCCGAGTTCATCAACACCGAAGAGGCCGGCGTCACGCCGATCATCCTGGCGCGCAGCGGCGCGATCCAGGCGCACCGCGACACCAAGCTGATCTCGACGAACCAGGCCGGCAGCACGGCGCGCGCCGAGCAGACCCTGGCCGGACAGCTGGCCGATGCGGTCGATCGCGCCGAACTGGGGCGCGCGATGGAGAACGCCGCCGCGCGGCCGGGCCAGGTGGCCAGCTTCTGGGCCACGCTCGACGGCCGGCGCCAGCTGCTGGCGCTGTCCTACGTGCCCGAGCTGAAGTGGTACGTCGTCACCGCCGTCGACCTGAAGACGGCGCAGGTGCTCGACGGCGACTGGCTGCGCACCGCGGTGCTGGTGGTCGTCGGCACGCTGGCGCTGCTGCTGACGGCCTTCGCCCTGGCGGTGCACCGGCTCGTCATCCACCCGCTGCGCCGGCTGCACCGCTCGGCCACCGCGATCTCGCACGGCGACTTCCAGGTCAGCGTGCCGGCCGACGGCCGCGACGAGATCGCCGACCTCGGCCGGGCCTTCGCGACGATGGCCGAGAAGGTGCGCGCCTACACCGAGAACCTCGAACGCGAGGTCCAGGAGCGCACCCAGGCGCTGGAGGCGGCCAACCGCGACATGCGCGCCGCGCACCAGAAGATCAGCGACTCGATCGACTACGCCAGCCTGATCCAGCGCGCCATCCTGCCGGCGCGCCAGCTGACGCAGCAGCTCGGCGAGCACCACTTCGTGCTCTGGCGTCCGCGCGACGTCGTCGGCGGCGACTTCTACGTCTTCCGTGCCGACGGCCCGCGTTACCTGATCGGCGTCGTCGACTGCGCCGGCCACGGCGTGCCCGGCGCGCTGATGACGATGCTCGCGCGCGCCGCGCTGGACCACGCGATGTCCGAGGCCGGCATCGCCTCGCCGGCCGAGGTGCTGCGACGCACCGACGCGGCGATGCGCGCGATGCTGCAGGACACGCCGCTGCCGCGCGCCATCGCGACCAACATGGACGCCGGCCTGGTCTGCGTCGACCTGGAGAACCGGCGCATGGTCTACGCCGGCGCGAAGATCCCGCTCTTCTGGAGCGACGGCGAGACGCTGGCCAGCGTGCCCGGCGGCCGGCGTGCGATCGGCGACCGCCGCCAGGGCGAGTACAGCGACGAGGTCGTGCCGCTGCGCCCGGGCACGACCTACACGCTGGTCACCGACGGCTATCTCGACCAGTCCGGCGGCGAACTCGGTTACGGTTTCGGCAACGCGCGTTTCGCCTCGCTGCTGCGCGAGGTGGCGCGGCGGCCGCTGCGCGAGCAGGCGCAGGCGCTGGAGCAGGCCCTGGGCGAGTACCAGGGCGAACATTCACAGCGGGACGACATCACCATCCTGTCCTTCCGTTTCGACTGACTCGGAGCATCATGGAATCCATCGATCTGTTCGGTCTGAGAGAGCACTTCAACCGCGGCCGCATCCTGCTGTGTTTCAACGGGCCGATCTCGCGCAGCCTGATCGAGGAGATCGGCAACGCGCTGAAGAACTACCTGCAGGCCGACCAGGCGCGCACCTCCTCGGCGATGGACGTCTTCGGCGTCTACATCGAACTGACGCAGAACATCCGGCACTACGCCGCCAGCCGCAACTACGACGAACTGGCGGGTTCGGCGACGGTCGTCGTCGCGCGCGACGAGAATGGCGGCTACATCGTTCAGGCCGGCAACCTCGTCGAGGCGTGCGACGGCGTGCCGCTGCTGGAGCGGGTGCGGGCGCTGGCGGCGATGGACAAGGCGCAGCTCAAGGCCGCGTACAAGGAGCAACTGCGCAAGCCGCGTGCGGCCGACGCCGCGTCCGGCGCCGGGCTGGGGCTGATCGACGTGGCCCGCAAGTCGGCCGCGCCGCTGGCGGCGGCGCTGTCGCCGGCGGGCGAGGGCAGGGCGTTCTTCAGCCTGCGGGCGGTGATCTGAAGCGAACGAGATGACGATGAAAGAGCTGCACATCCAGGGCGGGCAGTCGACGCCCGAGATCCTGGCCGACTGGGAGCAGGGCGTCCTGGCGATGCGCGGGGACTCGTACCCGGAGAACTCGTTCGAGTTCTTCGCCGACGTGATCCAGTGGCTGGAGGACTACCTGGGCCAGCACCAGCGGCCGCTGCGGCTGGAGCTGCGCCTGGTCTACATGAACACCAGCTCGGTGAAGGCGATGATGGACATCTTCGACCTCTGCGAGGAAGCCTTCGGCAAGGGCCGCGACGTGCGCGTCGCCTGGTACTACGACCCGCGCAACGACCGCGTCTTCGATCTCGCCGAGGAGTTCAAGGAAGACTGCAGCTTCCCCTTCGAGATCCTGGCCGATGGCGGCGCCTAAACTTCACGGCGACGACCTGGAGCTGGTGGCGCGCGTCGAGGCGCTGCTGGCCGACCCGGCGCAGCAGCACAACCCGCTGCACGAGCCGCTGGCGGCGCTGCTCGGCCACTTCCGCGGCCAGCGCGAGCGCCTGGAGCGCCTGGTGCGCATCTCCGACGGTTACCACCACGTCGCGCGCGAGCAGCGCCTGACGCTGGTCGAGCAGTACGACAAGCAGGTGCGCCGGCTGGAGAAGCTGGTGCGCATCTCCGACCGCTACCAGAACAGCCTGCGCGACCTGAGCCTGGCGCTGCGCGACGCCGCGATGCGCGACCCGCTGACCGGCCTGGGCAACCGCCGTTTCCTGATGGAGCGGCTGCGCGAGGAGAGCGAGCGCACCCAGCGCCTGGGCCGCGGCTTCGCGGTGGCGATCATGGACGTCGACCACTTCAAGGCCGTCAACGACGCCTACGGCCACGAGACCGGCGACCAGGTGCTGCTGGCGATCGCGCAGGCCGTCGAGTTCGGCCTGCGCAAGTACGACCACTGCGGGCGCTGGGGCGGCGAGGAGTTCCTGATGCTGCTGCCGGAGACGCCGGTCGAGCATGCCTACACGATCGTCGAGCGCATCCGCCTGGCGATCGCCGAGATCGCCGACGTCGGCGGCGTGCGCGTTTCGCTGACCGCCAGCTTCGGCCTCGCCGGCCACCGCGAAGGCGAGGGTTTCTCGGCCACCGTCAGCCGCGCCGACCAGGCGCTCTACGCCGCCAAGGCCGCCGGCCGCAACCGCGTCGAAAGCGCCTGATCCGCCGCCGCGGCGGCGCCGGCTGCGCCGAGAGCCCTGCGGTACAGTGAGGCTCAGCTCACAGGCTGCGTCGCGGCCGGGTGCCGGCCGCTGCAGCCTCCCCGAGGCAATCCCTCCATGTCGGTTTCCTTTTCCACGATCAGACCGGGCCTGCGACTGGCCGACCAGGTGGCCAGCGCGCTGGAAGCCGAGATCCGCTCCGGCGCGCTCGGCGCGGGCCAGAAACTGCCGACCGAGCAGGCGCTGGTGCAGCAGTTCGGCGTCAGCCGCACCGTCGTACGCGAAGCCGTGCAGCAGCTGAAGTCGCGCGGCCTCGTCGATTCGCGCCAGGGCAGTGGCGTCTACGTGCTCGCCGCCGGCTGCGAGCCGCTGAGCTTCGAGCCGACGGCGGCCGCCTCGCGCGAGGCGGTGCTGCAGATCATCGAGCTGCGCCGCGCGCTCGAGGCCGAGGTCGCCGAGCTCGCCGCGCAGCGGCGCACGCCGGCGCAGGCGCGGGCGATCCGCGAGGCGCTGCAAGCCATTGCCGACGCGGTGGCCGGCGGCGGCGACGGCGCCGTCGAGGACGTGCGTTTCCACCGCGCGATCGGCGAAGCCGCCGGCAATCCCTTCCTGATCCGCACGCTGGACTACCTCGCCCAGTTCCTGCAGGGCGTGACGCGCGTGACGCGCGCCAACGAAGCCCGGCACCGCGAGTTCGCCGAGCAGGTCAAGCAGGAGCACGAAGCGGTCGTGCGGGCCATCGAAGCCGGCGACGCGCCGGCGGCGCGCCACGCCGCGGCGCAGCACATGAACAACGCGATGCTGCGCCTGCAGCACGCCGACGCCAGCTTCTGGCGGCAGGACGGCACGCGGCTGGCCGCGGTGCTGGTGCCGCCGACGATGCCGGCCTGAGTCGCGCGCCGCGGCGCGCGCTCCATTTCCGCTTGCTTGGCCCCCGAACGCCGCCCGGCGTGTTGTACCCGTGCGGTTCCCGATCGCCTCGCTGCGGGCCGGTGACACGCGCTCGCCGGCGGCGCGGGCCCGGTTTTGTGCTCAACGGGGGCCAAAACCGCCGTTTGTGCTGCAACGACACGAATCCGGGTTAACCCTAGGGTGTAACTTGTCTGAAATGTGTACGATGACCATATGAACTGATCGGTTCATGGCGCCGGCCATCACCCGCACGCGGCCGCACCTTCCACACACTCCAAGCGCCCGAGGAGACAAACCGCATGTCCACCCCCCATCCTGCTCGGCATAGGCGCGGCCGGCATCGCCCTGCTGTTGCTGATGATCATCCGCTGGCAGGTGCACGCATTCGTCGCGATGATGCTGGTCAGCCTGCTCGTCGCCCTGGCCGTCGGCATGCCGATCGGCGACATCATCAGCACGCTGATCGCCGGCATGGGCGGCACGCTGGGCAGCGTCGCCATCCTCGTCGCACTCGGCGCGATGCTCGGCCGCATGATCGAGGTCTCCGGCGGCGCCGCGAACCTCGCCGGCCGCTTCACGCAGATCCTCGGCCCGACGCGTGTGCCGGCGGCGCTGACCGCCGCCGCGCTGGTGCTGGCGATTCCCGTCTTCTTCGACGTCGGCTTCATCATCCTGGTGCCCATCGTCTACGGCTTCTGCAAGGCTGCGAAGGTCGACCCGGTGAAGTTCGGCCTGCCGGTGGCCGGCATCATGCTGGCGGTGCACGTCGTCGTGCCGCCCCACCCGGGCATCGTCGGCGGCTCCGCGGTGCTGAGCGCCGACGTCGGCTGGGTGACGATCATCGGCCTGCTGGTCTGCCTGCCGCTGGGCGTGCTGTCGCAGGTCGTCTCGAAGTGGCTGAACCGCCGCCGCTACGAGATGCTGCCGACGACCGCCGAGCAGTTCGCCAAGTTCGGCGGCGAAGGCGAGCCCGGTGCCGCCAAGCTGCACGCCCCGGGCGTCGGCGTCGTGCTGACGCTGATCCTGGTGCCGCTGGCGCTGATCATGGTCGGCACCACCGGCGCGACGCTGCTGCCCAAAGGCGACGCGCTGCGCAACGTGCTGGCCTTCATCGGCTCGCCGATCTTTGCGTTGATGGTCGCCATCGGCCTGTCGTTCTGGCTCATCGCCCGCCGCCTCGGCTGGAGCATGGCGCACACCAACCAGGTCATGGAGTCCTCGCTGCCGCCGGCGGCGACCGTGATCCTGGTCACCGGCGCCGGCGGCGTGTTCGCCAAGGTGCTGACGGCCAGCGGCATCGGCGCCGCGCTGTCGTCGAGCATCGCCGCGGCGCACCTGCCGCTGATCCTCGCCGGCTTCGTCATCTCGCTGGTGCTGCGCGCCGCGCAGGGCTCGGCGACGGTGGCCATCCTCACCACCTGCGGCCTGCTGGCCGAAGCCATCACCGGCGGCGGCTACAGCCCGCTGCAGGTGGCGCTGCTGACGGTGGCCATCGGCTTCGGCGGCCTTGGCCTGTCGCACGTCAACGACTCGGGCTTCTGGATCGTCACGCGCTACCTCGGCCTCACCGTGGCCGACGGCCTGCGCAGCTGGACGGTGCTGACCACCGTGCTCGGCGTCGCCGGCTTCCTGATCACCTGCGGCCTGTGGGCGGTGCTGGCCTGAGCCGGCACCCCATCCGCCGCGCTTCGTCCTCACGGACCTTCTGAACGGATCTGACTGTCATGACTACCCGCAATGTCGGCGTGATCGGCCTCGGCGCCATGGGCGTGGGCATCGCCCAGACGCTTCGCCGCAACGGTTTCAACGTGCACGTCTGCGACGTGCGTCCCGGCGTCGCCGAAGCTTTCGCCCGTGAAGGCGGCGTCGCCGGCGCCAACCCGGCGGCGCTGGCTGCGGCCTGTGACACGCTGGTGTCGGTGGTCGTCAACGCCGCGCAGACCGAAGCCGTGCTGTTCGGCGAAGGCGGCGCCGCCGCGGCGATGCGCCCGGGCTCGACCTTCATCATGTGCTCGACGGTCGACCCCAACTGGTCGATCGCGCTCGAAGCCAAGCTCGAGGCCGCCGGCATCCACTACATCGACGCGCCGATCTCCGGCGGCGCCGCCAAGGCCGCTGCCGGCCAGATGACGATGATGACCTCGGCCAGGCCCGCGGCCTACGCCGCCGCCGGCGCCGTGCTCGACGGCATGGCCGGCAAGGTCTACCGCCTGGGCGACAAGGCCGGTGCCGGCTCCAAGGTGAAGATCATCAACCAGCTGCTGGCCGGCGTGCACATCGCCGCCGCCGCCGAGGCGATGGCGCTGGGCCTGCGCGAAGGCGTCGACGCCGCCGCGATCTACGAGGTCATCACGCACAGCGCCGGCAACAGCTGGATGTTCGAGAACCGCATGGCGCACGTGCTGGCCGGCGACTTCACGCCGCTGTCGGCGGTCGACATCTTCGTCAAGGACCTGGGCCTGGTGCTCGACACGGCGCGTGCGAGCAAGTTCCCGCTGCCGCTGGCGGCCACCGCGCACCAGATGTTCATGCAGGCCTCGACCGCCGGCTTCGCCAAGGAAGACGACAGCGCCGTGATCAAGATCTTCCCGGGCATCACGCTGCCGGCGAAGAAGGACGCGCCGTGAGCACCCGGCTCAAGCTCGGCTGCATCGCCGACGACTCGACCGGCGCCACCGACCTGGCGAACAACCTGGTGCGCGCCGGCATGCGCGTCGTGCAGACGATCGGCGTGCCGCCCGGGCCGCTGGACGCCGACGTCGACGCCGTCGTCGTCGCGCTGAAGTCGCGCACCATCGCGCCCGAGGACGCGGTGGCGCAGTCGGTCGCCGCGCTGCGCTGGCTGCAGGCGCAGGGCGCGACGCAGTTCTATTTCAAGTACTGCTCGACCTTCGACAGCACGGCGCGCGGCAACATCGGCCCGGTCACCGAGGCGCTGATGGACGCCTTGGGCACGCCGTTCACGATCGCCACGCCGGCCTTCCCGGAGAACCAGCGCACGGTCTTCAAGGGCCACCTCTTCGTCGGCGACCTGCTGCTCAGCGAAAGCGGCATGAAGGACCACCCGCTGACGCCGATGACCGACGCCAACCTCGTGCGCGTGCTGCAGGCGCAGTGCAAGCGCAAGGTCGGGCTGATCGACTACCAGGTGGTGGGGCAGGGCGCCGACGCGGTGCGCGCACGCATCGCCGAGCTGAAGGCCCAGGGCGTAGCGATCGCGATCGTCGACGCCGTCTCCAACGCCGACCTGCTGCGCATGGCACCGGCGCTGGCCGAGCTGCCGCTGCTGACCGCGGGTTCGGGCGTCGCGATCGGCCTGCCGGGCAACCACGGCCTGGCGCCGTCGTCGCAGGCGGCCGAGCTGCCGGCGGCCGAAGGGCTGCAGGCGGTGGTCTCGGGCAGCTGCTCGCTGGCCACCAACCGCCAGGTGCTGGACTTCATCCGCTCCGGCCGCCCGGCGCTGGCGATCGACCCGCTGCGCATCGCCGCCGGCGAGGACGTCGCCGCCGAGGCCCTGGCCTGGGCCGGCGAGCACCTGGCCAGCGGCCCGGTGCTGGTCTATTCGACCGCCGAGCCGGCCGCGGTGCGCGCCATCCAGGCCCGGCTGGGCGTCGAGCAGGCCGGCGGTCTGGTCGAGCAGACGATCGCGCGCATCGCGCAAGGCCTGGTCGAGCGCGGCGTGCGCCAGCTGGTCGTCGCCGGCGGCGAGACCTCGGGCGCCTGCGTGCAGGCGCTGGGCATCGCCCAGCTGCGCATCGGCGGCCAGATCGACCCGGGCGTGCCCTGGTGCCATGCGGTCAGCCCGGCTGCGCCCGGCGGGCTGCACCTGGCGCTGAAGTCGGGCAACTTCGGCACCGACGACTTCTTCACCAAGGCCTTCACCCGGTTGCAGGGCTGAGCACCATGGCCACGCCCTTCCTCGACGAAGACTTCGCACGAGCCGAGATCTGCCGCGTCGGCCGCAGCCTGTTCGAGCGTGGCTACGTGCACGCCACGGCCGGCAACATCAGCGTGCGCCTGGCCGACGGCTACCTGATCACGCCGACCGACGCCTGCCTGGGCATGCTGGAGCCGGCGCGGCTGGCGCGGCTGGACGCCGAGGGCCGCCAGCTCGCCGGCGACCGCGGCAGCAAGACCATCGTGCTGCACCGGCGCATCTACGCCGCCAGCGAAACGACGGCGCAGCCGGCGCGCTGCATCATCCACACCCACAGCACGCACCTCGTCGCGTGTTCGCTGCGGGCCGCGGCCGGCAGCGTGCCGGCCGAGGGCGAGTTGCTGCCGCCGATCACGCCGTACTTCGTCATGAAGGTGGGCCGCGTGCCGCACATCGCCTACCAGCGCCCGGGTGCGCCCGAAGCCGCCGACGCGGTGGCCGAGGCCATCACGCGCTACGCCGCCGCCGGCAGGCCCATCCGCGCCGTGATGCTGGCGCGCCTGGGCCCCAACGTCTGGCACGACAGCCCGGCCGCGGCGATGGCGGTTCTGGAGGAACTCGAGGAGACCGCGCGCCTGGCGCTGCTGGTGCCCGAGGCCGGCCACTGCCCGCTGGACGAGGCCCGGATCCAGACCCTGCGCGACACCTTCGGTGCCTCCTGGTGAGGCGTCTTTCCCCCTGAACAACACGAGTCCACCATGCCCCGTTTCGCCGCCAACCTGTCGATGCTCTACAACGAGCACGACTTCCTCGACCGTTTCGCCGCCGCGGCGCGCGACGGCTTCAAGGCCGTCGAGTACCTGTTCCCCTACGCCTACACGACCGAGCAGCTCGCCGCCTTGCTGAAGGCCCACGACCTGCAGCAGGTGCTGTTCAACGCGCCTCCGGGCAACTGGGACGCCGGCGAACGCGGCATCGCCTGCCTGCCCGGGCGCGAAGCCGAGTTCCGCGACGGCATCGCCCAGGCGCTGGCCTACGCCCGCGCGCTCGACTGCCCGCGCATCCACGTGATGGCCGGCCTGGTGCCCGCCGGCCAGACCCGCGAGTCGGTGCGGGCGACCTACGTCGCCAACGTCGCCTACGCCGCCGCCGAAGCGGCCAAGCTGGGCATCAATGTGCTGATCGAGCCGATCAACGAACGCGACATGCCGGGCTTCTTCCTGAACCGCCAGGACCAGGCCCACGCCATCGTCGCCGAGGTCGGCGCGGCCAACCTCAAGGTGCAGATGGACCTCTACCACTGCCAGATCGTCGAAGGCGACCTGGCGGCCAAGATCCGCCAGTGGCTGCCGACGGGCCAGGTCGGCCACTTCCAGATCGCCGGCGTGCCGACGCGCCACGAACCGGACGTCGGCGAGATCCACCACCCCTATCTGTTCGCGCTGATCGACGAACTCGGCTGGGACGGCTGGATCGGCTGCGAGTACCGCCCGCGCCGCGGCGCGGTGCCGGGCGGCACCTCGGACGGCCTGGGCTGGATGAAGCCTTACCTGGCCTGAAGACGGCCGCGGGCACCGGCCGCGCCGGCGCCCGCGGGTTTCACTTCATGCAGTTGGCGTAGAAGGCCGGCGTCGCCGGCCAGTCGCTGAACATGCCGCGGATGCCGACCTGGCGCGCGAGCACGTCCAGCACCAGCAGCATGTCGCCTTCGCGGTGGATCGCGCTGTCGAAGGTCTGGTAGTACGAGCCGTTGTTGCCGTCGGCCAGGATGCCCGAGCGCTCCAGCGACCAGCTGATGATGTCCAGCCCGGCGGCCTTCGCGTCCTTGGCGTATTGCGAGGGCACGATGTTGCCGGCGGCGTCGGTGGTGAGCAGCGCGAAGATCGGCGGCGCGACGATGTTGATGCCCTGGGCCTTGTAGCCGGCCAGTTCGGCCGCGTTCGGCAGGTCGGCCGGCGTCGCCGCATCGTCCAGGTAGACCGCCTGCTTGCCGTAGGCGGTGTTCTGCACCCAGTACTGGATGTCGGGCAGGTAGAAGGACTGCGGGAACACACGCGCCGGCGGCACGCGCGCGGCCTTGTATTCGTCGATCAGCTTCTGCGCGTAGGCCTCCTGCGTGAAGCCGTCGAACGGCATCGCCACCGCGGGGTACTTCAGCTCCGGCGTCATCTTCACGCCCAGCTGCTTGAAGAGCTCGATGCTCTCCTTGTGCGTCATCAGCGTGCCGCTGGTCGGGCCCGAATACAGGTCGGTGCGCCAGCCCGGCGTGCCGGCCATGTACTCGGCGACGGTGCGCGCCTTCGGGTTGTAGCCGTCCATCTTGCCGCGCAGGGTCTTGAACTCGGCCAGCGTCAGTTCGCTGGTGCGGCAGCTGGCGCTGGCCGGCGTCAGCAGGTTGCCGGCGGCGTCGAAGGTCGCCGGCGTGAAGGGCTTGACGCACTTGGCCGCCAGCGGCGTGGCCAGGATGTTGGTCGTCGTGTGCAGATCGTCCTGGGCGTGGCGGCAGACGAGCTGCTTGTCCTTGGTGAAGACGACGTCGCACTCGACGATGCCGGCGCCCATGCGCGCCGCGGCGACGTAGCTCTCGCGCGTGTGCTCGGGGAACTGCAGCGACGCGCCGCGGTGGCCGATCGCGAAGTCGTGGCGCGTATAGGCCTTGCGCCCGGCGGCGCAGGCCTGCAGCGCCGTCTTCAGCGGGCTGTCGGCCATGTCGTCGACGAGGAAGAAGGGGCGCGGGCCCAGTTGCACCGTCGGCGGGACGACGGCGGACGGCGCGGCCTGGGCGCCCAGCGTGGTGATGGCCAGCGTGGCAGCGGCCAGCGCTCGGATCGGCGTGTGCATCGGTGTCTCTCCTGTGGTCGTGGTCACCGGCTCGAGGGCCGGCGGGCGCGACGCTAGGGGCCGTGCATGGCGCCGCCGTGACGGCGACAAGTCCTTACCGTCCGCGCAGGAAGAGCGCGTCCAGCTCCTTCATCGTCAGCTGGCGCCAGGTCGGCCGGCCGTGGTTGCAGGTGTCGGCGCGTTCGGTGGCTTCCATCTGGCGCAGCAGCGCGTCCATCTCGGGCAGCGTCAGACGGCGGTTGGCGCGCACCGCGCCGTGGCAGGCCATCGTCGCCAGCAGCTCGTCGCGCGAGCGCTCGACGGTGCGGCTGGCGCCGGTCTGCTCCAGCTCGGCGAGCACCGAGCGTGCGAGTTCGGCGACGTCGGCGTCGGGCAGCGCCGCCGGGCGGCTGCGCACCACCAGCGTCGTCGCCGACAGCGGCGCGACGTCCAGTCCCAGCGCCAGCAGCGCCTCACGTTCGGCTTCGGCGGTGGCGACCTCGGCGGCGGTGGCGGCAAAACTCACCGGCAGCAGCAGCGGCTGTGCCGGCAGCGTCGTCGCCGCCGATGCCGCCTGCTTCAGCCGCTCGTAGACGATGCGTTCGTGCGCGGCGTGCATGTCGACGACGATCAGGCCGTGCGCGTTGCGCGCCAGCACGTAGACGCCGCCGACCTGGCCGATCGCTTCGCCCAGCGGATGTGCGGCGGGGGCGGCTTCGGGCAGCGACGGGGCGGGTTGCGACGCCGGGCGTTCGACCAGCGCCGGCTCGGCGGCCGCCGGCGGCCGCAGCGCGGCCCAGGCCTGCAGCCCGCCGCTGCCGAGCGGCGTCGTGCGCGGGCCCGGGTCGCGCCAGGCGGCGGGCGCCGGTGCATCGCGCGCGACCAGCGGCAGCGGCGGCTGCCAGGCCGGGCGCGGCGACGGGGCGGCGGGCGCGGCCACGGGCGTGGCAACAGGCGCCGGCTCGGCGGCGACCGCCGGTGTCGTTTCGGCCGCCGGCGCCGCGTGGGCGCGCGTGCCGGCCAGCGTGTCGACGACGGCGCGCTGCACCGCCTGGTGCACCGCACGGCCGTCGCGGAAACGCACCTCGATCTTCGTCGGGTGCACGTTGACGTCGACGAGCTCGGGTTCGATCTCCAGGAACAGCGCGTAGGCCGGCTGCTTGCTGCCGTGCAGCTGGTCTTCGTAGGCGGCGCGGATGGCGTGCGAGACCAGGCGGTCGCGCACGTAGCGGCCGTTGACGAACAGGTACTGCAGGTCGGTGCGGCTGCGCGCGGCCTCGGGCTGGCCGGCCCGGCCCGTCAGGCGCAGCGGCCCGGCGGCGGCCTCCAGCGGCCGGCTGGCGGCGACGAACTCGCGGCCCAGCACGTCGGCCAGGCGCTGCTCGGTGCCGGCGGCGCGCCACTGGGCGACCGCACGGCCTTCGTGCCAGACGGCGAAACCGACGTCCGGCCGCGCCAGCGCGTGGCGGCGCACGGCGTCAAGCGCGTGCGCCAGTTCGGTGGCTTCGCTCTTCAGGAACTTGCGCCGCGCCGGCGTCGAGAAGAACAGCTCGTGCACCTCGACCGTCGTGCCCTGGGCGCGCGCCGCGGGCTGCAGCTCGCCGCTGCGTGCGTCCACGCGCCAGCCGTGCGCGGCGTCGGCGTTGCGGCTGGTGATCGCCATCTCGGAGACCGAGGCGATCGCGGCCAGCGCTTCGCCGCGGAAACCCATCGTGCGCACCGACTCCAGTTCGCCCAGCGAGCCGATCTTGCTGGTCGCGTGGCGCTTGAGCGCCAGCGGCAGCTCTTCCATCGGGATGCCGCAGCCGTCGTCCTCGACGACGATGCTGCGCACGCCGCCGGCGGCCAGGCGCACGACGACGGCGCGGGCGCCGGCGTCCAGCGCGTTGTCGACCAGTTCCCGCACCACCGAGGCGGGGCGCTCGACGACTTCGCCGGCGGCGATCTGGCTGACGAGCTCGTCGGGCAGTTCGCGGATCGGGCGGCGTTCGGTCGGGGCGGTCATCCGGCGGGATTGTAGGCAGCGCCCTCCGGCGGCCCGCAGTCGCGGCGCAGCAGCTTGAGCAGCAGCTCGGCGCGCAGCGCGTCGACGCGGCCGCGGGTGGCGAAGACACGCTGCGCATCGCCGTCGCCGCCCTGGGCGACGATCTCGAAGCGGCGTGCGCCGTCGTGGGCGCGCAGCAGCAGCTCGCTGCCGGCCAGCGGCAGCACGAAGAGTTCCTGGACGCTGAGCAGACCGCGGCGCTCGGCGCGCAGCAGGCATTCGGGCGTCAGCTCGAAACGCCAGTCGATCTCGGAGGCGGCGGCCGCGGCGGCTTCGTTGAGCAGCTGCAGCCGGCGGGTCTGGTCGAGGCGGTGCGGATCGGGCACCGGCGCATCGCCGCTGGGGTAGCCGTCGGTGCAGGCGGCGAAGACGACGGCAAAGACCAGGGCGAGCGCGGCGCTCGTCCTGGCCGGAACGGGAAGTCTCATGGTGAGCTGCCGCGCGAGCGGCAGGGCAGGGCGGGAAGGACGGCCCCGCGGGCGCGGGGCGGCGGCGGACGCGGGGTGTCAGCCGCGAGGCGGCCTGAAGCGGCCGGCCTGCGGCGCGTCGGGGCGGCGTGCGCCGGCGGGTGGCGGCACGCGCCGCACGCGGAGGTCCGCCGGCGCCAGGGCCGGCGTGGCGGCGATCAGCACGTCGGCGGCCGGCAGGTCGCCGCCCCAGGCCGACTGGGCCGGGGCGTCGTCGAGGTGGTGGTCCTCGACGCTGCCGTCGTCGCCGGCCCCGGCCGGGACCGCGGCGACGCCGTCGTGCCCGGTGGCGGCGAAGACGTCGCCCTGCGTCGCCGCGCCGGCCCAGGCCAGCGTCAGCACCAGCAGCAGGGCGAGCAGGCGCCGGGCCAGCGGCACGCGTCTCACAGCCATTGCGCCAGCAGCGCGCGCAGCTGCTCGCGCGTGTAGGGCTTGGACAGGTGCGCGTCCATGCCGGCGGCCAGCGACAGCGCCGCGTCCTCGTCGAAGGCGTTGGCCGTCAGCGCGACGATCGGCACGCGCGCCGTGCGCAGCCGGGCTTCGCGTTCGCGGATGCGCTGCGTCGCGGCGTAGCCGTCGAGCACCGGCATCTGGATGTCCATCAGCACCAGGTCGAAGTGCTGGCCGTCGATGCGCGCCAGCGCCTGCTGGCCGTCCTCGGCCTCGACGACGTCCAGGCCGAAGGACTTCAGCATCTCGGCGGCGATCAGCCTGTTCACCGGGTTGTCCTCGACCAGCAGCACGCGCCCCTGCAGCGCCGGCGCGGCGTCCAGCGGCATCAGCCCCGAGTCCAGCGGCGGCGGGGCCATCGGCACCGGGTCGGGCGCCGGCGGCAGCGCCAGCGTGAACATGAAGCGCGAGCCCTGGCGTTCGGCGCTCTCGACCGTGATGCGCCCGCCCATCGCCTCGACGATGCGCTGGCTGATCGACAGCCCCAGCCCGGTGCCGCCGTGGCTGCGGCTGCGGGTCGCGTCGACCTGCGAGAAGGGCTGGAAGAGCTTGGGCACGGCCAGCGGCGGAATGCCGATGCCGGTGTCGACGACCTCGAAGCGCACGCCGCACAGCCCCGGCGGCGCCGGCGCACGCGCCAGCCTCAGGCTGACGCCACCGCGCTCGGTGAACTTGATGCCGTTGCCGATCAGGTTGAGCAGCACCTGCTTGAGCCGCGAGGCGTCGCCGATGACGGCGTCGGGCACCTCGGGCTGGATCTGCAGGTCCACCGTCAGCCGGCGCTGCTCGGCGGTCGAGCGCAGCAGCGCCGCGGCCGAGGCGGCGACGGCGTGCAGCGACATCGGCCCCGGGTCGAGCTTGAGCTTGCCGGACTCGATCGTCGAATGGTCGAGCACGTCGTCGATGATGCACAGCAGCGACTCGCCCGAGGCGACCGCGGTGCGCACCAGCGAGCGCTGGCGCTTGTCCAGCGGCGTCTCGCGCATCAGGTCCAGTGCGCCGAGGATGCCGTTCATCGGCGTGCGCATCTCGTGGCTCATCGTCGCCAGGAACTGCGACTTGGCGATGCTCGCGGCGTCGGCGGCCTGCTTGGCGCGCTGCAGCGAGGCGTTGACGGCCTCGGCCTCCAGGCCGCGGCGCAGCGACTCGGTGATCGTCGTGCGCAGCTCGCGCGCGGCGTTGAGCATCGCCAGCCCGTACAGCGGCGCGATGACGGCCAGCGGGATCGAGCGCACCGGCTCCAGCACCAGGCTGACGACGACGATCGCGCCGACCTGCAGCGCCGTCAGCCAGGCGAAGGAACGCCCGGCCATGGCCATGAACTGCGCCGAGTAGGCGATCGAGCCGCAGACCATCACCAGGTACAGCGTGCGTGCCGTCTCGCCGAGCGCGGGGTAGACGGCGAAGGTGCAGACCGCCCACATCAGCCCGACGGCGATGGCGGTGGCGTCGAGCCAGCGCACGACGCGTGCCATCTCGGCCCCGGTCTCGGGCGGGCGCTCGGCGTGGCGGCGTTCGAGCCAGTGCCGCATCAGCGCCGCGACGCCGCCGACGGCGGCGGCCAGCGCGCCGGCCAGCGGGCGCTGGGCCAGCCAGCCCAGTACGGCCACCAGCAGCATCGCCACCAGCAGCATCCAGACGCTGCGGGTGGCGTTGCGAAGCGCCGTGTGCAGCAGCCTGCGGCGAACGGCGCTGTCGATGTCCGTCGACGGCTGTATTTCGATTCCCATCCGGGAGCGAGCATAACCAGCCGTCGATAATCCCGTGCCATGGAACTCGTGCATTGGTTGATCGACTTCGTTCTCCATGTCGATCTGCATCTGTCGGCGTTCGTCCAGGACTACGGCACCTGGGTCTACGCGCTGCTGTTCGCGGTGATCTTCGTCGAGACCGGCGTCGTGGTGATGCCTTTCCTGCCCGGCGACTCGCTGCTGTTCGTCGTCGGCGCCCTCTGTGGCGTGGGGCTGATGAACCTGCCGCTGTCGATGGCGCTGCTGATCGCCGCGGCGGTGCTGGGCAACCAGTGCAACTACACGATCGGGCGCACGCTCGGGCCGCGTGTGTTCGGCTGGAACCAGTCGAGATTCTTCAATCGCAGTGCTTTCGATCGCACCCACGCGTTTTACGAACGTTACGGCGGATTTACGCTGATCGCCGGGCGCTTCATGCCCTTCGTGCGCACCTTCGCGCCCTTCGTCGCCGGCGTCGCGCAGATGACGCGCAGCAAGTTCACGCTGTTCGACGTCACCGGCGCGGTGCTGTGGATCGGCGGCCTGACGACCGCCGGCTACCTGTTCGGCAACCTGCCCTGGGTCAAGCAGAACCTCAGCACCATCATCTGGTCGATGATCCTGGTGCCCGGGCTGTTCGTGCTCTACGGCGCCTGGAAGGCGCGGGGCGCGGGGCCCGAGGCGGCCTGAATCAGAGCGTGCGCTGCCGCGCCAGCGGCGGGTTCTTCGCGAAGTAGCGGCGTATGCCGGTGGCCAGCGCGTCGACGAGGCGATCGCGGTAGTCGGCCTCGCGCAGCAGGCCTTCTTCCTCGGGGTTCGAGATGAAGGCCGTCTCGACGAGGATCGAAGGGATGTCCGGCGCCTTCAGCACCGCGAAGCCGGCCTGCTCGACGTCGCGCTTGTGCAGCCGGCCGACGCGGTCCAGCCGCGACAGCACTTCGCGGCCGAGCTTCAGGCTGTCCTTGATCTGCGCCGTCGTGCTCATGTCCAGCAGCGCCTGGCGCACCTGGGCGTCGCGCACGTTGGCGACGTTGACGCCGCCGATCTGGTCGGCGGCGTTCTCGCGCTGCGCCATCCAGCGCGCGGCGGCGCTGGACGCGCCCTTGGTCGACAGCGCGAAGACGCTGGCCCCGCGCGCCTCGGGGCGCATGAAGGCGTCGGCGTGGATCGACACGAACAGGTCGGCCTGCACGCGCTGGGCCTTGCGCACGCGCTCGTGCAGCGGCACGAAGAAGTCGGCGTCGCGCGTCATCATCACGCGCATGCCGGGCACGGCGTTGAGCTTCTCGCGCAGCGCCAGGCCGACGGCGAGCACGACGTCCTTCTCGCGCAGCCCGGTCGGGCCGATCGCGCCCGGGTCCTCGCCGCCGTGGCCGGGGTCCAGCGCGACGATGATCAATCGGTCGACGCGGCGGCGCTCGGCGTCGGTCGGCGGCGTCTCCTTCTCGGGCGCCGGGGTCTGCAGCGGCGGCACCGGCACCGTCGGCTTGGGCCGGGTCGGCTGCGGCAGGCCGGGTTTGTCGACGCGTGCGATCAGCTCGCCGAGCGCGTCTTCCACCGCCTTGGCGGCTTCGCGTTCGGCGGCTTCCTTCTCGCGGATCAGCGCCAGCAGCGGGTCGGTCTCGGCCTTGGGGTAGAGGTCGAACACCAGCCGGTGCTGGTAGGCGGCCACCGGCGCCAGCGTGAACTGCTGCGGCACCACCGGCTGCTTCAGGTCGAGCACCAAGCGCACGACACGCGCCTGGAACTGGCCGACGCGCACGCCGGCGATGTACGGGTCGTCGGGGCGGACCTTGCCGACGATGTCGCGCAGCATCGGGCTGAGTTCCAGGCCGTCCAGGTCGATGACCAGGCGGTCGGGGGCCTGGGTGACGAAGTGCCGGGCGACGAGCGCGCCGTCGGACTCGATCGTCATGCGCGTGTAGTCGGCCGCCGGCCAGACACGCACCGCGACGATGCCGGCGCCCCAGGCGATCTGCGGGGCACCCAGCAGCAGCACGAGCTGGCCGGCGCCGGCGAGGAGCTGGCGGCGCTTCATGCCAGCAAGGCGCGGCCGCGCGCGGTGCAGGCCTCGACGGTGACGAGGCGGCGATCGTCGTCCTGCGGCGCGATCGCCAGCCGCAGGTCGGGCGGCGGCAGCACGGCACGCGCCTTCTCGGGCCATTCGGCGATCTTCAGGCCGGGGCGCGCGAAGACGTCGCGGAACCCGGCGTCCTCCCACTCGCGTGGGTCGTCGAAACGGTAGAAGTCGAAGTGCGAGACCGTCAGCCCGTCCGGCAGGACGTAGGGCTCGACGACGGCGTAGGTGGGGCTCTTGATGCGCCCGGCGACGCCGAGCGCGCGCAGCAGGTGGCGCACGAATGTGGTCTTGCCCGCGCCGAGCGGGCCATCGAGTTCGAGGTAGGCGTCGCGGAGTTCGGGCCGGGCGGCGAGCGCGGCGGCCCAGGCGGCACAAGCGGCCTCGTCAGGCCAGGCCACGAGGCGGCTCTCTAGAATCGTCGGATGCGAACCGAACGACACGTCGACGGGCCCTCCGTGCTCGCACGACTGCGGACCTGGGCGCATGAGGTGGGATTCTCCCAGATCGGCGTGGCCGACATCGACCTGGCATCCGCCGAACCGGGCCTGCTGGCCTGGCTGGAGGCCGGTTTCCACGGCTCGATGGCCTACATGGCGGCGCATGGGTTGAAGCGTGCGCGGCCGGCCGAACTGGTGCCGGGCACGGTGCGCGTGATCACCGCGCGCATGGACTACTTGCCGCGCGACCTGGCCGAAGACTGGCGCGATGCCGAACGGCGCCGCCTCGCGACACCCGGCGAGGCCGTGGTCTCGGTCTACGCCCGCGGCCGCGACTATCACAAGGTGCTGCGCACCCGGCTGCAGCGCCTGGCCGACCGGCTGGCGGCCGAGATCGGGCCCTTCGGCCACCGCGTCTTCGTCGATTCGGCGCCGGTGCTGGAGGTCGAGCTCGCCTCGCGCAGCGGCATCGGCTGGCGCGGCAAGCACACGCTGACGCTGTCGCGCGAAGCCGGCTCCACCTTCTTCCTCGGCGAGATCTACGTCGACCTGGCGCTGCCGGTCACCGCGCCCGAGGCGCCGCACTGCGGCAGCTGCACGGCCTGCCTGGACGCCTGCCCGACGCAGGCCATCGTCGCGCCCTACCGCGTCGACGCGCGGCGCTGCATCAGCTATCTGACGATCGAGACCGACGACCCTGTTCCCGTCGAGCTGCGGCCGGCGCTCGGCCTGCGTGTCTACGGCTGCGACGACTGCCAGACGGCCTGCCCGTGGAACAAGTACGCGCGCCGTGCGACCGTGCCCGACTTCGACTGGCGGCCCGAGCTGGCGGCGCCGTCGCTGCTCTCGCTGTGGGCCTGGACCGAGACCGAGTTCCTGAAGCGCACCGAAGGCAGCCCGATCCGCCGCATCGGCTGGCGACGCTGGCGGCGCAACCTGGCGGTGGCCGCCGGCAACAGCCTGCGCGCCGCCGACGACCCGGCGCTGGCCGCGGCACTGGCCGCCGGGCGCGACGCCGCCGGCGAAATCGTCGCCGAGCACGTCGACTGGGCGCTGGCTCAGCGCAGCGCGGCCAGCGCCGCCAGCGCCAGCGGCAGCCCGGCCATCGCGACCAGCGTCGACAGCGTCACCAGGCCGGCGACGTAGCCGCCGTGCCCGCCCATGCGCGTCGCCAGCACGTAGGCGCTGGACGCGGTGGGCAGGGCGGCGAAGGCGACGACGATGGCCTGCTGGCCCGGCGGCAGGTCCAGCGTGATCACCAGCGCCAGCGCCAGCGCCGGCAACGCCAGATGGCGGATCGCCAGCAGCGCCGCGGCCAGCCGGGGCGCTTCGCGCAGGGCGCCGAACTGCAGCCCGGCGCCGACCGCCATCAGCCCGATCGGCACCGCTGCCGAGCCGACGCGGCTCAGCGCGCCGGACAGCAGCTCGGGCAGCCGGAGCCCCAGCAGGTTGAACACCAGCCCCGAGGCCGTCGCCAGGATCAGCGGGTTGCGCACCAGCTCGCGGGCATAACCGTGGCCGCCGTGGCGCGCCAGCGGCCAGACCGCGGCGATGTTGCACAGCGGTACGCACAGCGACACCAGCAGCGCCGTCCAGGCCACGCCGTCGGCGCCGGCGATGCGCGCCGCGACCGCCAGGCCGACGTAGGAGTTGAAGCGGAAGGCCGTCTGCGCGCCCGAGGCGTGCAGCCGCGCGTCGACGCCGGGCGCGTGCGCCAGCGCGTAGGCCAGCACGATGCCGGCGGCGACGACGGCCAGCCCGCTGCCGGCCAGCGGCAGCATCGCACCCAGCGACAGCGGCTCGCGCACGATGCTGCCGAACAGCAGCGCCGGGAACAGCACGTAGTAGACGAGGCGCTCGGCACCGTCCCAGACGCCGCGCCCGAGCGGCGTGTGGCGGCAGATCAGGTAGCCGGCGACGATGAGCAGGAAATCGGGGGCGAGCAGCAGCAGGTCGGGCATCGGAGGCGCAGTGTGCCAGCGCCCCGGTCGGCGGCGGGGCTTGCGGCTGCGTTGTACAACGGGCCGCCTTCCCCGATGGAAACGACGATGATCGATCGACGCCAACTCGTGCTGGCCGCTGCCGCCGGCCTGCTGCTCGCCCGCCCGGCCGTGGCCCAGATGACGATCGCCGGCCAGACTTTTCCGGCGACCATGAAAGTCGGCAACGCCGAGCTGGTGCTCAACGGCGTCGGCACGCGTTCGGTCGCCTGGCTCGACGGCTATGCCGCGGCGCTCTACCTGTCCAAGCGCGCGAACACGCCCGACCAGGTGGTGGCCACGCCCGGCGCCAAGCGGCTGCAGCTGCGCATGCTGCAGACCGCGCCGGCCAAGGAGTTCGTCAAGGCGATCGACAAGGGCTTCCGCCGCAACACGCCGGCGGCGCAGCAGCCCGCGCTGGCGCAGCGCCAGGCCGCGTTAGACGCCCAGGTGATGGCCGCCAAGCAGGTGAAGAAGGGCGATGTCGTGAACCTGGACTACCTGCCCGGGCGGGGCCTGGTGTTCTCGATGAATGGCAAGCCGGGTGGCGCCGACCTGCCGGGCGAGGACCTCTACGCGGCCGTGCTGCGCATCTTTCTCGGCGACCGCCCCGTGGACGAGCGGCTGAAGGCCGGATTGCTCGGACAGCCGAAGAGCTGATCACCCACAATCGGCGGCAGACCCCGTTCCCACCCACCACGAATGGAGACTGCCCGCATGAAGAGACGATCGCTGACCGCGCTGTTCCTCGCCTGCCTGGCCGCACCGCTGGCCGCCTGGGCCCAGGGCTACCCGACCAAGCCGGTGAAGCTGGTCGTGCCCTTCGCGCCGGGCGGCACGACGGACATCATCGCGCGCACCGTGGCTGACAAGATCACGCCGGCGCTGGGCCAGACGATGGTCGTGGAGAACAAGGCCGGCGGCGGCGGCATCGTCGGTGCCAACGACACCGCCAAGACCGCGGCCGACGGTTATTCGCTCGGCGTCGCCACGGTGTCGACGGTGGCCTCCAACCCGGCGATCAACCCGAAGGTGCCGTACAACCCGCTGACCGACTTCACGCCGATCATCAACATCGCCGCCACGCCCAACGTCATCGTCGTGCACCCGAGCTTCCCGGCGCGCGACTACAAGGGCTTCATGGCCGAGCTCAAGAAGAACCCGGGCAAGTACAGCTACGCCAGCTCGGGCACCGGCGGCATCGGCCACCTGCAGACCGAGCTCTTCAAGAGCCTGGCCGGCGTCTTCATCACCCACATCCCGTACCGCGGTGCCGGCCCGGCGCTCAACGACACGGTGGCCGGGCAGGTGCAGATCATGTTCGACAACCTGCCGTCGGCGCTGCCGTTCATCAAGGACGGCCGGCTGATCGCGATCGTCGTCGCCGCGCCGCAGCGCCTGGCGGTGCTGCCCAACGTGCCGACCTTCAAGGAAGTCGGCCTGGAGCCGGTGAACCGCATGGCCTTCTACGGCGTCTACGGGCCCAAGAACCTGCCCAAGGAGGTCGTCGACAAGATCCACGCCGCGGTCAAGACGACGGTCATGCTGCCCGAGGTGAAGAAGCGCATCGAGGACACCGGCTCGCTGATCGTCGCCAACACGCCCAAGGAGTTCGGCGAGCAGATCAAGTCGGAGTACGAGGTCTACAAGAAGGTCGTGCAGACGGCCAAGCTGTCGCTGGAGTGAGCCCGCAGACCGTCGACGCGCCGGCCGCCACCGAGGCCGGCGCCAGCGCCGCCTCGATCGACCGTTTCGTCGACGCGCTGTGGATCGAGGACGGGCTGGCGCCGCTGACGCTGGCCGCCTACCGGCGCGACCTGGAGCTGTACGCCGGCTGGCTGGCGCGCCGCCAGGGCAAGCGCCTGGACGACAGCCGCGAGGCCGATCTGCTGGCCTACATCGCCGAGCGCCACGCGGCGACGCGCGCGACGACGGCCAACCGCCGGCTGACCGTCTTCAAGCGCTACTTCCGCTGGGCGCTGCGCGAGCACCTGGTCGCCGCCGACCCGACGCTGCGCCTGCAGTCGGCGCGCCAGCCGCTGCGTGTGCCCAAGAGCCTCAGCGAACGCCAGGTCGAGTCGCTGCTGGCCGCGCCCGAGACCGACACCGCGCTCGGCCTGCGCGACCGCGCGATGCTGGAGCTGATGTACGCCAGCGGGCTGCGCGTCAGCGAACTCGTCGGCCTGAAGAGCGTGCACCTGGGGCTGGCCGAAGGCGTGCTGCGGGTCGTCGGCAAAGGCTCCAAGGAGCGCATCGTGCCGTTCGGCGAGGAGGCGCACGGCTGGCTGCTGCGCTACCTGGGCGAGGCACGCGCGGCGATCCTCGGCGGCCAGGCCAGCGACGCGCTCTTCGTCACCGCGCGCGGCGGCGCGATGACGCGCCAGGCCTTCTGGCTGCTGGTGAAAAAGTACGCGCGCGACGCCGAGATCCTGGTGCCGCTGTCGCCGCACACGCTGCGCCACGCCTTCGCGACCCATCTGCTGAACCACGGCGCCGACCTGCGTGCGGTGCAGATGCTGCTGGGCCACGCCGACATCGGCACGACGACGATCTACACCCACGTCGCGCGCGAGCGGCTGCGGCTGCTGCATGCCCGCCACCATCCGCGCGGCTGACGCTCAGCCGTCGGTCGGCAGCGGCGCCTGCGGCTTGATCTCTTCCAGGCAGATCATCGAGCGCACGTCGTCGACGCCGGGGATCTGCATCACGCGGTCGGTCAGGAACTGCGACAGCGCCTTCAGGTCGCGTGCGACGACCTTCAGCAGGTAGTCGTAGTCGCCGCTGACGGTGTGGCACTCCAGGATCTGCGGGAAGTCGCGGATGCGGGCCTCGATGTCGCGCACGCGGTCGAAAGCGCCGCCGTGGATGTTCAGGCTCACGAAAGCGGTGACGCCTAAGCCCAGGGCGGCCGGCTCGACACGCGCGCCGTAGCCGCGCAGCACGCCGCGCTCCTCCAGCGCGCGCGTGCGCCGCAGGCACTGCGGCGCCGACAGGTGCACCCGCGCCGCAAGTTCGACGTTGGAGACGCGGCCGTCGCGCTGCAGTTCGGCGACGATCTTGCGGTCGATGGCGTCAAGCTCGTTCACGGCACGTTCCATCCGTCGTTTCGGAGAAAGAATATTGCACCGAAACGGCGGAACCGCGCAGCATCTGGAAAGCACATTTCCTCGCCGCTTGGGCACAGTGTGGGTATGAACGACCGTCTGCACCCCACCGCGACCCGGCTTTCGCCGATCGAACTCGAGGCGCGTTACGGCGCGCACAACTACCACCCGCTGCCGGTCGTGCTGACCCGCGGCGAAGGCGTCTGGCTGCGCGACACCGAAGGGCGGCGCTACCTGGACATGATGAGCGCGTACTCGGCGGTCAGCTTCGGCCACGGCCATCCGGAACTCGTGGCCGCCTTGACCGAGCAGGCCTCGCGGCTGGCGGTGACCTCGCGTGCGTTCCATACCGATCGCCTGGGGCCGTTCCTGGAGCGCCTGTGCACGCTGACCGGCATGGACCGCGCGCTGCCGATGAACAGCGGCGCCGAGGCCGTCGAGACGGCGCTGAAGGCGGCGCGCAAATGGGGCTACAAGGTCAAGCGCATCCCGGACGGCCAGGCGCGCATCGTCGTCGCCGCCGGCAACTTCGCCGGCCGCACGACGACCATCGTCGGCTTCTCTAGCGAAGCCCAGTACCGCGACGGCTTCGGCCCGTTCGCGCCCGGGTTCGACAGCGTGCCATTCGGCGACGTCGCGGCGCTGGAGGCGGCGATCGGCGAGCACACCTGCGCCGTGCTGCTCGAGCCGATCCAGGGCGAAGCCGGCATCGTCGTGCCGCCACCGGGTTATCTGCGCGCCGCGCGCGAGCTCTGCACGCGCCGCAACGTGCTGCTGATCTGCGACGAGATCCAGACCGGGCTCGGCCGCACTGGCCGCCGTCTGGCCGTCGACCATGAAGAGGTCGTGCCGGACGGCCTGACGCTGGGCAAGGCGCTCGGCGGCGGCCTGCTGCCGGTCAGCGCCTTCCTCGCGCGCGAGGACGTGATGGCGCAGTTCACGCCGGGCGACCACGGCAGCACCTTCGGCGGCAACCCGCTGGCAGCGGCGGTCGGCCTGGCGGCGCTGGACCTGCTCGAACGCGAGCAACTGGCCGAGCGCGCGGCGGCAATGGGCGAGCGCCTGATCGGCGCACTGAAGGCGCTGGGCCATCCGGCCGTGGCCGAGGTTCGTGGTCGCGGTCTGCTGGTCGGCGTCGAACTGGCGCCGGACTTCGCGTCGGCGCGTGCTGTCTGCGAGGCGCTGATGGCCGAGGGCGTGCTGACCAAGGACACGCACGGCACGGTCGTGCGCCTGGCGCCGCCGCTGATCGTCGACGCGCCGCAGATCGACTTCGCCGTGGCCGCCTTCGCGCGTGCACTGAAGGCCTGCGGCGGTTGATCCGGGGCGGCCGGCTCGCGGCATCGCGCCGCGAGCCGGCATAAAAAAAGCCGGTCTTGCGACCGGCTTTTTGCTGTCGGTTGGAAACCGATCAGAAGTTGTGGCGCACGCCGACCGCGAAGGAGCTCGGGTCCTTGCCGGTGAAGGCGGTGCCGTAGGCGGCGTTGCTGTCGTTTTCGACGGCCGTGTAGAACGCGTACACCTTGGTGCGCTTCGACAGGTTGTAGTTGTAGCCCACCGTGTATTGCAGCGCGCCGCTCTTGCTCAGGTCGTCCCAGTCGTCGGCCCAGCCGACGTTGACGTGGAACTCGCTGGCGCCCAGCGTGTACATGGCCGAGGCACGCACCGAGTTGCGCTTGCCGAGGTCGACGCTGTCGGCCAGCTGGTAGTAGCCGCCGAAGGTGAAGGCGCCCATTTCGTACAGCGCGCGGATCGCGAACTGCTTGTCGCCCGGGTCGTTCTCGTCGTAGCCGGCGCCCAGGTGCAGCGCACCGGCGTCGTAGTTGACGGCGGCTTGCCACGACTTGGCGGCGTCGTTGCCTTCGCCGGCGGAGGCGGCGAATTCAGCGGTCAGGCCACCGAAGCTCGGGGTCAGGTAGGCGACGGTGTTCTTCGGCGAGCTGGCCGCGACGTACAGCTTGTCTTCCGACGTGCCGGTGTCGTGGTTGTGCATGCTGACGTAGTCAGCCGTGGCGTAGTAGGCCGGGCTGGTGATACGGCCAGCGCGGATCGTGCCGTAGTTGGTCTGCAGGCCGACGTAGGCGTCGCCGGACCAGAAGTCGCCGGTCGTCGTGCCGGTGTCGCTGTTGAAACGGTGCTCGAGCAGGAACAGGGCCTTGATGCCGCCGCCCAGATCTTCCGTGCCCTTGAAGCCCAGACGCGAAGCGTTGTTCTGCAGAACAGTCTTCGTGTCGGTCGAATCGATGTTCTTCTGATATTCGACCGTGGTGTTCAGGCGGCCGTAGATCGTGACATTGCTTTGCGCGAACGCGGCCGTCGAGGCCAGGCACGCGAGAGCGATCAGGGTGCGCTTCATAGTCGTTTCGTCCTTTACGTTAGACCCCAGGAGCTCTTCGTGAAGTCTGTCTCCGGGGTTCGCAGCAAGTCTACGGCCCAGCCTCGGGCAAACCCGGTGCAGCCCTGTCATATGGCGGCCTCATGACAGGGATCTGCGGCTTCCACGCAACAGCTGCACCGTCATGGGGCGGGCACCGGCCGAGGCGACAATGACGCCATGGATCATGACTTTCTCTCGGCTTTCGTCCTGCTTCTGCTCGTTCTGGACCCCTTCGGCAGCCTGCCGATCTTCATCTCCGTGCTGCGCGGCGTCGATCCCGCGCGCCGCCGCCGCGTCGCCATCCGGGAGGCGACGATCGCCTTTCTCGTGCTCGCCGCCTTCATGGTCGGCGGGCAGGCCTTCCTGTCGCTGATGCGGCTGTCCGAGCGCTCGCTGGAGGTCGCCGGCGGCGTCATCCTGCTGATCATCGCGATCCGCATGATCTTCGCGACCGGCGGCGAGGTCTACGCGGCCGACGGGCGCGGCCGCGAGCCCTTCATCTTTCCGCTGGCGGTGCCGCTGCTGGCCGGGCCGTCGGCGATGGCCACCGTGCTGCTGCTGGCCTCGCGCCAGCCCGACAACATGGCGCAGTGGTTCGGTGCCCTGACCGCCGCGATGCTGGTCTCGGGCATCGTGCTGCTGGCCGCCGACCGCATCCGCAACCTGCTGGGCTCGTCGATGGTCGCGGCGATCGAGAAGCTGATGGGTCTGGTGCTGACCGCGGTGGCAATCGAGATGATCCTCGCCGGCCTGAAGCGCTACTTCTTCGACAACTGATCGCCAGGCATGAAAAAGGCCGGCGGCCCCGAAGGGCGGCCGGCCTGTCGCCGAGCAGGCGGCTTCAGCGTCCGCGCAGATGCGCCGGCGCTTCAAGGCGCTTGGCCAGCAGCGACAGCGTCAGCGTCAGCACCAGGTACATCGCGGAGATCGCGAGGTAGGGTTCCCAGTAGCGCGAGTACGCGCCGGCCACCGTGCGCGCCGCCAGGGCGAGCTCCGCGAGGCCGATCGCCGACACCAGCGACGAGTCCTTGATCAGCGTGACGCCTTCGTTCACCAGCGCCGGCACCATGCGCCGGAAGGCCTGCGGCAGGATCACGTAGCGCATCGCCTGCGCATGCGTGAGGCCGACGCTGTAGGCCGCCTGGGTCTGTCCGCGGTGGATCGACAGGATCCCGGCGCGGAAGATCTCGCTGATGTAGGCCCCCGCGTTCAGGCTCAGCGCGACGCAGCCCGACAGGAAGGCGCCGTGCTCCTGGCGGAACATGCGCGCCGTCTCGCCGGAGATCAGCAGGCCATGGTCCGGGTGCACCAGCGCCGGCATCAGCGCGAAGTGCACCAGCAGGATCTGCACGAACAGCGGCGTGCCGCGGAAGAACGTGACGTACGCGAGCGTGATCCCGCGGGCCACGCGCAACAGCATGGCCAGCGGGGGAGACTTCGGTTGGGGTGCGTCGGCCGAACTGCTGACGAGGCCGAACATCACCCCCAGGACCAACCCGGCGCCGATGGCGACCAGCGTCAGCTGGATCGTCATCAGCAGGCCGCTGACGAACAGCGGCCCATAGCCGGCGAGGATCTCCCAACGAAGATCCATCGCCGATCCGGGTTAGTTCGAAGCGGCGGAGGCCGGCGCTTCAGCCTTGGCCGGCGCCGCGCCGAAGTACTTCGCGTAGATCTGATCGTAGGTGCCGTCGGCCTTGATCGCGGCCAGGCCCTGGTTGATCTTCTCGAGCAGGGCGGTGTTGCCCTTCTTCACGGCGATGCCGTAATGCTCGGGCGCGAACTCCTTGTCGCTGATGGTCTTGAACTTGGCGCCCGGGTTGTTGGCGACGTGGTGGATCACGACGCCGTTGTCGGCGACGACCGCGTCGACACCGCCCGATTCCAGTTCCTTCAGCGCCAGCGGCGTGGACTCGAAGCGCTTGATGTTGGTGTTGGTCTTGCCCAGCAGCTTGGTGGTCGCTTCGTCGCCGGTCGTGCCGGTCTGCACGCCCACCTTCAGCTTCTTCAGGTCGGCGAACTTGGCGACCTTGCTGTTGTCGCGCACGGCGATCAGCTGGGCGGCGTCGAAATACGGCTCGCTGAAGTCCAGCGTCTGCTTGCGCTCGTCGGTGATCGTGACGGCCGAGACGACGATGTCGCGGTCACCCTGGCCGAGCGCGTTGAAGATGCCTTCCCACGGCGTGTTGATGAACTTGACCTCGAAGCCGGCCTTGGCGGCGATGGCCTTCAGCACGTCGATGTCGAAGCCGACGATCTCGCCCTTCTCGTCCTGGCTCTCGAACGGAGCGTAGGCGGCGTCGGTGCCGACCGCATAGACGGTGGGCGCCGGGGCCGGAGCCGGGGCCGAGGCCGCCGGGGCCACCGGAGCCGGCTCCTCCTTCTTGCCGCAGGCGGCGAGCACGATGCCGGCCGCGAGAACCGCGGCCGTCTGCAGGAAGCGACGGGTCGTAATCTGGGTCATGGGGTTGGGACAGGAAGGGTTGAGGCCCGCGAAGTGTACTCGTGGGTCCGCTGCTTTTTTCAGCACGAAGCGCGGTCCAGGTCAAGGGCGGCGCGCGATGTCCTGAGGCAGTCGGGTCCACGGGAGCTCGGCCGGGTCGGCGGGCATCGGACCCGGCGCGAGCGCGACGATGATGCGCGAGGCGATCGCCGTGAACGCGGCGCGGAAATGCACCGAGCTCTTCAGGACAAGCAATTTCAGCGCCCGGGGCTCGACGCCGAGGAAGCGGCACAGCGCCTCGTCGAGCAGCTGGCCCTTGCCGCTGGTGACGAGCACGCGCACGCCGTCGATCTCCAGGCAGGCGCTGGGCCCCAGGTGCACGGTGTTGCCGGCGCTCATCGGCCCGTGCAGCGCGACCTCGCCGTCGTGCAGCGCGAGCACGGTGGCGCTGGCCTGCAGCGGCGGCTCGCTGTCGCGCCCGTCGGCGCAGCGCACGCTGCGGCCCAGCGTCAGCGCAAGCGTCGCGCCGAGGCCGGCGGCGTGCGCGGCACGCGCCGCCTCGGGGTCGTGCATCAGTCCGAGCGCCACCGCACCGGGAAAGCGCCGCCCGGCACCGGCATCGAGCAGCGCGCGCAGCAGACCGGTGGTGTTGGCGTCGGCGCCGGCCCCGGGGTTGTCCTGGGTGTCGGCGATGACCAGCGGCCGCTCGGCGTGGCGCGCGGCGCGCAGCGCCTGGGCGACCGCTTCGGCGGCGTCGGGCAGCGAGACGGCGAAGTCCTCGCGCGCGTCGATCAGGTTCTCGGCCAGCGCCATCACGTTGGCCTCGACGGCCTCGGCGTCGCGGCCGTGGCCGAAGACCACCGGCCCGCATTCGGGCACGTCGGCGGCCGGGAAGCCGAAAGCCAGGCCGAGGTGCACGCCGCTCTGGGCCTCCAGCGTCGCCAGGTCGGCCATCACGCCGGCGGCCGGGTCGACGAGCGTGCACTGGGCGTTGATCGGCAGCAGGAAGGGCAGGCGCCGCGAACGCGTGACGAAGGCGCCGCCGGAGACACGTTCGGCAAGCAGCCCGGCGGCACGCGCGCCGGTCTCGGCCATGTCGACGTGCGGATAGGTGCGGAACACCGTCAGCGCGTCGGCGTGGCGCAGCAGCCGGGCGCCGACGTTGGCGTGCAGGTCCAGGCTGGCGACCAGCGGCAGCGTCGGGCCGACGACGGCGCGCAGGCGTTCGAGCAACTCGCCTTCGCAGTCGTCGACGTGCTCGGCGACCGCGGCGCCGTGCAGGTCCAGGTAGACGGCGTCGAAGCCGCCCTGGCGCGCGTCCTCCAGCAGCATCGCGGCGATGTGCTCGAAGGCCTCGCGCGTGACCTGGGCCGAAGGCGAGGCGCCGGCCCAGATCGACGGCACGAGCGTCCAGCCGCGCTCGTGCGCGTCGGCGATGAAGCCGGCCATCGGCAGCGAGGTCGGTGCCAGGCGCTCGAGCATCGCCGCGCCGCGCGTGAACTCGGGGAAGGCGTCGCCTGCGAGGAAGGCCGGCCAGTCGGCTTTCGTCGGCGCGAAGGTGTTGGTCTCGTGCTGGAAACCGGCGACGAAGACTCGCATCAGCGGCCGGCCTCCAGCGCCGCGAGTTCGGCCTCGTCGAAGCCGGCGGCGCGCCGGGCCGCGGTGTTGAACGGGCCCTTGAGCCGCGGCGCGCCGTGCGTCGCCGCCAGCCGGGCGTAGGTCGCCAGCGGTTCCAGACCGTCGCGTGCACAGAGCCAGCGGTACCAGCGGTTGCCGATCGCGACGTGGCCGATCTCCTCGGCGAGGATCACGTCGAGGATCTCGACGGCGCGTGCATCGCCGGCCTGGGCCAGCCGCGCCTGCATGCCCGGCGTCACGTCCAGCCCGCGCGCTTCCAGCGTGCGCGGCACCAGCGCCATGCGCGCCAGCGGGTCGGCGGCGGTCTTCTCGGCCATCGCCCACAAGCCGTCGTGGGCGTCGAAGTCGCCATAGGCGTGGCCCAGCGTCGCCAGGTGCCCGGCCAGCAGGCGGAAGTGGCGCGCCTCCTCGGCGGCCACACGCAGCCAGTCGCGGTAGAAGTCCTCGGGCAGGCCGGCGAAGCGCCAGCAGGCGTCGAGCGCGAGGTTGATGGCGTTGAACTCGATGTGCGCGATGGCGTGCAGCAGGGCCGCACGGCCTTCGGGCGTGAACGGGGAACGCTGCGGCACCTGCGCCGGCGGCACGAGCCGCGGCCGCGGCGGGCGGCCGGGCAGGGCGGCCGGCGGCTGCAGCGCGGCCAGCGGGTCGACCTGCGGCGCGGCGGCGTGCAGCGCCAGCGCCGCCGCGGCCTTGGCCTCGGGGTCGGCGAGCGCCAAGGCCCGCAGCGCGTCGGATCGCAGCTCCATCCTTAAAATTATCCCCTTTGCCTGGAGTGCCGCCGTGGCCATCTACCGCCTCGGGGACGCCGTCCCCCGCATCGATGCGACGGCCTGGGTGGCCGAGACGGCCACCGTGATCGGCCGTGTCGCGCTGGAGCCTGGCGCCAGCGTCTGGTACGGCGCCGTGCTGCGCGGCGACAACGACTGGATCACGGTCGGCCGCGACAGCAACGTGCAGGACGGCAGCGTGCTGCACACCGACGCCGGCATCCCGCTGGCGATCGGCGAACGCGTGACGATCGGCCACAAGGTCGTGCTGCACGGCTGCACGATCGGCGACGGTTCGCTGGTCGGCATGGGTGCGGTGCTGCTCAACGGCGCGCGCATCGGCGCCGGCTGCATCGTCGGCGCCGGCGCGCTGGTCACCGAAGGCAAGGAGTTTCCGGACGGCTCGCTGATCGTCGGCGCGCCGGCCAAGGTGGTGCGCACGCTGACGCCGGAACAATCGGCCCGGCTGGCGCTGTCCGCCGTGCATTACGTGAACAACGCGGCTCGCCACCGCGACCAACTGGAGCGAATCGGCTGATGTCCGACCTGACCAAATTCCTTTTCGAAGGCCTGCCGGTGCGCGGCATGCTCGTGCGCCTGGGTGAAGGCTGGCGCGAGATGCTGGCGCGGCGCCAGGCCGCCGGCGGCTACCCGCGCCCGGTGCGCGAGCTGCTCGGCGAGATGTCGGCCGCGGCGGTGCTGATGCAGGCCAACATCAAGTTCAACGGCGCGCTGGTGCTGCAGATCTCGGGCGACGGGCCGGTCAAGCTGGCGGTCGCCGAGGTCCAGCCGGACCTGGCGTTCCGCGCCACCGCGACGCTCACCGGCGAGATCACCGACGACGCCCGCCTGGAGGCGCTGGTCAACGTGCACGGCCAGGGCCGCTGCGCGATCACGCTGGACCCCAAGGACCGCCTGCCGGGCCAGCAGCCCTACCAGGGCGTCGTGCCGCTGCACGGCGACCGGCGCGAGCCGCTGCAGAACGTCTCCGAGGTGCTGGAGCACTACATGCTGCAGTCCGAGCAGCTCGACACCAAGCTCGTGCTCGCCGCCGACGACATGACCGCCGCCGGCCTGCTGATCCAGCGCCTGCCGGTCGAAGGCGAGCTCAACCTCGCCGGCAAGCGCAACGAGGACGACATCGGCCTCAGCGAAGCCTTCGAGCGTGTCGCGATGCTCGCCGCCACACTGACGCGCGAGGAGCTGCTGGAACTGCCGCCCGAGCGCATCCTGCACCGCCTGTTCTGGGAGGAGACGCTGCGCGTCTTCGAGCCGATGACGCCGCGCTTCGCCTGCACCTGCTCGCGCGAGCGCGTCGGCGAGATGCTGAAGACCCTGGGCCGCGAGGAGAGCGTCTCGCTGATCGAGGAGCGCGGCGAGGTCGAGGTCGGCTGCCAGTTCTGCGGCCAGCACTACCGTTTCGACGCCGTCGACGTCGGCGAGATGTTCACGCCGCAGCGCGACCAGCCGCCGTCTTCCGGCACGATGCAGTAGGCGCCTGCGCCTCAGCCGCGGCGTGCGGCGTGCTCGCAGGCCGGGTCGTCGCAGAGTTCGCAGCGCCAGGGGCGGTCGGCCGCGTCGCGGCCGGCCAGTCGTGTGAACAGCCCGCGCCGCGGTGCGCTGCGCTCGCGCAGCAGCGGTGCGAGCGCGTCGAGCGCGTTCTCCAGCCGCTCGTCGCCGTCGCCGCAGACCAGCGCCCAGGCCACGCCGTGCCGGGCGAGCAGTTCGCGGATCGTCGCATCGACCGGTGCGCGCACCTGCGGGCCGTCACGCTGCAGGCCGTCAGGTACCCAGGGCAGGTCCAGCGCGGTGAGCAGCGTCGCGGCGCAGCGCTCGCGCTGCCAGGCGCAGGCTTCGGCGTCCAGCGTGTCGTCGGCGAACAGCAGCCGGCTGTAGACCGCGGTCATCAGCGGCGTCGTGTCGGCGACGACGACGTCGGCGCCGGCGGCCGCGGCCTCGATCGCGTCGCGCTGGGCGCTTGCGATCGCCGCCTGCTCGTCGGCGCGCGGCGTGCGCCCGCGGGCCTCGCACCAGATGCGCAGCTGCTCGGGCACCCAGGTGCAGACGAGGCCGGTCTCGGCCTCGATGCGGGCGGCCAGCGTCTGCGCGAGCACCGTCTTTCCGGTGCTCTCGGCGCCGACGATGGCGAGGATCAGCGCTTCAGCGGCCACGGTGTTCCTGCGCCAGCTGTGCCCAGGCGCGCCAGCCGAAGGCGGCCATCACCGCGAACACCGCGTACAGGACCACGGTGAGCCACAGCCCCTTGAAGCCGAAGAGCGCGATGCTGACCGCGTTGACGGCGATCCACACCGGCCAGTTCTCGACCAGCTTGCGGCCCAGCAGCAGCTGGCCGGCGACGCTGCCGACGGTCGGCAAGGCGTCCAGCCAGGGCACGTCGCTGTCGGTCGCCAGGTCCAGCAGCAGCGCCAGCGCTGGCCAGGCCAGCGCCGTGGCCAGCAGCGCGCGCTGGCGCGCGGCCGGCGTCAGCCGGTGCACGACCAGCGGCTGGCCGTCGTCGCCGCGGCCACGCAGCCATTGCCACCAGCCCCAGAAGGCCACGGCGATGAAGAAGAACTGCAGCGTCGCTTCGCCGTAGAGCCGGCTGTCGGCGAAGAGCAGGGCGTACAGCAGCGAACTGGCGATCGCCAGCGGCCAGGCCAGCGGGTTCACGCGCAGGTTGCACAGCACCATCCAGACCCCGAGCGCGAAGGCGACGAGCTCCAGCCAGGTCACCGGGCTGCCCAGCAGCGTGAAGGCCACGCGCAGCAGCGGCTGCGCGGGCGCGAGGACCGCTTCGATCACGTCCGGGACCGTCTCAGCGCCGGGGCGGCGCCACCTGCACCAGGATCTCGTCGGGCTTGACCATGCCGAGTTCGGCGCGTGCCTTCTCCTCGACCATCTCCAGCCCTTCCTTCAGGTCGCTGACCTCGGCTTCCAGGCGCTCGTTGCGTTCACGCGCCCGGTCGTTGGCCGCCTGCTGGGCGGCCAACTGGGTGCGCAGGCTCATCGTGTAGGGAACGCTCGAGCGGCCGAACCAGAGGTCGGCCTGCACGGCGGCGAGCAGCCCCGCCAGCACGAAGCTGAGCCAGCGCAAGGCTCAGCGAAGGTTGTAGAACGCCGAGCGACCCGGGAACGAGGCGATCTCGCCCAGGTCTTCCTCGATGCGCAGCAGCTGGTTGTACTTGGCGATGCGGTCGCTGCGCGACATCGAGCCGGTCTTAATCTGGCCGGCGTTGGTGCCCACGGCGATGTCGGCGATTGTCGAGTCCTCGGTCTCGCCCGAACGGTGGCTGATGACGGCGGTGTAGCCCGCGCGCTTGGCCATCTCGATGGCGGCGAAGGTTTCGCTCAGCGTGCCGATCTGGTTGATCTTGATGAGGATGGAGTTGGCGATGCCCTTGCGGATGCCTTCCTCGAGGATCTTGGTGTTGGTGACGAACAGGTCGTCGCCGACGAGCTGCAGCTTGTCGCCCAGGCGCTCGGTCAGCAGCTTCCAGCCGTCCCAGTCGCCTTCGTGCATGCCGTCTTCGATCGAGATGATCGGGTACTTGTCGGCCCAGGTGGCGAGCATGTCGGTCCACTCGCCGGCCGACAGCACCAGGCCTTCGCCGTCGAGGTGGTACTTGCCGTCCTTGTAGAACTCGCTGGCGGCGCAGTCCAGGCCCAGCGCGATCTGCTCGCCCGGGGTGTAGCCGGCCTTGTCGATGGCTTCCAGGATCAGCTGGATCGCGGCCTCGTGGTTGGCGACGTTGGGCGCGAAGCCGCCTTCGTCGCCGACCGAGGTCGGCATGCCCTTGGCGTCGATGATCTTCTTCAGCGCGTGGAAGACCTCGGCGCCGTAGCGGATGGCTTCACGGAAGGTCGGCGCGCCGACCGGCAGGATCATGAACTCCTGCAGGTCGAGGTTGTTGTTGGCGTGCGCGCCGCCGTTGATGACGTTCATCATCGGCACCGGCAGGCTCATGCGGCCCATGCCGCCGAAGTAGCGGTACAGCGGCAGGCCCGATTCCTCGGCCGCGGCACGCGCCACGGCCATGCTGACGGCCAGCGTCGCGTTGGCGCCCAGGCGGCTCTTGTTCTCGGTGCCGTCCAGGTCGATCAGGGTCTTGTCCAGGAAGGCCTGCTCGCTGGCGTCCAGGCCCAGCACGGCTTCGCTGATCTCGGTGTTGATGTGCTCGACGGCGCGCAGCACGCCCTTGCCGAGGTAACGGCTCTTGTCGCCGTCACGCAGCTCGATCGCCTCGCGGCTGCCGGTGGACGCGCCCGAGGGCACGGCCGCACGGCCCATCGTGCCGCTTTCCAGCAGCACGTCGCATTCGACGGTGGGGTTGCCGCGGCTGTCGAGAATCTCTCGGCCGACGATATCGACGATCGCACTCACGGTGGCTGCCTTTCTTTTCTGATGGAGGTTTGTCGTGCTCAGACCGGGGCGTCAACGCCTTCGACGAGCACCATGTTGAAGTAGTCTGTCGCGTCCTGACGGTGGACACGCGCGGCACGATACATCTGGCCGTCGTAGAAGGACTTGGCCGCCTCGTAGCTGGGGAAACGCAGCATCGCCACGCGCGCCGGGTTCCAGTCGCCTTCGAGGCACTCGTGGCGGCCGCCGCGCACGAGGTATTCGCCTCCCGCAGCCTTCACCGCCGCCGGCGCCTCGGCCATGTACTGCTTGTAGCGCTCGGGGTCGCTGATCTTCATCTCGACCAGCAGGTAGGCGGGGGCGGTCATCGCCGGGCTCAGCAGCTGAAGTCGTTCTCGAGCAGCGGCTGCTGCTTGACGACGCGGTCGATGGCGACGAGCTGTTCCAGCAGCGCCTTCATGTGCTTCAGCGGCACCGCGTTCGGGCCGTCGGACATCGCGTTGGCCGGGTCCGGGTGCGTCTCCATGAAGAGCCCCGCGACGCCGACGCCGACCGCCGCGCGCGACAGCACCGGCACGAACTCGCGCTGGCCGCCCGAGCTGGTGCCCTGGCCGCCCGGCAGCTGCACGCTGTGCGTGGCGTCGAAGACCACCGGCGCGCCGGTCTCGCGCATGATCGCCAGGCTGCGCATGTCGGAGACGAGGTTGTTGTAGCCGAAGCTCGCGCCGCGTTCGCAGACGGTGAACAGGTCCTCGGCCAGGCCTTTCTCGCGCGCTGCGGCGCGGGCCTTGTCGATGACGTTCTTCATGTCGTGCGGAGCGAGGAACTGGCCCTTCTTGATGTTCACCGGCTTGCCGCACTGGGCGACGGCGCGGATGAAATCGGTCTGGCGGCACAGGAAAGCCGGCGTCTGCAGCATGTCGACCGCGGCCGCCACCAGCGGCACCTCGGCTTCGGTGTGCACGTCGGTCAGCACCGGCACGCCGATCTCGCGGCGCACCTTGGCCAGGATCTCCAGCCCGCGCTCCATGCCCGGGCCGCGGAAGGAGCTGCCGCTGGAGCGGTTGGCCTTGTCGTAGCTAGACTTGAAGATGAACGGGATGCCCAGCGCCGAGGTGATCTCCTTCAGCCGCCCGGCGACGTCCATCTGCAGCTGCTCGCTTTCGACGACGCAGGGGCCGGAGATCAGGAAGAACGGCCGGTCGAGGCCGACGTCGTAACCGCAGAGCTTCATGCGACGGCCTTACGGACGGGTTCGGCGCGGCGCGCCTGGTGTTCCAGCGCCGCCTTGACGTAGCTGGAGAAGAGCGGGTGCCCGCCCCAGGGCGTGCTCTTGAACTCGGGGTGGAACTGCACGCCCATGAACCACGGGTGCTGCGACTGCGGCAGTTCGACGATCTCGGTGAGCTGCTCGCGCTGGGTCAGCGCGCTGATGACGAGGCCGGCGGCCTGCAGCTGGTCGAGATAGTTGACGTTGGCTTCGTAGCGGTGGCGGTGGCGTTCGGTGACGACCGGGCCGTAGATCTGGTAGGCCAGCGTGCCCGGCTTGACGTCCGAGCTCTGCGCGCCCAGGCGCATCGTGCCGCCAAGGTCGGAGCTGGCGCTGCGCTTCTGGATCGAGCCGTCGCGGTCCTGCCATTCCTCGATCAGGGCGATCACCGGGTGGGCGGTCTGCGGCTCGAACTCGGTGCTGTTGGCGTCGGTCAGGCCGGCGACGTGGCGCGCGTACTCGATCGTCGCGACCTGCATGCCCAGGCAGATGCCGAGGTAGGGCAGGCGGTGCTCGCGGGCGAACTTGGCGGCCAGGATCTTGCCCTCGATGCCACGCTTGCCGAAGCCGCCCGGCACCAGGATCGCGTCGTACTGCGCGAGCTGCGAGACGTTGTGCTCGTCCAGCGTCTCGGCATCGACGTACTCGATGTCGACCTTGGCGTGGTTGTGGATGCCGGCGTGGCGCAGCGCCTCGTTGAGCGACTTGTACGAGTCCGACAGGTCGGTGTACTTGCCGCACATCGCGATCGTCACGCGCGCCTGCGGGTGCTCGACTTCCTGCACCAGCGTGTCCCATCGGCGCAGGTCGGCGGGCTTGGTCAGCAGCTGCAGCTTCATGCAGATCAGCTCGTCCAGGCCCTGCTCGTGCAGTACGCGCGGCACCTTGTAGATGGTGTCGACGTCGGGCATCGAGATCACGCCGTGCTGCGGCACGTTGGTGAACAGGCTGATCTTCTCGCGCTCGTCGTCGGGGATGCGGCGGTCGGCGCGGCACAGCAGCGCGTCGGGCTGGATGCCGATCTCGCGCAGCTTCTGGACCGTGTGCTGCGTCGGCTTGGTCTTCAGTTCGCCGGCGGCGGCGATCCAGGGCACGTAGGTCAGGTGCACGAAGGCGGTGTTCGCCGGGCCGAGCTTCAGGCTCAGCTGGCGCACGGCTTCGAGGAAGGGCAGCGACTCGATGTCGCCGACCGTGCCGCCGATCTCGACGATCGCGACGTCGACGTCGACCGCACCGCGGCGCACGTAGTCCTGGATCTCGTTGGTGACGTGCGGGATCACCTGCACCGTCTTGCCCAGATAGTCGCCGCGGCGCTCCTTCTCGAGCACGCTCTTGTAGATCTGGCCGGTGGTGAAGTTGTTCGTGCGCTTCATCCGGGTGGTGATGAAACGCTCGTAGTGGCCGAGATCCAGGTCGGTCTCGGCGCCGTCGTCGGTGACGAACACCTCGCCGTGCTGGAACGGGCTCATCGTGCCCGGGTCGACGTTGAGGTACGGATCCAGCTTGATCAGGGTGACCTTCAGACCTCGCGACTCGAGGATCGCCGCCAGCGAGGCTGCCGCGATTCCCTTGCCGAGGGAGGACACCACGCCGCCGGTGACGAAGACGAACTTGGTCATGTCGCGTGGGGCAGCAGCGCGTGAGCGTGCGCCCAGGTGGTAAAGCGTGATTATAGGCGGCACCCCCCGCATCGCCGGGGTGCGCCGGTGCGGCGCTCGGGCGTGCCGCTTGCCGGGGCGGCGGTGCTAGACTCCGCCCCGCTTGCATCAGGTGCCCTCTTGCACGGCAGGTGTCGGAGGGTTGAACGGGAAGCCGGTGCGCGGCGCGTCCAGGACGCGCGGCAATTCCGGCGCTGCCCCCGCAACGGTCGGCGAGGTGCGGTCAGCATTGCGGCCACTGGTCCTTCGAGGACTGGGAAGGCGCTGACGGCTTCGGTCCACGGCACACGCCGTCGGACCGGCACTCGCGAGCCCGGATACCGGCCCGATGCCAGGGATGCCGGCGTCGCGGTGGGCGGCGCGCACGAGCTTCGGCCCGCAGTCCGTTCGCGACCTCGGGGCCGAGGTCCGCTTCTGCGCGCGTGTCCACGGACGGTGGCTGCTTCATCACTGTCCGCACGGGGTGTGCGGCTGGAGGCCGTCTTGTTCGTCACCATCTTCGACCGCCGTTCCGTCGTCGCGGTCGCTTCCTGCGTTGTCGCCGCCACCGCGGCGGCGCAATCTTCCGAAACCATCGTCATCACCGGCTCGCGCGAGCCGCTGGCCGTCTCGCGTCTGGCTGCCGACGTCGTCGTGATCGACGGCGACGCGCTGCGCGCATCCAGCGCCGGCTCGCTGGCCGACCTGCTGCGTGAGCAGGCCGGCGTGCAGATCTCGCGCAATGGTGGCCCCGGTGCCGCCACCTCGGTGATGATCCGCGGCTCCTCGGGCAGCCAGACCGTCGTGCTCGTCGACGGCGTGCGCGTCGGCTCGGCGACGCTGGCCGATCCGTCGATCCAGGCGCTGCCGCTGGCGCAGATCGAACGCGTCGAGGTGCTGCGCGGCCCGGGCTCCAGCCTCTACGGTGCCGACGCCGTCGGCGGCGTGATCAACATCGTCACGCGCCGCGCCGACGCCGGCCTGCGGTTCGACGCCGCCACCGCGTTCGGCAGCCGCGGCGCACGCGAGCTGTCGGCCGGCGTCAGCGCCACGCAGGGCGCCTGGGACATCGCCGCGTCGCTGGCCCAGGAGCACGACGACGGCGGCAACGCGATGCGTCCCGGCGACCCGTACGGCAACTACAACGCCGACCACGACGGCTACACGCGCGACAGCGGCCAGGCGCGCATCGGCTTCACGCCGGCGCCGGGCCACCGCATCGGCCTGTCACTGCTGCGCAGCCGCCTGGAAACGCAGATCGACAGCACCGAGTACGCGCCGCCGACCTACGCCCCCGACAACACGCCCGACTTCCGCGACAAGCTCGACGTCGACGCCACAGCGCTCGACTGGCGCGGCACGCTCGCGCCGGGCCTGGTCGCGACGATGCGCCTGGACCGGGCGGTCGACGACTCGCGCAGCGGCAAGGCCGTCGTCGATCGCTACCGCACGACGCGCGACCACGCGCTGGCCCAGATCGCCTGGGAGACCGGCGTCGCCGGCCAGCTGGTCGCCGCCATCGAACGCCTGGAAGAGAAGGCCAAGACCAACAGCTACCGCGGCGACCGCGACACCGACATCGGCGTGCTGTCCTGGACAGGCACCGCCGGCCGCTTCTCCTGGCAGGCCGACCTGCGCCGCGACGACAGTTCCGACTACGGTGCCGAGACCACCGGCCGCCTGGGCGCCAGCTTCGCCCTGACGCCGGCATGGCGGCTGCGCGCGCTGGCCGGCAACAGCTTCCGCGCGCCGTCGTTCAACGACCTGCTGTATCCCGGCTACGGCGTCGCGGACATCAAGCCCGAACGCGGCCGCAGCGTCGAGTTCGGCGTCGAGTGGGCCGCCGACGGCGACCGCGCCGGCCTGACGGTGTTCCACAACAAGGTCAAGAACCTGATCGGCTACCAGCCCGACCGCAGCTTCTGCCCCGAGGACCCGGCCTACAACTACGGCTGTGCCGGCAACGTCTCGCGCGCCCGGCTGCAGGGCGCGACGCTGTCGGGCGCCAAGGCGCTGGGCGACTGGTCGCTGCGCGCTCAGGTCGACTTCCTCGACGCCAAGAACGAGGACACCGGTGCCCGCCTGGCGCGCCGCGCGGCGCACCAGGAGACGCTGGGTGTCGACTGGCGCCACGACGTCTGGAGCGCCGGTGCCAGCCTGCTGCGCGTCGGCGCACGGCCGGACAGCCGCGAACTCGGCGCCGAGACCACGCTGGACCTGAAGGCCGGCTGGCGCTTCGCCAAGGGCTGGACGCTGGAGAGCCGGCTGCTGAACGCGACCGACGAGGACCTCGAGCCCTCGGCCTACTACCGCGGCCCGGCGCGCCAGTTCTGGCTGGGCCTGCGTTACGAAGGCGGCGTCTGACGCTGCACGAAAGGGGCGAACGATGCACGAGCTGATCCTCGGCGGCGCCAAGAGCGGCAAGTCGCGCTGCGCCGAAGGGCGCGCCGCGCACTGGCTCGCGCTGCCGGGACACAGCGCCGTGCTCGTCGCCACCGCGCTGGCCGGTGACGACGAGATGCGCGTGCGCATCGAGCGCCACCGGGCCGACCGCGCCGCGCGCGTGCCGGCGCTGGCCACGCGCGAGGCGCCGCGCGCCCTGGCCGCGGCGCTGCGCGAGGAGTCGCAGCCCGGCCGCCTGGTCGTCGTCGACTGCCTGACGCTGTGGCTCACCGGCCTGCTGATGCCGCTCGAAGGCGCTCCGCTCGACGATGCCGATGCCGAGGTCGACGCGCTGCTTGCGGCGCTGAAGGCCGCGCGTGGCCCGGTCGTGCTCGTGTCCAACGAGATCGGCCTGGGCGTGATGCCGATGTCGCGCGAGGCGCGGCGCTTCGTCGACGAACTCGGCCGGCTGCACCAGCGTGTGGGCGCCGAGTGCGCGCGCGTGACGATGATGGTCGCCGGGCTGGAGCTGCCGCTGAAGGGGCCGCGATGAGCGCGATGAGGCTGTTGCGACGCCTGGCCGGGCTGCTGGCGCTGTGCGCCGGCGTCGCGGCGGCCGCCGAGCCGGTGCGCGACGACCGCGGCGTCGCCTGGCAGGGCGGGCCGCCGCGGCGCATCGTCAGCCTGCTGCCTTCGCTGACCGAGACCGTCTGCGCGCTAGGCGCCTGCGATCGTCTGGTCGGCGTCGATCGTTTCTCCGACTGGCCGGCGCAGGTCAACACGCTGCCGCGCCTGGGCGGGCTGGACGACGCCAGCGTCGAGCGCATCGTCGCGCTGCGGCCCGACGTCGTGCTCGCCGCGCGCTCGGCGCGGGTCGCCGAACGTTTCGAGGCCCTGGGTCTGAAGGTGCTGGTCTTCGACTCGGACAATCACGCCCAGGTGCGACACTCGACCGAGGCCCTGGCGCGCGTGCTGGGCCAGCCGCAGCGCGCGGCCCAGCTCTGGGCCGCGATCCACCGCGACGAAACGGCGGCCGCGGCGCGCATCCCGCCGCGGCTGCGTGGGCGCAGCGTCTATTTCGAGGTCGACTCGACGCCTTACGCTGCCGGCACCACCTCGTTCATCGGCGAGACGCTGCAGCGCCTTGGGCTGCGCAACGTCGTGCCGGCCGAATACGGCGCCTTCCCGCGCCTGAACCCCGAGTTCCTGGTGCGCCGTTCGCCCGACCTCGTGATGGCGATGGACCGCGAACTGGCGACGATGGCCGCGCGCCCCGGCTGGCACACGCTGCGCGCGCTGAAAGACGGCCAGACCTGCGGCTTCGAGTCCGAGCGTTACGTGCTGCTGATCCGGCCCGGCCCGCGCATGGGCGAAGCCGCGCTCGCGATCGCCGACTGCCTGGCCGGGCTGCCCGAGCGATGAACGCCGCCCTCGCGCTCGACCTGTCGCGCCGTCGCCGCCTGGTGATGGGGCTGGCCGTCGCCGCGCTGGCGCTGTCGCTGCTCGGCCTGGGCGTCGGCAGCGAAGGCTGGAGCTGGCACTGGAGCGACGCCGATTCGGCGGTGCCGATGGAGCTGATCGTCGGCCAGATCCGTGCCCCGCGCACGCTGGGTGCGCTGCTCGTCGGCGCGCTGCTCGGGCTGGCCGGCGCGATCGCGCAGGGGCTGTTCCGCAACCCGCTGGCCGATCCTTATCTGCTGGGCACCGGCTCGGGTGCTTCGCTGGCCGTGGTGCTGGTGCTGGCCGCCAGCGCTGCCGGCGGCCACGCGCTCGCGCTGGCCAACGTCGAGTGGCTGCCGCGCATCGGCCTGGTCGTCGCTGCGTTCTTCGGCGCGCTGGGCGGCGTCTCGCTGACGCTGTTGCTGGCGCGCGGCGCGCAGGAGCCGCTGCGGCTGCTGCTGTCGGGCGTCGTCGTCGGCGTCGTGCTCGGTGCCGGCAGCGACCTCGTGACGACCTGGTCGCCCGACGCGCTGCGCGGCAAGCAGAGCTTCATGCTCGGCTCCACCGGTTTCCTCGGCTGGCAGAGCGTGGCGCTGCTGGCTGCCGGCCTGGCGCTGGCGCTGCCGCCGGCCTGGCGCCTGGCGCGTGCGCTCGACGCGCTCGGCCTGGGCGAAGAAAGCGCCGCCAGCCTGGGCCTTGCGCTGCCGCGGCTGCGGCTGCTGCTCGTCGTGCTGCTGGCGCTGTGCACCGCGCTGGCGGTGTCGCAGGCCGGGCTGGTCGGTTTCGTCGGCCTCGTCTCGCCGCACCTCGTGCGCCGCTTCGCGCCGGCGCCGCAGCGTTTCATGCTGCCCGCCAGCGCCGCCGCCGGCGGCGTGCTGATGCTCGGCGCCGACATCCTGGCGCGCGGGCTGATCGCGCCGCAGGAGCTGCCGGTCGGCGTGCTGACCGCGGTGCTCGGCGGCGGCTACCTGCTGTGGCTGCTGCACAAGCGGGGCGTGCGATGAACCTGATCGCCGCCGACGTCGGCGCGCGCCTGGGCGCACGCGAGGTGCTCTCGGGCGTGAGCTGCGTGCTCGAGACCGGCTGGACGACCATCGTCGGCCCCAACGGCGCCGGCAAGTCGACGCTGCTGCGTGTGCTGGCCGGGCTGCTGCCCTACCAGCGCGGCACGGTCGAACTCGACGGCCGGCCGCTGGCCGACTGGGCGCCGCGCGAGCGCGCCGTGCGCGTGGCCTGGCTGGCGCAGGCCGGCGAAGCGAGCGCCGATCTGACGGTGCGCGACACGGTGATGCTCGGCCGCCTGCCGCACCTGGGGCTGCTGGGCACCGCCGGCGCGCGCGACGACGCCGCGGTCGACGCGGCGATGGACGCCACCGAGTGCCGCGACTGGCAGTACCGGCGGCTGCAGCAGCTGTCCGGCGGCGAGCGCCAGCGCGTGCTGCTGGCGCGGGCGCTGGCCACCGAAGCGCCGGTGCTGCTGCTCGACGAACCGACGACGCACCTTGACGCGCCGCACCAGGTGGCGCTGGCAAAGTTGTTCCGCCGGCTCGGAACTACGCACACGGTGGTCTCCGTGCTGCATGATCTGCCGTTGGCGCTGCACGCCGATCGGCTGCTGGTGCTGTGCGGCGGGCGCGTGCTCGCCCACGGCAGCCACGATGATCCGGTCGTGCACGCCGCACTCGTCGACGCCTTCGGCGGCGCGGTGCGCATCGACCGCAGCGGCGCCCGGGCCATGGCGCTGCCAGATCTGGGATAAGAGTTCGTGATGGAAAAGAAGGCTAGGGCGCTGATCGTCTGGGGTACGACGAGCGGCGCCGGGAAAAGCTGGCTGGCCACCGCTTTGTGCCGTTGGGCTGCGCGCCGCGGCGTCGACGTCGCGCCGTTCAAGGCGCAGAACATGAGCAACAACGCCCGAGTCGTGCCGGCGCTGGACGGTGGCTGGGGCGAGATCGGCGCGGCGCAGTACTTCCAGGCGCTGGCCTCGGGGCTGGCGCCGTCGGTCGAGCACAACCCGGTGCTGCTCAAGCCCGAGCGCGACACCGCCAGCCAGGTGCTGCTGCACGGGCGTGTCGAACCGGGGCTGTCGCGTGCCGGCTGGCGCGAGCGCAGCGAGCTGCTGGCCGCCACCGCGCGCGACAGCCTGGAGCGGCTGCAGCGCCGCCACGAGCTGCTGATCATCGAAGGCGCCGGCTCGCCGGCCGAGATCAACCTCGCGCCGCACGACTACGTCAATCTGCAGACCGCACGCTGGGCCGAGGCCCGGGCGCTCCTCGTCAGCGACATCGACCGCGGCGGCTCCTTCGCCCACCTGTACGGCACCTGGGCGCTGCTGCCCGACGACCTGAAACCGCAGCTGCAGGGCTTCGTGCTGAACCGCTTCCGCGGCGACCCGGCGCTGCTGGCGCCGGCGCCGCAGCAGCTGGAAGAGCGCACCGGCGTGCCGACGCTGGCCGTCGTGCCGATGTGGCGCGACCACGGACTGCCCGAGGAAGACGGCATGCTCGACGAAGCGCCGATCGGCCGCGGCCCGGCGCGCCGGCGCATCGCCATCGTCGCCTACCCGCACATCAGCAACCTCGACGAGTTCCAGCCGCTGGCGCGCGTCGAGGGCCTGCGCCTGATCTGGGCGCGCGACGCGGCGGCGCTCGAAGGCGTGGACTGCATCATCCTGCCCGGCTCCAAGCAGGTCAGCGGCGACCTCGCCTGGCTGCGCGCCCGCGGCCTGGACGCGGCCATCGCCCGCCACGCCGCCGCCGGCGGCCCGGTGATCGGCGTCTGCGGCGGGTTGCAGATGCTGGGCCAGACGCTGGCCGACCCCGAGGGCCACGACGGCGACGTCGGCTTCTCGGCGCCCGGCCTGGGTCTGCTGCCGCTGGCCACCGGCTTCGTCGCCGACAAGCACGTGCAGCCGGCGCGCGTGTGTTTCGGCGCCACCGACGGCGCCTGGCACGCGCTGTCCGGCGTCGAGGCCGCCGGCTACGAGATTCACTGCGGCCGCACCGTGGCGCTGTCCGACGCCGCGCGGCCGGTGCTGCACGACCCCGCCGGCCTGGTGATCGGCTGGCAGCGCGGCAACGTGCTGGGCGTCTACGCCCACGGCCTGTTCGAGTCGCCGAACGTGCTCCACGCGCTGTACGGCGACACCGTGCCGACGCTGCAGAGCGTCTTCGAAGGCCTGGCCGACCACGTCGAGGCGGCGTTCACGCCCGGCACGCTGGAGCGCCTGCTGCTCGCTTGAACCCAGCGGCGCCGTGGCCTTGCAGGGCGGCCGGCGCCGTGTTTCGTGTCCTGCGTCACCCGGCGGCGACCGTCCGCCGGAGCTTCCATCGTCGTGCCGCTTCGGCGGCCAGTGCTCCATGAACTTCTCCGTCCCCGACTTCCAAGACCCCCAACTCGCCGCGCGCGTGCAGCACCGGCTCGACCAGAAGACCAAGCCGCAGGGCTCGCTCGGCCGCATCGAGGCCGTCGCGCTGCAGATGGCGCTGGTGCAGGGGCGCGAGAACCCGCGGCTCGACGCGCCGCAGATGGTCATCTTCGCCGGTGACCACGGCATCGCCGCGCAAGGCGTCTCGGCCTTCCCGCAGGAAGTGACGGTGCAGATGGTGCACAACATGCTGGCCGGCGGCGCCGCGATCTCGGTGCTGGCGCGCCAGCACGGCCTGGCGCTGACGGTGCTGGACTGCGGCGTGAAGGAAGACTTCGCGCCGGCGCCCGGCCTGGTCGCCGCCAAGTGCTGCCGCGGCAGCGCCGACAGCACGCAGACCCAGGCCCTCAGCGACGCCGAGTGCGAAGCCGCGATCGCCAACGGCGCGGCCTTCGTGCGCGACCTGCCGGGCAACGTGCTGATGCTCGGCGAGATGGGCATCGCCAACACCTCGCCGGCGGCGCTGCTGATGGCGCGCCTGACCGGGCTGTCGATCGAGCAGTGCGCCGGCCGCGGCACCGGCCTGGACCCGGCCGGCGTCGCCCACAAGGCGGCCGTGCTGCAGCGCGCGCTGGACCGCCACCCCGACGCGAAGACGCCGATGGCGGCGCTGGCCGCGCTCGGCGGCCCGGAGATCGCGACCATGGTCGGCGCCGTGCTGCAGGCCGCGGCGCTGCGCCGCCTGATCGTCGTCGACGGCTTCATCACCACCTCGGCGGTGGCGGTGGCCGCGGCGATCGAGCCGCGCGTGCTCGGCGCCTGCGTGTTCTCGCACGGCTCTGCCGAGAACGGCCACGGCCGCTGGCTGTCGCTGCTGGGCGTGCGCCCGCTCGTCGACCTGGGCCTGCGCCTGGGCGAAGGCTCGGGCGCGGCGCTGGCCTGGCCGCTGATCAAGTCGGCCGAGCTGATCCTGGCCGAGATGGCGAGCTTCGAGTCGGCGCAGGTCAGCAGTGCTGCATGAGCTGAGGCTGTTCTTCGTCGCGCTTCAGTTCATGACGCGCGTGCCGGTGCCGGCCTGGGTGGGCTGGCGGCCGGAGCTGATGCACGCCAGCTCGCGCTACTACCCGGCCGTCGGCCTGGTGGTCGGCGGCTTCGGCGCCGCGGTGCTGTGGTTCGCGGCACCGCTGTGGCCGGCGCCGGTGGCCGTCGGGCTGTCGATGGCGGCCACGGTCTGGATGACCGGCGCCTTCCACGAGGACGGCCTGGCCGACACCTTCGACGCGCTGGGCGGCGCGGTGAGCCGCGAGAAGGCGCTCACGATCATGAAGGACTCGCGCATCGGCAGCTACGGCGCCTGCGGGCTGGTGGCCGTGCTCGGCCTGAAGGCCGCGGCGCTGCACGGGCTGGCGACACGCGACTTCCTCGCCACGCTGGCCATCCTGCCGCTGGCGCACGCCTGGTCGCGTGCGGTGCCGGTGCTGATGCTGCGCCTGCTCAGCTACGCCGGCGACCTGGAGCACGCCAAGTCCAAGCCGCTGGCGCAGAAGGCGAGCGTGGGCACGCTGGCGGTCGTCGTCGGCTGGTGCGCGGCGGCGGGCGCCGCGGCGGTGCTGTGGCGGCTGGACCTGGCGCACACGACGCTGGCGGCGCTGGTCGTCGGCGCGGTGACGCTGTGGATGGCGCGCTGGCTGGCGCGCCGGCTGGGCGGCTACACCGGCGACACGCTGGGCGCGGCGCAGCAGTTCGCCGAACTCGGCGTCTACCTCACCTTCCTGGCGGGCATGCAGCATGGCTGAACTCTGGGCCTGGCGACATCCGCGTGTGGCCGGCGCCGCCGGCCGCTGTCTGGGCCGCACCGACCTGCCGGTCGACCGGCGCCGCGCCAAGCGCCTGGCGCACCGCATCCGCGCCGCGGCGCGCCGTAACGGCCTGCCGCGGGCGGTGACGGTGTCGCCGCTGGCGCGCTGCCGCGAGGTCGGCCGCTGGCTGGCGCGCTGGGGCTGGCGGGTCGAGGTCGACGCCGGCCTCGCCGAACTCGACTTCGGCGCCTGGGACGGACGTCGCTGGAGCGACATCGACTGGGCCGAGGTCGAGGCCTGGCAGAACGACCTCTGGCGCTACGCGCCGGGCGGCGGCGAGACGCTGGAGGCGCTGACGGCGCGGGTGCACGGCTGGGCCGGCGCGGTGCAGGGCGTGCGCCTGGCCGTCGGCCACGCCGGCTGGCTGAACGCGCTGCGCGCCGTGCCGCGTGGTGCGACCGACTTTGCCGCGCGCGACTGGCCGACACCGCCGCGCCACGGCGAGTGCGTCGTCTGGCGCGGCTGAAAACGCAGTTCATCGGCCGCGCTCCGCACTTCGTCGCACGCGGCTCGCGGCGCCCGGGGCCGCTGCCTAGAGTTCACTCCATCGACAACGCCACCCGATGGAGAGCGAAATGAAAGACAGCTTCGTTGCCCGTGCCGCCGCCTTCGGTCTGGCCGCGCTGATGACCCTGGGCGTGCTGGAGAGCGTGGACTTCCTCGCCACCCCGCAGGCCACCGCCTCGGCCGGCCAGCTGGCTGCCGTGCCGGCGCCGCGCGCCTGAGGCGCTCAGCGCCGCCGCACCACCAGTTCCGCGTACCCCGTCGCCGTGTCGGGCTCGCGCGAGAAAGCCCAGTCGGGCAACAACACGAGCAGCACTTCGGCCGTCGTCAGCACGATAGCGCCGTAGCCCAGATGGCCGCCGAGCACGCGGCCCGCCGCGTCGGAGACGCTGGCATGCAGGTGCGACGCCCCGGGCGCCACGCTGCCGGCCAGCGTCAGCAGCTCGACGCTGCCTTCGGGCGCCACCGTCGTCTCGGCGCCGGCCAGCCGCAGCACGGCCGGCTGCAGGCTGCCGATGCCTTGCAGCACGAAGCCGGCCTCGGCGCCGTGTTCGGCCAGCGCCGCTTCCAGCGCACGCCGCAGGTCGGCGCCGGGCGCCAGCCGCAGCGGCAGCGTCTTCATGCCGCTTCGGCCGCCGCCAGGCGCGCCAGCACCGCGTCGGCCACCGCCAGTGGCTGCTCCATCGGGATCAGGTGCGTGCCGGCGATCCACTCGACCTGGCCGCGCGTGATCGCGCGGGTGGCCGCCAAGCCGACCTGGCGCACCTCGGCCGACTGCGTGCCGCCGATGAAGGCCACCGGGCAGCGCGGCGGATGCCGGTGCACCAGCTCGCCCAGGTGGTGCGGCAGCGTGTTGTAGAAGCGCGTCTCGACGTCGCGGTGGAAGGCCAGACGCACGCCGCCGGTCGGGTCAGGCTCGGTGCCGTGGGCGATGTAGTCGGCCAGCACGCGCGGGTCCCAGCGTGCGAACACCGCCTTCTTCGCGAAGTGCTCCAGCGCCGCCTCGGCCGAGGGCCAGTGCTGGCGCCTCGCCTTGGACACCTTGCCCGGCGAGATGCGGCCGATCAGCCGGGTCGCCTTGGCCACCTGCACGCTGTGCGCACGCCAGCCGGCGAGCACCGGCGAATCGAGCATCACGACCGAGGCGGCGATCTCGGGCCGCCGGCAGGCCGCCATCAGGCTCAGGTAGCCGCCCAGCGAGTGGCCGACGAAGTGCACGCGCCGGCCCGGCGCCGCCTGGTCGACGAAGTCCAGCAGCTGGCGCGCGATGTGCGGCCAGTTGCCGGTGACGGGGTAGCGCGGGTCGTGGCCGACCTTGGGCAGCGCCAGCACCTCGTGCCCGGCGGCGCGCCAGTGCGCGAACAGCACGCCGTAGCTGCCGGCCGGAAAGCCGTTGGCGTGCGAGAAGACGATGGGGGAATGCTCCGTGGCCATCTGCAGTATTCGTGGACGGCGAATGATCGTCGACAACCGGGACGCGGAGCACGTCTCCGGCGGGACAGGCGGCCGCGGCGCGGCCGTGGATCAGACGATCCTCTCTCCAGGGTGCGTGATTTTCCGCATCGGCTCGTAGCGCGAATGGCGCGACAGCAGCGGGTGAGCGGTGTCGCCGCCGTCCCAGCGCGGGTCGTCGATCGACTCGAAGACTTCGCGCAGGCGCTGGCCCCAGGTGCTGCGGATCATGCGGAAGTACGGGTTCTGCTCGTCGATGCAGACGTGGTCGCCCGAGGACAGCGCGCCGGCGCGGTAGACCATCAGGTCCAGCGGCAGGCCGACCGAGAGGTTGGACTTCAGCGTCGAGTCCATCGACACCAGCGCGCACTTGGCGGCTTCGTCCAGCGGTGTGGACGGCGTCAGCACGCGGTCGAGGATGGGCTTGCCGTACTTGCTCTCGCCGATCTGGAAGAAGCAGGTCTCGCGCGTGGCCTCGATGAAGTTGCCGGCCGAATAGACCAGGAACATGCGCATCGCCTCGCCGCGGATCTGGCCGCCGAAGATCATGCTGGTGTTGAAGTCGACGCCGGCAGCCTTCAGCGACGGGCCGTCCTGCTGGTAGACACGGCGCACCGCGGCGCCGAGCACGCGCGTGGCGTCGAACATGCTGCGCGCGTTCCAGATCGTCAGCGGTTCCTCGTCGCCGTTGTCCAGCTTCTCGACCTGCAGGATCTCGCGCACGCTCTGGCTGATGCTCAGGTTGCCGGCCGACAGCATCACCATGAAGCGGTCGCCGGGGCGCTCGTAGATCATCATCTTGCGATAGGTGCTGATCTGGTCGAGGCCCGCGTTGGTGCGCGAGTCGGAGAGGAAGACGAGCCCGGCTTCGAGCCGGATGCCGACGCAGTAAGTCATGCCTGGAGTAACGGGTGCGGTGGCCCGGGCTTGAGCGCGATGGGAGGCGGCAAGCGTAACAGGGCGTCGCTCTCGGCGCGCCCCCTTTGTTGCCGCCGCCGGCCGCGCGGCGTGAAGCGCCTCGCGCTTCAGCCGAGCAAGGCCTTGAGCTTGTAGAGCGCGTCCAGCGCCTCGCGCGGCGCCAGGCGGTCGGGGTCGATCCCGGCCAGCGCCGCTTCCACCGCCGAAGGCTCGGGCGCTGCGGCGGCCGGCGGCGGCGCGAACAGGTCGACCTGGGCATGGCCGGCCTGGGCCTTGGCTTCCAGCGCCTCCAGCGTCGCACGCGCCTGGCGGATCACCGCCGCCGGCATGCCGGCCAGGCGCGCGACCTGCACGCCGTAGCTGCGGCTGGCCGGGCCGGGTTCGATCTGGTGCAGGAAGACGATGTCGTGCCCGCTCTCGACGGCACCGACGTGCAGGTTCAGCGCGCGCTCGTGCTCGGCCGGGAACTCGGTGAGCTCGAAGTAGTGCGTCGCGAACAGCGTGAAGCTGCGGTTGCGGTCGTGCAGCTGGCTGGCGATGGCCGCGGCCAGCGCCAGGCCGTCGAAGGTGCTGGTGCCGCGGCCGATCTCGTCCATCAGCACCAGGCTGTGCTCGGTGGCGGTGTGCACGATGGCCGCGGCCTCGGTCATCTCGAGCATGAAGGTCGACTGCGCGTTGGCCAGGTCGTCGGCGGCGCCGATGCGGGTGTGGATCGCGTCGACCGGCCCCAGCCGGCAGGCCGTGGCCGGCACGTACGAGCCCATCGCCGCCAGCAGCACGATCAGCGCCACCTGGCGCATGAAGGTGCTCTTGCCGCCCATGTTGGGGCCGGTGATGACCAGCAGCTTGGTCTTCGCGTCGAGCCGGCAGTGGTTGGCGATGAAAGGCCCGGCGCCGGTCTCGCGCAGCCGCGCCTCGACGACCGGATGGCGGCCGGCCTCGATCTCGATGCAGGGGTAGGGCACGAACTCCGGCCGGCACCAGCCCAGCGCCGCGGCACGTTCGGCCAGCGTCGCCAGCGCGTCCAGCGAGGCCAGCGCGCGCGCCAGCGCGGTCAGCGGCGGCAGCAGCGGCTGCAGCGCGTCGAGCACCTGCTCGTAGAGCCACTTCTCGCGCGCCAGCGCACGTTCCTGCGCCGACAGCGCCTTGTCCTCGAAGGCCTTCAGCTCGGGCGTGATGTAGCGCTCGGCGTTCTTCAGCGTCTGGCGGCGCTGGTAGTCGGCCGGCACCTTGTCGCGGCCGGAACTCGTGACCTCGATGTAGAAGCCGTGCACCTTGTTGAACTGCACGCGCAGGTTGCCGATGCCGGTGCGGGCGCGTTCGCGCGCTTCCAGGTCGAGCAGGAAGGCGTCGCAGTTCTGGCTGATCGCGCGCAGCTCGTCGAGCTCGGCGTCGACGCCGGCGGCGATGACGCCGCCGTCGCGCAGCATCACCGCCGGCTCCTCGGCGATGGCCGACAGCACGTTGGCGATGCCGTCGTCGGGCGCCAGCGCGGCGTCGAACTCGGCGAGCAGCGGCGCGCCGGCCGGCACCGCGCCGCGCAGCGCCGGCAGGCCCAGCAGCGTCGCGCGCAGGCCCGACAGCTCGCGCGGGCGCACCTGGCGCAGCGCGATGCGCGCGGTGATGCGCTCGACGTCGCTGACGCCGCGCAGCGCGTCGCGCAGCGGCTCGAAGCTCCGGTCCATCAGGCAGGCGATGGCTTCGTGGCGCGCGCGCGCCTCGCTGCGGTCGCGCTGCGGATGCGTCAGCCAGTGGCGCAGTCGGCGGCTGCCCATGCCGGTGCGGCAGGTGTCCAGCAGCGACAGCAGCGTCGGGCTGTCCTCGCCGCGCAGCGTCTGCACCAGCTCGAGGTTGCGGTGCGTGGCCGGCGGCAGCTCGATCAGCTCGCTGGAGCGCGGCACGGCGACGCTGCGCAGATGCGCCAGCGCGCGCCCCTGGGTGTGTTCGGCAAAACTCAGCAGCGCCGCGGCGGCGGCATGCGCGACCTTCAGTTCCTGGGCGCCGAAGCCGGCCAGCGTCGCGACCTGCAGCTGCTCGCGCAGCTTGCGTTCGCCCAAAGCCGACTCGAACTGCCAGGCCGGGCGCGCCGTGCGTGCGCAGGGCGCCTGGGCCAGCGCCGCCGGCAGCTCGCCGCTGCCGTCGTGCAGCAGCTCGGCCGGCTGCAGCCGCGCCAGCCAGCCGGCGAGTTCACGTTCGGCGCATTCGGTGAGCCCGAGCTCGCCGCTGGCCAGGCCCAGCCAGGCCAGGCCCCAGCTGTTGCGCTGGCGGTGCACGGCCAGCAGCAGCGTGTCGCTGCGTTCGGCCAGCAGCTCGCTGTCGGTCACCGTGCCCGGCGTGACGACGCGCACCACCTTGCGTTCGACCGGGCCCTTGGCGGCGCCGACCTCGCCGACCTGCTCGGCGATCGCTACCGCCTCACCCAGCTTCAGCAGGCGCGCGAGGTAGGCGTCGACCGAATGCACCGGCACGCCGGCCATCACCACCGGCTCGCCGGCGCTCTGGCCGCGTGTCGTCAGCGTGATGTCCAGCAGCCGGTTGGCCTTGCGCGCGTCGTCGTAGAAGAGCTCGTAGAAATCGCCCATCCGGTAGAAGACGAGCGTGTCGGGGAACTCCGCTTTGATGCGCAGGTACTGCGCCATCATCGGCGTGTGCGCGGCCAGGGCCGCGTCGTCGAGCGCGTCGGGGCGGCGCAGCGGCGGGGAAGCGTCGGTCATTCGGGGCGCGTGGAGCGGGAAAGCGGCGCGCCGGGCGCCGCGGTCTCGGATGTCAGACCGGGGCGTCGCCCGGCTTGGCCAGGTCGACCTTGCGGATGCGCGTCGGGCGCTTCTTCTCGGCCGGGGCGGCCGGTGCCGGCGTGACGGCGGCGACGAAGGCGTCGGTCGCGTCGGGCTGCGCGTCGGCGGCGGCCGGCGCGGCCTCGGGTTCCTTGATGATGCGGGTGTACGGCGCCAGGACCTGCACCAGCTGGCCGTAGACCTTCGGGTTGCCGGCGACGACTTCGCGCTGATACAGGAAGTCGGCTTCGCCGGTGAAGTTGCCGATCAGGCCGCCGGCCTCGGTGATCATTAGCGAGCCTGCGGCGATGTCCCAGGGGCTCAGACCGGTCTCGAAGAAGCCGTCGTAGTAGCCTGCGGCGACGTAGCACAGGTCCAGCGCGGCGGCGCCCGGGCGGCGCAGGCCGGCGCAGCTCTGCATCACCTCCTCGAACATCTTCACGTAGCGCTTGAAGTTGTCGCCCTTGCGGAACGGGAAGCCGGTGCCGACGAGCGAGTCCGACAGCCGCGTGCGCTTGGAGACCCGCAGACGACGGTCGTTGAGGAAGGCGCCGCGGCCGCGCGAGGCGTAGAAGAGGTCGTTGCGCGTCGGGTCGTAGACGACGGCCTGCTGCACCACGCCGCGGTGGGCCAACGCGATCGACACCGCGTAGACCGGGAAGCCGTGCAGGAAGTTGGTCGTGCCGTCCAGCGGGTCGATGATCCAGACGAACTCGCTGTCGCGCGAGCCGTGTTCGCGGCCCGACTCCTCGGCCAGGATGCCGTGGCCCGGGTAGGCGTCCAGCAGCGTGTCGATGATGGCCTGCTCGGCCGCGCGGTCGACCTCGGTGACGAAGTCGTTGGGGCCCTTGCTGCCGACCTTCAGCACGTCCAGATCCAGCGCCGCCCGGTTGATGATGGAACCTGCCGCGCGGGCCGCCTTCACGGCGATGTTGAGCATGGGATGGATCGCGGTCGACATGGGCAGGGCCTGTTCGTAGGGGAGTGGGGGCGGGGCGGGATGAAAGAGCGGTGCGCGCCCGGGGCGGCGACAATGCGCGCCCCGCAGCGTGTGCAACCCGGCATTTTAACGGCGATGACCGACCCGACCCGATTCGTTCTCGTGGAAACCAGCCATGCCGGCAACGTCGGCGCCGCTGCGCGTGCGATGAAGGTGATGGGCTTCACGGATCTTGTGCTGGTTCGCCCGCGCTGGGCCGACGTGCTGCAGCGCGAGGAGACGCTGGCGATGGCCAGCGGCGCCACCGACGTGCTCGCCGGCGCGCGTGTCGTCGCCACGCTGGCGGAGGCGCTGGACGGCGTGACGCACGCCTGCGCGACGGCGATGACGCCGCGCGACTTCGGCCCGCCGACGGCGGCCCCACGCCCGCACTTCGCCGAGCTGGCCGCACGCGGCGACGACCGCGTGGCCTTCGTCTTCGGCCCCGAGCGCACGGGGCTCGCCAACGACGACGTCTACCGCTGCCACGTCTGCCTCTCGATCCCGACGCACCCCGACTACGGCTCGCTGAACCTGGCCCAGGCGGTGCAGATCCTGGCCTACGACTGGCGCCAGGCGCAGGGCGGTTTCCCGGTCGTCGCACGCACCGCCGACCCGCGCCTGGCCGATGCCGCGGCGGTGCAGGGCGTGCTCGAGCACTGGCAGCGCACGCTGGTCGAGATCGGTTTCCTCGACCCCGAGGCACCGAAGAAGCTGATGCCGCGGCTCAACCAGCTGGCCAACCGTATGCGTTTGACGCATGAAGAAGTGCAGATCCTGCGAGGAATCGCACGTGCGGCTACACTGAAACGCGACTGATTCCCCCCGGAGCCCACCCTCATGTTCGCCCGTCTGCGAGAGGACATCGCCTGCATCCGCGAGCGCGATCCCGCCGCCCGTTCGACGTGGGAGGTGCTGACCTGTTATCCGGGCCTGCATGCGCTGGTGATGCACCGGCGCGCGCACTGGTGCTGGCTGCATGGTTTCCGCTGGCTGGCGCGTTTCATCTCGCACGTCTCGCGCTGGGCCACCGGCATCGAGATCCACCCCGGCGCGACGATCGGCCGCCGCGTCTTCATCGACCACGGCATGGGCCTGGTGATCGGCGAAACGGCCGAGGTCGGCGACGAGTGCACGCTCTACCACGGCGTGACGCTGGGCGGCACCTCGCTGGAGCGTGGCGCCAAGCGCCACCCGACGCTGGGCCGCGGCGTCATCGTCGCCGCCGGTGCCAAGGTGCTGGGCGGCTTCACCGTCGGCGACGGCGCGCGTGTCGGCTCCAACGCCGTGCTGCTGCAGCCGGTGCCGCCGGGCGCCACCGCGGTCGGCATCCCGGCGCGCATCGTAGTCAAGCACGCCGACGCCGAGCGCGAGGAACGTGCCGCGCGCCTGGGCTTCTCGGCCTACGGCGTCACGCAGGGCGACGACCCGGTGTCGCTGGCGATGAAGGGCCTGATCGACAGCGCCTCGGGCCACGAGCACCAGATCGCGCTGCTGTGGCAGGCGATCGAGAAGCTGGCCGCCCGTTCGCGCGAACTGCCGGCCGCCGACTGCGTGCCGCAGGACGCGCACACGACCGAGCGTTTCGACGCCGACCGCCTGAACCGCCTCGTGAAGTGATTCAGGCCGAGGCCGGCCGCTGTGCGGACTTCGGTCTGAACGCGGCGCAGCGCGCCGGGTCGGTCTCCAGGTACGGCCCGCCGATCAGGTCGATGCAGTAGGGCACCGCGGAGAAGATGCCGCGCACCGGCGGTGTCGCCTGCGGCAGGCCTTCCAGCGTCTCGGCGATGGCCTTGGGCTGGCCGGGCAGGTTGAGGATCAGCGCCTGGCCACGCACCACCGCCGTCTGGCGCGACAGGATCGCCGTCGGCACGAAGGCCAGGCTGATCTGGCGCATCTGCTCGCCGAAGCCCGGCAGCTCGCGTTCGGCGACGTCGCGTGTCGCCTCGGGCGTCACGTCGCGCGGCGCCGGGCCGGTGCCGCCGGTGGTCAGCACCAAGGCGCAGCCGCGCTCGTCGACCAGTTCACGCAGCGTCGCGGCGATCAGCGGCCGTTCGTCGGGGATCAGCCGTTCCTCCCATTCGACCGGGTTGCGCAGCGCCGCCGACAGCCAGGCGCGCAGCGCCGGCAGGCCCTTGTCCTCGTAGACGCCGGACGAAGCCCGGTCGCTGATCGAGACCAGGCCGATGCGCACGGGGTCGAGCGCGCTCACACCGCGTCCCCGATGAAGGGCTTGAGGAACTGGAACAGCTCGCGGAAGTTCTTCGTCTGGCGCTGCTCGACGCTGGCGGCGGCGTCGCGGCGCGCGGCGCGCACCAGGCTGCGCAGGCGCTGCACGTCGGTCTCGGGATGGGCCTGCACCCAGCGCTCGACGGCGCTGTCGTCGGCGATCAGCTCGCTGCGCCAGCGTTCGACCTCGTGCAGCTTCAGCGTCTCGCGCGCCGAGCCCAGCGCGGCGGCGGCGACGGCCTCGCGCAGCACGGCTTCGTCGGCCGAGCGCATCAGCTTGCCGACGTACTGCATCTGGCGGCGCCGGCCTTCGTGCGAGCGCGTGCGGCGGTATTCCTCGATCGCGTCGCGCAAGGCCTCGGGCATCTCGGTGGCGGCCAGGCGCTCGTCGGACAGCGCCGCGAGTTCGACGCCCAGCGCCTGCAGGTCGTGCGACTTCTGCTTGAGCTGGGTCTTGCTGGGGCGATCGTCGTCGTCGGCGTCGTTGCCGCCGCCGTAGGGGAGTTCGAGGCCGCGGTGCGGGGCTGCGCGTCGGGTCATCGCGGTCAGGGTCTTGGAAGCGGGCCGGTATCATAGTCGGGCGCCCCTTTCTCGCACTTCCGAGCCGGTTCCGGCCCGTTCCTCCCCACGATGACGACCTCCAGCGCCCCCGGCTTCGCCTACCGCCGCGAACAGTTCCAGCAGATCGTCGACGACGTTCTCTCCCGGGCGAAGAAGCTCGGCGCCAGCGACGCCGGCGTCGAGGTCTCCGAAGGCGTCGGCCTGTCGGTCTCGGTGCGCAAGGGCGAGCTCGAGAACGTCGAGCGCAACCAGGACAAGTCGCTGGGTGTCAGCATCTACCTCGGCCACCGCCGCGGCAACGCCAGCACCTCGGACTTCTCGCCCGCGGCGATCCAACGCACCGTGCAGGCGGCCTACGACATCGCGCGCTTCACCGCCGAAGACCCGGTGGCCGGTCTGCCCGACGAGCAGGACCTGGCCACGGCCGAAGAGGCCGCGCGCGACCTGGACCTGTTCCATCCCTGGGCGATCGACGCCGCCGGCGCCGCCGAGCTGGCGCGGCGCTGCGAGGCTGCGGCCTTCGCCGTCGACCGCCGCATCACCAATTCCGAAGGCGCCGGCGTCTCGGCGCAGCAGTCGCACTTCTGGGCCGGCAACACGCGCGGCTTCCGCGGCGGCTACGCCAGCTCGCGCCACTACCTGTCGGTGGCGCCGATCGCCTCGCTGCCCGGCCGCCGCCACGACATGCAGCGCGACGCCTGGTACAGCTCGATGCGCGACGCCAGCGAGCTGGCCTCGCCCGAGGCCGTCGGCCGCTACGCCGCCGAACGCGCGCTGTCGCGGCTCAAGTCGCGCCGCGTCGCCACCGCCGAGGTGCCGGTGCTGTTCGAGTCGACCGTCGCGGCCGGGCTGCTGGGCGCCTACGTGCAGGCGACCTCGGGCGGCGCGCTGTACCGCAAGGCCAGCTTCCTGCACGGCTGCCTGGGCGAGAAGGTGCTGCCGGCGCACGTCGACATCGTCGAGGACCCGCACGCCGCCAAAGGCAAGGGCAGCGCGCCCTTCGACGACGAAGGCGTGCGCACCTCGGGCCGCCGCGTCGTCGACGCCGGCGTCGTGCAGGGCTACTTCCTGTCGAGCTACTCGGCACGCAAGCTGGGCCTGCGCACCACCGGTAACGCCGGCGGCTCGCACAACCTGGCGATGACCAGCCGGCTGACGCAGCCGGGCGACGACCTCGACGCGATGCTGCGCCGCCTGGGCCGCGGCCTCTTCGTCACCGAGCTGATGGGCCAGGGCCTGAACTACGTCACCGGCGACTACTCGCGTGGTGCCGCCGGCTACTGGGTCGAGGACGGCCGCATCGCCTTCCCGGTGCACGAGGTGACGATCGCCGGCAACCTGCGCGAGATGCTGGCCGGCATCGCCGCGATCGGCTCGGACGTCTACGTGCAGGGCAGCAAGGCCGTCGGCTCGGTGCTGATCGAGCGCATGAAGCTGGCGGGCGCCTGACGTTGTTGCGGCGCGCCAGCGCCGCCCCCCTGAACGGGAAAACCCCCCGGAGGCCCTGGGGGGCGCTGCCTAGAATCCTGCGCACCCGAACCCTTCAGCGTTCTCGGGATCAGGAGACAGCTTCATGGAACGTCGTTCCTTCGTCCGAGGCGCCGGCCTGGCCGGCGTGCTCGCCGCCGGCAGCGCGCCGGCCATCGTGCATGCGCAGGCCAACATCCGCTGGCGCCTGGCGTCGAGCTTTCCGAAGTCGCTCGACACCATCTTCGGTGCGGCCGAACTGTTCGCCAAGCGTGTCGGCGAGATGTCGGGCGGCAAGTTCCAGATCTCGGTGCACGCCGGCGGCGAGCTGATGCCGCCGTTCGGCGTCGTCGACGGCGTGCAGAACGGCACCGTCGAGATGGCGCACACGGCGCCGTACTACTTCGTCGGCAAGGACATCACCTTCGCGCTGGGCACGGCGATCCCCTTCGGCCTGAACTCGCGCCAGATGACGGCCTGGATGTACGAAGGCAACGGCCTGACGCTGATGCGCGAGTTCTACGCCGCGTACAACATCGTCAACTTCCCCGGCGGCAACACCGGCGCGCAGATGGGCGGCTGGTTCCGCAAGCCGATCACCAAGCTGGCCGACATGAAGGGCCTGCGCTTTCGAACCGTCGGCGTCACCGGCCAGGTGATGGAGCGCCTGGGTGTGGTCGTGCAGGCGCTGCCCGGCGCCGAGATCTACCAGGCGCTGGAAAAGGGCACGATCGACGCCGCCGAGTGGGTCGGCCCCTACGACGACCTGAAGCTGGGCTTCAACAAGGTGGCGCCGCACTACGCCTACCCGGCCTGGTGGGAAGGCGGCCCGCAGCTGGACTTCTTCATCAACAGCAAGGCCTTCGCCGGCCTGTCGGCCGAGTACAAGGCGATGGTGCAGGCGGCGGCCTCCGAGGCCCACGTCGACATGCAGGCCAAGTACGACGCGCGCAACCCGAACGCGCTGCGCCAGCTGGTGGCCGGCGGCACCAAGCTGTTCCGCTTCCCGAAGGACGCGATGGACGAGGCCTTCAAGCAGGCGATGGGCCTGTACGCCGAGCTGTCGACCAAGAACCCGGCGTGGAAGAAGGTCTACACCGACTACTCCAAGTTCCGCAGCGAGCAGAACCTGTGGTGGCGTTTCGCCGAAGCCGGCTTCGACAGCTACATGCAGGCGCAGAAGATCTGAGGCCGCGCGGCCGCACCCAAGCGGCCCGCAGCGCAACGAGAAAGGCCCGCCGTGGCGACACGGCGGGCCTTTTGCTTGGGCGGCCCGGTGACCTACTTGCCGGGCGCGCTGGCCGGCGTGCCGAACAGATCGTCCAGGTTCTCGGTGCTGTCGTCGCGGTTCTCCGCCGGCGGCTGGGCCTCGATGACGATGTTGCTGGTGTCCAGCGCGGCCTTCTTGTCCAGCCCGCCCGAGACCAGGTTCGGGAAGGCGATGACCAGCGCGACCATGATGATCTGGATGATCACGAACGGGATCGCGCCGCGGTAGATCTGCCCGGTCGTCACTCGCCCGATGCGCCGCCCGGTCGGGCGATCGACGTAGTCCTCGGCCGGCGCCACGCTGCGCAGGTAGAACAGCGCGAAGCCGAACGGCGGGTGCATGAACGAGGTCTGCATGTTGATCGCCAGCAGCACGCCCAGCCAGACGAGGTCGATGCCCAGCTTGTCGGCCACCGGCGCCAGCAGCGGCACGACGATGAACGCGAGCTCGAAGTAGTCGAGGAAGAACGCGAGCACGAAGATCAGCACGTTCACCGCGATCAGGAAGCCGACCTGGCCGCCGGGCAGGCCGGTCAGCAGGTGCTCCACCCACTTCGGCCCTTCGACGCCCTGGAAGGTCAGGCTGAAGACCGTCGAGCCGATCAGGATGAACATCACGAAGCACGACAGCTTCATCGTCGTGTCCATCGCCTGGCGCAGCAGTGGCAGCGACAGGCGCCGGCGCCCGACGGCCATCGCCAGCGCGCCGACGGCGCCCATCGCGCCGCCTTCGGTCGGCGTCGCGATGCCCAGGAAGATCGTGCCCAGCACCAGGAAGATCAGCGCCAGCGGCGGGATCAGCACGAAGGTCACGCGCTCGGCCATGCGCGACAGCAGCCGTGCCCGCGCGACGTGGTTGAGCACCGAGAGCGCGAAGGCGATGCCGACGCCCACCGACATCGACAGCACGATCAGCTCGTCGGTCGGCATCTCGTCGGGCCGGGTCTTGGCGAAGGCGATCGCGGCGGCCAGCGAGACCAGCGTCAGCACGCCCAGCGAGCGCAGCCCGGAGCTGCCGTCGTCCTCGCGGATCGTGCGCGCCTCGGCCGGCAGCGCCGGCACCCAGGCCGGGCGCAGGAAGGCCACGCCGATGACGTAGAGCACGTACAGCCCGGTGAGCACGAAGCCGGGGATGAACGCGCCCTTGTACATGTCGCCGACGCTGCGGCCGAGCTGGTCGGCCATGATGATCAGCACCAGCGACGGCGGAATGATCTGTGCCAGCGTGCCCGAGGCGGCGATGACGCCGCTGGCCACGCGCCGGTCGTAGCCGTAGCGCAGCATGATCGGCAGCGAGATCAGGCCCATCGAGATCACCGAGGCGGCGACGACGCCGGTGGTCGCCGCCAGCATCGCGCCGACGAAGATCACCGCGAACGCGAGCCCGCCGCGCACCGGGCCGAAGAGCTGGCCGATGGTGTCGAGCAGGTCCTCGGCCATGCCCGAGCGCTCGAGGATCAGGCCCATGAAGGTGAAGAAGGGCACCGCCAGCAGCGTGTCGTTCTGCAGGATCCCGAAGATGCGCAGCGGCAGCGCCTGCATCAGCGACGGCGGCAGCAGGCCCAGCTCGATGCCGATGAAGCCGAAGACCAGGCCGCAGGCGGCGAGCGAGAACGCGACCGAGTAGCCGACCAGCAGGAACAGCACCAGGCCGGCGAACATGATCGGGGCCATGTTGGCCGAGATGAACTCGATCACTTCTTCGCCCCCTCGGCCTGTTCACGGAGGAAGGCGGCGAGTTCCTCCTCGTCGCTCTTGTCCTTGCCGCGCCGCCCCGGGTCGGGCGCCTGGCCGCGCAGGAAGGCGATGCGTTTGATGAGCTCGGAGATGCCTTGCAGCATCAGCAGCGAGAAGCCGGCCGGCACCAGCGCGTAGACCGGCCAGCGGATCAGGCCGCCGGCGTTGGACGACATCTCCTGGGTCTCGTAGGCCTTGACGACCAGCGGCAGCACCAGGTCGATGACGAGAAAGCCGAAGGGCATCAGAAAGAGCAGGATGCACACCGACTCGACGACGACCTGGGTGCGGCGCGTGAAGCGACCGAGCACGACGTCGATGCGCACGTGCTCCTGGCGCAGCAGCGTGTAGCCCGCGGCGAGCAGGAACACGGCGGCGAACAGGTACCACTGGATCTCGAGAAAGGCGTTCGAGCTGGCGGCGAAGACCTTGCGTGCGACGGCGTTGGTCGCGCTGATCAGCACCATCGCCAGCACGAGCCAGGCGAGGTGGCGGCCGACGAACTCGTTGAGCGCGTCGATCAGCCGGGACAGGCGGAGTAGGGCGGACACGTCGTCTCCAGTGGCGGCCGCTGGCCGCCGCTTGCGTCCGGTGGGCCGGACGTCGTCTCGTGATGCCGGGCGTGCGCCGGCGTGGCCAGGCTCAGAGGGCCGTGGCCAGCTGGTACAGCCGTGCCGACCGGCTGCCGGAGCGGCAGAACATCAGCAGAGGCCGTGGCAGCTCGCGCAGCAGCGCGGCGCAGGCGGCGATCTCTTCGGGCGACTGGTAGCCGCCGTCGACCGGCAGGTGCCGGTACTCCAACCCCGCCGCGCGGGCCGCGGTCTCGATCTCCGCGCTGCTGGGTTGACCGGGCCCGTGTTCGTGGTCGGGCCGGTTGTTGATGACGCTCCTGAACCCGGCGCTGGCCGCCTCGGCCATCGCTTCCGGACTGAGTTGGGGAGCGACGTAGACGTCTGGGGCGATCGCGCGCAGGGCTGGGGCGTTCATGCCCCTTACTTTGCCAGAGCCTGCTTGACCGCGGCGGAGACCAGCGCCATTTCCGCCTTCCCCGCGAGCCGGGTCTTGGCAGCGCCCATCACGCGGCCCATGTCACCCGGGCCGGCGGCGCCGAGTTCGGCCACCAGCGCCGCGATCTCGGCGGCGATCTGCTCGGCCGACAGGCGTTGCGGCACGTAGGCTTCGAGCACCGTGATCTCGGCGCTTTCCTTGGCCACGAGGTCGGGGCGGCCGCCTTGCTCGAAGGCGACGACCGAGTCCTTGCGCTGCTTGATCAGCTTGTCGACGATGGCGATGACCGCCGCGTCGTCCAGCGTCACGCGCTCGTCGACCTCGCGCTGCTTGATCGCCGCCTGCAGCATGCGGATCGTCGAAAGCTTCGCGCTGTCCTTGGCCCGCATCGCGGCCTTCATGTCTTCGCTGATCCGTTCCTTCAGGCTCATGTCTTCGTCTTTCGTCTGACAAAAAGGAAAAGCCCGCAGCGGCGTCCCGCGCGGGCTGTTCGGTGTGGCGCGCGGCCGAAGCTCTTAGTAGAGCTTCTTCGGCAGCTGCATGCTGCGCACGCGCTTGAAATGACGCTTCACCGCGGCGGCCTTCTTGCGCTTGCGCTCGGCCGTGGGCTTCTCGTAGAACTCGCGCGCACGCAGTTCGGTCAGCAGACCGATCTTTTCGATGGTGCGCTTGAAGCGGCGCAGGGCAACGTCGAACGGCTCGTTCTCTTTGACGCGGATGGTGGTCATGTAAGCAGGGATCCCGTGTGGTGTGTGCGCTCGGTGTCTCGGCGGTTCTGGGCTGGCCCAGGCGGCCCGAGATCGACACGCTAGGTGTTTGCCAGCAAAGCGCGCGATTCTAACCGGTTCCTGCCGGGCTTGCCAAGCGCGGCGGCCCCAGGCCGCTCAGACCGCAGCGCCGGCGGCCTCGCAGACGGCCAGCGGCGCCTCCATTTCCTCGAGCGCGCCGAGGATGCACTGCACCTGGCGCGTCAGCGGTGCCGGCGCGGGTTTCTCGCCGCTCAACACCGACTGGATGTAGAGCGCCGTCGTCGCCGCGTCGATCTCGCGCGGCAGCACCGGCAGCTCGGTGACGACGCCTTCGTGCGCCGGCATCGACCACTCGCTGCGCAACTGGCCGCCGATCCAGGTCTCCATTCGCGGCTGGCGGCGCGGGTCGGCGGCGACCTCGCCTTCGGTGCCGCGCAGCAGCATCGCGTCGATGCGCTCGCGCTGCGCCCAGGCGCCCATCAGCGCGCCGAACTCCGGGTGGGTGAAGCTGGCCAGCCGCAGCACGCGTGCACCGCTGCAGGGGTTGAGCATCTTGGCGACCGTGTGGCCGCTGTTGCGCACGCCGACGCTCCAGCGCACGTCCAGCAGTCGCTGCAATGCCGGGCTCAGCGTCGCCGTGCTCACGAAAGCCGGCTCGCGCCGCGCCCAGAAGGCGTGCACGTCGCCCTCGTCCTGCGCCACCGGCATGCCCAGGTCGCGGAAGATCGCCGCCGTCGTCACCCGGGTCGGGTCCTGCGAAGGGCCGTGCACCAGCACGCGCGCGCCTTCCTGGGCCAGCGTCATCGCCAGCAGCGGCGTCAGGTTGGGCAGGCGCCGGGCGCCGTTGTAGGTCGGGATGACGACCACCGGACGTTCGCTGCGAAAGCGGGTGATGCGCGCCTGCGCGGCGGCGAGGAAGCCGACCAGTTCGTCCAGCGTCTCGCCTTTCATGCGCATCGCCAGCGCGAAGGCACCGACCTCGAGGTCCGAGGCCTGGCCGTCGAGCACCGCGCTCATCAGCGTGTCGGCGGCCTCGACCGACAGCGAACGGGCGCCGTTGGCTCCGCGGCCGATCTCCTTGATGTAGCTGGCGATGCCCATGTTTCGTGTCTCCCTAGTTTCAGTTTCGCAAGTTCCGGACCGATGCACCGCTTCTGCCGCGAGGAGTGGGCCTATTGGGGAGCGGCTGGACAGCGGCCGCAATCGGGCCCGATACGGGGTGCGTGGGCCTCCGGCGCTGGCCGGCGCGCGGTCCCGCGGCTGGTGCGGCGGCGCGTCTGCTGGTGCGCGACCGCCCTGTCCAGGGGAAGGCCGCGCGAGCTAGGGGTCCGCTTGCGTCAAAATTGGTGTTTTGCTTGATGCCGTCTGCCGCAGTCGGCGGCTTCCGGCTCTCGCGAAACGAATACCGCCCATGACCGACGTGATCGATTCCGGCCTTGCCGACGCCCGCGTGCCCGCTGCGCTGGCCTCGCTGCTGGACGCTTGGCTGCAGCGCGACGGCGCCCTGGCCGCCATCAAGGACGCGGCCAGCGGACGCTACGAGTTCGCCAACGCCGCGCTGCTGCGTTTCCTGGGCCGCGAGGCCGAGGCCGTCATCGGCCACACCGACGCCGAGCTGTTCGACGCGCCGGTCGTCGGCGCGCTGCGTGCGGCCGACCAGTCGGCGCTGCTGCACGGTGCACCGTTCAGCAGCGAACACCGCATCGAGCGCGACGGCCAGCGCCACGACTTCTCGGTCCTGCGCATCGTCGACGAGCAGGACGGCCGCCGGCGCATCGCCGCGCTGTGGATCGACCTGGCGCCGCAGCGCCACCAGCAGACGCAGCTCGCCACCGCGCTGGCGCAGATCGAGCAACTGCAGAAAGCCAACGAGTCGCTGCGCCGCGAACTTGCCGACCAGGCGCTGCGCGACCCGGCCTCGGGCCTGTACACGCGGGCCCACTTCGAGGACCAGCTGCGCCGCGAGGTCGACCTGTCGACGCGCGAGCACCGCGAGTTCTCGATCGTCTTCATCGAGCTCGACCCGCTGGCCGACGCGGTGCGTGCGCACGGCGAGGCCGCGCACAAGCGCATCCTCGAGGCGCTGGGTCGGCTGCTGCGCAGCGGCACGCGCGCGATGGACGCCTCGTGCCGGCTCGACGACCGCCGCTTCGCGGTGCTCCTGTCGGGCGTCGGTCTGGCCACCGCGCACTCGCGCATGGAGAGCATCCGCCGCCAGTGCGCGTCTCAGATCGTCGTGCTCGACGGCCAGGAGCTGACGTTCACGGTGTCGATGGGCATCGCCAGCTTCCCGCACACCGCGCACACGCGCGAGGAACTGCTGGGCGCCTGCGAGACCGCGATCGCCGAGGCCCGCCGCCGCGGCGGCAACCACGTCACGCTGGCGGCGATCCCGTTCGAGCCGCGCTGAGCGCGCTCAGGCGAAGGCCCTCGTGGCCATGTAGCCCGCGAGCGAGAACAGCAGCACCGCGAAGATCCGCCGCAGCCGGCGCTGGTCCATGCGCTGCGCCGCGCGTGCGCCCACCGGCGCCAGCGTCACGCTGGCCGCCGAGACGATGACCAGCGCCGGCAGGTACAGGTAGCCGAAGGCGCCGGGCAGCGCCGGCGGCAGCGCTCGCCCGGCGATCAGGTAACCGGCGACGTTGGCCAGCGCGATCGGGAAACCGAGCGCGGCGCTGGTCGCGATGGCCTGACGCAGCGGCACGTTGCACCAGCTCATGAACGGCACCGACAGGAAACCGCCGCCGGCGCCCAGCAGCCCGGACACCAGGCCGATGCCCGAGCCCACCGCCGCCTGGCCTGCCGCGCCCGGCATCGCCCGCGAGGCACGCGGCTGGGCCCCGCGCAGCATCTGCACCGCCGAAACGCCGATGAAGACGGCGAAGAACAGCGCCAGCCCGCGCCCCTTGGCGAGCGCGAAGACGCCAGCGCCCGAGGCCAGTCCGCCGAGCACGATGCCCGGCGCGATGCCGCGCACGTAGTCCCATCGCACCGCGCCGTGGCGGTGGTGGGCGCGCATGCTCGACAGCGAGGTGAAGACGATGGTCGCCATCGAGGTCGCGATCGCCATCTTCACCGCCAGGCCGGGCTCGACGCCGCGCTGCGACAGGATCGCGGTCAGAAAGGGCACCATCGTCATGCCACCGCCGACGCCCAGAAGCCCGGCGACGAAACCGGTGGCGACGCCGAGCGCGATCAGCTCGGCGACGAGCAGGACGCCGAACTCCACGCCGGCGTCAACGCTCGAGCCGGGCCAGCACGGCGGCCCATTCGGCGTCGTCGACCTCGGTGATCGACAGCCGGTTGCCCGGCTGCAGCACGCGCATCGTCGCCAGTTCCGGCGCCTGGCGCATCTCGCGCAGGCTCAAGAGCCGCGTCTTGCGCACCAGCTCGACCTCGACCTGCAGCCAGCGCGGCTTGTCGCGTGTGCTCTTCGGGTCGTGATAGGGGCTTGCCGGGTCGAACTGGGTCTCGTCGGGCACCGCCGCGCCGACGATGCGCGCCAGGCCGGCGATGCCGGGTTCGGCGCAGGACGAGTGATAGAAGAGCACGTCGTCGCCCGGGCGCATCGCGTCGCGCATGAAGTTGCGCGCCTGGTAGTTGCGCACGCCGGTCCAGGGCAGGCGCCGGTCGGGCGCGGCGGCGAGGTCGTCGATCGAGGCCTCGTCGGGCTCGCTCTTCATCAGCCAGTGGCGCGCCATGCGATGGACCGTCGCGGGGAGATCGGGGAGGGGGAGGGTGTCCGCCGCGCGCTCGGGGGCCGCATTCCTGAAGAACCCATGGGGAACGTTCAGGTGGGCGAGGTCAGCCAAGCTTCGGGCTCATCTGACGCGAGACGTTCACACCAGCGAGGCGATGTTCCAAGCCCATGGTCAAAGACCATCGGATCGAGGAAATCTAGACCCGCGCACGCGCGACGGACAGGTCCATTCTAGTCGGCCGCCTCGCGGCCCGGATGCGAAAAGGGCTACAGAAGATGCCCGTCTTCGCCGAGCGCGGCGTCGAGGCGGCGCACCAGGGCGTCGATCGCCTCGGTGTCGGCGGCGGACGTCGCCGTGGCGGCTTCCGGCTGCGGTGCGGGCGCCGGCGCGGGCGCAGGGGCCGGCGCATTGCCGCGCTCGGCGATCTGGTAGGCCAGGTTCAGCGCCGCGAGCACGGCGATGCGCTCGCGCGCCTTGACCTTGCCGGCGTCGCGGATGGCGCTCATCTCGCGGTCGACCGCGGCGACGGCTGCGGCCAGCAGCGTCTCGCCGCCTTCCGGGCAGCCCAGGATGTAACCCTGGCCGAGGATCGTGACTTCGACCTGCTTCATGCGCCTTCTCCGGGCGCCGGTGCCGCCGGCGGCGTGGCCGGCAGGCGTTCGATCAGCGCGTCGATGCGCGCGCGTGCCGCAGCCAGCCGCGACACCAGGCTGTCGCGCTCGGCCGTCACCGCGGCCAGCCGGGCCTCGAGCAGCGCGTTCGAGCGCTTCAGTTCCTCGTGTCTCAACACGAGGCGATCGACACGCTCGCTCAAATCCTGCAGGTTGCCCATCTTCGACGCCTATCCCTCCGCGGGCATTGTAGAAGCAGCGGTGTCACACCAGCGGCGCACCGCGCAGCGTTCGCACTGCGGCCGCCTCGCCTGGCAGACGTAGCGGCCGTGCAGGATCAGCCAGTGGTGCGCGTCGACCGCGTACTTCGCCGGCACGCGCTCCAGCAGCTTCAGCTCGACGGCCAGCGGGTTCTTGCCCGGCGCCAGCCCGGTGCGGTTGGCGACGCGGAAGATGTGCGTGTCCACCGCCATCGTCGGCTCGCCGAAGGCGACGTTGAGCACGACGTTGGCCGTCTTGCGGCCGACGCCGGGCAGCGCCTCCAGCGCTTCGCGCGAGCGCGGCACCGCGCCGCCGTGCTGCTCGACGAGGATGCGGCAGGTCTGGACCAGGTTCTTCGCCTTGGTGCGGAACAGGCCGATCGTGCGGATCAGCTCGGTGACCTGCTCCAGCCCCAGATCCAGCATGCGCTGCGGCGTCGGCGCCAGCGCGAACAGGCGCTTCGTCGCCTTGTTGACGCCGGCGTCGGTGGCCTGCGCCGACAGCAGCACCGCGCACAGCAGCTCGAAGACGCTGGTGAACTCGAGCTCGGTCTGCGGCGACGGGTTGGCCGCGGCCAGCGTCGCGAAGAAGGGTTCGATCGCGTCGTCGTGCATCAGGCTTCCTGGCGCCGGGCGCGGGCCCGCGCCAGCGCGGCTTCGATGACCGCGCGTTTGCGGTCGATCGCCGCCGGGTCGGTGAGCCGGGTCTGGTTCGGCAGGTCGGCGAGTTTGGCCGCGGCCTTGGCGGCCAGGCGGTCGTCGTTCTCGCGCTTGTCGCGGTCCAGCCGCGTGCGGCGGGCGGCGTAGCGGGTGCGTGCCTCGTCGGCCTGGGCGGCGCTCCAGGCGGCCCAGCCGCTGACGCCGGGCGTCGCGTCGACCATGGCGATGCAGTCGACCGGGCAGGCCGGAAGGCACAGCCCGCAGCCGGTGCACAGCGTGTCGATCACGGTGTGCATGCGTTTGGGCGCGCCGACGATGCAGTCCACCGGGCAGGCCTTGATGCACAGCGTGCAGCCGATGCACCAGCTCTCGTCGACGACGGCCAGGCCGCGCGGGCCCTCGGCGCCGTGCGCCGGGTCCAGCGGGCGCGGTTCGACGCCCAGCAGCGCGGCCAGCCGCGCGACGCCTTCGGCGCCGCCGGGCGGGCAGCGGTCGAGGGTGGCGCTGCCGGCGGCCAGCGCTTCGGCATAGGCGCAGCAGTCGGCGTAGCCGCAGCGCGTGCACTGCGTCTGCGGCAGGGCGGCGTCGAGTCGGTCGGCGAGGGCGGCGAGGGCGGCGGTCACCGCCGGATTATCGGGCGGCCGCGCGCGGCGCCGGCTTGTCGAAGCGGGCGATGAAGCTGCGCAGCTCGGGGTAGACCTTCTCGCGCCAGCGCCGGCCCGAGAAGATGCCGTAGTGGCCCGCGCCTTCGACGTCGTAGTGGAACTGGCGCGTTCGCGGGATGCCCGAGCACAGGTCGTGCGCGGCGCGCGTCTGGCCGGCGCCCGAGATGTCGTCGAGCTGGCCTTCGACGGTCAGCAGCGCCGTCGTCTTGATGTCCTGCGGCCGCACGAGCTGTCCGTGCACGTCCCAGGTGCCGTTGACCAGCGCGAAGTCCTGGAAGACGGTCTTGATCGTGTCCAGGTAGTACTCGGCCGGCATGTCGAGCACGGCGTTGTACTCGTCGTAGAACTTGCGGTGCGCCTCGGCGCTGTCCTCGTCGCCACGCACGAGATCGAGGAAGTAGTCGTAGTGGCTGCTGACGTGGCGGTCGGGGTTCATCGCCACGAAGCCCGAGTGCTGCAGAAAGCCCGGATACACCGCGCGCCCGGCGCCCGGGTAGTTGCTCGGCACGCGGTAGATCACGTTGGCCTCGAACCAGGCGTGGCTCTTGTTCATCGCCAGGTTGTTCACCGCCGTCGGGCTGCGGCGCGCGTCGATCGGGCCGCCCATCATCGTCATCGTGCGCGGCGTCGCTTCGCCGCCGCTGGCCAGCAGCGACACCGCGGCGAGCACCGGCACCGTCGGCTGGCACACCGAGATGACGTGCACGTTCGGGCCGATCAGGCGGATGAAGTCCTGCACGTAGGCGACGTAGTCGGCGAGGTGGAACGGGCCCTCGTCCTCGGGCACCATGCGCGCGTCGGTCCAGTCGGTGATGTAGACCTTGTGGTCGTGCAGCAGGCTGGTGACGGTGTCGCGCAGCAGCGTCGAGTGGTGGCCCGACAGCGGCGCGACGACGAGCACCGTCGGCTGCGTCTTCATGCGCGCCAGCGCGTGCGGTTCGTCGCTGAAGCGCTTGAAGCGCAGCAGCCGGCAGAAGGGCTTGGCCAGCGCCACCTGCTCCTGCACCGCGACGGCGACGCCGTCGACGGTGGCCGAGGTGATGCCGAACTCGGGCTTCTCGTATTCCTTGGCCAGCCGGTGCAGCAGGTCGAAGCCGGCGGACACGCGCTGCGCCATCGGCGTGTGCGCGAACGGCGACAGCGGGTGGTCGTAGAGCTTGGCGGTGGCGGCCGCGAACTCCGCGAACGGCGCCATCAGCGCGCGTTGCGTCTCGTACAGGTGGTACAGCATGCTCGTCTCCCGTCCTCGCCGGCCGCATTGTGCGGTGCAGCAATATTAGTCGGTCAACGAGCATCCTGCCGCGCAAAGCGGCCGGTGAAAACGCGGAAAACGCTCGGGTTCCGGCCGGTTGTCACCGGCCGGAGGGACTTCAGGCGACCTTGGCGATCGCCGCGGCGACGGCGTCGAGGTTCTTGCTGTTGAGCGCGGCGACGCAGATGCGGCCCGAATCGACGCCGTAGACGCCGAATTCGCTGCGCAGGCGCTGCATCTGCTCGGCCGACAGGCCCGAGTAGCTGAACATGCCCTTCTGGCGCGTGATGTAGGACAGGTCGCCCGGCACGCCGGCGGCGGCCAGCTTCTCGACCAGCGAGGCGCGCATCGCGCGGATGCGCAGCCGCATGCCGGCCAGCTCCTCTTCCCACTGCGCGCGCAGCGCCGGCGTCGTCAGCACGGTGGCCACGAGCTGGGCGCCGAAAGTCGGCGGGTTGGAGTAGTTGGTGCGGATGACGATCTTCAGCTGCGACAGCACGCGCGTGGTCTCGTCGCGGTCGGCGCAGACGACGCTGAGCGCGCCGACACGTTCGCCGTAGAGCGAGAAGCTCTTGGAGAACGAGGTCGAGACGAGGAACTGCAGGCCGCTGGCGACGAACTGGCCGATGACCGCGCCGTCCTCGGCGATGCCTTCGCCGAAGCCCTGGTAGGCCATGTCGAGGAAAGGCACGAGGCCGGCGGCCTGGCAGGCGGCGACGACTTCGGTCCACTGCGCCGGCGTCAGGTCGCAGCCGGTCGGGTTGTGGCAGCAGGCGTGCAGCACGACGATGGTGCCGGCCGGCGCGGCCTTCAGCGCGGCGAGCATGGCGTCGAAGCGGATGCCGCGCGTCGGCGCGTCGTAGTACGGGTAGGTCGAGACCTCGAAGCCGGCGTTGGTGAACAGCGCGCGGTGGTTTTCCCAGCTCGGGTCGCTGATCAGCACGCGTGCGCCCGGGTTCAGCTTCTTCAGCAGGTCGGCGCCGACCTTCAGCCCGCCGGTGCCGCCCAGCGCCTGCACGGTGGCCACACGGCCGGCCCGCAGCACCTCGCTGCCGGCGCCGAAGACGAGGCCCTGAACCGCCTTGTCGTAGGCGGCGATGCCGTCGATCGGCAGGTAGCCCTTGGGCTTGCTCGCTTCCAGCAGCTGCTTCTCGGCGGCGGCGACGCAGTCCAGCACCGGCAGCTTGCCGTTGTCGTCGAAGTAGACGCCGACACCCAGGTTCACCTTGGCCGGGTTCGGGTCGGCGGCGAACTGTTCGTTGAGACCGAGGATCGGGTCGCGCGGAGCCATCTGGACGGCGGCGAACACGGAGGCGGACATGGCGGTTTCCTGAGGAGTGGCGGGGGAGGAAAGCGGATCCGGCAGGGAGCCCGCGGCTGCGTTACCCTCTGCGGTTGCCCTCGAATTCTAGATGTCCGCCACCAGGTTTCCCCGATGACCGAAGACACCGACGTCGCGACGGAGCTCGCCCGGGGCGAGTTCGTCACATTTGCCGATTCCCCGTTCCAGCTCTTCCAGCCGTATCCGCCGGCCGGTGACCAGCCGGCCGCGATCGAGCAGCTCGTCGACGGCGTGGGCGACGGCCTCGCCTACCAGACGCTGCTCGGCGTCACCGGCTCGGGCAAGACCTTCACGATGGCCAACGTCATCGCCCGGCTGGGCCGGCCGGCGATCGTCTTCGCGCCGAACAAGACGCTGGCCGCGCAGCTGTACAGCGAGTTCCGCGAGTTCTTCCCGAAGAACGCCGTCGAGTACTTCGTCAGCTACTACGACTACTACCAGCCCGAGGCCTACGTGCCGCAGCGCGACCTGTTCATCGAGAAGGACAGCGCGATCAACGAGCACATCGAGCAGATGCGGCTGTCGGCGACCAAGAGCATCCTCGAGCGCCGCGACGTCATCGTCGTGGCCACCGTCAGCGCGATCTACGGCATCGGCAAGCCCGAGGACTACACGCAGATGCGGCTCATCGTGCGTGTCGGCGACAAGCTGGGCCAGCGCGACGTCATCGCGCGGCTGGTGTCGATGCAGTACACGCGCAACGAGGTCGAGTTCGGCCGCGGCACCTTCCGCGTGCGCGGCGACACGATCGACGTCTTCCCGGCTGAACACAGCGAGCTGGCGCTGCGCATCGAGCTCTTCGACGACGAGATCGAGTCGCTGGCATTGCTGGACCCGCTGACCGGCCGCGTGCGCCAGAAGGTGCCGCGGTTCGTCATCTACCCGTCGAGCCACTACGTGACGCCGCGCGAACAGGTGCTGCGCGCGGTCGACGGCATCAAGGCCGAGCTGCGCGAGCGCGTCGACTTCTTCGTCAAGAACGGCAAGCTCGTCGAGGCCCAGCGCGTCGAGCAGCGCACGCGCTTCGACGTCGAGATGCTGCAGGAGGTCGGGCACTGCAAGGGCATCGAGAACTACACCCGCCATCTGTCGGGCGCCGCGCCCGGCGAGCCGCCGTCGACGCTGGTGGACTACCTGCCGCGCGACGCGATCATGTTCCTCGACGAGAGCCACGTGCTGATCGGCCAGCTCGGCGGCATGTACAACGGCGACCGCGCGCGCAAGACGACGCTGGTGGAGTACGGTTTCCGCCTGCCCAGCGCGCTGGACAACCGGCCGCTGCGCTTCGAGGAGTTCGAGCGCCGCATGCGCCAGGCGGTGTTCGTCACCGCGACGCCGGCCGACTACGAGAAGACGCATTCCGGCCAGGTCGTCGAGCAGGTGGTGCGCCCGACCGGCCTCGTCGACCCCGAGGTCGAGGTGCGCCCGGCCTCGACCCAGGTCGACGACGTGCTGCAGGAGATCCGCGAGCGGGTCGACGTCAACGAGCGCGTGCTGATCACGACGCTGACCAAGCGCATGGCCGAGCAGCTCACCGACTACCTGTCGGACAACGGCGTCAAGGTGCGCTACCTGCACAGCGACATCGACACCGTCGAACGTGTCGAGATCCTGCGCGACCTGCGGCTGGGCTCGTTCGACGTGCTGGTCGGCATCAACCTGCTGCGCGAAGGCCTGGACCTGCCCGAGGTGAGCCTGGTGGCCATCCTCGACGCCGACAAGGAAGGTTTTTTGCGCGCCGAACGCAGCCTGATCCAGACCATCGGCCGCGCGGCGCGCAACGCGCGCGGCAAGGCCATCCTCTATGCCGACAGGATCACCGAGTCGATGCGCCGCGCGATCGACGAGACCGAGCGCCGGCGCGCCAAGCAGATCGCGCACAACGAGGCGATGGGCATCGTGCCGCGCACCGTCAACAAGAAGATCCGCGACCTGATCGACGGCGTCGTCAGCGACAAGACGGCCAAGGACGAGGTCCAGGCGGCGCAGGCCGCGGCCGAGGTCGAGGCGATGTCCGAGAAGGATCTGGGCAAGCGCATCAAGGCGCTGGAGAAACAGATGCTCGAACACGCGCGCAACCTCGAGTTCGAGAAGGCGGCGCGCGTGCGCGACCAGCTCGCGCTGCTGCGCGAGCAGGCGTTCGGCTCGGGAGGCCATGACGTCAACGTGGTTCCGCTTGACGCGGCGCGCGGAGGCGCTCGATGAACGCGTCGCCGAGCAGCATCTTGTTGATCTGCATGGGAAACATATGCCGCTCGCCGAGCGCCGAAGGCGTGCTGCGCGCCAAGCTCGAGGCTGCCGGACTGGGGCGGCAGGTGCGGGTCGACTCCGCCGGAACGCTCGGATATCACGCCGGTGAGGCGCCGGACCCACGCGCTGTTCGCCACGCGGCCGCGCGGGGTTACGATCTCACCCGGCTGCGGGCCCGGAAGGTCGAGCGCGAGGACTTCTCGCGATTCGACTGGATCCTCGGGATGGACGAGGACAACCTGGCCCGGCTGAGGCAGATCGCGCCCGACGACGCCCGCGCCGACCTCGGGTTGCTCATGGATCACGCCCTGCGCCATGCAGGCGTGCGCGAGGTGCCCGACCCCTATTACGGGTCGGCGGCAGGGTTCGAACGTGTGCTCGACCTGATCGAGGACGCGTGTGACGGGATCGTGGCCCGCCTGCTGCGCGCGCAGTCGACGTGACGGCGCCGCAAAGCTTGACCAAATTGGTTGGTCTCAGCTATACTTGAGCAATCTAGTCGGGATCGCTCTACGGGGAAACCCGCGGTCGCCGACGCCTTCCGTAAGGAGACATCCATGAGACTGACCACCAAAGGCCGCTTCGCCGTCACCGCGATGATCGACCTCGCGCTGCGCTCGCACAGCGGCCCGGTGGCGCTGGCAGCCATCAGCCAGCGGCAGCAGATTTCGCTGTCCTACCTGGAGCAGCTGTTCGGCAAGCTGCGCCGCCACGAACTCGTGGAGAGCACGCGCGGCCCGGGCGGCGGCTACTCGCTGGGCCGTCCGGCCGACGAGATCACCGTCGCCGACATCATCGTCGCCGTCGACGAGCCGATCGACGCCACCGGCTGCGGCGGCAAGGAAAACTGCCACGGCGAAGACGGCGGCCGCTGCATGACGCACGACCTCTGGGCGAGCCTGAACAACAAGATGATCGAGTACCTCGACTCGATCTCGCTGAAGAAGCTCGTCGACGAGCAGATCGCCAAGGGCGTCTCGGTCGAGGAAGCGCCGATCAAGCGCGCGATCTCCTCGCAGCCGGTCGTCAAGCCGATCAAGGTCACCGCGCCGAACTCGGTCTTCGCGTTCGGCAGTTCCTTCACCAAGTAAGCGACATGACTCCGCATTTCCCGATCTACATGGATTACGGCGCGACGACGCCGGTGGACCCGCGCGTCGTCGACGTGATGATCCCGTGGCTGCGCGAACACTTCGGCAACCCGGCGTCTCGCAGTCACGCCTGGGGCTGGGAAGCGGAAGAGGCGGTGGAGAAGGCGCGTGCCCAGGTCGCTTCGCTGATCAAGGCCGACCCGCGCGAGATCGTCTGGACCTCGGGTGCCACCGAGAGCAACAACCTCGCGATCAAGGGCGCGGCGCACTTCTACGCCTCGCGCGGCAAGCACCTGATCACCGTGAAGACCGAGCACAAGGCGGTGCTCGACACGATGCGCGAGCTGGAGCGCCAGGGCTTCGAGGTGACCTATCTCGACGTGCGCGAGGACGGCCTGCTCGACCTGGAGCGCTTCAAGGCGGCGCTGCGTCCGGACACGATCCTCGTGTCGGTCATGTTCGTGAACAACGAGATCGGCGTGATCCAGGACATCCCGGAGATCGGCCGCATCTGCCGCGAGCGCGGGATCATCTTCCACGTCGATGCCGCGCAGGCCACCGGCAAGGTCGCCATCGACATGGGCACGCTGCCGGTCGACCTGATGAGCCTGGCCTCGCACAAGACCTACGGTCCCAAGGGCATCGGCGCGCTGTACGTGCGCCGCAAGCCGCGCGTGCGCCTGGAAGCCCAGATGCACGGCGGCGGCCACGAGCGCGGCATGCGCTCGGGCACGCTGCCGACGCACCAGATCGTCGGCATGGGCGAGGCCTTCGCGATCGCCGAGGCCGAGATGGGCACCGAGAGCGAGCGCATCCGCATGCTGCAGAAGCGGCTGCTGGACGGCATCGCCGACATCGAGCAGGTCTTCATCAACGGCGACCTCGAGCGCCGCGTGCCGCACAACGTCAACGCCAGCTTCAACTTCGTCGAGGGCGAGTCGCTGATCATGGGCATCAAGGGCATCGCCGTGTCCTCGGGCTCGGCCTGCACCTCGGCGAGCCTGGAGCCCAGCTACGTGCTGCGCGCGCTCGGCCGCAGCGACGAGCTGGCGCACTCCAGCCTGCGCATGACGATCGGCCGCTTCACGACCGAAGCGGAGATCGACTACGCGGTCTCGACGCTGAAGGACCGCGTGGCCAAGCTGCGCGAGCTGTCGCCCCTCTGGGACATGTACAAGGACGGCGTCGACCTGAGCACGATCCAGTGGTCTGCGCACTGAACGGATAGAACAGGAGAACTGACATGGCCTACAGCGACAAAGTCGTCGACCACTACGAGAACCCGCGCAACGTCGGGGCCTTCGAGAAGGGCGACGAGACGGTGGGGACCGGCATGGTCGGCGCCCCGGCCTGCGGCGACGTGATGAAGCTGCAGATCAAGGTCGACCCGAGCACCGGGCTGATCGAGGACGCGCGCTTCAAGACCTACGGCTGCGGCTCGGCGATCGCGTCGAGTTCGCTCGTCACCGAGTGGGTCAAAGGCAAGACGCTGGACCAGGCTCTGACGATCAAGAACACCGACATCGCCGAGGAACTGGCGCTGCCGCCGGTGAAGATCCACTGCTCGATCCTCGCCGAGGACGCGATCAAGGCCGCGGTGCAGGACTACAAGGCCAAGCACGGCGAGGCCGTGGCGACGCAGCACTAAAGGGATCATGTCGATCACTCTGACCGAAGCGGCGGCCCGCCACGTCACGCGCTATCTCGGCCGCCGGGGCAAGGGCGTCGGCGTGCGCCTGGGCGTCAAGACGACCGGCTGCTCGGGCCTGGCCTACAAGCTGGAGTACGCCGACGAAGTGGGCACCGAGGACATCGTCTTCGAGGATCACGGCGTCAAGGTGCTCGTCGACCCGAAGAGCCTGCCCTATCTGGACGGCACGCAGCTGGACTTCGTGCGCGAAGGCCTCAACGAAGGCTTCAAGTTCCACAACCCTCGCGAACGCGACCGTTGCGGCTGCGGCGAGTCCTTCCGCGTCTGACCGACAATATCGGGTTGCCCCGAGTCCGGCGCGGCCCTCGTGGCCGCGCTTTGCCTTGCACGCGATGCTGACCATCCGCCCCGAACGCCCCGACCAGCCCGAGGTCGCCGCGCTGCTCGAGCAGCTCGACGCCTATCTCGCGGCGCTGTACCCGCCGGAGGCCAACCACATCCTCGACGTGCAGGCGCTGCTGGCGCCGGACGTTTACTTCCAGGTCGCGCGCCGCGCCGGCCGGCTGGTGGGCATCGGCGCGTTCCGCCGCATGCCCGGCGAGACGGCTACCGCGGGCGAGCCCTACGGCGAGATCAAGCGCATGTTCGTGCCGCCGGCCGAACGTGGCCAGCGCATTGCCGAGAAGCTGCTGAACTCGCTGGAAGACCGGCTGCGCACCGAGAGCTATCGCTGGGCGCTGCTGGAGACCGGCGTCGACCAGCACGAGGCGATCCGCCTGTACGAGCGCTGCGGCTACGGTCGCCGCGGCGCGTTCGCCGGCTATCCCGACAATGGCCTCTCGGCCTTCTACGCCAAGGCACTATGAAGCTCGACGACGACGACTTCACGCTGCTGGGCCTGCCGCGCCGGCACGCGGTCGACCGCGCCGCGCTCGACGCCGCCTGGCGCCGGCTGCAGGGCGAGGTTCACCCCGACCGCTTCGCCGCCCAGGGCGCCGCCGCGCAGCGCGTGGCGATGCAGTGGGCGGTGCGCGTCAACGAGGCCTACCAGCGCCTGAAGGACCCACTCGCACGCGCCGCCTACCTCTGCGAGCTGCGCGGCGCCGCGGTCGACGCCGAGCGCAACACCGCGATGCCGACCTCGTTCCTGATGCAGCAGATGCAGTGGCGCGAGGCGCTGGAAGAGGCCGCCGACCTGGCCGCCGTCGAGGCGCTGGATGCCGAGGTCGCCGCCGCCGAACGTGCGCTGCTGGCCGACGTCGAACGCCGCCTCGACACCGAGGACGACGCCGCCGCGGCTGCCGCCGACGTGCGTGCGCTGATGTTCGTGAACCGTTTTCGCCAGGACATCGAGCGCCGTCTCGATGCCCTGGACCCGACCCGCTGAAGAGCCGATGGCGCTGCTGCAGATCTCCGAACCGGGCGAGACGCCCGACCCGCACCAGCGGCGAATCGCCGTCGGCATCGACCTGGGCACGACGCATTCGCTCGTCGCCTCGCTGCGCCACGGCGTCGCCGAGTGCCTGCCCGACGAGCAGGGCCGCGTGCTGCTGCCCTCGGCGGTGCGTTATCTGGAAAACGGTGGCCGCCGCATCGGCTGGGACGCGCTGGCCGCGGCCGCCGAGGACCCGGAGAACACCGTCGTCTCGGCCAAGCGTCTGATGGGCCGGCGCCTGGCCGACCTGCAAGGCACGGCGGGCAAGCTGCCGTACCGTTTCGTCGACACGCCGGGCATGGTGGCTATCGCCACGCGCGACGGCGAGAAGACGCCGGTCGAGGTCTCGGCCGAGATCCTTGCCGCGTTGCGCCAGCGTGCCGAGGACTCCTTCGACGACGAGATCTTCGGCGCCGTCATCACCGTGCCGGCCTATTTCGACGATGCCCAGCGCCAGGCCACCAAGGCCGCGGCGCAGCTCGCCGGGCTGAACGTGCTGCGTCTGATCAGCGAGCCGACGGCGGCCGCGGTCGCCTACGGGCTGGACCAGGGCAGCGAAGGCCTGTACGCCGTCTACGACCTGGGCGGCGGCACTTTCGACCTGTCGCTGCTGCGCCTGAACCGCGGCGTCTTCGAGGTCGTCGCCACCGGCGGCGACGCGGCGCTGGGCGGCGACGACGTCGACCATGCGCTGGCCGACTGGGCGCTGGCGCAGGCCGGCGTCACGGCCGTCTCGCCGCAGGACAAGCGCAGCGCGCTGGTCGCCGCGCGTGCCGCCAAGGAGGCGCTGAGCGCTGCCGAATCGGCCACCTGGCGCGCCGCGATCGGTGGTGCCGAACACGCCGTCGAGCTGAGCCGCACGCAGCTGGAAACGCTGGCCCGCCCGCTGGTCGAGCGCACGCTGGCCCTGGTGCGCAAGGTGCTGCGCGACGCCCGCGTCACGCGCGAGGACGTGCAGGGCGTCGTGATGGTGGGCGGCGCGACGCGCATGCCGCTGGTGCGCACCGCGGTCGGCGAACTCTTCGGCCGCGAGGTGCTGACCAACCTGAACCCCGACGAGGTCGTCGCGCTGGGCGCGGCGATCCAGGCCAACGCGCTGGCCGGCAACGCCGGCGATGGCGAACTGCTGCTGCTCGACGTGATCGCGCTGTCGCTGGGGCTGGAGACGATGGGCGGCCTGGTCGAACGCATCGTCGAGCGCAACACGACGATCCCGGTGGCCAAGGCGCAGGACTTCACGACCTTCAAGGACGGCCAGACGGCGATGGCGATCCACGTCGTCCAGGGCGAGCGCGACCTCGTCTCCGAGTGCCGCTCGCTGGCGCGCTTCGAGCTGCGCGGCATCCCGCCGATGGCCGCCGGTGCGGCGCGCATCCGCGTCACCTTCCAGGTCGACGCCGACGGCCTGCTCAGCGTCTCGGCGCGCGAGCAGGGCTCGGGCGTCGAGGCCAGCGTCGTCGTCAAGCCCAGCTACGGGCTGGACGACGGCCAGATCGCGCGCATGCTGCAGGACGGCTTCACGCACGCCGCCGATGACATGGCCGCTAGAGCCCTGCGCGAGGCGCGGGTCGAGGCCGAGCGCATGGTGCTGGCCACGCGCGCCGCGCTGGACGCCGACGGCGCGCTGCTGTCGCCCGAGGAGCGCGCCGAGATCGACGCGCTGATCGCCTCGACGCTGGCCATCGCCGCCAGCGGCGAGGCTGCGGCGATCGAAGCCGCCGTCAAGGCGCTGGCCGACGGCACCGAGGCCTTCGCCGCCGCGCGCATGAACCAAGGCATCCGGCAGGCGCTGTCCGGCCGCCGTGTCGAGGACGTCTGAACCATGCCCGTCATCCGCATCCTTCCCCATCCCGAGTACTGCCCCGAGGGCAAGACCATCGAAGCTCCCGCGGGCACCTCGATCTGCGAGGCGCTGCTGGACAACGGCGTCGAGATCGAGCACGCCTGCGAGATGAGCTGCGCCTGCACCACCTGCCACGTCGTCGTGAAGGAGGGCTTCGCGTCGCTGGGCGAACTCGACGAGACCGAGGAAGACCTGCTCGACCGCGCCTGGGGTCTGCAGCCGACCTCGCGGCTGAGCTGCCAGGCCATCCTGTCGAACCAGGACGTGACGGTCGAGATCCCGCGCTACTCGATCAACCACGCACGCGAGAAGCACTGAGCCGGAGCGCCGCGCCCCGCGTCGGTGCCAGGGTCTTGTCGCCAGGCGAAAAAAAACCTCCCCGGCGGGGCCGGAGAGGTTGGGATAAAGGGCCTGTTGCCCTGCTGAGGAGATAGACAGACACCCGACGGAGGTGTCGAGTTCTCTCTCGCAAGCACCGTGCCAGCACCTCGCGCCGCGCCTGCCCGCCTCTACACTTCCCGCCATGATCGTTCTCGGATTCGAGTCTTCCTGCGACGAGACCGGCGTCGCGCTGGTCGAGACCCGGCCTGGCGCCGCGCCCCGCCTGCTCGGCGAGGCGCTGCACAGCCAGGCCGAGATGCACGCCGAGTACGGCGGCGTCGTGCCCGAGCTGGCCTCGCGCGACCACATCCGCCGCGTGCTGCCGCTGGCGCGCCAGGTGCTCGCCGAGTCGGGGCGCACGCTGGCCGAAGTCGACCTCGTCGCCTACACGCGCGGCCCGGGGCTGGCCGGCGCGCTGCTGGTCGGTGCCGGCGTCGCGGTCGCGCTCGGCGCCGCACTGGGCCGGCCGACCTTCGGCGTGCACCATCTCGAAGGCCATCTGCTGTCGCCTTTCCTCGCCGACCCGGCGCCCACGTTCCCCTTCGTCGCGCTGCTGGTCTCCGGCGGCCACACGCAGCTGATGCGGGTCGACGCCGTCGGCTCGTACGAGCTGCTCGGCGAAACGATCGACGACGCCGCCGGCGAAGCCTTCGACAAAAGCGCCAAGCTGCTCGGCCTGGGCTATCCGGGCGGGCCGGCGCTGTCGCGGCTGGCCGAGTTCGGCGACGCGACGGCTTTCGCGCTGCCGCGGCCGCTGCTGCACAGCGGCGACCTCGACTTCTCCTTCGCCGGCCTCAAGACCGCGGTAATGACGCAGCAACGAAAGCTCGGCACCAACGTCTGCGAGCAGTCGCGTGCCGATCTGGCGGCGTCGACGCAGGCGGCGATCGTCGACGTGCTGTCGGCCAAGGCGCTGCGCGCGCTGAAGGCCAGCGGCACGAAGCGCCTGGTCGTCGCCGGCGGCGTCGGCGCCAACCGGCGGCTGCGCGAGACGCTGGACGCCGGCGCGAAGAAGCTCGGTGCGCGTGTCTTCTACCCGCCGCTGGCGCTGTGCACCGACAACGGCGCGATGATCGCGATGGCCGCGGCGATGCGGCTGGAGCGCGGCCTGGCCCAGGGCAGCACCGATGGCGCCTTCGACGTGCGGCCGCGCTGGCCGCTGGACGAGCTCTCCGCGGCCGCCTCCTAGAATCCCGCCTCCACCCCGGCGCGCCGCCGTGCGCCGGCTCCCCGGGCGGGCCACCGCGCCCGCCGCCAGCCGAACGCCTCCGCGATGACTCCCTCCTCCCTGACGCGCCGTGCCTGGCTCGCGCTCGCCGCCGCCGGCCTGTCCCCTCCGCTGCACGCCCAGCCGCAAGCCGCGCCGATCAAGATCGCGCTGATCGAAGGCCTCTCGGGCGCCTTCGCCAACGCCGGCGACGCCGTCGCGCGCAACATCCAGTGGGCCGTCGAACGCGTCAACGCGCGGGGCGGCGTGCGCCTGCTCGGCGGCGCGCGGCCGCTGGAGCTGGTGCGTCTGGACAGCAAGGGCTCGACCGAGGAGGCCCTGTCGCTGCTGCGCGCGGCGCTGGACCAGCGCATCGCCTTCGTGCTGCAGGGCAACAGCTCGGCCACCGCGACGGCGCTGATCGACGCGCTGGACAAGCACAACGCGCGTGAGCCCGACCGGCGCGCGATCTTCCTGAACTACTCGGCCGTCGACCCGTCGCTGACCAACGAACGCTGCAGCTTCTGGCACTTCCGCTTCGACGCCCACGCCGACATGCGGCTGGCGGCGCTGACCGATGTGCTGCGTGACGACCGCTCGGTGAAGAAGGTCTACCTGATCGGCCAGGACTACAGCTTCGGCCAGCACGTCAACCGCAAGGCACGCGAAATGATCGCCGCCAAGCGCCCGGACATCGAGATCGTCGGCGACGAGCTGCACCCTATGGGCCGGGTGAAGGACTTCATCCCCTACGCCACCAAGATCAAGACCAGCGGCGCCCAGGCGGTGCTGACCGGCAACTGGGGCAACGACCTGACGCTGCTGGTGCGCGCGCTGCGCGAGGTCGGCAGCGACGCCAAGCTCTACACCTTCTACGGCAACGCGCTGGGCGCGCCGGCGGCGGTGGGCGACGCCGGCATCGGCTCGGTGCTGGCGGTGGCCGAGTGGCACCCGAACGTCGGCGGCGCGCCGGCCGAGGCCTTCTACGCCGCGTTCCGCAAACGTTTCCCCGATCCGCGCGAAGACTACGTGCATGCGCGCATGCAGGTGATGGTCGAGATGCTGGCCGCGGCGATCGAACGTGCGCGCAGCACCGAAGCCGCCGCAGTGGCGCGTGCGCTCGAAGGCCTGAGCTACGACGGCGCCACGCTTGGCGGCCTGCACCGCGCGACGATGCGCGCCGAGGACCACCAGCTGCAGCAGCCGCTGGTCGTCAGCGTGATGGAACGCGCCGGCACGCGCGAGGTGCCGCACGACGTCGAAGGCTCGGGCTACGGCTTCAGGACGCTGCGCCGCCTGGACGCCGCCGCCGTCGCCCAGCCCAGCGCCTGCCGCATGAACCGCCCCCGCTGACACCGAGAACCCGATGCGCGACACCATCCAGACCCTGCCGGCCTCCAAGATCCGCGAAGTCGCCAACGCCGGCCTGGGCCGCGACGACGTGCTCGCTTTCTGGTTCGGCGAAAGCGACGAGGTCACGCCCGAGCCGGTGCGGCGGGCTGCGGCGCGCTCGCTCGAAGCCGGCGAGACCTTCTACTCGCACAACCTCGGCCTGCCCGAGCTGCGCGAGGCGATCGCCGCCTACGCCAGCGCGCTGCACGGCCCGGTCGACGCCGGCCGCATCGCGGTCACGTCCTCGGGCGTCAACGCGCTGATGCTGGCGATGCAGCTGCTCGTCGGTGCCGGCGACGAGGTCGTCGCCGTCGTGCCGGTCTGGCCCAACCTGACGGCGCAGCCGGAGATCCTGGGCGCCACCGTCACCCGCGTGCCGCTGCGGCCGCAAGGCGGGCGCTGGGCGCTGGACCTGGACGAACTGCTGGCGCACGTCACCGAGCGCAGCCGCGTGCTGCTGGTCAACGCGCCGAACAACCCGACCGGCTGGACGCTGACACGCGCCGAGCAGCAGGCCATCCTCGCGCACTGCCGCAAGACCGGCACCTGGATCGTCGCCGACGAGGTCTACGAGCGCCTGGTCTTCGACGGCGGCGCCCAGGCCGCGCCGAGCTTCCTGGACATCGCCGGTGCCGACGACCGGCTGGTCGTCGTGCACAGCTTCAGCAAGAGCTTCCTGATGACCGGCTGGCGCCTGGGCTGGCTGGTGCTGCCGGCCGGCCATCACGACGGCATCGGCAAGCTGCTGGAGTTCAACAGCTCCTGCGCGCCGGTCTTCGTGCAGCGCGGTGGCCTGGCGGCGCTGGGCATCGCCGACGAGTTCGTGCCCGGCCTCGTCGCGCGCTTGCGCGGCTGCCGCGACCGGCTCGTCACCGGGCTGCAGGCGCTGCCCGGCGTCACGGTGGCCTCGCCGCCGGGCGGCATGTACGCCTTCTTCCGCGTCGAGGGCCGCGACGACTCGCTGGCCTTCGCCAAGACGCTGGTGCGCGAGCACGGCCTGGGGCTGGCGCCGGGTGCGGCCTTCGGCCCGGAAGGCGAGGGCTGGCTGCGCTGGTGCTTCGCCTCGAAGGACCCGGCACGGCTCGATGCGGGTCTGGAACGGCTGGCCACCGCGATCCGTCTATAATAGCGTGTTCCGCTGGTTTCGGCCGGCGGGATCCAAGCACGGCACCGGTCGGTTTCACTGGTGATCCGCAAGTCCGCAACACGGAAACCGCAGCCAGCGCCGACGGCCTGGGCGGTCTCCACTCGTCAAGAGGAAACGCCCATGTCCCTCGATATCGCGAAGAAGGCCGAGATCGTCGCGGCCAACGCCCGTGGCGCCAACGACACCGGCTCCCCCGAAGTCCAGGTCGCGCTGCTGACCGCTCGCATCAACGAGCTGACCCCGCACTTCAAGCAGCACCTGAAGGACCACCACGGCCGCCGCGGCCTGCTGAAGATGGTCAACCAGCGCAAGCGCCTGCTGTCCTACCTGAAGGACCGCGCGCCCGAGCGCTACACCGCGCTGATCGCCAAGCTCGGCCTGCGCAAGTAAGAATCGGATCCGGGGCTGCCGCACTAGCGGCGGCCCCGTCTTCACCGCTTTCTCCAACCGGGCACGGACGCAGCCGTGTCATTCCAACGACGCCTCGAACAGGGTTTCACTGGAATGGCATCGCGCCGGCCCACCACCGAAAGGCAATGCCCATGAGCATGTTCAACAAGGTCACGAAGAGCTTCCAATGGGGCTCGCACCAGGTCACGATGGAAACGGGCGAGATCGCCCGCCAGTCCACCGGCGCCGTCGTCGTCAGCGTCGATGACACCGTCGTGCTGGCTACCGTGGTCGCCAAGACTGAAGCCAAGACCGGCCAGGACTTCTTCCCGCTGACCGTCGACTACATCGAGAAGACCTACGCCGCCGGCAAGATCCCCGGCAGCTTCTTCAAGCGTGAAGGCCGCCCGAGCGAGCTCGAGACCCTGACCTCGCGCCTGATCGATCGCCCGATCCGCCCGCTGTTCCCCGAAGGCTTCTACAACGAAGTCCAGGTCGTCATCCACGTGCTGAGCCTGAACCCCGAGGTCCAGGCCGACATCCCGGCGATGATCGCGACCAGCGCCGCGCTGTCGATCAGCGGCATCCCGTTCAACGGCCCGATCGGCGCCGCGCGCGTCGGCTACGTCAACGGCGAATACGTGCTCAACCCGAGCGCCGCCCAACTGGCCGACAGCCAGATGGACCTCGTCGTCGCCGGCACCGAAGCCGCCGTGCTGATGGTCGAGTCCGAAGCCACCGAGCTGTCCGAGGAAGTGATGCTCGGCGCCGTCGTCTTCGGCCACGACCAGGGCAAGATCGCGATCGCCGCGATCAACGAACTGGTGCGCGAAGCCGGCAAGCCGGCCTGGGACTGGCAGCCGCCGGCCAAGGACGAGCCCTTCATCGCCAAGGTCAACGCGCTGGCCGAAGAGCCGCTGCGCGCCGCCTACCAGATCCGCAGCAAGCAGGCCCGCACCCAGGCCACCCGCGCCGTCGGCGCCAGCGTGCAGGCCGCGCTGAAGGAAGAGGGCGTCGCCTTCGACCCGGTCGCCGTCGACAACCTGCTGTTCGAGATCGAAGCGCGCATCGTGCGCGGCCAGATCCTGGCCGGCGAGCCGCGCATCGACGGCCGCGACACGCGCACCGTGCGCCCGATCGAGATCCGCTCCAGCGTGCTGCCGCGCACCCACGGCTCGGCGCTGTTCACGCGTGGCGAGACGCAGGCGCTGGTCGCCGCGACGCTGGGCACCGAACGCGACGCGCAGCGCATCGACGCGCTGGCCGGCGAGTTCGAAGACCGCTTCATGCTGCACTACAACATGCCCCCGTTCGCCACCGGCGAGACGGGCCGCGTGGGCAGCCCCAAGCGCCGCGAGATCGGCCACGGCCGCCTGGCCAAGCGCGCGCTGGTCGCCGTGCTGCCGCCCAAGGACGAGTTCCCGTACACGATGCGCGTGGTCTCGGAGATCACCGAGTCCAACGGTTCGTCGTCGATGGCCTCGGTCTGCGGCGGCTGCCTGTCGCTGCTGGACGCCGGCGTGCCGCTGAAGGCGCACGTCGCCGGCATCGCGATGGGCCTGATCAAGGAAGGCAACCGCTTCGCCGTGCTGACCGACATCCTCGGTGACGAGGATCACCTCGGCGACATGGACTTCAAGGTGGCCGGCACCGCCAGCGGCATCACGGCGCTGCAGATGGACATCAAGATCCAGGGCATCACCAAGGAGATCATGCAGGTCGCCCTGGCGCAGGCCAAGGAAGCGCGTCTGCACATCCTGGGCAAGATGGTCGAGGCCGTCGGCGGCGCCAAGGCCGAGGTGAGCCAGTTCGCCCCGCGCCTGTACACGATGAAGATCAACCCGGAGAAGATCCGTGACGTCATCGGCAAGGGTGGCGCGACGATCCGGGCGCTGACCGACGAGACCGGCTGCACGATCGACATCGGCGAAGACGGCACGATCACGATCGCCAGCACCGACGCCGACAAGGCCGCCTTCGCCCAGAAGCGCATCGAGGAGATCACGGCCGAGGCCGAGATCGGCAAGGTCTACGAAGGCCCGATCACCAAGATCCTGGACTTCGGCGCCCTGGTCAACATCCTGCCGGGCAAGGACGGCCTGCTGCACATCAGCCAGATCGCCCACCAGCGCGTCGAGAAGGTCACCGACTTCCTGACCGAAGGCCAGGTCATCAAGGTCAAGGTGCTCGAGACCGACGAGAAGGGCCGCATCAAGCTCAGCATGAAGGCGCTGCTCGACAAGCCCGAGGGCTACGTCGAGGAAGAGCGTCCGCGCCGCGAGCGCAGCGACCGAGGTGACCGTGGGGACCGCGGCGACCGTGGCCCGCGCCGCGAGCGTGAACCCCGCGAGCCGCGTGAGCCGCGTGCCGAGGCGGCTGCGGCCACCGACGCGCCGGCCACCGAGGCGCCGGCTCCGGAACAGGGCGCCGAGCGCGCCCCGGGCCAGGAGTAAGGCACGGCGATGCGTGCCGTCGAGATCAGCCGTTTCGGCCCGCCCGAGGTGCTGCAGCTGGTGCAGCGCCCGGCGCCGGTGCCGGCGGCCGGCGAGTTGCTGATCGCGGTGCAGGCCTCGGGCGTCAACCGCCCGGACGTGCTGCAGCGCAAGGGGCACTACCCGCCGCCGCCGGGCGCATCGGACCTTCCGGGTCTGGAGATCGCCGGCACGGTGCTGGCCGGTGCGCCGGCGGATCTCGCGGCCGCGGGGCTGGCGATCGGTGACGCGGTGTGCGCGCTGGTCGCCGGCGGCGGTTATGCCGAGCAGTGCGTCGCTCCGGCGGTGCAGTGTCTGCCGCTGCCGCGCGGGCTGACGATGGTCGAGGCGGCGAGCCTGCCCGAGACCTTCTTCACCGTCTGGCAGAACGTGTTCGCCATCGCGCGCCTGGCGCGCGGCGAGACGCTGCTGGTGCAAGGCGGCACTAGCGGCATCGGCGTCACCGCGATCCAGCTCGCCAAGGCCTTCGGCGCCCAGGTGATCGTCACCGCCGGCAGCGACGACAAGTGCGCGGCCGCGCTGGCGGTCGGCGCCGACCACGCGGTCAACTACCGCATGCAGGACTTCGTCGCCGAGGCCAAGCGCCTGACCGACGGGCGCGGCGTCGACGTCGTGCTCGACATGGTCGCCGGCGACTACGTCGCGCGCGAGGTCAAGTGCCTGGCGGTCGACGGCCGCCTGGCGATCATCGCGGTGCAAGGCGGCACGGCCAGCAGCTTCGACGCCGGCGCGGTGCTGCGCAAGCGCATCGCGATCACCGGCTCGACGCTGCGTGCGCGCAGCGTGGACTACAAAGCCGGCTTGGCGCGCGCGCTGCGCGAGCAGGTCTGGCCCTTGCTGGAGACCGGCGCCGTCAAGCCGGTCGTGCACCGCGTGTTCCCGGCGGCCGAGGCGGCCGCGGCGCACGCGCTGATGGAATCCGGTTCGCACGTCGGCAAGATCGTGCTGACCTGGTGAACCCCTTCTCGAGGACTCACAAGATGCGACGCAAGCTCGTGGTGGGCAACTGGAAGATGCATGGCAGCCGCCCGGCCAATGCCGAGCTGCTGGCCGCGCTGATCGCCGGCCGTCCTTACGCCGCCGACGTGGCGGTCTGCGTGCCCAACGTGTTCCTGTCCGAGACCGCGGCGACGCTGGCCGGCAGCGAGCTGCGCTGGGGTGCGCAGGACGTCTCCGAGCACGAGCAGGGCGCCTACACCGGCGAGGTGTCGGCGGCGATGCTGGCCGAATGCGGCTGCCGCTACGCCATCGTCGGCCACTCGGAGCGCCGTGCCTACCACGCCGAGAGCGACGCCGTCGTCGCGCGCAAGGCGCAGGCGGCGCTGGCGCGCGGCGTGACGCCGATCGTCTGCGTCGGCGAGACGCTGGAGCAGCGCGACGCCGGCGAGACCGAAGCGGTCGTCAAGCGCCAGCTTTCGGCGGTGATCCACCAGCTGGCGCACTGCGCCAGCGAGATCGTCGTCGCCTACGAGCCCGTCTGGGCCATCGGCACCGGCCGCACCGCGACGCCCGAACAGGCGCAGGCGGTGCATGCCGTGCTGCGCGCGCAGCTGCACGCGGCCACCGGTCGCGGGCACACGATGCGCATCCTCTACGGCGGCAGCGTCAAGGCGGACAACGCCGCGACGCTGTTCGCGCAACCCGACATCGACGGCGGGCTGATCGGCGGTGCTTCGCTGAAGGCTGCCGACTTCATCGCGATCTGCCGCGCCGCGGCCTGAGCTTTTCCCCGGAGTTTGTTCCCATGCACATCTGGATGAACCTCATCCTCGTCCTGCAGATCCTGTCGGCGCTGGCGATGATCGGCCTCGTGCTGATCCAGCACGGCAAGGGCGCCGACATGGGCGCCTCGTTCGGCGGCGGGTCCTCCGGCAGCCTGTTCGGCGCCACCGGCAGCGCGAACTTCCTGTCGCGTTCGACCGCGGCCTGCGCGACGCTCTTCTTCTGCTGCACGCTGGCCCTGGCCTTCATGTCCAACAGCGTGCGCGGCCCGTCCACGGACGGCGGCAGCGTGCTCGACCGCGCGGCCCCGGTCGCCCCGGCGGCGCCCAGCGCGCCGGCCACCGGTGTCATTCCCGGCACGCAGCCGCTGGCCCCGGCGACGCCGGCCTCCGGCGCGACCGGCGCGAATTGAGCGCGACTGAATCGTCTGTAAGGGTTTCCAAGAAATAAACTAGAAGTCGATATAGAATGCTTCTTTGTCCGGTGAGCGACCCTCATGCCAACCGGACAGTAAGCGCCAGGGTTTGACGTCTTGCCGACGTGGTGAAATTGGTAGACACGCTATCTTGAGGGGGTAGTGGCGAAAGCTGTGCGAGTTCGAGTCTCGCCGTCGGCACCAAAGACCGAGTGACGTGTTGTCCGGAGGTGGTCCAAGCATCCGGCAACGCCGTTCAAAGGAGTGATCCGAATGAACGGTAAAGCGCGCCCAGCGGGCAGCCTGTGTAGGCTGTTCGAGGCGCGTTTTTTTTCGACCTGACAGAACCTGACGGGACTCTGACAAGGATCAAGAAAACATGGACATCCAGGCCTACCTCCCCGTCATCCTGTTCGTGCTCGTCGGCCTCGCTGTCGGCGTCGCGCCGCAGGTTCTCGGCTTCATCTTCGGCCCCAACCGGCCGGACGTCGAGAAGAACAGCCCGTACGAATGCGGCTTCGAGGCCTTCGAGGACGCGCGCATGAAGTTCGACGTGCGCTACTACCTCGTCGCCATCCTGTTCATCCTCTTCGATCTCGAGATCGCCTTCCTCTTCCCCTGGGCCGTGGCCCTGCGCGACATCGGCGCGACGGGGTTCTGGGCGATGATGCTGTTCCTCGGCATCCTCGTCGTCGGTTTCGTCTACGAGTGGAAGAAGGGCGCGCTGGACTGGGACTGACCCCGCCGGCTGGGAGACAAGCTATGGGAATCGAAGGCGTCATCAAGGAAGGCTTCGTCACCACCTCGGTGGACAAGCTGATCAACTGGTCCAAGACCGGATCGCTGTGGCCGATGACCTTCGGCCTGGCCTGCTGTGCGATCGAGATGATGCACGCCGGCGCGGCGCGCTACGACATCGACCGCTTCGGGATGCTGTTCCGCCCGAGCCCGCGGCAGAGCGACCTGATGATCGTCGCCGGCACGCTGTGCAACAAGATGGCACCGGCGCTGCGCAAGGTCTACGACCAGATGGCCGAACCGCGCTGGGTGCTGAGCATGGGCTCGTGCGCCAACGGCGGCGGCTACTACCACTACAGCTACTCCGTCGTGCGCGGCTGCGACCGCATCGTGCCGGTGGACGTCTACGTGCCGGGCTGTCCGCCGACGGCCGAGGCGCTGCTGTACGGGATCCTGCAGCTGCAGAGCAAGATCCGACGCGAAAACACCATCGCGCGCTGACCGCGCGATCAGCACGATGAGCACCCGACTCGACCTCCTGCAGAGCGCCCTCGAAAGCGCACTGGCCGGCAAGATCCGCACGTCCGTGCGCGCGCTCGGCGAGATCACCATCACCGTCGGCGCCGCCGACTACCTCGAGGTCGCGCGCACGCTGCGCGACACGCCCGAACTGCGCTTCGAGCAGCTCGTCGACCTGTGCGGCGTCGACTACTCGGAGTACCGCAACCAGCCCTGGGACGGCCCGCGCTTCTGCGTCGTGTCGCACCTGCTGTCGCTGACCCACAACTGGCGCCTGCGGCTGAAGGTCTTCTGCCCCGACGACGACCTGCCGGTGCTGCCCTCGGTCAACGACATCTGGCCCTCGGCCAACTGGTTCGAGCGCGAGGCCTTCGACCTGTTCGGCATCGTCTTCGACGGCCACCTCGACCTGCGTCGCATCCTCACCGACTACGGCTTCATCGGACACCCGATGCGCAAGGACTTCCCGACCACCGGGCACGTCGAGATGCGCTACGACCCGGAGCAGAAGCGCGTCATCTACCAGCCGGTGACGATCGAGCAACGCGAGATCATTCCGCGCGTCGTGCGCGAGGACAACTACGGCGGGCTGCACTGATGGCCGAGATCAAGAACTACACGCTGAACTTCGGACCGCAGCACCCGGCAGCGCACGGCGTGCTTCGCCTCGTGCTCGAGCTCGACGGCGAGGTCATCCAGCGTGCCGACCCGCACATCGGCCTGCTGCACCGCGCCACCGAGAAGCTGGCCGAGACCAAGACCTTCCTGCAGACGCTGCCGTACATGGACCGCCTCGACTACGTGTCGATGATGGTCAACGAGCAGGCCTACTGCCTGGCGGTCGAGAAGCTGCTCGGCATCGAGGTGCCGCTGCGCGCGAAGTACATCCGCACGATGTTCGCCGAGCTGACGCGGCTGCTCAACCACCTGCTGTGGCTGGGCACGCACTCGCTGGACTGCGGCGCGATGAACGTCTTCCTCTACGCCTTCCGCGAGCGCGAGGACATCTTCGACATGTACGAGGCGGTGTCGGGCGCGCGCATGCACGCCGCCTACTTCCGTCCGGGCGGCGTCTACCGCGACCTGCCGGACTCGATGCCGCAGTACACCTTCAGCAAGATCCGCAACGAACGCGGCATGAAGGAGCTGAACGCCAAGCGCCAGGGTTCGCTGCTCGACTTCATCGAGGAGTTCGTCAAGCGTTTCCCCAGCCGCGTCGACGACTACGAGACGCTGCTGACCGACAACCGCATCTGGAAGCAGCGCACCGTCGGCATCGGCGTCGTCGAGCCCGATCGCGCCAAGGCCCTGGGCTTCACCGGCCCGATGCTGCGCGGCTCGGGCATCGCCTGGGATCTGCGCAAGCAGCAGCCCTACGACGCCTACGACCGCGTGGAGTTCGACATCCCGGTCGGCGTGCAAGGCGACACCTACGACCGCTATCTCGTCCGGATGGAGGAGATGCGTCAGTCCAACCACATCGTCCAGCAGTGCGTCGACTGGCTGCGGGCGAACCCCGGGCCGGTCATCACCGACAACCACAAGGTCGCGCCGCCGGCCCGCGTGGACATGAAGGCCAACATGGAAGAGCTGATCCACCACTTCAAGCTCTTCAGCGAAGGCATGCACGTGCCCGAGGGCGAGGCCTATGCGGCGGTCGAACACCCGAAGGGCGAGTTCGGCATCTACCTGATCAGCGACGGGGCGAACAAGCCCTACCGCATGAAGATCCGTCCGCCGGGTTTCGTGCATCTGGCCGCGCTCGACGAGATGTCGCGCGGCCACATGCTCGCCGACGCGGTCGCGATCATCGGCACCATGGACATCGTGTTCGGCGAGGTCGATCGATGAATTTCTCCGAAGCCACGCTGGCGCTGTTCGCGCGCGAAGTGGCCAAGTTCCCCGCCGACCAGAAGCAGTCGGCCGTCATGGCCTGCCTGGCGATCGTCCAGCACGAGCAGGGCCACGTCTCGCAGGAAGCCGAGGAGGCGATCGCCGCCTACCTGGGCATGCCGGCGATCGCGGTCCACGAGGTCACGACCTTCTACAACATGTACAACCAGCAGCCGGTGGGCAAATACAAGCTCAACGTCTGCACCAACCTGCCGTGCCAGCTGCGCCACGGCGAGCATGCGCTGGACCACGTCTGCAAGAGGCTGGGCGTCAAGCCCTACGGCACGACCGAGGACGGCCTGTTCACCGTGCAGCCCAGCGAGTGCCTGGGCGCCTGCGCCGACGCGCCGGTGATGCTCGTCAACGACCGCGAGATGCTGAGCTTCATGGACGACGACAAGCTCGACGAGCTGATCGACACGCTGCGCAAGGAAGGATGAGCATGGTCGACCTGTCCAAGTTCAAGACCCGCGGCGTCGAGACCTGCTTCCACGGCCGCCATCTGCAGCCGCAGATCTACGCCGGGCTGGACGGCCGCAACTGGCGGCTGGCCGACTACGTCGCGCGCGGCGGCTACTCGGCGCTGAAGAAGATCCTCGGCGCCCACGGCGGCCCGGGCATGACGCCGGACCAGGTCATCGCCGAGGTCAAGCTCTCGGCACTTCGCGGCCGCGGCGGCGCGGGCTTCCCGACGGGGCTGAAGTGGAGCTTCATGCCGCGCCAGTTCCCGGGGCCGAAGTACTTGGTGTGCAACTCCGACGAGGGCGAGCCCGGCACCTGCAAGGACCGCGACATCCTCTCGTTCAACCCGCACATCGTCATCGAGGGCATGTGCATCGCGGCCTACGCGATGGGCATCCGCACGGGCTACAACTACATCCACGGCGAGATCTTCGAGGTCTACCAGCGCTTCGAGGAGGCGCTCGACGAAGCGCGTGCCGCCGGTTTCCTCGGCGACAACATCCTCGGCTCGCAGCACAGCTTCCAGCTGCACGCCTTCCACGGCTTCGGCGCCTACATCTGCGGCGAAGAGACCGCGCTGCTCGAGTCGCTCGAAGGCAAGAAGGGCCAGCCGCGCTTCAAGCCGCCGTTCCCGGCGAGCTTCGGCCTGTACGGCAAGCCGACGACGATCAACAACACCGAGACCTTCGCCGCGGTGCCGTGGATCATCAACCACGGCGGCCAGGCCTATCTCGAGGTCGGCAAGCCGAACAACGGCGGCACGAAGATCTTCTCGGTGGTCGGCGACGTCGAACGCCCGGGCAACTTCGAGATCCCGATGGGCACGCCGTTCTCGACGCTGCTGGAGATGGCCGGCGGCGTGAAGGGCGGGGCGCTGAAGGCGGTGATCCCCGGCGGCTCGTCGGCGCCGGTGCTGCCGGCCAAGGTGATGATGGACCTGACGATGGACTACGACGCCATCGCCAAGGCCGGCTCGATGCTGGGCTCGGGCGCGGTCATCGTCATGAACGACACGCGCTGCATGGTCAAGAGCCTGCTGCGCCTGTCCTACTTCTACCAGCACGAGAGCTGCGGCCAGTGCACGCCGTGCCGCGAAGGCACCGGCTGGCTGTGGCGCCTGGTGGAACGCATCGAGACCGGGAAGGGCCGCGCCGAGGACCTGGCGCTGCTCGACTCCGTCGCGGACAACATCAAGGGCCGCACGATCTGCGCCCTGGGTGACGCGGCTGCCATGCCCGTGCAGGGCATGCTGAAGCACTTCCGCGACGAATTCGCCTGGCACGTCGACCACAAGACCTGCATGGTCCCCCAGCACGCCTAGGGCACGCATGATCGAAATCGAACTCGACGGGAAAAAGGTCCAGGTCGCCGAAGGCAGCATGGTCATGCATGCCGCCGACGCGGCCGGCACCTACGTTCCCCACTTCTGCTATCACAAGAAGCTCTCGATCGCGGCCAACTGCCGCATGTGCCTGGTCGAGATCGAGAAGGCGCCGAAGCCGATGCCCGCCTGCGCGACCCCGGTCACGCAGGGCATGGTGGTGCGCACCAACAGCGAGAAGGCCCAGCGCGCCCAGAAGGGCGTGATGGAGTTCCTGCTGATCAACCATCCGCTGGACTGTCCGATCTGCGACCAGGGCGGCGAGTGCCAGCTGCAGGACCTGTCGATGGGCTACGGCGGCGTCGCCTCGCGCTACAGCGAGGAGAAGCGCGTCGTCTTCCACAAGGACGTCGGCCCGCTGCTGTCGATGGAGGAGATGTCGCGCTGCATCCATTGCACGCGCTGCGTGCGCTTCGGCCAGGAGATCGGCGGCGTCATGGAGCTCGGCATGGTCCACCGCGGCGAGCACAGCGAGATCACGACGATGCTGGGCAACAGCGTCGACAGCGAGATCTCGGGCAACATGATCGACCTGTGCCCGGTCGGCGCGATCACCAGCAAGCCCTTCCGCTACCAGGCCCGCACCTGGGAGCTGTCGCGTCGCAAGAGCGTCAGCCCGCACGACAGCACCGGCGCCAATCTGATCGTCCAGGTCAAGGCCAACAAGGTGCTGCGTGTCGTCCCGTTCGAGAACGAGGACGTCAACGAGTGCTGGATCGCCGACCGTGACCGCTTCAGCTACGAGGCCCTGAACAGCCCGTCGCGCCTGACCCAGCCGATGATCAAGCAGGGCGGCCAGTGGCAGGCGGTGGACTGGAACACCGCGCTGGGCTACGTCGCCGACGGCCTGAAGCGCGTCATCGCCGAGTTCGGCCCGCAAGGCGTCGGCGCGATCGGCAGCGCGCACTCCACCGTCGAGGAACTGCACCTGCTGGCCAAGCTCGTGCGCGGCCTGGGCAGCCAGAGCATCGACTTCCGCAGCCGCCACGCCGACTTCGCCAACACCGCACCGGCCGGCCGTGCGCGCTGGCTGGGCCTGCCGATCGCCGCGCTGTCGACGCTCGACACGGCGCTCGTCGTCGGCTCCTTCCTGCGCAAGGACCATCCGCTGTTCGCGCAGCGCATCCGTCAGGCCGCGCGCCACGGCGCCCGCGTCTATTCGCTGTCGGCATCGCGCGAGGATTGGGCGATGCCGCTGGCCGGCCACCTGACGGCGCTGCCGTCGGCCTGGCACGGCGCGCTGGCCGAAGTGGCCGCCGCGGTCGCCGCTGCCAAGGGCGTCGCCGCACCGGTCGCCGCCCAGCCGGGCGAAGCCGCGCAGGCCGTCGCCGCCGCGCTGGTGGCGGGCGAACACAAGGCGGTGCTGCTGGGCAACGCCGCCGCGCAGCACCCGCAGGCCTCGGCGCTGCTGGCGCTGGCGCAGTGGCTCGGAGAGCAGACCGGCGCCGCCGTCGGCTATCTCGGCGAAGCGGCCAACACGGTCGGCGCCCAGCTCGTCGGCGCCCTGCCGGGTGAAGGCGGGCTGAACGCCGGCCAGATGCTGTCGCAGCCGATGAAGGCGCTGCTGGCGCTGAACCTCGAGCCGGTGCTCGACGCCGCCGATGCCGCCGCCGCGCGTGCCGCGCTGGGTGGCTCGGGCCTGGTCGTCGCGCTGTCGCCGTTCCAGGACGCGATGGCCGACGTCGCCGACGTCATGCTGCCGATCGCACCGTTCACCGAGACCGCCGGCAGCTTCGTCAACGCCGAAGGCCGGCTGCAGAGCTTCCAGGGCGTCGTTCGCCCGCTGGGCGACACGCGCCCGGCCTGGAAGGTGCTGCGCGTGCTCGGCAACCTGCTGGGCCTGCCGGGCTTCGACCAGGACAGTGCCGAAGCCGTGCGAGCCGAGGCCATCGGCGACGCCGCCTCGATCGCTTCGCGCCTGGACAACACGCCGGCCGCCGCCTCGGGCACGCCGGTCCTGCGCCAGGGCGCGCTCGAACGTGTCGCCGACGTGCCGATCTATGCCACCGACTCGCTGGTGCGCCGTTCGCCGCCGCTGCAGCTCAGCGCCGACGCGCGCGTGCCGCGCGTGGGCCTGCCGTCGTCGCTGTGGCGCCAGCTCGGCCTGGCCAAGGGCGACAAGGTGATGGTCGCGCAAGGGCAGGGGGCCGTGCTGCTCGCGGCGCGTGAAGAGCCCTGGCTGGCCGACGGCGCCGTGCGCGTCGCGGCCGGCCACCCGGACACCGTCGCGCTGGGCGCGTTGTTCGGGCCGATCACGGTGGAGAAGGCCTGACCATGCTGGACACGCTGAACCAATACGGCACCGCCGCGCTCGGCGCCAACGGCTGGCTGGTGCTGTGGACGCTGATCAAGATCGTCGTCGTCGTGCTGCCGCTGATGGGCTGTGTCGCCTACCTCACGCTGTGGGAGCGCAAGGGCATCGGCTTCACCCAGATCCGCCTGGGCCCCAACCGCGTCGGCCCCTGGGGCCTGCTGCAGCCGATCGCCGACGCGGTCAAGCTGATCTTCAAGGAGATCATCCGCCCGACCGCGGCCAGCAAGGGCCTGTTCTTCGTCGGTCCGGTGATGACGATCACGCCGGCGCTGGTCGCCTGGGCGGTGATCCCCTTCGGGCCCGAAGCCGTGCTCGCCGACGTCAACGCCGGCCTGCTGTTCCTGATGGCGGTGACCTCGATCGAGGTCTACGGCGTCATCATCGCCGGCTGGGCCTCGAACTCGAAGTACGCCTTCCTCGGCGCGCTGCGCGCCTCGGCGCAGATGGTCAGCTACGAGATCGCGATGGGCTTCGCGCTCGTCGTCGTGCTGATGGTCTCGGGCACGCTGAACCTCGGTGGCATCGTCGCCGCCCAGGGCCGCGGCATGGGTGCCGACCTCGGTGCCGGCTTCCTGTCCTGGAACTGGCTGCCGCTGCTGCCGATCTTCTTCGTCTACTTCATCTCGGGCCTGGCCGAGACCAACCGTTCACCCTTCGACGTCGTCGAAGGCGAGTCGGAGATCGTCGCCGGCCACATGATCGAGTACTCGGGCATGGCCTTCGCGATGTTCTTCCTCGCCGAGTACGCGAACATGATCCTCGTCAGCACGCTGACGGTGCTCCTGTTCCTCGGCGGCTGGCTGTCCCCGTTCGCCTTCCTCGACTTCATCCCCGGCTGGATCTGGTTCGCGGCCAAGGTCTTCGTCGTCGTGACGATGTTCCTGTGGGTGCGCGCGACGCTGCCGCGCTTCCGCTACGACCAGATCATGCGCCTGGGCTGGAAGATCTTCATCCCGGTGACGCTGGTCTGGCTGGTCCTCGTCGGCCTGGTGATCCAGTCGCCGTTCAACATCTGGAAGTGAGGTCGACGATGCCCAACGCCTCCGCCATCAAGGACGTGTTCTCGAGCTTCATGCTCACCGAGATCTTCAAGGGCATGGCGCTCACGGGCAGGCATTTCCTGTCCAAGGCGATCACGATCCAGTACCCCGAGGAGAAGACCCCGCTGTCGCCGCGCTTCCGCGGGCTGCACGCGCTGCGCCGCTACGAGAACGGCGAGGAACGCTGCATCGCCTGCAAGCTCTGCGAAGCCGTCTGCCCGGCGATGGCGATCACGATCGAGAGCGACGTGCGCGCCGACGGCACGCGCCGCACGACGCGCTACGACATCGACCTGACGAAGTGCATCTTCTGCGGCTTCTGCGAGGAGAGCTGCCCGGTCGATTCGATCGTCGAGACCCACATCTTCGAATACCACGGCGAAAAGCGCGGCGACCTGTACTTCACGAAGGACATGCTGCTGGCCGTCGGCGACCGCTACGAGAAGGAAGTCGCGGCCAACCGCGAGGCGGACGCTCCCTACCGCTGAGAACATGAACACGACCACGGCGCTCTTCCATCTCTTCTCCGCGGTGCTGCTGTTCGCGGCGCTGCGCGTGATCACCGCGCGCAGCACGGTGCACGGCGTGCTCTACCTCGTGCTCGCGTTCTTCAACGCCGCCTGCATCTGGATGCTGCTGCAGGCCGAGTTCCTGGCCATCGTGCTGGTGCTGGTCTACGTCGGCGCGGTGATGGTGCTGTTCCTGTTCGTCGTCATGATGCTGGACCTCAACAGCGACTCGGTGCGAACGGGCTTCTGGAAGCACTTCCCGCTGGCAGGCATGCTCGGCGCGGTCATCGCGCTGGAGATGTCGCTGGTGCTGCTGCGCGGCTTCCAGCCGGTGCAGGCGCCCGAGCTCTCGGCGCAGGCGCTGGAGATCGGCAACACCCGGCTGCTGGGCATCGCGCTCTACACCCACTACCTGTACCCGCTGCAGCTGGCGGCGGTGCTGCTGCTGGTGGCCATCGTCGCGGCGATCGCGCTGACGCTGCGGCACCGCAAGGACAGCCGCCGCGTCGATCCGGCGGTGGCCGTGCGAGTCAAGCGCGCCGACCGGGTTCGCCTGGTGAAGGTGCCGTCGGCCAACGCCGCCGCGGCTGCCGCGCCTGAAAACAAGGAAGGCCAAGCATGAGCCTCGGACCGATCACGCTCGGCCACTACCTGTCGCTGGGCGCCCTGTTGTTCGCGCTGTCGGTCGTCGGCATCTTCATGAACCGGCGCAACCTGATCGTGCTGCTGATGGCCATCGAGCTGATGCTCCTGGCCGTCAACCTGAACTTCGTCGCCTTCTCGCACTACCTGGGCGACCTGGCGGGCCAGATCTTCGTGTTCTTCATCCTGACCGTCGCCGCCGCCGAGTCGGCGATCGGCCTGGCGATCCTCGTCGTGCTGTTCCGCAACCGCGCGTCGATCAACGTCGAGGAACTCGACGAACTGAAGGGCTGAGTTCCGACATGGCAGCGACTCTCTCGCAAAACCTCCTGCTCGCCGTCCCGCTCGCGCCGCTGGTCGGCGCGCTGGTCGCGGGCCTGGCCGGCAAGGCCGTCGGCCGCCGCGGCGCGCACACGGTGACCATCCTCGGCGTGCTGATCTCGTTCATCTGCTCGGCGCTCGTGCTCAAGGCCGTGGCGATGGACGGCGCGCGCTTCGCCGGCACGATCTACGAATGGGCCGTCGTCGGCGGTCTGAAGATGGAAGTCGGCTTCCTCGTCGACGGCCTGACGGCGATGATGATGTGCGTCGTGACCTTCGTGTCGCTGATGGTGCACGTCTACACCATCGGCTACATGGAAGAGGACCCGGGCTACCAGCGCTTCTTCTCGTACATCTCGCTGTTCACCTTCTCGATGTTGATGCTCGTGATGAGCAACAACTTCCTGCAGCTGTTCTTCGGCTGGGAGGCGGTGGGCCTGGTGAGCTACCTGCTGATCGGCTTCTGGTTCAAGAAGCCGAGCGCGGTCTTCGCCAACATGAAGGCCTTCCTGGTCAACCGGGTCGGCGACTTCGGCTTCATCCTGGGCATCGGCCTGATCGTCGCCTACGCCGGCACGCTGGACTACGCCGAAGCCTTCGCCAAGGCCCCGCAGCTGGCCGCGATGAGCTTCCCCGGCCAGGACTGGATGCTGATCACCGTGATCTGCATCTGCCTGTTCATCGGCGCGATGGGCAAGAGCGCGCAGTTCCCGCTGCACGTCTGGCTGCCCGACTCGATGGAAGGCCCGACCCCGATCTCGGCGCTGATCCACGCCGCGACGATGGTCACCGCCGGCATCTTCATGGTGGCGCGCATGTCGCCGCTGTTCGAGCTGTCGGACACGGCGCTGAACTTCGTGCTCGTGATCGGTTCGATCACCGCGCTGTTCATGGGCTTCCTGGGCATCATCCAGAACGACATCAAGCGGGTCGTCGCCTACTCGACGCTGTCGCAGCTGGGCTACATGACGGTCGCGCTGGGCGTGTCGGCGTACTCGGTGGCGGTGTTCCACCTGATGACGCACGCGTTCTTCAAGGCGCTGCTGTTCCTGGCCGCGGGCTCGGTGATCATCGGCATGCACCACGATCAGGACATCCGCAACATGGGCGGCCTGCGCAAGTACATGCCCATCACCTGGATCACCTCGCTGCTGGGCTCGCTGGCGCTGATCGGCACGCCGCTGTTCGCCGGCTTCTATTCCAAGGACAGCATCATCGAGGCGGTGCACGCCAGCCATCTGCCGGCGGCCGGCTTCGCGCTGTTCGCCGTCACCGCCGGCGTCTTCGTCACCGCCTTCTACTCGTTCCGGATGTACTTCCTCGTCTTCCACGGCGAGGAGCGCTTCCGCCACAAGCCCTTCCCGCCGGAAGACGACCACGCGCACGACGATCACGGCCATGGCCACGACGCCACGCCGCACGAGTCGCCGTGGGTCGTCACCGGGCCGCTGCTGCTGCTGGCGCTGCCCTCGGTGGTGATCGGCTTCATGACGATCGGCCCGATGCTCTACGGCGACTTCTTCGCCGGCGCGATCTTCGTCGACGCCGCCAGGCACCCGGCGATGGCCGAACTGGCCGAGGAGTTCCACGGCGCCGCGGCGATGGCGATGCACGCCTTCACGACCGCGCCGTTCTGGCTGGCGCTGGCCGGTGTCGTCACCGCCTGGGTCTTCTACCTGAAGGCGCCGCAGATCCCGGCCGCGCTGGACCGCAGCCTGAAGCCGCTGCGCACGGTGCTCGAGAACAAGTACTACATGGACTGGTTCAACGAGAACGTGCTCGCCGCCGGCGCGCGCCTCGTGGGCACCGGTCTGTGGAAGGGCGGCGACGTCGGCCTCATCGACGGCGCGATCGTCAACGGCTCGGCCAAGACGGTGGGCATGCTCGCGGGCGTGCTGCGCCGCGTGCAGACCGGCCACCTGTACTGGTATGCGCTGGTCATGCTGCTGGGCATCTTCGGCTTCATGACCTGGCGCCTGTGGCCGTTCTTCGGCGGCCTCGCAGGCTGACCGCGCGACCGGATAACAAGAGAGCAAAGAATGGGTCTTCTGAGTCTCGCGATCTGGATGCCGATCGCCTTCGGGGTGGTGCTGCTGGCCGTCGGCCGCGACAGCAATCCCAACCTCGCGCGCTGGATCGCTCTCGTCGGCGCCATCGTCAGCTTCCTGGTGACGATCCCGCTGATCACCGGCTTCGACGCCGGCACGGCGGCGCTGCAGTTCCAGGAGAAGGTCTCCTGGATCGAGCGCCTGAACGTCTTCTACCACCTCGGCGTCGACGGCCTGTCGGTGTGGTTCGTGCTGCTGACCGCCTTCATCACCGTCATCGTCGTCATCGCCGCCTGGCAGGTGATCACCGACCGGGTGCCGCTGTACCTGGGCGCGTTCCTGATCCTCTCGGGCCTGATGTGCGGCGTGTTCTCGGCGGTCGACGGCCTGCTGTTCTACGTCTTCTTCGAGGCGACCCTGATCCCGATGTACATCATCATCGGCGTCTGGGGCGGGCCGCGGCGCGTCTACGCGGCGTTCAAGTTCTTCCTCTACACGCTGCTGGGCTCGCTGCTGATGCTGGTCGCGGTGGTGTACCTGTACTACCAGTCGGGTGGCAGTTTCGAGATCCTCGACTGGCACAAGCTGCCGCTGTCGCTGCCGGCGCAGACGCTGCTCTTCGTCGCCTTCTTCGCCGCGTTCTCGGTCAAGGTGCCGATGTGGCCGGTGCACACCTGGCTGCCCGACGCCCACGTCGAGGCGCCGACCGGCGGCTCGGTGGTGCTGGCGGCGATCATGCTGAAGCTCGGCGCCTACGGCTTCCTGCGCTTCTCGCTGCCGATCGCGCCCGACGCCGCGCGTGAGTACGCCTGGGTCATCGTCACGCTGTCGCTGATCGCGGTGGTCTACATCGGCCTCGTCGCGCTGGTGCAGCGCGACATGAAGAAGCTGGTGGCCTATTCGTCGATCGCCCACATGGGCTTCGTAACGCTGGGCTTCTTCATCTTCAACCAGCTCGGCGTCACCGGCGCGATCGTGCAGATGATCTCGCACGGCTTCGTCTCCGGCGCGATGTTCCTGTGCATCGGCGTGCTCTACGACCGCGTGCACAGCCGCGAGATCTCGGCCTACGGCGGCGTCGTCAACACGATGCCCAAGTTCGCCGCCTTCGCGGTGCTGTTCGCGATGGCCAACTGCGGCCTGCCGGGCACCGCCGGTTTCGTCGGCGAGTGGATGGTCATCCTCGGCTCGGTCAAGTACGACTTCTGGGTCGCGGGCCTGGCCGCCACGACGCTGATCTTCGGCGCCGCGTACACGCTGTGGATGGTCAAGCGCGTCTACTTCGGCCCGGTGACCAACGAGCACGTCAAGAAACTCGAGGACATCAACAGCCGCGAGTTCCTGATGCTGGCGCTGCTGGCCGCCGCGGTGCTGTGGATGGGCCTGTATCCCAAGCCCTTCACCCAGGTGATGGACGTGTCGGTGAGCGAGCTGCTCAAGCACGTCGCCATCTCGAAGCTGCCCTGAACCGAGCCAAGCGATGCAGAACCTGAACCCGATGAACTGGCTCGCCCTCCAGCCCGAGATCTGGCTGCTGGCCGCGATCTGCGTGATCGCGATCGTCGATCTCTTCATCAGCGACCCCGAGCGCCGCCCGACCTTCTGGCTGACGCAGCTCGCGGTGCTGGTGTTCTCCGGCATCCACTTCGCTGCCTTCGACTCCGGCGCCACCACCTACGCGATGGGCGGCCAAGTCGTGACCGACCCGATGGGCCATCTGCTGGCCTTCTTCGCCGGCGTCGCGCTGCTGGTCACCGTGGCCTACGCGCGGCCGACGCTCGGCCCGCGCGAGATGCAGAAGGGCGAGTTCTACGTGCTCGCGATGCTGGTGCTGCTGGGCGTGTCGGTGATGACCTCGGCCAACAGCTTCCTCGTCGTCTATCTCGGCCTGGAACTGATGAGCCTGTCGCTGTACGCGCTGGCCGCGCTGCGCCGCGACCACGCCGTCGCCACCGAGGCGGCGATGAAGTACTTCGTGCTCGGCGCGCTGGCCAGCGGCTTCCTGCTGTACGGCATGTCGATGATGTACGGCGCCACCGGCTCGCTGGAGATCCCGCGCGTCTTCGAGGAGATCTCGACCAACCCGAACATCAACCGCGAGGTGCTGGTCTTCGGCGTCGTCTTCGTCGTCGCCGGCGTCGCCTTCAAGCTCGGCGCCGCGCCCTTCCACATGTGGGTGCCCGACGTCTACCAGGGCGCGCCGACCTCGGTGACGCTGCTGATCGGCGGTGCGCCCAAGTTCGCCGCCTTCGCGATCACGATCCGCCTGCTCGTCGAGGGCATGCTGGGCCTGGCGGTCGACTGGCAGCAGATGTTCATCGTGCTGGCCGTGGCCTCGCTGGTCGTCGGCAACGTCGTCGCCATCGCGCAGACCAACCTGAAGCGCATGCTGGCGTATTCGACGATCGCGCAGATGGGCTTCATCCTGCTCGGCATGTCCGCCGGTGTCGTCAGCGGCAACACGCTGTCGGCCGGCAACGCCTACAGCTCGGCGATGTTCTACGTCGTCGCCTACGTGCTGACGACGCTGGGCACCTTCGGCCTGATCATGGTGCTGTCGCGCCAGGGCTTCGAGAGCGAGCAGATCGAAGACCTCGCCGGCCTCGGCCGCCGCAGCCCGTGGATCGCCGGCGTGATGAGCATCTTCATGTTCTCGCTGGCCGGCCTGCCGCCGATGGTCGGCTTCTACGCCAAGCTGGCGGTGCTGCAGGCGCTGGTGTCGACCAACGTCGAAGGCTACGTCTGGCTGGCGGTGTTCGCGGTGATGATGTCGCTGATCGGCGCCTACTACTACCTGCGCGTCGTGAAGGTCATGTACTTCGACGAACCCAAGCTCGCCGGCCCGGTGGGCCAGAGCTCCGGCGTCAACGCGCTGCTGGCGGTCAACGGCCTGGCGGTGCTGGTCTTCGGCCTGCTGCCGGGCGGCCTGATGGCGATGTGCCGCGACGCCATCGTCAAGGCCCTCACCAGCTGATGCCCCGATGAACGACGAAACCAACGACGGCCACCTGCGCGAACGCCGCACCGGCGGACGCACGCTGCTCGAAGGCGGTTTCCTCGAAGTCCACCGCGACGACGTCGTGCTGCCCGACGGCAGCGCGGCGACACGCGAGTACATCCGCCACCCTGGCGCGGTGGCCGTCGTGCCGTTGCTCGACGACGGCCGCGTCGTGCTGGTGCGCCAGTACCGCTACCCGATCGCCCGCACGATCGTCGAGATCCCGGCCGGCAAACGCGACGCGGGCGAGAGCACGCTGGAGTGCGCGCGGCGCGAGCTGCGCGAGGAGACGGGTTTCCGCGCCCGCGAGTGGGCCTTCGCCTGCGAGATCCACAACGCCGCCGCCTATTCCAGCGAGAGCATCTGGATCTACTTCGCGCGCGGCCTGATCGGCGGCGAGCAGAAGCTCGACGACGGCGAGTTCGTCGAGGTCATGAAGCTCAGTGAAGCCGAGCTCGACGCGCTGGCGATGGGCGACGGCCTGCCTGACGTGAAGACGCGCATCGGCCTGCACTGGCTGCAGCGCTGGCGCGCTGGCGCCTGGCCGCTCGCGTGGCAGCCCGACCCGGAGGACGGCGAGCCCGCCTGAAGCGCGATGAAGGTGCTGGACCTGCGCTGCGCGAACGGCCATCGTTTCGAGGGCTGGTTCGCTTCCGACGACGACTTCATGGACCAGAACGGCCGCGGTCTTGTCGAGTGCCCGATCTGCGGCGACCACGTCGTCACGCGGCTGCCCAGCGCGCCGCGGCTGAACCTCTCCGGTGCCAAGGAGCCGCCGCCCGAGCCGCCCCAGGCGCCCAAGGCACCGGCGACCGACGCCGACCTGCAGGCCGCCTGGCTGGGCGCGGTGCGCCAGCTGCTGGCCGACACCGAGGACGTCGGCGGCCGTTTCGCCGAGGAGGCGCGGCGCATCCACTACGGCGAGAGCGAGAACCGCGGCATCCGCGGCCAGACCACGCCCGAGGAGCGCCAGGCGCTCAGCGACGAAGGCATCGAGGTGCTGACCGTGCCGCTGCCGGCGGCGCTGAAGGGGCCGCTGCAATAAGCGGCCGCCTGGCGCGGCGTCAGAGGACGCGGCCGGGGTTCAGCAGGTTCTGCGGGTCCAGCGCACGCTTGATCGCGCGCATCATCGCCAGCGCCACCGGCGACTTGCGTTCGGCGAGCTCCTCGCGCTTCAACTGCCCGATGCCGTGCTCGGCCGAGATCGAACCGCCGCAGGCCATCACCGCGTCGTAGACGATGCGGTTGACCGCCGGCTCCCGTTCGGCGAGGAAGGCCTTGGCGTCCTGGCCCGCGGGCGCCTGCACGTTGTAGTGCAGGTTGCCGTCGCCCAGGTGGCCGAAACACACCAGCCGCACGCCGGGAATCGCCGCGGCCAGCGCGGCGTCGGTGGCGGCGCAGAAGCGGGGAATGGCCGACACCGGCAGCGCGATGTCGTGCTTGATGTTGAGCCCTTCCTCGGCCTGGGCCAGCGGGATCGACTCGCGCAGATGCCACATCGCGTGGGATTGCGACAGATTGGCGGCCACCGCGGCGTCGCCGACGATGCCGTCTTCCAGCGCCGCGCCCAGCAGGGCCTCGAAACGCTCCTGCGCCGCGGCTTCGCCGTCGGTGTCGCTCTGCTCCAGCAGCACCGTCCACGGCGCACCGGGCAGCGGCCGCGGCAGTGCCGGGAAGTGTTTGGCCACCAGTTCCAGCGCGAAGCGGCCCATGACCTCGAAGCCCGTGAGCCCGGCGCCCAGCCGCGTGCGCGCCAGATTCAGCAGCGCGACGCAGTCGTCCAGGCTCTGGCAGGCGGCGAGTGCCGTCGTCACCGCCGCCGGCTGCGGGAACAGCTTCAGCGTCGCCGCGGTGATGATGCCCAGCGTGCCCTCGCTGCCGACGAAGAGGTCGCGCAGGTCGTAGCCGGTGTTGTCCTTGCGCAGGCCCGACAGGCCGTCCCAGACCTCGCCGGTGGCGGTGACGACCTCCAGCCCCAGGCACAGCTCGCGCGCGTTGCCGAAGCGCAGCACCTGGGTGCCGCCGGCGTTGGCCGCGAGGTTGCCGCCGATCGTGCAGCTGCCTTCGGCCGCCAGGCTCAGCGGGAACAGCAGGCCCTGCGCGGCCGCCGCTTCCTGCACCGCCTGCAGCACGCAGCCGGCTTCGGCGGTCAGCGTCAGGTTGGCGGCGTCGATCGTGCGGATGCGGTTCAGGCGTTGCAGGCTCAGCAGCACCTGCCGGCCGCTGTTGTCGGGCACGCCGCCGCCGACCAGGCCGGTGTTGCCGCCCTGCGGCACGATAGCCGCGCCGGCCGCGGCGCAGGCGCGCACGACGGCCGCGACTTCGGCGCTGCTGCCCGGGCGCACGACGGCCAGCGCACGGCCGCGCCAGCGGCGGCGCCAGTCGAGCTCGTAGGCCGAGAGATCGCCGTCGGTCAGCACCTGCGCTGCGCCGACCACCTCGCGCAGCGTCTGCAGCAAAGCGTCGCTCATGCCGCCGCCTTCACACCGCGCAGCCGCCGGCGCACGTACAGTGAGCAGAAGACGAAGAGAGCGATGCACAGCACCAGCTCGACGACGGCCATCGCCTGGCCGGCGCCGTGTTCGCTGGTCGAACGAACCAGCGCCTCGGTGACGTAGAGCCACAGCGCCATGCTCAGCCAGCGGAAGGTGTAGAGCCGGTGGCGCAGCATGCCGGGCACGGCGGCCACCAGCGGCAGCACTTTCAGCGCCAGCGTGCCGCTGCCGGTGGGCGCGATCCACAGCTCCCAGGCCAGGCCCTGCACGATCAGGGCGATCAGCGAGGCCAGGGCCAGCGCGCGGGTCTGCCGCACGGCGGCGTCGGGGACAGCGGGGGAAACCATGCTGGCATCATATCCAGCATGACTCCCCCTTCGGCCGCTGCGATCGGCCGCCGTTTGCGTGCCCTGTGGCACGACGCCGCCGCCGCCCTGCGCCAATGGCCCTGGCTGGACACGCTGCGCACGCTGCGCCAGCGTTTCCGCGAAGACCGCCTGGGCCTCACCGCCGGCAGCCTGACCTTCACGACGCTGATCGCGCTGGTGCCGCTGGTCACGGTGATGCTGGCCATCTTCACCGCCTTCCCGATCTTCGCCAAGTTCCAGATCGCGCTGGAGAAGTACTTCCTGCAGGCGCTGGTGCCGGACACGATCGCCCGCCCGGTGATGCGCGCGCTGACGCAGTTCGCCGCCCAGGCCAACCGCGCCGGCTCGGTGGGCCTGCTGTTCCTGGGCGCCACGGCGCTGGCGCTGATGCTGACCATCGACCGCACGCTCAACGCGATCTGGCGCGTGCGCCAGCCGCGGCCGATCGCCCAGCGGGTGCTCGTCTACTGGGCGGCGCTGACGCTGGGGCCGCTGGTCGTCGGCGTCAGCCTGTCGATGACGTCCTACGCGCTGTCGGCCTCGCGCGGGCTGGTCGGCGTGCTGCCCGGCGGCGTCAGCGCGGTGCTCAACCTCATCGAGTTCGGCCTGCTGGCCGCGGCGCTGGCCGGCCTGTTCCGCTACGTGCCGAACACCACGGTGCGCTGGCCGCACGCCTGGGCCGGCGCGCTGTTCGTCGCCGTCGCCTTCGAGTTCGCCAAGGAAGGCCTGGCCTGGTACGTCGACAAGGTGCCGGTGTACTCCTCGGTCTACGGCGCCTTCGCCTCGCTGCCGATCCTGCTGCTGTGGATCTACCTGAGCTGGGTCATCGTGCTGCTCGGCGCGGTCATCGCGGCCTATGCGCCCAGCCTGCAGATGCGCGTCGTGCGCCGGCCGCCGACGGCCGGCTACCGCTTCGAGCTGGCGCTGGTGGTGCTGCGCGAACTGGCCGCCGCGCGCCACGGGCCGGGCCACGGGCTGTCGCTGCCGACCTTGTCCGAGCGCCTGCGGGCCGACCCGCTGGAGCTCGAGCCGGTGCTGGAACTGCTGACCGCCTTCGACTGGGTCGCCCGGCTCGACGAAGGCGGTACCGCGCGCCACGTACTGCTCTGCGATGCCGAGGCCACGCCGGCGCTGCCGCTGTTGGACGCCTTGCTGCTGGCCCCCGGCGCGACGGTCGACGGGCTGCGTGAACGCCTGCGCCTGCGCGAGCTGACGCTGGCCGAACTGCTGCGCTGAGGTCGTCGCCCGGGGCCGCCCATCTCGGGGGGCCGCCGCGCCCGGCTCACGAGTCGTCACGGACGCTTCATCGCCCGCCGATAGCGTGCGCCCCCATTCACCTGAAGGAGGGGCATCCATGCACAAGCAGGCTTCGGCCATCGCGGCGGCCGTCGCGGCCTTGCTGGCGTCGACGCCGGCGTCCGCCGGCGTCGTGATCAGCCAGATCTACGGCGGCAACGGCAACGCGTTCGCGAGCGACTACGTCGAGCTGTTCAACAACGGCCGCAGCGCGGTCGACCTGAGCGGCTGGTCGGTCCAGTACGCCAGCGCCACCGGCACCGGCAGCTTCGCCGGCAACGGCGTGACGCCGCTCGCCGGCACGCTGCAGCCCGGGCGCTGGTACCTGGTACAGCTGAAGTCGACCTCGGGCAACGTGCTGCCGACACCGGACGCCATCGGCAACTCCGAGCTGTCTGCCAGCAACGGCAAGGTCGCGCTGCTCGACACCGCCACCGGCCTGGCCTGCAACGGCGGCTCCACCGCCTGCAGCGCCGAGCAGCAGGCGCATTTCGTCGACCTCGTCGGCTACGGCAGCGCCAACTTCTACAAAGGCAGCGGCGCCGCGCCGGCGGCCAGCAGCAGCAGCGCGCTGCTGCGCAAGGCCGGCGGCTGCACCGACAGCGGCAACAACGCCAGCGATTTCGTCACCGGCACGCCGGCACCGCGCAACAGCGCGACGGCGGCGGTGCCCTGTTCCGGCAGCGGCGGCAACGACGGCGGCACGGTCGCCTTCCGCCGCATCTACGAGATCCAGGGCAGCGGCGATCAGAGCCCGCTCGTCGGCCAGACGGTCACGACCTCGGGCGTCGTCACCAAGCTGACGAACAACGGCTTCTTCCTGCAGGACGCCAGCGGCGACGGCAACCCCGCCACCTCCGACGGCATCTTCGTCTTCACCAGCAGCGCGCCGACGGTTTCCGCCGGCCAGCTGGTGCAACTGACCGGCAAGGTCGCCGAGTTCGCCGCCGGCAGCGGCAGCGTCACCCAGCTCACCACGCCCAGCGCGATCACCTTGCTCGGCAGCGGCAGCATCACGCCGCTGCCGATCACGCTGCCGGTCGCCGGCGGCCTGGAGCGCTACGAAGGCATGCTGGTCACGCTGGCCGGCCCGCTGACGGTGGACCAGAACTACTTCCAGGCGCGCTACGGCCAGCTGACGCTGTCGGCCGGCGGCCGGCTGGAGACGCCGACCAACCGCTACCGCCCCGGCGCGCAGGCCCAGGCGCTGGCCGCCGACAACGCCGCGCGCCGCATCGTGCTCGAAGACGGCAGCTCGGCGCAGAACGTCAACCCGACGCCGTTCACCGGCCCGACCGGCGCGCTGCGCGCCGGCGACCTGATCGGCTCGATCACCGGCGTCATCGACTACGGCCTGTCGACCTCGACCAGCGGCGCCGGCGCTCCCAGCGACTACCGCATCCTGCCGCTGGACAAGAGCGCGCTGCGCTACACGACGGCCAACCCGCGTCCGGCGGCGCCGGCGCTCGGCGGCAACGTCAAGGTGGCCAGCTTCAACGTGCTGAACTACTTCACCACCTTCACCAACGGCGCCACCGCCAGCGGCCAGACCGGCCAGGGCTGCAGCCAGGGCGGCACGGTCTCGGCATCCAACTGCCGCGGCGCCGACAGCCTGGCCGAGTTCCAGCGCCAGCGCGCCAAGATCGTCGAGGCGCTGGCCGCGCTCGACGCCGACGTCGTCGGCCTGATGGAGATCCAGAACAACGGCGCGGTCGCGGTGCAGAACCTCGTCGACGCGCTGAACCAGCGTGTCGGCAGCGGCGTCTACGCCGCGGTGCCCGAGCCGGCCGCCGGCACCGGCAGCGACGCGATCAAGGTGGCGATGATCTACAAGCCTTCGCGCCTGACGCGCATCGGTGCGCCGGCCAGCGACACCGCGGCGGTCAACAGCCGCCCGCCGCTGGCGCAGACCTTCGCGCCGGCCAACGGCGAGCGTTTCACCGTCGTCGTCAACCACCTGAAGAGCAAGAGCAGCTGCCCGGCGGCCGGCGACGCCAACGCGCCGGGCAACGTCGACAGCGGCGACGGCCAGGGCTGCTGGAACGCGCTGCGGGTTTCGCAGGCCGACCAGCTGCGCCGCTTCGTCGCCCAGCTCCAGACCGCCAGCGGCAGCAACGACGTGCTGCTGGTCGGCGACTTCAACGCCTACGCCCAGGAGGATCCGGTCTACCAGCTCACCGGCAGCGGCTACGTCGACGAGGTCGGGCGTTTCGACGGCTTCGGTTACTCCTACGTCTTCGACGGCGCCGCCGGCCGCCTGGACCAGGCGCTGTCCACCGGCACGCTGTCGCCCAAGGTGGCCGGCGCGGCGCACTGGCACATCAACGCCGACGAGTCGCTGGCCCAGGACTACAACCTGGAGTTCAAGCAGCCGGCCTGCGCCAGCTGCGCGCCCGATCCCTACGCGCAGACGCCGTACCGCTCGTCGGACCACGATCCGGTGCTGGTCGGCCTGAACCTGGTGAAGACGATTACCGCGTCGCCGACCAGCAGCAGCGTCACCGGCACGCCCGGCGACGACGTCATCGTCAGCGGCGCCGGCCGGCGCACGCTGACCGGCGGCGGCGGCCGCGACACCTTCGTCTTCAGCGCCGGTTTCGCCGGCGGCGCGACGATCACCGACTTCACGCCGGGCGACGACCGCATCTCCTTCGCCGAGCTGCTGCGCAGCCTGCGCGTGCCGTCCACCGACCCGATCGGCCAGGGCTACCTGGGCTGCTCGGCCTCGGGCGCCGACGCGCTGCTGACGATCGACCCCGACGCCGCCGGCCCGGCCGCCGCGCGCCCGATGGTGCTGGTCAAGGGCCGCTCGTGTGCCGAGCTGCTGAAGGCCTCGAACTTCCTCTTCTGAACCCGGAGACCTGGATGACCCGCCAACTCTTGTCCGCCGTGGCGCTCGCCGCCACGCTGTTCGCCGGACTGGCCGCGCCCGCGCAGGCCGCGCTTTACCGCATCGACGGCGCCGTCGACTCGGGCTCGCTGATCGGCAGTGCCTTCAGCGGCAGCTTCGGCTTCGACGACCCGGCGGCCGGCTTCGACGGCAGCGTCGAACTTTCCAGCTTCACGCTGGATTTCGCCGGCCACCGCTACACGCTGGACACGGTCGACGCCGGCAGCCTGCCGGTCGCCTGGTTCTCGGGTGGCGATCTGCTCGGCGTCGACGTCTCGTTCGCCTTGGCCGACCCGCTGCTGCAGCCGCTGCTGCAGCTGGTGGCCGGCTTCGGCTCGGCCAGCGAGGCCTTGCTCGCCTACGACACCACCGGTGGCGGCACCGAGGGCTACGGCAGCGTCGCCTTCACCGCGGTGACGCAGGACGTGCCGGAGCCGGCCAGCGCGGCGCTGGTGATGGCCGCGCTGGCCGCGGCGGGGCTGGCGCGCCGCCGCCGCCGCGTCGCCTGACAGCGGCTTACTTGCGCGCCGCGATCGCCTTCTCGGCGGCGCCGACGAGATCGGCGCCGATCTGCGCCTTCCACTTGTCGTAGACCGGGCGCGTGGCCTTGACGAAGGCCTCGCGTTCGGCCGGCGTCAGCTGCGTCACCGTGACGCCGTGGCCGCCGATCTCCTTGAGCAGCGGGTGATCGGCCTCGACCAGCCCCTTGCGCGCGATCGCCGTTTCTTCCTTGCCGGCGTCGATCGCCGCCTGGCGCACGATGGCCTGGTCGGCCGGCGTCCAGCTCTTCCAGACGTCCTTGTTGACGACGAAGATCAGCGGATCGGCGACGTAGCCCCAGAGCGTCAGATGCTTCTGGCCGACGGTGTGCAGCTTGGCCGCGGTGAAGATCGACAGCGGGTTCTCCTGGCCGTCGACGGCGCCCGAAGCCAGCGCCGGCTGGGCGTCGGCCCAGCTCATCTGCGTCGGGTTGGCGCCCAGCGCGGTGAAGGTGTCCAGGAACAGCGGCGAACCGACGACGCGGATCTTCAGGCCCTTCAGGTCGGCCGGCGACTTGATCGCATGCTTGCTGTTGCTGATCTCGCGGTAGCCGTTCTCGCCCCAGGCCAGCGGCAGCGCGCCGGCCTTGTCGATCACCTGGAACAACTGCTTGCCGACCTCGCCCTGCGTCAGCGCGTCCAGCGCCTTGTAGTCGGGCAGCAGGAAAGGCAGCGAGAACAGGTTGAGCTGCTTGATCTGCGGCGACCAGTTGATCGTCGAGCCGATCGCCAGGTCGATGACGCCCTGGCGGATCGCGGCGAACTCGCGCGTCTGGTCGCCCTGCACGAGCGCCGTGCCCGGGTAGAGCTTGATGTTGATGCGGCCCTGCGTGCGCTCGCGCACGAGCTTGGCCCAGATCTCGCCGCCCTGGCCCCAGGGGAAGGCCGGGCCCAGCACCAGGCTCATGCGGTACTCGGCCTTGTAGCCGGCGGGCAGCGGCGCCTGGGCGTTGGCGACGCCGGCGGCGGCCAGCGCGCAGGCGGCGAGCGTGAACTTCAGGAACGTGCGCTTCATCCTTGTCTTCTCCTCGTTGTGACTCAGTAACCCATCTGCCGCGGCAGCCAGAGCGCCAGCTCGGGCCAGACGATGACCGCGACCATCACCATGAACATCGCCAGCAGCATCCAGCCGACCCAGCGCACGGTCTCCTCCATGCGCACGCCGGCGATGCGGCAGGAGACCATCAGGTTCACCGCCAGCGGCGGCGTGAACTGGCCCAGCGCCACCTTCAGTGTCAGCAGCACGCCGAACCACACCGGATCCCAGTGGTAGTGGTTGGCGATCGGCATCAGGAGCGGCACGAAGATCAGGAAGATCGACACGCCGTCCAGGAACATGCCGACGACGATCAGCATCAGGATCAACAGCGCCAGCACGCCGTACTCGCCGAGGCCGGAGTTGACGATGGCGTTGGTCACCGGGTCGATCAGCCCCAGCGTCGACAGCGAGTACGCGAAGATGCCGGCCAGCGCCACGACGAGCAGGATCACCGCCGACAGCTCGCCCGACTCGCGCAGGATGGTGACGAGGTCGCGCAGCCCGATCGTGCGGTGCACGACGACGCCGACGAACAGGCCGTAGAAGACGGCGACGACGGCGGCTTCGGTCGGCGTGAACCAGCCGGCGCGCATGCCGCCGAGGATCAGCACCGGCGCGAACAGGCCCCAGCTCGCTTCGCGCAGGCTGGCCCAGAACGGCGGCCGCGGCAGCGTCGCCTCGGCGGCGCCCATGCCGTGCTTGCGCGACAGCCAGACCGCCGGCGCGATCAGCGCGATGCCGGCGAGCACGCCGGGGATCATGCCGGCGGCGAACAGCGCCGGCACCGAGGCGCCCGAGACCAGCACCGAATAGACGATGAAGGCGACGCTCGGCGGGATCAGGATGTCGGTGGCCGCCGCGGCGCCGACGACGCTGGCCGAGAACGCCGCCGGGTAGCCGGCGCGCGCCATCGCCGCGATCATCACGCCGCCCACCGCGGCGGCGTTGGCCGGGCCCGAGCCCGAGATTCCGCCGAGGAACATCGCGACGACGATCGCCACCAGCGGCAGCATGCCGGGGCCGCGGCCGACGATCGCGATGGCGAAGTTGACCAGCCGCAGCGCGACGCCCGAGCGGTCGAAGATCGAGCCGACGAGCACGAACATCGGGATCGCCAGCAGCGGGTACTTGCCCAGACCGGCGTAGAAGTTCTGCGGCACGGCCAGCAGGCCGAACCACTGCGTGTCCCAGTTGGCCAGCGCGATCGCCGCGGTGCCGGCCAGGCCGAGCGCGGCGCCGATCGGCACGCCCAGCAGCATCAGCGCGATGAAGGCGACGAAGAGCAGGGTGCCGATCATCGGCCGTGCTCCTCGCCGTCGCGCGGGGCGCGCCCGGCGCGGATGAACAGGCCGATCGCACGCCCGGCGATGGCCACCGACAGCAGCGGCAGCCAGATCGAGTACCACCACTGCGGCACGCCGATCGCCGGCGAAGTCTCTTCCCACTGGATGTGGTCCCAGACGACACGCGCGCTGAGCACGGCCATGATGGCGAACAGCAGCGCCACCATCAGCGCGCCGAAACGCGCCAGCGCCCGCCGGCGCCAGGCCGGGCCGGCGTCGGCGAAGGCCTCGATGCGGATGTGGCGGTTGCGCGCCACCGCGGCCGACCCGGCGACCAGCGCCAGCACGATCATCAGGAAGACCGAGATCTCCTCGGTCCAGGCGAAGGACTGGTCGGTGAAGTAGCGCACCACCACGTTGGCGAAGGTGATCAGCGCGAGCGCGGCCATCACGGCCACGGTGAGCCAGTCCTCGATCTTCAGCGGCACGGCCGTTTGTTCATCGGGCGCGGCGGGATCGGGCGGCAGTTCTGAAGGCGAGGACATCGGGGGGCGACGGCGCAAGAAGCGAAAGCCGGCGCGCGCCGAATGGCGCCGCCGGGCTGCACCGGGGGCGCGAGCGCGGGGGTAGGCTCGCGGCGGCGCGCGGCGCGGGCCGCGGCCGTAGCGAAGACGGCAGGCCTGGTGCGGCCCGCGTGCGCCGCGGTGTCGCGGCGTCTTCGCTCCCGGTTCATCCGTCGTGGGGACGAGGCGCCATTGTAGGAGCCTGTTACCGGCGCGCCGCCGCCGGGCTAATCGAGCAAGGCGCGCAAGGCCGCGAGCACGCCGTCGGGCGCCTCGGCCATCAGCGAGTGGCCGCCGGGCAGCGTCGTCACCGTCGCGCGCAGCGCCTCGCCGAGTTCACGCGCCGCACGCGGCGGCGTCATCGAGTCTCGCCGGCCCAGCACCAGCGCCGCCGGGCAGCGCACCGTGGCCGCCGCCTGCAGGCCGCCGGCATAGGCGTCGCAGATCGCGAAGTCGTGTGCGAAGAGGTTCAGCCCGCCGGCTTCGGCCTGCCCCTGCAGCCGGCGCATCAGCGCCCGCTGGCCGCCGTGCAGCCAGGCGCCGGGCCCGGGAAACGAGGGTTTGGCGGCGATCGTCGACAGCGAGAAGGCGTTGACCATGTCGATCGCCGCCCGCGGCGTCTCGCGCGCGGTGGCCAGCAGCGCCGGGCTGACCTTCATCGGGAACGCGGTGCCGACGAGGCCCAGCTGCGTGACGCGCGCCGGCGCACGCGCCGCGGTCTCCAGCGCGATCAGCGAACCCAGGCTGTGGCCGACGAGCGCGGCACGTTCGACGCCGGCGGCGTCCAGCAGCGCTTGCACGCCGTCGGCCGCGGCCTCGACGCTGGCCGGCGGCGGGCCGTCGCTGCGGCCGTGGCCGGGCAGGTCGACGGCCAGCACCGAGCGGCCGTGGTGCGCGAACCAGCGCGCCAGCAGCGTCCAGACGCTGTGGTCGTTGAGCGCGCCGTGCACGAAGACGACGCAGGGCAGGGCGGGGTCGAACTCGACGCCGCCGGTGTAGGCATAGGCCGTGCGGCCCTGGACGCTGAGCTTCATGCCGCACGCTCCGCGGCCTTCAGCGCGCGCTTCAGGTCCTCGATCAGGTCGGCCGGGTCTTCGAGGCCGATCGACAGCCGTACCGTGCCCGGCCCGATGCCGGCGGCGGCCAGCGCCGCGTCGTCCATGCGGAAGTGCGTCGTCGACGCCGGGTGGATGACGAGCGAGCGGCAGTCGCCGACGTTGGCCAGGTGCGAAAAGATCTGCAGCGCCTCGATGAAGGCCTGGCCCTGATGGCGGCTGCCGCGCAGGTCGACGCTGAACACCGAGCCGCAGCCGCGTGGCAGCAGGCGCTTGGCGAGGGCGTGGCTCGGGTGGCCGGGCAGCTCCGGGTGGCGCACCCGTTCGACGAAAGGCTGGCCGGCCAGGAACTCGGCGACGCGGCGTGCGTTGTCGACATGGCGCGCCATGCGCAGCGGCAGCGTCTCCAGCCCCTGCAGCACCAGCCAGGCGGTGTGCGGGCTCATGCAGGCGCCGAAGTCGCGCAGGCCTTCGCGGCGTGCTCGCAGCAGGAAGGCGGCGACGGTGCTCTCCTCGCTGAAGACCATGCCGTGGAAACCGGCGTAGGGCTCGGTCAGCTCGGGGAAACGGCCCGAGGCCTCCCAGTCGAAGCTGCCGCCGTCGACCAGCACGCCGCCGACGACGGTGCCGTGGCCGGACAGGAACTTGGTCGCCGAGTGGAAGACGAGGTCGGCGCCGTGTTCGAAGGGGCGGATCAGCCAGGGCGTCGTGAAGGTCGAGTCGACCAGCAGCGGCAGCCCGGCGTCGTGCGCGACGGCGGCCACCTCCGGGATGTCGAGCACGTCCAGCCCGGGGTTGCCCAGCGTCTCGCCGAACAGCAGCCGGGTGTTGGGCCGGATCGCGGCGCGCCAGGCGTCGACGTCGCCGGGATCGACGAACGTCGTCTCGATGCCGAAACGTGGCAGCGTCCAGGCCAGCAGGTTGTGCGAGCCGCCGTAGAGCGCGCGCGAGGCGACGACATGGCTGCCGGCGCCGGCGATCGTCGTGATCGCCAGGTGCAGCGCCGCCTGGCCGCTGGCGGTGGCGATCGCGCCGACTCCACCTTCGAGCGCCGCCATGCGCTCCTCGAACACCGCCGTCGTCGGGTTGCTGATGCGGCTGTAGACGTGGCCCGAACGTTCCTGGTCGAAGAGCGCGGCGGCGCCTTCGGCACTGTCGAAGACGAAGCTCGTCGTCAGGTGGATCGGGACCGCTCGCGCGCCGGTGGCGGGGTCGGGCGCGGCGCCGGCGTGCAGCGCCAGCGTGTCGAAACCAGGGTCGGCAGGACCGGCCATGATGGACCTTCCACAGAGGGGATGGCGCCGGATTGTGGGCTATATTGATCGCATGAAAGTCACCGACATCCTGCGCGTCAAGGGCAACACGACGTACACGGTCTCGCCGGATCAGCTGCTCGCCGAAGCGATGAAGTCGATGTCGGAGTTCGACGTCGGTTCGCTGGTCGTCATGGAGCACGGCGACCTCGTCGGCATGCTGACCTTCCGCGAGGTGATCTCGGCGGTCGTCGAATGCAACGGCAACGTCGGCACGCGCCACGTGCGTTCGGTGATGGACGACGCGCCGCTGACCTGCACGCCCGAGACCAACATCGACGAGGTGCGCCGCATGATGCTGCTGCGCCACGCGCGCTACATGCCGGTGCTGGACCACGGCACGCTGATGGGCGTGATCTCGTTCTACGACGTCGCCAAGTCGGTGGTCGACGCGCAGGACTTCGAGAACCGCATGCTGAAGGCCTACATCAAGGACTGGCCCGAGGAAGACGCGGCCGCGCGCCCGACGGCCTGACGGCCGGCTGGGGGCCGCCGCATAGAATCCGCTGCCCTCAACGCAGCGTTCCCATGTCCGGCAGCACCCTCGGCGAACTCTTTCGCGTCACCAACTTCGGCGAGAGCCACGGCCCGGCGATCGGCTGCGTCATCGACGGCTGCCCGCCCGGCCTGGCGCTGTCGGAAGCCGACATTCAGCCCGAGCTCGACCGCCGCCGCCCGGGCACCAGCCGCCACGTCACGCAGCGCCAGGAAGCCGACCGGGTGCAGATCCTGTCGGGCGTCTACGAAGGCCGTACCACCGGCACGCCGATCGCGCTGCTGATCCCCAACACCGACCAGCGCAGCAAGGATTACGGCAACCTGCTGGACACCTTCCGCCCCGGGCACGCCGACTACGCCTACTGGCGCAAGTACGGCATTCGTGACCCGCGCGGCGGCGGCCGCTCGTCGGCCCGCACGACGGCACCGACGGTGGCCGCCGGCGCCGTCGCGCGCAAGTGGCTGCGCGAGCGCCTGGGCTGCACCTTCACCGGCTGGATGAGCGCGCTCGGCGAGATCGAGATCCCGTTCGAGGATGAAGAACACATCGCCGCCAACGACTTCTTCGCCGCCAACACCAGCGACATCCCGCGCCTGGAAGCCTTCATGGACGCGCTGCGCAAGGCCGGCGACTCCTGCGGCGCGCGCATCGAGGTCCGTGCGCGCGGCGTGCCGGCCGGCCTCGGCGAGCCGCTGTACGACCGGCTCGATGCCGACATCGCGCACGCGATGATGGGCCTCAACGCCGTCAAGGGCGTCGAGATCGGCGCCGGCTTCGCCTGCGTCGCCCAGCGCGGCAGCGTGCACGGCGACGAGCTGACGCCCGAAGGCTTCGCCAGCAACCACGCCGGCGGCGTGCTCGGCGGCATCTCCACCGGGCAGGAGCTGGTGGTGCGCCTGGCGATCAAGCCGACGAGCTCGATCCGCATCGCACGCGCCTCGATCGACCGCGCCGGCCAGCCGACGACGGTCGAGACCCACGGCCGCCACGACCCCTGCGTCGGCATCCGCGCGACGCCGATCGCCGAGGCGCTGCTGGCGCTGGTGGTGATGGACCACGTGCTGCGCCAGCGCGCGCAGTGCGGCGACGTCGAGCTGCCGATCCCGGCGATTCCCGCGGCCCGGCCCGCAGGCGCTTGAGCGCCGCGCCCTCCGGGCTGCGCGCCTTCGGCGCGGTCTGGTTCGTCTATTTCGCCGGCATCGGGCTGTTCAACCCGTATGCGCCGCTCTGGTTCAAGGAGCTGGGCTTCTCGACGCTGCTGATCGGCGCCGTGGCCTCGCTGCAGAGCTGGACGCGCGTCGTCGCGCCTTACGGCTGGGGCTGGTGGGCCGACCACGGCGGCGGCCGCGTGCGGCTGATCCGGCTGGCCGCGGCGATCGCGCTCGCAGCGGCGGCCGGCTACCTCGTCGTGCGCGGCGAATGGACGGTGGCGGCCTGCACCGCGGCGCTGTTCCTGGCCAACGGCGCGATCGTGCCGCTGTCCGAGGCGGCGCTGGCGGCGCGGCTCAGCGCCAGTGGCGGCTTCGACGCCCGGCGCTACGGCCGCGTGCGCGTCTGGGGCTCGCTGGGTTTCGTCGTCGCGGTGGTCGCCGGCGGCGCGCTGCTGCAGCGTGCGGGCATCGGCCTGTTCCCGCTGCTGGTCTGCGCGATCTACACCGTGCTGCTGGCGACGAGTTTCCGGCTGCCGCAGGGCGGCACCGACGCCGCGCCGACGAGCGCGCCGCCGCCGGTGCTGCCGGTGCTGCGCCAGCCCGCGGTGGCCTGGTTCTTCGCCTCGGTCGCGCTGACGGTGCTGGGCCACACCGCGCTCTATGCCTTCTTCTCGCTGCTGCTCGACGCGCGCGGCTACGAGAAGTCGGCGGTCGGCGCGCTCTGGGCGGTGTCGGTGCTGGCCGAGATCGTCTTCTTCTGGTTCCAGGGCCATGCGCTGGGGCGTTTCGACGCCTATCGCTGGCTGCAGTGGGCCGGGCTGGCGTCGGCGGCGCGTTTCGCGCTGACGGCCGCGGCCGGCGGTTCGACGGCGCTGCTCGTCGCCGCCCAGTTGCTGCACGCGCTGACCTTTGCCGCCCACCACGCGGCCAGCATCGTGCTGGTGAGCCGCCACTTCCCCGGCGCGCTGCGCACGCGCGGCCAGGCGCTGTATTCGGTGCTGGGCTACGGCATCCCGGGCGTGCTCGGCGGCCTGGCCGGCGGCTGGGTGGCCGAGCATCACGGGCTGGACACGGTGTTCTGGCTGGCTGCGCTGGCCGGCCTCGGCGGCACCGCGGCAGCGTTCAAGGCGTCGATTTGTGACGCTGCGGACACGAAACCCGCTTCAGACTGAAACCGCGGCTGCCGATATACGGGACGGCGAATCCCGCCCCGGCCGGCCCGTACCCGCTTCAGCCTTGATGGAACTCAGCACGTCGACGACGCCGCAAAGCGTCGACCGAGCGCATCGGCGCATCCGCCATGCGCTGCTGTTCACGTTCGTCACGCTGGTCGCGCTGGCCGGCTTCCAGGCCTGGTACAACGGCCGGCTGGAGCGTGTGCGCGCGCTCGACGCCGACCTCGTCGGCCTGGCCAGCACGCAGCGCATCTTCTGCCAGCAGGTCGGCCGCCTGGCGGCGCTGGCCGAAGGCGGCGAACTGCGCTCCAACGCCGACGCCGAGCTGATCTCCGAAGCCATCGAACGCTCGCGCAGCGACGCGCTGCTGGTCGAGACGCTGCTGGCCGCGCAGCGCGGCCTGTCCGGGCGCGACGAGGCGCCGGTGGCCGCGGCGCTGTCGCGCTGGCAGGACGCCCGCGAGCGCCTCTGGTACCGCGCCGACACGATGAGCCTGCACGTCGGCAGCCACGACGCCTTCGCCGTCACCCATTCGGCCTCCGCGCTGCAGGCCGAGGTGGAGCCGGCGCTGGCCGCCGCCGACCTGCTGTACCAGCGCCTGCAGGAGGCCTCGCAGTCGCGCGCCACGCACCAGGCGCGCATGCTGCAGTGGGGCGTGGGCCTGACGCTGCTGGTGCTGGCCGCGGTGGTGATGCTGGTCGCCGTGCCGACGGCGCGCGCCTTGCGGATGCAGGTGCAGCGCCTGTCGACGCAGACGCGCGAGCTGCAGCGCCTGGCGCAGATCGTCGCGCGCACCGACAACGGCGTCGTCGTCACCGGGCTGGACGGCCGCATCGAGTGGGTCAACGACGGCTTCGTGCGCCTGACCGGCTGGTCGGCCGACGACGTGCGCGGCCGCCCGGTCGACGTCGCGCTGCACAGCGAGCACAACGACCCGGCCGACGTCGCGCCGTACCACGAGGCCTTGCGCACCGGCCGGGCTGCGCGTTTCGAGGTGCTGACGCGGCGCAAGCACGCCAGCGACGGCTGGTTCGAGGTCGACCTGCAGCCGATGCTCGACGAGGAGGGCCGCCACCGCGGCTACGTCTTCCTGGCCACCGACGTCACCGGCCGCCACGAGCTGAGCGAACGCCTGCGCCTGGCCGCCAGCACCGATGCGCTGACCGGCCTGCCCAACCGGGCCGCGGCGATCCAGCGCCTGCATCGTGCGATCGGCCATGCCCGCCGCCATCCGGGCTACGGCTTCGCGGTGCTGTTCATGGACTTCGACCGCTTCAAGCAGATCAACGACACGCTGGGCCACCACGAGGGCGACGAGCTGCTCAAGCAGATGGCCCAGCGCATCGAGCTGGCGCTGCGCCCGGGCGACGCGGTGGCGCGGGTCAACGGCGAGCACACCGCGGCGCGCCTGGGCGGCGACGAGTTCGTCGTCGTGCTCGACGGCGTCTCGCGCGTCGAGGACGCGCGCGCGATCACCGACCGCCTGCTGCGCGACCTGGCCGAGCCCTACGTCATCGACGGCCGCAGCGTGCAGTCGACGGTCAGCATCGGCGTCGTCGTCGCCCGCGACGACGCGCGCAGCCCCGACGAGCTGCTGCGCGACGCCGACACCGCGATGTACGAGGCCAAGCGCGCCGGCCGCGACTGCTGCATGGTCTTCGACCCGGCGATGCACGAGCGTGTCGTGCGCCAGCTCGAGATCGAGAACGACCTGCGCCGCGCGTTGCGCGCGGGCGAGCTCTTCGTCGTCTACCAGCCGATCGTCGCGCTGCCGGGCGGCCGCGCCACCGGCGTCGAGGCGCTGGTGCGCTGGCGCCATCCGAGCCGCGGCGTCGTGACGCCGGGCGAGTTCATCGCCGTCGCCGAGGAAGTGGGGCTGATCGACCAGATCGGCGAGTTCGTGCTGCGCGAGAGCTGCGCGCGTTTCGCCGACTGGCGCGCCCGCTTGGGCCCGCGGGCGCCGGGGCAGCTCAACGTCAACCTGTCGCGCGCGCAGCTGCGCTCGCCGGGGCTGGTCGAGCAGGTGCGCGCGACGCTGGCCGAGCACGAACTGGCGCCGCGCCTGCTGCAGCTGGAGGTGACCGAGACGCTGGCCGCCCAGGACGAGGCGGTGCAGGCCACGCTGCGCGCGCTCAAGCAGCTGGGGGTGCGCCTGGCGCTCGACGACTTCGGCACCGGTTATTCTTCGCTCGCCTGCCTGCACCTGCTGCCGGTGGACACGGTGAAGATCGACCGCAGCTTCATCGCCCATGCCGAGAGCGTGGAGTACCACCGCGTGCTGATCGAGGCGACGATCCGCGTCGCGCAGTCGCTGGACATGGTGACCGTGGCCGAAGGCATCGAGACCGCCGGCCAGGCGGCGCTGATGACGCGGCTGCGCTGCGACCACGGCCAGGGATGGCTCTACGGCCGGCCGGTCGAGGCGGCCGAGCTGGAACGGCGCATCACCGAAGCCGCGGCTGCCTGAGCGCGGCTGTCACCGTGGGTCACCGCGGGGCGCCGTCCGTCGGCGCGTCCGGCAGCTGATGCCGCCGCCGCTGCGCTTCGTCGCAGCGCGGCCAGGGGCAAGCGCGGCCTTTCTACACTGCGAGCCGCTGCCCGCCGAGGGCGGCCAGGAGGCATGGAATGAGAACGAGAACCTGGGTGTCGGCGGCCGTCGTGCTGGCACTCGTCGGCGGCGGGGCCGCCGTCTGGATGAAGACCGCCGGCGGCAAGTCCGCCGAGAAGCCGGCCGGCCCGCCGCCGCTGGAGTTCGTCGCCCGCGAGGTGACGCTGCCGCAGCGCACCGCCATGCCCGAGCGCATCGAGTTCTCGGGGCCGCTGGTCGCGCCGCAGACGGCCATCGTGCGCGCCAAGGCCGCCGGCACGCTGCTCGTGCTGGACGTCGCCGAAGGCAGCCGCGTCAAGGCCGGCCAGGTGCTGGGCCGCATGGATTTGTCCGAACTGGCCAGCCGCGTCGCCGAACGCGACGCCCAGCTCGCCGCGGCCAAGGCCACGCTGGTGCAGGCCCAGCGCACGCACGAGTCCAACGAACGCCTGGCGCAGCAGAAGTTCATCTCGCCGATCGCGCTGGAGAACTCGCGTGCCGCGCTGGACACCGCGCGCGGCGCCTACGACGCCGCCGCCGCGGCGCGCGATACGGTGCGCACGACGATGCGCGAAGCCGCGCTGGTGGCGCCGATCTCGGGCATCGTCGCCAAGCGCCACGCGGTGCCGGGCGAGAAGCTGGCGGCCGAGCAGCAGCTGCTGACCATCGTCGACATCCGCGAGCTGGAGCTCGCCGGCAGCGTCGGCACGCACGAGGTCGGCAAGCTGAAGCCGGGCATGACGGCCGAAGTGCGCGTCGAAGGCCTCACCGAACCGTTCTCCGGCCGCATCGCGCGCATCTCGCCGGCGGCCGAGGCCGGCACGCGCTCGATCGGCGTGACGATCGCGCTGGACAACCCCGGCGAGCGCCTGCGCGCCGGCCAGTACGCCGTCGCCGGCGTGACGCTGAAGGACAGCGCCGAACGCCTGACGCTGCCGGTCGAGGCGGTCGCACGCGTCGGCGGCGAGGACCACGTCTGGGTCATCGAGAACGGCGTGCTTGCGCGCCGCGCGGTCAAGCTCGGCCGCCGCGACGCGGCCAGTGGCCGCGTCGAACTGCTGTCGGGCGTGCCCGACAAGGCGACGGTGCTGGCGATGCGCTTCGACAACCTGCGCGAAGGTGCCAAGGCGCGTGTCGCCAGCGGCGGCGCGGGCGGTGCCGGTTCGGTGGCCTCGGCCGCCGCGTCGGCGCCGGCGCGCGTGGAGTGAGCCATGTGGATCACCCGCGTCGCGATCCGCAACCCCGTCTTCGCGACCATGGTCATGGTCGCGCTGTGCGTGCTGGGCGTCTTCTCCTACGTGCGGCTGGGCGTCGAGCAGATGCCCGACATCGCGCTGCCCGGCGCCTACGTCGAGGTGTCGTACCCGGGCGCCTCGCCCGAGGCCGTCGAGCGTGAGATCACCAAGCCGCTGGAGGAGTCGGTCAACGGCATCGCCGGCGTCAAGCGCCTGACCTCGCGCAGCTTCGAGGGCCGCAGCCAGACCAGCATCGAGTTCACGCTGGACACCGACATGGGCCGCGCGATGCAGGACGTGCGCGACCGCGTTGCCGCCGCCCAGGCGCGTTTCCCCGACGACGCCAAGCCGCCGCTGATCAACCGCTTCGACAACGAGAACTCGCAGCCGGTCGTCGCCCTGGCGCTGCTGTCGGACACACGCAGCCAGCGCGAGCTGTCGATCATCGCCGACCAGGTGGTGAGCCGGCGGCTGCAGCGCGTGGGCGGCGTCGCCCGCGTCGACGTCAGCGGCCTGGCCCTGCGCGAGGTGCGCATCGACCTCGACCCCGAGCGCCTGCGCGCCTACGCGGTGACGCCGGCCGAAGTGGCCACGGCGCTGAAGGAAGCCAACGCCGACGAGCCGGTCGGCCTGCTCAGCAACGACCGCGCCGATGCCATCCTGCGTGTCGAAGGCCGGGTGCGCGACCCGCACCAGTTCGAGCAGGTCATCGTCGCCCACCGCAACGGCCTGCCGCTGCGCCTGGGCGACCTGGGCCGGCTGGTCGAGCGCGAGCGCGAAGCCGACTCGTTCGCGCGGCTCAACGGCCGCACGGCGATCAACTTCAACGTCTTCAAGCAGCAGGACGCGAACATCGTCGCCACCGGCGAGAAGGTGAAGGAGGCGATGGACGAACTCGGCCGCACGCTGCCGCCGGACACCAAGCTGGAGCTCGTCTACGCCGCCAGCGACTGGGTCAAGGGCTCGCTGGTCGGCCTGCGCCACACGTTGATCGAAGGCGCGCTGCTGACGGTGGCCATCGTCTTCCTGTTTCTGCACTCGTGGCGCAGCACGGTGATCACCGGGCTGACGCTGCCGATCGCGGTGATCTCCAGCTTCGTCGCCGTGCATGCCTTCGGCTTCACGCTGAACTTCATGACGATGATGGCGCTGTCGCTGTGCATCGGCCTCTTGATCGACGACGCCATCGTCGTGCGCGAGAACATCGTGCGCCACGTGCACATGGGCAAGGACCACCACACCGCCGCCGACGAAGGCACGCGCGAGATCGGCCTGGCGGTGATGGCGACGACCTTCGCGCTGTGCGCGGTGTTCGTGCCGGTGGCCTTCATGGGCGGGATCATCGGCAAGTTCTTCTACCCCTTCGGCATCACCGTCGTCGTCGCGGTGCTGGTGAGCCTGTTCGTCAGCTTCACGCTCGACCCGATGCTGTCCAGCGTCTGGCGCGACCCGCCGTCGGCGCGCCTGGCGCGGCTGCCGGTGATCGGCGCGATGCTGCGCGGCGTCGACCGCGGCATGGACCTGCTGCACACGGTCTACGAACGCCTGATCCACTGGGCCTTCGGCCCGAAGCGCTGGCGGCTGGTCGGCGTGCCGGCCTTCGCCCGGCCCTTCGGCGCCGACGGCCGGCGCGACCGCAGCCAGCGCCGCCGCTGGCGCTGGGTGACGCTGACGCCGCGCGGCGTCGTGATGGCCGCCGGCGGCGCGAGTTTCGTCGGCGCGCTGATGCTGGCGCCGCTGGTCGGCTCGGAGTTCGTGCCGCAGACCGACCAGGGCTTCACGCAGCTGTCGATCCGCATGCCGGTGGGCTCCAGCCTGGAGCGCAGCGACGCCAAGGTGCGCCAGGTCGAGGAGATCGTCGCCTCGTTCCCCGAGGTCAAGAACGTCGCCACCACGGTCGGCGGCCAGGGCGCGGGGCTGTCGACCGGCCGCAACCAGGCGGTGCTGAACATCAGCCTGCTCGACCGGCGCGAACGCTCGCGCACGCAGAAGCAGGTCGAGGACGCGATCCGCGAGCGCATCGCGGGGATCCCGGGCATCGAGACCTCGGTCGGCTTCGACCGGCCGATCTACGTCGCGATCCTGGGCAGCGACCCCGAGGGCCTGGCGCGCGTGGCCAGCGAGTTCGCCGAGAAGGTGAAGAAGATCCCGGGCATCGCCGACGTCGAGCTCTCGGTCAAGCCCGGCGTGCCGGCCTACGCGGTGCGGCTGCTGCCGGCGGCGGTGCGCGAACTCGGCCTGACGGCGCCGCAGCTGGCGTCCAGCCTGCGCGCCTACGTCAACGGCGAGGCCGCGACCTACTGGACGACGCCCGACGGCGAGCAGGTCGAGGTGCTGCTGCGACTGCCGCAGGCCTCGCGCGAGCAGCTCGAGCAGATGCGCAAGCTGCCGGTGGCCTTCGCCAAGGACGGCACGCCGATCCCGCTGGACGCGGTAGCCTCGATCGAGTCGGTGGTCAACCCCGAGGTCATCCGGCGCCAGAACCTGCTGCGCCGCGAGGCGATCTTCGCCGGCGTGCAGGGCCGCCCGGCCGGCGACGTCGGCGCCGACGTGCAGAAGCTGATCGCCGAGACCTCGCTGCCGCCGGGCTTCACCTTCGACGTCGGCGGCCAGACCAAGGACCAGAACGAGGCCTTCACGGCGATGCTCGGCGCGATGGCGCTGGCGGTGATCTTCATCTACATCGTGCTGGCCAGCCAGTTCGGCAGCTTCGTGCAGCCGGTGGCGATCATGGCCTCGCTGCCGCTGTCGCTGATCGGCGTGATGATCGCCCTGCTGGTCTCGGGCTCGACGCTCAACGTCTTCTCGATGATCGGCCTGGTGATGCTGATGGGCCTGGTGACGAAGAACGCGATCCTGCTCGTCGACTTCGCCAACCACGCGCGCCGCGACGGCGCCAGCGTGCACGAGGCGCTGCTGCAGGCGGGGCTGACGCGCATGCGGCCGATCGTCATGACGACCGCGGCGATGGTCTTCGGCATGCTGCCGCTGGCGCTGGCGCTCAACGACGGCGGCGAGATCCAGGCGCCGATGGGCCGCGCGATCATCGGCGGCGTCATCACCTCGACGCTGCTGACGCTGGTCGTCGTGCCGGTGCTCTACAGCTACCTGGTGCGCGAGCGCAGGCCGAAACCGTCCCCGGCGGTCGAACCGGGCGGCGGCGTGCTGCCGGCCGGCGCCAGTGCCGACCGCGACTGACGCTGGAACGTTGAACGAGAAGGCCGCCCGAGGGCGGCCTTCTTCTTGGAGGCGCGTCGCGCGTTCAGGCGATGCGCTTCTCGCTCGCCGCGTCGAACAGGTGCGCGTGTTTGGCCGCCCAGTGCAGATGCACCGTGCCGCCGACCTGGCCTTCGGCGGTGCCCGGCAGGCGCGCGGTCAGCTTGCCGGCCGCGGTGCTGGCGGTGATGTAGGTCTCGGGGCCGGTCGGCTCGACGATGACGAGTTCGCCCGGCAGGCCTTCGACGCCCAGGCAGACGTTCTCCGGTCGCAGGCCGTAGATGACGTCGCCGCTGCCGCCGGCCAGCGCCTGGCGTTGCGCGGCGTCGAGCGGCAGCGCGTGGCCGGCCGCCGTCAGGCCGCCGTCGGCGCTGCGCTGGGCGAGGATCATGTTCATCGCCGGCGAGCCGATGAACTCGGCGACGAAACGTGTCGCCGGCCGGGTGTAGATCTCGTGCGGCGAACCGAGCTGCTGCACGGCGCCGTCCTTCATCACCGCGATGTGGTCGCCCAGCGTCATCGCCTCGACCTGGTCGTGCGTGACGTAGACCGTCGTCGTGTGCGTGCGCTGGTGCAGCAGCTTGATCTCGGCGCGCATCTCGACGCGCAGCTTGGCGTCGAGGTTGGACAGCGGCTCGTCGAACAGGAACAGCTTGGGGTCGCGCGCCAGCGCCCGGCCCATCGCGACACGCTGGCGCTGGCCGCCGGACAGCGCGCCGGGCTTGCGGTCGAGCAGGTGGTCGATCTGCAGCATCTTGGCCACGCGCTGCACCGCGGCCTCGCGCTGGGCCTTGGGCACCTTGCGCATCTCCAGCGCGAAGGCGATGTTCTGGCGCACGTCCATGTTGGGGTACAGGGCGTAGCTCTGGAACACCATCGCGATGTCGCGGTCCTTGCTGGGCACGTCGGTGACGTCGCGGCCGTCGATGTGGATGCGGCCCGAGCTCGGCGCATCCAGGCCGGCGATCATGTTCAGCAGCGTGCTCTTGCCGCAGCCCGAGGGGCCCACCAGGATCAGGAAGTCGCCGGCCTCGACCTCGATGTCGATGCCCTTGAGGATCTCGGTCTTGCCGAAGGCCTTGCGCACGGAGCGGATGGAAAGGGCTCCCATGGTTCAGCCTTTCACCGCGCCGGCCGTCAGGCCGCGCACGAAGTACTTGCCCGCGACGACGTAGACGAAGAGGGTGGGGAGGGCCGCGATCAGTGCCGCGGCCATGTCGACGTTGTATTCCTTCACGCTGCTGGAGGTGTTGGCGAGGTTGTTGAGACCGACGGTGACCGGCTTGCTGTCGGCACCGGAGAAGACGACGCCGTAGAGGAAGTCGTTCCAGATGTTGGTGAACTGCCAGATCAGCGTCACGACGAGGATCGGCGTGGACAGCGGCAGCACGATGCGGGTGAAGATCTTCCAGAAGCCGGCGCCGTCGAGCATCGCGGCCTTGATCAGCTCATCGGGCAGGCCGACGTAGTAGTTGCGGAAGAACAGCGTCGTGCTCGGGATGCCGGCGACGACGTGCACCAGGATCAGGCCCCAGATCGAGCTGGCGATGCCCAGCCAGCCGAGCACCTGGCTCATCGGCAGCAGTACCACCTGCATCGGCATGAACACGCCGAAGAGCATCAGCGCGAACATCGTCTCGCTGCCGCGGAAGCGCCACTTCGACAGCACGTAGCCGTTGACCGAGCCGATCGCCGTCGACACCAGCACCGCCGGCACGACCATCAGCACCGAGTTCATGAAGAAGGGCTTCAGGCCGCCGCAGTCGGTGCCGGTGCAGGCGCTGCTCCAGGCGCGCGCCCAGGCTTCCAGGCTCGGGCTGGTGGGCAGCGACAGCAGGCTGCCGGCACGCACCTGGTCCATGTCCTTCAGCGAGGTCGTGAGCATCACGTACAGCGGCGTCAGGAACCAGGCCGCGAACAGCAGCAGGAGCGCCCACAGCAGGGCGCGTTGCATGGCGTGGCGGCTCATCGCTTGGCCCTCAGTTCGCTGTAGAGATAGGGCACGACGATCGCGGCCACGGTGGCCAGCATCACCGTCGCGCTGGCTGCGCCCAGGCCGATCTGGCCGCGCGAGAAGGCCATCGCGTACATGAAGGTGGCGGGCAGGTCGGTGGCGAAGCCGGGGCCGCCGGCGGTCAGCGCCATCACCAGGTCGAAGCTCTTGATCGCCAGGTGGCTGACGACCATCAGCGTGCTGAAGAACACCGGCCTGAGCGTCGGGATCACGATGCGCCAGTAGATCAGCGGCAGGCTGGCGCCGTCGACCTGGGCGGCCTTGATGATCGAGTCGTCGATGCCGCGCAGCCCGGCCAGGAACAGCGCCATCACGAAGCCCGCGCTCTGCCAGACGCCGGCGATCGCGACGCAGTAGATGGCCATCTCGGGGTCGACCAGCCAGCCGAAGCTGAAGTTCTCGAAGCCCCACTGCTGGACGAGGTGCTCCAGCCCCAGGCCGGGGTTCAGGATCCACTTCCAGGCCGTGCCGGTGACGATGAACGAGATCGCCATCGGGTACAGGTAGATCGTGCGCAGCAGGCCTTCGGCGCGGATCTTCTGGTCCAGCAGGATGGCCAGCAGCAGCCCCAGGGCCATCGAGCCGCCGATGAACAGCGTGCCGAAGATGCCCATGTTGACGAGCGCGACGTGGAAGCGCTCGTTGTCGAACAGGCGAACGTACTGCTCGAGCCCGACGAACTCGTAGTTGGGCAGCAGGCGCGAAGCCGACAGCGACAGGTAGCCGTTCCAGGCGATCAGCCCGTAGATGAACAGGAACGACAGGACGAAGGACGGGGCGACGACCAGCTTGGGTAGCCAGCGTGCGCCCGCGGGCGATGAAGACACCATGGAATAGGACGGCAAACGCGCCGCGTCCCGCTGGCGGGGAACGCGGCGCGTCGTTTCTACGGCTTGGTTACTGGGCCTTGGCGGCGGCCGCGATGCGCGTCATCGCGTCCTTGGCGCTCATCTTGTCGCTGTTCCAGTACTGGCTGACGACGTCCTTGATCGCGCCTTCGATGGCCGGGGCGACGGCCATGCCGTGGGCGATCGACGGCACCAGGCCGCCGTTCTTCGAGGTCGCGACGAAGTCCTTGGCCGACTGCTTGGCGCAGTCGTCGAACTTGTCCATGTTCATGCCCAGGCGCACCGGGATCGAGCCCTTGTTGAGGTTGAACACCTCCTGGAAGTCCGGCGACATGATGGCCGCGGCCAGCGCCTTCTGCGCCTTGGTGTTCTCGGCGTTCTTCAGCTTGAACATCGCGAACGAGTCGATGTTGAAGGTGAAGGCCTGGGCGGTGCCCGGGGCCGGGGCGCAGACGAAGTCCTTGCCCGGCACCTTGCCGGCGGCGACGAACTCGCCCTTGGCCCAGTCGCCCATCAGCTGCATGCCGGCCTCGCCCTTGATGACCATCGCGGTCGCCAGGTTCCAGTCGCGGCCGGGGGCGTTCTTGTCGGTGTAGCCCTTGACGCGCTTGAAGGTCGTCAGCACCTTCTCCATCGTCGGGCTGTTCAGCGTCGCCGGGTCGAGCTGGACCAGGGCCTTGCGATAGAACTCGGTGCCGCCGACCCCCAGCGCCACGCTCTCGAAGGTGGTGAAGTCCTGCCAGTTCTGGCCGCCATGCGCGACGGGGATGATGCCGGCCTTCTTCAGCGCCTCGGCGGCGACGAAGAACTCGTCCCAGGTCGTCGGCACCTTGGCGCCGGCCTTCTTGAACGCCGCCGGGTTGGCCCACAGCCAGTTCACGCGGTGCACGTTCACCGGCGCGGCGATGTAGTTGCCCTTGTACTTCATGACGTCGGCCACGGCCTTGGGCAGCACGGCGTCCCAGTTCTCGGCCTTGGCCACGTCGTCGATGTTGGCGAGCACGCCTTCGGCCGCCCATTCCTGCAGCGCCGGGCCCTTGATCTGCGCCGCGGCCGGGGCGTTGCCTGACACGACCCGCGACTTCAGGACCGTCATCGCCGAGTCGCCGCCACCACCGGCCACCGCGAAGTCCTTCCAGGTGTGGCCCTTGGCCTGCATCGTGGCCTTCAGCGCCGCCGCCGCCTTGGCCTCGCCGCCGCTGGTCCACCAGTGCAGGACCTCGACTTCGCCGGCCTGCGCCAAGCCGCAGGCGGCCAATGCGGCGGCCGCCGCCAGAGTGCGGATGGGGATGTTCTTCATGTCGGTCTACCTCGTTGCGCCGCTCGTGGCGGCTGTCGTTCGTGGTGGGTTGCGCGCGGTGCCGCCATCGTCATCGTGGTTACGTCGCCGGCACGCGCTCCGGCGAGGATGCGCCCATGCGGCGGCCAGATCAAGGGTCGTAACCCGGTGGAATCCGATGAAAGCGCGCATTGAGGGCCGGGCGCAACGCCGCTCCCCCCATACGCTTGACTCGGTCTGCGGGCCCGGGCTTGGCCGCCTGCGGCGGCCTCAGCATTCGACGATGTTGACTGCCAGGCCGCCGCGCGCCGTTTCCTTGTACTTGGTCAGCATGTCGGCGCCGGTCTCGCGCATGGTCTTGATGACCTGGTCCAGGCTGACCTTGTGCGTGCCGTCGCCGCGCAGCGCGATGCGTGCGGCGTTGATCGCCTTCACCGCGCCCATCGCGTTGCGTTCGATGCAGGGGATCTGCACCAGGCCGCCGACCGGGTCGCAGGTCAGGCCCAGGTGGTGCTCCATGCCGATCTCGGCGGCGTTCTCGGCCTGCGCCGGGCTGCCGCCGAGCACCGCGCACAAGGCCCCGGCGGCCATCGAGCAGGCGACGCCGACCTCGCCCTGGCAGCCGACCTCGGCGCCCGAGATGCTGGCGTTCTCCTTGTAGAGCAGGCCGATGGCGCCGGCGGTGAGCAGGAAGTCGACGACGCCGCGTTCGCTGGCGCCGGGCACGAAGCGCATGTAGTAGTGCAGCACCGCGGGCACGATGCCGGCGGCGCCGTTGGTCGGCGCGGTGACGACACGGCCGCCGGCAGCGTTCTCCTCGTTGGTGGCGAGCGCGAAGAGGTTCACCCAGTCGAGCACCGCCAGCGGGTCGACCGGCGCGCCCTCGGGCTGGTGCGCCTGCAGCGCCTCGGCCAGGTCGGGCGCACGCCGCTGCACCTTGAAGCCGCCGGGCAGCGTGCCGCGCGTGCGCATGCCGCGCGCCACGCACTGCTGCATCACCTGCCAGATCGCCAGCAGGCCGGCGTCGATCTCGGCGTCGGTGCGCCAGTGGCGCTCGTTGCGGCGCATCACGCCAGCGATGCCGCAGCCCAGTTCGGCGGTCAGCGCCAGCAGTTCGGCGCCGGTGTGGAACGGGTGCGGCAGCACGGTCGTGTCGGGCGCGATCACCGGGTGCCGGCTGCCGTCGGCCGCGACTTCGTCGCTGACGACGAAGCCGCCGCCCACCGAGTAGTAGCGGCGTTCGGCCAGCAGCGCGCCGGCGGCGTCCCAGGCGGCGAAGGCCATGCCGTTGGCGTGGAAGGGCAGGGTCTCGCGGCGGTGGAACTTCAGGTCGCGCTTCTCGACGAAGTCCACCGCCTGGCGGCCCAGCAGTTCGAGGCGGGCGCCGGTGCGGATCGCCGCCAGCAGCGCCGGCACCTCGTCGATCGGCACCGTGTCGGGCTCGTGGCCGGCCAGGCCCAGCAGCACCGCGGTGTCGCTGCCGTGGCCCTTGCCGGTGGCGCCCAGCGAGCCGTAGAGCTGCGCGGCGACCCGCGCCGTGCGTTCGAGCAGGCCGTCGTGCGCCAGCCGCGAGACGAACAGCCGCGCGGCGCGCATCGGCCCCACGGTGTGGCTGCTGCTCGGCCCGATGCCGATCTTGAAGAGGTCGAAGACGGAAACGGCCATCGTGACCTCCAACGATGGCGGGCGCGGCGGAGCGCGCCCGCGGGTTCAGGCGTAGTCGGCGAGCGGCGGGCAGCTGCAGCTGAGGTTGCGGTCACCCCAGACGTTGTCCACGCGGCCGACCGGCGACCAGTACTTGTGGCGGCGCAGCGCCGGCACCGGGTAGGCGGCTTCCTCGCGGGCGTAGGCGTGCGGCCACTCGGCCGCGAGCAGCGCCTCGGCGGTGTGCGGGGCGTGCTTGAGCGGGTTGTCCTCGCGCGGCCAGGCACCGGACTCGACCTGCGCGATCTCGGCGCGGATCGCGATCATCGCGTCGCAGAAGCGGTCCAGCTCGACGAGCGGCTCGCTCTCGGTCGGCTCGACCATCAGCGTGCCGGGCACCGGGAAGCTCAGCGTCGGGGCGTGGAAGCCGTAGTCGATCAATCGCTTGGCGACGTCCTCGGCGCTGACGCCGCTGGTCTCCTTCAGCGGCCGCAGGTCGAGGATGCACTCGTGCGCGACACCGCCGCCGGCGATGCCGGCTATGCCGCCGCTGTAGTGGATGTCGTAGTGCGGCGCCAGCCGCGCGGCGACGTAGTTGGCGCTCAGGATCGCGGTCTCGGTGGCCTGGCGCAGGCCGTCGGCGCCCATCATGCGCACGTACATCCAGCTGATCGGCAGCACGCCGGCGTTGCCCAGCGGTGCGGCACTGACGGCGCCCACCGGCGCGCCAGCGTCGCCGTGGCCGGGCAGGAAGGGCACCAGGTCGGCGACGACGCAGACCGGGCCGACGCCCGGGCCGCCGCCGCCGTGCGGGATGCAGAAGGTCTTGTGCAGGTTCAGGTGGCTGACGTCGCCGCCGAACTCGCCGGGCGCGGCCAGGCCGACCAGCGCGTTCATGTTGGCTCCGTCGACGTAGACCCGGCCGCCGTGGCGGTGCACGATCTCGCACAGCTGCTTGACGCCCGGCTCGAAGACGCCGTAGGTCGACGGGTAGGTGATCATCACGCAGGCCAGGCGTTCGGCGTGCTGGACGCACTTGGCCTCGAGGTCGGCGAGGTCGACGCTGCCGTTGGCGTCGCACTTGACGACGACGACCGAGAGGCCCGCCATCTGCGCGCTGGCCGGGTTGGTGCCGTGCGCCGACTCGGGGATCAGGCAGAGGTCGCGCTTCGCGTCGCCGCGCGAGGCGTGCCAGCCGCGGATCGCCAGCAGGCCGGCGTACTCGCCCTGCGAGCCGGCGTTGGGCTGCAGGCTGATGCCGGCGTAGCCGGTGGCTTGCGCCAGCCAGGCGCAGAGCTGGTCGTTCATCTCCCAGACGCCGGCCAACTGGTCGCGCGGCGCGAAGGGGTGCAGGTTGGCGAACTCCGGCCAGGTGATGGGGATCATCTCGCTGGTCGCGTTGAGCTTCATCGTGCACGAGCCCAGCGGGATCATCGTGCGGTCCAGCGCCAGGTCCTGGTCCGACAGGCGGCGCAGGTAGCGCAGCATCTCGGTCTCGCTGTGGTGCGAGTTGAAGACCGGGTGCGTCAGGAAGGCGCTGCTGCGGCGCAGCGCCTCGGGCAGCAGCGGCTCGACGCCGCGCTCGAACTCGTCGAGCGAGGGCAGCGTCGCGCCTTCGGGTGCGAACCAGCGCCAGAGGTCGGCGATGTCGGCGCGGCTCGTCGTTTCGTCCAGCGCCGCGGCGACGCGCGTCGCCGACAGCCGGCGCAGGTTGGCGCCATCGGCCAGCGCGCGTGCCATCACCGCGTCGGCGCGCTCGCCGAGCTCGACGGCGACGGTGTCGAAGCCGGCTTCGGTCAGCACCTCCAGGCCCATCGCGCGCAGGCCGGCGGCCAGCGCCGCGGCGTAGGCGGCGATGCGCTGGGCGATGCGCTTGAGCCCCGCGGGGCCGTGGTAGACGGCGTACATCGAGGCCAGCACCGCCGGCAGCACCTGGGCGGTGCAGATGTTGGACGTCGCCTTCTCGCGGCGGATGTGCTGCTCTCGCGTCTGCAGCGCCAGGCGGTAGGCCGGGCGGCCGTGCACGTCGACGCTGACGCCGACCAGGCGGCCGGGCATCGCGCGCTTGTACTCGTCGCGGCAGGCGAGGTAGGCGGCGTGCGGGCCGCCGGCGGCCATCGGCACGCCGAAACGCTGCGTCGTGCCGACGGCGATGTCGGCGCCGAACTCGCCCGGCGGCACGAGCAGCGTCAGCGCCAGCAGGTCGGCGGCGACGACGAAGGACGCCTGCTTGGCGTGCACCGCGTCGGCCAGCGCGGGCAGGTCGTGCACCGTGCCGTCGGTGGCCGGGTATTGCGCGACGACGGCGAAAAACTCGCCGTCGTCGGCCAGCGTCGCGAACGGGCGCACGTCGACCGCCAGCCCCAGCGGCTCGGCGCGCGTGCGCAGCACCTCGATCGTCTGCGGGTGGCAGTCGCCGGCGACGCGGATCGTGTCCGACTTGGCGCGCACGCTGCGCTTGGCCAGCGTCATCGCCTCGGCGACGGCGGTGGCCTCGTCGAGCATCGAGGCGTTGGCGATCGCCATGCCGGTCAGCTCGGCGATCATGGTCTGGAAGTTGACCAGCGCTTCCAGCCGGCCCTGCGAGATCTCGGCCTGGTAAGGCGTGTAGGCCGTGTACCAGGCGGGGTTCTCGAGCACGTTGCGCAGCACCACCGTCGGCGTGCGCGTGCCGTGGTAGCCCTGGCCGATGAAGCTGCGCAGCGTGCGGTTCTTCGCCGCGATCGCACGCAGCTCGGCCAGCGCCTGGTGCTCGGGCACCGGCGCCGGCAGCTGCATCGGCTGCGGCCGGGCGATGGCACGCGGCACCACCGCCTCGATCAGCGCCTGCCGCGAGGCGGCGCCGATCGCCGACAGCATCTGCCGTTCCTCGGCTTCGTTGGGCCCGAGGTGGCGGGCGGCGAACTCGTCGTGGTGCTCGAGCTCGGCGAGCGTGGGAAGGGCAGACATCAGCATGGGCGGGGGACTGCTAGAGGGGTTTGGGGTCAGAGCGTCTTCAGCAACGCGTCGTAGGCGGGCGGGTCCATCAGCTGGTCGAACTCGCCCATGTCGCTGACGTGGACCTTGAAGAACCAGCCGCTGCCCATCGGGTCGCTGTTGGCTAGCGCCGGCTCGTCGCGCAGCGCTTCGTTGACCTCGACGATCTCGCCGCTGACCGGCATGTAGATGTCGGCGGCGGCCTTCACCGATTCGACGACGCCGGCCACTTCGCCCTTCTTGAACGTGCGGCCCACCTCGGGCAGCTCGACGAACACGACGTCACCCAGCGCGTCCTGCGCGTGCGGCGTGATGCCGACGACCGCGGCCTCGTGGTCTTCGATGTTGATCCATTCGTGGTCGGGGGTGAACATGGTGGTCATCGGCTTCTCCTGAAGATTTCAACCGCGGTGGTAGCGGTGGGGTTGGAACGGCATCTTGGTCACGCGCATCGGCAGGCGTTTGCCTCGCACCTCGGCGTAGACCTCGTGTTCGGGGGCGGCATGGTCCTGCGGCAGATAGGCCATCGCGATCGGACGGTCGACCCCGGGCGCCAGCGTACCGCTGGTCACGCGGCCCAGCGCGTGGCCGTGGGCGTCGACGATCGCCGTGCCTTCGCGCACCGGCACACGTTCCAGGCCGACGAGGCCGACACGCTTGCGCATCGCGCCGCCCGCCAGGTGGCGCTCGACGGCCGCCGCGCCGGGGTAGCCGCCTTCGCGCGCGCCGCCGGGGCGGCGCACCTTCTGGATCGCCCAGGTGAGGCCGGCTTCGACCGGCGAGGTGTTCTCGTCGATGTCGTGGCCGTACAGGCACAGCCCGGCTTCCAGGCGCAGCGTGTCGCGTGCGCCCAGGCCGGCGGGCTTGACCTCCGGCAGCGCCAGCAGCGCCGAGGCCAGCGCCTCGGCACGTTCGGCCGGCACCGAGATCTCGAAGCCGTCTTCGCCGGTGTAGCCCGAGCGCGTGACGAAGCAGGGCGCGTCGGCGAGCTCGAAGACGCCGCCGGTCATGAACACGAGGTCCTTCACGCCCGGGTTCAGCCGCGCCAGCGCGTCGGCGGCCTGCGGGCCCTGCAGCGCCAGCAGCGCGCGTTCGGGCATGCCGACGACGGTGCAGCGGTGGCCGATGTTCGTCTGCAGGTGGCGCAGGTCGGCGTCCTTGCAGCCGGCGTTGACGACGAGGAACAGGTCGCCGAAGCCGGTGCCCGGCGCGGGGCGCGAGATCATCAGGTCGTCGAGCAGGCCGCCGTGCTCGTTGGTGAAGAAGGCGTAGCGCTGACGGCCGACCGCGAGGTCGACGACATCCACCGGCACCAGCGTCTCCAGCGCGGCCGCGGCGTCGGCGCCCGACAGCCGCACCTGGCCCATGTGCGAGACGTCGAACAGCGCCGCGGCGCTGCGGCACTGGCGGTGTTCGGCGATCAGGCCGTCGCGGTACTGCACCGGCATCGCGTAGCCGGCGAACGGGACCATGCGCGCACCCAGGCTCAGGTGCAGCGCATGCAGGGGCGTCTTCAGAAGCTCGGTCACGGGGGACTCCATCGAGGGCATCGTCTTCGGACCGCCGGCTGTCGCCGACGTACGTGCCCCCGCTGTCCGCTTTACCTGAGAGATTCGGAAGCCACCCCGGCGGTGGTCCTTGCCCCTTCGGTGGGCCGCCGTTCGCTCGAATCGGCGGCCTCTCTCCAGTGAGGTGGAAAGCCAGTCCTTTTGCCTGAGCGTTCGGGCTGACCCTGCGCCTTCGGCGGCCCGCGCTAGGCGGGCTCTCTCCTGACGGCGCGCAGTGTATCAGCGCCTTTGCGGCGCCGCGCACCCGCCGCGGACGTGGGGCCGAGGCAGCCTCGTGTCAGCCGCTTGCATAACATTCGCCGCGCACCGACAGGAGACCGGGCATGAACATCTACGAGCAGCAGCTGGACCGCAACGCGGCCAATTTCGTGGCGCTGTCGCCGACGAGCTTCGTCGAACGCAGCGCCGAAGTCTTCGGCGACCTGCCGGCCGTGATCCACGGCGCGCGGCGCTACACCTGGGCCCAGGTGCGCGAGCGCAGCGCCCGGCTCGCGGCGGCGCTGCGTTCGCTGGGCGTGGGCCGCGGCACCACGGTCAGCGTGATGCTGCCGAACACGCCGGAGATGGTCGAGGTGCACTACGCGGTGCCGGCCGTCAACGCGGTGCTGAACACGCTCAACACGCGACTGGACGCGCCGCTGCTGGCCTGGCAGATGAACCACTGCGAGACCGCGGTGCTGATCACCGACCGCGAGTTCGGCCCGCTGATGGCCGACGCGCTGGCGCGGCTGAAAGCCGAACACGGCCGCGAGCCGGTCGTCATTGACGTCTGCGACAGCGAGTACACCGGCCGCGGCGACCGCGTCGGCACGCTGGAGTACGAGGCGCTGCTGGCCGCGCACGCGCCGCTGGCGCGCCTGGAAGGCCCGGCCGACGAGTGGGACGCGATCGCCGTCAGCTACACCAGCGGCACCACGGGCGACCCCAAGGGCGTCGTCACCCACCACCGCGGCGCCTACCTGAACGCGGTCGGCAACGCGGCGACCTGGACCATGCCGCACTTCCCGAAGTACCTGTGGACGCTGCCGATGTTCCACTGCAACGGCTGGTGCTTCCCCTGGACGATCGCGATGCTCGGCGGCACGCACGTCTGCCTGCGCCGTGTCGAGCCCCGCGCCATCCTCGACGCGATGCGCGAGCACGGCGTCGACCACTACTGCGCCGCGCCGATCGTGCACGGCCTGATCATCAACGCGCCGGCCGAATGGCGCGAAGGCATCACGCAGCAGGTGCGCGGCATGGTCGCCGGCGCCGCGCCGCCGGCGGCGATGATCGAAGGCATGGCCAGGCTCGGCTTCGACATCACCCACGTCTACGGCCTGACCGAGGTCTACGGCCCGGCTGCGGTGGCCGTCAAACGCCCGGCCTGGAGCGACGCCGACCTGTCCGAGCAGACGCGGCTCAACGGCCGCCAGGGCGTGCGCTACGCGCTGCAGGAAGGCATGACGGTGCTCGACCCCGAGACCATGGCCGAGGTGCCGGCCGACGGCCAGACGATGGGCGAGATCATGTTCCGCGGCAACATCGTCATGAAGGGCTACCTGAAGAACCCGTCGGCGACCGACAAGGCCTTCGCCGGCGGCTGGTTCCACACCGGCGACCTGGCGGTCATCGAGCCCGACCGCTACGTGAAGATCCGCGACCGCAGCAAGGACATCATCATCTCCGGCGGCGAGAACATCAGCTCGCTGGAGGTCGAGGACGCGCTGTACCGCCACCCCGCGGTGCTGGCCTGCGCGGTGGTCGCGCGGCCCGACCCGAAGTGGGGCGAGACGCCGGTGGCCTACGTCGAGCTGAAGCTGGGCGTCGACGTCACGGCGGCCGAGCTGATCGCGCACTGCAAGAGCGTGCTCGCGCACTACAAGGTGCCCAAGGAGATCCGCTTCGAGGCGATCCCCAAGACCAGCACCGGCAAGATCCAGAAGTTCCAGTTGCGCCAGCGGGCCAAGAGCTCGTCGGCGATCGAATGAGGAGTCCGTCATGAACGACACGACGCCGCTGCTGCGGCACGAGAAGGACGAGCGCGGCGTCGTCACGCTGACGCTGGACCGGCCGCAGGCCTTCAACTCGCTGTCCGAGGCGATGATCGCGGCGCTGCAGGCCTCGCTGGAACGGGTCGCCGAGGACACGACGGCGCGTGTGGTCGTCATTGCCGCCGCCGGCCGTGCCTTCTGCGCCGGCCACGACCTGAAGGAGATGCGCGCCGAGCCTTCGCTGGGCTATTACGAGCGCCTGTTCGCGGCCTGCGCGCGCATGATGCTGACGATCCAGAAGCTGCCGGTGCCGGTCGTCGCGCGTGTGCACGGCATCGCCACCGCGGCCGGCTGCCAGCTGGTCGCGATGTGCGACCTGGCGGTCGCCTCGCGCGACGCGAAGTTCGCCGTCAGCGGCGTCAACCTGGGCCTGTTCTGCGCGACGCCCAGCGTCGCGCTGGCGCGCAACCTGCCGCGCAAGGCGGCTTTCGAGATGCTCGTCACCGGCGAGTTCATCGGCGCCGACGAAGCCTGCGCCAAGGGCCTGGTCAACCGTGTCGCCGCGCCGGAAGCACTGGACGCCGAGGTCGAGCGCCTGGTCGCCGCCATCGTCGCTAAGCCGCAGGTCGCGATCGCCGCGGGCAAGGCGCTGTTCTATCGCCAGGTCGAGACCGGCATCGCCGCGGCCTACGAGGACGCGGGCCGCACGATGGCCTGCAACATGATGGACCCGGCGGCGCTGGAAGGCGTGCAGGCCTTCATCGACAAACGCAAGCCCTCGTGGGCGGAGGGCGCACGATGAGATTCGCGCTCGTCGCCGCGCTCGCGGCCTTCGCCTGGCTGGCCGGTTGCGCCAGCGCGCCGTCGCCCGAGGCGGTGGTCGCACCCAACGCCAACCTCGTCGTGCAGGGCATCCCGCCGATCCCTCAGTCGCTGGCCGAGCGTGTGCAGCGCTACAACGACTTCCGCGGCCACGGCTTCGCCGACTGGCACCCGACACGGCGCGAGATGCTGGTGCTGCACCGCGGCGAAGGCGACGCCACGGCGCAGCTCTGGCGCGCGGTTGCGCCCGGTGCCGCGCTGGAGCGCCTGACCGCCGAACCCGACCCGGTGGCCGAAGCGAGCTGGGAGCCGCGTGAAGGCCGCTACATCGTCTTCGCGCGTGGCCGCGGCGGCAACGAGGCGACGCAGCTCTACCGCCTGGACCCGGCGACGCGCCAGGCGACGCTGCTGACCGACCCCGACCAGCGCCACGATCCCGTCGGCTGGCTGCACGGCGCGTCCAAGCTGGTCTACGGCGCCGTGCCGCTGGACCGCACCGCCGACAGTGGCAAACGCGCGGCGATCGACACGACGCTGTGGCTGATGGACCCGCTCTCGCCCGAGGGCCGGCGCCAGATCGCCGTGCTGCCCGGCGCCGGCTGGTTCGGCGGCGCAATCTCGCACGACGACCGCACGCTGGCGATCACACGCTATGTCTCGGCCACCGAGTCCGAGGCCTGGCTCGTCGACCTCGCCAGCGGCGAGCGCCGGCGTGTGCTGCCGGCGCCCGGCGAGACGACGAAGGCCTCGCACTTCCCGGTCGCCTTCCGCCCCGACGGCTCGGGGCTGCTGTTCCTCAGCGACCGCGCCGGCGAGTTCCGCGAGCTGATGCTGCTGTCGCTGGCCGACGGCCGCATCACCCGGCTCACGTCGCAGATCCCCTGGGACGTCAGCAGCGTCGCACCCAGCGAGGACGGGCGCTGGATCGCCTTCCAGGCCAACGTCGAGGGCCGCGACGAGCTGCGCCTGCTCGACGGCCGCACGCTGAAGGAGGTGGCGCTGCCGCCGCTGCCCGCCGGCAGCATCGGCAGCGCGGCCTTCGACCGCCGTGGCGACGAACTCGCGTTCTCGACCAACAGCGCGCAAGGCCCGAGCCGGCTGCATTCGCTGCGTCTGGCCGGCGGCCAGGTCGCCGACTGGACCGCGCCCTACGTGCCGCCGGGCCTGGACGCGTCGCGCTTCGGCGAGGCCGAGATCGTGCGCTGGACGAGCTTCGACGGCCGCACGATCTCCGGCCTGCTGCACCGCCCGCCGGCGCGTTTCACCGGCCCGCGCCCGGTGCTGATCCAGATCCACGGCGGCCCCGAAGGCCAGGCCACCGTCGGCTTCATGGGGCGCTACAACTACCTGCTGCAGGAGCTGGGCATCGCCATCGTGCAGCCCAACGTGCGCGGCTCGTCGGGCTTCGGCAAGACCTTCCTGTCGCTGGACGACGGCTACAAGCGCGAGGACTCGGTCAAGGACATCGGCGCGCTGCTGGACTGGATCGCCAGGCAGCCGGGGCTGGACGCCTCGCGCGTGCTGGTCGCCGGTGGCAGCTACGGCGGCTACATGAGCCTGGCGGTGGCCACGCACTACGCCGACCGCATCGCCGGCTCGGTCGACGAGGTCGGCATCTCGCACTTCGTGACCTTCCTGCAGAACACCGAGAGCTACCGCCGCGACCTGCGCCGCGCCGAGTACGGCGACGAGCGCGACCCGGCGATGCGCGAGTTCCTCGACCGCATCTCGCCGCTGTCCAACGCGGCCAAGATCCGCAAGCCGCTGTTCGTCGTCCAGGGCCGCAACGACCCGCGTGTGCCGTACACCGAGGCCGAGCAGATCGTCGCCCAGGTGCGCGCCAACGGCACGCCGGTCTGGTACCTGCGCGCCGAGAACGAAGGCCACGGCTTCCAGCGCAAGGAGAACGCCGACTGGCGCTTCTACGCCTTCGTGCGGTTTGCCGAGCAGGTGCTGGCGGACCGTTGAGCCGGCAGGCGTGAAAACAAAACGGCGGGCCCAGGCCCGCCGTTTTTCATGCCGCGTGCGGCTTCACATGCCCGCGTAGTTCGGCCCGCCGCCGCCTTCGGGCGTGACCCAGACGATGTTCTGCGTCGGGTCCTTGATGTCGCAGGTCTTGCAGTGCACGCAGTTCTGGGCGTTGATCTGCAGGCGCTCGCCGCCGTCGGCCGCGGCGACGAACTCGTAGACGCCGGCCGGGCAGTAGCGGCTCTCGGGGCCGGCGTAGCGCGCCAGGTTCACCGCCACCGGCACCGACGCGTCCTTCAGCGTCAGGTGCGCCGGCTGGTTCTCCTCGTGGTTCGTGTTGCTGAGGAAGACCGAACTCAGGCGGTCGAAGGTCAGCTGGCCGTCGGGCTTGGGGTAGGCGATCGGCTCGACCTGGCTGGCCGCGTGCAGTCGTGCGTGGTCCGGCGTGTGGCGGTGGATGGTCCACGGCGGGCTCTTCATGCCCAGCTTGGGCAGCAGCCACTGCTCGATGCCGGTCATCAGCGTGCCGACCGTGTTGCCCTTCTTGAACCAGGTCTTGAAGTTGCGGCTGGCCTCCAGTTCCTCGTGGAGCCAGCTGGTGCGGAAGGCCTGCGGGTAGGCGTCGAGCTCGTCACCGGCGCGGCCGGCGGCGATGGCGGCGGCGGCGGCCTCGGCGGCCATCATGCCGGTCTTGATCGCCGCATGGCTGCCCTTGATGCGCGCCGCGTTCAGCGTGCCGGCTTCGCAGCCGACCAGCGCCCCGCCCGGGAACACCAGCTTGGGCACCGACAGCAGGCCGCCGGCGGTGATCGCGCGGGCGCCGTAGCCGACCCGTTTGCCGCCTTCGATGTGACGCCGGATCGCCGGGTGCGTCTTCCAGCGCTGCATCTCCTCGAACGGGCTGATCCAGGGGTTCTGGTAGTCCAGGCCGACGACGTAGCCGAGCGCGACCTGGTTGCCTTCCATGTGGTACAGGAAGCCGCCGCCGTAGGTCTGCTCGTCGACCGGCCAGCCGGCGCTGTGTAGCACCAGGCCGGGCTTGGCGACCGACTCGGGCACTTCCCACAGCTCCTTGATGCCGATGGCGTAGGTCTGCGGGTCGCGGCCCTTGTCGAGCGCGAAACGCTCGATCAGCCGGCGACCCAGGTGGCCGCGTGCGCCCTCGGCGAAGATCGTGTACTTGCCCAGCAGCTCCATGCCGAGCTGGAAGCCGTCGTGCGGCTGGCCGTCCTTGCCGACCCCCATGTTGCCGGTGGCGACGCCGCGCACCTGGCCGTCCTCGCCGTACAGCACCTCGGCAGCGGCGAAGCCGGGGAAGATCTCGACGCCCAGCTCCTCGGCCTGCGCGGCCATCCAGCGCGTCACCGCGCCCAGGCTGATGATGTAGTTGCCGTGGTTGTGCAGGCAGCCCGGGATCAGCCAGGACGGCGCTTCGTGGTGCGTGCCGTTGGCGTGCAGGAACAGCACCTCGTCCTCGCCGCAGGGCTGGTTCAGCGGCGCGCCGCGTTCCTTCCAGTCGGGGATCAGTTCGGTCAGCGCTCGCGGGTCCATCACCGCGCCGGACAGGATGTGCGCGCCCGGTTCGCTGCCCTTCTCGAGCACGACGACCGACAGTTCGGGGTTCAGCTGCTTGAGCCGGATTGCCGCCGCGAGCCCGCCGGGGCCGGCACCGACGACGACGACGTCGTACTCCATCGCCTCGCGCGGACCGTACTGCTCGAGGATTTCTTCTGGGCTCATCTTGACCTTTGTCTCCTGGGTGAGGCCGCGCGCATTCTATAAGCGCGGGTCCGAAAAAACGAACGGTCGTTCTATTTTTGCGTCGCGCAGGGGACAATCCGGCCGGCCACCTCGTCGGCGAGCGCAAGGCAAGCGGTGAGCCCGGGCGATTCGATGCCGAAGAGCTGCACCACGCCGGGCACGCCGTGCTCGGCCGGACCGGCGACGACGAAGTCCGCCGCCGGCTCGCCGGGGCCCGAGATCTTGGGCCGGATGCCGCTGTACGCCGGCTGCAGCGCGCCGGCTGGCAGGCCCGGCCAGTAGCGCCGGATGTCGGCTTCGAAACCCGCCTGGCGGCCGGGGTCGACGGCGTAGTCCAGCGCCGCCCCGGGCGCCAGCCATTCGACGTCGGGGCCGAAACGCGCCTGGCCGCCCAGGTCCAGCGTCAGGTGCACGCCCAGGCCGCCGTCGACCGGCGTCGGGTAGACGAGGCGCGAGAACGGCGCCCGCCCGGCGAGCGAGAAGTAGTGGCCCTTGGCACGCCAGACCGGCGGCACCGCGGCGGCCGGAAAGCCCTGCATCGCCAGCGCGACCTGCTGCGCGTCGAGTGCCGCGGCGTTGACGATCCAGCGTGTCGCCAGCTCGAAGGGCTCGTCGCCGCCGGTGGCGACGACCCAGCCGTCGCCGTCGCGGCGTGCCCCGGCGAACGGCGAGCGCAGCGCCAGCATCGCGCCGGCGTTCTCGGCGTCGCCGAGCAGCGCGGTCATCAGGCCGTGGCTGTCGACGATGCCCGACGACGGCGACCACAGCGCGCCAGCGCAGGCCAGCGCCGGTTCCATCGCTATCGCCTCGGCGGCCGACAGGCGCTGCAGGTCGACGACGCCGGCGGCGCGGCCGCGGGCCTCGATCGTGTCCAGCTTGGGCAGGTCGGCCGCGGTCGTCGCGACGACCAGCTTGCCGCAGCGCCGCACCTCGACGCCGCGCTCGGCGCAGTAGGCGTAGAGCCGCTCGCGGCCCGCCACGCACAGCCGCGCCTTCAGGCTGCCGGCGGGGTAGTACAGCCCGGCGTGCACGACCTCGCTGTTGCGCGACGAGACGCCGCTGCCGATGGCGCCTTCGCGCTCGAGGATCAGCACCTCCGACCCGGCGCACGCCAGCGCGCGCGCCACCGCGAGGCCGACGACCCCGGCCCCGACGACGACGACTTCGACACGGTCCATGCGGCCATTGTCGGCCACGGCTTCGGTGCTATCGTCCCCGCGCCTCGACAGAGCGAACAAGGACCCCTCCGATGACCTATCAGATCGACCTTTCCGGCCGCGTCGCCTTCGTCACCGGCGCTTCCAGCGGCCTGGGCGCGAGCTTCGCGAAGACGCTGGCGCGTGCCGGTGCCGGCGTGGTGCTGGCCGCGCGCCGCGTCGAGCGGCTGAAGACGCTGCGTGCCGAGATCGAAGCCGAAGGCGGCGATGCCCACGTCGTCGCGCTCGACGTCACCGACACGGCGAGCATCGCCTCGGCCGTGGCCCACGCCGAGACCGAGATGGGCACGATCGACATCCTGGTCAACAACTCGGGCGTCGGCCAGTCGCAGAAGCTCGTCGACGTCTCGCCCGACGACTACGACTTCGTGATGGACACCAACACGCGCGGCGCCTTCTTCGTCGCCCAGGCGGTGGCCAAACGCATGATCGCGCGCAGCCGCGGCACGGCGCCCGGCACCTTCACCGGCGGGCGCATCGTCAACATCGCCTCGGCGGCGGGGCTGCGTGCCTTCGGCCAGCTCGGCGTCTACGCGATGAGCAAGGCCGCGGTGATCCACATGACGCGCTCGATGGCGCTGGAGTGGGGCCGCTACGGCATCAACGTCAACGCCATCTGCCCGGGCTACATCGACACCGAGATCAACCACCACCAGTGGCAGACCGAGGCCGGGCGCAAGCTGGTCGACATGCTGCCGCGCAAGCGCGTCGGCAAGCCCGAGGACCTGGACGCGGTGCTGATGATGCTGTGCGCCAACGAGAGCCACTTCGTCAACGGCGCGGTGATCTCGGCCGACGACGGCTTCGGCATCTGAGGAGCGGCCCGGATGCGTGACCTGACCCCGCTGGAAGCGCGTGTGCTCGGCGTGCTCGTCGAGAAGCAGCACACCGTGCCCGACACCTACCCGCTGTCGCTGAACGCGCTGGTGGCCGGCTGCAACCAGAAGACCGCGCGCCAGCCGGTGATGGAAGCCGCCGACGCCGACGTGCTGGCGGCGCTGGAAGGGCTGAAGTCGCTGGCCCTGGTCAACGAAGTCAGCGGCAGCCGCGTCGTGCGTTTCGATCACAACGCCGCGCGCGGCCTCGGCGTGCCGGGCGCGGCCGTCGCGCTGCTGGCGGTGCTGATGCTGCGCGGCCCGCAGACCGCGGCCGAGCTGCGCCTGAACAGCGAGCGCCTGCACCGCTTCGCCGACATCTCCTCGGTCGAAGGCTTCCTGGAGGAGCTGGCCGAGAAGCAGCCGCCCAAGGTCGTCAAGCTGGCGCGTGCGCCGGGCGAACGCGAGTCGCGCTGGGCGCATCGGCTGTGCGGCGAGGTCGCGCAGCCGGTCTGGCCGGCCGGCGCCGCGGCGCTGCCGGCCGAGGCGGTGTCGGCGGGCGAGCTGTCGGCGCTGAAGGCCGAGCAGGCCCGGCTGGCGGCCGAGGTCGCCGACCTGCGCGCGCTGGTCGAGCGGCTGGCGCGCGAGCTGGGCGTTTCGGCCACCGATTGAACCCCGCGCCCGGTCGCGGGCAGGCCGGGCGACGCTGGAGAGCGCGATGCGTTTCACCCTGCCCGAACACAAGACCCTGACCCACGAGACGGTGATCCCGATCCGTTGGGGCGACATGGACGCGATGGGTCATGTCAACAACACCGTCTACTTCCGCTACCTGGAGATCGCGCGGCTGGAGTGGCTGTACCGCATCGGCGGCCCGGCGCACCCCAGCCACGGCAGCGGCCCGGTGATCGTCAACGCGTTCTGCAACTTCGTGCGCCAGCTCGAGTTCCCCGGCGAGGTGCTGGCGCGCCACTACATCGCCAACCCGGGGCGCACGAGCTTCGAGACCTACGTCGTGATGGAACGTGTCGGTGAGCCCGGCGTCGTCTACGCCGAAGGCGGCGCGAAGACGGTGTGGACAGACTACGCGGCGAAGAAGGCGGTGCCGCTGCCGGCGTCGGTGCGGGCCTTTTTCGGCTAGGCGCGGGCGGTTGTCGCACGCCGGAGGGAGAACCGTCGAGGTGGCGATCAGGTCTGGCGGATCGGCCGTGTGATCATCGCCTCGCTCGGTCTGTGACGGGCCTGCGGTGCTGCCGCGAGGGCTGTCGCAGCCGACGCCTTGATTGATGGAAGCGCCCGCGGGGCGATGAACAATGGACGGTGAACTTCTCTTGCTGCTCCTGCTGTGGGCCCTCGTCACCGCGCTCGTCCTGTGGGGGCTGCGCGCCGGCTGGTTGAAGCCGTCGGGCTTCGTTTCAAGCACTGCCAAGCCCTCCCGCCGGGAGCTGCTGCTGGTGTCGTTCGCCGGCCTGCTCGTGGCCGGCCTCTGGCTCGTCGGCGGCTACTTCTCGCTTCCCGCGTCCTTCGTCTGTGGCTACGGCGTCTTCGCGGTGGGCTGTCTGCGTGTGGTGGCGCAGCGCCTGTACAAGGCACCGAACTAGGCGCTCGCGGCAGGACAACTCGCCTGCCTGAGCGCCGACCGGCGATCCGGCCTCAGCCGATGATCGAATACGGCCCGCCGCGCTCCAGCGCGCGGCCGTAGGCGGCGCGCGTGTGCACGCGCTTCAGCCAGTCCTGCAGCTTCGGGTAGCGGGCATCCAGCCCGGCGCGGGCCGCCGCGGCTTCGAGCGGGAAGCTCATCATCACGTCGGCGGCGCTGAAGGCCTCGCCGGCGAACCAGGGGCGGGCGCTCAGTTCGGCTTCCATGAAAGCCAGCTGCGCGGCGATGTTCGGGGCGATGAAGCTGCCCGTCACCTTGTCGGCGATGCCCTTGACGACGGGCTTGATGAAGAACGGCACCGGCGCGCTGCGCACGCGGTCGAAGACGAGCTTCATCAGCAGCGGCGGCATCGCGCTGCCTTCGGCGAAGTGCAGCCAGTAGGTGAAGCGCCGGCGCGCCTCGGTGGCTGGCGGCGGGCGCAGGCGGCCGTCGGGGTCGTAGGTGTCGAGCAGGTATTCGACGATGGCGCCGGTCTCGGCCACCGTCACCGCGCCGTCGACGATCACCGGCGACTTGCCCAGCGGGTGCACACGCTTCAGTTCGGGCGGCGCGAGCATCGTCTCGCGGTCGCGCTCGTAGCGCTTCACTTCGTAAGCCAGGCCCAGTTCCTCGAGCAGCCACAGCACACGCTGCGAGCGCGAGTTCTCCAGGTGGTGGACGACGATCATGCGTTGTTCTCCAGGTTCAGCCGTTGAGCAGCTTGTTGACCAGTTCGGGCGTCGTCGCCGCGCCCGTCTTGCGCATCAGCCGTGCGCGGTAGACGTCGACCGTGCGCGGGCTGATCGCCAGCTTGCGGCCGATTTCCTTGCTCGTGTGGCCCTCGATGACCAGGGCCGCGATCTCGCGCTCGCGCGGCGTGAAGTCGACCTTCAGCACGCGCCGCGCCGACAGGTCCTCGAAGGACCAGATGCCGGCCGCGTGCGGCGTGCGCGTGTCCAGCGCGTGGCCCGAGACGTGGCACCAGAAGAGTTCGCCGCCGGCGCGCTTCATGATGCGGTCGTCGGCGTAGCGGCCCTGGGCGTCGAGCATCTCGACGATGCGCTCGCCGGTGCGTTCGTATTCGGCCGCAGTCGGGTACAGCACCTCGAAGGACTGGCCGACGATCTGCTCGCGCACGGCGCCGAAGATCGCCAGCATCTCGGCGTTGCAGTCGATCATCACGCGTTCGCGGCTGATCACCAGGCCGATCGGCGCCAGTTCGAACGCGCTGCGGTAGTCCAGCGTCTGCATCGCGGGGTCCTTCGGGGCAGATCCGTAGTCAATTCTACGTAACGACTACTTAACCCCTTACGTAGTACGCTGCGCCGGTTTCCCGAGCGCGAGAGGCGTCCCGATGAAGAAGCTCTATCCGAGCGCGCAGGCCGCGCTCGCCGGCATCGTGCGCGACGGCCAGCTGATGGCCGTCGGCGGCTTCGGCCTGTGCGGCATCCCCGAGGCGCTGATCGCCGCGCTGCGCGACAGCGGCGTCAAGGACCTGACCGTCGTCTCCAACAACGCCGGTGTCGACGGCTTCGGCCTCGGCCAGCTGCTGGAGACGCGCCAGATCCGCAAGATGGTCTCCAGCTACGTCGGCGAGAACAAGGAGTTCGAGCGCCAGTTCCTGGCCGGCGAGCTGGAGCTGGAGTTCACGCCGCAGGGCACGCTGGCCGAGAAGCTGCGGGCCGGCGGCGCCGGCATCCCGGCCTTCTTCACGCGCACCGGCGTCGGCACGCTGGTCGCCGAAGGCAAGGAGACACGCGAGTTCGACGGCAAGCTCTACGTGATGGAGCGCGCCATCGTGCCCGACGTGTCGCTGGCCAAGGCCTGGAAGGCCGACGAGAGCGGCAACCTCGTGTTCCGGCGCACGGCGCGCAACTTCAACCCGGCGGTGATCATGGCCGGGCGCGTCAGCGTCGTCGAAGTCGAGGAGATCGTGCCGGTCGGCACGTTCGACCCGGACGAGGTGCACCTGCCCGGCATCTACGTGCACCGCGTCGTGCACAACCCGCACCCGGAGAAGCGCATCGAGAAGCGCACGATCCGCGAGAAGACCGCCTGAAGGAGCGCGAGCATGGCCTGGACCCACGACGAGATGGCGGCGCGCGCCGCCAAGGAACTGCAGGACGGCTTCTACGTCAACCTCGGCATCGGCCTGCCGACGCTGGTGGCCAACTTCGTGCCGCCGGACATCGAGGTCTGGCTGCAGAGCGAGAACGGCATGCTCGGCATCGGCCCGTTCCCGACCGAGGACGAGGTCGACGCCGACCTGATCAACGCCGGCAAGCAGACGGTGACGACGATCGCCGGCTCCAGCATCTTCGGCAGCCACGACAGCTTCGCGATGATCCGCGGCGGCAAGGTCAACCTGTCGATCCTGGGCGCGATGCAGGTCAGCGCCAAGGGCGACCTGGCCAACTGGATGATCCCCGGCAAGATGGTCAAGGGCATGGGCGGCGCGATGGACCTCGTCGCCGGCGTGCGCAGCGTCGTCGTGCTGATGGAGCACGTCGCGAAGAAGAAGGATGGCTCGGGCTTCGAGTTGAAGATCCTGCGCAGTGCACGCTGCCGCTGACCGGCGTCGGTGTCGTCGACCGCATCATCACCGACCTCGCGGTGCTCGACGTCACGCCGCACGGGCTGAAGGTCGTCGAGATGGCGCCCGGCGTCACGCGCGAGGAGCTGCAGGCCAAGACCGGCGTGCCGCTGCAGTAGCGTTTAGCGTGTTTCGGGCCGCTTTGCGCGGCCCGCGCACGACGACCATCCGGGATGGTCGGAACTCGCCGGTCGCGGCGGCCTGCGCTACCGTCGCGGGAAAAACCGACGGAGAGCCGACGTGTCCACCTTCAACGCCAGCGGCCTGCTGCCGCGCGAACTCGTCCACCTGGACGCTCGCGTGGCCGACAAGGCCGACGCGATCCGACAGGCCACCGGCCTGCTGACCGCCGCCGGTTGCGTGCGCCCGGCTTTCGAAGCCAGCATGCTGCGCCGCGAAGCCGCCGCCGACACCTTCCTCGGCAAGGGCATCGCCATCCCGCACGGCATGGTCGACGAGCGCGAGCTGATCCAGCGCGACGGCATCGCCGTGCTGCAGGTGCGCGACGGCGTCGAATGGAACGCCGGCCAGCGCGCCCATCTGGTCGTCGCCATCGCCGCGCGCTCCGACGCCCACATCGGCATCCTGCGCCGGCTGACGCGGCTGATGGCCGACGACGCGCGCCTGGCGATGCTGGCGCGCACCGACGACCCCGACGCGCTGATCCGCGCGCTGGCCGGCGTCGAGGTCGCGCCCGACGAAGCCGACGCGCCGGCCGAGGACTTCGCGCGCCGCTTCGACTGGGTCGTCGACTACCCGAGCGGTCTGCACGCGCGCCCGGCCACCGAATGGGCCGAGACCGCACGCCGCTTCGCCGCCCGCGTGCGCGTGCGCCACGGCGCCGAAGCCGCCGACGCACGCAACCTGATCGCGCTGCTCCAGCTGGGCCTGCGCTACGGCGACACCGTCACCGTCTCGGCCGACGGCCCCGACGCCGCCGACGCGCTGGCCACGCTGCGCATCGTGCTCGCCGGCCTGAGCGCGCGCGAGAAGGCCGACGCCGAGAAGGCCGAGCGCAAGCGCCGTGCCGCCGCCGGCGCCTGGCAGCCGCCGGGTGCAGCCGAGGCCGTCACCGGGGTCGGCGCGTCGCCGGGGCTGGCGATCGGCCGGCTGCACCGCCTGCACGCCGGGCCGATGGTCGTGCCCGACGAGCCGGTCGACCTGGTCGAGGCCGCCGACCGATTGCACGGCGCGCTGGCGCGTGCCCGCGACGAGCTGCGTGCCGTCGCCGACGACACCAGCCGCCGCCTGGGCGCCGCCGACGCGGCGATCTTCCGCGCCCAGGCCGAGCTGCTGAACGACCCGGCGCTGATCACGCTGGCTTCGCAGCACCTGGTCGAAGGCCACGGCGTCGCCTGGGCCTGGCACGCGGCCGTCGAGGAGACCGCCGGCCGCCTGGCCTCGCTGGGCAACGCCGTGCTCGCCGGCCGGGCGACCGATCTGCGCGACGTCGGCCACCGCGTGCTGGCGCAGATCGACCCGGCGCTGGCGCGCCCGGCCGCCGCCGAGGTGCCGGCCGGCAGCATCCTCGTCGCCGAGGACCTGACGCCCAGCGACACCGCCGGGCTGGACGCCGAGCGCGTCGTCGGCATCGTCACCGCCCAGGGCGGGCCGACCTCGCACACCGCGATCCTGGCGCGCACGCTGGGGCTGCCGGCGGTGGTCGGTGCGGGGGCCGCGCTGGCGGCGCTGGAAGCCGGCGCCCCGGCCATCGTCGACGGCAGCGGCGGCCGGCTGTTCCTGGCGCCGTCGGACGCTGACCTGGCCTCGGCGCGCGCCTGGATCGCCGCCGAGGAGGCGCGCCGCGCCCAGGCCGCCGAGGCGCGCGCGCTGCCGGCGCGCACGCGCGACGGCCACTCGGTCTCGATCGGCGCCAACATCAACCTCGCCGACCAGGCCGCGTTCGCGATCGCCCAGGGCGCCGAAGGTGTCGGCCTGATGCGCACCGAGTTCCTGTTCCTCGAACGCGGCGAGACGCCGTCCGAGGAAGACCAGTACCAGGCCTACAAGGCGATGGCCGACGCGCTGCAGGGCCGGCCGCTGGTCATCCGCGCGCTGGACATCGGCGGCGACAAGCAGGTCGCGCATCTGGAGCTGCCGCGCGAGGAGAACCCCTTCCTCGGCGTGCGCGGCGCCCGCCTGCTGCTGCGCCGGCCCGAGCTGCTGGTGCCGCAGATCCGCGCGCTGTACCGCGCCGGCCGCGACGGCGCGCCGATCTCGGTGATGTTCCCGATGATCACCTCGGCTGCCGAGCTGCTGGCGCTGCGCGAGACCTGCGAGCGCATCCGCGAGGAGCTGCAGGCGCCCAAGCTGCCGCTGGGCATCATGATCGAGGTGCCGTCGGCGGCGCTGCTGGCCGCCGACCTGGCCCAGCACGCCGACTTCTTCTCGATCGGCACCAACGACCTGACGCAGTACACGCTGGCCATCGACCGCCAGAACCCGGTGCTCGCGCCCGAGGCCGACAGCCTGCACCCGGCGGTGCTGCGGCTGATCGGGCTGACGGTGCAGGGCGCGCACATGCACGGCCGCTGGGTCGGCGTCTGCGGCGGCCTGGCGGGCGACCCGCACGGCGCCGCGCTGCTCGCCGGCCTGGGCGTCGACGAGCTGTCGATGACGCCGCGCGACATCCCGGCGGTCAAGGAGCGGCTGCGCGCCGCCGAGCTGCCGGCGCTGCAGGCGCTGGCACGCCAGGCGCTGGCCGCGCCCGACGCCGCCGCGGTGCGTGCGCTGGCCGACGGCGGGGAGGGCGCATGACGATGCGCTGCGTCAGCTTCAACCCGGCGATCGACCAGACGGTGACGCTGGAACGCCTGGTGCCCGGCGAGGTGGTGCGCGCGCTCGCCGTGCGCCACGACGCCGGCGGCAAGGGCGTCAACGTCGCCTCCTGCCTGGCCGACGCCGGCCAGGCGGTCGAGCTGCACGGGCTGCTGGGCCGCGACAACGCGGCGATCTTCGAGCAGCTCTTCGCCGCCAAAGGCATCGCCGACCGGCTGCGCCGCGTGCCGGGCGCGACACGCACCAACGTCAAGCTGCTGGAGACCGGCGGCCGCACGACCGACGTCAACCTGCCGGGCTTCACGGCCGCCGAGGCCGACGCCGAGGCGGTGTTCACCGGGCTGGCGCAGGTCGGCGCCGGCGAACTGGTCGTGATCTCCGGCAGCCAGCCGGCCGGGCTGGCCGCCGACACCAGCGCGCGCCTGGTCGCGGCGCTGGCCGGGCGCGGCGCACGCGTCGTCGCCGACCTCAGCGGCGTGGCGCTGGACGCCGTGCTCGCCCTCCCGCCCGGCGCGCTGCCGCACGCCGTCAAACCCAACCGCGCCGAGCTCGAAGCCTGGGCCGGGCGGCGCTTCGACGAACGCGCGGCGCTGGTCGACGCGGCGCGCGCGCTGGTCGCACGCGGCATCGCGCTGGTCGTCGTCTCGCTGGGCACCGACGGTGCGGCCTTCGTCAGCGCCGACGGCGCGCTGCAGGCGGCGCCGCCGCGGCTGGCGACCGGCAGCACGGTCGGCGCCGGCGACGCGATGGTCGCCGGCATCGCCTCGGCGCTGGCCGACGGCCTGGCGCTGGACGCGCTGGCGCGTCGTGCGACGGCTTTTGCCGCCGGCAAGCTGGGGCGCGAAGGCGCGCACCTGCCGCCGGCCGCCGAACTGGATGCCCTGGCCGCCGCCGTGCGGCCGCAGCCGCTGGACGTCTGGGCCGCGGCCCCCGGGAGCAGAACATGAGTCACATCGTTGCCGTCGTCGGTGCCGGGGACCGCGGCACCCACGCCTACCTCGTGCGCGAGGCCTTGAAGCGCGCCGCGCGCGAGGCCGGGCGCACGATCGCCGTCGAGCTGCACACCGACGACGGTGTGATCGACCCGCTGGACGCCGCCGCGCTGCGTGAGGCGCATGCCTTGCTGCTGGTCGGCGACCTGCGGCCCGACGCACGTTTCGACGGCCTGTCGCCGTACACCGCGACGCTGGCCGAGGTGCTGCACGACGCCCGCGCCGTGCTCGTGCTGGCCGGGGCCGCAGCGGCGACGCCGGCGGCTTCCGCAGCGGCCCGGCCGGCCGCGCCGGCCGGCGCCACGCCTGCCGCTGCGGCGGCGCTGAAGATCGTCGCCATCACCTCCTGCCCGACCGGCATCGCGCACACCTTCATGGCCGCCGAAGGGCTGCAGGAAGGCGCCAAGGCGCTGGGCCACCAGATCCGCGTCGAGACCCAGGGCTCGGTCGGCTCGCAGGATGCGCTGACGGCCGAGGAGATCGCCGCCGCCGACCTGGTGCTGGTCGCAGCCGACCGCCAGGTGGAGCTGTCGCGTTTCGCCGGCAAGCGCCTGTTCCAGTCGCCGACCAAACCGGCGATCGGCGATGGCGCCGGGCTCATCAAACGGGCGCTGGCCGAGGCGCGTGTGTACGGCGGCGAAACCGCGCCGCAGGCGGCTTCGGCCGCTGCCCCGGCCGCACGCACCGGCGTCTACAAGCACCTGATGACCGGCGTGTCCTTCATGCTGCCCTTCGTCGTCGCCGGCGGGCTGCTGATCGCGATCGCCTTCGCGCTCGGCGGCATCTACGTCTACGAGGACGTGCACAAGGGCACGCTGGGCTGGACGCTGTTCCAGATCGGCGCCAAGGGCGCGTTCACGCTGATGGTGCCGGCGCTGGCCGGCTACATCGCCTATTCGATCGCCGACCGGCCGGGCATCACGCCGGGCATGACCGGCGGCGTCATCGCCGGGGCGATCGGCGCCGGTTTCCTGGGCGGCATCGTCGCCGGCTTCATCGCCGGTTACGGCGTGCTGTGGCTGAACAAGGCGATCAAGCTGCCGCGCACGCTGGAGGGCCTCAAGCCCGTGCTGATCCTGCCGCTGCTGGGCACGGCGGCGACCGGGCTCTTGATGTACTACGTCGTCGGCGCGCCGGCGGCCACGCTGCTGGCGGCGCTGACCACCTGGCTGCAAGGCATGCAGGGCGCGTCGGCGGTCGTGCTCGGGCTGATCCTGGGCGGCATGATGGCGGTGGACATGGGCGGGCCGATCAACAAAGCGGCCTACGTCTTCGGCACGACGCTGATCGCGGCCAACGTCACCGAGCCGATGGCGGCGGTGATGTGCGCCGGCATGACGCCGCCGCTGGCGCTGGCCGTGGCCTGCAAGCTGCTGCCCTCGCGTTTCACCGCCGAGGAGCGTGAAGCCGGCAACGCCGCTTTCGTGCTCGGGCTGGCTTTCGTCACCGAAGGCGCGATCCCGTTCGCGGCGCGCGACCCGCTGCGCGTGATCCCGTCGCTGATCGCCGGCTCGGCGGTCGCCGGCGCGATCTGCCTGGCGATGGGCGTGCAGCTCAAGGTGCCGCACGGCGGTGTCTTCGTGCTGCCGATCCCGAACGCGGTGACGCACCTGGGCGCCTTCGTCGTCGCGCTGGTGGTCGGCACCGCGGTGTCGGTGGCGGCGCTGGCGATCGCCAAGCGCCGCGTCGTGGCGCCGGCGGCGGCATGAGCCCTCAGGACTTGTCCGGGGCTCATTCCCGCCTGGCGGGACCGGCCGTCAGGCCGTAGGGTGCTCCAGTGAGCGTCGTTCTTCTCGACCCTTCGCGCCACGAGCCGCTGGCGGCGGCCTGGTCCGAAGCCGCGGCCCGCCAGTCGCTGGCGCGCATCGTCGCATCGGCGCTGGACGAAGCCGACGCGCTCGGCTGGCCCGCCCACCCGCTGGACGACCCCGAATCGCCCGACGACCACCGCCACGCGCTCTACGAGGGCGCCGGCGGCGTGCTGTGGACGCTGCGCCGGCTGGTGCAGGACGGCGCGATCGCCGATTCGCCGCGGCGCCGGGCGCTGGAAGACCGCCTGCTCGACGGCCTCGTCGAACGCAACGCCGCGGCGCGCAAGCCCGACGAACGCGGTTCGTTCTGGCTCGGCGACACCGGGCTGGAACTGCTGGCCTGGCAGGTGACGAAAGACGCCGCGACGCTGGACCGGCTGGAGGCGCTGCTGACGGCGCAACTCGATCACCCGTCGCTGGAGTCGCTGTGGAGCTTCCCGGGCAGCGCGCTGGCCGCGGTGCACCTGGCCGAGCAAGACGGTGGCGCACGCTGGCGCTCGCTGGCCGAAGCGGCGGTCGCGCGGCTGCAGGCGACGCTCATCGCCGACCCGGAGACCGGCACGCCGGTCTGGGAGCAGGACCTCTACGGCCGCCGTGTGCGCTGGCTGGGTGCCGGCCACGGGCTGGCCGGCAACGTCTACCTGGCGCTGCGGGCGCGCCGTCTGGTGCCCGAGGCCGCGGTCGCGTCGCTGCTGGACGGCGCGTACACGACGCTGGCCGCGACCGCGCTGCGTGGTGAAGGCGAGCAGCGGGGCGCCTGGAACTGGCACCCGATGATCGACGCCGCGCGGGTCGCCGGCCGGCTGCCGCTGCTGCAGGACTGCCACGGCTCGCCCGGCATCCTCGCCCGGCTGGCCGACGCGCCGCGTACGCCCGAGTGGGACGAACTGCTGCTCGCCGCCGGCGAAGCGGTCTGGCTCGCCGGCCCGCTGAACAAGGGCCCGAGCCTGTGCCATGGCACGGCCGGCAACGCGCTCGCGCTGCTGCGCCTGGCCGAGCGCAGCGGCGACGATCGCTGGCGCGAACGTGGCCTGGCGATGCTGGCGCACGCCGCGGCCCAGGTCGAGACTGCGCGCGCTCACCACGGCCGCGGCCGGCCGTCCTTGTGGACCGGCGACCTGGGCGTCGCCTGGGTGCTGGCCGAGGCGCTGGCCGGGCGCGCCCGGCTGGCGCTGCTCGACGTGTTCTGAGTCAGCGTCGCGCCAGCGCGCGCGCCGCTTCGCCGACCAGCGCGGAGCCGCGGTAGATCAGCCCGGTGTAGATCTGCACCAGGTCGGCGCCGGCTTCGATCTTGGCGCGAGCGTCCTCGGCGTCCATCACGCCGCCGACGCCGATGATCGGGAAACCCGCGCCCAGCGCAGCGCGCAGCCGGCGGATGACGCGGTTGCTGGCTTCGGCCACCGGCCGGCCCGACAGGCCGCCGGTTTCTTCGGCGTGGCGCAAGCCCTGCACGGCCTCGCGCGAGATCGTCGTGTTGGTGGCGATGACGCCGTCCAGCCCGTGCCGGCGCAGCGTCGCGGCGACGACGTCGACCTGGGCTTCGTCGAGGTCGGGCGCGATCTTCACGAACATCGGCACGCGCCGGCCCAGCGTCCCGGCGAGTGCGTCGCGGCGCGCGGCGAGTGCGCCCAGCAGCGCGTCGAGCGCCTCGTCGCTCTGCAGCGCACGCAGGTTCTTCGTGTTCGGGCTGGAGATGTTGACGGCCACGTAGTCGGCGTGCGGCGCGACGCCGTCCAGGCCGATCAGGTAGTCGTCGACGGCGTTCTCGATCGGCGTCGCGGCGTTCTTGCCGATGTTGAGGCCCAGGATGCCGCCGCCGGCGCGGAAGGACTTCGCCCGCTGCACGTTGGCGACGAAAGCCGCCAGGCCGTCGTTGTTGAAGCCCATGCGGTTGATCAGCGCCCCGGCCTCGGGCAGGCGGAACATTCGCGGCTTCGGGTTGCCGGGCTGCGGCTTGGGCGTCACGGTGCCGACCTCGATGAAGCCGAAGCCCATCGCGCCCAGCGCGTCGATGCAGCGGCCGTTCTTGTCCAGCCCGGCGGCCAGGCCGATGCGGTTGGGGAAACGCAGGCCGGCGACGGTGACCGGGTCGTCGATGCGCGTCTCGCTCCAGGCGCAGCGCAGCGGCGTGTCCTGCAGCCGGGCCAGGCCGGAGATCGTCAGGTCGTGGGCGGCTTCGGGGTCGAGGCCGAAGAGGAAGCGGCGGGCCAGGCCGTAAGGCAGCAAGGACATGGGCGGCGATTGTCGCAAACGGTGTCGCGCCCGGCCGGCGCGGATAATCGGCGCCCATGACACAGGACGAACTGAAGGCCCTGGTCGCCCAAGCGGCGATCGAGCACGTCGTCCCGGGCGCGCTGGTCGGCGTGGGCACGGGATCGACGGTCAACCACTTCATCGACGCGCTCGCGAAGATCAAGGACCGCATCGCCGGCGCGGTGTCGAGCTCGGTGCAGAGCACCGAACGGCTGCGCCGCCACGGCATCCCGGTCGTCGAGGCCGCGGCGCTGGACAAGCCGCTGCCGGTCTACGTCGACGGCGCCGACGAGATCGACCACCACGGCTACATGATCAAGGGCGGCGGCGCGGCGCTGACGCGAGAGAAGATCGTCGCCGACCTGGCCGAACGTTTCGTCTGCATCGCCGACGAGAGCAAGCTCGTCGACACGCTGGGGCGTTTCCCGCTGCCGGTCGAGGTGATCACGATGGCCGCGCCGCAGATCGCGCGCCGCTTCGAGGCCATGGGCGCCACCGCGACGCTGCGCCTGGGCGTGACGACCGACAACGGCCACCCGATCCTCGACGTGCGCGGCCTGAAGATCGCCGATCCGCTGGCGCTGGAGACCGAGATCAACCAGTGGCCGGGCGTCGTGACGGTGGGCATCTTCGCGCGCCACAAGGCCAGCCTGTGCCTGCTGGGCACCGCCGGCGGCGTGCGCACGCTGCGTTTCTAGAGCCTGTTCCCGAGGGCGGCCGGCGTCGAGCTTGGCCCTTCTCAAACCCGCGCCATTGCGGTGCCCGGGCACGATGCCCGGCCCCATAATGGCGCCCCCTGATCAAAGGACCGCCCGTGGCCAAACCGAATTACGCCTTCGAAAAGCGCCAGCGAGAACTCGCCAAGAAGCGCAAGAAGGAGGAAAAGGCATCGCGCAAGGCCAGCCCCTCGCAGCACGACGATGCGCCGCAGGGCCAGCCCGGCGAGGCTGCGGCCGAGAATCCGCCGCCGGCCGGCAACACGCCGCGCGAAGACTGATCAGCCGCGGCGCCGCAAGGCGCGCGCCGCGAAACGCGCCGGATCGACGGCGTCCACCAGGTCCTGCTCCAGCGGCCACGGCGCGCCGGTGGCCATCGCCGCCACCAGGCGGCCGGCCAGCGGCGCCAGCGTGATGCCGCGGCTGCCCAGCGCCGTGCAGGCGAACAGCCCCTCGTGCCGCGGCCAGCGCCGCGGCTGCTCGGCGCGGTGCGCCGGCACCGCGGCCGGCAGCGCGCCGACGATCGGCATCTTGTCCTCCGCCGCCAGCCGCCAGCCGACCCGCCCGGGCCAGGCTCGTGCGTCGGGCGGCGGCTCCAGCCCGGTCAGGCGTTTCAGCTTGGCGAGGTTCTCGGCGTGGTCGGCTTCGCGCCGTGCCGGGTCTTCGTCGCCGGCCTGGCTGCTGGCACCGAAGACGACGCCGCCGTCGGGCCCGGGCAGCGCGTAGCCGCCACCGGCCACCGGCAACGCCAGCGGCGCACGCGGGCCCGTCCAGGCGCTGACCTGGCCGCGCACGCGCTGCAGCGGCCAGGCGCAGGCCTCGGGCATCCAGGCTGCGGCCAGGCGCGCGGCGTCGGAGGCATTGGCCAGCACGACGATCGCCGTCTCGGCCAGCGTGCCGCCGGCCGCGTTGAGCAGCCGCCAGCGCCCGCCGGCGCGTTCCAGCCGCGCGACCTCGGTGCCGCCGACGAAAGCCACGCCCGGCGTCGCGATCCAGTGCGCCGCCAGCGAGGCCGGTGAACACCAGCCGGCGCCCGGGTAGAACCAGGCCGGCGAGGGCAGCGCCAGCCCGGCCAGCGCCGAGGCCGCGGCGGTGTCCAGCACCTGCACCCAGTCGGCCGGCAGCCCGGCGCGGGTGGCGAGCGCCTGCATCGCCTCCACCGGCCCGGCGTCCAGGCGCAGCAGGCCGCGCGTCGAACCGGGCACGAGACCGGCGTCGAACAGCGGGGCGTAAGTGCGTGTCGCGAGCAAGGCCCCGGCGCGCAGCAGCCGCGCGTGCGGGCCGTCGTCGGCGTTCACGGTGCCGTGGAAGATGCCGGCCGGGTTGCCCGAGGTCTCGGCGCCGGGCGCGGCCTGGCGTTCGAAGACGGTTACCGCCAGCCCTTCGGCGGCCAGGGCCTGCGCGACCGCGGCGCCCGCCAGCCCGGCGCCGATGACGACCGCGTCGCGCGCCAACGGCTGGGCCGCGGCGTCGCGCGGCGGCGGCGGAGGCAGATAACGCGGCGCGTAGCGGGCGACGCTGATCTCGCGTTTGCCGCCGATGCCGGCGCGGCGTTCGAGTTCGAAACCGACCGCCGCCAGCCCGTCGCGCACCGCGCGTGCGACGCTCCAGGTGGCCGCCGTCGTGCCCGGCGCCGACAGGCGCGCCAGCGCCTGGAACACCGGCGCCGACCACATCGCGGCGTTGCGGCCGGGCGCGAAGCCGTCGAGATAGATCGCGTCGGCCACCAGGCGCAGCTCGGGCAGCAGTGCCGCGGCGTCGCCGTAACCCAGCAGCAGGCGCACGCGGCCGCCGTCGAAATCGATCGTGTGCAGCCCGGGTGTCGCCGGCGGCCAGGCGGCGACGAGTTCGGCCGCCAGTTCCGGCTGCGGCGAGCCGTGCAGCGCCCGCGCCAGGTCGGCGCGCGTCGGCGGATGGTGTTCGACGCTGACGAAGACCAGCTGCGCACAGCGCGCCGGGTCGTCGCGCCACGCGGCCCAGGTGGCGAGGAAGTTGTTGCCCAGGCCGAAGCCGGTCTCGGCGACGACGAAACGCCGCTGCCCGGCCCAGCGCCCGGGCAGGCCGTTGCCGGCCAGGAACACGTGCCGCGCCTGCTCGAAGGCGCCGACCTGGGCGTGGTAGACGTCGCCGAAGTCCGGCGCGTGCGGCAGGCCGGCGGCGTCGAAATCGATGCGCGCCGGGACGACAGGTTCGGTTTTCATGTCTGCGTGCGGAGCCAGGCCAGCAGCGGCTCGCGCACGCCGCCCAGGCCGCGGTAGGCCAGCACCGCCGGGCTCATCGATTCGATCGCCGCGTGCAGCCGCGCGGCGCGGCCGGGTTCGGCCAGCGCCTCGGCCAGCGGCTGCAGCTGGACTTCGATCGTGAACACCGCCTGGCGCCGGCCTGGCACCGGCAGGAAGGTCTGGCGCTCGGTGCGCCACGCGGCGCGTTCGACCGGCGTGTGGCGCCAAGCGTCGGGGTCGACGCGGCGCGGGTGGGCGTGCAGCCGCGGGTGCGGCGTGACGTTCCAGACGAAACGTTCGCGTGCGCCGCCGTCGGTGACGAGCCGCGTCAGGCCTTCGGCGGCCTGGACGATGAGGCGGTTGTCGGCCACCGGCGCGTGCACGGCGGCGAAGCCGCGGCCGATCTTGTCTTCTGGCGCCCAGTGCGAGGGCAGGGCGACGGCCAGCCAGGGCAGGCTGGCGTCGTCACCGTCGACGACGGCGAAGTCTTCGGCGAAGCCGAGCGACAGCAGCCCGGCGCGGCGCCACGGCGGCGGCAGCAGCTTCAGGCAGCGTTCGATCTCTTCGCCGGGGCCGAAACGCGCGTCGTCGGCACGCTCGACACGCTCGCCGTGCACCGCGACGCCGAAACGCCGGGCCGTGGCGCGTTCGCCGTCCCAGGCGAAGGCCTCCGGATGTTCGGCGGCGGCGTGCGCACACAGCGCGTCCAGCGCCGGGGCGGCGTCGAAACCCGGGCGCACGAGCAGCGCGTCGCTGGCGAAGGCCGAGAGCACGGCCAGCTTCTCGCGCTGGTGGCGCGAGCCCGCGGCCAGCGGCGTCAGGTGGTTGGCGCCCGGCGCCAGGCGGCGCAGCCCGGGCTGCATGCGAAACGGCGCCGAGACCGCCGCGTCGAAGTCGAAGGCCATGCGTCGATGATGCCCCAGCAACGACAAAGGGCACCTCGCGGTGCCCTCGGTCAGGAGCGAAGACGCGTCAGACGCGCTTGCGGTACTCGTGGGTGCGGGTGTCGATTTCGACCTTGTCGCCGTTTTCGACGAACAGCGGCACCGAGATCTCGAAGCCCGTGCCGACGATCTTGGCCGGCTTCATGACCTTGCCCGAGGTGTCGCCCTTGACGGCCGGCTCGGTGATGATCTCGCGCACGACGGTGGTCGGCAGTTCGACCGAGATCGCCTTGCCGTCGTAGAAGACGACTTCCACCGGCATGTTGTCTTCGAGGTAGCTGATGGCGTCACCCATGTTCTCGGCCTCGACCTCGAACTGGTTGTATTCCGGGTCCATGAACACGTACATCGGATCGGCGAAGTACGTGTACGTGCACTCCTTCTTGTCCAGGATGATCTGGTCCATCTTGTCGTCGGCCTTGAAGACGACTTCGGCCCCGCCGCCGTTCAGCAGGTTCTTCATCTTCATGCGGACCGTGGCGGCACCGCGGCCACCGCGGCTGTATTCGGTCTTCAGCACGACCATCGGGTCCTTGCCCTGCATGATGACGTTGCCGGCGCGGATTTCCTGAGCGAGTTTCATAGCGTCGAGCGGGGCGGGCCCCCGCGGCTGGTTGATCCCCGGCGAGCGCTGCGATCGAGCCGCTCTTCTTACCGGTGTAGAACTGGGCGAGCCCGACGGGCCCGTTTATGCAAAGCCCTTGATTCTAGCATTCGGGGCCGGATTTGCCTTGTGCGAACTGCCACAGAGCGCCGGTCAGATCAAGTCTGGACGCTTGTCCGTCGCGAAACTCGGCCATCGCGGCGCGCCAGGGGCCGGTTTCGGGCAGCGGCGCCCAGGGTCCGAGGCCGTTCCAGCCTCGCCAGAACTCGGCCAGCCCGGGCACCGCGGGCATGCGTGCCAGCAAGGCCTCCAGCTTGTCGGCGTGCACCCCGTCGTGCTGCGGGTAGATGTGCCAGACGAAAGGCCGGCCGGCCCAGATCGCGCGCACCAGCGAGTCTTCGCCGCGCACGAAGTTCAGGTCCGAGGCACGCAGCAGGCGGTCGAACTCGGGCTGCGGCAGGTGCGGCAGGGCGGCGCTGCGCACGCCGGGCGGCGTGGCCGTCACCAGGCGCCGGGCGTGGCCGGGCGTCAGCAGCAGCAGCGTCGGCTCGCTCGCCAGCGCGTCCAGCAGCGCCGGCACCGCCGGGTTGTCGTAGCAGAACAGCGTGACGACACGTTCGCCGTCGCGCCGCGCCAGGCCCGACGCCGCCAGCCAGGCGTCGCGGTCGAAGGCGGCGTGCGCCTGCAGCAGCCCGGGCTCGCGCAGCAGGCCGCCGGTGGCCGACGTGAAGCCGGGGTGGAAGAACCACTTGTCCAGGCCCGAGCGCTGCGGGGAGCGCAGGCCGTGCACGCGTTCGACCCAGGGTTCGGCGCTCAGGTATTCGAGGTTGATCCACACCGGCGCCGGCGTGCGCGCGGCCATGCGCTCGACGAAGGCCGGCGGCGGGTCGCAGGCGAAAGCCTCGACGACGACGTCGCCGGGCTCCAAGGCGGCGTCGAAGGCGCCGACCTCGACGCCTTCGCTGCCGCCCGGCGCCATCCAGGTCAGCGCGCTGGTGTCGTCGATCCACAGCCGCACGCGTGCGCCACGCGCCGCCAGGTCACGCGCCAGGCGCCAGCAGACGCCGACGTCGCCCCAGTTGTCGATGACGCGGCAGAACAGGTCCCAGGTCCAGGCTCGCATCCGAAGGATTATCGGCAGCCGCGACAATAGGGCCCGTGATCCCCGAGCCCGAGTCTCCCGCCACACCCGAAGCCGCCGCGCCCGACGCCGTCCGCGAGCGCCTGCTGGCCGAAGTGGCCGCGCTGCCCGGCCTGCCCGGCGTCTACCGCTATTTCGACGCCGCCGGCGCCGTGCTCTACGTCGGCAAGGCGCGCAACCTGAAGAAGCGCGTCTCCAGCTACTTCCACAAGGACCACGGCGGCACGCGCATCGGCGCGATGGTCGCGCGCATCGCGCGGCTGGAAACGACGGTGGTGCGCACCGAGGCCGAGGCGCTGCTGCTCGAGAACAACCTGATCAAGACGTTGAACCCGAAGTTCAACATCCTGTTCCGGGACGACAAGAGCTATCCCTACCTGAAGATCACCGGGACGCGCCCCGCCGACGGGGCAGGGGCCCTGTCGGCTTCCAGTTGCGCGCGTGTCGCCTATTTCCGCGGCGCGGTCGACCGCAAGCACCGCTACTTCGGGCCCTACCCGAACGCCTGGGCCGTCAAGGAGACGATCCAGCTGATCCAGAAGGTCTTCCGCCTGCGCACCTGCGAGGACACGGTCTACGCCAACCGCTCGCGGCCCTGCCTGCTCTACCAGATCCAGCGCTGCTCCGGCCCCTGCGTCGGCCTCGTGTCCAAGGACGAATACGCGCGCGACGTGCGCGACGCCGAACGTTTCCTGCTCGGCGAGCAGCAGGAGGTCGTCGCCGACCTGCAGGCGCAGATGATGGGTTATGCCGAGACCTTCGAGTACGAGAAGGCGGCCGCCGTGCGCGACCGCATCGGCTCGCTGTCTCGCGTGCTGCACCAGCAGGCGATGGAAGCCAGCAGCCTGTCGGCCGGCGACAAGGACGTCGACATCCTCGCCGTGCGCGTGGCCGGCGGCCGCGCCTGCGTCAATCTGGCGATGGTGCGCGGCAGCCGCCACCTCGGCGACCGCGCGCACTTCCCGACCCACGTCGACGACGGCGCGGCGCTCAGCGCCACCGAGGCCGACGAGCGTGCCGGCGCGCCCAGCCCCGAGACCGCGGTGCTCGAGGCCTTCATCGCCCAGCACTACCTGGGCCAGGCGGTGCCGCCGCAGCTCGTCACCAGCCACCCGGTGGACCCGGAGCTGATCGACGCGCTGTCCGAGACCGCCGGCGTGCGCGTGCGCGCCACGCAGCAGCCGCGCGAGCAGAAGCGCATCTGGCTGGAACTCGCCGAGAAGGGCGCCGAACTGGCGCTGGCGCGGCTGCTGGCCGAAGAAGGCTCGCAGCGCGAACGCACGCGCGCGCTGGTCGAGGCGCTGGAGATCGACGTCGAGCCCGACGCGCTGCGCATCGAGTGCTTCGACATCAGCCACACCGCCGGCGAGGCGACGCAGGCCTCCTGCGTGGTCTACGAGGCGCACGCGATGCAGAGCGCGCAGTACCGGCGCTTCAACATCGAGGGCGTGACCGGCGGCGACGACTACGCGGCGATGCGCCAGGTGCTGACGCGGCGCTACGCCCGGCTGGCCGAGGCGCGCCGCCAGGACGCCCAGGACGGCGCCACCGAAGAGGCCGCCGCGCCGGCGAAGAAGGGTGCGGCGCGCCTGCCCGACCTGGTGCTGGTCGACGGCGGCCGCGGCCAGGTGTCGATGGCGCGCGAGGTGTTCACCGAACTCGGCCTGCCGCTGTCCATCATCGTCGGCGTCGAGAAGGGCGAGGGCCGCAAGGTCGGCCTCGAAGAACTCGTGTTCGCCGACGGCCGCGAGAAGGTGTACCTGGGCCACGACTCGGCGGCGCTGATGCTCGTCGCGCAGATCCGCGACGAGGCCCACCGTTTCGCGATCACCGGCATGCGGGCCCGCCGCGCCAGCGTGCGCACCGGCGGCAGCAAGCTCGAGGACATTCCCGGCGTGGGGCCGCGCAAGCGCTCGCGCCTGTTGCAACGTTTCGGGGGCGTGCGTGGCGTCGCCGCGGCCAGCGTCGAAGACCTGGCCTCGGTCGAAGGCATCTCGCACGACCTCGCGGAGGAGATCTACCGTGCGCTTCACTGAAACCCGCGGCTGGCTGGCCGCGACCCTGGCCGCCGTGCTGGCCGGCTGCGCGTCCAAGCCGACGCCCAAGCCCGAGCTTCGGCCCGTGCCGCCGAGCGCGGCGACGGCGCCCGGCACGATGCCGCTGCCGCCGGCGCGCAGCTGGGAGGAGTACCAGCGCCGCGCCGCCGAGCGCCTGGTCGCCGCCAACCCGGGCCGCACCTATCTCGGCCCGGTGCCCGAGCCGCTGCTCGCCATTCCGGTGCTCGACATCGAGCTCGAGCGCGACGGCCGCGTGCGCGAGATCCGCGTGCGCCGCGTGCCCTCGCAGGCCAAGGACACGACGCAGCTCGCGATCGAGGCCGTGCGCCGTGCCGCACCGTTCGGCGACGTCTCGCAACTGCCCAAGCCCTGGACCTTCACCGAGGTCTTCCTGTTCGACGACGAGCGCCGATTCAAGCCGCGCACGCTGGACGACTGAACGGGCGTCAAGTCCCTCTGCGTCGCTTTCGGTACGATCCGCCGATGTTCTTCACGGTCCCCACGCTGCTCACCTGGGCGCGCATCGCCGCGATCCCGCTGATCATCGGCGTGTACTACCTGCCTCTCGAATGGGGCACACGCAACCTCGCGGCCACCGTGATGTTCGTGTTCTTCGCCGCCACCGACTGGCTCGACGGCTTCCTGGCGCGCAAGCTCAACCAGACCTCGGCCTTCGGCGCCTTCCTCGACCCGGTGGCCGACAAGTTCCTGGTCTGCGCCTCGCTGCTGATCCTGGTGCACCTGGGGCGTGCCGACGTCTTCGTCGCGCTGATCATCATCGGCCGCGAGATCGCGATCTCGGCGCTGCGCGAGTGGATGGCGCAGATCGGCGCGTCGCGCAGCGTCGCCGTGCACATGCTCGGCAAGCTGAAGACGACGGCGCAGATGGTGGCCATCCCGTTCCTGCTCTACGACGGCCGCATCGTCGGCCTGGATACCCGGGTCTGGGGCACCTGGCTGATGTGGATCGCCGCGGTGATGACCGTCTGGTCGATGGTCTACTACCTGCAGCGCGCGATTCCCGAGATCCGTGCCAAGGTGCGCTGAAGACCGCGCCGCGCGTCGGCGCTTGGGCGGCGTCCGGCGCACCTGACCCATAATCCGCGGCCTCGCCGCCCGCCCGGCCCACGAAGCCGTGCCGGCGACCCGCACGAACCACACGAGGAATAACGACGTGAACAAGACGGATCTGATCGCCCACATCGCCCAGCAGGCGGACCTGTCCAAGGCCTCGGCCACGCGCGCTCTCGAAGCCGCGCTCGAAGGCGTGCAGACCGCGCTGAAGAACGGCGACAGCGTCGCGATCGCCGGCTTCGGCACCTTCGAGGTCTCCGAGCGCGCCGCGCGCACCGGCCGCAACCCGCGCACCGGCGAGGCCATCGAGGTCAAGGCCGCCAAGGTTCCGAAGTTCCGTCCGGGCAAGGCCCTGAAGGACCTGCTCGGCTGAAGTCTCCAGCCGGGTGCTTAGCTCAGTCGGTAGAGCGGCGCCCTTACAAGGCGTAGGTCGGCGGTTCGAACCCGTCAGCACCCACCAAGGACCAGGCATCGGCGCGGCATAGAATGCCGCGCCGACCGCCCACCCGGAAGGCGAACCGCGGTTCGCCTTCTTTCGCTTCAGGGCCCCGTCTTTCGCCGTCACGGCCCTCCCATCCCTCACAACGATGTTCGATTTCGTCCGCAACCACTCGCGCCTGGTGCTGGGCATCATGGTGCTGCTGATCTTCCCGTCGTTCATCTTCTTCGGGATCCAGGGCTACACCCGCTTCACCGAGGGCGGTGCCGTGACGGTGGCCAAGGTCGACGGCCAGTCGATCTCGCGCGCCGAATGGGACGCCGAGCACCAGCGCAACGTCGACCGCCTGCGCCGCCAGCGCCCCGACGTCGACGCCAAGCTGCTCGAGACGCCCGAGATGAAGCGCGAGACGCTCGACGGTCTGGTGCGCGACCGCGTGCTGATCGCCACGGCCCGCCAGTACCACCTCGTGCCCGACGACGCGCGCCTGCAGCGCCTGTTCGTCACCGACCCGCAGTTCGCCGGCCTGCGCAACCCCGACGGCAGCGTCAACCGCGAGATCCTCGCCGCCCAGGGCATGAGCGTCGAGGCCTTCGAGCAGCAGCTGCGCCAGGAGTTCGGCATGCAGCAGGTGCTGGGCGCGGTCGCCCAGTCCTCGTTCACGCCGCCGGCCGTCGCCGCGACCTCGCTGGACGCGCTGCTGCAGCGCCGTGCGGTGCAGATCCAGCGCTTCGACGCCAACGCCTTCCGCGCCCAGGTGACGCCGGCCGACAGCGACCTTCAGGCCTATTACGACGCGCACGCCGCCGAGTTCCGCGCGCCGGAACAGGCGCAGATCGAGTACGTCGTGCTCGACCTCGCCGCGCTCGCCAAGGACGCCTCGGTGCCCGAGGAAGACCTGCGCCGCTACTACGAAGAGAACGCCAGCCGCTACACGCAGGCCGAGGAGCGCCGCGCCAGCCACATCCTGGTGAAGGTCGACCCGTCGGCGCCGGCCGACGAGAAGAAGGCCGCCAAGGCACGCGCCGAGCAGCTGCTCGCCGACGTGCGCCGTTCGCCGAACTCGTTCGCCGAAGTGGCACGCAAGAACTCGCAGGATCCGGGCTCGGCCGCACGCGGCGGCGACCTCGACTTCTTCGGCCGCGGCATGATGGCCAAGCCTTTCGAGGACGCGGTCTACGCGATGAAGCCGGGCGAGATCAGCAACGTCATCGAGACCGACTTCGGCTACCACATCATCACGCTGACGGGCATCCGCGGCGGGCAGAAGAAGTCCTTCGAGTCGGTGCGTGCCGAGGTCGAGCAGGAGGTCCGCCGCACGCTGGCGCAAAAGCGCTACGCCGAGGCCGCCGAGACCTTCACCAACACCGTCTACGAGCAGTCCGACAGCCTGAAGCCGGTGATGGACAAGCTCAAGCTGCAGAAGCAGACCGCCACCGTGATGCGCCAGCCGGCCCCGGGCGCGGCCGGCGCGCTGGCTTCGGCCAAGCTGCTCGAGGCCGTGTTCTCCGACGACTCGGTGCGCAACAAGCGCAACACCGACGCCGTCGAGATCGGCCAGAACCAGATGGCGTCGGCGCGCATCGTCAGCTACTCGCCGGCGCGCACGCTGCCGCTGGCCGAGGTGCGCGACCGCGTGCGCGAAGCCGTCGTCGCGCAGAAGGCCGCGACGCTGGCCAAGGCCGAGGGCGCCAAGCGTGTCGAGGCGCTGAAGAAGACGCCGAACGAGGCGCTGCCGATCTCGCTGACGGTCTCGCGTGCCCAGCCGCAAGGCCTGCCGCGCCCGATCATGGAAGCCGTGCTGCGCGCCGATCCGAAGAAGCTGCCGGCCACCGTCGGCGTCGACCTCGGCACCCAGGGCTACGCCGTCGTGCGCGTCACGCAGGTGATGGCGCGCGAAGCCGAGCCGGCCACCGACGCGATGCTGCAGCAGCAGCTCGCCCAGACCTGGGCCACCGCCGAGGCGTTGGCCTACCTGGACGCGCTGAAGCGCCGCACCAAGGCCGAGATCAAGGAAGCCGCGGTTGCCGCCGCGAGCAAGTCGACCACTCCTTGATAACGGCACTTTCGCGCTATACTCTCGTTTCTTTGCTGCGGTGGCTGTAGCTCAGTTGGTAGAGTCCCAGATTGTGATTCTGGTCGTCGTGGGTTCGAGTCCCATCAGCCACCCCACCGAATACCGTTAGCGCACGCAAGGCCTTGATTCCCAACGGAATCAAGGCTTTGTTGCTTCTAGGCTAAACAGCGGTTGCAACACGGTCTGTCACCCAACCTTGTGGAACAGACCATGAAAGCCATCGCCGAAAACATCTACACCCGCGGCCAGCACGGCATCCAGTACGTGCGCCGTCGCATCCCGGCCGCCATCCGTGCGGCCTATCCCGCCAAGCAGACGCACATCGTGCGCAGCCTGGGCACTGCCGACCGCCGCTTGGCCAAAGGGCTCGCCAACGCCGAGCTCGCGCGCATCGACGCCGAGTTCAAGCTCAAGAGCCAACAGCTCGAACTGAGCCGGGCCTCCTTGTCGGCCAAGCGCATCGCCAAGCTCGACGACGAGCAGCTCAAGGGTATCGCCCGTTTCTGGGTGCGGCAGGTGCTGCTGGCCGACGACCAGCGGCGCCAGGCCGGCCTGGACGATGCCGAGTTCGACGAGCTGGGTGCCGAGCTGTCCGAGCAGCGCGCGCAGCTCGGTCGCATGCTGGCCCAGGGCAAGAGCATGAGCATGTTCCCCGCCATGCACGGCTTCCTGCACCTGTGCGGCCTGGACTTCGCCCCCGATGAGGCGGAAGCCAAGCGTGCCGCCTACGTGTTCCTTCGTGCCGTCGTCGAGTCGGTCGACCATCGCCTCGGCCGTCAGCGTGGTGACCTGGTCGATACCGAGGTGGTCGCGCCGGAGGTGCCGCATCCGCTCCCCGCCGCGGCGCCCGAGCGCGCTCCGGCGAACCTGCGCGCGCCCACCTGGGAGGCGGTCTTCGAGACGTGGCGCGACTACGTCGAGAACCGTCCCAAGCCGACGACCATCGCCTCGCAGACTGCCTGGCGTGACCTGCGGGGCTTCGCCGAGGGGCTGGGTGTTCGTCACCCTGGCGCTGTCACACCCGAACAGATGACCGCCTTCGCCGAGCGCATGCGCGAACGTGGGCTTGCGGTGCCGACCATCAACGAACGCATTCTCAAGGTCCGAGCCATCTACAAGATTGCCGTGGGCAAGCACGTGCTGAAGGACAACCCTGCGGCCGGCACCATCGGCTTCAAGCAGGCAGCGGCCCGGCAGCGGCAGAAGCGCCGACTGTCGTTCGACGCGGCTGACCTGGGCGCCCTGTTCGGCTCGCCCGTGTTCACCGAGCACAAGCGGTCGGTGGGCCAGTCGGGCGAGGCCAGCTACTGGCTCCCGGTGCTCATGTTCTACACGGGCGCTCGGCCCGAGGAACTGGCTGGCTTGGCCCTGAGCGACCTGCAGCACGACGAGAAGCTGGGCTGGTACCTGAACCTAATCGACCGGCCCAGCGATGAAGACGCCGACCTGTTCGAGGACGGCGATGTTCCGCAGTCGCATCGGCGGACCCTGAAGAACGCACCGTCGGTGCGTCGTGTGCCGGTGGCGCAGGAGCTCATCGACCTGGGCCTGCTGCGCTATGCGGAGTGGGTGCGCCAGCGCGGCGCCGCTGTGCTGTTCCCGACGCTGACGAAGGACAGTCACGGCAAGCTGTCTGGTTCGTTCTCCAAGTTCTTCGGCCGCTACAAGCGTGCCGTGGGCATCACGGACAGCCGCAAGGTGCTGTACTCGTTCCGGCACACCATGAAGGACATGCTCGAGGCGGCAGCCGTGCCGTCCAAGTACCTGAAGCGGCTGATGGGCCATACCACCGGGGACGGCGCCATCACCGACGGCTACGGTTCCGACCTGCCGTTCGAGCTGCTGGTCGAGCAGTTCCGCAAGGTCCGCTTTCCTGCCTTGGCCGCCAAGCCGTGGCAGCCAGGGCAAGGCTACGTGAGCCTCAAGGTCGAGGCCTGATGGCAGGGCGCCGGGTCCACCGGCGCCGCACAAAGCAAAGCGGCACCAGGCCCGATGGCTTGGTGCCGCTTTGTACGTGGGGACACGCCCCGTCAGCGCTTCACTCAGACCACCCACTCGCCTCGCGCCGTAGCGCTCGCGCCTGCCGGCTGTCGCGGTGTCGGGGCATCTTCGTCGTTGACGCTCGGCGGGTTGCTAATAGCGGCCGGGGCCGGCACCAGCACCGCCTTCACGCTGACGCCTGCGAAGCGCTGCTGCCCGCGCGTTGCGCCAGGCAGCGTCAACAGTGCGGCCTTCCAGGTGCCTCGCGCCCACGCCGTGCCCTGGAACAACTGCCGGGCGCCGACGTGGTGCTCGGACGACGCCACTGCCAAGGTCCAGGCCTCGCGCTGGCGGTCGAACAGGGCCCGCACGCCCAGCATGGCCAGGTGCTTTTCCAGCGCCGCCAGGGTGTTACGGTCGGCGTCGCCAGACACCAGCGTCTGCAGCGCCTCGCGCACCCGGGTGTAGAGCTTGGCGGTCTTGCCGTCCGCTTCGACCCGAACCACCACCTTGCGGTCCAGCATCGCGCCGAGGCAGGCTTCGCCGTGCGACTCGTGCTCGTCCTGCGGCACCACGTTCAGCCCCCACTGCGCAATCAGCGCAGCCAGGTCGCGCAGCGGCGGCACGGTGTCGTGTTTCAGGGCGATGTAGCCGGCCAGCAGCGGGCTCCACGTGTCGGCTCGCCGGTCAGGGTGCCCGATGTCTTGCAGCATGCGGTGCACCGCTGCACGGGCGTCGCGCATCACCTGCCAGCGAGCTACCAGCAGGCGCCGCAGCCGCGCGCCCAGCTCACCGGGCTGCACACCGCTGGCCGGGTCCAGCAGCGGGCTCTTCGTCATCCCCGCACGCTGCTTCGGCACCATCGACAGCCGCACCGAGCGGCTTTCCAGCGCCGGTTCGAGCTCGGGCAGGTGGATGCCGCAGAGCACCACACCGGCCGGCGCGTTGAAGTACTGCACCTTGCCGCCGATGACACGCGAGAACTTGCCCTTGCCCGGTGTCTTGGTGAAGCCGCTGTTGAACACCTCGGCCAGCTTCAGCATTTCGCCCTTGCTGACCTTCAGCGGCTCGAACTCGTCGCAAATCATCGCCAGCGACGAGTCTTTCACCGCGTGCAGCACCTGCGCCACCGTCGGAACGCCGTCACGCCGTACCGCCTGCCTGCCGAGCAACGCAGTCTGCAGGTCCACCCAGGTGGTCTTGCCCGACCCGCGTTCCGCCGTGACGATGAGCGAAGGGCTGTGCGGCAGAACCGCCCCCATCGCTGCGCTGGCCAGCCAACCCAGCGACACCGCCGCGCCGTGCTGCTGCTCGAAGCCGAACGACTCGAAGGTGCTTTCGACCAGGTGCACATCGGCTGCCGATGCCGAGGGCGTCGAGTCGTCGAAGCCGAGACTCTCGCCCGCCACGTACACGCGCTGCTTGGTGGGCGTGGTGTCCACCGGCGTGCCAGTTTCGTCGTAGACCGCCAGGCCGTAGTGGACGACCAGTTTGCCGTCGTCCTCGTACAGGCCCGGGCCGCGGACCGTTTCGGCCTGCGCAGGCCCGAACTCGTCGCAGCCCAGCCGGATTTCCTCGGCCAGCACGTCCGACGCGAAAACGCGTTTGCGGGTCTTCGGGTCCATCGTGCCGTAGTGGTCGAGGCAGTACGCCGCGCCGAGCTTGGTCAGCAGCGTCGCTTCGTCCAGCTTGCCGCTCAGCGTGACGAGCTGGCCGGTCTTACGGGAGAGGACGCGGTAACTGCCGTTCAGGTCGTAGCCCGCGACATCGAAGCCGCCGCCGGGGTGAATCAGCTCAGCGCGGGAAGGCGAGGGCGGCACCGCCTTCAGTGCCGGGGCTGCCGCAGCCTTGTGGCTGCCGAACAGTGCGCTCAGGATTTTGTTGTTGCTCATGTTGAAGTCTCCAAAGACGAAAGCCCTGCCGGCGACGCCGCCGGCAAGGCTTGATGTGTGAGGGGGAGCGCTGCCGAAGACTCAGGCAGCGCAAGTCGGCAGCTCAAGGCCAGAACGGCTGGAGCATGCGGGGCACGAGGTGCCCAACGCCGAGCCCGTCGAACGGGTGGCGTCTACTGGCGCACCACGGAGCTGTGGGGCCAGGCCTTGGAAGTTGGGAGTTGGCTTGTCGGCGCCGACCCCAGGGCGCGAAGGCTAGTTAGTCTGTTCTAAGCGCGGGTCTGGGGTATGCCGACAGGCAGGGATTTTTAAAGAACACGACCCCGATGCCACCAGCTTGGGTGGGGGGAGCGTGTTCTTGCGCGGGAGGTGCGCTGATGAAGTAGGAGCCGAACTGTATCGCCGCCGCGCAGCTTGGCAAGGCAATAGTTCACGGCCGGCCTTGGTGGCAGACCGTCACCGGCGACCGTCTTGCAGACCGTCGCCCAGGCCGAGACGGTAGAAGCAGACGCTTCCACCGTGGGGGAGCGGGGCACCCCGGCTCACGGTCGCTAGGGCGACACGCCGTGTTTCGGGCTGGACGCCCTGTTGGGCGACACGCAAAACTGCCCCCCTGGCGTCATTGAGAACTGACCCCCTTCGCTGACGAAGGAGAGGTCGATGGAGGAAGTGTTCCAAGCTCAGCCGGTCCAACGAGGCCCGGGGAGCGACACGATGCTGGCGCCACAGGAGGTGCAGAAGATGCTGGCGCTGCAGGCGCTGGGATGGGGAGCCAAGCGCATCAGCCGGGAACTGGGCTGCAGCCGCAACACGGTGCGCGAGTACCTGCGGCAAGGCGGCTGGCGGCCGATGCGCACGACGCACCGCGAGAGCGTCCTGGAGCCGCACCGGCAGTGGCTGGCCGAGCGGCTGCGGCAGCACCGCGGCAACGCCGACGTCGTGCGCCAGGACCTGCAGCGAGAGCTGGGCATCCGCGTGAGCCTGCGCACCGTCCAGCGTGCCGTCGAGCCGCTGCGTCGGGAGTTGCGGGCCGAGAGCGTGGCCACAGTGCGCTACGAGACCGCGCCCGGCCAGCAACTGCAAATCGACTTCGGCAGCACGTCAGTCATCGTGGACGGCGAGCCGCTGCGCATCCACCTGTTCGTCGCCACGCTCGGCTACAGCCGGCGCTGTCACGTCGCCGTCTTCCTGCATGAGCGCCAGTCGTCGTGGCTGCACGGCCTGGAAGGCGCCTTCCGGCGCTTCGGCGGCGTGCCGCACGAAGTCCTGCTGGACAACGCCAAGCCGCTGGTCACCGAGCACAACGCGCAGACGCGCGAGGTGCGCTTCAACGACCGCTTCCACGCGTTCTGCCGTTACTGGGACTTCACGCCGCGGGCCTGCGCGCCGTATCGCGCGCGGACCAAGGGCAAGGACGAGCGTGGCGTCGGCTACGTCAAGCGCAACGCCATCGCCGGGCACCGCTTCGCCAGCGTCGAGGAACTGCAGGCGCACCTGGAGCGCTGGGTGCGCGAAGTCGCCGACGTGCGCATCCACGGCAGCACCGGCGAGCCGCCGCTGCAGCGCTTCGAGCGGCACGAGCGCGCCGCGTTGCGGCCGCTGCCGTCCAAGGCGCCGTTCCTGCAGGTGCGCGAGGTCACGCGGCGCGTGCACACCGACGCCTGTATCGAGCTGGACACCAACCGCTACAGCGTGCCGTGGCGGCTCATCGGCGAGACGGTCACCGTCGTCGTCGCCGAGCGTCAGGTGCGAGTGCTCTACGCCGGCCAGGAAGTGGCCTGCCACGCGCAGAGCGCGCTGCGGCGCTGCAGCGTCATCGAGCGCAGCCACCTGGTGGGCATCGTCGGCGGCCAGTTGGCCGGGATGACGTGGCTACCGAAGATGCCGCCGCCGATAGCCCCGGTGCCTGGCGAGTTGCAGCGCCCGCTCGATCAGTACGAGGCCGTCGCCGGAGGAAGCTGGTGATGGCCGCGTCGAAGAAGACCGAGGAACTCGACGCGCTCGAGCCCATGCTTACGCGGCTCAAGCTCACCGCCATCCGAGACCAGCTCGACACGCTGTTGGACCAGGCCGCGCGGGCCGAGCTGAACCTGCGCGAGGCGCTGTCGATGCTGTGCGCGGCCGAGGTCGCCCGCAAGGACGAGCGGCGCATCCAGATGGGCATGTCCATCGCCAAGTTCCCCTGCGTGCGCACGCTGGAGGGCTTCGAGTACGACGCGCAGCCGTCGGTGGACCCCAAGCAGATCCGCGAGCTGGCCACCTCGCGCTGGGTTGCCAACGGCGACAGCGTGCTGCTGCTCGGGCCGCCCGGCGTCGGCAAGACGCACCTGGCTGTCGCTCTCGGGCGCGAGGCCATCGTGCGCGGCTACAGCACGCTCTTCGTGCCAGCGACGAGCCTGGTGACGCAGCTGGTGCGGGCGCACGTCGAAGGCCGGCTGGAGGAGAAGCTCGTGCACTTCGCCAAGCCCAAGCTGCTGGTCGTCGACGAACTCGGCTACCTGCCGTTCGAGGCCAACGCCGCACACCTGTTCTTCCAGCTCGTAAGCCGCCGCTACGAGCGCGGCTCGATGCTCGTGACCAGCAACCGCTCGGTGGCCGAGTGGGGCGGCGTCTTCGGCGACGCCGTCGTCGCCACCGCCATCCTCGACCGGCTGCTGCACCACAGCCACGTCCTCACCATCCGCGGCGACAGCTACCGGCTGCGGACCAAGCGCCGCTCCGGCCTGGTTAACCAGGCCGGAGCGAACCCCGCAACAACCAACTGAACCACCACCCGGGGGTCACTTCTGGATGTCGCCGGGGGGTCAGTTCTCGATGTCGCTTGACACGCCCTCATCCCCTTGCCAATGCCGCGCCCCATCCCGCTGCCTCTGCACGGCAGAGCCAACGGGCGGGCAACCCGCGCGCTGCTTGCCTTTGGTGTCGCTGTTCGCGCCATCCGCAGGCGCCTCCTGAACGTCAGCCATCGCCCGGGTTGCCCGCCCGCTTTCAGCGGGTGGGGCGGGGCTTCGCCCCCACTGCGTCACCGGCCCGTGGGCGGGCCTGATTTCGCTGGGGCGAAACCTGACTTGCGGCGCCCCCTGCCGCGCGTTGACCGTGTGGGCACGGTGCAACGCACGGGGCTGCGGCTGGACGCCTTGCCCCACGTCCTACGGCGTGGCACCTGCACACGCTGGCGCGCGATAACGCCGATGTCGATTCGACCGGCGTAATGCAGCAATTCGGCCGGTATCCTTGTCGGTTACGTCATGCAATAACCGAACGGGAGCACGTCTTGGCCACCAAGAAGAGCGCAGCCACGCCGCAAAGCCAAACCACCGACTACCAGCACGCCCAGCAGGCCACCCAGCGCCCTGATGTCGGCGTGCAGGACCAGTTCAACACCAAGAAGCCGCCGAAGACCTACCGCTACGACAGCAGCCTGGACCCGGCGCTGAGCTGGGACGAGAACCGCGACCGCGACTTGGCCGAATGGCTGCTGGGACTGGTGCAGCGCTGCGCCACCGAAGGCGAGGCGGCGGTGTTCACCGCACCGCAGGTGTGGGCCGGCGGTGGCGTGCAGGTGCAGTCGCTGAAAGCGGCGGCCGACCTGCTGCAGGCGTTGAGCCAGCCCTTCCTGAACTGGGCCGGCAAGGCCGAGCGCCACCAGATTTCAGTGCCCACGGTGCCGCTGTTCGTGCACGAGCGGCACTCGACCAAGGCCATCTTGGAAGGCATCAAGCACCGCAAGGCCAAGGGCACCACCTACGACCTGTTCGGCGACGGTGGCGGGTTGGACGTGACCGATAAGCTCGATGCTTACGAGCATAAGGGACCTTGGCAGAACCGAATGATTCTCGGGGATAGCCTGCAGGTGATGAATTCACTGCTGGAGTTCGAGGGGCTCGGTGGCCAAGTCCAGATGATTTATATGGACCCACCTTATGGGGTTCGTTTTGGCTCGAACTTTCAACCGTTTGTCAGAAAGCGCGAGGTCAAGCATGGCGGCGATGCTGATATGTCTCGCGAGCCGGAGATGGTTAAGGCGTACCGGGACACATGGGAACTCGGTCTTCACTCGTACCTGACCTACTTGCGCGACAGGCTGCAGCTTGCCAAAGAGCTTCTTCATGACAGCGGGAGCATCTTTGTTCAGATTTCAGATACCAACCTGCACCATGTCCGGGAGGTCATGGATGAAGTTTTTGGTCAAGACAACTTTCTTGGTGTCATTGCATTCAAGAAGGCTACTGGATTAACCAGTGACTTGGTTCCCAGCATTTGTGACTTCTTGGTGTGGTACGGCAAAAATAAGTCGATGGTCAAGTTTCGGCGCCTGTTCGTCCCGCAGGACTTGAAAGAGGAGGTCCAGGGGGAGTTTCGATACGTTCAGCTTGAGGACGGGAGTCATCGAACGCTGACAAAGGCTGAAAAGGAAAATCCGGAGCTAATTGATACCACAAGGCTCTTCCGAACCAACTCCGCGGTCTCGCCGGGCGTCCGCGCCAACACCACAGGAGGATTCGAGTTTCGAGGCCTGAAGTTTGATTCAGGACCAACGAGGAACTGGAAGACGACTATTCCCGGGATGCTTCGCTTGGCAGAAGTTGGGCGACTTATCTTGCAGGCTGGGGCGACGCGTATCTATAAGCAGTTTTGGAACGACTTCCCGTTTGTACCGCTATCAAATGCCTGGTTGGATGTGCGGTCAGAGCAAGACAAGCTCTATGTGGTGCAGACGTCGGTCGAAGTAGTTAAGCGATGCATTCTGATGGCGACTGACCCGGGCGACCTAGTTTTCGACCCTTGCTGCGGGTCCGGTACTACCGCCTTTGTTGCAGAGCAGTGGGGGCGCCGCTGGATTACTTGTGATACGTCCCGAGTTCCTCTTGCTCTAGCTCGGCAGAGATTGCTCACGGCGACCTTTCCCTACTACGAGCTCAAGAATCACGCAGCTGGACCGCAAGGTGGTTTTGTTTACAAGCGGAAGCAGAATCGCAAAGGAGAGGAATCCGGTGGCTTGGTCCCACACATTACCTTGAAATGTGTTGCAAATGACGAACCGCCTGCTATGGAGGTGTTGGTAGACCGTCCGGAGGTGAACGATAAGGTCACGAGAGTCGCAGGCCCCTTCGTTGTGGAGGCAACGATTGCTCCCGCGCAGACGGTCGAGATGAATGACAGCGTTCAGCCAGGGCGTGAAGTCCAGAGCTTGGATGCCGCCTTGGGTGATGCCGATGCTGCCAACGGCGGCCTGCCGCTTCAGGTAGCCGAACCCGCAGGCAGGTACTCGGACCCCGCGACGCACATCGAGCGCATGACCCAGGTGTTGCGCCAGTCCAAGACGCTGCGCCTGCCCGGCAACCGTGAACTGGTGCTGGCCGACATTCGCCGTATGACCGACAGCGAGGCCATCCATGCCGAGGGCCTGGACGCCGAGGGCAACCGTATCGCTGTGGTCTTCGGCCCGGAGGACGGCGCCATCTCGTCCGACGTGGTGTTCGAGGCCGCCCGCGAGGCCTACTTCCTGAAGTTCCCGCACCTGTACTTCTTCGGATTCGCCATCCAGGCCAAGGCTCGCGAGCTGCTGGAAGACCGCGCCAAGCTGCGCGTGCCCTGCACCTACGTCACGGTGACGCCGGACGTGGCCATGAGCGACCTGCTGAAAACCAGCCGCGCCAGCGAAATCTTTTCGGTCACGGGCCTGCCCGATGCCGTGGCGCGCAAGACCGGCAAGAAGAACGACGATGGCGCCGACCTGTACGAGGTTGAACTGCGCGGCCTGGACATCTTCAACCCGGCCACGATGGACCAGGAGGACATCCCTGCGCAGAACCTGCCGGCGTGGATGCTGGACACCGACTACGACGGCATGTGCTTCTACGCCACCCAGGTCTTCTTCCCCAAGACCGCCGCGTGGGACAACCTGCAGAAGTCGCTGAAGGCCGACTTCGACCCGTCGGTGTGGGAGCACCTGGCCGGCACCGTGAGCGAGCCGTTCCCCATCGGGCCGAAGCGCCGCGTGGCAGTGAAGGTCATCGACGAGCGCGGTAACGAGCTGATGCGCGTGCTGGAGGTGAAGGCATGACGGCGCCCCTGCTGGTGCTCCGCGTCGGCTACATGGCGCGTTACGACGGGCCCGACACCATCACCGGCGGCGGCGCCTACATCACCGCCAATGGCGTGGGCGGCGAGGTCTTCAACTTCAAGCCGAGCCGGGGCAAGTGCTATGGCTACGCGATGAGCCTGCACTTCGCGGGTGTGAACCTGCGCCGACTAGATGACTCGCGCACCTGGTCGCGTGGCGACGAGCTGGCAGGCGTGGACGTGGTGTTCATCGCCAAGCGGCCCGGCGTGGGCCAGGTCGTCGTGGGCTGGTATCGCAACGCCACCGTGTTCCATCAACAGTACCGCGTGCGACGGGGCAGCATCCCGGGCATGGCGCCAATGGCGGGCATGTCAGCCGAGGGCGCCGATACCAGGCGTCAGTTTCTGTGCGTGACCAGTGCGGAGAACGCGTTCTTGCTGCCCGAGGACGAGCGGACCTTCGAGGTGCCCGCCGCGCAGGCCGGGCACAAGGGGTTCCCGGGCCAGTCCAACGTCTGGTACCCCGGCCACCACGGTGACCAGCCGGGGGTGAAGGCGTTCGCCAAGAAGTTGCAGCGCTACATCGACACCGCCGCAGCGCAGACACCGGACGACGACGAAGAGCCAAGCAACGGCAGCGGGAAGGGCGGCAGACGAAACGGTCGGCCCGATACGGCACACAACGCCGCCGTCGAGCAGGCTGCCGTCGATGCCGTGACCGCCCGGCTGGAAGGTCAAGGCTACCTGGTTGCATCTGTCGAGGCGGAGAACAAGGGCTGGGACCTGGAAGCCACCAAGGGCAAGAAGACGCTCTACGTCGAGGTGAAAGGGACCGCCGGGGCCGCCATCTACTTCGAGCTCACCCCCAACGAGTACCGCCGGTTGAGGGAACACGCCGAACGCTATCGCGTGTGCGTGGTGTGCGATGCGCTGGGCGCGCCTCGGGTCTTCGACCTGCTGCCGAGCGAGGGGGCTGACGGCTGGGAACTGCGCAGCGAAGACGGCGAGGTCTACGTCCCGCTGATGGAGCGCATCGCAGCCATCGGCGCTGAGGTGCGGCAGGACGAGGAGGCTGCAGCATGAGCCAAATCAACGCCGTCGAAGCGCCCATCATCAACAGCCCCTACGACCCGCCGGCCTTCCACTGGCACATCGAAGAGGGCAAGCACCCGGAGAAGCGGCCAGGCCGGCGCTTGGCCTCGTACTTCTTCCGCGTGCCCGACCGCGCGGCGCGCGGGCGCAAGGCCAAGGGCCAGCAGTCGCTGCTGGACGACGCATCCAAGGGCCAGGAATACCTGCTGGACCTGGCCAACCTCATCCGCCAGCGGCTGCAGGAGTGGCGCGAGCGCGACTATGCCGGCGCCACCAAGGTCACGCGGGAACTGCTGGAACTGTGGCGCTCGCCTGACCGTTCGCAGCGGCTGTTCTTCGCCCAGCTCGAAGCAGTGGAGACGGTGCTGTTCCTGGTGGAGGGGCCGGACGACCTGAAGCAGGGCATCAACGTGCCCAGCGACGAGCCAGGCGACGACGCCAAGGCCGAGGGCTACAAGGCCTTCGTGCGCTATGCGCTGAAGATGGCCACGGGCAGCGGCAAGACCACGGTGATGGGCATGCTGTCGGCCTGGTCCATCCTGAACAAGGTGGCCCAGCCGCAGGCCTCGGCCTATTCGGACACGGTGCTCATCGTGTGCCCGAACGTCACCATCCGCGACCGCCTGCGCGAGCTCGACCCCAACCTGGACGAGCTCAGCCTGTACCGCACCCGGCAACTGGTGCCGCTGCACCGCATGCCGGACCTGCGCAAGGGCGAGGTCTTCATCACCAACTGGCACAACCTGGAGCGCCGCGAGCTGACCGACGTGAACGGCACGTCGGCCAAGGTGGTGAAGCGCGGCGTGCCGGTGGAGAAGCTGCGCACCGTGAAGGTGGGCGGCAAGGACGCGGTGACCGAGGCCGACATCCGGCAGCAGGCGCTGACCGGGGCCTTCGACATCCTGCGCGAGCTGCGGGACAACAAGGGCCAGCTCACCGGCTTCGAGGTGAAGGAGGTGCGCTACTACGAGAGCGACACCGCCTTCCTGCGCCGTGTGCTGGGCAACCGCAAGGGGCGCAGCTCGGCCATCCTGGTGATGAACGACGAGGCCCACCACGCCTACCGGCGCGGCAAGCTCGACGCCGAGGACACCTTCGCCATCGACGAGGAAACGGCCGAGGTAGATGCCCGCGAGGCGACGGTGTGGATTGAAGGCCTGGACCGCATCAACAAGGCGCTGGGCGGCCGGACCAACGGCGTGCGGCTGTGCGTGGACCTGTCGGCCACGCCGTTCTTCATCCAGGGCAGCGGCAACGAGGTGGGCAAGCCCTTCCCGTGGGTGGTGTCCGACTTCAGCCTGCTGGAGGCCATCGAAGCCGGCTTGGTGAAGATTCCGCAGCTCCCCACCCAGGACATCGGCGGCACCGAGACGCCGGCCTACTTCAACGTGTGGCGGTGGGTGCAGGAGATTGCCGAGAAGGAAGGCCACAGCGGCAAACTCACGCCCGACGTGCTGATGCGCTACGCCACGCAGCCCATCGTGCAACTGGCCGACGAGTGGCGCAAGACGGCCGAGCAGTGGTCGGCGCAGTTCAAGGCCGGCCACCGCAAGACCGACGTGCCGCCGGTCTTCATCATCGTGTGCCGCGACACCGCGCTGGCCAAGGAGCTGTACGACTGGCTGGCCAATGGCAACCCCACCTACGGCGCGGCGCCTGAGCAGTTCCGCAACGCCCCGGGCCGGGAATGGACCGTGCGGGTGGACAGCAAGGTGGCCGAGGACATCGCGGAAGGCGGCGGCAAAAACGATGAGGCGCGGCGCCTGCGCTTCGTGCTGGAGACCATCGGCAAGACCGGCTGGCCGGGCAACAAGGTGCCCGAAGAGTACGTTGCCATGGTCGAGAAGCACAACCGCAAGGCCCTGGAGGACGACGACAACGGCCTGGTGACCATCGACGCCAGCGTGCCGCCCGGCCGCGACGTGCGCTGCATCATCAGCGTGGCCATGCTGTCCGAGGGCTGGGACGCCACGACCGTGACGCACGTGGTGGGCCTGCGCCCCTTCGGCTCGCAACTGCTGTGCGAACAGGTGGTCGGCCGGGCGCTGCGGCGCACCTCGTACGCGGTGGACGAGGCCACCGGCTTCTTCCGCGAGGAGACGGCCAAAGTCTTCGGCGTGCCCTTCGAGCTCATCCCGTTCAAGGTGGAGGGCGGTGCCCAGCAGCCGCCGTCACCGCCGGCCAACCAGATTTACGCCGTGCCGGCCAAGGCACAGTACGAGCTGGCCTTCCCGGTGGTGGAGGGCTACACCGACCCCGGCGTGACCCGGCTGACCATGGACTGGCCCAAGGTGCCGACCTTGGAGCTGAACCCCATGACGGTGCCGGACGTGACGCTGATGAAGGGCCTGACCACGCAGGACGGTGCCCTGGCCGCCTACGGGCCTGGCGCGGCCGACGTGGTGAACCTGGACCAGTGGCGGGCTAAGGTGCGGGTGCAGCAGGTGGCCTTCACGATGGCCAAGGTGCTGACGCAGCAGTGGCTGGCCGACCGTGGCGATGTCATCCCCACGCACCGCCTGTTCCCGCAACTGCTGGGCTACACGACCCGGTTCCTGGCCGAGAAGCTGAAGCTGTCGGGCAACCGGGCGCCGCAGGACGTGGCACTGAACCCGTACTTCCAGCAGGCGGTGGGCATCCTGTTCGACTCGCTGGTGCCGGTGGACGAGAGCGGCAAGACGCAGGAGCGGCCCATCATCGTGCCGGGCCCGGCGGGCGAGCGCTCGACGCGACACGTCGAGTTCTTCACCGGGCGGCAACCCTGGCCGGTGCAGAAGTGCCACCTGAACGCCATCGTCGCGGACACGAAGACCTGGGAGCAGGCAGCGGCCACCGCACTGGACGCCCACGAGGGTGTCGCCAAGTGGGTCAAGAACGACCACCTGGGCTTCATCGTGCCGTATCGCAAGGACGGCATCCGCCGCCGCTACCTGCCCGACTTCATCGTGGACCTGACGACGGGCGAGCGCCTGATGGTCGAGGTGAAGGGCCAGCCCGGTGACGCCGAGGTGAAGGCCCAGGCCGCGCACCGCTGGTGCACCGCCGTCAACAACGACGGGCGCTTCGGGCGGTGGAGCTATCACATCGTCCGGCAGCCGCCGGACCTGATGAAGCTGCTCGACAAGCTGACTGGCGTCATCTGAAACGACGTCACGCCGTAACGGTGCCGGGTGACCACCACCCGGATACCGTTACCGCGTGACCACCACCCACGAATAACCAAAGTCCTTCAGACCAGAAGCGGTTGCAGAAAACCTGTTCTGAGAACCGAAGAAGAAGCCGCCCTGCGGGCGGCTGTCGCCCGGTGAAGAGCACCCGCAAGGCAGGGGGGCCTGGGCTGGGGGCGACGCGAGGGCGGGCCTGGCCCGCCCCGTGTCAGGCAGGCTGAAGCCTGCAGAAGCGCGCGAGTGTGACGAGCGTCTGGCCCGGTGCCGGGCTCAAGTCCCTGCCCGTCGGGCCGATACCTGCGTGACGGAAGGCACCGGCCCAACAGTCACAAACTCTCATGCCCCAACGCTCGTACACCTGGTTGCTGCTGACCTTCGCCGGGGCCTTCCTGTTCTTCGGCGGCTTGCTGTTCAACCCGGGCATTCGTGTCTTCGGCAAGCCGGTGGACCTCTTGGCCATTCTGGTCGGCCCCGTGGTGTTCCTGGTCGGTGTTGTCTGGGCGCTGGTGCTTGCGGTGCAGAGCCTGCGCGGGCCAGGCAGCCTGAGCCAGCGCCTGGGCTTGACTGCCCCTGCGAGGTACGCCCCAGGCGATGACGACGACGGTCACCGCCGGCGGCACGGCAGCAATGACCGCCGCGGGCCGGCGGTCAACGTTGACGGTACGCCCATGGCCACCGGCCATGTGGACGTGAACGGGAATGCCTATGGCTTCTCCGACCACCGTCACGATGCTGGCGGCTTCTCCAGCGGCGGTTCGTTCGGCGGCGGATTCAGCAACTCTCGTTGGTGACCGCCATCCGTCGCTGATGGCGCTGCCCTCTGAGCCAGCGCGCGGCGCTGCTGCCGCGCCAGCTTGCGTGACGTGATTTCGGCTGCACCGTCCTTGATGCGCTGGCGGTCGGGGCACAGGAACAGCACCTTGAAGCCTTGGCCAAGCGGCTCTCGGCGGATGAGGCCCAGCGTTTCCAGGTCAGCGAGATGGCCGCGGACAGCCCGCTCGTCCTTGCCCGTGAGCTTGGCGATGTGCGGCCCAGCGTAGGTCGTGTTTCCCTCGTAGTGGCAGGAGGCGAGAGCGAGGTACACATACATGGCCGCGTTGTCGATGCAGTCGACCACGTTGAACAGCATCGCCCGCGGCAGGCAGAAGTACCCGCCCTTGCCGTAGCGCTCGAACCAGCGGTCGTTCTCGGTGCTGGCGATGCGGTTGCGAGGGCGCTTCATGCCTGGCCCCCTTCGGTGAGCTCGCGTTCCAGCCAGGCTTCAACCTCGGCCACGTCGAAGAACGACAGCCGGCTGCCTGCCAGGTGGCGCGGGGCGGGGAATGCGCGCTGCGCAATCCAGTTTTCCAGGGTGCGGGTCGAGACGCCGAGGGCTTCGACCAGCGCGGACTTGGGGATGAACTTGTCCATCGAGATGCTCCAGGTGACGGGTGCGCCCGTCGGGCGAAGCGCGGCGGAACTGCCGGCTCGATGGAGTGAAGCCCCCCGTTTTAGCCTTCGCGCAATGACGCGCAGGCACTCGGGACGGCGGTGGCCGGCGAGACGGTGGCTAGACAGTGGACCTACCACCGGAAGCCACCATGAAAGTCTCGACCTCCGACTTGCAGGGCGTGCTGGGCGCCACGCCCGCCGCCGCGCCACCATCACGCGCGCCGCGACAAACCAACAGCCGCAGCGGGCGCGAGCAGGCCCGCATCAACGAGCTGAAGTGCATGCGTGTCGTCGCCCACCATGGACACGTCCGCATCGCCGAGCTGGCCCGCGCCGTCTGGCCCAAGGCGCGATACGCCGAGCAGGTCAGTAGGCGCGTTGCCAGCCGGCTGGTCGCCGAGGGCCTGCTGCTGGAACGCCGTAACGCGCTGGGCTCGCGCAGCCTGTGCCTGACCCGTGTCGGCGCAACCTGGCTGGAGGCCCGGGGCATCGAGGCGCAGCACACGCTAGACCTGTCGAGCGTGTCCGGCAGCACTTTCTTCCACCGAACTCTCGCCACGCGTTACCTCATTGAACGCCAGGTCGAGGGCTTCCAGACCGCAGGGGAGTACCTGCTGCTGCGGCGCAAGGCGCCGTTCCCGGTGGACCGGATGGTGAAGATGCTGCGCAAGATGCCAGACGGTGCTGTCTGGCAGCGCCGCGCCGACGGGCCGGCGACGGTGGAGGTGTGCGAGGTCGAGGCCGCCCGCAAGGCGCTGCCGCAGCTCGCGGCCTGCCTGCGGTGGGCAGAGCTCGTCGGCCAGCCGCTCGACCAGGCCGGCGCCTACCGGCTTGGAGGCTTGGTCTTCGTCTACGACCGCGAGCTGAACCATGCCCGCCGCATCCTGCTGGCCGCGACTTCGCTGTGGGGCCACCGACCCTTGCAGGAACGCGTAACGCTGGAACGCCGGGTCAAGCTCGTCGCGGTCGAGCTGCGCGACCCGCTGGTGTGGGTCGGTTCCAGCGTGACGACGTTACACGACCTGAGGCAGCGCGCCGTTTAAAACCTGGGAGCTACCCTAGGTAGACCCTCAGACGATGACCCGCAGGCAATCGGGACCAGCTGATTAGGCGCGTTCCCGCGCGCCCGTTCGTGGCCTCGGCCCCGTCCGGAAAATGCACTGTACGGCCCCGCAAGGGGGGAGAGGCGCCTTCGGGCGCCTCTCTTGTTTACGACCGTTGCCAGGTTAGGTCGCCCGCGCCACGGGTCGAAGAATCTGCGCGGCCTCTTGCTGGCGTCCACGCAGCTGGCGGCCGAGCTTCGCTCGCTCATCGCCGTCTGCGGCGACGTATGCGGAACGGGTCTCATGCAGCTTTCGATGGCGCTCGTTTGGCAGCCGCAGTTCTTAACCGACGATGACCGCGCCGGTGACACTCTTAGGCGCGCCGGCAGCGAAGGTGGCCGACTTCTTGCCCTTGGACTTCAAGCCATGGCGAGCAATGAGCATGCGTACTTCACCCAGTAGGCGCTTCGTGGCGTTCGGACCTGAGAGCGCGATGTCATCGACGTAGATGGTCAGTTTGCAGCCTGAGGCAACTGCGAGCTTGGCGATGTCCTCGAACAGCCCCCTCGCGGCGAAGAATGCCACCCGGCCGCTCAGCGGACTTCCGGTAGGCAGATGCAGTTGCCTGTAGCAACAGATGTCGGCCAGCCGGTCCGCGACATCGGCGGCGCACTCGAAGTCGCGCACGAACATCCGGAACACCATGGCCCGGGTCACGCTTGGATAGAACTTGTTGATGTCGGTCTTGATGACCGGGTGGTTACCGAGGTGCTGCCGCGCGTTGTCCGCATACGAACGGCCCTTCTGCGAGAACACGTAGTCCGGGACCTCAATGCGTGCGAGCAGGTCGGCGATGACCTTGTGCACTGCCGCCATCCAATGGATGGGCGCCTGGATTTCCCGGTCCTTCGGCCCCTTCCAGACCCGAAAAGATTCGGCAGCCAGAAGGTCCGTCACCGACTCCCATTTGACGCCGATGACGTCCTCAAACCGCCCCTTGCCGCGCAAGCGGAAGAGCGGCGACTGATTCAGCGCGTAGGCCTTACGCGGCGCGCTCGACGGCATCGCGTTCCTGAAGCCACTCAAGCAGCCTCAGTATCTTGTCCGCCGCCGCCACCCGCAGCTTCGCCCCGGGCTTTCGGTCCTCATTGATGGACTCCGAGAACAAGAGGATGGAGGACACGGGCATCTTGAAAACCTCGGAATACCGCTCCAGCAGGTCCAGCCCGGGCGTCTTGTCGCCTTTCTCCAGCTCGCTCAGGTACGAGTTGGAAATCCCAAGGCGCTTGGCCAGCTCCACTTGGGTGTACTGGTGGTAGGTCCGAAGCAGCTTCAGGGCGCGATTCAACATGGCATGCCTCTCGAATTTGAAATAAAGGGGTGACGAATCACCGAAGCAGGAAGTCAATCAGCTTGGCGACCATCGAGACGAGCCGGACCACCGCGGTGGCCAGGCGGAACGTCTCGGGACGCACCCACCAGGACTTCTTGCGTTGCTTCTTCGTCGCCCGCCGCTGAGGAGGCTTCAGAACGTCACTCATGACGATTCCTTTCGGCTGCACCAAACAACGCACACGGGATGTGTGCGCCGTGGCTGTCGCCCGCAACCGAACAGAGCAAAGCGGCGAGTTGACCCCCTTCACTTCCAGATGCCTGCCCGGGGTCGCCCGGGCAGGCTCGCACCGGCCCCAACCGTACCGCGCACCGGAGGACCGGCACCGTGCGGCGTGGGCTTGCGAGTAGTTAGAGCCTTTCGGCCCCACAGGGTGCTGTAGCACCCCAACAGTCGACAGTTATCTCTGTCAGCCTCGGGGCGGAGTGTAGCCGAAGAACTTCGCCCAGCGCAAGTTGTGTTTCGCTGTCAGCGAAATTTCGATATGACCCTGCTAAGGGGTCTCCCCTCGCGCCGCGCAACCGTCCGCACGCTGCGGCGTGCCCTCCGGCCTGGCATCCCCAGCTTCCTGTCGTGCAGCCGGGGTGTGCCCCTTCCAGGCCTGCGGCGGTTGCGCTCTTCTACCCCCGGTCTCGCCGACGGGCACGGGGTGCCACACGCACCCCCAGCCCTAAAGGAGCAAGTCATGGAAGGCAAGCAACAGCAGCGCGACCTCTACGCCGAGGTCACCCGTCGAATCGTCGAGGCCCTGGACCGGGGCGTCCGCCCCTGGTCGTGCCCGTGGTCCCGTGGCGCCGCCAGCGGCGGCATGCTGCCCCGCCGGCACGGCGGCGAGCCGTATCGTGGCGTGAATGTTCTGCTGCTGTGGGGCGCAGCGATGGAACGCGGCTTCACATCGCGCACCTGGTTGACCTACCGCCAGGCCGAGGCGCTGGGCGGGCAGGTTCGCAAGGGCGAGCGCGGCACGATGGTGGTCTATGCCGGTCAGTTCAGCCCCAGCAAGGAGGGCACCGAGGCGGTCGAAGGCGAAGCCCCGGCACGGCGGGCGGTGGCTTTCCTGCGCAGCTACACGGTCTTCAACACCGAGCAGGTGGATGGGCTGGCTGCGCCAGCCGCACCCGAGGTGCCCGCGGCCATCCAGCCCGACGCCGACGCGCTGGCCCTGGTGGCGCGGGCAGGCGCGACGGTTCGCCACGGCGGCGACCGCGCGTTCTACGCACCGGGGCCTGACCTCGTGCAGATGCCCGATGCTTCGCGTTTCCGCGATGCCGCCGCGTACTTCGGCACCCTGGCGCACGAGCTCGTGCACTGGACCGGCCACCCGGACCGCCTGGCGCGCCAGTTCGGCCAGCGCTTCGGCGACCAGGCCTACGCGATGGAAGAGCTCGTTGCCGAGCTCGGCGCCGCCTTCGTGTGCGCCGGCAGCCGGCTCAGCCCGGAACCGCGTGAGGACCATGCCGCGTACCTGGCCGCGTGGCTGGCCGTGCTGAAGCACGACAAGCGCGCCATCTTCACCGCCGCCGCTCAGGCCCAGCGGGCGGCCGACCTGCTGTGCGGCGTCGAGTCGGCGCAGGTCGAGGGCAGCCCGTAACGCGAAAGGCGCCCATCGGGCGCCTTTCGCGGACATGTCCGGCCTGTCAGGGCAACGAGTCCGCCTGAACCGGGTTCACGCTGCGCACGTAGCCCTGAATGCCCGCGCGTTGCAGTTCGCTCGTCGAGGCCTGGAAGGCTTCACGAAACTCGGCCAGCTTCGGTGGCAGGACCGAAAGCGGAGTACCTGCCGCAAGTTCGATGTTGAACGCGGAGATGGTTGCCGCCGGGCCCTGTTCCTTGTCGTCGCTGAAGGCGAGGCGCGACCGCTGCGCTTTGGTCTTCATCGTCGTCAGCACGTCACCTAGTTCTTCGGGGTCGTTACCCGACACGATGATGTCGTCGACGTACACGGTGACGACGACGCTGTTCTCGCGATGCAGTTGGTCGAGGTACTTGCCCAGCCCGCTTTTGTGCAACGCGAGCGAGGCCAGCAGCGGCGACTGGACGAACCCATATGGCAGGATTTGCCGGGCTGGGTCTTCGGGATGTTGAACCGTGCTCGCCGTTGCAATCCGTCTGGCCTCCGCGTGGCTGACGAACTCCTTCAGCACGCGCGAGATGCGGGAGCGACTGACTGAGCCGAAGAAGTCGGCGATGTCGACCTTGACGAAGCAGGTGCTTCGTTGGTGGCGCATCAGTGCGGCGACGTGGCCTCCCTGCCGCAGGTGAAAGTAGTAGCTTGGGGCCTTCCAGTGGGACTCGACGAGCTCTTTGACCTCGACGCCCTCTGCGCGCGCTTCAGGGGAAGGCTCGAAAACCCAACGACCTGGCTTTCGCTCAAACTTGTGCAGCCACTTCGCGGGCATTGGCTAGCTGATAGTTGAAGACCGCGTTCACGATGGCAGTGATGAGTTGCACAAGTGCAATGCCCATCCCAAACCAATCGCGAACAGGGCGGTCGTTGGGACGTTTCTTCTTCATCTCAACGATTCCTTTCACAACCCTGGCGCGCCCAGCGCGCAAGCGCGCGGATATTCAGCTAACCAATATGGCGCTGCCAACAGGGATACACCAAGTTGACCAGGACGCCTACAGGAGGTCACAGAGTGACAGTGAAAGGTGACTGCAGGTAGCCGGGGGGCCGCCTACCGCCAGGGCACCGCAAATCTAGCACATCGGTCCCGGGTTTGGCGACCTTGCCAGGCGCTTGCCGTGCGCTCGGTCCTGTCACACAATCTGATGCACAGACCTGTGTTGCGTCGGCTCTAAGTGCCTGTGAGAGCTGGGGTTTCGCGGTGGCCAATGGTCTCCCATCAGCCACCCCACCGAATAAGCGGCAACGCACAAAATGCCTGATTCCCCTGGAATCAGGCATTTTTTCTTTGTGCGTTCCGAAAGTTGTCGCACGGGCTGTGAGACGGCCCGGTGTCACGACGCTCGATGAGCGAACCGGCGGACGCAAGGTGCTGCATCCCTCGCGCCACACGCTGAAGGTCCGCCTGGGGCAGGCGGGTGTCCCGCCTAAGTACTAGCGCGGCTGATCCTTCCCGGTGGCGCTCAGCACGGTGTCGGCGTCCAGGCCGTAACCCCGCAGCCACAGGTCGACGCCCTGAGACACCGTCGTGCGAACCGTTGTCGCCGGCGGCATGTCGCGATAGACGCCGAGCTGGCGCTTCTCGCGCAGTTCGGATTCCACCAAGGCCTTGAAGTGCCAGGCCGCCGTCATGGCGTCCACATCGGCGCGCCCTTGCGCGGCCAGCAGCTTCGCGAGGAAGTCGCGCATCTTCCCCCAGCCCTTCGAGATGCCTTTCTCGAAGACCAGGCGGCCGACGTCGCTGCGATCCCCTTCGGCGATGGCCATGCGGCCGAAGGCCACCATGTCGGGCGACAGCAGGCCTTCGATGTACTGCACGCCGATGTTCACGAGGACCTCGCGCAGCGGGCCCGGGCGCTCGAGGTGGTCGAACACCGAACCCATGAGCCGATGAGCGGAGCGGTCCATGACCGCCACGAACAGCTCTTCCTTGGAGCTGAAGTAGTTGTAGAGCGTGGCCTTGGAGCCTCCGACTCTCTGGGCGATCTCTGCCATGGAGGCCTTGTCGAAGCCCACCTCCTCGAACACCCCGGCCGCGACGTTGACGATGTGCTGTCGGCGCTCTTCGCTCTTGGTACGCATGGGAGTCGGTCCCGCAATCGGTAGTTCGGGGGCGGGCTGAAGCGGCTCCGGCCTGGGTGCGGGATTGTGCCCGCCCCGCCGGCCGCCGGCGGCCGGCGCCGGGCGTGGACTCCGTCACGGCCTCGGCCCCCAAGTCCGCGTTGCCGAGCAGGGAGTCGCGAAACCCAATAAGATACCGTACAGTTCAGTTTAGAAAAGCTCTCGGCCGGAGTGCCCCACCATGTCTCACACCCCCTTCACCAAAAGCGTGCCGGCTGCTGCCGCCGCCACCGCCATCGTCTTGCTGACGGCCTGCGGCAAGCCGCCCGCCGGCGGTCCGCCGCCTGCACTGGCCGTTCCCCAGGTGGGTGTCGTCACGGTGCAGGCCCAGGCCTTGCCGATCACGCGCGAACTGCCTGGCCGGGTGACGGCGGAGATGGTCTCGGACGTGCGTCCGCAAGTCGGCGGCATCGTGCAGCGCCGTGCCTTCATCGAAGGAAGCCTGGTCAAGGCCGGCGACCTGCTCTACCAGATCGACCCCGCGACCTATCAGGCGACGGTCGATTCGGCCCAGGCGGCGCTGGAGCGTGCCGAAGCCACCCTGGTCAGTGCCCGGCTGAAGGCCGAGCGTTACGGCGAGCTGGTGAAGATCAGGGCCGTCAGCCAGCAGGACGCCGATGACGCCGCCGCCGCCTTGCTGCAGGCGCGTGCCGACGTCAATTCCGCCCGGGCGGCCCTGGCCACCGCCCGCATCAACCTGTCCTACACGCGGGTCAGTGCCCCGATCTCCGGCCGGGTGGGGCGGTCCTCGGTGAGCCCGGGGGCGCTGGTCACGGCCAACCAGACCACCGCGCTGGCGACCGTGCAGCAGCTCGATCCGATCTACGTCGACGTCACGCAGCCCAGCGCGGCGCTGCTGCGGCTCAAGCGCGCGCTCGAGGCCGGTCAGCTCAAGCATGCGGGTGCCGACGCCGCCAAGGTGGATCTGCTGCTGGAAGACGGCAGCCGCTACCCCCTGGCAGGCAAGCTGAAGTTCGCTGAAGTCTCGGTCGACCCGACCAGCGGCGCCGTGACCATCCGGGCCGAGTTCCCGAACCCCAAGGGCGAACTGCTGCCGGGCATGTACGCGCGCGCCGTCGTCCAGCAAGGCGTCGCCGAGCAGGCCATCGCCGTGCCCCAGCGTGCCATCGTGCGCGACACCAAGGGCGACCCCACCGCATACGTCGTCACGCCGGACAACAAGGTCGAGCTGCGTTCGCTGCAGACGGGGCAGACCATCGGGGACCGCTGGATGGTGACATCGGGCCTGAAGGCCGGCGACCGCCTGGTCGTCGACGGGCTGCAGAAGATCCGTCCCGGTCAGACCGTGGAGGTGCTGCCCGCCGGCGCCGGGCCCACTCCGCCGCAAGCCGCTTCGGCCGCCCGTTCCTGACCCCGCGCTGGAGACGCACACATCATGGCTCGCTTCTTCATCGAACGGCCCGTCTTCGCCTGGGTCCTGGCCATCGTCACCATGCTGGCCGGCATCCTGTCGATCAAGGCGTTGCCGGTCGCGCAGTACCCCAGCATCGCGCCGCCTTCGATCGCCATCTCGGCGACCTACCCGGGCGCTTCCGCCAAGACCCTGGAGGACACGGTCACCCAGGTCATCGAGCAGAAGATGCAGGGGCTGGACCGCCTGCTCTACATGAGCTCGACCAGCGACTCGACCGGCAACGTGTCGATCACGCTGACCTTCGAGAACGGCACCAATCCCGACACCGCCCAGGTGCAGGTGCAGAACAAGCTCGCGCTGGCCACGCCGCTGCTGCCTCAGGCGGTGCAGTCGCAGGGCGTCAAGGTCACCAAGTCTTCCAGCAGCTTCCTGGCCGTGCTGGCCTTCATCTCCGAAGACGGGAAGATGAGCAGCGCGGACATGTCCGATTACGTCGCCTCCTCCGTACAGGAGCCGATGAGCCGTGTTCCCGGCGTCGGCGAGACCCAGCTCTTCGGGGCGCAGTACGCGATGCGCATCTGGCTGGACCCCAGCAAGCTCAACCAGTACAAGCTCACCCCGGCCGACGTCAGCGCCGCCATCCAGGCGCAGAACGCGCAGGTCTCGGCTGGCGAGTTCGGCGGTGCCCCATCGCTCAAGGGCCAGCAACTGAATGCCACCATCAATGCCCAGACGCGGCTGCAGACGGTGGACGAGTTCAATCAGCTCCTGCTGCGCACGCAGACCGACGGCTCGCAGGTCTTCCTGTCGGACGTCGCGAGGGTGGAACTCGGCAGCGAGAACTACGCCATCAGCGGCACCTTCAACGGCAAGCCGGCCATGGGCCTGGCCCTGAAGCTCGCGACGGGGGCCAATGCGCTGGACACCATCAAGGCCGTCGAGGCCAAGATGGACGAGCTTCAGCCCTACTTCCCCGCGGGCATGAAGGTGGTCAAGCCGTACGACACGACGCCTTTCGTGCGCATCGCCGTCGAGGAGGTGGTCAAGACCCTGGTCGAGGCCGTCGTGCTGGTGTTCCTGGTCATGTACCTGTTCCTGCAGAACTTCCGCGCCACGCTGATCCCGACGATCGCGGTGCCGGTCGTGCTGCTGGGCACCTTCGGCGTGCTGATGGCCGCCGGCTTCAACATCAACACCCTGACGATGTTCGCGATGGTCCTGGCCATCGGCCTGCTGGTCGACGACGCCATCGTGGTCGTGGAGAACGTCGAGCGGGTGATGAGCGAGGAAGGGCTGTCGCCGAAGGAAGCGACCAAGAAGTCCATGAACCAGATCACCGGGGCGCTGGTGGGCGTCGCCCTGGTCCTCGCGGCGGTGTTCGTGCCGATGGCGTTCTTCGGCGGCTCCACGGGTGTGATCTACCGCCAGTTCTCGATCACCATCGTCTCGGCGATGGCGCTGTCGGTGCTGACCGCCCTGGTGCTGACGCCGGCCCTGTGCGCGACCTTGCTCAGGCCGGTGGAAAAAGGGCACGCCGAGGCCACGTCCGGATTCTTCGGCTGGTTCAACCGCAACTTCCGCCGCAGCAGCGTCGCCTACGGCGGCGCGGTGCGCCACGTGCTGCACCGCAGCCGCCGCTACCTGCTGATCTACGGCGTTCTGTCGCTGCTGGTGGTGGGCGCCTACATCAAGCTGCCCAAGGGCTTCCTGCCCGACGAGGACCAGGGCACCGTCTTCACGCTGGTGCAGTTGCCGCCGACCGCCACGTCCGAGCGGACCAGCGAAGTGCTGGCGGCGGTCGAGAAGCACTATCTGGTCGACGAGAAGGACGCCGTCGAGTCGACCTTCGCGGTCAGCGGCTTCAGCTTCGCCGGCCGCGGCCAGAACATGGGCCTGGTCTTCACGCGGCTGAGGCCCTGGGACGAACGCAAGAGCGCAGATCTCAAGGCCAGCGCCGTGGTGGCGCGTGCGCAGCAAGCCTTCACGCTGATCCGCGACGCCTCGGTGTTCGCCATCATCCCGCCGGCCGTGTCCGAGCTGGGCAACGCCACCGGCTTCGACCTGATGCTGCAGGACCGGGGCAACCTGGGACATGCCGCGTTGATGGACGCGCGCAACCAGCTGCTGGGCATGGCGTCCCAGGAGAAGGGCCTGGCCGGCGTGCGGCCCAACGGCATGGACGACAAGCCGCAGTACGTGCTCAGCATCGACAAGGCCAAGGCCACGGCGCTCGGCCTGTCGGTGGCGGACATCAACGCGGTGCTGTCGGCCGCCTGGGGCAGCGCCTACGTCGACGACTTCATCGACAAGGGCCGGGTCAAGAAGATCTATGTCCAGGGAGATGCCGCCTACCGAATGGTGCCTGAGGACCTGAGCCGCTGGTACGCGCGCAACAGCGCCGGTCAGATGGTGCGCTTCGACACGTTCGCCAGCGGCCACTGGACGTCCGGCTCGCCGCGCCTGGAGCGATACAACGGCGTCTCGTCGGTGGAGATCCTGGGAATGGCCATCCCCGGCATGATGTCCAGCGGCGAGGCCATGTCCAAGATGGAGGAACTGGTCGCGCGCCTGCCCAAGGGCATCGGCTACGAATGGACCGGCTTGTCGCTGCAGGAGCGGCAGGCGGGCTCGCAGGCGATGATGCTCTACGCGCTGTCGGTGCTGATCGTCTTCCTGTGCCTGGCGGCGCTGTACGAGAGCTGGGCGATCCCGTTCGCGGTGATCCTGGTCGTGCCGCTGGGCGTGCTGGGCACGCTGGTGGCGGCTCTTCTGACCTGGAAGCTCAACGACGTGTACTTCCAGGTCGGCCTGCTGACGACCGTCGGCCTGGCGAGCAAGAACGCCATCCTGATCATCGAGTTCGCCAAGGACCTGGTGGCCCAGGGCCGCAGCCATATGCAGGCGGCGGTGGAGGCCGCCCGGCTGCGTCTGCGGCCGATCATCATGACCTCGCTGGCCTTCGTGCTGGGCATCGTGCCGCTGGCGCACAACAACGGCGCCGGCTCCGGCGCTCAGAACGCGCTGGGCAATGCCGTGATCGGCGGCATGCTCACCGGCACCTTCCTGGCGATCTTCTTCGTGCCGCTGTTCTTCGTGGTCGTCATGCGGCTGTTCGACCGGCGTCCCGCGCCGGACGCCGCGGCGTCCTCGGGCGGCCAACCCACCGTGACGGAGGTGCGTTGAGATGCGCCGCTTGCTGACTTCCCCCACGCTCCTCGCCACGGCGGCGCTTGCCCTGCTGGGCGGCTGCAGCCTGATGCCCGTCTACGAGCGGCCGCCGCTGCCGGTGGCGGACCACTACCCGGCGCCGGCCACGCCCGCGGCGAACTCCGTGAGCGCCGCCGAACTCGGCTGGCGCGACTTCTTCGCCGACGAGCGCCTGCGTGAACTCATCGGCCTGGCGCTGGACAACAACCGCGACCTGCGGGTGGCCGTGCTCGGCATCGAGAAGTCCCGCGCGGCCTACCGCATCCAGCGGGCCGACCTGTTCCCCGGTGTCAACGCGACAGCCGCGGGCACCGGCACCCGCACCCCGGCGGAGCAGACCGGCACCGGCCAGGCGGCGGTCAGCCATGCCTACAGCGCCGGCATCGGCTTCTCGGCTTACGAGCTGGACCTGTTCGGCCGCGTGCGCAGCCTCAACGAGCAGGCCCTGCAGGCCTACCTCGGCACCGCCGAGGCGGCGCTGAGCACGCGCATCAGCCTGGTGGCCGAGGTCGCCGGCGACTACCTGACCCTGGCCGCCGACCAGGCCCTGCTGGACCTCGCCCGCCGTACGCTGGAGTCCCGCCAGGCGACGCTGGAGCTGACCGAGCGCGCCTACGCGCTGGGCTCGTCGTCCGAGCTGACCCTGCGTCAGGTGCAGAGCAGCCTGGAGTCGGCGCGGGTGGACGTCGCGGCCTACACGGCCCAGGTCGCGCAGGACCGCAATGCCCTGGCCCTGGTGGTCGGCACCGAGGTGCCGGAGCGTCTGCTGCCGCCGGCGCTGCCGCAGGTGCTGCCCCGGGTCTTCGGCGCCGGCGACCTGCCGCTGGGCCTGCCTTCGGACCTGCTGGCGCGCCGGCCCGACATCCGCTCGGCCGAGCACACGCTGCAGGCCGCCAACGCCAACATCGGCGCCGCACGCGCGGCGTTCTTCCCGCGCATCAGCCTGACGGCCTCGGCCGGCTACAGCAGTTCCGAGCTGAGCCAGCTGTTCAAGAGCGGACACGGCGGCGGCTGGACCTTCTCGCCCGGGCTGTCGCTGCCCCTGTTCGACGCCGGCAGCAACCAGGCCACGCTGGACAGCGCCAAGGCCGAGCGCGACATCGCCGTGGCCAGCTACGAGAAGACCATCCAGTCCGCCTTCAAGGAGGTGGCCGACGCCTTGGCGGTGCGCGCCACGGTCAGCGACCGCCAGTCTGCCCAGGCCCGGCTGGTCGACGCCACGCAGCAGAGCCTGCGCCTGTCCGACGCGCGCTTTCGCATGGGGGTGGACAGCTACCTGGACGTCCTGGACGCCCAGCGCAGCCTGTACAGCGCCCAGCAGGGCCTGATCAGTGTCGAGCTGGCGCGGGCCAACAACCTGGTCACCCTCTACAAGGTTCTGGGTGGCGGCTGGACCGAGCAGACCGCGGCGCAAGCGCCTGCCGAGCCGGCACGTCGCTGACGGTGGCGACGCCATGGGTGCCCGGCGCGCAGCCTCCGGCCTCAAGGCGCAGCAGGCCGACGAGACCCGGCAGCGCCTGCTCGATGCTGCCGGTCGCGTCTTCGTCGAGACGAGTGTGGCCTCGGCCACGCTGGAGGCGATCGTGCGGTCGGCCGGGCTGACGCGCGGGGCGCTGTACTGGCACTTCGACGGCAAGTCCAGCCTCCTGCAGGCGCTGCTGCAGTCGCGGCGGCTGCCCCTGGAGCAGCTGGCACCCGAGGACATGCGCAGGGCACCGGCGCCGACCCTGGCGCGGGCGGTGGCCGAAACCGTGTCCGATGCTCGCCACCGCGAACTCTGCCAGCTGCTGGTGCGCAACCCCGACGTGCCCGAGGTGCGCGAACGCATCCTGCTGGCGCGCTGTCGCCTGCAGCGGGCCATCCAGCGGGCGCTCGGCACGCGGCAGGCGGCGGCGCGGCATCTGGGATGGCCCGTGCGCGCCTGCGTGATCGGCACGCTGGCCGAGTGGCTGGAGCTGCCGCCGCCGGCCGGCGTGGACGTCGACGGGCTGGCGGCCGTGCTCGAGCAGGCGCTGGGCGTTTCGCGCCAGCCCGATGCTCCGCATCCGTCCCCGTGCGGCGTCGTTCAAGAGGACGGCATGCGGCCTTCGTCGGTGCTGCCGCCGCCCTGCGCGCACTGGGCCGGGCGCTACTGCGGCAAGCGCTGAGCGCACTCGCGTCCTCGGGCTCGCCGCCGGTGCCCGCCCTGCGTGCCGCAGGCGGAGGCCGTGGCGAACCCCGTCGCGGTGCAGGCGAGCCCTTCGGCGCCGCCGCCGTCGCCGCCCCAGGCCCACCCGTCGCGGGCTTCGGTCCGGCAGCTGAACACGGCCTCGCCCGAGGATCTGTACGCGATCTATCGCGCGGGCCTGGAGTCGGACTCGGTCGAAGCCAAGTTCATCGCCAGCGAGGCCGTGGGTCATTGCCTGCTGTCCGTGCACGACGTCCACGCCGGGCTGGCGATGGCCGACGCACAGATCAAGGGCGATATCGAACTGGCCAGGACCCAGCTTCGCGATCGCTGCAAGCTCTTCTACGGCGAGTCGCCGCAGGCGCTGCGGGCCGGGCGCAAGGCGCTGCACGATGCCGTGTACGGCCCGGACTCTCCGATAAGCTCGGTCGCACTCGACTTGCCGGATGACCCGGGCGACGCCCAGGTCCGGCAGGTCAGGGCGGCCCTGTCCCGGACCCTGCAGCGCGACGGCGGTGACGCGCTGCCGTGGGCCGGGGGGGCTTTGTCCGACTGGCTGCAGTTCCTACAGCAGCACCCGGACCAGGCTGCCGGACTGGACGAGACGCTGAGGGAAGGCGCGACCCTGGGCGAGGCCGTGCTGCTGGCCAGCTGCACGCTCGGCGGCCATTGCGGCCGCGGCACGCTGCTTCAGTTGATGTTCTGCATGCAGATGGGCCGCTGCGACGCGGTCGACGCGACCGTCGTCGCCGGCGCGGAGGACGCGCCGGCTGCCGAGCGCATGCAGGCCCAGGCTGCGGTGATCGCCGAGGCGATCCGCACCGGGCGGCTGTCGCGGCTGGGGCTGCCGGCCGCACGGCCTCCCGGTCTTCGGGGGCCTTAGAACGCGAAGTTCGCGCCGAAGGTCGTCTGGCCGACGTAGGGCTTGGCGTCGAACGCGTTGACGAAGCGGTAGCGCTCGTAGCCCAGGCGCAGCGAGGTCTTCTGGTTCAGGTCGTACTGCAGGCCGGCGCCGACCTTCAGCGCCGGGCTGTTGTCGGTGCCGTCCGAGGTCTTCAGGTGGCCTTCGGCGACGCCCAGGCTGCCCAGCACCGACCACTTCGGCACGAACTCGTAGCTGGCGACGCCGTCCAGGAACACGCCCTGGGCCTTGGCGGTGCCGCCGGTGCCGTCTGCGTGCGAGCGGCCGAGGTTGAAGTAGCCGCCTTCGACGGCGAAGTTCGGCGTCACGTGGTAGCCGCCATAGAGCTTCAGGCCCGGGCCCGAGCCGCCGTCACCGCCGCCGAAGCCGTTGATGCGGCTGCTGTAGTCCGGTGCGCTCAGCGCGCCGCCGACGTACAGCCCTTCGGCGTGCGCGACGCCGCCGATGCCGGCCAGCAGAGACATGACGACGAGGGGCTTGGCGAAACGAGTGGACATCTTGCTTTCCTTCTTCGATGTCGCACCGGGGATCGATGCGATGGCTCCACTGTGCGAGCCGCGCTGCAAGCCGCGGTTTCGTCGCGCCGTGCCGGGCGTTACGCGTGTAGCCCGTGCTGCAACGCGGCGTCTTCAGCCGCGCAGCGCCCGCGCGATGGCCCGCGCGAGCTCGGCGCGCGTCAGCGGCTTGGCCAGCGTCACCGTGATGCCCGCGCCGGCCGCACGCTGCTCGAACTGCGGCCCGCCCCAGCCGCTGGCCAGCACCACCGGCAGCCCGGGGCGCAGCGCGTGCACCGCCTGCGCCAGCGCGGTGCCGCTCAAGCCGGGCATCAGCTCGTCGGTCAGCAGCAGCGCGTAGCGCTCGGGTTCGGCCTCGAAGCGGCGCAGCGCTTCGGCGCTCGACGCGGTGCCGAAGGGTTCGTAGCCCAGGCCGGCCAGCAGCTCCGACGCCAGGTCGACCAGCGCCGGCTCGTCGTCGACGACGAGCAGCGCCTGGCCGTCGCCCATCGGCAGCGTGGCGGTGTCGTCGGCCGCCGCGTCGTCGGCCACCGCCTCGTCGCACCACGGCAGGTAGAGTTCGAAGCGTGTGCCCTGGCCGGCGCGCGTGTGCAGGTCGATCGCGCCGCCCAGGTCGACGACGACGCCGTGCACCACCGCCAGCCCCAGCCCGGTGCCGCGATGCGTGCCGCCAGCGCCGCCCGCGCTGCGGGTCGTGAAGAAGGGTTCGAACAGATGCGGCAGCACCTCGGCCGGGATGCCGGTGCCCTGGTCCTCGACGACCAGGCGCACGTAGCGGCCGGGCGCCAGGCGGCCGTCGAACAGGCGGCGTTCCTCGGCGAGCTCGACGCGGTCGAGCGCCACGCCCAGCGTGCCGCCTTGCGGCATCGCCTGCAGGCCGTTGGTGCAGAGGTTCATCACCGCCTCGAAGACCGCGGTCGCGTCGCCGCGCACGACGGCGTCGGGGGCCTGGCGCTGCTGCTGCAGCGAGGTGCCGGCCGGCAGCTGCGAGGCCAGCAGCTTCAGCACCTCGTCGACCACCGGCTGCAGCCGCAGCGGCACGCGCGAGCGCGGCGCGCCGCGGCTGAAGGCCAGGATGCGTTCGACCAGCGCCTTGCCGCGCTGTCCGGCCTGCAGCACGCGCTCGACCGGGCGGGCGGCGGCGGAATCCGGCGGCAGGCCGTCGCGCGCGATCTCGCCGTAGCCGATGACCGACGCGAGGATGTTGTTGAAGTCGTGCGCGACCCCGCCGGCCAGCGTGCCCAGCGCCTCCATGCGCCGGGCGCGGCCCAGTTCGTCCTCGAGCCGCTGCCGTTCCTCGCGCGCCTGCACCTCGTCGCTGACATCGATCGCGGTGCCGCTCAGCAGCACGCCTTCCGGGCCGGCGACCGCCAGCCCGCGCGTGCGCACGTGGCGCCAGCCGCCGTCGGGCGTGCGTACGCGGAACACGCGGTCGAAGGCGCCCTGGCGGCCGGCAGCATGTTCGACGAAGGCCGCGCGCAGCGGCTCGACGTCCTCAGGGTGCAGCAGCGCGGTGGCCACCGGGCCGTCGTGCACTTCGGCATCGCGCGCCAGGCCGAGCAGTTCCTTCATGCGCGGAGACAGGTAGCTGTGGCCGGTGGCGGGGTTCCACTCCCAGGCGCCTTCCTGCGCCGCCTGGAAGGCGCGCAGCGTGCGCGCCTGCTCGGCTTCCAGCGCCGCCTCGCTGGCCCGGCGGCGCGCCTGCTCGCACGCGTTGCGCACGCCCATCAGCAGCGTCACCAGCAGCGCCGAGCCGGCGAAGCCGCCGACCAGCCAGGCCTGGCGTGTCCACGGCGCCAGCGCCGCGGCGCGGCTGCGCGAGACCACCAGCAGCAGCGGCGCGCGCGCCAGCGCCCGGGCCGCGACCAGCCGGCGCTCGCCGCCGGGCAGCTGCAGCTCGCGCGTCCGGGCGCGCTGCGGGTCGTCCCAGAGGCCGTGCGCGGCGTCGTCCTGGGCCCATTCGCGCGAATGGTCGCCGGGGCCGTCGGCGACCAGGCCGAGGTCGCGGCGGTAGATCGCCATGCGCGTGTCGGCCGACGGCGACAGGCGGTCGAAGTCGCGGTCGAGGAAATCGGGCGCCGCCTCCAGCATCACGACGCCGCCGAAGCGGCCGTGCGCGTCGCGCCAGTCCATCGCCACGCTGATCGACGGTGGGTCCTCGGGCCGCAGCACGTGCGGCAGGCTCAGGTGCAGCGCGCCGGTGGCGCCGTCGCGCGCGGCGACGAAGAACTCGTGTGCGGCCAGCGGCGCGGCCGGCGCGGTGTCGGCATGCGACGAGGCGATGCGCCGGCCCTCGGCGTCGGTGATGTCCAGCGCGCGGAACTGCGGCAGCCCGGCGACGTGGGCGCGCAGCAGCGCGTCGGCGCCGGGGGTGCCGGGGGCGATCAGGCCGCGCGCGAGTTCGTCGCGTGTCGTGCCCAGCGCCGCGGCGGCGGCTTCCAGCGTGGCGTCGGCCTGCGCCGCCATCGCGCCGGCCAGCGAGGCCAGCTCACGCTGCTCGGCCTCGACGACCTGGCGGCGCGTCGACCAGAGCTGGCCGACGACCGCCAGCGCGACGACCAGCTCGATGGCCAGCAGCACGCGCAGCGAACGGCTGCGCAGCAGCGTCGCCCAGGCGCCGGCGGCTGCCGGCGCGGCGGGCAGGGCAGGCGCTACAGTCTCGGCCGTCAGTTCCACCGCCCAAGTCTGTCATGTCCGTCGACGCCACCGATTCGCCGCTGCCCCTGCCGCACGTGCTGGTGGTCGACGACGACCCTTCGATCCGCGAGCTGCTGCAGCAGTACCTGGGCGACCACGACCTGCGCGTGACGGTCGTCGAGAGCGGGGCGCGCATGATGGCCGTCTTCGACGAGCAGGCGATCGACCTCGTCGTGCTGGACCTGCGCCTGCCCGGCGAGGACGGCATGCAGCTCGTGCGCCGGCTGCGCGAACGCGCGATGCTGCCGATCGTGCTGCTCACCGGCCGGGCCGAGGAGGCCGACCGCGTGATGGGCCTGGAGTTCGGCGCCGACGACTACGTCACCAAGCCGTTCAGCCCGCGCGAGCTGCTGGCGCGCATCCGTGCCCAGCTGCGCCGCAGCACGCTGGCGGCGCAGGCGGCCGAAGCGCCGGCGCGCGAGGACCGCCGCCGTGCCTTCCGCTTCGCCGGCTGGGAGCTGAACCTGCGCACGCGCCGCCTGATCTCGCCCGACGGCGCGCAGGTCGAGCTGAGCAACCACGAGTTCAACCTGCTGGCCGCGTTCTGCGGCGCGCCGCAGCGGGTGCTCAGCCGCGACCAGCTGCTCGCGATGTCGCGCCTGAACGGCGCCGAGGTCTACGACCGCACCGTCGACGTGCAGGTGCTGCGGCTGCGCCGCAAGCTCGAGGCCGATCCCTTCCATCCGACGCTGATCGTCACCGAACGCGGCGCCGGCTACCGCTTCGACACGCCGGTCGAGACGCTGGTCTGACGCGCCAGGCGCATCAGCGCCCAGGCGACCAGGCCGCCGGCGGCCACCGCCAGCAGCAGGCTCAGCGGGATGACGGCGTCGCTGGCCGGAGCGGGTGGCGGCGCGGCGGCGTGCGTGCTGCCCAGCCGTTCGAGCTGCAGGTCCAGTGCGCGCACCGCATCGGGCCGGGCGAAGGGCAGGCCGGGCGCCAGCCGCCGCGCCGCGGACAGCTCGTCCTGGGCCGGCCCGAACAGGCCTTGCCGCGCCAGCAACTCGGCGTCGACGTAGTGCGCCTGGGCGTCGTCGGGATGGGCCTGCAGCACGCGGCCGAGCTGGCGCCGCGCTTCGTCGAGATGGCCGGCCTGCACGCTGCGGTCGACCTGCTCCAGCGTGGCCGCTGCCGCCGGCTGGGCGGCCGCGACGTGGACCAGCAGCGCACAAGCCGCGGCCAGCAGCACGGTGGCCGGCAGGCAGAGACGGTGCAGGCGAGAGGGCGTGGGACGGGCGGCAGTGGCCATGGCTCCTCCGGGCGGTGGCGCCGGGCCACGGGGCCCGGACGGGTCACTGTGCGCATCCCGGTGCAAAGAACGATTGCGCGGCGCGCCGCGGCCGATGACAACTGCAACCGAATCCCGACAGGGACTCGCGCCCTCAGGCGTCTTCGTCGGCCTCGATCGTCAGGCGCAGCCGTTCGCCGCCGCCGCATTCGACGAAGGCCTGCAGCCGCAGTTCGCGCCCGACCGGCACGTCGCGGCGGAAGCGGTAGTCCAGGCCGTCGTATCGGCCGGCGGGATCGGTGGCGATGCGCCGCGACCACTGCAGCTCGCCGTCGGCCAGCACCCGCAACTCGTGCCAGGGCTCGCGTGCGCCGGGGCGGGGCCGCACGCTCATCGTCACCGAGATCTCGAAGCGGCGCTCGCGGCGAGCGTCGGCGGGCACGACGAGCAAGGCGTCGGCGCGGTCGCCGGCGTCCAGGCGCCAGTGTTCGGGGCGCGGGGCGGGGTCGGGGCGGGCGGCAGGGGTCACGGCGCGGTGCAGTGCGGGAACGGGCCGGGAGCGTAGCGCAGCGCCGCGCCCGATGCATGGGCCCGGGCGGCGCGCGTTTATGCTCGCGCGATGACCTCGACGAAGCCGAACCCGACCCGGCGCCCACGATGGGCGCGATGAGCGATCGCCGCCGCAGCGGCGCCGGCGGTCTGGTCTATTCCACCGACAGCGGGCGCATGTGCCCGGCCTGCCGCCTTCCGCTGGCCGACTGCGCCTGCCGCGCGCCCAAGGCCACGCCTGCCGGCGACGGCATCGTGCGCGTCGGCCGAGAAACCGCCGGCCGCGCGGGCAAGGGCGTGACGGTGGTGCGCGGGCTGGCGCTCGACGCCGCCGCGCTGGACACGCTGGCGCGGCGCCTGAAGGCGCACTGCGGCAGCGGCGGCACGGCGCGCGACGGTGTCATCGAGATCCAGGGCGAGCACCGCGACAAGGTGCAGGCCTTCCTCCAGCAAGAAGGCTGGACGGTGCGCCGCAGCGGCGGCTGAGCACGCTGCGGCCTCGGCAACGACCGACTCAGGTCGCCGGGCTGGTGATGCCCAGGCAGTTGTTGCAGCGGCCCAGGCCGCGCAGGCGCGGATCGGGCTTGCCGTCGCCCGTCTTGAAGTTGGCGTGGCACTTGATGCACACGTACATCTTCGAGCTGGACATCATCGGCTTGACGCCGGGTTCGGCATTCGGACGGGCAGCGGTGTACTCGGCCTGGGTCTGACGGAGTTTCGGGCCTTGTGGGGCGGAATTGGACGGTGCTGCGGAACGGCGGGTGGCCATGGCGCTTTATCGGGGGCTCGGGGGCCTCGTGCTATCGCTAACCCCTTATTGTCCGCTGAAATGGAGGCACTCCGCTGCTTGATCCGTGTCGCCTCGATCGATCAGGGGGGATGCCATACTTCGCAACCCTCAGGTCACCTCTGATGCCGCAGCTTCCACCCGACTATCCAGGTCGTTTCGAACTCGCCGACGAAGTCCACGCCCGGCCGCCCGAGCCTCTGGAACTGCCGTCGCGTGCGACCTATGTGGCCGTGATGGTCGACCCGGTCGATCGCGAGTCCGAACGCGCCCACGTCGTGCGTCTGTTCGAGGCTTTCGGCGTCGAGCCGCCGGATGCCGGGCTGACACAGTTCAGCGCTTCGCTGGGCGAGCTGCGCATCAAGTGGGAGCGCCACGGCGAGTTCTCCGGCTACGTCTTCCTGCTGCCGGGCCTGAGCCCGACGCCGTTCACCGAGCCGGCGACGACGCGCCTGCCGGCCGGCTGGCTGGAGACGATTCCCGGCCAGACCATCGTCGCCGCGCACGCCAAGCTCGTCGCCGGTGCCGAGGCGGTGCCCGATCCGCAGGCCCTCAGCGACCACTTCGCCGGCAACATCGTCGTCGGCTCGTCGATCGGCGAGGGCGCGGGTTACGCCTTCACCGACTTCAAGATCCACGCCGACGGCTGCGCGCGTTTCGTGCTGATGGACCGCGGCCTGACGCCGCGCCAGGCCGGCCGCATGCTGCAGCGCCTGCTGGAGATCGAGGCCTACCGCATGCTCGCGCTGCTGGCGCTGCCGATGGCGCGCGAGCAGCTGCCGCGCATCGTGCAGATCGAACGCTCGCTCGAGACGCTGACCGGGGCCATCGCCCACGAAGGCGCCGACGAGGAGCGGCTGCTGCAGGAGCTGACGCGCACCGCGGCGCAGATCGAGCACGAGCTCACCGCGACCCAGTACCGCTTCGGCGCCACGCGCGCCTATGCCGAGCTGGTGCGCACCCGCATCGCCGAGTTGCGCGAGGTACGCATCCCCGGCACGCAGACCATCGAGGAGTTCATGGCCCGGCGCTTCACGCCGGCCGTGGCCACCTGCAACACCGTCTCGCAGCGCCTGCACGAGCTGGCCGACCGCGTCGCCCAGGCCAGCGGCCTGCTGGCCACGCGCGTGGGCATCGCCCGCGAGAAGCAGAACCAAGCGCTGCTCGCGTCGATGAACCGGCGCGCGCAGCTGCAGCTGCGGCTGCAGAAGGCGGTCGAAGGGCTGTCGATGGCGGCCATCGTCTACTACGCCGCCGGCCTCGTCGGCTACGTCGTCAAGGGCGGCAAGGCCGCCGGGCTGCCGCTGGACGCCGAGCTGATCGTCGGCCTGTCGATCCCGGTGCTGGCCGGCGTCGCCTACCTCGTGCTGCGGCGCGCCCGCCGCCACCTCGCCTCCAGCGAGCGTGATTCCTGAAGAACTCCGACCCTCCTGAAAGCCCGTTTCCTCATGAAGTTGACGTATCCCTTCTCGGCCATCGTCGGCCAGGACGAGATGAAGCTCGCCATCCTCATCGCCGCGGTGGACCCGAGCGTGGGCGGGGTGCTGGTCTTCGGCGACCGCGGCACCGGCAAGTCGACCGCCGTGCGTGCGCTGGCGGCGCTGCTCCCCAAGATGAAGGCCGTCGTCGGCTGCCCCTACAACCGCGACCCGGCGCTCGAGCCTGCCGACGCGCCCAAGCCCAAGACGCACCAGGTGCCGGTGCCGGTCGTCGACCTGCCGCTGGGTGCCACCGAAGACCGCGTCGTCGGCGCGCTCGACCTGGAGCGTGCGCTGTCGCAAGGCGTCAAGGCTTTCGAGCCCGGCCTGCTGGCGCGCGCCAACCGCGGCTTCCTGTACATCGACGAAGTCAACCTGCTCGAAGACCACCTGGTCGACCTGCTGATCGACGTCGCCGCCTCGGGCGAGAACGTCGTCGAGCGCGAAGGCCTGTCGGTGCGCCACCCCGCGCGCTTCGTGCTGGTCGGCTCGGGCAACCCGGAAGAAGGCGAACTGCGGCCGCAGCTGCTCGACCGTTTCGGCCTGTCGGTCGAGGTCAAGACGCCGACCGACATCCCGGTGCGCATCGAGATCGTGCGCCGCCGCGACGCCTTCGAACGCGACCCCGAGGGCTTCACCGAGAAGTGGAAGGCCGAGGACGACAAGATCCGCCGCCGCATCCTGGCCGCGCGCAAGCGCCTGGAAGACGTGCAGGTGCCCGACGCGGCGCTGGAGCGCGCCGCCCAGCTGTGCATGAAGCTCGGCACCGACGGCCTGCGCGGCGAGCTGACGCTGATGCGTGCCGCGCGCGCGCTGGCCGCGATCGACGGCGACAAGGCCGTCGGCGACAGCCAGCTGAAGCGCATCGCCGCGCCGGCGCTGCGCCACCGCCTGCGCCGCAACGTGCTCGACGACGCCGGTTCCACGGTGCGCGTGGATCGCGCGGTGCAGGAACTGTTCGCCTGATGTCCTCCAAGGCCTGGGAAGACGCCACGCTGGCGGCGGCGGTGTTCGCCGTCGACCCGGCGGGCATCGGCGGCGTGCACCTGCGCTCGCCGGCCGGCCCGGTGCGTGACCGCTGGCTCGCGGCGCTGTCGCGCGCGCTGCCGGCGCCGCCGCGGCGCATGCCGGTGGGCATCGCCGACGACCGCCTGCTCGGCGGCCTGGACCTCGCCGGCACTCTGCAGGCCGGGCGCCCGGTCGCGCAGCGTGGCCTGCTCGCCGACGCCGACGGCGGCGTCGTGCTCGCGGTGATGGCCGAGCGCCTGCCGCCGGGCACCGCGGCGAAGATGGCCGCGGTGATGGACCGCCAAGAGGTCGTCGTCGAACGCGACGGCGTCGCGCTCTCGCACCCGACACGTTTCGGCGTCGTCGCCTTCGACGAAGGCGGCCCCGACGACGACCCGGTGCCGATCGCGCTGACCGACCGCCTGGGGCTCAAGCTCGACTTCACGCAGATCCCGCCGCGCGAGGCGCCGGAGATCGACTTCGGCGACGTCTCCGACGCGCGCGCGCTGCTGCCGCGCGTGCGCTGCGGCGACGAGGCGCTGCAGGCGCTGGTGCAGGCCGCCGTCGCGCTGGGCATCGCCTCGCTGCGCGCGCCGCTGCACGCCTTGCGCGTGGCCTGCGCGCACGCCGCGCTGAACGGCCGCGAGACCGTCGAGGCCGAGGACGCCGCCGCAGCAGCGCGCCTGGTGTTCGCGCCGCGCGCGACGCAGCTGCCGGCGCCGCCCGAGCAGGAAGCCCCGCCCGAGGAGCCGCCGCCTCCGCCGCCGGATCAGCAGGACCCGAACCAGGACCCGCCACCGCCGGACGACGAGCAGCAGGCCGAAGAGCTGAAGGGCCCGATGGAAGACCAGGTGCTCGACGCCGTGCTCGCGTCGCTGCCGCCGGCGCTGCTGGCGCAGATGCAGGCCGACTACGCCTCGCGCGAACGCGCGCGTTCGTCGGGCAAGTCGGGCGCGCTGCACAAGGGCGGCCACCGCGGCCGGCCGTCGGGCATCCGCCGCGGCGAGCCCAAGGCCGGCCAGCGCCTGAACCTGATCGCGACGCTGCGCGCTGCCGCGCCCTGGCAACGGGTGCGCGGCGCCATCAAGCCGCGTGTGCAGGTGCGGCCCGACGACTTCCACGTCACGCACTACCGCCAGCGGCGCGAGACGACGACGATCTTCGTCGTCGACGCCTCGGGCTCGTCGGCGCTCAACCGCATGGCCGAGGCCAAGGGCGCGGTCGAGCTGCTGCTGGCCGACTGCTACGTGCGGCGCGACAAGGTGGCGGTGATCGCCTTCCGCGGCAAGGCCGCCGAACTGCTGCTGCCGCCGACACGTTCGCTGGTGCGCGCCAAGCGCAGCCTGGCCGGCCTGCCCGGCGGCGGCGGCACGCCGCTGGCGGCGGCCGTCGATGCCGCCGGGGCGCTGGCCGAGTCGATCCGCCGGCGTGGCGACACGCCGCTGGTGGTCTTCCTGACCGACGGCCGCGCCAACGTCGCGCTCGACGGCACCGGCGGGCGCCCCAAGGCCGAGGCCGATGCGCTCGACGCGGCCAAGCGCATGCTGGCCAGCGGCGCGGCGACGATGCTGATCGACACTTCGCCGCAGCCGGCGGCGCAGGCGCGCAAGATCGCCGGCGCGATGCAGGCCACCTACATGCCGCTGCCTTACGCCGGCGCGCAGACCCTGTCGCAGGTGGTGCGCGCACGCGCCGGTGGCTGAAGACCGCCGCTTCGTCAACGCCGCCGGCCTGCGCTGGCACGTCGAACGTTCCGGGCGCGGCCCGGGCACGATGCTGCTGCTGCACGGCACCGGTGCGTCGGCGCACAGCATGGCGGCGCTGGGCGAACGCCTGGCCTGGCGCTGGCGCCTCGTCGCGCCTGACCTGCCGGGCCACGGCGAGACCAGCCGGCCGACGCCCGGGCAGCTGACGCTGCCCGGCATGGCCGCCGCGGTCGGCGCGCTGCTGGCCGAGATGAAGCTAGCACCCGACGTCGTCGTCGGCCACTCGGCCGGCGCCGCGGTCGCGGTGCGCATGGTGCTCGACGGGCTGGTGAAGCCCTCGGTCGTGGTGTCGATCAACGGCGCCTTCCTGCCGTTCGGCGGCCGTGCGGCGGCGCTGCTGTCGCCGCTGGCGCGGCTCCTGTACGCGCAGCGCTGGGTCTCGCACCTGTTCGCGCGCCGCGCCGAGGATCCGGCGGTCGTGCGCCGCTTGATCGAAGGCACCGGCTCGCACCTGGACCAGGACGGGCTGGACGCCTACCGGGCGCTGATGACACGCCCCGGCCACGCCGAGGCCGCGCTGGGCATGATGGCCCACTGGGACCTGAGCACGATGGAGCAGGATCTGCGCCGTTTCCCGGTGCCGCTGTGGCTGATCACCGGGCTGCGCGACCGCGCGGTGCGGCCGTCGCAGGCGCGGCGCGTGGCGGCGCTGTGCCCGCGTGCGCTCTTGCTGCCACTGCCAGGTGTCGGCCACCTTGCACACGAGGAAGCCCCCGACGCCGTCGCTCGCCTGCTCGGGACGCTGCCGTCGCCAGCGGTATAAACGCCCGACGCATCCGTTTCCGAGGAGTACCCGATGCACCAGACCCTGGAGGCGCTGCTGCGGGCCGGCGCCGAAGACGCCGTCGCGCTGGCCGCTCCCGGCCGCGCGCCGCTCAACTACCGCGGCCTTCGCGCGCAGATCGCCGGCACCGTTTCGACGCTGAACACGCTGGGCGTGGGCCGCGGCGACCGCGTCGCCATCGTGCTCGCCAACGGCCCCGAGATGGCGAGCTGCTTCGTCGCCTGCGCCAGCGGCGTCGCCAGCGCGCCGCTGAACCCGGCCTACCGCGCCGAGGAGTTCGAGTTCTACCTGTCGGACCTGCGCGCCAAGGCGCTGATCGTCGAACGCGGCAGCGCCTCGCCGGCGGTGGCGGTCGCCGAACGCCTGGGCGTGCGTGTGCTCGACCTCGTCGTCGCCGACGGCGCGCCGGCCGGCAGCTTCACGCTGGTGCCGCGCGACGGCTCTGCCGCCAGCACGCCGACGGCCGACGGCGGCGAGGCCCAGCCCGGCGACGTCTCGATGGTGCTGCACACCTCGGGCACGACCTCGCGGCCGAAGATCGTGCCGCTGTCGCAGGCCAATCTGGCGGCGTCGGCGCAGCACATCCGCGACACGCTGCAGCTGACGCCGGCCGACGGCGGGCTCAACGTGATGCCGCTGTTTCACATCCACGGCCTGATCGCCGGCGTGCTGGCGCCGCTGTCCGCGGGCTCGCGCATCTTCTGCACGCCGGGCTTCGACGCGCTGAAGTTCTTCGGCTGGATGGACGAGGCCGCGCCCACCTGGTACACGGCGGTGCCGACGATGCACCAGGCGATCCTCGGCCGCGCGCGGCGCAACGCCGAGGTCATCGCGCGGCATCCGCTGCGTTTCCTGCGCTCGTCCTCGTCGTCGATGCCGCCGCAGGTGATCCGCGAACTCGAAGAGGTGTTCGGCGCGCCGCTGATCGAGGCCTACGGCATGACCGAGGCCACGCACCAGATGGCCTGCAACCCGCTGCCGCCGGCCGTGCGCAAGCCCGGCAGCGTCGGCCCGGCGGCGGGGCCCGAGATCGCGATCATGGACGAGCACGGCACGCTGCTGCCGCGCGGCGCGGTCGGCGAGATCGTCATCCGCGGCCCCAACGTCACCGCCGGCTACGAGTCCAACCCCAAGGCCAACGCCGAGGCCTTCACCAACGGCTGGTTCCGCACCGGCGACCAGGGCACGCTGGACGCCGAGGGCTACGTCACGATCACCGGGCGCTTGAAGGAGATCATCAACCGGGGCGGCGAGAAGATCAGCCCGCGCGAGATCGACGAGATCCTGATGGACCACCCGGCCGTCGCCCAGGTCGTGTGCTTCGGCATGCCGCACCCGAAGCTGGGCGAGGAGGTCGCCGCCGCCGTCGTGCCGCGTGAAGGCCAGCAGCCCAGCGAACGCGAGCTGCAGGACTTCGTCGCCGCGCGTGTCGCCGACTTCAAGGTGCCCAAGCGCATCCTGTTCATGGCCGAGATCCCCAAGGGCGCGACCGGCAAGCTGCAGCGCATCGGCATGGCCGCCAAGCTGGGGCTGGGCGGATGAAGATCACGATCGTCGGCGCCGGCGCGATCGGCGGCTATCTGGGCGCACGGCTTTCGGCCGCGGGCGAAGACGTCAGCTTCATCGCGCGCGGGCGCAACCTGGAGGCGATCCGCGCGCGCGGCTTCCGCCTGATCCTCGAAGACGGCAGCGAACTCGCGGCGCCCGAGGCACGCGCTTTCGAGCGCACCGAGGACGCCGGGCCGCAGGACGTCGTCGTGCTGGCGGTCAAGGCGCACCAGGTCGCCGACCTGCTGCCCGGGCTGCCGGCGCTGCTGGCGCCGCACACCAGCGTCGTCACGATGATCAACGGCGTGCCCTGGTGGTACTTCCACAAGCTCGCCGGCCCCTACGAAGGGCGCCAGCTGCAGAGCGTGGACCCGGGCGGACGCATCGCCGCGGCGATCGCGCCGGAGCGCATCCTCGGCGGCATCGTCTACCCGGCGGCCGAGCTCGTCGAGCCGGGGCTGGTGCGTGTCGTCGAAGGCAACCGCTTCACGATCGGCGAGCCCGACGGCAGCCGCAGCGAACGGGTCGAGGCGCTGTCGCAGGCGCTGATGAAGGCCGGCTTCAAGGCGCCGGTGGCGCGCGACATCCGCGCCGAGCTCTGGGTCAAGCTCTGGGGCAACCTGTGCTTCAACCCGATCAGCGCGCTGACGCACGCGACGCTGGAAGACATCACCCGCTTCGGCCCGACACGGGCGCTGGCCGCCGCGGCGATGGCCGAGGCCCAGGCGGTGGCCGAGGCGCTGGGCGTGCGTTTTCGCATCACGCTGGAGCAGCGCCTGGCCGGTGCCGAGGCGGTGGGCGCGCACAAGACCTCGATGCTGCAGGACGTCGAACACGGCCGCGCGCTGGAGCTGGAGGCGCTGGTCGGCGCGGTGGCCGAACTCGGCCGTATCGTCGGCCGGCCGACGCCGACGGTGGATGCGCTCTACGCGCTGGCCTCGCTGCTGGCGCGCACGCTGGCGGCACAGAAAGGCCGGCTGGCGCTGCAGCCGGCCTGAGGCGGCCCAAAGAAAAACCCCGCCGGACGGCGGGGTTCAACACGAAATCGGAGCGTGCGTTCAGCGCACGACCAGCACCGGCAGCGTGCTGTGCGTCAGCACCTTCTGCGTCTCGCTGCCCAACAGCAGCGCGCTGACGCCGCGGCGGCCGTGCGAGGCCATGACGATCAGGTCGCAGTTCTGGTTCGTCGCGTGTTCGATGATCGCTTCCCAGGGGTGCAGCGCCTCGATCGTGTGGCCGCTGCAGGGCACCTTGACGGCGCCGGCGGCCTCGATGACGGCCTTCACGCGCGACGAGGCGATGCGTTCCTGCGCGTCGTAGAACTCCTGCGGCGGCACCGGCTGCATCTCCGAGATCGCGCTGTACGGGAAGGGCTCCTTGACGCCGATGACGAACAGTTCGGCGCCGGCGAGCTGGGCCAGCTCCAGAGCCGTCTGGACCGCCTTGGCCGTGATCTCGGAGCCGTCGGTGGGGACCAGGATGCGCTTGTACATGGAGACTCCTTGGGGTTCGATGTTTCGAGTGTTCTGCAGGGTCGGCGTTCCTGCAAGCGGGATCGGATTGATGAACGTCAGCCGCGGGCGATCGGCCGCGAGGGATCGCGGCACCACTCGCTCCACGAGCCGGGATACAGCCGCATGCCCTCGAAACCGGCATGCGCCATCGCCAGCAGGTTGTGGCAGGCGGTGACCCCGCTGCCGCACTGCAGCACCACCTGCTCGGCCGGCGTCGCCCAGCGTTCGATCTCGGCGCGCAGCAGCGGCGCCGGCTTGAAGCGGCCGTCGGCCTGCAGGTTGTCCTTGAAGCAGCGGTTGGTCGCGCCCGGGATGTGGCCGCCGACCGGGTCGATCTGCTCGACCTCGCCGCGGAAACGTTCGCCGGCGCGCGCGTCGACGACGCGCACGTGGCCCAGCGCGGCCAGCAGCGACTCGGCGGTGATCGTCGCCATCGCCGGTTCGCGGGTCATCGGGTAGGGCGGGCGGGCGGCCAGTGCGGCGGTCGCGGTCACGAGTTCGCCGCCGGCGGCCGTCCAGGCGGCCGGGCCGCCGTCGAGCACCGCGACCTTCTCGTGGCCCAGCCACTTCAGCATCCACCAGGCGCGCGCCGCGTACGGGCCGCCCTGGGCGTCGTAGCAGACGACCTGGGTCTCGGGGGCGATGCCCCAGGCGCCGACGGTCGCGGCGAAAGCCTCGCGCGTGGGCAGCGGATGGCGGCCGTGGCTGCCGTCGCCCTTGGGGCCGGACAGGTCGCGCTCCAAGTGGGCGTAGATCGCGCCCGGCAGGTGGCCGGCGGCGAAAGCACGTTCGCCGGCGGCCGGGTCGCCGAGGTCGAAGCCGCAGTCGAGCACGACGATGCCGGCCGGCGCGGCGCGCAGGTCCTCGGCGCTCACGAGGGTGGTGAAGCTCATCTCAGGTCTCCGTGGATGTCCGTGGAAGAGGTGACGCGCGGCGTGCGTGCCAGCCAGGTGGCGGCGATGCCGGCGCCGACGATCAGCGCCATGCCGGCCAGCGCCGACAGCGTGACCGGGTCGTCGAACAGCCAGACGCCGAAGCCGAAGGAGAACACGATGCCCAGGTATTGCAGCACCGCGTTGGTCATCGCCTGGCCGATCGCGTAGGCGCGTGTCAGCATCAGCTGTGCCGCCGAAGCGAGCGCGCCGGTGGCGAGCAGCAGCAATGCGCCGCGCAGGGTGTGCGGATGCGGCCCGCCGCCGACGAGCATCAGCAGCGCACCGGCCGCGACGCCGGCGACGGAGAAGTAGAAGACGATGCGTTCTTCGGGCTCGCCGGCCTGACCCAGCGAACGCACGTGCAGATAGGCGCGCGCCGACAGCAGCCCCGACACCAGTCCGGCCAGACCGTGCAGCAGCTGGCGTGTCTCGAGCGTGGGTTGGAGGATCAGCGCGACGCCGCCGAAACCGGCCAGCACCGCGATCACCAGCCTCGCGTCCGGCCGCTGGCCGCTGCCCCAGGCGGCGCCGACGACGAAGACCGCGACCCACACCGACGAGGTGTAGTTCAGCGTCATCCCGGTGGCCAGCGGCAGCGCGCCCAGGGCGTAGAACCACAAGCACATGCCGCCGAGGCCGGCGGCGCTGCGCTGCAGGTGCAGCCAGGGCACGCGCGTGGCCAGCGACGTGCGGCCGGCGCGCAGCATCAGCGCCATCAGCACGACGCCGACGGCCGAGCGGTACATGACGATCTCGCCGGCGCCGTACTGCGCCGAGGCGAGCTTGACGCACAGCCCCATGGCCGCGAACAGGAAGGCGGCGCCCGTGATCAGCAGGGGCGCGCGCAGCGGCCCGGGGGCCGCGCGCGTGCGGCTCATCGTGCGAGCTTCATCTGCCGCCGGTACCACTCGTGGAACTGTTGCATGCCGTCTTCCATCGGGCTCTGGTAGGGCCCGACCTCGTTGTCGCCGCGCTCCATCAGCGCGCGGCGGCCGGCGTCCATTCTCTCCGCGATCTCGTCGTCCTCGACGCAGGTCTCCATGTAGGCGGCCTGCTGGGCCTCGACGAACTCGCGCTCGAACAAGGCGATCTCCTCGGGGTAGAAGAACTCGACCAGGTTCAGCGTCTTGCGCGGGCCCTTGGGGAACAGCGAGGACACGACGAGCACGTGCGGATACCACTCGACCATGATCGTCGGGTAGAGCGTCAGCCACACCGCGCCCTGCGCCGGCGGCTGGCCGGCGCGGTAGGCGAGCAGCGCGTCGTGCCAGCGGCGGTAGACCGGCGAGCCCGGCCGCGCCAGCGCCTGGTGCACGCCCACCGTCTGCACCGAGTGGTGCGCGCCGAACTCCCAGCTCAGGTCGTTGCAGGTGACGAACGAGCCCAGCCCCGGGTGGAACGGGCCGACGTGGTAGTCCTCGAGGTAGACCTCGATGAAGGTCTTCCAGTTGTAGTCGCACTCGTGCACCACGGCGCGGTCGAAGACGTAGCCCGAGAAGTCGAGCAGCGGCTGCGGCGCCATGCCGGCCAGGTCGGCGGCGATGTCGCGCCCGTTGTCCTCGAACAACAGCCCGTTCCAGGCGCGCAGCGGGTACTGCTTCAGGTTCAGGCAGGGGTCTGCGGGGAAATGCGGCGCGCCGACGAGCCGGCCTTCGAGGTCGTAGGTCCAGCGGTGCAGCGGGCAGACGATGCCGCCCTGGGTGCGGCCGCGGCCCTTGAGCATGATCGCCTGGCGATGCCGGCAGACGTTGGAGACGAGCTCGATGCCGCGTTCGTGGCGCACCAGCGCGCGGCCCTCGCCTTCGTGCACGAGGGCGTGGTAGTCGCCTGTGGCGGGGACGGCGAGCTCGTGGCCGACGTAGCGCGGTCCGGCATCGAAGATGAGTTTCTGTTCCTGCTGGAACAGACCCTCGTCGAAATAACTGGTGACGGGAAGCTGAGACGTGCTTCGCTCGAGAGCTTCGAGACTGATGCTCAGGTCAGACATGATCCGAGGGGATCCTCCGTGACGGATGTCCAAACCCCCGCCCGGTGGCCCCGCGGGCGGGCATGGCGCCTGACGCTCGACGCCCCTCGGCGGCGTCGCATGGTTTCGTCAGGCGAACCGAACATTGTACCGGCCGGGGTGCCCGCGGTCCGGGGCAGGTGGAGTGCCCGAGCGCGGCAGTCCCGTGTGTCTAGAATGCCCGGCTTGCTGTCACGTTCCCACCGAATGTCGTCCGTCCCCGCCCCGCAGGAGCCCGCCAGCTACGAGGAAGCCGTCGCCGAACTGGACCGCCTGGTCCAGCGCATGGAGACCGGCCAGATGCCGCTGGACCAGTTGCTCGACGGCTACAGGCGCGGCAGCGAACTGCTGACCTTTTGTCGTAACCGGCTGCAGGCGGTCGAGGAACAGGTCAAGCTACTTGACGATGGACAGCTGAAGACATGGAGCGCACCCTGAACTTCGATCACTGGGCGCGACACCAGCTCGACGCGGTGGAAGCCGCACTCGAGACCTGGGTTCCCGAAGATGCCCCCGCCGGCCTCGGCGAGGCGATGCGCTACGGCGTGCTCGACGGCGGCAAGCGGCTGCGGCCGCTGCTCGTGCTCGCCGCCTGCGAGGCGCTGGGCGGTTCGCGCGAAGCCGCGCTGCGCAGCGCCGCGGCGGTGGAACTGATCCACGCCTACTCGCTGGTGCACGACGACATGCCCTGCATGGACAACGACGTGCTGCGCCGCGGTAAGCCGACGGTGCACGTGAAGTACGGCGAGGCCCAGGCGATGCTCGCCGGCGACGCGATGCAGGCGCTGGCCTTCGAGATCCTCACCCCCGACGAAGGCGTCGAGCCGGTGCTGCAGGCACGCCTGGTGCGCCTGCTGGCGCGCGCCGCGGGCCACGCCGGCATGGCCGGCGGCCAGGCGATCGACCTCGCCAACACCGGGCGGATGCTCGACGAGGCGACGCTGCGCGAGATGCACCGCAAGAAGACCGGCGCGCTGCTGCTGGCCAGCGTGCAGATGGGGGCGGCCTGCGGTTCGCCGACGCCCGCCACCTGGCAGGCGCTGTCGGTCTACGGCGAAGCGATCGGTCTGGCCTTCCAGGTCGTCGACGACATCCTCGACTGCACCCAGGCCTCCGACAAGCTCGGCAAGACCGCCGGCAAGGACCAGGAGGCCAACAAGCCGACCTACGTCTCGGTGCTCGGCCTGGAGCCCGCCCGCCGCTACGCGCAGGAACTGCGCGCGCAGGCGCTCGCGGCGCTCGAGCGCAGCGGCCTGGCCGATGTCGCGGCCCTGGCCGCGATCGCCGACAAGGTGGTGGAACGCGAGAACTGAACTGACGGCTTGATCCCCGTTGCCGGCCGTTGGGAGGCGGACGGCGGCGGGAGCGGTTCGTGGTGCCGTCATCGGCGCCGCGGCTCGTCCAGCGCGGTGGAAACTGACATGAGCAAATATCTCGATTCGATCCAGACGCCCGCCGACCTGCGCCGCATGTCGCGCAGCGACCTGCCCGGGCTCGCGCGCGAAGTGCGCGAGTTCGTGCTGAACACCGTCAGCCAGACCGGGGGTCACCTCGGCAGCAACCTGGGCACGGTGGAACTGACGGTCGCGCTGCACTACGTCTTCAACACGCCGCACGACCGCATCGTCTGGGACGTCGGCCACCAGACCTATCCGCACAAGGTGCTGACCGGCCGGCGCGAGCGCATGCACACGCTGCGCCAGCTCGGCGGCATCGCCGGCTTCCCGCGCCGCGACGAGAGCGAGTACGACACCTTCGCCACCGGCCACAGCTCGACCAGCATCAGCGCCGCGCTGGGCATGGCGCTGGCGGCCAAGCAGAAGGGCGAGGACCGCAAGGCCATCGCCGTCATCGGCGACGGCTCGATGACCGCCGGCATGGCCTTCGAGGCGCTGAACAACGCCGGCGTGCCGCATGCCGGCGTCAACGCCGACATCCTCGTCGTGCTCAACGACAACGACATGTCGATCAGCCCGCCGGTGGGCGCGCTGAACAAGCACCTGGCGCGGCTGATGAGCGGCAACTTCTACGCCGCCGCGCGCGAAGGCGCCAAGGCCGTGCTGAAGGCCGCGCCGCCGCTGTTCGAGCTGGCGCGCCGCTTCGAGGAGCACGCCAAGGGCATGGTCGTGCCGGGCACGATCTTCGAGGAGTTCGGCTTCAACTACGTCGGCCCGATCGACGGCCACGACCTCGACGCGCTGATCCCGACGCTGGAGAACCTGCGCAACAAGAAGGGCCCGCAGTTCCTGCACGTGGTCACGAAGAAGGGCTACGGCTACAAGATGGCCGAGGCCGACCCGGTCAAGTACCACGCCGCCAGCGGCCGCTTCAACCCGGCCGAGGGCTTCCCCAAGAGCAGCGGCGGCAAGCCGACCTTCACCCAGGTCTTCGGCCAGTGGCTGTGCGACATGGCCGAGGCCGACGAGCGCCTCGTGGGCATCACGCCGGCGATGCGCGAAGGCTCGGGCATGGTCGAGTTCCACAAGCGCTTCCCGCGCCGCTACCACGACGTCGGCATCGCCGAGCAGCACGCGGTGACCTTCGCCGCCGGTCTGGCCTGCGAAGGGCTCAAGCCCGTGGTCGCGATCTACAGCACCTTCCTGCAGCGCGCCTACGACCAGCTGGTGCACGACGTCGCGCTGCAGAACCTGCCGGTGGTCTTCGCGCTCGACCGCGGCGGCATCGTCGGTGCCGACGGCCCGACGCACGCCGGCGTCTACGACATCGCCTTCATCCGCTGCATCCCGAACTGCGCGCTGCTCGCGCCCAGCGACGAGAACGAGTGCCGCCAGGCGCTGACCACGGCCTACCGCCGCGACCAGCCGGTGGCCGTGCGCTACCCGCGCGGCAGCGGCTGCGGCGCCGAGATCGAGACCGGCCTCAGCGAATGGGAGTGGGGCAAGGGCGTCGTGCGCCGCGAAGGCCAGCGCATCGCGATCCTGGCCTTCGGCACGCTGCTGCACCCGGCGCTGGCCGCCGCCGAGAAGCTCGGCGCGACGGTCGTCGACATGCGCTTCGTGAAGCCGATGGACGAGGCCCTGGTGCTCGAGATGGCGCGCCGCCACGAGGCCCTGGTCACCGTCGAGGAAGGCTGCGTGATGGGCGGCGCCGGCAGTGCGGTGCTCGAATGCCTGGCCGCCGCCGGGGCGACGACGCCGGTGCTGCAGCTGGGCATCCCCGACCGCTTCGTCGAACACGGCGACCCGGCCAAGCTGCTGTCCATGCTGGGCCTGGACGCCGCCGGCATCGAGGCCTCGATCCGCAAGCGCTTCGGCAGCCGCCCGGCGCTGGCCGCGGTCAACGGCTGATCCGCCTGCCACCCGACGACGAAGGCCGCCTGCGGGCGGCCTTCGCCTTGATTGAACGCTGCGTGGAAACCCTTGCACCGACCGTTGCGCCGAACGCAGGCATCATTCAGTCCGAGATGACGAACCTGACCGACGCCCTCCACATCCCCGACACCCAGAGCGCACGCGACGAGCGCCACGTCGCGATCCAGCGCGTCGGCGTCAAGGACGTGCGCTATCCGCTGCAGCTGCGCGTCGCCGGCGCGGTGCAGTCGACGGCCGCGTCCTGGACGCTGGACGTCGCGTTGCCGGCCGAGCAGAAGGGCACGCACATGTCGCGCTTCGTCGCCTGGCTGGACGCGCTGGACGAGCCGCTGGACGCCGCCGCGCTGGCGCGCCGCCACGCGACGATGCTCGAGAAGCTGGGCGCGCGCGAAGGCCGCGTCGAGGCCGCGTTCTCGTTCTTCCTGAGAAAGCGCGCCCCGGTCTCCGGTCTGCAGAGCCTGCTCGACTACCAGGGCCGCTGGATCGCCGAGACGCGACTGGACGGCGAGACGACGAAGACGACGCTGTGGGCCGAGGTCGCGGTGCCGGTGAAGAGCCTGTGCCCGTGCTCCAAGGAGATCTCCGACTACGGCGCGCACAACCAGCGCTCGATCGTCACGATCCGCATCGAGCTGCTGCAGCCGGTCGAGTGGCACGAACTCGTGCGTTTCGCCGAGGACGAGGCTTCCAGCGAGATCTGGCCGATGTTGAAGCGCGGCGACGAGAAGTGGGTCACCGAGCGGGCCTACGAGAACCCGAAGTTCGTCGAGGACCTGGTGCGCGACGTCGCGCTGCGCCTGAACCGCGACGCGCGCATCGGCCGCTACGTGGTCGACGTCGAGAACTTCGAGTCGATCCACAACCACTCGGCCTGGGCGCGAATCGAACGCTGAGGCGGCCGCAGGCCGCCGAGGCTACTGGAACAAGGCCAGCAGCCGCTCCAGCGCGACGGTGAACGGCGCCTGCATGCCCGGCAGCGTCAGCAGGATGCCCAGCAGGCCGACGCCCAGCGTGATCGGGAAACCGACGGCGAAGACGTTCATCTGCGGCGCCACGCGCGACACCGCGCCGAGCACGATGTTGACGAACAGCAGCATCGCCAGCAGCGGCAGCGCGATCCACAGCCCGGTCGAGAAGATCTCCGCGGCCCAGAGGTGCGGCCGCGCTTCCTTCAGGAAGGCGAAGGGTTCCGGCCCGACCGGAAACGCCGTGAAGCTCTGCACCAGCGCGGCGATGACCAGCAGGTGGCCGTTGATGACGATGAACAGCCACGCGATCGTCGTGCCGTAGAAGCGGCTCGTCGCGGTGGCGGTGCCGCCGCGGATCGGGTCGAAGAAGCCGGCGAAGTTCAGCCCCATCTGCAGGCCGATGATCTCGCCGGCGAACTCGACGGCGGCGAAGACGACGCGCACCGCGAAGCCCATCGACAGCCCGATCAGTACCTGCTGCACGATCAGCACGAAGGCGATCGGCGAGTCCAGCGGCACCGGGTCCACCGGCGGCATCGAGGGCTGGGCGGCGAAGGCGATGAGCCCGGCCAGGCCGATGCGCACGCGTGTCGGCACGGTGCGCGTGCCCAGCACCGGCATCGCGGTGAACAGCGCCAGCGCGCGCAGGAAGGGCCAGATCAGCGGCGTGATCCAGCCGAGGATCTGCGCTTCGTCGAAGCTGATCACGCGCGGCCCGTCGGTACGGCGTTCAGCCGACCACGCTCGGGATCGACTGCAGCGTGCGCTGCAGGTACTCGACCAGCGTCGTGATCATCCACGGCCCGGCGAAGCCGAGCACGGCGCCGGCGGCGACGATCTTGGGCACGAAGCTGAGCGTGGCCTCGTTGATCTGCGTGGCCGCCTGCAGCACGCTGACGACCAGGCCGACGGCCATCACGACCAGCAGCACCGGGGCGGACACGAGCAGCAGCAGGTACAGGCCCTGCTGGCCCATCGAGAGGACTTGTTGTGCGTCCATGCGGGCGGCTTTCAGGTGACGAAGGAGGAGGCGAGCGAGCCGAGCAGCAGGTTCCAGCCGTCGGCCAGCACGAAGAGCATCAGCTTGAACGGCAGCGCCACCAGCACCGGCGACAGCATCATCATCCCCAGGCTCATCAGCACGCTCGCGACGATCATGTCGATGATCAGGAACGGGATGAAGATCATGAAGCCGATCTGGAACGCGCTCTTCAACTCGCTGGTGACGAAGGCCGGCACCAGCACGCGCAGCGGCACGTTCTCGCTCTTTACCTCGGCCGGCAGCTTGGCCAGCTTGGCGAAGAGCTGCACGTCGCTCTGGCGCGTCTGCTTGAGCATGAACTCGCGCATCGGCACCTCGCCGCGCTTCAGGGCTTCGTCGAAGGCGATCTGGTTCTCCGAGAAGGGCTTGTAGGCCTGGTCGTAGACGCGGTCCAGCGTCGGCGACATCACGAAGAAGGTCAGGAACAGGCTCATCCCGATGATGACCTGGTTCGGCGGTGCGGCCTGCGTGCCCAGCGCCTGGCGCAGCAGCGACAGCACGATGACGATGCGCGTGAAGCCGGTCATCAGCAGCAGCGTCGCCGGGATGAAGGACAGCGCGGTGAAGAACAGCAGCGTCTGGATCGGCACCGAGTAGCTGGCGCCGCCCGGGCCCTGGCCGACGAGCAGCGGCAGGCCGCCGCCCGGCGCCTGCTGGGCGAAGGCCGCGGCTGCCGGCAGCGCCAGCAGGGCGGCCGTGCCGAGCGCGCGGACGAGGCGGTCAGCGCGCATCGTGGTCCCCGCGGCCCTGCAGTCGGCCGAGCATCTGGCCGAAAGGCGTGGCCGCGCCATTGGCCGGCGTCGGCGCTTCGTCCTGCGGCGCCATCGTGTGCAGCGTGCTGATCGAGCCCGGCGTCACGCCGAGCACCAGCCAGCGGCGCTCCTCGCCGCTGCCGACCTCGACGGTGACGATGCGCTGCGTGTTCGACAGCGGCAGCGCGGCGACGGTGCGCATGCCGGCCGACGAGGCGTTGCGGCCCATCGGCGTGCGCCGCAGCAGCCACAGCGCGACCGGGATCAGCGCGATGACCGCAGCGAAGGAGAAGAGGGCGCCGAGTCCGGCGGAAGCATCCATGAGGGTCCTCAGGTGCGCGACAGGCGGCGCATGCGTTCGCTGGGCGTGACGATGTCGGTGAGCCGGATGCCGAACTTGTCGTTGACGACGACCACCTCGCCCTGGGCGATCAGGTAGCCGTTGACGAGCACGTCCATCGGTTCGCCGGCCATCGCGTCGAGCTCGACGACCGAGCCCTGCGCGAGCTGCAGGATGTGCTTGATCGGGATGCGCGTGCGGCCGAGTTCGACGGTGAGCTGGACGGGGATGTCCAGGATCATGTTGATGTCGTTGCCCGAGCCGGAAGTGGGCGCCGACGTGCTGAAGTTCGTGAACGCCGCCGGCGCCACCGTCTCGGCCGGCCCGCGCACCTCGGAGGCGACCTCGGGTTCCTTGCTCTCGGCGAGCGCGGCCGCCCACTCCGCGGCCATGCGGTCCTCTTCGGACATGTTGGTGTCAGCCATGGTTTTGCTCTCCGAGCCAGCCCACGTTCGAGCTGGTCAGCAGTCGGTCGATCTTGATCGCGTAGCGGCCGTTGGACGTGCCGTAGTGACAGTCGAAGACGGGCACGCCGTCCACCTTCGCCTGGATCATCGGGTCGAGGTCGAGCTCGATGAAGTCGCCCGGCTTGAACGACAGCAGCTGCTCGACGGTGGCCGGGGCGTGGCCCAGCTCGGCGACGAGGTCGACCTCGGCGGCCTGGATCTGGTGCTTGAGCAGGTTGACCCAGCGCCGGTCGGGTTCGGCCGAGTCGCCCTGGATCGTCGAGTACAGGACGTCGCGGATCGGCTCCAGCGTCGAGTACGGGATGCAGAAGTGCACCGAGCCCGAGGTGTCGCCGATCTCCAGCGTGAACGCGGTGGAGACGACGATCTCGCTGGGCGTGGCGATGTTGGCGAACTGCGGCTGCATCTCCGAGCGCTGGTACTCCAGCTCGAGCGGGTAGATGCCGTGCCAGGCCTTCTTGTACTCGCCGATGATGCATTCGACGAGGCGCAGGATGACGCGCAGCTCGGTCGGCGAGAAGTCGCGGCCCTCGATGCGCGTGTGGAACTTGCCGGCGCCGCCGAACAGCGCGTCGATGACGGCGAAGACCACGTTCGGGTCGCAGACGATCAGCCCCGAGCCGCGCAGCGGCTTCACCGACACGAGGTTGAAGTTCGTCGGCACGACGATCTCGCGCAGGAAGGCGCTGAACTTCTGCACCTTGATGCCGCCGATCGAGACTTCCGGCGACTTGCGGATCAGGTTGAACAGGCCGACGCGGATGTTGCGGGCGAAGCGCTCGTTGATCACCTCCATCGTCGGCATGCGTCCGCGGACGATGCGCTCCTGGGAGGAGAGGTCGTAGTCGCGGATGCCGCCGGCGGTCTGCTCTTCCTGCTCGAGCTTCTGGCTTTCGCCGGTGATGCCCTGCAGCAGTGCGTCGACTTCGTCCTGCGAGAGGATCTGCTGGTTCATCGAGCGGGTGTCACTGGATGATGAAGTTCGAGAAGTGAACGGCCGAGATCGGCATCTCCTCTTCCTTCTTCTTTTTCTTCTTCTTCGGCTTGTCCTCGTCGGCAGCGGCGGCCTCGTCGGAGGGTTCCTCGACCTCGTAGCCCATCGCGCGCGAGGTCTCGCGGCGCACCTGCTCGGCGAACTTGGCCTTGCCTTCGCGGTCGGAGAGCTGGGCGGCGGTCTTGTCGGCCAGCGCCATCAGGATGTTGTTGCGGATCGCCGGCATGTAGGCCTTGATCGTGTCGCCCATGTGGGCGTCGGCCACTTCCAGCGTGATGCCGACCTGGGCATAACGCTCGGCGTCGCGGTCGGCGAGGTTCACGGTGAACGGGTCCAGCGGCACGAAGGTCGGCGCGGCCTTGGGGTCGTGCTTGGCGGCGGCCTTGGCGGGAGCGGCCTCGTCGGCGGTCTCCTCGGTGTCGGCGGCCTTCTTCTTCATCATGAAGACCGCGGCACCACCGCCGATCGCGAGCACGGCGACGAGCGCGCCGACGATGATCAGCAGCTTCTTCTTGCCTTTCTTCGGCGCGACCGCGTCGGTTGCGGCGGCAGCGGCGGGGGCGGCGGTGGCCATCGGACGGACTCCTTCCAGTCGGGACCCCGTCGTGGCCAGGCCGGCCTTCGACGGGTTTGGAAGGAATTATTCGGGCCGCGGCCCGCGGCGAAAGCGCCGATAAGCGGCCCGAAAGCCCGGCTTAAACCGCTGGCGCCGGACGCGCCGGGCCGGCTCAGGCGTAGGTGTCGAGCACGCCGCGCGTGCGCCGCTGCGGTGCCGCGGCCAGCGCGGCGTCGTCGCCGGACTCGCCGCCGCGCGCGCCGGCGACGCCGGCCGGGCCGCGGTTGCCGGGTTCGCCGCCGGCGTCTCGTTCGCCGCCCTGGCGCTGCTCGAAGACGCCGCCGCCGGTGAGCGTCAGGCCGGCTTCCTGCAGCGCGCTGGCCAGGCTGGGCAGCGCCTGCTCGAGCGCCTGGCGGGTGTCGGCCTGCTGCGCGGCCATCACGACCTGGGCGTTGTTGCCTTCGACCTGGATCTGCACCGTGATCGGGCCCATCTCGGCCGGGTTGAGCTGCAGCCGCGCTTCCTGCACGCCGTCGCGCAGCATCACGCTGACCTGGGCCGACAGCCCGGGCGCGAAGTCCGGCGAGCCCACCGGCGCGGCGATCTGGCCGGCGTAGGGCGTGGCGGTGGCAGCGGCGCGTGCGTCGGGGGCGGCGGCCTGCTGCGCCGGCGCCTGCGCGGCCTGCGGGCTGAAGGCGGCCAGTTCGGCGCGGAAGTCGGCACGGCGCTCGCCGCCGGCGGCTTCGGCCGGCGCGGCCTTGGCCTCGGCGGCACCGGCCTTCAGCGCTGCGGCGAGATCGGTCTTGGCACTCGCGGCACCGGTGTGGCCGCGGCCGGCAGCGGCGGTGCCGCCGGCGGCTTCGCCTTCGCTGCGCGTGGCGCCGCCGCGGGCGGCGTTGCCTCGGGCTGCGGCGGCCGCGGCGCGGGCCGCCGGATTCAGCAACCCGGCCAGCAGCGCCGAGACGTCGCCGGGGGCCGTGTCCTCGTCCTCGCCCTCGGCGTCGGCCTTGCGCGTGTCTGTCTCGTCCTTCGCCGCCTTGCCGTCGTCGGCGCGCTTGGTTTCGCTGCCGGGCTTGTGCGCGGCCTTGTTCTCCTGGGCGCGGTCGTTGCGGTCGGCCTGGCGGGCCTCGGCGCGGCGTGCGCCCTGGCCGTCGTCGGCGGCGCGGCCCAGTTCGCGGGCGAAGGCCCCGGGCTCGGTGTTCTGGCGCGCGGCCGTCTGCGGCGCCGGTGCGGCGGGGGACGGGTTGACGTTGGCGATGGCGGCGGTCGTCATGGCGGTCGGGCGGTTGGACTAGTGCTGGGCCGATTCGGCCTGGCTGGCGCGCCAGCGGATCTGCTGGGCGGTCTCGTCGGTCTGGCGCTGGTCGCGGCGGGCCTGCACGCGCTGGCGCTCGAGCTCGCGGCGTTCGATCAGCTTGCGCACCGAGGCGACACGGGTCTCGGCGGCGACCAGGCGCTGGCGCAGGCGCTCGAGGTTGGCCTTGGCGGTCTCGATCTGCTGCTGCTGCTGCACCAGGGCCTCGTCGATGCGGTCGCCGAAGCTGCGGTAGCAGTGCAGGATCTCGACCGCGCCGAGCTGGCGGAACTGCGTCGACCAGCGGTTCTGGTACTCGCCGCGGTAGCCGTCGAGCTGCTCGGCCTGCGCCTGGGCGCGGCGGGCGTGTTCCTCGGCGCGCTGCACGGCGGCCTGGATCTGGTCGCGCTCGGACTCGGCTTGTTCGAGCAGGGTGGCCAGGGCGGTGCTCATGTCAGGTCCTCACGATCGCGAGCAGTTCCTCGCGGCTGGCGTCCAGGTCGGCGCATTCGCGCATGTCCTGCTGCAGCAGCGCGACGATCTGGCCGTGCAGGCGCACGGCGGTGTCGAGTTCGGCGTCATGGCCGGGGGCGTAGGCGCCGAGCTGGATCAGGTCGCGCGCCTTGTTGTACTTGGCCAGCAGCTGGCGCAGCTTGCGTGCGGCGACGATGTGCTCCTGCGGCGCCACCGAGGTCATCACGCGCGAGATCGAGCGCTCGACGTCGATCGCCGGGTAGTGGCCCGACTCGGCGAGTTCGCGCGACAGCACGATGTGGCCGTCCAGGATGCCTCGCGCCGCGTCGGCGATCGGGTCCTGCGGGTCGTCGCCTTCGGTCAGCACGGTGTAGAACGCGGTGATCGAGCCGACGCCGTTCAGGCCGTTGCCGCTGCGTTCGACGAGCTGCGGCAGCTTGGCGAAGACGCTGGGCGGGTAGCCCTTGGTGGCCGGCGGCTCGCCGATGGCCAGCGCGATCTCGCGCTGCGCCATCGCGTAGCGCGTCAGGCTGTCCATCAGCAGCAGCACGTGCTGGCCGCGGTCGCGGAAGTGCTCGGCGATCGCCGTGGCATAGCTCGCGCCCTGCATGCGCACCAGCGGCGGTGCGTCGGCCGGCGCGGCGACGACGACGCTGCGGCGGCGGCCTTCGTCGCCGAGGATGTCCTCGATGAACTCCTTGACTTCGCGGCCGCGCTCGCCGATCAGGCCGACGACGATGACGTCGGCGGCGGTGTAGCGCGCCATCATGCCCAGCAGCACCGACTTGCCGACGCCGGTGCCGGCGAACAGGCCCAGGCGCTGGCCGCGGCCGACGGTGAGCAGGGCGTTGATCGAGCGCACGCCGGTGTCCAGCGCCTGGCGCACCGGGTCGCGGTCCATGGCGTTGATCGGGCGGCGGATCATCGGCTGGGCGTGCACGTCGGCGATCGGGCCGCCGCGGTCCAGCGGGTGGCCGTGCGAGTCGACGACGCGGCCCAGCAGTCCCTCGCCCATCGGCAGGTGCAGGCCGCGGTCCTCGCTGCGCCGCCAGGGGTGGTTCTCGACGCCGAAACGCGGCGGCACGCGCGGCGCCGGGCGCGGGATGACGCGCGCGCCGCTGGCCAGGCCGTGCAGGTCGCCGGTGGGCATCAGGAAGGCGCGGTCGCCGTTGAAGCCGACGACCTCGGCCAGCACCGGCGGCTGCCCCGGCTGGCGGATCTCGCAGATCGAGCCGACCGGGACGCGCACGCCGGCGGCCTCGAGCACCAGCCCGGTGACGCGCAGCAGCGTGCCCACCGCTTCCAGCGGCTGCGGCGCGGCGGCGAAGTCCTGCAGGTCGGCCAGGTAGCGCGACCACTTGCGCGCGCGGGTGTCGGCGACCGGGGTCATGGCGTCGGCTCCCAGGGCTCGTCGCTGCCCAGCACCGAGGCGGCCTGGGTCCAGCGCGAGGCGATGCGCGCGTCGATCGAGCCGACGTCGGAGTCGACCAGCACGCCGCCGCGTTCGATGGTCTCGTCGGCCAGCAGCCGCGCGCCGCGCGCCGTCAGCGCCTCCTCGGCGCCTTCGGCGACCAGCGGCAGGTCGTTGGGGTGCACGCGCACGGTGATGTGGCGTGCGCTCAGCAGCACGTTGTTGACGGCCTCGGCGGCGACGCGCGCCACCAGCGAGGGGTCGACGCGCAGCTCGCTGCGCAGCACCTGGCGCGCCAGCTGCACCGCGGTGCGGGCCACGGCCTCGGCGATCTCGGCGTCGAGCCGGTCGAGCTGGGCGTTGAAGCTGTTGACGACGGCGCCGACCTGCGAGGTCGCCTGCGCCGCGAAGCTCTGCTTGAAGCCTTCGAGCGCGACCAGCCCGTCGCGGTAGCCGTCGTGGTAGCCGGCCTGGCGCGCGGCGGCGATCTTCGCCTGCCATTCCTCGGGCGTCGGCTCGGGCGGCGCGACCGGTTCGGCCGGCATCTCCGGCTCGGGCTCGCCGTGGAACGAGCCCGGCTTCCAGGCGGCGAAGTCGCCCAGCTCCTCGCGCGGGATGAAGCGCGTGTAGGCGCTCGCCGGCTTGCTGCCCTGCGGCGGCGGGACGTTGCGGAACCCGTGTTTAGACGAACTGCTCATCACCACCGCTGCTCAGCATGATCTGCCCTTCGTCGGCGAGGCGGCGGACGGTCTTGAGCATTTCCTTCTGTTCGGCCTCGACCTCGGACAGCCGCACCGGACCGCGCGACTCGAGGTCTTCGCGCAGCGTCTCGGCCGCGCGAGTGGACATGTTCTTGAAGATCTTCTCGCGCAGGCCCGGCGTGGCGCCCTTGAGCGCGACGATCAGCGACTCGGACTGCACCTCGCGCAGCAGCGCCTGGATGCCCTTGTCGTCGATCTTCTCCAGGTCGTCGAAGGTGAACATGTTGTCCATGATCTTCTGAGCCAGCTCGTTGTCGGCCTCGCGCACGAAATCGAGCACCGAGGTCTCCACCGAGCTTCCCAGCATGTTGAGGATCTCGGCGGCCGCCTTGACGCCGCCGAGCGTGCTCTTTTTCATGCGATCGCCGCCGGCGAGCACCTTGCTCATCACTTCGTTGAGGTCCTTGAGCGCCGCCGGCTGGATGCCGTCGAGCGTGGCGATGCGCACCAGCACCTCGTTCCTCTGGCGCTCGGTGAACTGCTTGAGCACTTCGGCGGCCTGGTCGAACTCCAGGTGCACCAGGATCGCGGCGACGATCTGCGGGTGCTCGTGGCGCAGCAGCTCGGCCACCGAGCTGGCGTCCATCCACTTCAGGCTCTCGATGCCGGTGACGTCGCTGCCCTGCAGGATGCGGTCGATCAGCAGCGCCGCCTTGTCCTCGCCCAGCGCCTTGCGCAGCACCGACTTCACGTACTCGTCGGTGTCGGGCACGAGGATGTGCTCGCGCTCGGCGACCTCGGTGAACTTCTCCAGGATGGTGTCGACGCGCTCGCGCGGCACGGCCTTCATCTTGGCGATCGTCTCGCCCAGGCGCTGCACTTCCTTCGGGGCGAGGTGCTTGAAGACCTCGGCGGCCTCCTCCTCGCCCAGCGACATCAGCAGGATCGCGGCGTCTTCCAGCCCTTCGTCGTCCATCGGCGCAGCCATCGGATTCTCCCGTCAGGCGGTTTCGCCGCTGACCCAGCCGCGCACGATGTTCGCGACGGCGGCCGGGTTCTCGCGCGCCAGCTTGCGCGCGGCTTCGAGCTTGTCGTTGGAGCGCGGGGCCTCCAGCGCCGGCAGCTGGTCCGGGCCCGGCAGCGCGGCGTCGCCGTCGACGAGCTCGTCGACCGTCTCGCCCTTGAGCGGCTCGGGCTTGGCGGTGGCGGCCTTGATCGCCGGGCGGATCAGCGTGAAGGCGACGATCAGCGCGACGAGCACCAGCGCCGCCGGCGTCGCGCCGCTGCGCAGCAGGTCCAGCACCCAGGGCTGCTGCCACAGCGGCACTTCCTCGGCCTCGGGCGCCTTCTCGACGCGGAACGGGGCGTTGACCACGCGCACCGAGTCGCCGCGCTCCTTGCTGAAGCCGATGCCCTGCTCGACGAGCGAGGTCAGCTTGTCCAGCTCTTCCTGCGACAGCGGCGTGCTCGTCGGCTTGCCCTTGGAGTCGGTGCCGGTGCGGTGGTTGACGACGACCGCGGCGTTCAGGCGGCGCACGATGCCGGTGGCGCCGCGCACCACGCGCACCGTCTTGTCGACTTCGTAGCGCGTCTCGGCGTCGCGCTGGGCGTTGCCGCCGCTGGCGCCGCCGTTCGTGGCCTGCAGCGCTTGCGCCGTGCCGTTGATCGGCGCCGAGGCCGGCACCGGCGGCTGGTTGCTGACCGCGCCGGGCACGCCGGTGGGCGTGTTGGCGCCGGGGCGGTTGGACTCGGAGACGCGCGAGGCGCGCACCGCGGCGGCGTTCTCGCCCTGGTTGGGCTTGAACTCCTCGGAGGTCTGCTCGGTCTGCGAGAAGTCGACCTCGGCGGTGACGGTGGCGCGCAGGTTGTCGCGACCGACCACCGGCTCGAGCAGGTCGTTGACGCGGCGCAGATAGGTCGCCTCGACCTCGCGCACGTACTGCAGCTGCTGGGTGTCAAGGCCCTGGGCGCTGTTGTCCTGGTTGGACAGCAGCGTGCCGTCGCCGTCGAGCACGCTGACCGCCTTGGCGGCGAGCTCGGGCACGCTGGAGGACACCAGGTGCACGATGCCGGCGAGCTGGGCGCGGTCCAGCGTGTGGCCCGGGCGCAGCGTCAGCACGACCGAGGCCGAGGGCTTCTGCTGCTCGCGGAAGAAACCGTTCTGGTTGGGCAGCGCCAGGTGCACGCGCGCCGTCTCCACCGACGACAGCGTCTGGATGGTGCGCGTGAGCTCGCCTTCGAGCGCACGCTGCAGGTTGATGCGTTCCTGGCCCTGGGTCTGGCCGAAGGCCGTCTTGTCCAGCAGTTCGTAGCCGGTGATCGAGCCCTTGGGCAGGCCGGCGGCGCTGAGCTTCAGGCGCAGGTCGTAGACCTGGTTGGCCGGCACCATGATCGTGCCGCCGCCTTCGCTGAAGCGGTAGGGCACGTTCATCTGGGCCAGCTTCTCGACGATGGCGCCGCCGTCCTTCTCGCCGACGTTGGCGAAGAGCACGCGGTACTCCTCCTGCTTCAGCGACATCGCCAGCACGACGACGATGGCCAGCAGCGCGGCGATGCCGACGCCGGCCATCACCTTGGTCTTCATCGGCAAGGCCGCGAGTCGCGCCACGAATCCGGGCGGGGTCTCGGGCACGAGCGGGGGTTGCGCAACGACGGCAGTCTCCATGGCCGGCGATTCTTCGCTGGCATGCCGGGTCGCGGTGGCGCAAGAAAACCGGCAAACACTCGCCTGTTCGCGCCTTAGGCTGCCGGACGGCGCCCCTACAGTGCGGTATCGGCACCATGGACCTCAAACTCAAGCCCTTCGACTTCAACCAGGCGGTGGCGCGGGCCGGGCTGCGGCCCGACGGCACGCCCCTGGTCGGCAAGACCGAGGCCCCGGCGGCCGTCGGCGGCAGCAACTTCCGCTCGGCGATGGCCGAGGCGCTGCAGGACGTGAGTCGCAACCAGCTCGAAGCGCAGCGCATGCAGCGCGAGGTGGCGCTGGACAACCCGACCGTCAGCCTCGAGGAGACGATGGTCGCGATGCAGAAGGCGCAGCTGGGCTTCCAGGCGACGCTGCAGGTGCGAAACCGGCTGGTCTCGGCTTACACCGAGATCATGAACATGCAGGTGTAGGCCCCCCCCCGTAGCGCCTTCGGCGCTCCCCCCCAGGGGGGCGACGCCGGCGGACCGGCGGAGCCGGATCCGCGGCGTCAGCTTGACTCGGTCGGTGCTGCCGCTTTTCTTTGTCCTCGGGACTCAGACCAAGGCTTTGTCGGCGTTTTGGTTGTTCTGGTGGGGCAGGCGGTCCGGAGCGGCGGGGCGGCCGAGCAGGAAGCCTTGCAGGACGTCGCAGCCGTGGGCGGCGAGGGCCTGGCGCTGGGCTTCGGTTTCGACGCCTTCGGCGGTGACGCTCATGCCCAGGGCGTGGGCCATCGAGACGACCGAGCCGACGATGACGCCGACCTTGGCGTCGTCGGCCAGGCTCTGGGTGAACTCGCGGTCGAGCTTGACGCGGTCCAGCGGGAAGCGCCAGAGGTGCGCCAGGCTGGAGTAGCCGGTGCCGAAGTCGTCCATCGCGATGCTCACGCCCAGGCCGCGCAGCTCGCGCAGCGCGCGCAGCACGGGCTCGGTGCGCGCCATCAGCAGCGACTCGGTGATCTCCAGCTCCAGCCGCTCGGGCGCCAGGCCCGATTCGCGCAGCGCCACCGACACGAACTCGGCGATCGCGCCGTCGCGGCGGAACTGCGCCGGGCTCAGGTTGACGGCCACCGTCAGCGGCGCCGGCCAGCGGGCGGCTTCGCGGCAGGCCGCGCGCAGCACCCAGACGCCCAGGTCCTCGATCAGCCCGGTCTGCTCGGCCAGCGCGATGAAGGTGGCCGGCGGCACCCAGCCGCGCTCGGGGTGGGGCCAGCGCGCCAGGGCCTCGTAGCCGACGATGCGGCCGCTGCCGGCGTCCATCAGCGGCTGGAAGTGCAGGGCCAGCGCATTGGTGGCGAGCGCGTCGCGCAGCTCGGCGCTCAGGCGCCGGCGGCGCTGCAGCTCGTCGTCCAGGCGTGCGTCGTAGAAGCGGAAGGTGCCGCGCCCGTCGGCCTTGGCGCGCGCGAGCGCCAGGTCGGCGTGCTGCAGCAGACGGTCGGCTTCCTGGCTGTCGACGCCGTGCAGCGCGATGCCGATGCTCGCGCCGATCTCGCAGCGCCGGCCGCCGACGTCGTAGGGCTGGCGCAGCGCCTCGACGATGCGCTGCGACAGCGTCGCCAGCGCGTCGGCGTCGCCGGTGTCGGCCAGCACCGCGAACTCGTCGCTGCCCAGGCGCGCGACGAGGTCGCCGCTGCGCACCGTGGCGCGCAGCCGCGCCGCCACCTGGCGCAGCAGCGCATCGCCGGCGCCGCGGCCCAGCCATTCGTTGAACTCGCGGAAACGGTCCAGGTCCATGCACAGCACGGCGCTGTGGCCGCTGCCGCGCGCCGCGGCGCGGCGCAGCGCGGCGACGAAGCTCTCGCGGTTGAGCGCGCCGGTCAGCGGGTCGTGCTGGTCGAGGTAGTCGATGCGTGCGCGCGCGCTGCGTTCGGCCCGGGCGTAGGCGCGCCACAGCAGCAGGCCGGCCAGGCCCACGCCCAGCAGCCCGGCGAAGGTGACGCTGGCGGCGCTGACCGCCGAGCGTGTCGTCACCGCGGCGATCTCGTCGAGGTCCACGCGCACCTCGGCCACGCCCAGCAGCATGCCCTCGGCATGCACCGGCAGCCAGACCTCGGCATGCACCGCGGCGCGCTCGTCGGGCTGGCGCTCGAGTTCGACCCACTGCGCCGTCTGGCCGCGGGTCAGCTCCTGCACGCGCTGCGTGGCCAGGTCCGGCGCGGTCGCCGGCAGGCCTTCGGAGGCCAGCGAGACGCGGCCGTCCGGCGCGTAGAGGCGAAAGGCGTAGATCCCGGTCGGCCCGCGCAGCCCGGCCAGCGGCAGCAGCGCCCGCGGCGCCGGCGACGGGCCGAACAGCGATGCGGCCTGCGGCACCACCGTGCCGAGCTGCTGGGCCCAGCCGCGCGCCATGCGCGCGGCTTCCTCCTGCAGATGGCGCTCGGCGACCGCGTGCAGGCGCAGCGCCACGGCGACGATGGCGACGACGATGACGGCGAACCACAGCGCCACGGCGCGTGGCAGCGACAGGCGGGGCAGGGACGTGCGCGGCGTGGGCGTCAGCATGCAGGGTAACCGGGCACGGCGGCTGCGGGCGCGCAGATGCGGGCTCGGCCCAGCGGCGACAGCGATACCTGCAGGCGCTCGCCGCGTGTCGATTCGAAGAGTGCCGGCCGCGGCGTCGCCTGGGCCTGGCCGTCGGCCTCGAGCTGCGTCGGCGCCGCGTCCACGAGGCGGATGCCGCCGTGGTCGGCGGCGCGCTCGGTCTTGAGCTGGCAGGCGCGGTGGGCGTCGCAGCCGCAGCCGGGTTGGGTGGCGATCGCCCAGCACCAGCCGGCGCCGGGGCGCACCTCCAGCTGCAGCGGCTGGCCGCGGCGCGCGGCCTCGAAGCGGGCCTCGCCCAGGTCGGAAGCCAGCGTCTCGGCGGCGAAACGCAGCCGCGAGCGTTCGGCGGCGCTGCCGAAGGACGGCACCGCCAGCGACGCGAGCAGGGCGACGATCGCGACGGCGATCATCGTCTCCAGCAGCGTGAGGCCCAGCGCGCGGTGTTTCATCGGTTCCAGCAGCGGCGCGTCGGCCCGGTCTGGGCGAAGCCGCTGTCCACGGCCAGGGTCAGCGCGGCGCAGTCCTGGTCGGCATGCTGCGGGCCGCCGCTGGCGGGCGTCGCGCGTGCGAGGTAGCGGCCGGCGGCCTCGCGCTGCAGCGCCAGCGTGTAGTAGCCGGCTTCGCTGCGCTCGGGCAGGCGCAGCGCATCGAGCGAGTCGGCGTAGCCGCCGTGGTCGTCGCGGTAGCGTTCCTGCGCGGCCTGCAGCCGGGTCAGCGCCTGCACGGCGTCCACCCGCCGGCTCTTGCGCAGGCTGTCCTGCCAGCTGGGCACCGCCAGCCCGGCGAGGATGGCGGCCACGGCGCAGGCCGACATCACGTCGACGAGACTGAAGCCGCGCGCGTCGCGGGCGGGGGCCGAAGCGTTCACAGCGACATCAGCCGACGGCGGCGTTGCGTGAGGTCGATCCAGCGCTGCAGCAGCCGCTCGGCGCCGGGCGGCAGGGCCACCCATTCGCAGCCCAGGCGCAGGCCCTGGCCGTCGGCCGGCAGCGCGGTGACGTGGCGCAGCGCCAGCGCGAGCGTGAAGCGGGTCTCGACGTCGAGCTCGATCTGCACGTCGGCGATCTGGATGCCCGGGGCCATCGGCGGCACGTCGTGCGGCAGCAGCAGCGCGCAGCCGCCGGCGCTGATGTCGATCACGCGCAGCGCCAGCGACATCTCGGGGATAGCCGGGTGGCGCAACCGCGCCGTCGGCGCCGTGCGGCCCTGCGGCCGCACGCGGAAGGCGCTGCGGCGCTGGAAGCGGTAGAGCGAACGCGGGATCTGGGCCTGCAGCGCGCAGGCGCGGGCGCTGCGCACCAGCAGCAGGCCCTGCAGCTCGAACTGCAGCTTGACGCTGTCGAGGTAGGCCACGGCCGTCGCCTCGTCGGCATCGACCAGGCCCTGCAGCCCGGGGTGGCCGTCGTCGGCGCTGAACGACAGCCGGTCCGAGGCCGCGTCCAGCGACCACAGCGTCGTCGTGAGCCCGATGCCGCCGGGTGCGTTCAGGTGCACCGGCACGTTGCCGTCGCAGAGCTGGCGCAGCAGCGCCTGCAGCTCGCGCGGGTGCTCGACGCGGAACTCGGCCCACCGGTCGATCGAACCGCCGTCGTCCAGATCGGCGGGGCGGGTGTCCTGGAACATCGCTGTGTCTCGCGGCAAAACGGCAAACGCCGCCCGGAGGCGGCGCAGGGGTGGGCTTCAGTGCAGGGTCTTCTCGCGGCCTGCCAGGGTGTCGTCGAGGTCCTGCAGCCAGGGCTCGGCCAGGTGCCGGATCTCGGCGTCGTTGATGAGGATGCGCTGCATGATCCGGGACTTGGTCTTGGCCGCCTCGGCGTCGAGCGAGGCTTCGCGGGCCGCGTGCTTGAGCTGGCTGATCAGCAGCACGCAGGCGCCCTCGAGCTTGACGACCTCGTCCCAGTTGCCGGCCTTGGCAGCCGAGAGCATGTCGGCGCTCGCCTGCTCGATGGCCTCGTAGTACTTCAGGAGGTCGGTGTTCATCTCGGGTCCTCGTGGTGGCGTCGGCTCAACCCCGGCCGGAGAAACCGCCGACGGTTTCGCCGATGGCGTTCCAGGCATCCTGCAGCGGCTGCATCAGGCGCTGGCATTCGTCGAGGATGGCCTCGTCGTTGCGGATGTTGGCCTGCGTCAGGCGCAGCTCCAGGTAGCCGTACAGGTCGTTCAGGTCCTGCGCCAGGCGGCCGCCGGACTTCATGTCCAGGTTCTCGCGCAGGCCTTCGCCGACGATGCGCAGCGCACGCTGGATGCCGCGGCTCTTGCGTTCGACGTTGCCGGCGCGCATGCCGCCTCGGGCCTGGGCGACGGCGTCCATGTAGCCTTCGAACAGCATCGCCACCAGGCGGTGCGGCGTGGCCCCGCTGACGCCGGTCTCGGTACCGATGTGCCGGTAGGCGTTGGCGAACTGCTGCGGGCGGGCGTACGCGGTGGCGGTGCTGAACATGTTGGGCTTCGAATGGGGAATCAGCGACAGTGACGGATTTATCGGCCGCCCCGGCCGGCACTTGAGCCGCAAAAACGCGCTCCTGCAGCCTCTGTCCCGGCCCCAATGCCGACGGCCCCGCCCCGCGGGACGCGGGCACGGGGCCGTCGGGCTCGGGGGGCGGTCAGCTCGACTTGTTCAGCGCCGCGAGCTGCTGCGAGACGTAGTTCGACAGGCCCGACAGGCTGGCCATGCTCGAGTCCAGCGCCTGGTACTGGCGCCGCACGCGGGCCTCGGTGCTCGTCAGCCGGGTCTCCATCGCGTCCTGGCTCTTGCTGTTGAGCGTGATCTCGGCCTTCAGGCCCTCGCTGCGCGTGGTCAGCAGGCCGTCGGTGTCCAGCGCGCTGCGTCCCAGGTCGCGGAAGCGGTCCATGAAGCCCGAGCTCGACGTCGTGCCGGTGTCGGCGGCGAAGAGCTTGCGCAGCTCTTCGCGGTTGCTGCTCAGCGCGTTCTGCAGCTTGGTCTTGTTGACCGCGAGCTTGCCGTCGGCGCCCATCGCGATGCCGACGTCCGACAGCCGCGAGTACACCGACGACGCGGTGCTGCCTTCGTTGATGACGCCGCGCAGCTGCGACAGCAGGTTGCCCGTCGTGCGGTCGCCCTGCAGCACGCCGCCGGTCTTCTTCGTCGCGTCATACTGGGTGTTGTCGCGGATGTAGCCGGCGAGGTCGTTGAACGACTTGACGAAGGTGTCGACGGCGCTGGTGATGGCGTCGTCGTCGGCCGTCACGGCCACCGCGACGTCGCTGCCGGTTGCCTTGTTGAGCGTCAGCGTCATGCCGTCGGCGACGTTCTTCAGCGTGTTGCTGGCCGAGCTGATGGCGATGCCGTTGATCGTCGCCGCGGCGTTGACCGCGGTCTGGGTGCGCGTCATCGGGCTGCTGCCGGCGGCGTCGAAGCCCAGCGTCGACAGCCCGGTGGTGGCGCTGCCGTCGTCGGAGGTCTCGGTGGCGGTGATGCGAAAGCCGTTCTCGGCGCCGGTGTCCGTGGAGCGCAGCGCCAGCCGCGCGCCGCTGGCGTCGTTGACGATGGTCGCCGACACGCCGGCCTTGGCCGAGTTGATCTTGTCGCGGATCTTCTCCAGCGTGTTGTCGGCGTCGGTGATGGTCACCGTCACCGGCGTGCTGCCGCTCTTGGCGTTGAAGCCGGTGGGCGAGGGCTCGCCGGCCCAGCTGCCGAGCTCGATCTTCAGCGTGCCGGTGCCCACTGCGGCGGTCGACGAGGCGAAGGCCTTGCTGACGGTCGTCTGCACGCTCGCCAGCCGCGACACGTTGACCGCGTAATTGCCCAGCGCGGCGCCGGTCTCGGTGCTCACCGTCACCGAGGCGGAGTCGCTGCTGGAGGACTTGGTCTGCTTCCAGGTCAGCACCGAGGCCAGCGAGTTCGCCGCGTCGCGCAGCGCGCCGGTGTAGCTGGTGAGCTTGCCGACCGCCGACAGCTTGGTGTTGAGCGAGTCCTGCTGGTTCTGCAGCAGCGCCAGCGGACGCCTCTCGATCGACATCAGCTTGGTGACGATCGATTCGACGTCCAGGCCGCTGCCGAGACCGGTAGAGGTGATCGTGGCCATGGGAGCTTCCTAGGGTTCTCGAGCGGTTATCGGCGGTCGCGGTGCGTCACTTGAGTCCGCGTCCGCGAAAGGCGTCACGCCGTACGGCGCGCCGGCGCATCAGGAGGCGTCGGCCGCGGTACGGCGTGTCAGGGGCGTGCCGGCGCGGCCGGCGTCGCGGGCGTCAGCCTTGCAGCAGGCGCAGCACCTGCTGCGGCAGCTGGTTGGCCTGGGCGACCATCGCGTTGCCGGCCTGCTGCAGGATCTGAGCGCGGCTCAGGTTCGCGGTCTCGGAGGCGAAGTCGGCGTCCATGATGCGGCTGCGCGCGGCCGACTGGTTCTCCGACGAGACCATCAGGTTGGAGATCACGGCGTCGAAGCGGCTCTGCGACGCACCCAGCGTCGCGCGCTCGGTGTTGACCTTGTTGATCGCGTCGTCGATGCCGTCGATGACCAGGCCGATCGCCGCGACCGAGGCGGCCGAGCCGATGCTCTTGCGCGTGCCGGCGACGTCGGTGTAGGTGCCGGCGATCGAGGTGATCTCGGCGGCCTGCGTCAGGTCGGAGGTGGTCAGCACGATCGTGTCGTCGGCGGTCGTGTTGGCGCCGACCTGGAAGGTCAGCGACGCCGCCTCGGAGCCGAGGATGTGCTTGCCGTTGAAGGTGGTGCCGCCCAGCACGCGCTGGATTTCCTTGGCCAGCTCGCCGAACTCCTTGTCCAGCGACTCCTTGTCGTCGTCGGAGTTGGAGGCGTTGCGCGCCTGCACCGCCAGTTCGCGCATGCGCTGCAGCGCGTCGCCGACCTTGCCCAGCGCGCCTTCGGCCGTCTGCGCCATCGAGATGCCGTCGTTGGCGTTGCGGATCGCGACGTTCATGCCGCGCACCTGGGCGTTCATGCGTTCGGCGATCGCCAGGCCGGCGGCGTCGTCCTTGGCGCTGTTGACGCGCAGGCCCGAGGACAGGCGCTGCATCGAGGTCGCCAGCGAGGACTGCGAGGCCGCGAGGTTGCGCTGCGCGTTCAGCGAGGCCAGGTTCGTGTTGATGGTCTGCGGCATGTCGAGTGCTCCTCAAGTGACGATGGCTTCCGGCCACCGCCCCGACCGTGAATCCGGGTGTTCCGCCGCAGAGACGACGCGACAGGACATGGCTGGATTGTGGGAATCGCTTGAGGCTTTCGATCCGCCGAAATGAGGCCGAATCGCAGCGCAGTTCGGTCCCCCTGACGTGCCGCGACCCCGGCGGGCAGGGCCCGGCCGGGGTCGCGTTCGGGAGACCCGGGGCGAGGCCCCGGCTCGCTCAGCCGCGCAGCAGCGACAGTACCTGCTGGGGCAGCTGGTTGGCCTGGGCGACCATCGCGTTGCCGGCCTGCTGCAGGATCTGCGAGCGGCTCAGGTTCGAGGTTTCGGCCGCGAAGTCGGCATCCATGATGCGGCTGCGTGCGGCCGACTGGTTCTCGATCGAGGTCTGCAGGCTGGAGATGACGGCGTCGAAGCGGCTCTGCGAGGCGCCCATCGTCGCGCGCTGGGTGTTGACGGTGTCGATCGCCTTGTCGAGCGCGTCGATGACGGTCTTGATCGTCGCCGTCGTCGCCGACGAGTCGATCTTCGAGCGTCCGGTGCCGATGTTGTCGGTGCCGGCCACCGAGGTGATCGTCGCGTCCCCGGTGAGGTTGGTGGTGATGACGTCGATCGTGTCGTCGGTGGTCGTGTTGGCGCCGACCTGGAAGGTCAGCGAACCGGCCTCCGATGCCAGGATGTGCTTGCCGTTGAAGGTGGTGCCGCCCAGCACGCGCTGGATTTCCTTGGCCAGTTCGCCGAACTCCTTGTCCAGCGAGTCCTTGTCGGCGTTGGAGTTCGAGGCGTTGCGCGCCTGGACGGCCAGTTCACGCATGCGCTGCAGCGAGTCGCCGACCTTGCCCAGCGCGCCTTCGGCGGTCTGCGCCAGCGAGATGCCGTCGTTGGCGTTGCGGGCCGCCACCGTCATGCCGCGCACCTGGGCGTTCATGCGTTCGGCGATCGCCAGTCCTGCGGCGTCGTCCTTGGCGCTGTTGACGCGCAGGCCCGAGGACAGGCGCTGCATCGAGGTGGCCAGCGAGGACTGCGAGGCCGAGAGGTTGCGCTGCGCGTTCAGCGAAGCGAGGTTCGTGTTGATGGTCGAGGGCATGTCGGTTCCTTGTCGGATGAAGAAGGCCCGGCCGGTCGACTGGAGGAACCTGGCGGGACAGGCGTGGTGCCTGTCTTGGGTATCGGTGGCGGGGCGCCGGCGCTTGATGCGGCGGAAAGCTCGATAAGCGGGGTGGAAACCGGCGCTTTTCGGGCGATGGTCCGCGGAAACGAAAACGCCGCCCGGAGGCGGCGTCAGCGCGGCGCGCACGAGGCGCGCCGGGCGTCGTCGTTCAGCGCAGCAGCGACAGCACCTGCTGGGGCAGCTGGTTGGCCTGGGCGACCATCGCGTTGCCGGCCTGCTGCAGGATCTGCGAGCGGCTCAGGTTCGAGGTTTCGGCCGCGAAGTCTGCATCCATGATGCGGCTGCGGGCGGCCGATTGGTTCTCGATCGAGGTCTGCAGGTTCGAGATCACGGCGTCGAAGCGGCTCTGCGAGGCACCCATCGTCGCGCGCTGGGTGTTGACCGTGTCGATCGCCTTGTCGAGCGCGTCGATGACGGTCTTGATCGTTGCCGTCGTCGCCGACGAGTCGATCTTGGCGCGACCGGCGCCGGTGTTGTCGGTGCCGGCGACCGAGGTGATCGTCGAGTCGCTCGTCATGTTGGTCGTGACGATGTCGATCGAGTCGTCGCTGGTCGTGTTGGCGCCGACCTGGAAGGTGAGCGAACCGGCCGCGGAGCCGAGGATGTGCTTGCCGTTGAAGGTCGTGCCACCCAGCACGCGCTGGATTTCCTTGGCGAGTTCGCCGAATTCCTTGTCCAGCGAGTCCTTGTCGGCATTGGAGTTCGACGCGTTGCGCGCCTGGACGGCGAGTTCACGCATGCGTTGCAGCGAGTCGCCGACCTTGCCCAGCGCGCCTTCGGCGGTCTGCGCCAGCGAGATGCCGTCATTGGCATTGCGCGTGGCGACGTTCATGCCGCGCACTTGCGCGTTCATGCGTTCGGCGATCGCGAGGCCGGCCGCGTCGTCCTTCGAGCTGTTGACGCGCAGGCCCGAGGACAGGCGCTGCATCGAGGTCGCCAGCGCCGATTGCGAAGACGCAAGGTTGCGCTGCGCCGTCAGCGAGTTGATGTTGGTGTTGATGGTCGATGCCATTGAATGACTCCAGTCAGTTTGCGATCCAAGTTCCCGGCAAGAGCGCCGGCACACACCGGACCTCCACGGTCGCCTCGCGGCGCGGCGTGTCGTCCCGTTGCCTGCCGGAGCCCTCGGACTCACACCCTTGGACACCCGGCTCGCCCGCGCTAGTCAACCGTGGGGCCCTGGAAGTCGCTCTGACGTGCTTCTCGGGCATCGGCCGGCCAACCGGACCACGGAACCTCGATTCATTGATTCCGTTGAGGCTGGTATCGGAGCGAGCCGGCGCGAACTTGAGGACTTTTCGAGATCCGCCCTGAAGCCGAGATCGCACCCGCCGCGGCGCGATGCGGCGTAATGCACGGGAAAGCGGGCGCTGTTGTGCGCATTGCGCGCGGGGGCGGCTGCCTAAAGTCCGCCCACGGCCTGGCACGGTTTCGCGCCAGGCTGCCCGTTGCCACCCGGAGCCGCCATGTCCCCAGCCCTCTCCGCCCCGATCCGCCCGCAGTCCGCCGCGGCTGCACCGCATGCGCGCAACGTGCCGCAGCGTGGCAGTCCGGGCGCCCACCAGCAGTGGAACCAGGGCGTCGCGCTCGCGCGCCAGGGGCGGCTGGTGGAGGCCGTGGCCTGTCTGGAGCGTGCCGTGCGCATGTCGCCGAGCGTGCCGCTGTACTGGCTGAACCTGGCCAGCGTGCGGCGCAAGCTGTTCCGATATGCCGAAGCCATCGACGCCGCACGCCGCGCCTTCGCGCTGAACACCGCCGACGAGACCGCCTGCCACCTGCTGGTCGAACTGCTGCGCACCAACAACCGCGGTGCCGAGGCGCTGGAGGCGCTGGACACGCTGGATGCGACCGTGCCGCGCACCGCGCGCCACTGGCTGCTGCGCGGCTCGCTGCTGATGACGGCGCAGGAGTGGCAGGACGCCGCGCTCGCCTTCCTTCAGGTGTTGCAGGAGAAGCCGGCCGACCTGGAGGCCTACCAGCAGCTCGGCTTCGCGCTCGCCAACCTGCGCCGCTACGGTGACTCGGCCGAGTGCTTCCGCACGATCTCGATCCTCGAGCCGGCGCACTTCGGTGCCGCCGTCTACGCCGCGCACTACGCCGCCTGGGCCTGCGACTGGAGCCAGGGCGTCGAGGACCAGCAGCGCCTGGCCAACGCGCTGGCACTGCAGACCGACCCGACGCAGACGACCTCGTTCAGCCCGTTCTGCCTGCTGTCGATGAACGACGACGCCGCGTTCCACCGCGCCGCCGCCGAGATCGAGGCCGCGCGCATCGAACGCCTGGTCATCGCCGGTGCCGGCCGCGGCGCCTATACCGCTTGGCCGCGCGCCGCCGAGGCGGTGGCCTCCGGCCGCATCCGCGTGGGCTTCGTCTCCGCCGACTTCCGCACCCACGCCACCAGCATGCTGGCCGTGCGCACGCTGGAGAAGCTTCCGCGCGATCGTTTCGAGGTCGTGCTCTATTCGCACGGCGCCGACGACGGCTCGGCGCTGCGCGAGCGCATGATCGCCGCGGCCGACCGCTTCGTCGACTGCAACGAGATGAGCGCCACCGAGCAGGCGCAGCAGATCCACGACGACGGCATCGCGCTGCTCGTCGACATGAGCGGCTACACCGGCAACACCCGCATAGGCGTCTTCGCGCTGCGCCCGGCGCCGGTGCGCACGCTGTGGCTGGCCTATCCGAGCACGCTGGGTGCACGTTTCGTCGACTACGTCGTCGGCGACCCCATCCTCACGCCGCTGGAGCACGCCGAGGACTTCACCGAGCACATCGCCCAGCTGCCGCTGTGCTACGAGCCGACCGACCCGTTGCGCGAGCACCCCGAGCCCTCGTCGCGCGCCGAGGCCGGGCTGCCCGAGCACGCGTTCGTCTTCGCCTGCTTCAACCAGAGCTACAAGATCACCGAGCCGGTGTTCACGCGCTGGTGCCGCATCCTCGAGCGTGTGCCCGGCAGCGTGCTGTGGCTGCTGGTGCCGCAGGTGGAGATCCAGGCCGCGCTGCGCGCGCGTGCCGCCGAACGCGGCATCGAGCCCGAGCGCCTGATCTTCGCCCCCTTCGTCACGCCCAGCGAGCACCTGGCGCGCCTGCCGCAGGCCGACCTGTTCCTCGACACCTTCCCCTACGGCGCGCACACCACCTGCTCGGACGCGCTGTGGATGGGTCTGCCGGTGCTGACCCAGATCGGCCGCAGCTTCTCGGCGCGTGTCGCCGCCAGCCTGCTGGCCGCCGTCGGCCTGCCCGAGCTGGCGGTCGAGTCCGAGGAGGCCTACGAGGAACTCGCGGTGCGCCTGGCGACCGTGCCGGGCGAGCTGCAGCGCGCGCGCCAACACCTGGACACCAAGCGCCTGGAGCTGCCGCTGTTCGACAACGAGCGCTTCACGCCCGAGCTGGCCGCGCTGTTCGAGCGCATGGTCGGCCGCTGGCGCGACGGCCTGCCGCCGGCACCGCTGGCCGCCGAGCCGCTGAAGCACGCCTGAACCGCCAGGAGGATCGCATGCACGTCGCCGTCGTCACGCCGTACTACAAGGAATCGCGCGCCTGGGTGCAGCGCTGCCTGGACAGCGTGCGCGCGCAGACGCGCGCGTGCGAGCACATCGTCGTCGCCGACGGCCACCCGCAGGACTGGATCGACACCGCGGGCGTGCGCCACATCCGGCTCGACCGCGCGCACGGCGACTACGGCAACACGCCGCGCTCGATCGGGGCCCAGCTCGCGCTGTCCGAGGGCTACGACGCCGTCGCCTTCCTCGACGCCGACAACTGGTACGAGCCCGATCACCTCGAGGCCTGCATCACGGCCGCCGAAGCCAGCGGCGCCGATTACGTCGCCGCACGCCGCAACTGGGTGCGCGAAGACGGTTCGCGCATGCCCTACGAGTCCGACGAGGACCGGCGCGGCACGCACGTCGACACCAACTGCTTCTTCCTGACCTTCGGGGCGTTCCACACCCTCGCGCGCTGGCTGATGATGCCCAAGCCGATGGCCATGCTGGGCGACCGCTTCTTCCTCGCCTCGCTGCGCGAGGACGGCCTGTGCGGCGCGAAGACCTCGCGGCCGACGGTCAACTACCTCTGCACCTGGGCCCACGTGTTCCGCGAGATCGGCGAGGAGCCGCCGGCGTCGGCCAAGGACGGGCTGCCCACCGCCAAGTTGCGGCGCTGGGTGGGCCAGTTGCAGAATGAAGACTTCCGACAGATCAAGCGTCTGGCCGGCTGCGACCTGCAGGCCTTGCTGGACATGCGCCCGTCCCCGGGCTGATCCTTGTCGCCCGCGGCCGCGGGCCGGAGGTCGACGATGCTCGAACGCACGCGCGAGTTGCTGGACAGCTTCTACCGCGGAGACCCCCAGCCCGGCATCGACGGCGTGACACACGCGCTCGACCCCGCGACACGCGTCAGCCGCGAGCAGGGCGAACTGCTGGCGGCACTGCACGAGCGGCTGCGGCCGGCGGTGTCGATCGAGATCGGCATGGCCTACGGCTACTCGACGCTGTTCATCGCCGACGCCATGCACGAACACGGCTACGGCCGGCACTTCGCGATCGACCCCTTTCAGCGCGGGCACTGGCACGGCATCGCACTGGCGGCGCTGGAGCGCCTGGACTTCGGCCACCGCGTGCGCCACGTCAACGACTATTCGCTGCCGGCGCTGGTGCGCATGCACGAGCAGGGCGTTCGTGCCGACTACGTCTTCATCGACGGCATGCACACCTTCGACGGCGCCTTCGTCGACTTCGTCTGCGCCGACCGGCTGCTCAACGTCGGCGGCATCATCGTGCTCGACGACATGTGGATGCCGTCGATCCGCAAGGTCGCGGCCTTCATCGCCGCCAACCTGGAGCACTACCAGGTCGTCGACACCCCGGTGGCCAACGTCTTCTGCGTGATGAAGAAGGCCGAGGACCGCCGCGCCTGGGACCACTTCGCCGACTTCGGCTGAAGACCGCGGCAGCGGCCATGAGAAAGGGCCGCATCCGCGGCCCTTCTGCATTTCCGGGCCCGGCCTGTGCCGGGCTCGCACCGTCAGTCGGCGAAGGCCATCACGCGCGCCCGGGCACCGGCCTGGCTGCCGCCGGGGGCGGCCTGCGGCGCGGTGGCCGGCGGGGCCACGCGGGTGGCGCCGAAGCGGCTGTCGGCGAGCGCCGGGTGGCGCGGGTTGACGACGACCGCGAGGATCGTCGCCGGGCGGTTGTCGCGGTCGTTGCTGCGTGTCAGCGTCGTCGTCGCCAGCGTGAAGCCTTCGCGCTCCAGCAGGCGCTGGAACTCGGCGAGCTCCCACTCGCGGGTGTGGGCCCGGTTCGGCGGCGGCCCCATGTGGCCGCTGCCGTGGGTCTGCACGCGGTCTGGCGTCGAGATCACCGCCGCCGGCGCCTGCTCGAGCAGCGAGCGCAGCGTCTTCAGCAGCGGCCGCGGGTCGCGGGTGTGCTCGATGACGTCCGAGCAGACGACCACCGAGCGCGCGAGCACGTGGTCGGGGATCGGCAGCAGCGTGCCGCTCTCGAGGTCGCTCTCCAGCCAGTTGCCGAAGCGGAACTGGCGGCGGCAGTGGGCGATGTTCGGTCCGAAGTCGACGCCGACGACCTCGAACTCGGGGTGCAGCAGCGACAGCTTGCGGGCGTGGCCGCAGCCGATGTCGACGATGGTCTTGCAGCCCAGCGAGCGCGCCAGCTCGGCGGCCAGCGGGTAGACGTCGGGCTGCCAGGTGACGCCATGGTCGCCTTCGGCCGAGTCGACGTAGTACTCGGGCATCGCGCGGGCGCTGTACTGCGCCGGCAGCTCGTAGCCGTCGGCAGCGGTGGGCGCTGCGGCCGGGCGCGCCGGCCGGCCGGCGTGGCGCCGGCCTTCGACGACGAGCTGGCCGATGTCGTGGCCGCGCGTGGCCTTGACGTCGAAGAAGAGCTCGAACTGCGCCAGCCACCACTCGACCGGGCGCACCGTCAGGTGCAGGTTCTCGCCCTTGGGCCCGAGCAGGCCGCTCGGCCGCGTCGACACCGTCACCAGGATCGAGTCGGCCAGGCGCGCCGCTTCGCGCAGGACGATGCGGATGTCGTTCTCGGTCAGGTGCTCCAGCACGTCCATCGAGACGAAGCGGTCGAAGTGCGCGTCCAGCAGCGGCAGCGTCAGGCAGTCGCCCTGGATCTTGCTGGCCACCGGGATGCGTGCGAAGGCGACGCTGGAGACCTCGACGGCGGTGACCTGGTTGCCCTGGCGCTCGAGATGCGCCGAGAGCTGGCCGTTGCCGGCGCCGAACTCGATGATGCGTTCGCCGCGCAGCGCCGTGCCCATGCGCTGGTAGATCGCCAGGCCCTCGTTGTAGTTGTAGCCCTCGTGCTCGGCGTGGCAGAAGTCGTAGAGCTGGGCGTACGGATAGGACTCGCCGTACAGCGTGACGCCGGGCAGCGCGAGCAGCACGCCGAGTTCGTCGTGCGAGTGCGTCGTCGCCATCGGCTGGCCGGGCCGCCAGTAGTGGCCGGTGGCGAAGCCGTCGAAGCCGAAGAGGTCGACCTGCTGTCCCAGCGTGGACAGCAGCTGCACCAGCGCCAGCCCGGTCGAGGGCCGCGGCAGTGCCGGCAGCAGCGCATGGACGTCGATTTCGGCGCTGAGCACCGCAACACCGCTGCGGGCGCGGTAGGCGGAGAGTTCGGCCGACTCGGCCGAAGCCTCGGTGAAGGGGCTGAACTCGATCAGCTCGCCGCGCGGCTCGATGTCGTGCCAGCCGGAGGTGCAGCGTGCCGTCGTGCGGCTGCCGACCGCGGCCTCGAAGCCGGCGGTGCGATAGTTGTTCAGCCGGATCACCGTCGGATAGCGGTCGATGACGGCGCCGAAGTCGCGAGCCGGGTGGCCGTTGCCGACGACGGCGATCGGGCCGGGCAGGCTGCACAGGAAGTCCTCGGTGCAGCGCCAGGCCGGGTCGTGGCGAACCGGCGCGGCCGGCATCGGCATCGGCATCGGCATCGGCGCCGGTTCGTCGCCCGCGTCGACCAGACGGTCGCGCATGTCGACGCTGACGCCGAGCTCTTCGGTGACCAGCGGCGTCAGCGCGACGCCGGCACGGCGCAGGAAGTCGCCGACCATCTTGTCCTCGTAGTGTTCGCCGCCGAACTCGTCGGGGAACAAGGCCCACTCGTGGTGGATGAGGTCGACCGCGCGTCGGCCCAGCAGATAGGCGCCGCCGCGTGCCCAGGGGCCGTTGAAGCGCTTGCCGTAGGGTGTGATGCCGGCGTCGGCGGTCTTGCCGATGTGCCAGCAGCGGTCGTGCGTCGGCGCACCGACCGGCACGCCGGCGTAATCGGCGGCCGCCGCGAGCTGCGAGAAGACCGCCGGATGGAAGTTGGCGTCCAGCTGGCAGTCGTCGTCGAGCTTGAACACCGCGACGCTGCCGTGGCGGCGCACGATGGCGTCCAGCGCGGCCAGCAGCTTGGCCGGCAGCGCTTCGTAGCTGTCGGCGGCGTCGACGACGACGACCCCGTCGTCCAGCCAGCGCGCCTCGCCGGTGCCGGGTTCGCCACGAGCCACGTAGGCCAGGGCGCCGCGCTCGCCCAGTTGCGCGCGCAGCCGGCGGGCCTTGTCCAGGTGCCGGGTGCAGCTGAGGATCAGGAAGACGACGGCGTCGGCGGGCAGCGGCTGCACGCCCTGGCCGCGCCACAGCGAGTACAGGCCCTCGGCTTTCGGGTGGTACGGCGCGATGCGCAGGAAGTCGGCGATCAGCGGGTTCAGCTCGGCCGCGTTGTCGGCGGCGGAGACCGCCTTCAGCACCTCCAGCCAGGCCGAGGCCACTTCGTTGGAGTCCAGGCGCCGGCCGGCCGCTTCGTTCAGGTAGGCCAGGCGGTCGACGAGCGTGGCGGGCGACAGCATGCGCGCCAGGTCGAGACGCAGCGAGGCGCTCTCGGCTGCGGTCCGGGACGGGGAGTTGGCCATGGGCGGCTCCGGCAGTTGGATAGGGCTTGTTGCGTCGGCGCACGGCCCCGATCGGGACGCGGTGCGCCGTGCCGTCGATGATGCGGCGGCTGCCGGTTGCCGAAGCCGGCGATAAGCGGGGGCTCCCGCGGGCAGTTCGCGGCTTAGGCGCTCAGGCCGGCCAGTGCAGTTCGGTCGCGGCGCGGCGCAGGTAGTCCGGCAGCTGCGCCGAGGACACGACCCCGACGGTGTCGTAGTACCACTTGACGAAGAGCAGCGCCGGGAAGAGCTGCGCTGCCGCCTTCTGCAGCGACGGCGCGTTCTCCCGCGATGCCTCGGCAGTGTGGCGCTCGACATGGCGCGTCAGGGCTTCGATGAAGTCCACCAGCCGCTCTTCGCTCCAGCGCCACAGGTTGTAGAAGTCCAGCCGTTCGGTCGGGTCTTCGCGCAGGTCGATGCTCGGGCCGTCGGCGACGTAGGGCAGGGCGTCGGCGCGTGCCAGCGCCTGCTGCAGCCCGCTCAGCAGCGGCTGCAGGCGCTGGTGCTGGGCGGCGAACTCGGCGATGCGGGACACCGGCATCGGCGCGTAGTGCGGCCGCAGATGGGTCTGGCAGGCATGGAGGTAGACGCCGCCGCGGCCGCGGAACTCGAACATGCGCGCCAGGCCGATGGCGTCGAGCCGGTGTGCATGGTGGCCGACGCAGTCGGGGCGGAAGAAGACCCGGCAGCCCTGACGTTCCAGGCGCACGCCGATCTCGATGTCCTCGGCGCCCATGCGCACGAAGCCTTCGTCGAACCCGCCGACGGCGAGCACCAGCTCGCGCGCCAGGCTGATGTTGCAGGTGTAGAAGTGCAGCGAGCCGTGCGGGTGCCCGGGCTGCATGTTCGGGTAGTCGAACACGAGCGTCGTGTGTTCCATGCACCAGCCCACCGGTCGCGTCGGCGGCGTGAAGTCCGGGTGCATCGGGAAGTAGCCCAGTACCGCGTCGTTCGGTCCGCGGCGCGCGTGTTCGTCGAGGTGGATCTGCAGCGCCTCGGGCACCAGAAGGGCGTCGTCGTTGAGGAACAGCACCCAGTGCCCGCGTGCCACCTGCAGGCCGCGGTTGCGTGCCGCCGCCGGGCCCAGGTTGGGCTGGCGCAGCCGCGTCAGGCGCAGGCCGGCCGGCGCCGCGTCCAGCACCGCCTGGGTGTGGTCGCTGGAACCGTCGTCGACGACGATGACCTCGAAGCGCTCGCAGCCCAGCGTCTGCTGCGCCAGGTGCTGCAGACAGCGTGCCAGGATGTCGGCGCGGTTGAACGTCGGCATCACGACGCTGATCTCCGGCACCGTGGCGGGCGCCGCCACGTGGGCCGGCGCCGGCGCGGCGGCGCTCGCGGCCCCGTCGGGGTTGCGGGCGAGCAGGTCGTCGAACCACAGGGACAGCAGCCTGCCCAGCGCCTCGTCGAGCGCCTGACGCTCGGCCGCCGCCGCGGTGGCGCGGCGCGGCAGCAGGTACAGCAGCAGATCGCCCAGCCGGCGGTCTTGTGCCGGCCGCCAGGCGGCGCCTTGGGCGATGCGTTCGAACAGCGCCAGCGCCTCGGCCGGCGCGGCAGCCGGGGCGCCGGCGGCGGCTGGCGAGCGCAGCGCGATCGCGGCCGGGCGCACCGGCAGTCCGGCGGCCAGCGGCAGCAGCAGCGCGTGCTCGCCCCACAGTGGCGCGCCGACGGCCGGCGACGCCTGCAGCGTGCCGACCGTGGCCAGCGCGGCGGTGTCCCAGAACAGCGCCTGCAGCGAGCCTTCGTGGCGCAGATAGGCTAGGCCGCCGGCGGCCTCCCCGATGGCGGCGGCCACGGCTGGGCCGCCGCCGGCGTCCAGCTCCAGCCCGGCGTGCAACCAGCCGCCTTGCGGCAGCCCCTGGGCGCTGAACCATTGCGACAGTTCGTCCAGGCGCGGTGCCGTCTCGGTGGCGACGAAGTCCAGCTGCGGGTACAGCGGCCGCAGCGTGCGGATCTCGTCGGCGGTGTTGAAGGCCACCGGCACGAAGCCGGCGGCCAGCCAGCTGGCGACGGCCTGGCGCTGGCGTGCATCGTCGGCCGGCGACAGCGTCGTGGCGACGATGCGCGCGGCCGGGGCCGCCGGGCGGCGGCCCGGGGCCAACGCTGCCCGGTGTGCGGCGACGAGCGGCTCGCGACGTGCGGCGTCCAGCGCGGACCAGCCGGCGGCCAGGCGGTCGACGAAGGCCGCGGCCGAGGCGTCGGCGAGCGGGTGCAGACGGCCGTCCAGGTCGTAGCCGGCGGTGCTCAGGCCCGACAGGCGCGAGTGCGGCGAGGCGCGGCCGGGGCGGCGAACGACGACGCGGTCGACGATCACGCAGCCGCGCGCGGCATCGTCCAGCAGGCTCGGCAGGCGCTGGCCGAGCAGGCTGTCGTCATCGCTGTCGGCCAGCAGCGGCAGGGCGCGCTGCAGCAGCGCCGCGGAGAACATCGCCGCCGAGGGCTCGACGGTGCTCGCGTAGCGCAGCGAGAAGGCGTCGTTGTGCACCGACAGCGCCTGCACCCCGGCGCTGTCGGCGCTGAACGAGGGCTGTGCCAGCGGCAGGGCGAGCGAGCCGACGATGGCGAACAGGCGGTTGACGTCCTCGACGCTGGACTCGAGAGCGCCGTCGGCGATCCAGACGTATTCGTAAGCCGTCCAGGCGCTGAGCGTCTCGCCCAGCAGGGCGGCCACGGCGGGCCATTTGGGTCCCGGACGGTGCAGCACGATGGCGCTGTCGCCCAGTGCCGCGTGACGGCGGGGATCCGCGCTGCTGACGACGGCCAGATCCCAGTCGCGCTGGTCGGCCGCAGCCAGCCACCAGGCCGGCAAGGGCGCATCGCCCGCGTGTGCGACGACCAGAAAACGCTTGTTCATGAAGTCTCCAACGATCGGGCACCGTGGCACGGCCCCTGTTCGAGACTTTAGGCACGCGGTGCAGGGCGGGCGGGCGGAAAAGCAGCCGCTTGGCCTTGCAGTTCGTTCAGTACAGCGGCGCGTCCAGGTGCGCCATCGGCCCCCGCCCGGTGGCGCCTTCGGGTGGCGGCGGGAACTCGATGCCGGTGCCGGCCAGCGCCCGCTTCAGTACCACTCTCAGCAGCGCGCGCGGATAACGCGGCGTGCCCAGGCCGCTGCCCGCCCAGTAGTTGAGGTGGTTGGCCAGGTAGCGTGTCAGGTACAGCGCGTTCGTGTCGATCGGCCGCAGCGACTCCATCACGTGGCCCAGCATGCGCTCGATCTCGGCGGCGGCGGTGCCGATGCAGATCGGATCGCCGTTCTGCAGCAGGCCTCCGAGGTTGACCTGATCGTCGGCAGCGGTCTCGATGAAGTGGTTGGCCGACACGAGCCAGTCCTCGTGGCTGGGGGCGATGCCGGCGTCCTTGTTGAACCGGTAGTTCGGGCCGCCGACCGGCCGCGTGTGCTTGACCGGCGTGTCGTCGATGATCGCGACCTTGCCCATGTGGCACAGCCGCGGCCACAGCGCGTCCAGGCCGAATCCGCTGATCTGCCCGGCCAGCGTCGGCAGCACGCGCTCCAGAGCGGCCTGGCTCAGGATCGGCGCCATGATCTCGACGAAGTTCGTGAAGCGCAGCTGGAAGCGCTCGTGCTGCAGCGTGATCAGATGGGTGTAGTACGAGTCGGGCGTCAGCGCCGGCTGCGCCAGTTCCAGCCCCAGGTCTTCGCAGATCGCGAACATGCGCGAGGCCAGCTCGGGCTGGATCAGCAGGTCGTCGTCGGGGAACCAGACGTAGCGGTACTGGCGGATGGTGTCCCAGTGCTGCAGCAGCGTCTGTTCCAGGCCGGGCCACTTCGCGCCCTTCTGGTAATGCACGAAGACCGCCTGCTCGCCGCCCGGAGGCGGCTGGTCGCCGTACCAGGACAGGGCCACGTCGTAGTTCTGCTGCGCCAGGCCCTCCATCGCATGCGGATGCAGGGAACCGCGGCCGGCGCGGAACAGGGCGAGATTGCTCTTCATGTCGTCTCCTTGCAGCTCAGGTGGCCAGCGGACGGAAGCGCTGCATCAGCGTGAGGCCGTGGCGCACCGGCAGACGCGCGTCGCCGCGCGCGAGCGGCATGTGCAGGCTGAGGGAGTTCCAGCCGCGGCTGTGCAGCACGTTCACCATCTTGCGCTCGGCATCCTGGTGAACCCATCCCTCCAACTGCCCGTTCTCGGTGATCGGGTAACCGGCGGCGACCGTCTTGCGCGGGTGCAGGTTGGTGTCGTGCAGCGCCACCACGGTGTCCGGGCGCAGCAGCCCGGCGGCTTCCAGCCGGTCGAGCAGCGCGATCTGCGGCAGCACGACGTGGGCGTCGAAGAACACGAGCTCGAACGGATCGCCGCCCAGTTGCTCGGGCTGGATCCGGGCGCAGTCGCCGGTCAGGACGCGGTGGTTCGGAGCCAGGCGCGGCACCGGGTTGAGGTCGATGGTCACCACCTCGGCCGCCGTCTCGTCGCCGAGCGCGGTGAGGAAGTTGCGCGCGGAGTAGCCGTCCAGGCCGCCCACCTCCAGCACGCGGCGCACGCGCATCACGCGCACCAGCGCGTACAGCAGCAGCGCTTCGTCGTCCTGGATCGGGCCGCCGACGTCCTGGTTCGCCGCCTGGTTCAGGTGCGACAGCTCGTACTTCGCGGCGCCGATGCCGGAAAAGCGTGTCGACGCGGCAGCCGCCTGCGCCGGGGCCGGCGCGAAGGTGAAGGTGCTTGGGGGCGGCATCTCGGCCAGCGCCTGCTGGGCGTGGCTGGCCAGCTGAGGGTAATCCGCCGCGAAGCGCCGGGCGCGTGTGCCCTGGGTCAGCTCCAGCAGCAGCGAGCGCGCTTCGGTGCCCGCGGGCAGCGCCAGCGCCAGCATGTAGGCGGCCATGTCGCGCGCCGGGTCCAGCGCCAACGCCTGGCGCGCCGCCTCGGCGGCCTTGGCCGGCTGGCCGGCGTGCAGCAGGATGCCGGCCAGATCGGCCAGCAGCACCGGGCTGTCGGGCTGCAGCCCGATTGCGCTGCGCAGGGTCAGCAGCGCGGAGTCGTGGCGGCGGGCGGCGCAGAGGTCGAGCGCACGACGGCGCAGAGCCTCGAGGGTTTCGGCCTGCGCGCCGGCAGGCACCGTGGTCATCGTCATCGGGGAGTTCCTCGGAGTTGGGTGGTCAGGCTGACGGCCGGTCGACCAGCCGTTGTGCGAGCGCGAGCGCCGCGGCGACGACCTGGTCCATGTTGTAGTAGCGGTACTGCGCCAGCCGGCCGAGGAAGAAGACCTCGGTCTCGGCCTCGGCCAGCGCCTCGTAGCGCTTGTAGAGCGCCTCGTTGGCCGGGTTGGGGATCGGGTAGTAGGGCTCGGCGCCGGGAGCGTCCATGCCCTGCGGGATCTCGCGCACGACCGAGGTGCCGGCGTGCTGCTGGCCGCTCAGGTGCTTGAACTCGGTGATGCGCGTCCAGGCGTGGTCGTTGGGGTAGTTGACCGTGCCCACCGGCTGGAACTGCGCCGTGCCGGGCAGGTGCTCGTGCTCGAAGCGCAGGCTGCGGTAGGGCAGGGCGCCGAAGCGCTGGCCGTAGTACTCGTCGACCGGGCCGGTGAAGACCGTGCGCCGGCGGTCGGTGTCGGCGACGCGGGCGTACTCGACGCCGGTGCGGACCTCGATGCCCGGGTGGTCGAGCATGCGCTCGAACATCCGCGTGTAGCCCTCGGCGGGCATGGCCTGGAAGCGGTCGGTGAAGTAGCGGTCGTCGTCGTTGGTGCGCGTCGGGATGCGCGCGGCCACGCCGCCGGCGAGCTCGGACAGGTCCAGCCCCCACTGCTTGCGCGTGTAGCCGCGGAAGAAACGTTCGCAGAGGTCGCGGCCGACCGAGTTCAGCACCACGTCCTCGCTGGTGCGGATCGGCTCGCGCGGCTCGCGCACACGCTCCAGGTAGGCGGCGACGCCGGCTTCGTCGAGGTCCAGCCCGTACAGCGAGTTGATCGTCGTGCGGTTGATCGGCAGCGGGAAGGCGCGGCCGTCGGCAGCGTTGGGCACGGCGAGCACGCGGTGCTCGTAAGGGCGCCACTCGGTGAAGCGCGAGAGCCACTCGAAGACGCGCTCGCTGTTGGTGTGGAAGATGTGCGGGCCGTATTCGTGGATCAGCACGCCGGACGCGTCGAGCCGGTCGTAGGCGTTGCCGGCGATGTTGGCGCGCTTGTCGATGACGAGCACGCGCTCGCCGGCTTCGGCCAGTTCCCGTGCGGTCACGGCGCCCGCGAAGCCGGCGCCGACGATGAGGGTGTCCATGGGGCTCCTTGCCGGTGGGGGCGTCGCGGCTGCGGCGCACGGCGGACCGGCTTGGGGGCAGTCTAGGCAGGCGTCTTGGATGACAGCGCCCGGAAATGAGCCGCGAAACGCGCGCTGTTCGTCACGGCCGAACCGACCGCCGCCAGCAGCCGGCGATGAGGGGCCAAGTGCTTGTCATGAAAGGGGATTCGGCCGCCTGATCGGTCTCTGTCCGGGCCTCACGGCGCATCGCCGGCATGGATGACAAGCAGCCCGCGTGTAGGAATTTGCCTGACAGGCCACGTAGAAAAACCGGGACTCAAGCCACGGAAGTGGCCCGATGTTGCGTCCGTTCGCCGGTCCATACAGTTCGTATCACACCAGTCGCCTACCGACACACAGGAGCCCCGAGATGACCGCCGACCAGATCCTTGCCGAAATCCGCGAAGCCAACCTCTCGTACCTGATGCTGGCCCAGAGCCTCATCCGCACCGACCGCGAACAAGCCCTGTACCGCCTGGGCGTCAGCGAAGAGACCGCGATGCTGATCGCCACGCTGACCCCGGCGCAGATGATGAAGATCGCCGGCGGCAACACGCTGCTGTGCCGCTTCCGCATGGACGACGACATCGTCTGGAGCCTGCTGACCAGCCACGGCAAGAGCTCGGCCAACGACGGCGTCTCCCGCCTGCATGCTTCGATCCTGATGGCCGGGCGCCATCAAGAAGCGGCCTGACCTCCGGTCAGACACCCCACGCAGGAAGGAGAACACCATGGCCCGCAACAAGAGCATCCTGACCGAAGCCAAGCAGATCGAGCGCGCGGTCACGCTGATCAACCTCGGCGCGCGGCTGCAGGTGCTGGAAAGCGAGACCGACCTGAGCTACGAGCGCCTGCTGCGCCTGTACAAGGAAGTCTCGGGCAAGAGCCCCAGCAAGGGCCAGCTGCCGTTCTCCACCGACTGGTTCATGACCTGGCAGCCGAACATCCATTCGAGCCTGTTCCTGAACATCCACGAGTACCTGAACAAGGTCGCCGTGCTCGACGAGATCGACATCGTCATCAAGGCCTACCAGCTGTACCTGGAGCAGATGCAGGCCCAGGGCCTGGAGCCGCTGCTGTCGGTGACGCGCGCCTGGCGCCTGGTGAAGTTCGTCGACAACGGCATGCTGACGATGACCGCCTGCAGCAAGTGCGGCGGCCACTACGTCACCCACCCCCACGAGATCGCGCGCCACTACGTCTGCGGCCTGTGCAACCCCCCGGCGCGTGCCGGCAAGGGCAAGGCCGGCGGCCTGCAACTCGCCGGCTGCCACGGCGAAGGCGAACTGGCGCATTGAGGCATTCCGTCACGGCGGCGGTGCTTGAGCCGCCTGCACGACGGACGAAACAGGTTTCATCCGGCTCCATTGCGTTTTGTCTCCTCCTGGCACAGACCGCTGTGCATTAGGCGGCGGATCCCGGCGGGATCCGCCGCTTTTCTTTTCTGGGCCGGCATCGCCCCGTTTCTCCGCCCCTTGCCCCGACGCCGGGCGCCGCACACTGGCTGCATGTCATCCCTGAGCGCTCCGCGACTGCCCTGGCCGCTGCCGGCCGTGGCCGCCTGGCTGCTGGCCTGGGGCGCGTTCGCCGCGTCGGCCGCCGCCGGTGCCGGCGCCGGCCCGGCCTTCGCCGCGGCGGTGGTGGTGGGCGCCGCGGTGGCGGCGACCGCGCAGGGCCGCTGGCGGCGCCTGCTGGCCGGCGCCGGTTTCCCCTTGTCGGCGCTGGCGCTCGGCGCGCTGCCGGGCATGCCCGGCTGGGCCTGGCTGGCCGCGGCCGTGCCGCTGGCGCTGGCCTACCCGATGAAAGCCTGGCGCGACGCGCCGTTCTTCCCGACACCGGCCGACGCGCTGCAAGGCCTGGACGGCGTCGTCGCGCTGCCCCCCGGCGCCCGCGTGCTCGACGCCGGCTGCGGTCTGGGTCACGGTCTGGCGGCACTGCACCGGCTGTGGCCGGCGGCGCGCTGCGAAGGCGTCGAATGGAGCGCGCCGCTGGCCTGGCTGGCCGCGCGCCGCTGCCGCTTCGCCCGCGTGCGGCGCGGCGACATGTGGGCCGGCTCCTGGGCCGGCGTGGATCTGCTCTACGTCTTCCAGCGGCCCGAGAGCATGGACCGCGTGGCCGCCCGTGCCGACGCCGAGATGGCGCCGGGCAGCTGGCTGGTCAGTCTGGAGTTTCCGATCGCCGGACGCGAGGCGCTGGCGCGCGTGGGTGTGCCCGGCGGCCGCCCGGTCTGGGTCTACCGCGTCGGTCAGAGCGGTAATTCGTCCTCAAACCTGCGCCCTCGGCGCCGATAACACGCCAAGTGCCCTGCGTGTCGTTCATGCCGGGGCTTGCTCGAGGTCAAGCACAACACCATGTTCGTCATCATCGGTTGGGTCATCGTGCTCGGATGCGTGTTCGGTGTCTTCATCGTTCACGGCGGCAACATCATGGTGATCCTCCATGCCTTGCCGTTCGAGATCATCACGATCGGCGGTGCCGCCGGCGGCGCCTTCCTGGCCAACAACCAGCCCAAGGTGCTGAAGGCCACGATGAAGGGCGTGGGCAAGTGCTTCAAGGGCAGCAAGTACACCAAGGCCCGCTACATGGAGCTGATGGCGCTGCTCTACGACATCCTGCAGAAGGCCCGCAAGGAAGGCCTGATGTCCATCGAGAAGGACGTCGAGGACCCGCACAACTCGCCGCTGTTCCAGAAGTACCCGGCGGTCGGCAACGACCACCACGTCTCGGAGTTCATCACCGACTACCTGCGCATGATGGTGTCGGGCAACCTGAACGCGCACGAGATCGAATCGCTGATGGACAGCGAGATCGAGACCCACCACCACGAGGAACACGCGGCGGTGGCCGCGATCCAGCGCCTGGCCGGCGCGCTGCCGGCCTTCGGCATCGTCGCCGCCGTGCTGGGCGTCGTGAACACGATGGGCTCGGTCGGCCAGCCCCCGGCGGTGCTGGGCGGCATGATCGGCTCGGCGCTGGTCGGCACCTTCCTCGGCATCCTGATCGCCTACGCCTTCGCCGAGCCGCTGGCCGGCCTGCTGGAGCAGAAGGTCGACGAGGGCACCAAGGAGCTGCAGTGCATCAAGACCACGCTGCTGGCCAGCATGCAGGGCTACGCCCCGCAGGTCGCGATCGAGTTCGGCCGCAAGGTCCTGTACTCCACCGAGCGCCCCAGCTTCACCGAGCTGGAAAGCCACGTGAAAGGCAAGAAGTAGTGGCCCCCCCCCGTAGCGCCTTCGGCGCTGCCTTGCAGGCCGCGCCGGGCCGGTGGCCCGGCTCCTCGGCAGGCACGATTCGTCCACTGGACGAATCGTGTCCGGCCTCGGCCCCGCGGGGGGGAGCCGCCAGCGGCCCGGCAGAGCCGGTTCCGCGGCGTCCGCTTGAAGTCGCCGCCCGCTGGCGCGGTGCGGCGACTGCGCTTCAGCGGCAGGGGGCGTCCGCGATCGTTCCAACCTGCTTGGCTGGTCGCAGCCGCGACCAAGCCACCGCCGCGGATCCGGCTCTGCCGGTCCGCCGGCGGGCGGCCCCCCTGGGGGGTAGCGAGCGCAGCGAGCTTGGGGGCACGTGATGGCGGGGGACGCGAAAAAGCTCCAGCCGATCATCATCAAGCGCATCAAGAAGGGCGGCCATGCCGCCCATGGTGGCGCCTGGAAGATCGCCTATGCCGACTTCGTCACGGCGATGATGGCCTTCTTCCTGCTGATGTGGCTGCTGGGCAGCACCACCGAAGGCGATCGCAAGGGCATCGCCGACTACTTCACCTCGCCGCTGAAGGTGGCGCTGAACTCCGGCGGCAGCGGTGCTGGCGACGCCTCGCACGTGCTCAAGGGCGGCGGCCAGGACCTCACGCGCACCACCGGCCAGGTCAAGCGCGGCGACATCGAGGCGCCGCGCGCGACGGTCAATCTGCAGGCGCTCAAGCAGGAGCAGGTGCGTGCCGAGATCGTGCGCCTGCAGGACCTGAAGCGCCGCATCGAAGAGAAGATCCAGGGCAACAAGCGGTTGGCGGCGATGCGCTCGCAGCTGCGCCTGGACATGACGCGCGACGGCCTGCGCATCCAGATCGTCGACGAGCAGAACCGGCCGATGTTCGCCAGCGGCAGCGCCGTCGTGCAGTCCTACATGCGCGAGCTGCTGCAGGAGATCGGCTCGGTGCTCGGCGAGGTGCCCAACCGGCTGACGCTGGAGGGTCACACCGACGCCACGCCCTACGCCGGCGGCGAGCGCGGCTACAGCAACTGGGAACTCTCGGCCGACCGCGCCAACGCCTCGCGCCGCGTGCTCGTCGAGGGCGGCCTGCCCGACGACCGCATGCTGCGCGTGCAGGGCCTGGCCTCCAGCCAGCCCTTCGACCGCCAGGATCCGCTGGCGCCGAGCAACCGGCGCATCAGCATCATCGTCATGAACCGTGAAGCGGAGGACCGCTTCTTCCGCACCGAGCCCGACGCCGTCGACGTGACCGGCGACGACGCTCCCGTCAATGTCGCGCCCGCCACCGGCTCAAGTCCGGCCGCGGCTGGCCGATAAACCTCGAAGCCGTCTTTTCAAGGTCCGCCATGAACCCTTCCGACCTTAAGTTCCTCATCGTCGACGATTTCTCGACCATGCGTCGCATCGTCCGCGGCCTGCTCAAGGAGATGGGCTGCAACAACGCCGACGAAGCCGAGGACGGTGTCGTCGCGCTGAACATGCTGCGCGCGTCGAAGTACGACTTCGTCGTCTCCGACATCAACATGCCCAACATGAACGGCTTCGAGTTGCTGAAGTCGATCAAGGCCGACGGCTCGCTCAAGCACATCCCGGTGCTGATGGTGACGGCCGAGGCGCGCAAGGAAGACATCGTGCTGGCCGCCCAGAGCGGCGCGGCCGGCTACATCGTCAAGCCCTTCACGAAGGCGACTCTGGAAGAGAAGGTCCAGAAGATCCTGCAGAAGCTCGCCGCCACCGCCTGAGCGAAGGACACGACATGAAGATGGAAGACCTGACCTCGTTCAATCCGGCCGAGCCGCTGACCGTCTCGCCCGAGGTGTTCCAGCAACTGGGGTCGATCACCCGCCTGCTGCACGACACGATGCAGCAGCTGGGCGTGATGCCCAAGCTGCAGATCGCCACCGACGGCCTGCCCGACGCGCGCAGCCGCCTGAACTACATCGCCAACAAGACCGCCGACGCTGCCAACAAGGTGCTGAACTCGGTCGACCAGGCCAAGGCCGAGCACGCCAAGATCTCGGAGGCGACGCGCCAGATTGCGGCGCAGATCGTCGCCGATCCGGTGCGCGCCGTGGCCTCCGGCGCGGTGCTGAACTTCACGCAGGACGTCGAGCGCTCGACTTCGGCGATCGACGGGCACCTCACCGACATCATGATGGCCCAAGGACTTCCACGACCTCACCGGTCAGGTCGTGGCCAAGGTCGTGACGCTCGCCAACGACCTCGAGGACAGCCTCGTGAAGCTGCTGGTGCAGGTCGTGCCGCCGGAACAGCGCGAGAAGGTCGACCCGAACGTGCTGCACGGTCCGGTCGTGAGCCCGGAAGGCCGCACCGACGTCGTCAGCAACCAGGGCGAAGTGGACGACCTGCTGGCCAGTCTGGGGTTTTGAGCCGACGGCCCCCGGCCGTCTAGCGGCCGCCCCCCGAGGGGGCTCCGAACCCGACCGGGAGACCCGGATCGGGTTCGGCCCGTTTGCCAACGCTGCTCCCCCTGACCGCCTGCGGCGGTCTGTCCCCGAGGGGAACTCCGCTCCGGCGCCGTTCATGGGTAGGTGGCACGGCGCTGCGGAACACCGGGTCTTTTGACCCGCTTATCGGGCTCAAGTCCGGCGGTGCTGCCGGCACCATGGCGAGGCTCTCTTCAGAGTCGATATCGCCATGGCCGACGACGCCCAGGACCGCCGCTTACCCGCATCAGCACGAAAGCTCCGCAAGGCCCGCCAAGACGGCCAGGTCGCGCGCTCGCGTGACCTCGCGCACCTCGCGGCGATGGGCACCGGGCTGGCGCTGCTGATCGCCTTCGCGCCGCGGCTCACCGACTGGATGCGCCGGCTGCTCGAGAACGGCCTGCGCTTCGACCACAAGGCCGTCGACAACACCGGCACCATGCTCGAGCGCCTGGCGTCCTCGGGCATCGACATGCTCTTCGTCGTGCTGCCGCTGGGCACCTCGGTGGCCGTCGTCGCCGCCGGCTCGGCGGTGCTGTCGGGCGGCTGGAACTGGACGACCAAGCCGCTGCACCCGAACTTCTCCAAGTTCAACCCGATCACCGGGCTGGGCCATCTATTCAAGGTGGATCAGCTGACGAACACGCTGAAGGTCTGCCTGCTGGCGCTGCTGCTGGGCGCCATCGGCGCGATGTACTTCCAGGCCCAGCTGCCCGAGTTCGCGTCGCTGATCTCGATGCCGCTGCCCACCGCGCTGGCCGAGACCGGCTCGCTGCTGCAGGGCGGCATGGTGCTGATGCTGATCGCGATGGCGCTGTTCGCGCTGGTCGACGTGCCGCTGCAGCGCTTCATGCTGATGCGCAACCTGCGCATGACCTTCGACGAAGCCAAGCAGGAGCACAAGGACTCCGAGGGCAACCCCCTGGTGAAGGGCAAGATCAAGGCCAAGATGCGCGAGCTGGCGCGGCGCAAGATGATCGCCGCGGTGCCCAGCGCCGATCTCGTGGTGATGAACCCGACCCACTATGCGGTGGCGCTGAAGTACGACGAGGCGACGATGGCCGCGCCGCGTGTCGTCGCCAAGGGCACCGACCTGCTGGCCTTCCGCATCCGCGACGCCGCCAAGGCCGCCGACGTGCCGGTGCTCGAGGCGCCGCCGCTGGCGCGCGCGCTGTACCGCCACGCCGAGGTCGACCAGGAGATCCCGGCGGCGCTGTTCGGCGCCGTCGCCCAGGTGCTGGCCTGGGTCTACCAGCTGCGCGCCGCGCTCGCCGCGGGCCGCCCGCTCAACGCTCCGGCACCGGCCATCGTCGTGCCGCCGGGCTTCGATCCCGCCGAAGGGCGCGGCACCAGGAGAGCTGAACCGTGAACGCGCTGATGCAACGTCTGAACGCGCTGCTGGGGCCCAACGCGGCCGCGGCGAAGATGCTGATGCTGCCGGTCTTCGTCGTGATGATGCTCGCGATGATGGTCCTGCCGCTGCCGCCGTTCGTGCTGGACCTGCTGTTCACCTTCAACATCGCGCTGGCGCTGGTGGTGATGATGGTCGCCGCGCAGATGGTCAAGCCGCTGGACTTCGCCGCGCTGCCGACCGTGCTGCTGGTGACGACGCTGCTGCGCCTGTCGCTGAACGTCGCCTCCACGCGCGTCGTGCTGCTCGAAGGCCACAACGGCCCGGGCGCCGCCGGCAAGGTGATCGAGTCCTTCGGCCACTTCCTCATCGGCGGCAACTTCGCCGTCGGCCTGATCGTCTTCGCGATCCTGGTCGTCATCAACTTCATCGTCGTCACCAAGGGCGCCGAGCGCATCGCCGAAGTCGGCGCGCGCTTCACCCTGGACGCGATGCCGGGCAAGCAGATGGCGATCGACGCCGAGCTGAACTCGGGCCTGATCGACGAGAACGAGGCCCGCCGCCGCCGCGCCGAGGTCGGCGAGGAAGCCGACTTCTTCGGCTCGATGGACGGTGCCAGCAAGTACGTGCGCGGCGACGCGATGGCGGGCCTGCTGATCCTGTTCATCAACATCGTCGGCGGCCTGATCATCGGCATGGCGATGCACGGCCTGTCGGCCGGCCAGGCGGCCGAGAGCTACATCCTGCTGGCCGTCGGCGACGCGCTGGTGGCGCAGATCCCGGCGCTGCTGGTCTCGGTGGCCTCGGCGATGGTCATCTCGCGCGTCGGCAAGGAACAGGACATCGGCTCGCAGATCCGCGGCCAGGTCTTCGACTCGCCGCAGTCGCTGGGCATCGCCGCGGCCATCGTGCTGATGCTGGGCTTCGTGCCGGGCATGCCGCACTTCGTCTTCCTGCTGATCGGCGGCGGCCTGGCGCTGCTGTCCTGGCAGCTGCAGCGCAAGAAGAAGCGCGCCGCCGCGGTGCCCGAGCGCAAGGAGGCCACCGACCCCGCGCAGGCCAACGCCGAGGCCAGCTGGGACGACCTGACGCCGGTGGACACGCTGGGCCTGGAGGTCGGCTACCGGCTGATCCAGCTCGTCGACAAGGCGCGCCAGGGCGACCTGCTGGCGCGCATCAAGGGCGTGCGCAAGAAGTTCGCCCAGGACGTCGGCTTCCTGCCGCCGCCGGTGCACATCCGCGACAACCTCGAACTCAAGCCCAGCGTCTACCGCGTGACGCTGCGCGGCGCCGTCGTCGGCGAAGGCGAGGCCTTCCCCGGCCAGCTGCTGGCCATCAACCCCGGCGGCGCGCAGCAGCAGCTGCCCGGCACCAAGACCACCGACCCGGCGTTCGGGCTGCCGGCGATCTGGATCGAGCAGCGCCACCGCGAGATGGCCCAAATGGCCGGGTTTACGGTCGTTGATTGCGCGACCGTGGTGGCGACCCATCTTTCACACTTGATGCAACTGAATGCATCCCGCCTGCTGGGCCGTGTCGAGACGCAGCAACTCGTCGAGCACGTGACCAAGCTGGCCCCGAAGTTGATCGAGGACGTGGTTCCCAAGATGGTCGGTATCGCCACCCTGCAGAAGGTCCTCCAGCTCTTGCTGGAAGAGGGCGTGCACATCCGCGACATGCGCTCGATCATCGAGTGCCTCGCCGAACATGCCGCCACCGTGACCGACCCGGTCGAGCTGGTGCGCCGCATCCGCACCCACCTGGCGCCGGCCATCGTCCAGCAGATCTACGGCCCGACCAAGGAACTCGACGTCATCGCGCTGGAGCCCGAGCTCGAGCGCCTGGTGACGCAGGCGCTGACCTCGCCGCACGGCGCGGCGCTGGACCCGGGCGTCGCCGAGGCGATCACCCAGCGTGCCGCCGACACCGCGCGCCGCCAGGAGGACCTGGGCCTGCCGGCCTGCCTGCTGGTACCCGACGTGATCCGGGCGCCGATGGCCCGGCTGCTGAAGCGTTCCGCACCGCGCCTGAAGGTGCTGGCGCACAGCGAGATTCCCGAGACCCATTCGATCCGGATCGGTTCGATCATCGGAGCCAACGCATGACCACCGTCACGACCCTCACCCTGCGCTCTGATCGGGAGGCCGCATGAACGTCAAGCGTTTCACCGCCCGCACCTCGCGCGAAGCCCTCGCGCTCGTGCGCCAGGCCTTCGGCGAAGACGCCGTCGTGATGTCCACCCGCCCCTGCGCCGACGGCGTCGAGGTGCTGGCCATGGCTCCCGAGTCGCTGCAGCAGCTCGAACGTGTCTCCGCCGCGCCGGCCGCGCCGCGTGCCCGCGCCGCCGCGCCGCGTGCCGCCGCCCCGCGGGTCGAACCGCGCGTCGAGCCGGCTTTCGACGCCGCCGAGGTCGACGAGGACGTCGAGCAGCTCGAGATGAGCACGCTGTCGTTCCAGGACTACGTGCGCGAGCGCATGTTGAAGCGCCGCCAGACCGAACTCGCCCGCGAGGCCGCCGCCGAGCCGCGCCAGCCCGGCGCCGTCAGCGCCCGCCGCGCCGAAGCGCAGCGCGAGGAGCCGCCGGTGCGCGCCGCCGCCCCGGCCGCCGAACCGCGGGCCCGCGCCGCCGCGCCCGCGGCTGCCGCGCCGGCTCCGCGTGCCGCCGAGCCGCGCCGGGAGCCGCCGGTGCTGCGCGAGGAGATCCGCCACGCCGAGCCGCTGCTGCCGCAGGCGCCGGTGCTGGCCGACGGCGCGCCGCGCCGCGACCAGGCCGAGATGATGGAAGAGCTGCGCTCGATGCGCGGCCTGATCGAGCAGCGTTTCGGCGCGCTGGCGTTCATGGAAAAGCTGCAACGCCAGCCGCGCCAGGCGCAGCTGACGCAGAAGCTGCTCGGCTGCGGCTTCTCGCCGTCGCTGGTGCGCAAGCTGGTCGAAGGGCTGCCCGGCGGCTGCGACGAACTCGCCTGGGCCGCCGGCGTGCTCGAACGCAACCTCGCCACCGGCGAGCGCGAGAGCCCGCTGGAGGACATCGGCGGCGTATTCGCGATGGTCGGCCCGACCGGCGTCGGCAAGACGACCAGCACCGCCAAGCTGGCCGCGGCCTTCGCCACCCGCCACGGCGCCGCCAACCTGGGCCTGATCACGCTGGACGCCTACCGCGTCGGCGCCCACGAGCAGCTGCGCACCTACGGCCGCATCCTCGGCGTGCCGGTGCACACCGCGCACGACCGCGCCTCGCTGGAAGACCTGCTGGACCTGCTGTCGGCCAAGAAGATGGTGCTCATCGACACCGCCGGCATGGCCCAGCGCGACGCCCGCACCCGCGAGCTGCTGGACATGCTGTCGCACCGCTCGATCAACAAGCTGCTGGTCGTCAACGCCGCGGCCCAGGGCGAGACCATCGAGGAAGTGCTGCTGGCCTACGGCGCCGCCGCCTGCCGCGGCATCGTGCTGTCGAAGATGGACGAAGCGGTGAAGCTGGCGCCGGCGCTGGACGCGCTGATCCGCTACAAGCTCAAGGTGCTCGCCGTGGCCAACGGCCAGCGCGTGCCCGAGGACTGGCACCGCCTGTCGGCCAACGCGCTGGTGCAGCGCGCGCTGCGCGGCGGCGGCAGCCCCGCCTGGCGCATGGACAGCGCCGACATGAACCTCGTCTTCGCCGCCGTGCCGACGCCGACCCCGGCGCCGGGCCATCCGCTGCACGCCTGAACCGCCGCGACAGCTCCATGCGCGACTTCTACGACTCCGCCCCCGCGCCGCTGGACCAGGCCCACGGCCTGCGCCGGCTGTTCGCGGCCTCGCGCCAGCGTTTCGTCCCGCTGGCCGCCAACCCGCACGTGCCGTTCTCCGGCGTCGTCATCGACGAGCTGACCGCCGCCTTCGTCGGCCGCGGCCAGCGCGTGCTGGTCGTCGACGCCGCCGACAGCTCGCCGGCACCGCGCGAGATCGCGCTGCTGGACGTCGGCGCCGCGATCGAGGACCTGTCGCCGCAGATCGGCTACCTCGCCGCACGCGGGCTGCCGCTGCGCCACGTCGACACGCGCGGCTCGGCCGCCGGTTTCGCCGACGCGCTGGCCCAGGCCGCGCCCAAGGCCGACGTCGTGCTGGTGCATGCCAACCCGGGCGACCTGGCGCGCATGTTCGGCCAGCGCGCGGCGCGGCCGATCCTGATCGGCGCCGACCACCCGGAGAGCATCAAGCACGCCTACGCGGCCTGCAAGCTGCTCGCCCAGCGCTGCGGCCTGATGACCTTCGACCTCGTGCTCGCGGCGCCGCTGGCCTCGCGGCGCGTGCGCGCCATCGCCACCAGCCTGGCGAGCTGCGCCGACGCCTTCCTGGGCGCGCTGCTGCACGACTGGGCCGTCGTCGACCCGGCCACCGACCTGCGCGCCGGCCCCGGGGCCGCCGTCTCGCGCCTGGTCTCGGGCCAGCTCGCGCTCGACGGCCAAGGCCTGCCGGCCGCCGCGGCGCCGGCCGCGGCCCAGCGCGCCGCGTTCGCGACGAACTGAACCGACGGAACACGCCCTCGAAAGGCTGCTCTCATGTACACCGCCAAGGGACAACTCGATGCCAACGCGATGCTCCGGCAATACAGCCCGCTGGTCCGTCGCCTGGCGCACCAGATGATCGCCAAGCTCCCGGCGAACGTGGAGCTCGACGACCTGATCCAAGTGGGCATGATGGGCCTGTCCGACGCGCTGTCGCGTTTCGATGCCGCCCAGGGTGTGCAGTTCGAGACCTTCGCGACGCAGCGCATCCGCGGCGCGATGCTCGACGAGCTGCGCGGCAACGACTGGATGAGCCGCGGCGACCGCCGCCACCAGCGCACGATCGAGGCCGCGGTGCACAAGCTCGAGCAGAAGCTGCACCGCGCGCCCAGCGAGAGCGAGATCGCCCAGGAGATGGGCCTGTCGCTCACCGATTACCAGGAACTGCTGACCAAGGTGCGCGGCACCCAGCTGATCTACCTGGAGGACATGAGCGGCGACGACGGCGACGACGACTACCTCGACCGCCACGTGCACGACGAAGAGGCCAACCCGCTGGGCCGGCTGCAGGACCAGCGCATGCGCCAGGCGCTGGTCGAGGCGATCAAGAACCTGCCCGAGCGCGAGCAGTACGTGATGAGCATGTACTACGAGCACGACATGAACCTCAAGGAGATCGCCGCGGTGCTCAAGGTGACCGAGAGCCGCGTCTGCCAGCTCCACAGCCAGTCGATCGCACGCCTGCGCACCCGCCTGCGCGAGTGGTAGTCCTCCCGTCAGGAGACAGCCCATGTTCAAGTCCTTCCGGCGCCCCGCTTCCGGGCCGCCGCCGACGGCTGCGCGCGACGCCGCCGCGCCGGCTCCCGCGGCCGTCGACGCTACAGGCGCGCTGCGCCTGGTCAGCGAGCGTGCCTCGGGGCTGGGCCGCGAGGCCGCCGAGGTCTGCGGCGTCATCGCCGACACGCACCGCGTCGCCACCGCCCAGGCCGCCGCGCTGCAGGCGCTGGCGCGCCAGCTTCAGGACGTGGTCTCGGCGCAGGCCGCGATCGCCGGCGAGACCGAGAACGGCCTGCGCGCCGTCGCCGAGGTCGGCGAGGCGGTCCAGGCCGTCGGCACCGAGGTCGGCGGCATCGTCGACACGCTGCGCCAGGTCTCGGGCGCGGCCGACCAGATCACCCAGATCGCGCTGCAGACGCGGCTCGTGGCCTTCAACGCCTCGGTCGAGGCCAAACGTGCCGGCGAAGCCGGGCGCGGCTTCGGCGTCGTCGCCGATGCGGTCAAGGACCTGGCGGCCAAGGTCGAGGTCTCGTCCAAGGAGATTCTGGCCACCGTCGGCCGGCTCGACGAGCGCATCGCCGCGCTGGCGCGCGAGATCCAGCGCAGCGAAGGCAGCCCCGCCGGCGGCGTGCACCGCGCGCTCGACGGCGTCGTCGAAGGCGTGGGCCGCATCCACGACGCCAGCCGGCGCAGCTCCGAGGTCTGCTCGGTGCTCGAGTCGCAGATGGCCGGCATCGAAGGCGAGGTGCGCCTGACGACGCGCTCGCTGGACGCCGCGCTCGGCCGCACCGAGAACTTCCTGCGCATCTCCGAGCAGCTGATCGAGGCGTTCACCGCCAGCGGCCTGGAGACCGAGGACTCGCCCTATATCCGCGCCGCGCAGCAGGCCGCCGCCCAGGTCGCGGCGCTGCTGGAGGACACGCTGGCCGCCGGCCGCACGACGCTCGCCGACCTGTTCGACGAGCGCTACCAGCCGATCGCCGGCACCGAGCCGGCGCAGCACATGACGCGTTTCTCGGCGCTGGCCGAGCAGCTCTTCCCGCAGGTCCAGGAAGCGGCGCTGTCGCTGTCGGACAAGGTGGTGTTCTGCATCGCCGTCGACCGCAACGGCTACGTCGCCTGCCACAACCGGCGCTACAACCAGCCGCAGCGCCCGGGCGACCTGCTGTGGAACACCGCCAACAGCCGCTGGCGCCGCATCTTCAACGACCGCACCGGGCTGGCCTCGGCGCGCAACGAGCGCCCGTTCCTGCTGCAGACCTACCGTCGCGACATGGGCGGCGGCCGCTTCGTCGTGCTCAAGGAAGTCGCCGCGCCGATCGCCGTCGGCGGCCGCCACTGGGGCGGCCTGCGGCTGGCGTTCAACTTCTGATCAGGCGGCTGCCGGCGCGAGCGTGAACTCGAAACGCGCGCCGAGACCCGGCGCGCCGTAGGCGGCAACCGTGCCGCCGTGGCGCTCGACGATGCGCTGCACGATGCTCAGCCCGACGCCGGTGCCGCCGTAGTCCTCTCCGGCGTGCAGCCGGCTGAAGGGCACGAACAGGCGACCGGCGAGCGCCGGGTCGAAGCCGGCGCCGTTGTCCTCCACCGTCACGCGCAGCCGGCCGTCGTCCTGCAGGCTGGCGGCCAGCCGCACCCGCGGCTCTTCGACGCGGCGCGTGAACTTGGCGGCGTTGCCCAGCAGGTTGGCGAGCACGATGCGCAGCGCGCCCGGGCAGCCGTGCACCTTCAGGCCGGGCTCGATCGTCCAGGCCACCGGCGCGGCGCGCGGCAGCTCGGGCAGTTCGGCGGCGGCTTCCTCGGCCAGGCGGCTCAGGTCCACGGCTTCCATCGGCATCGCCTGCACCGTCGAGCGCGCCAGCAGCATCAGCGCCTCCAGCGTCTCGCGCATCGTGCGCGCGGCGCGCGCCTGCAGCGCCAGCAGCTCGCGGTCGCCGGCGTCCAGCCGCGCCGCGGCGCGCGTGCTCAGCAGCTGCGCCACGCCTTCGACGTGGCCGATCGGCGTGCGCAGCTCGTGCGCGAGCTGGCGCGAGAAGGCGTCGAGGTCGAGGTTAATCTGCTCGAGCTCGCGCGTGCGCTCGGCCACCGCCTGCTGCAGCGCCTCGTTGTCGCGGCGCAGCACGTCTTCGGCCTGCTTGCGCACCGTGATGTCGCGGCCGACGCCGCGGTAGCCGAGGAACCGCCCCTGGCCGTCGAAGCGCGCGATGCCGCTGATCGACACCCAGTGGTGCGAGCCGTCGGCGGCCTGGGTCGGGAACTCGAAGGAGCGGAAGGGCCGGCGCGCGGCGAGGTCGGCGCGGTGCTGCTCCCACCACTCGGCCGGGGTCGCGGCGTGCACCTCCCAGCGCGTGCGGCCGTCGCCGGGTTCGTAGTAGTCGACGGCGCTGCGGTAGACGGCGCGGCCCACCGGCTGCAGCCGGTGCTCGGCGTCGGTCTCCCAGTACCAGTCGGAGGCCAGGTCGACCATCAGCGCCCAGCGCTGCTCGCTCTCGCGCTGGCGCTCGTAGTCGAGCTTGCGCGTGCTGATGTCGCGGCCCACGCCTTCGTAGCCGCAGAAGCGGCCCGCGGTGTCGTAGCGCGGGCGGCCGCTGAGCTGGATCCACAGCGCGTGCTCGCCGCGGCGCGATCGCGCCCGCAGCTCCAGGTCACGGAAGGACTCGCGCCGCGTCATGCGCTCGGCCAGCCAGTCCCAGCCCAGCGCCGGCGCGTCGTAGGCGCCGATCTCGTCGCGGCGGCGGCCCAGCAGCTCGCCGATCGGCCAGCCCAGCTGGGTCGTCAGCGGCGTCGAGCTCGACACCCAGGACAGGCGCATCTGCTCGTCGGTCTCCCAGTACCAGTCGGCCGACAGGTCGGCGAGCGCACGCCAGCGCCGTTCGGAGACCTCGGCCGGGGCGGCCTCGGGCGCGGTGAGCTCGGGCGCGACGGTGTCGCCGCTGCGCGCCAGCGTGTCGGAGAACTCGCGCAGCGCGCGGCGCAGGCGCCGGCGCTGGCGCCAAAGTCCGTGGGCCGGCAGCAGCAGCGTCAGCGCCAGCGCGGCCGACAGCGCCTTCAGCCAGCGTTCCAGCCGCTCCTGGCGCAGCGCGACCTCGTGGCGCACGGCGGCGCCCACGTGGTCGGCGGTCTGGGCCAGGGCCTGCAGCTCGGCACGGTCGGCCTGCGGGCCCAGCGCCGCCAGCCGCGACTCCAGCAGCGTGATGCCCGGCGCTTCGAACCCGGCGCTGGCGCCGGCGGCCTTCAGCGCGGCGACGCGCCGCTTCAGCTCGGCGCTGCTGCGCAGGCGCTCGCCCGGCCCGGCGTCGGACGCGGTGGCCCAGGCCAGTTGCGAGGTCGCCGCGCCGAGGCCGTCGGCGGCCTCGGCGAGCGTGCCGCCGGGGCGCTGCTGCAGCAGCGCGATGAGCAGCGCCGCCGCGCAGGCCGGGCCGGCCAGCAGGACGATCCAGCGCCGTTCGGCGCAGCTCCGGAGTCTCTCCAGAAGGGTGCGGGCCGCCTCGGCGCCCGCGGCAGCAGAGCCCGGCGCAGACGCAGTCCAGGCAGTGTCGATGTTTCCCAACGCAAGTCGTCAAGCAAGGCGCCGCACGCGGCGGCGCACAGGTGATTCGGTCGGAGGCCGCGGTCGTGGCCGGGTCTCTCGGTTTCGTGAACAGGCCATTGTCGCGCCATTCCAGCGTGCAAATGCCAGTTGTCGGTGCAGCTGCACACTCGCTGTGCGCGTCATGCCCCTTGCCGGCGAAACCAGGCACTAAGCAAGCGCCGTGCACGAAACCTGTGCGTCGCAAACGAAACGGCCGGGTCGCGTGGGCGACCCGGCCGTCGGGGGATGAGGGCGCCGCGAGGCGCGGTTCAGGCGAGCAGCGAGCCGCCTTGGCTGGCGCGGGTGCTGGCGCCGGCAGCGCCGTAGCCGCCGGTGCCCAGGTTGGGCAGCAGCACGTCGATCGCGCGGTCCAGCGCCGCGGTGGCGCGGGCCAGGGCCTCACGCTGCGCGGCGACCTGGCCGCTGGCGACGGCCAGCCGCTGGCGCAGCGGCATCGGCACGCCGCCTTCGCGCGCGGCGCGGGCGAAGTGCTCGACGGCCTGGGCCAGGGCACGGTGCAGGTCGCTGGCGGCGGACTCCACCGCGCCGGCGTCGCTGGCGGCCAGCGCCGCACCCAGCGCGGCCAGGCGCTGTTCCAGCGCCTGCAGCGGCGCTTCCAGTTCGGTGGCACGTTGCAGCGCGTGCATCTCGGCGGCGGTGGTCAGCATGAACGCTTCGCCAGGGTCAGCGGTTGTAGGTCCGGCCCAGCAGTTCCTGGGCGTTCGAGATCAGCTTGTCGGCGATGGCCTCGTGGTTGACCTGGTAGTCGCCGTCGCGGATCGCCTGGGCGATGCGGCCGACCTTGGCAGAGTCGAAGCTGCCGTCGCCCGAATCGGTCGCCGCCAGTGCCGCGGCCGACAGCTGGACCTTCGCGCTGGGCTCGGCCGTGCTGTCTGGCGTGCGGGTCTGCGAAGTCGCCTTGCGTTCGCCGTTCACCGAGTTGGCGGACGACGTGGTATCGAGGAGACCGATCTTCATCTTGAACTCCAATGGGGGCCTCCCGGACGGGCGGACCTCCCTTGACATGATCGCTGTATCGGAGCGCCGGCGGGCAACTTTAGGGCCGGCAGGGATGAATTTTCGTCGGTCCCCTGAATGCGGGGGGATTCGGGCTCAAAGCGTGACATCGACCCGCCCTTCGGCCGTCGGCAGGCCGGTGAGGATGCGTCCGGCCTCGGTGCGCACGCGCACCGGCCGGCCTTCGATGCCGCGGGTCAGGGCTTCGCCGCGTGTCGAGACCGCGAAACCGTTGCCGCGCGCGACGATGTGCACGGCGTCGCCGGCGGCGAACCACTCGCGGGCCTTCAGGTCGTCGACGCGCAGCGACTCGCCGGCCGCGAGGTTGCGCGCCAGCGTGCGGCCGGCCAGCGCCTCGACGGCGGCCAGCGGCGGTGTCGCCTCGGCGGCCCAGTCGACCTGGCCCAGCGTCAGCTGATCGGGCGCCAGCACGGTGCCCTGGGCCAGCGCCGAGACGGCGACTACGCCCGGGCCCCAGACCTTGACCGTCACCGGCAGGTAGACGTTCCAGGCCACGGCGCCGCCCTGGCAGCGCAGGCCGACACGCGCGCGGCCCCAGGGGCGCACGCCGGGCGGCAGGTAGGGTTCGATGCGCGGGCAGGGTGCGAGCTTCAGGCGCGGGTCCAGCGCGCCGGGCACGACCTCGACACGCAGGCCCGCGGGCGCGAGCGCCGCGGCGGCGTCGCCGGCGATGGCGCGCACGGCCTGCAGCGTCGCCGCGGGCAGTTCCTCGGCGCGGGCCGCCGGGCAGGCGGCCACCGCGGCCAGCGCCAGCGCGCCGGCCGTGCGTCGCAGGATCGACCCAGGCTTTTCCACCCGCCGCACTCTGCCAGCCGGCGCCCGCGGCACGGGCGCGAAAAAGGGGTGGAAGTGCCCGCTTATCGGGCTCATGTCCGGCGAGCGGCTGCCCAGAATCGGCCACGACCATCCGAAGGAGCGTGCGCCTCATGATCAACCGCCTGACCGGACAGCTGGACTTCCAGGCTCAGGCGCTGGCGCTGCGCTCGGAGCGCCAGCGCGTGATCGCCAGCAACATCGCCAACGCCGACACGCCGGGCTACGTCGCGCGCGACTTCAATTTCTCGCAGGCGCTGCGCGACGCGACCGCCTCGCTGCCCCGCCCGCCGGCCAGCGGCGCGGCCAGCCCGACGGCGTCCAACGACCTCGGCGCGCCGATCGCCGGGCCGCTGCTCGACGGCGGCTTCGGCCGCCTGAAGCCGACGACCGACCTGCGCTACGCGACGCCGGCCCAGACCAACCTGGACAGCAACACCGTCGACATGGACCGCGAGCGCGCCGCCTTCGCCGACAACGCGCTGAAGTTCGAGGCCTCGCTGCGTTTCATCAACGGCAGCGTCAGGACGATGACCGACGCGATGAAGAGCCCCAACCAGGGCTGAGGAGGGCACTGAAGCATGAGCATGTTCCGCATCTTCGACGTCTCCGGCAGCGCGGTCAGCGCGCAGAGCCAGCGCCTGAACGTCGTCGCCTCCAACCTGGCCAACGCCGACACCGTGGCCGGCCCCGACGGCCAGGCCTACAAGGCCCGCCAGGTGGTGTTCCAGACCGCGTTGATGGACGCCGGCGGCGACCCCGCCAGTTCGGCCGGCGTGCGCGTCTCGACGATCAAGGAAGACGCGAGCCCCGGCCGGCGCGTGCACGACCCCAAGCACCCGGCGGCCGACGCCGAGGGCTACGTCACCTACAGCAACGTCAACGCCGTGCAGGAGATGGTCGACATGATCTCCGCCTCGCGTTCCTACCAGAACAACGTCGAGGTGATGAACACCGCGAAGAACCTGCTGCAGAAGACCCTGCAGATGGGCCAGTCCTGACTGAACGGAACGCGCGATGAGCACCACCGTCGATCCCTACGCCGCCATCAACACGCCGACCGAGAGCAAGAACTCGGGCAGCACCTCGGCCAGCGCCGACCGCTTCCTGAAGCTGCTGGTCGCGCAGATGCAGAACCAGGACCCGTTGAACCCGATGGACAACGCCCAGGTGACGAGCCAGATGGCGCAGATCAACACCGTCACCGGCATCGAGAAGCTCAACGAGACGGTCGGCACGCTGAACACGCAGTTCCTGCAGATGCAGGCGATGCAGGGCGCCTCGCTGGTCGGCCGCGACGTCACCGTCGAGGGCAAGCGCCTGGACGTGCGCGAGGGCGTCGGCGTCGGCGGCATGGATCTGTCGGGCACCGCCGACTCGGTCAAGGTCGACATCCTCGACGGCTCCGGCCGCGTCGTCGACACGCTGGACCTGGGCGCGGCCAAGGCCGGCCCGCACAGCTTCACCTGGGACGCGAGCAAGGTCGCCGACCCGAGCAACTACACCTTCCGCGTCACCGCCAAGCTCGGCGCCGCCAGCGTGACGTCGACCTCGCTGATGCGCGACACCGTCGCCGCGGTCAGCACCTCGGGCAATGCGCTCAAGCTCGAGCTCGCCCACGCCGGCACCGTCGATTACAGCGCCATCAAGGCCTACAACTGAACAGGACACCACGATGAGCTTCCAGCAAGGCCTTTCCGGGCTCAACGCGACCAGCAAGAGCCTGGACGTGATCGGCAACAACATCGCCAACGCCAACACCTACGGCGCCAAGTTCTCGCGCGCCGAGTTCTCCGACATGTACGCCACCGCGCTCAACGGCGCCGGCGTCAACAACGTCGGCATCGGCGTGAACCTGGCCGCGGTGTCGCAGCAGTTCACGCAGGGCAACATCTCGACCACCGGCAACGCGATGGACCTGGCGATCAACGGCGCCGGCTTCTTCCAGGTGACCGACGGCGTCAGCCCGACGCAGTACACGCGCAACGGCCAGTTCAAGGTCGACCGCGACGGCTACATCGTCAACAACGACAAGCTCAAGCTGATGGGCTACCCGGCCGACGCGCTGGGCAACATCCAGCCCGGCCTGGCGCAGCCGCTGCAGCTGCCGACCTCGGGCATCGCGCCGAACAAGACGACGAAGATGGAGATGGAGTTCAACCTCGACTCCCGCGCCGCCGTCACCGCCCCGGCCGCCTCGGTGACGCCGCAGATCGACTTCACCGACTCCAAGACCTACAACAACGCCACCTCGGTGACGGTGTACGACTCCAAGGGCCAGGACGTCGCGCTGACCTACTACTACCAGAAGTCGGGCGACAACACCTGGAACGTCTACGTCACCGCCAACGGCCAGCCGGTCAACGGCACCGCCGCGGCACCGACGCCGTGGCAGACGCTGACCTTCTCCACCGACGGCAAGACGCTGACCTCGCCGTCGCCGGCCACGGCGCTGAACCTCACGCTCAACGGCCCGCTGACCAAGACCGACCCGAAGACCGGCGCGGTGACGACGACCATCGTCACGCCGCTGTCGACCACCGTCTCGCTGGCCGGCGCCACGCAGTACGGCTCGACCTTCGGCGTCACCAACCTCACGCAGGACGGCTACGCGCCGGGCCAGCTGACCTCGATCACGATCGACGCCGACGGCGTCCTGCTGGCGCGCTACAGCAACGGCCAGAGCAAGCCCGCGGGCCAGCTCGAGCTGGCCAACTTCCGCAACCCGCAGGGCCTGCAGCCGCTGGGCGGCAACGTCTGGGCCAGCACCCACGCCTCGGGCGAGGCCGTGCTCGGCACGCCCAGCCAGGGCAACATGGGCGTGCTGCAGTCGGGCGCGCTGGAGGAATCGAACATCGACCTCACCGGCGAGCTGGTCAACATGATCACCGCCCAGCGCATCTACCAGGCCAACGCGCAGACCATCAAGACGCAGGACCAGGTCATGCAGACCCTGGTCAACATGCGCTGACGGCGCCGACGGCGGAGGCTGAAGCGTGGACCGGCTGATCTATTTGTCGATGGGCGGCGCCAAGGCGACGATGGAGCGCCAGGACGTGCTCGCCAACAACCTGGCGAACGCGTCGACGACGGGTTTTCGCGCCGAGCTGCAGGCCTTCCGCGCCGTGCCGGTGCGCGGCGACGGCGCCAGCACGCGCGTCTATTCGCTCGAGTCCACCGTCGGCTACGACGAGCAGGCCGGCCCGCTGCAGCAGACCGGCCGCAACCTCGACGTCGCGATGCGCGGCAAGTCCTGGCTGGCCGTGCAGTCGCTCGACGGCACCGAGGCCTACACGCGTGCCGGCGCGATGGAGATCAACTCCGAAGGCGTGCTCGTCACGCCCTCGGGCCTGCCGGTGCTCGGCGACGGCGGCCCGATCACGGTGCCGGCCAACGCCACGGTGAACATCGGCGCCGACGGCACCGTCTCGGCGGCCAGCAACGGCGGCAAGCCGCAGGCCATCGGCCGGCTGAAGATGGTCACGCCCGAGACGCCGCTGACCCGCGGCACCGACGGCCTGTTCCGCGGCGCCGACGGCGACCTGCCGGCCGACCAGTCTGCGCGGCTGCAGGACGGCGCGCTCGAGGGCAGCAACGTCAGCACCGTCGAGACCATGGTGCAGATGATCTCGGCGGCGCGCCAGTTCGAGCAGCAGATGAAGATGCTGCAGACCGCCGAGCAGAAGGAACAGTCGGCGACCAAGCTGCTCGGCCCCTGAGCGGCCGCGCCCGGCTCAGGGCGGCGGGCAGCCGCCCGCGCCGGCCTGCGCCGGCCGCGTGCGCCAGCGCAGCGTCTCGAAGCCCGGCCCCGCGTCCTGCGTGTCCGGCCCGTCGAGCCCGGGGCCGACGTCCAGCGCGCCACAGCGCGCGGCCAGGTCGGGTGGCACCCAGGGGCTGCGGTCCAGGCGGCCGTCGATCAGCACCAGCGGGTGTTCCGCCATCGCCTCGGCCAGCGCTCCGGCCAGCGCCGGCGGGCCGACGATCAGGCGCACCGGGCCGCCCAGCGCGCGGCGCGCCTCGGGCGCGATGCGCGTCGCCAGCTCCCCGGCGTCGAAGTTGCGCCAGTGCGCCTGGCGCATCGCGTCGGGGCCGCCGGCCGATCCCATCCAGCTCTGCAGCAGCAGCAGCGCCTGCAGCAGCACGAAGAGCGGGAGCAGCCGCAGCCGCGGCACCGCCGCCCAGCCGGCGCGCGGCGCCGCGAGTTCCATCGCCGCGGCGACGGCGAAGGGCAGGAAGGGCGTGCCCCAGTGCAGCTGCAGGTCGGCGCCGAGCAGCACGCCGGTCAGCGGCATGAAGGCCAGCGGCACGAGGCCCCAGGCGAGCAGCAGCGCCCGCGCGGCGTCGTGCGGCCTGCGCCGGCCCGGCGGCAGGCGGCGGGCGAGCAGCGCCGCACCGGCCAGCAGCAGCCAGGCCGGGCCGCTGCGGTTGCCGATCTGGTCGGCCAGCCAGTGCAGCGCGTCGAAGCTGCGCGAGGCCGCGCCGAGGCCGGCGCCCAGCGAGCTGCCCACCGCGTAGTGCACCGGCGCGAAGTCGTGCTGCAGCAGCCACAGCAGGTGCGGCAGCACCGTCAGCAGCGCGACGGCCGCCGCCAGCGCGGCGCCGCGGCGCTGGCGCGCCTCGCGCCACAGCCCCTGCTGGACGAAGAACACCGCGGCCGCGGTGGCGGTGACGGCGATCTGGTACTTGGCCAGCGCCCCCAGGCCGAAGCCCAGTCCGACGGCGGCCCACCAGCGCGCCTGCCCGGTGGCCGCGGCCTGCCAGAGCAGCGCCGCGCAGGCGGTGGACGCCAGCAGCAGCACGATGTCGTGGTTGTAGTAGTCCAGGCGGCCGTTGTAGTAGGTGATGCACAGCACCGCGAGCAGCGCGACGAAGGCGTGCACCTCGCCGCGCAGCCGGCGCAGCAGCCACCAGAAGATCGCCAGCGAGGCCCCGGTCGTCGCCGCGCCCATCGCGTAGACCGTCCAGCGGTTCGGCCCGAACAGCTGCTCGGGCCCCCAGATCAGCCAGGTCGGCAGCGGCGGGTGCTTGTAGTAGCCCCACTGCAGCGCGTGTGCCCAGGTGAGCTGCTCCAGGTCGTCGACCGGCGGCACCAGGTTGCTGAGGCCCAGGTGGCCGATCCAGACCGCGGCGAAGACCAGCAGCAGCGCGGCGACGAGCCGCGTCTCGCGCTGCGCCGCCGTGCCGCGTGGCGCGGCCTCAGTCCACGGCGCGGAAGGCGAGAACCGCATTGCTGCCTCCGAAGGCGAAGGAGTTGGACAGCGCCAGCCGCAGCGCGGCGGCGTCGCGGCCGCTGCCGGCGACGTGGTCGACGCCGGTGCAGGCGGGGTCGGGCGTGTGCAGCGTCGCCGTCGGCGGCAGCGCGCGGCGGGCCAGCGCCAGCACCGTGACCAGCGCCTCGACGGCGCCGGCGGCGCCCATCAGGTGGCCGTGCGCGGCCTTGGTCGAGCTGAGCGCCAGGCGCGCCGCGTGGCCGCCGAAGACCTGGCGCAGTGCCGCGATCTCCACCGGATCGCCTTCGACCGTGCCGGTGCCGTGGGCGTTGACGTAGCCGACCTCGTCGACTGCGGCGCCGGCATCGCGCAGCGCGGCCTCGAGCGCACGCACCTGGCCGGCCGCCGACGGCGCCGTCAGGTGGTGGTGGTCGCAGCTCGCGCCGTAGCCGACGAACTCGGCGTAGATGCGGGCGCCGCGGCGGTGCGCGGCGTCCCAGTCCTCGAGCACCAGCGCCGCCGCGCCTTCGCCGGGCACCAGGCCGCGGCGGCGCGTGTCGAAGGGCGCGCAGGCGCCGGCGGCCGCCTCGCCGTCGGGCGGGTCGGCCAGCACCTGCATCGCCTGCCAGGCGCGGGCGAGCGCATAAGGCATCGCCGCTTCGCTGCCGCCGGCGACGACGGCGCTGCATTCGCCGCGGCGCAGCCGGGCGAGCGCCTCGCCCAGCGCCACCGACGACGAGGCGCAGGCCACCGAGTAGGTGAGGCAGGGGCCGCCGAGCCCCAGCCGCAGCGCGATCTGCGAGGCCGGCGCGTTGTGCATGCCGAGCACCACGGTCAGCGGCGAGACGCGTTCGCGCCCGCGCAGGAAGAGTTCGCGATAAGCCCGTTCGCTGGCCACGACGCCGCCCGCGCCGGTGCCCCAGGAGACGCCGACACGCTCGCGCTCCGCCGCCGGCAGCGCCTCCAGCCCGGCGTCGCGCCAGGCCGACAGCCCGGCGGCCAGCGCGAGCTGGGCGCCGCGGTCCATCGCCAGCAGCTGCGGCCTGGGCGCCAGCGCCGAGGCGTCGAAACCTTCGCAGACCGCGGAGACGGTGCGCGTCTCGTGCGGCGCTTCGCCGACGAGGTGGCGCGCCACCGCGCTGCGGCCGGCGAGCAAGGCGTCGAAGAAGTCCTGCGGCCGCTCGCCGAACGGCGACACCAGCCCCAGGCCGGTGACGGCGACGCGGCGCGTCATGCGCGCAGCGGCTGCGCCAGCCGCGGCAGATGGGGCTCGATCAGCGCGACCAGCTCGCGCACCGTGCGCGGCAGCACCGGCTGCTCGCCGAGGTCCACCGAGATGCGGTCCTCCAGCGCGAACAGCAGCTCGGCCAGCGTCAGCGAGTCGGCGCCGATGGCCGCCAGCTCGGTGTCCAGCGCGATGTCGGCGGGCTTCACGTCGAGGTACTCGGGGAGGATGTCGCGGACGAGGACGAGGGCGTCGGTTTCGGTGCTCATGGTGTTCAGGCGCAGGCGCGCGCGGTGGGTTGCAGGGGCAGGGCATGCAGGTCGGCGCGGCCGCCGCGTTGCTCCTGGTCGAGAAAGGCGCGCATCTCGGCGAGCACGGTGTGCTTCTCGCGGTCGATGCTGAGCATGTGGTAGCTGTCGTTGAGCAGCACGCAGCGCACGCGTGCGGCGACGAGCTCGCGTGCCGCTTCGAGCGCGCTGCGCGGCGACACCGCCTCGTCCTCGCGGGCGTGCACCAGCAGCGTCGGCGCGTCGACCGCGGCCAGCTGCGGCCGCAGCCCGGCGATCAGCTCGCGCGCTTCGAGCAGGTGGTGCACCGACAGCGCCGCGGCGCCGGCGTCGGAGCTGCCCGACTGGTTCATCTGGCGCTCGATGAAGGCGCGCATGCGCTCGTCCTTCACGCCGTAGGGCGCACGCTCGCGCACGAGGATGCGGCGGGCGCCGGGCAGCACGCGCGCCAGCGGCAGCAGGCGGCGTGTCCAGGGCGTCGCCCAGCCGTCGTAGTACAGCGTCGTCGACAGGCCGATGCAGGCGGCGACGGCGCCCGGCCGCGCGGCGGCCACGTGCAGCGCCAGCACGGCGCCGATGCACAGCCCGCCGACGGCGACGCTGTCGTGCGCGGCGGCCAGGGCGTCGAACTCGGCCAGCGCCGCGGCACGCCAGCGGGCCTGCGTCGATTCGCTGGCCGGCAGGCCGTGCGAGTAGCCGGGCAGCACCGGCAGGCGCACGGTGTAGCCGGCGCGCTGCAGCCCGCGGGCCAGGAACTGCAGCTCCTGCGGGCCGCTGCACAGGCCGTGCAGCAGCAGCACCGCGTGCGGACCGGCCGGCAGCTGCAGCGGGCCGGGAAGATCTGGAGTCATCAATGCTCTCGAAGGACGCCGTGGACGGCGGACCTGCAGCACCGTAGGCACGCGAGCTTGCGGATACCCTTCGGTCGGGCCGCGGGCGCGGGCATCGCCCCGGCGGCTGGCGCCGGTGCCGCGGCAGCATTACGCTGGCCGCCGTCCCTTGCCCCACCGACTCCTTTCCATGCGCCTCCTGCTGATCGAAGACGATGCGCTGATCGCGCGTGAACTGCAGCTGCGCTGGCGCCCGCGCGGCTGGATCGTGCACGCCGCGGCGACGCTGGCCGAGGCCGACAAGCTGCTGGCCGCCGGCCAGGCCCAGGGCGGGCTGGAGCTCGTCGTGCTCGACCTCGGCCTGCCCGACGGCGACGGCCTGGACTGGCTGAAGGCGCTGCGCCGCCAGGACCGCCAGCTGCCGGTGCTGGCGCTGACCGCACGCGACCGCATCGCCGACCGCGTGCTCGGGCTGCAGAGCGGCGCCGACGACTACCTCGTCAAGCCTTTCGCGCCCGAGGAGCTGGACGCGCGCGTGCAGGCGCTGGCACGGCGCGGCGAGCAGCAGCGCGGCGACCTGCTGCACTTCGGCCGCATCAGCTGGTACGGCCAGGAAGGCATGGCCTACGTCGACGGCCAGCCGCTGGAGCTGTCGCCGCGCGAGCACGAGGTGCTGGGCCTGCTGATCCGGCGCGCGCCGCGGCTGGTGCCCAAGCGTGTGCTCTGCGACGCGCTGGCCGAGCGCAACCTGGAGGTCGGCGACACCGCGGTCGAGGTCTACGTCTCGCGCCTGCGCCGCCGGCTGCAGGGCTCGGGCTCGGCGATCCGCACGCTGCGCGGTTTCGGCTACCTGCTGGTGCCCGAGACGGCGCTGCCGCCGGCATGACGCGCGCCAGCGCGCGCGTGCTCAGCCGCGAGCTGCTGCTGCGGCTGATGCCGCCGGTGCTGGTGCTGGTGGCGCTCACCGCCGCGCTCGGCGCCTACAGCGCCAAGCAGCTCGCCGACCACGTCTTCGACCGCTGGCTGTTCGACGCCTCGCGCTCGCTGGCCGGCCAGGTGCACTTCGACGCCGACGGCCGGCCCTCGCTGCGCCTGCCGGCCGAGGCCCAGGCGATGCTGCTCTTCGACGACGTCGACCGCACCTGGTTCAGCGTGCAGGCCGACGGCCGGCTGCTCGCCGGGCAGCCCGGGCTGCCGACCTCCGGCGACGACGAGGTCGTGCGCTCGCCGCACGGCCGCGCCTTCGGCGCCACGGTCGACGGCCGCCCGGTGCGCGTCGCGCGCGAGGACCTGCTCGGGCCGCAGGGCGCGCGCGTGACGGTGCTGGTGGCCGAGACGCTGGGCAAGCGCGAGCGCGCCAGCGCCTGGCTGCGCGACATGCTGTGGCCGATGGCCGCGCTGGTGCTGGCCACGGGCCTGGCGATCGTGCTCGCGGTGCGCGCGACGGTGCGGCCGCTGGAGCAGATCGCGGCGCGCTGGCGCCAGCAGTCCAGCGTCTCGCTCGACGCCATCGAGGCCGGCGACGTGCCGCGCGAGCTGGTGCCGTTCGCCACCGCGCTCAACGGCCTGCTGGGCCGGTTGCGTGGCCTGCTCGAGCGCGAGCGCCAGTTCTCCAGCGTCGCCGCGCACCAGCTGCGCACGCCGCTGGCCGGGCTGCAGCTCGGCCTGGCGCGGGCGCGCGAGGCCGGCGACCTGGAAACGGTGCGCGCCGTGCTCGGCGAGCTCGAGCAGACGACGCAGCGCACCGCGCGCGTCGTGCAGCAGCTGCTGGCGCTCGGCCGCCTGACGCCCGAGAGCGACGGCGTGCAGCCCGGCCCGCCGGTCGACCTGGTGGCGCTGGCGCAGGAAGTCGGCGCCGCGCAGGCCGACGCCGCGCTGGCGCGCGGCCTGGACCTGGAACTCGACGCCCCGGACACGCCGGTCAGCGTGCCCGGCCAGGCCGACCTGCTCGCCGAGGCCCTGGCCAACCTGCTGGACAACGCGATCCGCTACACGCCGGCCGGCGGCCGCATCGTGGTGCGCGTGCAGGACGCGCCGCCGGCGCTCGGCGTTGACGACTCCGGCCCCGGCATCCCCGAGGACGAGCGCGAGGCGGTGCAGCAGCGTTTCGTGCGCGGCCGCGGCGCCGCCGGCGACGGCAGCGGCCTGGGGCTGGCGATCGTGCGCGACGTCGCCGCGCTGCACGGCGCGCGCCTGGAACTGGGCGACGGCGCCTGGGGCGGGCTGCGCGCCGAACTGCGTTTCGACGCCCGGCGCCCGGTGCCCTGAGCCTGCCGCCGGCAGCCGCTCGCGGCGGAGAAGCGGGGCCAACCCCGCTGTTTTCAGCGCTTCGAAACGGGGGCCCAGGGCTCAAGATCCGGCCGTACCTGTCCGCCCCACGAGGAACCCGACATGCTTCGTTCGCTTTGGATCGCCAAGACCGGCATGGAGGGCCAGCAGACCAAGCTGGACGTCATCTCCAACAACCTCGCCAACGTCGGCACCAACGGCTTCAAGCGCGGTGGCGTCCAGTTCGAGGACCTGATCTACCAGAACCTGCGCCAGGCCGGCTCCGCCAGCAGCGAGCAGAGCCAGCTGCCCACCGGGCTGCAGGTCGGCCTGGGCGTGCGCGCCGCGGGCACGACGCGCAACTTCACCCAGGGCAACCTGCAGCAGACGGGCAACAGCTACGACATCGCGATCAAGGGCAACGGCTTCTTCCAGATCCAGATGCCCGATGGCACCACCGCCTACACGCGCGACGGCGGCTTCCAGGTCAGTTCCTCGGGCCAGCTGGTCACCAACCAGGGCTATGCGGTGCTGCCCGGCATCACGATCCCGGCCGACGCCAAGACCGTCACCGTCGCCGACGACGGCACGGTGCAGATCACGACCGCCGGCAGCTCGACGCCGACCACCGTCGGCCAGCTTCAGCTCGCCAACTTCGTCAACCCGGCCGGCCTGGAGTCGCTGGGCGGCAACCTGTACGCCGAGACCGCCGCCTCGGGCACGCCCAACACCGGCACGCCGGGCACCAACGAGCTGGGCGCGCTGCAGCAGGGTTTCGTCGAGACCAGCAACGTCAACGTCGTCGAGGAGCTCGTCAACATGATCGCGACGCAGCGGGCCTACGAGCTGAACTCGAAGGCCATCCAGACCTCCGACCAGATGCTGCAGAAGCTGGGGCAGCTGTGATGACCGCCGCCCGCCTCCTCCTCGCCGCGGCCGCGCTGGCGCTCGCGGGCTGCGAGACGATGTACCCGACGGTGCAGTTCGAGCAGCCCACCGGCGCCGAGCAGCCGGCGGTTGCCAACACCGCGGTCGAGATGCCGCACACCGGCGCGATCTACCAGACCTCGCAGTACCGGCCGCTGTTCGAGGACCACCGCGCGCGCCAGCCGGGCGACACGCTGCAGGTGCGCATCGTCGAGAAGATCAGCGCCACCGCCAAGTCGACGAGCTCGCTGGACAAGTCCAGCGACCTGAGCGGCGGCGTCACCGCGCTGCCGGGCCTGAACGCCGCCGCGGCGCTGCGCCGCGCCGAGATCACCGGCAGCTCCGAAGGCAAGTTCGCCGGCAAGGGCAGCACCGAGAACAGCAACGACTTCCAGGGCACGATCACCGTCACCGTGCGCAGCGTGCTGCCCAACGGCCACCTGATCGTCGGCGGCGAGAAGCAGATCGGCGTCAACTCCAACGTCGACGTGCTGCGCTTCTCGGGCCAGGTCGACCCGCGTGCGATCGAGCCGGGCAACGTCGTGCAGAGCACGCGCATCGCCAATGTGCGCCTGGAGCAGCGCGGCCGCGGCGCGCAGGCCGACACCAACGCCGTCGGCTGGCTGAGCCGGGTGTTCTTCAGCGTGCTCTGGCCGCTGTGAAGGAGACCGAGCGATGCGACGCCTGATCCTGCTCGCCGCCGCGGCCCTGGCCGTCGGCGCCCTCCATCCCGCGGCCGCCGCGGTGCGGCTCAAGGAAGTCGCCGCGGTGCAGGGCGTGCGCGCCAACGCGCTCGTCGGCTACGGCCTCGTCGTCGGCCTCGACGGCACCGGCGACCAGACCACCCAGACCCCGTTCACGACGCAGAGCCTGAACGCGATGCTGCAGCAGATGGGCATCACCGTGCCCAGCGGCGCGCAGATGCAGCTGAAGAACGTCGCCGCGGTGATGGTCACGGCGCAGCTGCCGGCCTTCGCCCAGCCGGGCCAGCAGATCGACATCAACGTCTCGTCGATCGGCAACGCCAAGAGCCTGCGCGGCGGCACGCTGATCGCCACGCCGCTCAAGGGCGCCGACGGCCAGGTCTACGCGCTGGCCCAGGGCAACCTGATCGTCGGCGGCGCCGGGGCCTCGGCCAACGGCTCCAAGGTCCAGATCAACCACCTGAGCGCCGGCCGCATCCCGATGGGCGCGAGCGTCGAACGCACCGTGCCGACGCCGCTGCTCGAAGGCGACGGCGTGCAGCTCGGCCTGCAGGCCGACGACTTCGCCACCGCGCGCGCCGTGGCCGACGCCATCAACCGCGCCAAGGGCGAAGGCACCGCCGTCGCGCTCGACGGCCGCAGCGTGCGCGTGCGCGCGCCGCAGACCCCGGGCGAGCGCATCGCCTTCCTCGCCGACATCGAGAACCTGCCGGTCGAGATGGCCAAGCCCGCCGCGCGCGTCGTGCTCAACGCGCGCACCGGCTCGGTGGTGATGAACGACGCCGTGACGCTGGGCGCCTGCGCCGTGGCGCACGGCAACCTGTCGGTGACGATCAGCACCTCGCCGCAGGTCAGCCAGCCCAACGCCTTCGGCCAGGGCCAGACGGTCGAGTCGGCCAAGTCGGACATCGCGATCACGCAGCAGGGCGGGGCGCTGGTGCAGCTGCCCGCCGGCACCAAGCTGGCCGACGTCGTCAAGGCGCTGAACTCGCTGGGCGCCACGCCGATGGACCTGCTGGCCATCCTGCAGGCGATGAAGAGCGCCGGCGCGCTCAACGCCGAGATCGAGGTGATCTGATGGCCGCCCAGCCGTCCTCGCTGTCGCTGGATTCGCGCTCGCTGGCCACGCTGCAGTCGCAGGCGGCCAAGGATCCGAAGGCCGCGGTGCGCGAGGCGTCCAAGCAGTTCGAGCGCCTGTTCATGAACGAGCTGCTCAAGAGCATGCGTTCGTCGACGATGGCCACCGGCCTGTCCGACGACGCCGGCGCGAAGATGGGCACCGAGATGCTCGACGACCAGTACGCCGGCAAGCTCTCCGGCCTGCCGGGCGGGCTGTCCGACGTCATCGCGCGCCAGCTCGAGCGCCAGATGGGGCTGACGCCGGGCCCGATCCCGTTCACCGGCTCGGCCAACAACACGCCGGCGCCGCTGTCGGCCAAGGCCCAGGCCACGCGCATCCCGCAGACCGGCGCCGCCGGCTTCGTGCAGCAGCACGCCGCCGCGGCCGAGAAGGCCGAGCAGAAGACCGGCATCCCGTCGGAATTCATGATCGCCCAGGCCGCGCACGAGACCGGCTGGGGCCGCAAGGAAATCCGCCACGCCGACGGCTCGCCGTCGTTCAACCTCTTCGGCATCAAGGCCGGCGCCAACTGGAAGGGCCCGGTCGCCGAGGTGAAGACCACCGAGTACGTCGACGGCAAGGCGCAGAAGGTGGTGCAGAAGTTCCGCGCCTACGCGAGCTACGAGGAGTCCTTCGCCGACTACGCGAAGATGATCTCGGAGAGCCCGCGCTACCGCGACACGGTGGCCGGCGCCACCGACGCCAGCACCTTCGCCCGCGGCCTGCAGAAGGCCGGCTACGCCACCGACCCGGCCTACGCGGACAAGCTGACCCGCGTCATCAACACCACGCTGCGCGTGCAGCGCAGCCTGGGATAAGCCATGAGCGCCTCCTCGCTTCTGTCCCTGGGCACCTCGGCCATGACGGCGGCCTACGCGTCGCTGCAGGTCACCGGCCACAACATCGCCAACGCCAGCGTCGCCGGCTACTCGCGCCAGCAGGCCGAGCTGGCCACGGCCAAGGGCCAGTACACCGGCGCCGGCTTCTTCGGCAAGGGTGTCAACGTCGCCTCGGTCACGCGCTCGCACGACGAGTTCCTGACGCGCGCGGCCTTCACCGCCAAGTCGCTGTCCGAGCTCGACGCGGTGCGTTCGCAGCGCCTGCAGCAGCTGGAGAACGTCTTCCCGACCGGCGAGAGCGGCCTGGGCAACTCGGTCAGCACCTTCCTCAACGCGATGGTCGACCTGGCCTCGCGGCCGTCGGACTCGGCCACGCGCGAGGTCGTGCTGGCGCGCGCGCAGGATCTGGCGACGCGCTTCAACGCCGCCAGCGACCAGCTCGACACGCAGCAGGCCGGCGTCACCGCCGACCTGAAGACCACCGTCACGGCGATCAACGGCATCACCCAGAGCCTGGCGAAGATCAACAACCAGATCGCCGCCGTGCGCGGCCTGGGCCAGCCGCCCAACGACCTGCTCGACGAACGCGACCGCCTGGTCTCCGAGCTGTCGTCCAAGATCCAGGTGTCCACCGTCGCCGCCGACGACGGCACCGTCGGCGTGTTCATCGCCGGCGGCCAGAACCTGGTGCTCGGCGCGACCTCGCAGCAGCTGTCCGTCGTCACCGACCCGCGCGACGCCTCGCGTTCGGCGCTGTCGCTGGCCGACGGCAACGGCCAGCGTGTCATCGACGAGAACGCGCTCGGCGGCGGCTCGGTGGCGGCGCTGCTGCGCTTCCAGAACGAGGACCTGGTCGACGCGCGCAACATGGTCGGCCAGCTCGCCGCCGGTGTCGCCGGGGCGATGAACGCCCAGCAGCAGCTGGGCCTGGACCTCAACGGCAACCTCGGCAAGGCGCTGTTCGCCGTCGGCGCGCCGCTGGCCCGGCCGCTGACCACCAATGCCAAGGACGCCAGCGGCAACTACCTCGCCGGGATCAGCGTCTCGACGCCCGACGGCACGGTGCTCAAGGCCTCCGACTACGAGGTGCGCCGCGACCCCAGCGTCACCAACGGCTACCTGATCACGCGGCTGTCCAACCCGCAGCAGACCTTCTCGCGCACCGCCGACGCCAGCGGCAACTTCGAGGTCGAGGGCATGCAGGTGCAGATCACCGGCACGCCGGCGGCGACCGACCGCTTCATGCTGCAGCCGGTGGCCGCGGCCGCCGGCGGCATGGCCGCGCTGATCAAGGACGGGCGCCAGGTGGCCGCGGCCTCGCCGCTGGTCTCCAAGCTGGGCTCGGCCAACACCGGCACCGCGTCGGTGGCCTCGCTGACGATGGTCGCGACGCCGGCCACCGGCTCGACGGCCACCGTCAGCTTCTCCAACGACGCCAGCGGCAAGCTGCAGTACAGCTGGAGCGTCACCGATGCCGGCGGCACGACGACGAACTTCGGCCCCAAGCCCTGGACCGACAACGGCGTCGTCCCGCCCGAGCCCGACTCGATCAACGGCGCCCGGCTCAAGCTCGCCGGCGTGCCCAAGGCCGGCGACACGGTGCAGATCTCGGACATCCAGCCGGCCTACATCGGCGCCAACAACGGCAACGCGATGGCGATGAGCGCGCTGCGCGACGCCACGATCGTCGGCCGCACCCAGACCGGCGGCGTCTACAGCGGCGGCTCGCTGGCCACCGACGCCTATGCCGCGACGCTGTCGGACATCGCCGTGCGCGTGCAGACCGCCAAGGCGGCGTCGACGATCTCGGGCTCGGTCTCGGCCCAGGCCGACCAGGCGGCCAGCGAGGTCTCCGGCGTCAACCTCGACGAGGAAGCCGCGCGGCTGATCCAGTACCAGCAGAGCTACCAGGCTGCGGCCAAGGTGCTGCAGATCGCGCAGAGCGTGTTCGACACGCTGCTGCAGACGGCCGGGCGCTGAGCCCGCATTGCCAGGGATTGAATGACCATGCGAATCACCAGCGCCAACGCGTTCGAGAGCACGATCGCCAACCTGCAGCAGCGTCAGACCGACGTCTCGGACGCGCAGAACCGGCTCACCGCCGGCAAGCGCGTCGTCAAGGCCAGCGACGACCCGGTGGCCGCGGCGCGGGCCGAACGCGCGCTGGCGGCGATGGTGCGCAGCGAGGCCAACCAGCGTGCGCTCGAAGCCAGCCGCAACGTCATGCAGCAGGCCGAGTCGGCGCTGGGCGACGCCGGCGAACTGCTGCAGCAGGCGCGCGAACTCGTCGTGCAGGGCGGCAACGGCAGCTACGACAGCGCCAACCGCAAGACGCTGGCCGAGGCGCTGCGCGGCCTGCGCTCGCAGCTGCTGGGCGTGTCCAACCGCGGCGACGGCGCCGGCGGCTACGTCTTCGCCGGCCAGGGCTCGGACTCGCCGCCCTTCGTCGACACGCCCTCGGGCGTCGTCTTCCGCGGTGCCGGCGGCCAGATCGCGGCGCCGTCGGACGAGCCGCTGGCGCTGTCGGTCGACGGCCAGCAGGCCTGGCTGGGCGCGCCCGACCCGAGCGGCAGCGGCACGGTCTCGGTCTTCGGCTCCCTGGACAACATCATCGCCAAGCTCGAGGACCCGACGCTGGACTCGACCCAGGTCAGCACCGCGGTCAAGGACGGCCTGTCGGACCTGGACGCGGTGATGAACAACGTCGGCGCGGTGCGCGCCGCCGCCGGCGAAACGCTCAACCGCACCGACATGGTCGAGGGCCGCATCGCCGAGAGCAAGCTGGCCGCGCAGACCGAGCGCTCCAACGCCGAGGACCTTGACATGGTTCAGGCGATCTCGGACTTCCAGACGAAACAAACCGGCTACGATGTGGCACTGAAGACCTATTCGTTGGTGCAGCGGCAGTCGCTGTTCCAGTACATCAGCGCCTGATGCACGATCTCCCGATCCTGGGCCAGGTGGCCCTCGGCTACAGCCCCGTCATCGACCGCCAGCACGCGGTCGTCGCCACCCGGCTCACGGTCTTCCCCGATCAACCCGACGCCGCGACCGACGTCGACGCGCTGCTGGCCGCCGTCGACGTCGTCTGGCCGCCCGAGGCCGGCGACGGCACGCCGGCGCTGTCGCTGAACCCGCGGCCGCTGCGCCCCGGCGCCGCACGCCCGGCGGCGACGCTGCGCCCGGTGTCGCTGAACCTCGCCGGCGAGCGCCTGCTCGCCGACGTGCTCGCGGCGCCGCCGCGGCCGCAGGCGATGATCGAGGTGCCCGCCTTCCTGGCCGCCGAACCGGCGTTCGCCGAACGCCTGATCGCCCACGCCGAAGCCGGCGGCACGCTGCTGATCAAGGGCCGGCCGCTCGGCGAGCTGCCGGCCGCGGTGCTCGACGCCTTCTCGTTCGCCATCGTCGACCACGACGCGGCGCCGATCGGCGCCGCGCTCGGCGGCCTGGCCGAGCTGCGCGCCGGTGCGCGCACGATGGGCGCCGTCGACGCGGCGCTGCAGCGCGGTGCCGTCGCCACGCTGGGCTGGCCGAGCGACGAGCCGGTGGCGCGCTCCGGCCGCCCCGGCGTGCCGCCCGACGTGCAGGTCGTCATGCAGCTGATCCAGGGGGTCGACCGCGAAGAGCCGGTCGCGCGCCTGGAAGCCGTGCTCAAGCGCGACCCGACGCTGGGTTTTCGCCTGCTGCGCTACCTCAACTCGCCGGCCTTCGGGCTGTCCGTGGAGATCAGCTCCTTCGGCCACGCGCTGATGATGCTCGGCTACCAGCGCCTCAAGCGCTGGCTGGCGCTGCTGCTGGCCTCGTCCTCGCGTTCGGCGGCGGCCAAGCCCCTGATGTACGAGGCGGTGCGCCGCGGGCTGCTGATGGAAGAGCTGGCGCGCGACAGCGGCGACGCCGAGATGCGCGGCGAGATGTTCATCTGCGGCGTGTTCTCGCTGCTCGACCAACTGCTGCAGCAGCCGGCGGCCGACCTGCTGAAGAGCGTGCCGGTGCCCGAACGCGTGCGCCAGGCGCTGGTCGACGAGACCGGCCCCTTCCATCCCTACCTCGAGCTGGTGCGCGCGATCGAGCAGGAGTCGGGCTTCGACATCCGCGAGCGTGCCGAAGGCCTGCTGCTGGCGCGCGCCGAGCTCAACCGCGCCGTGCTGGCCGCGCTCGCCGCCGCGCGCGCGCTGGACTGACGCGCCGCCTTGGGCCCCCCGCCGTCGTCCCCGTCGTCGTCGCCAGCGCTGCTCGCGGCCCTGCTGGACGAGGTCGCCGACGCGCTGCTGTGGTTCGACGCGCGCGGCGTGCTGCGGCTGTGCAACGAGGCCGCGCTGCGCCTGCTCGGCTGCGAGCCGGGGCAGGGCACGCTGCAGCTGGCGCCGGTGCTCGGCGTCGACGCGGTGCGCTGGATCGACCGCGCCTTCCGCAACCCTGATCGCAGCGAGACGCTGCTGCCGGCCACCGACGGCACGCTGCTCAGGCTGGCCACGCGGGCGATCGGCGGCGGCTGCGCGCTGCGCGTCGTGCCGCAGCCGCAGCTGCCGCCGCCGCGCCCGCCGCTGCCGATCGACGGCGCGCGCACGACCGATGAGGCGCGCCGCACCGTCGCGCTGCTCTGGGGCTCGCCCTTCGCCGCGACGCTGCAGGACGAGAACTTCCGCCTGCTCGACGCCAACGACGCCTTCGTCGAGCTGAGCGGCTACCCGCGCGAGGCGCTGGTCGGCCGCGACCCGGCCGAGCTGCAGCTGCCCGAGGACGGCGACCTGCACCTGAGCGCGCGCTCCGAGCTGCGCGCCGCGCTGGCCGCCGGCGTGCCGCTGCCGGCGACGCCGCGCAGCCTCGCCGACGCCCAGGGCGGGCGCCACTGGTTCATGCTGGTGCCGCAGAACCTGGCACCGGCGGGTACGCCGCCGCTGTGGCTGGTGGTCTGGCAGGACGTGACTTCCGAGCACCATGCGCGCGTGCACGCGCGCCGTGCGCAGGACGAGCTGCTGCGCTGGTTCGAGCTGGCGCGCGCCGGCATGCTGGTCTACGACGACAGCGGCCTGGTGCTGAGCTCCAACCCGGCGCTCGAGGCGCTGCTCGAGCAGGTGCCGGTGATGCTCTCCGACGCCGACGAGGCGCTGCAGGGCCTGCTCGGCTGGGAGGCAGGCGCGCCCTCGGCGGCGCTGGTGCCCGGCGTGCCGCCGATCGAGCGCCAGGCCCTGGTGCCGCTGCCCGGCGGCCGCCGCCGGCGCCTGGGCGCGCGCGTCGCCGGCTGGGCCACCGAACTCGGCCAGCGCCGCGTGATGGCCGTCGTCGAGGACCGCAGCGCCGAGGAGGAGCGCGACCTCGCGCAGCTCGAGATCGGCATGCTGATGGACACCGCCAGCGTCGGCGTCGCCACCTACGACCCGGCGCGCGGCTGGCTGGTCTCCGAGCGCCCCGCGCCGTCGGGCCCAGGCAAACGCGCGGGCGCCGGGCTGCAGGGCATCGGCCGCGAGCTCGTCGAGCCCGACTCGATGCCTGAGTACGAACGCCTGCAGCGCGCGCTGCGCCTGGGCGAACGTGCCGAGGTGCGCTACGCCGTGCGCCACCCCGACCTGGGGCTGCGCTGGCTGCTGACGCGCGTCGAGCCCGGCGCGCTGTCGGGCGGGCGCACCACCTCGGTCGTGACGCTGGACGTCACCGAGCAGGAGGTCGCGCAGCGCCGCAACGAGCAGCTGCTGCGCGAGCTGACGACCATCCTCGACGGCTCCAACGCCGGCATCGCCTACCTGCGCGGCGCGCTGCTGGTGCGCTGCAACCGCCGCTTCGAACGCATGCTGGGCGTCGCCGCGGGCGCCGCCGCCGGTGCCTCGCTGCAGCAGCTCTTCGGCGCGCCCGACGGCAGCGGCGGCATCGCCGCCGAGATCACGCGTGCGATGGCCGAGGGCCGCGGCTACGAGACCGAGCTCGTCGCCGGCGAACGCCGCGGCCAGCCGCTGTGGTATTCGCTGTCGGTGCACCGCGCCGAGTCGGCGCTGCCCGAGGCCGAGGCCGAGGCGGTGGCGGTGCTCACCGACATCTCCTCGCTGAAGGCGCAGCAGGGCGAACTCGAGCGCCTGCTGCGCGAGCGCGACCTGATGTTCGACCTGTCCGACGTCGGCATCGCGACGATGCGCGGCGCGGTCATCGAGCGCGCCAACCAGGCGATGTCGCGGCTCACCGGCTACAAGGCCGAGGAGCTGCTGCAGCTGCCGATGTCGCGGCTGTGCCCCGACGGCGAATGGGAGACGCGCGAGCGCGAGGTGCGCGACGCGCTGGCCACCGACGGCCGCTTCAACGGCGAGCGCACGCTGCGCCGCAAGGACGGCGAACTGCTCTGGGTGCAGGCCGCGGTGCGCCCGGTCGACCCCGAGGACGCCGGCGCCGGGCTGATCTGCTCCTTCGTCGACATCGACGCCGCGATCCGCGCCCGCCGCTCGCTGCAGGTGCAGGCCGAGCGCACGCGCGCGATCCTGAACTCGGTGCTGGTCGGCATCGTCACCGTCGGCGACTCGGGCATCACCTGGATGAACCGCTCGGCGCAGCGCATGTTCGCCGGCGAGCTGGCCGACTTCATCGGCCGGCCGATCGCCACCGTCGCGACGCCCGAAGCCGAGCACCCGCTGCGCCGCGGCGACTGGAACGAACGCCTGGCCGCCGGCGAGACCGAGCCTTTCGAGTGCCAGCTGCAGGCGCGCGACGGGCGCGAGTTCTGGGTCGTCGGCAGCGTCGTCGCCACCGCCAGCGAATCGAGCGGCCCGCAGCTGACCTTCGCGCTGCTGGACGTCGAGCGCCGCCGCCAGGCGCAGATCGCGATCGAGCAGGCGCGCGAGTCGCTGCGCCGCATCATCGAGACCGCGCCGCTGGCGATCGCGCTGTTCGATGCCAGCGAACTGCGCGTGCAGGAATGCAACCACGTCGCCGCGACGCTGTTCGGCCGCCCGGTCGACGAGGCGCTGGGGCGCACGCCGGCCGAGCTGTGCACGCCGGCCACCGCCGCCGCCGTCGAGGACTGGCTGCGTGCCGCCGCCGCCGGCGCCGAGCTGCAGCGCCACGAGCTGCGCGAGGTCGGCGCGGCCGGCCAGACCACGGTCTGGGACACGCGCATCGCGCCGGTCGCAGGCCCCTTGGGCGCGCCGCTGCTGCTGCTGGTGGCCAGCGACGTCACCGAGGAGCGCGAGGCCGAGCAGGCGCGGCTGACCGCCGAGATCGCGCAGCGCGAGTCGCTGGTGCGCGAGGTGCACCACCGCATCAAGAACAACCTCCAGGGCGTCGCCGGCCTGCTGCGCCACAACGCCAAGCAGCACCCGGAGATGGGCTGGCTGCTGTTCGAGGCCGAGGCCCAGGTGCAGGCCATCGCCCAGGTCTTCGGCCTGCAGGTGCGCAGCGGCCCGCTGGGTGCTGCCGCCGTGGTCGGCGCGATCGCGCAGTCAGTGCGCCGGGCCTTCGGCCGGCCGGTGCTGTTCTCGGCGGCCGCCGGCGCCGAGCGCTACCTGCTGCCCGAGGCCGAGGCGATCCCGATCTCGCTGTGCGTCAACGAGCTGCTGGCCAACGCCGTCAAGCACGCGCCCGAAGGCGATCTGCAGTGCCTGATCGCGCCCGGCGACGTCGCCGGCGAGCTGGTCGTCGAGGTGCGCAACCCCGGCCGGCTGGCCGAAGGCTTCGACATCGAGCAGGTGCCGCGCGGCATGGGCGGGCTCGCCCTGGTGCGTTCGCTGCTGCCGCGCGGGGCCTCGCTCTCCCTCGAACAGGCGGGTGAGGAGGTGCGCGCGCGCATCCTGCTGCGTCCGCCGCGCGTTCTGCTGCAGCCGTAGGCGAGAATAGCGGCGGTCGCGCGGAGGGCGACGGTTCGATGGCTTCGAAGGGCAGGATTCTGGTGGTGGACGACGACCGCCTCGTGCTCGCCGCCGTGACGCACGGTCTGGCGCAGGCGGGGTACGAGGTCGTGGACGCCGACAACGGTGACGAGGCCATCCTCAAGGCGCGCCAGCTGCGCCCGGAGATCGCGCTGCTGGACATCCGCATGGAAGGCAAGAGCGGCTTCGACGTCGCCGAATACCTGCGCGACGTCGCCCGCATCCCCTTCATGTTCCTGTCGGCCTTCGCCGACGAGGCGACGATCGCCAAGGTGCACGAGCTCGGAGCCGTGGCCTACCTGATCAAGCCGCTGGACATCGACCAGATCCTGCCGACCGTCGACGAGGCCTTCGCGCGCCTGCGTGCCGGCGATCTGGCGCCGCAGCCGGCAGCGCAGCCGGCGTCGGCCCCGGTGGCCGCGCCGGTGGCCGAGCCGCTGTCCGACCCGCTGCCGCTGGCCGTCGGCGTGCTGATGCACCGCCATTCGCTGACCCGCGCGGCCGCGCGCCAGCGCCTGCAGCGCATGGCCGCCGAACAAGGCATCAGCGAAGCGGCGCAGGCCGAACGGCTGGTCGCCGCGGTCGAGGAGCTGGCGCGCAGCGCCTGAGCCCCCGGGCGCCGCGCTACTCGCGCAGCGTGAAGTGGAAGGTGGCGCCGCGGCCGGGTTCGGCCTCGGCCCAGACCTCGCCGCCGTGGCGGCGCACGATGCGCCGCACCGAGGCCAGGCCGACGCCGCTGCCGGGGAACTCGCTGGCGCTGTGCAGGCGCTGGAACAGGCCGAACAGGCGGTCGGCCGAGCGCATGTCGAAACCGGCGCCGTTGTCGCGCACGTAGAACGCGCGCCGGCCTTCGTGCGGCTGGCTGCCGAAGACGATGCGCGCCTTGGGGTTGCGCGCGCTGTACTTCCAGGCGTTGCCGAGCAGGTTCTCCAGCACCAGGCGCAGCAGCGTCGGGTCGCCGCGGGTCTGCAGCTCGGGCTCGATGTCGACGTCGACGCGGCGCTCCGGCGGCGACTGCCGGCGCAGGTCGTCGACGATCCAGGTGGCGAGCTGCGACAGGTTGACCGGCTGGCGCGCCAGCGGCTGCTGCGACAGCTTGGCCAGCGCCAGCATCGAGTCGATCATGTGGTTCATGCGCGCCGCGGCGCCCAGCACCCGGTCCAGGTGCTCGTTGCCCAGGCGGTCGAGCTGGCGGCCGTAGTCCTCCTTGAGGATGCGGGTGAAGCCTTCGACGACGCGGATCGGCGCGCGCAGGTCGTGCGAGACGGTGAAGCTGAAGGCCGCGCCGTCGCCGTCGTCGCCGCCGCCGGCCCGCGTGGCCTGCATCACCAGCAGGCCGGCACCGGCCGCGGTCTCGTAGCGGCGCAGCACCCAGCCGTCGACCTCGGCGGCGCTGTCGGCCTCGGCACCGGCCAGCGCCTCGCGCACCGCCGCGGGCAGGTGCGAGACGACGTCTCCCCAGGCTGGGGCGTCGCGTTCGAGCCAGCGCCGCGCCGCGGGGTTGGCCTCGCGCAGCGCCCAGCCGCAGCCCTCGTCGGCGGCGAGCACGGCCGGCGCGTCGATGCCGTGCAGCAGCGCCTGCAGCGCGGCGTGGTCGGCGGCCAGCGCGTCCTGCGCAGCCACCGGCTCGGCGCTGCCGCTGAAGCCGGCGAAGCGGCCCAGGTCGTCGAAACTCGGCGCGCCGCGCAGACGCCAGGGGCTGCCGTCGGCGCGCAGGCGCACGCGCAGCGCGTGGAAGGCGCGCTGCGAGGCCAGACGGGCGCCGAGTTCACCGTCCAGATCGGGCCGCGCGCTCTCGAACAGCTCGGCCAGCGGCGCGCCGACGGTCGGCGCCGGGCCGCCGGCCTGGCCTTCGGGCGGCTGCATCGCGACGACGCGCAGCGTGGCGTCGGTCTTCCAGATCCAGCCGTCCAGCAGCGAGGCGGCGTCGCGGCTCTCGGCGCGCGCGCTGCGCAGCGCGCTCTCGGCGGCATGGCGCTCGCGCAGGCTGCCGACGGCGTAACCCGCGGCGCCGACGGCCAGCAGCGCCAGGCCGCCGAAGAGGCCGCCGCGGGCGCTGCCGTCGGTGCAGCCGGCGAGCGAGGCCAGCCCCGCGAGGGCCGCCAGACGTGGCGCGAAAGCGCGGCCGACGGGACTCTGGCGAGGGCGGGTGACGGGCATGCAAACGATTGTACGGACCGGTGTGACATGTACGCGGACCTCGCGAACCCTGCGGCAGGACACGAAACAGGCGCCGGAAACGGTTAAGGTCACGTCCTCGCGCGTAACACCCGGCGCCCGCGCCGGGACCGACCTTGAGCGCTCCGGCAAGATTCCGCATCGCGACGTTTCCCGTTGTCCCGCCTGGCGTGACGGCGCTTGACCGCTGCCTCGCCGGGCCGCATCCTCGCCGCCTGTCCGGCGGCATGGAGCTTGCCTCGAACGCCCGCTTATGACCGGCCCGAACCACCCGTACGACTCCTCTGCCCCGATGCTCGACGACACCGCGCTCGCACGTCTGCGCGAACTGGACCCGGACGGAAGCCTGGGCGTCGTCGGTCGGGTGCTCGAGACCTTCCGCATGGCCCTGGGCCGCGACCTCGACCGGCTGAAGCAGGCGCGTGACGCCGGCGACCTGAAGACCGTCGGCGAAGTCGCGCACAAGGTGAAGTCCTCGTCGGCCAGCGTCGGCGCGCTGGAGCTGTCGGCGCTGTGCGCCGACGTCGAGCGCCGCGTGCGCGTCGGCGACACCGCCGACATCGCGCCGCGCGTGCAGGCGCTGCTGGCCGAGGCGCAGCGGGCGCAGCTCGCGGTCGCCGCGGCGCTGGGAACGTGAGCGCGGCGCGAGCCATCTCCACGACCCCGCGTCCCGACGGCGCGGCGCTGCTGCCTCGCCCCGAGGTCCTGCTCGTCGACGACGACGAGGTGGGCCTGCTGACCACCGCCATCGCGCTGCGCGAGCGTGGCTTCTCGATCATCGAAGCCACGCGCGGCGACGAGGCGCTGGCCATCCTGCAGGAACGCAAGCCCGACCTGGTGGTGCTCGACGCCCAGATGCCGGGCCTCGACGGCTTCGAGACCTGCGCCCGCATCCGTGCGATGCCGGGCTTCGAACGCCTGCCGATCGTCATGCTCACCGGCCTGGACGACGAGGCCTCGATCAAGCACGCCTTCGACGTGCACGCCACCGACTTCTACACGAAGGACAAGGACCGGGCGCTGAACTGGAGCCTGCTGGCGCGCCGGCTGGAATACGTGCTGCGCGCCGCGCGCACCACCGTCGAACTCGACCGCAGCCGCGAGAAGCTGGCCCGGGCGCAGCAGCTCGCGCGCATGGGCAGCTTCGAGTGGCGCCAGGGCAGCGGCCTGGCGCTGTCGCGCGAAGCGCTCGAGGTGCTGAAGGTCGAGGGCCGGCCGCCGGCCTTGCGCGCGCTGCTGCGCCGCATCCCCCGCGCCCAGCGCCTGCCCTCGCTGCGCCTGCTGCGCGACCGCGTCGCCCAGCGCCGCCCGCTCGACCAGGACCTGACGCTCGACGAGGGCCTGCTCGTCGTGCACGTCGCCGGCAAGGCCGAGGAGGACGAGCACAAGCGTTTCGTCGGCTACGACGGCTTCCTGCAGGACATCACCGACCGCCACCGCGCGCAGAGCCAGTCGCGCTACCACGCCGCCTTCGACATGCTGACCGAGCTGCCGAACCGGCGCGAGTTCATCCGCCGCGCCGACCTCGCGCTCGAAGCCAGCCGCCGCCACGGCCTGCGCCACAAGGTCGCGCTGCTGCAGATCGACCTCGACCGCTTCAAGCAGGTCAACGACACGCTGGGCCACCAGATCGGCGACGACGTGCTGCGCGAGGTCGCGACGCGGCTGCGCGGCTGCATCCGCTACCACGCCGAGATCGATGACAGCGCGATCGAGGCCGCCGGCCCGCGGGCCCACCGCGACCTGGAGACCGTCGGCCGCGTCGGCGGCGACGAGTTCGTCGTGCTGCTGCCCGAGATCACCGACCCGGCGGACGCCGAGCGCGTCGCCCAGCGCATCGTGCTCGCGCTGCGCGAGCCGCTGCGCCTGGCCGGCGGCCACGAGCGCCTGGTCACCGGCAGCGTCGGCGTCGCCATCTTCCCCGAGGACGGCGAGACGGTGCAGGAGCTGCACCGCAACGCCGACCTGGCGATGTACGAGGCGAAGAAGGAACGCGACTCGAGCATGGTCTACGGGCCGGGGTTGCTGAAGCGCCCGATGCTGGAAGCCGCGCTGCCCGGCGCCGCCGAGCGCGGCGAGCTCGAGCTGCACTACCAGCCGCAGGTCGACGTCGCCAGCGGCCGCCTGGTCGGCGTCGAGGCGCTGATGCGCTGGCGCATCGACGGCCGCCTGGTGATGCCCGGCGACTTCATCCCGCTGGCCGAGGAGTCGGGCGACATCCTCGAGATGTCCAAGTGGGCCCTGCGCGAGGCCGCCCAGCAGGCGCGCCGCTGGCAGGCCGACTTCGGCTTCGACGGCACCATCGCCGTCAACCTGCCGCCCAAGCTGTTCCTGCGCAACGACCTGATCGACCTGATCGACCAGCTCACCGCCGAAGGCCGCAGCCGATTGCTGTCGCTGGAGATCACCGAGACCAGCCTGATGCGCGACGTCGTCGGCGTCGGCCCGGCGCTGTTCCGGCTGCACCAGATCGGCGTCGACGTCTCGATCGACGACTTCGGCACCGGCTACTCGAGCCTGTCGCACCTGTCGGGGCTGCACTGCGCGGAACTCAAGATCGACCGCAGCTTCGTCGCCAAGCTCGGCATCGAACCCACGGCCGTGCACATCGTGCGCACGATCATCGCGCTGGCGCGGCATCTGTCGCTGCGCGTCATCGCCGAGGGCGTCGAGACCGAGCATCAGGTGGAGCTGCTGCACAGCCTGGAGTGCACCCGCATGCAGGGGTACTACATCGGCCGGCCGGTGCCGGCCGCGCAGTTCGAACACTGGTTCGCGACCGTCGACCTGCCCGCCCCGCCGGGCAACGGCGGGCCGGCTCGCCTTCTCGCCGCAGGCACCCGCTGATGAGCGCCGCGACCCCGGCGCAGATCGCCAAGGGCGCGCTGCGGCGCCTGGCCATGGCCAAGCTCGAGCCGACGCCCGAACACTATGCGCGCGCCTACGCCGAGGAGGCCGGCCTGCCGGTCTCGCCGCTGGCCGACCCAAAGGCCCAGGGCCCGGCCTGGGCGGCGCTGATCGAGAAGCTCGTCAAGGGCGTCGAACGAGGCGGCCGGCAGTGGACCACGGCGCGCAAGAAGGAGAGCCTGCAGCGCGTGCTCGACGGCAGCCGCGGCGACCTGCAGCGGCTGCAGCAGCGGCTGCAGGCGCTGGCCAGCGCCTGGGACGGCGACCGGCATTTCGAGGATCCGGAGGCGCCGCCCGGCGCCGCCGACGACGCGCCGCCGCTGGAGATGCCGCCGACGATGCCGGCACCGCTGGACGAAGCGCCGGCCGCCGACCCGGTCGTCACGCCCGAGCCCTGGCGTCCGGTCGTCTCCAGCCTTGAAGGCGCGCTGCGCGCCGGCCTGCCGCCCGAGGAGCCGCGTGCCGCCGAGATCGCCGACCGCCTGGCGGCGCTGGCCGACGCGATCGCCGCCGAAGGCGTGTCGGCCGAACGGGTCGCCGAGGTCGACGAGCTCTGCGCGCGCGCGCGCCGGCTCTTCGCCCACCGCCACCATCTCGTCGAGCAGCTCGGCACGCTGTGCCGCGAGCTGAGCCGCGGCCTGGTCGAGGTCGCCGAGGACGACAGCTGGGCGCGTGGCCAGTGCGAGAGCCTGGAGCAGCGCCTGGCCGACGGCGTCACCGCGCGCAGCGTGCGCGCCGCCACCGAGCTGCTGGCCGAGACCCGCACCCGCCAGCAGCGTGTGCGCGACGAGCGCAATGCCGCGCGCGACGCGCTGAAGTCGCTGATCCACCGCATGCTGGCCGAGGTCGGCGCCCTGGGCGAACACACCGGGCGCTTCCACGAGAGCGTCGGCCGCCACGCCGAGGCCGTGGCGCGTGCCGAGTCGCTGGAGAGCCTGGCCGGCGTGGTGCGCGAGATCGTCGACGAGAGCCGCGCCGTGCAGGAGCTGGTCGGCGCCGCGCAGCGGCGCATGGAAGACGAACACGCCAAGGCCAACGAGCTCGAGACCCGCGTGCGCGAGCTCGAGGGCGAGCTGCGCCGGCTGTCCGACGAGGTCTCGACCGACGCGCTGACCCAGGTCGCCAACCGCCGCGGCCTGGCCCAGGCCTTCGACGCCGAACGCGCGCGCGTCGACCGCGCCGGCCCCGAGGCGCCGCCGCTGGCGATCGGTCTGATCGACATCGACAACTTCAAGCGGCTCAACGACACGCTGGGCCACGCCGCCGGCGACCTGGCGCTGAAGTCGCTGGCCGGCGCGGTGCGCGAGCGCCTGCGCCCGGTGGACCACCTGGCGCGCTTCGGCGGCGAGGAGTTCGTCGTGCTGCTGCCAGCCACGCCGCTGGCCGAGGCCCAGCAGGCGCTGACGCGGCTGCAGCGCGGCCTGACCGAGGCCCTGTTCCTGCACGAGCAGCGCGAGGTCTTCGTCACCTTCTCTGCCGGCGTCACCGCCTGGCGCCCGGGCGAGGCGCTCGAAGCCGCGCTCGAACGCGCCGACGAAGCGCTCTACGAAGCCAAGCGCAGCGGGAAGAACCGCACCTGCACCGCCTGATCGGCGGGGTGGTTACGCGTTGTTGCGATCCGGCGCTCAAGCCGGACCCCGGGACGGCCGACTGATCGAAGACGATGAGTTCCGCACGTTCCCCCTTCGCCATGCTGAAGGCGGCGTTCGACGCCGTCTTCCGTCAGGACGTCGCACTGCGCCGGGGTCCCGGCGGCGTGCGCGTCGTTCTCCAGCGCGCCGACGGCCGCAGCGAAGCGCCGCCCACACCCGAAGAACTGGAGCGCCGGCGCCGCGAGGCCGAGCTGCTGGCCGCACGCGAAGACCTCACCCGCTTGCTCGACGAGGACCACGCCAGCCGCGCGACGATGCGCCATCTGGCGGTGGTCGAGCACTCGCTGGGCCGCCTGGGCTGGCAGGCGCTGGAGCGTGTGCCGCTGGACGTGCTGCAGCGTGCGCTGGAGCAGCTGGAGCAACGCGTCAGCAACTGGTCGGCGCGTGGCTTGGCCTGCTTGCGCTCGCGCATGGCGGTGGCGGTCACCGAACGGCTGCGTCGCGAGGGGCCGCCCACCGGCGAAGCCGCCGCCGCGCTGGACTCGCCGCCCGAAGCGGCGCGCAAGGCGATCGACCAGGCGCGTGCACGCGCCGCGGACGTCGAGGTCACCGAAGCCGCCGACGACGAGGACGCGCAGGCGCTGCTCGCCGCCTACGGCTCGCTGGTCGACGCGTCCAAGCCCGGCGCCTGAACCGCCGCGCACCGGGCGCGGTCCGGCCTCAGAAGGTGATGACCTTGTCGGCCCAGAGCGTCCACTGGGCGAGTTCGGGCAGCGTGCCGATGCGCGTGCCTTCGACCAGCGGCAGCTCGGCGACGCCGCGTGCCAGCGCGCAGGTGCGGCACAGGGCGATCGGCACCTCGCGCGCGGCGAGCTCCTGCACCAGCCCCAGCAGACCGTTGCCGCTGCCGTCGACCTGGTTCGGCAGGCCGAGCACGACGGCGTCGGACATCAGGAACAGGCGCAGCTCCGGCGGCGTGCCGTCGCTGCCGGCCAGCGCGTTGGCCAGCCGGAGGGCCGAGAGCACGCGTTCGCTGCCATAGGGCGGCGCGTGCACGATGATCAGGATCCGCTGCATCGAAGTCTTTCGCTGCGGCGCGCGGCGCCGGGCGGCGACGATGATAGGCCGCTCAGGCCGCGCGCTTGAAGACCGACAGCAGCGCGCCGGCGGCGATGAACAGCGAGCCGAAGACGCGGTTGAGCACGCGCACGTGCGCCGCCGAGTGCAGCGAACCGAGCACGCGCGCGGCCAGCGCCGTGTAGCCGGCCATCACGACCAGGTCGGTGAAGCCCAGCGTCAGGCCGATCACCAGGTACTGCGGCGCCAGCGGTTCGTTCAGGTGCAGGAACTGCGGCACCACGGCGAGCAGGAACACCGTGCCCTTCGGATTGACGGCGTTGACCATCCAGCCGCGCAGCACCATGCGCCGGCGCGGCATCGCCGCGGCTTCGGCGCGCGCGGCAGCCAGCGGCCGCGCCGGTGCGCGCCACTGCTGGATGCCGAGCCAGACGAGGTAGGCCACGCCGCACCATTTGACGGTCTGGAAAGCCGTCGACGAGGCGGCGATCAGCGCGCCCAGGCCGACGCCGACCACCAGCAGCTGGCTCCAGATGCCGGCCACCAGGCCGACCGTCGTCCAGTAGCCGCGGCGGAAACCGTGCTGCAGCCCCGAGTTCATCGCCGCCAGCGCGCCGGCACCGGGCGACAGGCTGATGGCCCAGGAAGCGGCGAAGAAGGCGAGCCAGGTGGCGAGGTCCATCGGTGGTCGGGGCAGGGCGGCGGGGCGCCGAGTCTAGAGCAGCAGCAGCGCCGCGGCGGCCACCCCGGTCGGCCCCAGCGCGCCGAGCAGCAGGCCGCCGGCGCCGATGCTCTCGTCTGCGAAACCGCGGCGCAGCAGCGCGACGCCGGCCGGGTTGGGCGCGTTGGCGATCACCGTCAGCCCGCCGCCGGCCACCGCGCCGGCCATCAGCATGTACTGGGCTTGCGCGTCGATGCCGGGGATCAGCGAGCCGAGATAGGTCAGCGCCGCGTTGTCGGTCACCGCGGTCAGCGCCAGCGCGCCGAAGAAGAGTTGCAGCGGCTGCAGCGACTCGACGATCGGCCGCAGCCACCAGGCCTGCAGCCCGCCCAGCACCACCAGCCCGGCGAGGAAGAACGCGACCAGCAGCGCCTCGCGGATCAAAAGCGGGCTCTGGTGGCGCTCGTAGGCCTGGGTGAAGCCGAGGAACAGCAGGAACAGCGCCAGGAAGGCCACCGGGTGGTGCGCCAGCAGCACGATAGCCGCGAGCACGCCCAGGTGCACGAGCACGATGGCCAGCGGCGGGCGCGCCGGGGCCGGCGCGCCGGCGTCCTCGCGCAGCGTGCGCCGCATCAGCCAGGTGGAGAGGCTGGCGTTGAACATCACCGCCAGCGCGGCTTTCCAGCCGAAGGTCTGCAGCATGAAGGCGCTGTCCCAGTTCCAGGCTGCGGCCACCATCAGCACCGGCGGCGCGGCGTAGGACGTCAGCGTGCCGCCGATCGAGACGTTGACGAACAGCACGCCGAGCGCCAGGTACTTCATACGCTCTGGCATCTCCGGGCGGAAGACCAGCGGCGCCAGCGTCAGCGCGGCGATCGTCATCGCCGCCGGCTCCGTGACCAGCGAGCCGGTCAGCGGCACCACGCCCAGGCCCAGCCAGGTGACGGCCAGCGCACGCCGCATCGGCAGCCGCGCCGCCAGCGCGTCCACGGCGTGGCGCACCGCGGCCAGCACCGGCCCGGAGCCGGCGACGACCATGACGACGAAGACGAACAGCGGCTCGGTGTAGTTGCGCGACTCGGCGTAGCCGAGCGCCTCGCCAGGGCCGGCGACGAAGGCCAGCAGCAGCACCAGCACGATGGCCCAGAAGCCGAACACGACCTCGACCTCGCCGAGCAGGTGCAGCAGCCCGGCGTGGCGAGGGAAACGGTGCGACAGGCGCTCGAACTGGCGCGCGGAGAAGGTGTGCAGCAGCGCGACGGCAAAGACGGTCGCGGCCACCGCGTCGACGGCAGGGTGGTTCATCGGCGGAAAGACGGCTTGAGGCCGCGCGGCGGCCCGACCTGCGCATGAACCTGCCGCGGCGGTCGCCACGGCACCCGGGCCGGACTGTAACCGCTGGCGCCTTGTGCCCGCCGGTGCGGGGGCTTGGCGGCCGTCGCCGTTCGCTCCCGGCCGGCGACCGTTCGCCGTGGAAATTCTGCCGCTCGGCAGAAATATCGGCTGATCGGCGCCCGGTTTGATTCAGTCGAAATCATCGTCGGGGAATCTCTGAAGGCGATTTTGGGGCCACCACTGGCACCTGCGATTTCACCGTTCAGGGGGCGGAGCGTACCGCTGGCGTGAAAGCCCCGCGGCCTTCCCGGCGACTCCTAGGATGCATCCCGTCAGACAAACGTTCCGACACTACGATCGATCAACCAACCGGATGGAAATAGAAATGGACCAAGCCATCTATTTCGTCGTCATGGCTGTTTGCGTCCTCGCCCTGGCATATCGCTTCTACGGGATATTCTTCGTGCGCAAGGTACTCGCGGCTGACGACAAGGAAATCACCCCCGCTCACCAACTCGAGGACGGCAAGAATTACGTCCCGACGAAGAAATGGGTCAACGCCGGCCAGCACTTCGCCGCCATCGCGGCTGCCGGCCCTCTCGTCGGCCCGGTTCTCGCGGCCCAGTTCGGTTATCTGCCAGGTTTTCTCTGGCTGCTCGTCGGTGCCGTCATCGGCGGCGCGGTGCACGACACGGTCGTGCTCTTCGCGTCGATGAAGCACCAGGGCAAGTCGCTGTCGGAAGTCGCCAAGGCCGAACTCGGCCCGGTGGCCGGCTGGACGACGGGCCTGGCGATGCTGTTCATCATCACGATCACGATGGCCGGTTTGTCCATCGTGGTCGTGCACGCGCTGGAACGCAACGCCTGGGGCACCTTCGCGGTGTTCATGACGGTGCCGATCGCCATCGCGCTGGGTCTGTATGAACGCTACGTCGGTTCGTCCAAGTGGGCGACCTACGTCGGTGTCGCCGCCGTCGCCGCCTCGGTGGCCGTCGGCCCGCACCTGCAAGGCACGCTGCTCGGCGACTGGCTGACGCTGCACAAGACGACCGTCAGCTGGGCGCTGCCGATCTACGCCTTCTTCGCCACCGCGCTGCCGGTCTGGATGCTGCTCACCCCGCGCGGCTACCTCTCCAGCTTCATGAAGGTCGGCGTCTTCCTGGCGCTGGTCGTGGGCGTGATCTTCATCAACCCGACGATCCAGTTCCCGGCGGTGACCGACTTCATCCACGGCGGTGGCCCGATCCTGAAGGGTTCGGTCTGGCCGTTCATCTCGATCACGATCGCCTGCGGTGCCATCTCCGGCTTCCACGCCTTCATCGGCTCGGGCACGACCCCGAAGCTGGTCGACAAGTGGACCGACATCCGTCCGGTGGCCTTCGGCGCGATGCTGGCCGAGTCCCTGGTCGGTGTCATGGCCCTGATCGCCGCGACCTCGCTGCACCCGGCCGACTACTTCGCGATCAACTCGACGCCTGAAGTCTTCAAGACCCTGGGCATGACGGTCGTCGACCTGCCGCGCCTGAGCCAGGAAATGGGCATCGACCTCGTCGGCCGCACCGGTGGTGCCGTCACGCTGGCCGTCGGCATGACCTACATCTTCACCAAGATCTCCTGGTTCACCGAGCTGGCCGCGTACTTCTTCCAGTTCGTCATCATGTTCGAGGCGGTGTTCATCCTCACGGCCGTGGACTCCGGTACCCGCGTCTCGCGCTACCTGATCCAGGACCTGCTGGGCGACTTCTTCCCGGCCATGAAGAAGCTGGACTCGATGCCCGCCGCGATCATCGCCAGCGTCATCGCCTGCGTGCTCTGGGGCTACCTGCTGCTGTCCGGTGACATCGGCTCGGTCTGGGCGCTGTTCGGTGTCTCCAACCAGCTGATGGCTTCGATCGGTCTGATGATCGGCGCGACCATCATCCTGCGCATGGCGTCCAAGCGCGCCTACATGCTGACCTGCCTTGTTCCGCTGGCGTACCTGTTCGTGACCGTCAACTATGCCGGTTACTGGATGATTACCAACGTATACCTGAATAGCGCCTCGAAGGGCTACAACATCTTCAACGGCGTCATCGCGTCGATCATGCTGGTTCTCGGCATGATCATCATGGTGGCCTCGGTGAAGCGCTGGCTGGTTCTGTGGAAGGTTCGTGGCGAATCCAAGGCGATTCCCGCTGACCTCACCGTGGCACACGCCTGAGTTCTCCCCACGACGTTTTAGCGAATAACAACAACAAAGGCTCCGGCCGACCCGGCCGGAGCCCTCACGAAACGCCAACAAGCAGTTTTCGTTTTAAGGAATCCAAATGAATACCATGACCCTCGTCACCAGCCGCGCCAACGCCTGGGAAGGTTTCGCCGGCGGCCGCTGGGAAACCGCCGTCGACGTCCGCGACTTCATTCAGAAGAACTACACGCCGCACCTCGGCGACGCCACCTTCCTGGAAGGCCCGACGACGCGCACGCTGGCGCTGTGGAAGAAGCTGGCCGAGCTGCTGAAGCAGGAGCAGGCCAAGGGCGTGCTGGACGTGTCGGCCGACCGTCCGTCGACCATCGTGGCGCACGACGCGGGTTACATCGACCAGGGTCTGGAGCTCATCGTCGGCCTGCAGACCGACGCCCCGCTCAAGCGCGCGATCATGCCCAACGGCGGCCTGCGCATGGTGCAGTCGGGCCTGAAGGCCTACGGTTTCGAGAGCGACCCGACGGTCGACGAGATCTGGACCAAGTACCGCAAGAGCCACAACCAGGGCGTCTTCGACGTCTACTCCACCGAGATCGCCAAGGCGCGCAAGTCGGCGGTGCTGACCGGCCTGCCCGACGCCTACGGCCGCGGCCGCATCATCGGCGACTACCGCCGTGTCGCGCTGTACGGCGTGGACGCGCTGCGCAAGTTCAAGCAGCAGGAATACAAGGACCTGGACAGCCGCGACTTCAGCGAAGACGTGCTGCGCCTGCGCGAAGAGCTCTCCGAGCAGGGCCGCGCGCTGGAAGAACTCAAGGTCATGGGTGCCAAGTACGGCTTCGACCTGGGCCGCCCGGCGCAGAACGCGCGTGAAGCGGTGCAGTGGACGTATCTGGGCTACCTCGCCGCGGTGAAGGAGCAGAACGGTGCCGCGATGTCGCTGGGCCGCGTCTCGACCTTCCTGGACATCTACATCCAGCGCGACCTCGACGCCGGCCTCATCGACGAAGCGCGCGCCCAGGAGTTCATCGACGACCTCGTCGTCAAGCTGCGCATCGTGCGTTTCCTGCGCACCCCCGAATACGACCAGCTGTTCTCCGGCGACCCGACCTGGGTGACCGAAGCCATCGGCGGCATCGGCGAAGACGGCCGCCCGCTGGTCACCAAGAACAGCTTCCGCTTCCTGCAGACGCTCAACAACCTGGGCCCGGCGCCCGAGCCCAACCTCACCGTGCTGTGGTCGGAGAAGCTGCCGCAGGGCTTCAAGGACTTCTGCGCCAAGACCTCCATCGACACCTGCTCGGTGCAGTACGAGAACGACGACCTGATGCGTCCGTACTGGGGCGACGACTACGGCATCGCCTGCTGCGTGTCTGCCATGCGCATCGGCAAGCAGATGCAGTTCTTCGGCGCGCGCGCCAACCTGGCCAAGGCGCTGCTGTACGCGATCAACGGCGGCCGTGACGAAGTCAGCGGCGAGCAGGTCGGCCCCGTCACCGAGCCGATCACCGGCGAAGTGCTGGACTACGACGAAGTCATCGCCAAGTTCGTGCCGACGATGGAGTGGCTGTCGGGCGTCTACATGAAGTCGCTCAACGCGATCCACTTCATGCACGACAAGTACGCCTACGAGCGCATCGAGATGGCGCTGCACGACCGCGACATCCTGCGCACGATGGCCTGCGGCGTCGCCGGCCTGTCGGTGGTCGCGGACTCGCTGTCGGCGATGCGTCACGCCAAGGTGCACGTCGTGCGCGACGAGCGCGGTCTGGCCACCGAGTTCCGCCTCGAAGGGCGCTACCCGGCCTTCGGCAACAACGACGAGCGCGTGGACACCATCGCCAGCTGGATCGTCGAGACCTTCATGGGCTTCCTGCGCAAGCAGAAGGCCTACCGCGGCGCCACGCCGACGATGTCGGTGCTGACGATCACGTCCAACGTCGTGTACGGCAAGAAGACCGGCAACACGCCCGACGGCCGCAAGGCCGGCGAGCCCTTCGCGCCGGGGGCCAACCCGATGCACGGCCGCGACTACAAGGGCGCGGTGGCCTCGATGGCCTCGGTGGCCAAGCTGCCGTACAGCTGCTCGCAGGACGGCATCTCCTACACCTTCACGATCGTGCCCAGCGCCCTGGGCCCGGACGAAGGCCAGCGTGTGGCCAACCTGGTGAACCTGATGGACGGCTACTTCGGCTCCGGCGGGCACCACATCAACGTCAACGTCTTCGACCGTTCGACGCTGCTGCACGCGATGGAGCACCCGGAGCTGTACCCGCAGCTGACGATCCGGGTGTCGGGTTACGCGGTGAACTTCATCAAGCTGACGCGCGAGCAGCAGCTCGATGTCATCAGCCGTACCTTCCATGCCTGCCACTGACGTCAAAAGCGTCGCGGTCGCCGCCCCGTGCGGCGGCACGCGGCCGGTGTCCGCGCCCGGCGCGGCGCCGGCTGCCGCCGTCACCGAAGGCTGGGTCCACTCGACCGAGACCTGCGGGACGGTGGACGGCCCGGGGATCCGCTACGTGCTGTTCCTCTCGGGCTGTCCGCTGCGCTGCGCGTACTGCCACAACCCCGACACCTGGCACCGTCACGACGGCACGCTCACCAGCGTCGCCGAGATCCTGACGGACATCGGCCGCTACCGCGGCTTCATCCAGGCCAAGGGCGGCGTGACGCTCAGCGGTGGCGAGCCGCTGACGCAGCCGCGCTTCGTCAAGGCGCTGCTGCGCGGCTGCAAGGCGATGGGCCTGCACACCGCGCTGGACACCTCGGGCTACCTGGGCGCCAAGGTCGACGACGAGATGATGGCCGACCTGGACATGGTGCTGCTGGACATCAAGGCCTTCAGCGAGAAGACCTACCACCGGCTGACCGGCGCCGAGCTCAAACCCACGCTGGACTTCGCGCGCCGGTTGGCCGCGCTGGGCAAGCCGATCATCCTGCGCTACGTGCTGGTGCCCGGCTGGACCGACCACGACAACGAGATCCGCGCGCTGGCCGCTTTCGCCGCCAGGCTGGGCAACGTGCAGCGTGTGGACGTGCTGCCGTTCCACCAGATGGGCGAGCACAAGTGGCAGGAGCGTGAGCTGAACTACCGCCTGGCCGGCGTGAGCCCGCCGTCCGAAGAGCTCGTCGAGCACACGCGCTCGATCTTCCGCGACGCCGGGCTGCAGGCGACCTGAGCCACCGCCGAGCCCGCCCAACCCCCCGACCGAGACACCGGGCAACACCCCGGTCGGGCCTCCTATTGCCTGCGAACTGCCCGCGACACCGCACAGACCGCCATGCTGACCGAAACCCGCCCCACCGCCGCGCTGCACGACGGCGCCCGTTTCCCGGCCGCCACCTCGACGTCGCGGCCGCCCGTGATCGACGCCGACGAAGACGTCAGCGAGAACCTGCCCTACGACGAGATCCTCGTCGGCCAGTCGGCCGTGCGAACGCGCGAGCTGACGATGGACGACGTGCGGCTGTTCGCCACGGTCTCGGAGAACCGCAACCCGGTGCACCTGGACCCGCGTTTCGCGGCCGGCACCGGCCACGGCAAGGTCATCGCGCACGGCATGTGGACCGGGGCGCTGGTCTCGGGCCTGATCGGCTCGCGCCTGCCGGGCCCGGGCACGGTCTACCTGAGCCAGGACCTGCACTTTCTGCACACGATCAGCGTCGGCGACCGCATCACCGCGACGGTGACGGTGGTCGAGAAACGCGAAGCCGACCGCGTCGTCGTGCTCGACTGCGGCTGCGTCAACCAGGACGGCATCCTGGTGGCCGGCGGCGTCGCCGAGGTCGTGGCCCCGCTGACCAAGGTGCAGACCGCGCCGGTCGAGCTGCCCGAAGTGCAGCTGATCGGCCACCACCAGCACGACGCGCTGCTGAAGAAGTGCGAGCGCCTGGCGCCGGTGCCCACGGCCGTCGCCTATCCCTGCAACGAACCCGCGCTGCGTGCTGCCATCGACGCCGCCGAGGCCGGGCTGATCGCCCCGGTGCTGGTCGGCCCGGCGCGGCAGATGAAGGCCATCGCCGCCGAACACGGGCTGGACATCTCGGCCTGCCGCATCGTCGACGTCGAGCTGCCCAAGGACGCCGCCGAAACCGCCGCCCGCCTGGCGCGCGACGGCGAGGTCGGCGCGCTGATGAAGGGTTCGCTGCACACCGACGAGCTGATGGCCGCCGTCGTGCGCAAGGAGAACGCGCTGCGCACCGCGGCGCGCATCAGCCACGTCTTCGTGATGCACGTGCCGACCTACGAGCGCACGCTGCTGATCACCGACGCGGCGATCAACATCTCGCCGACGCTGGACGACAAGGTCCACATCATCCAGAACGCGATCCACCTCGCGCAGGCGCTGGGCATCAAGAAGCCCAACGTCGCGATCCTGTCGGCGGTCGAGAACGTCAACCCGAAGATCCCGTCGACGATCGAAGCCGCGGTGCTGTGCAAGATGGCCGACCGCGGCCAGATTACCGGCGGCGTGCTCGACGGCCCGCTGGCCTTCGACAACGCGATCTCGGTCGAGGCCGCGCGCACCAAGGGCATCGACTCGCCGGTGGCCGGCAAGGCCGACATCCTGCTGGTGCCCGATCTCGTGGCCGGCAACATGCTCGCCAAGCAGCTCAGCTTCCTGGCCAACGCCGACGCCGCCGGCATCGTGCTCGGCGCCAAGGTGCCGGTGATCCTGACCAGCCGCGCCGACAACCAGCGTTCGCGCCTGGCGTCCTGCGCCATCGCCGCGCTGCTGGCCGACGCCCGGCGCGCCACCGAGTGAGGCCGCGATGAGCCGATACGAATCCTGCCTCGTGCTCAACGCGGGCTCGTCGAGCCTGAAGTTCTCGGTGCTGCGCCGCGTCGAGGCCACCGACGACCTGCAGCAGGTGCTGTCCGGCCAGATCGCCGGCATCGGCACCGACGCGACTTTCGAAGCCAAGGACGCCAACCGCCGCGTCGTCGCCCAGCGTCGCTGGAACGCCGAGGACTCGCAGCGCCGCGGCGCGCTGCTCGAGTACCTGCTCGCCTGGCTGGGCCAGGCGCTGCCCGAGGACCGCATCGTCGCCGCCGGCCACCGCGTCGTTCACGGCGGCCGCGCCTTCAGCCGCCCGGTGCGCGTGACGCCGGCGGTGCTGTCGGCCCTCGAGGCCCTGGTGCCGCTGGCGCCGCTGCACCAGCCGCACAACCTGGCGCCGATGCGCGCGCTGGCCGCCAGCCACCCGGATCTGCCGCAGATCGCCTGCTTCGACACCGCCTTCCACGCCGACCTGCCCTGGGTCGCCAGCAGCTACGCGCTGCCGCAGGAACTGGCCGACGAGGGCGTGCAGCGCTACGGCTTCCACGGCCTGTCCTACGAGTACGTCTCGCAGCACCTGGCGGCGCTGCGGCCGGAGCTGGCCAACCAGCGCATCGTCATCTGCCACCTGGGCAACGGCTCCAGCCTGGCGGCGGTGCACGCCGGCCGCGGCGTCGACACGACGATGGGTTTCACCGCGCTGGACGGTGTGCCGATGGGCACGCGCTGCGGCGCGATCGACCCCGGCGTGCTGCTGTACCTGATGCGCGAGAAGGGCATGGGCGCGGCCGAGCTCGAGGACCTGCTGTACCGGCGTTCGGGCCTGCTCGGCGTCTCGGGCCTGTCCAACGACATGCGCGCGCTGCAGGAGTCCAGCGACCCGGCGGCGCAGCGCGCCGTCGAGCTGTTCTGCTTCCGCGTCGCCAAGGAAGTGGCGGCGCTGGCCGGCTCGATGGGCGGCATCGACGCGCTGGTGTTCACCGCCGGCATCGGCGAGAACTCGCCGGGCGTGCGCGCCGCGGTCTGCGAGCGCCTGCGCTGGATGGGCGTGGCGATCGACGACTACGCCAACAGCCGCCGGGCGCTGGAGATCTCGGCCGACGACTCGATCCTGCCGGTGTTCGTGCTGCCGACGAACGAAGAAAAGATGATCGCGCTGCATACGCTGGCCGTGCTGGCCGCGGGCGCGCCGCACGGCCGTGAGGCCGACGAAGGACTGACATGCTCGACCGCACGAACCCCCGCTACCTGCTGAACGAGGAAGAGCCGTCGCCGGCCTATGGCGCGGCCGCGCCGCGTTCGCTGTTCGACCCGCTGGCGCCCGCCGCGGTGGCCTGCGCCGCCGAGGAGATGGGCGTCAAGAAGGCCAAGGCCTCGGCCGCCCAGCAGTTCGGCCTGGCCGTGCTCGGCGGCGCCTTCGTCGCGCTGGGCGCGATGTTCGCCACCATCGCCATCGCCGGTGCCGACCATGTGCTGCCTTGGGGGCTGATGCGCCTGCTGATGGGCGCGGCGTTCTCGATGGGGCTGATGCTGGTCGTCGTCGCCGGCGCCCAGCTCTTCACCAGCGACGCGCTGATGGTCATGGCCTGGGCCAGCGGCCGGCTGGACACGCGGCGCATGCTGCGCGTCTGGACCATCGTCTGGTTCGGCAACCTCGTCGGTGCGCTGGGCACCGCGATCATCGTCTTCCTCGGCGGCCAGTACGGTTTCGGTCACGGCGAGGTCGGCGCCAGCGCGCTGTACCTGGCCGCCAGCAAGGCCAGCCTGCCGCCGTTCAAGGCCTTCTCGCTGGCCATCCTGTGCAACGTGCTGGTGTGCCTGGCGACCTGGCTGTCGCTGGCCGCACGCAGCGTGACCGACAAGATCGTCGCGATGTTCCTGCCGATCACGGCCTTCGTGGCCGCCGGCTTCGAGCACTGCGTGGCCAACATGTACTTCGTGCCTTACGGCCTGATGGTGCGCTGGTTCGCGCCGGCCGCCTTCTGGGGCGAGCCCGCGGCGCAGGCCAAGGCGGCCACCGAGATCCCGGTGGCGCAGTACCTCGTCAACCTCGGCGTCGTGACGCTGGGCAACTGGGTCGGCGGCGCGCTGCTCGTCGCCGGCGCCTACTGGTGGCTGTTCCGCCGCGGCGCACGCGCCGCGGCCAAGGCCGCCTGATCGGAGCACACGATGTCCGGATTCATCGACTACACGGCGACGGCGCGCGAGACCGAACGGGCGCTGCTGCGCGCCGGCCTGGCGCTGGGCGTGGACTGGGACGACGCCGTCGCGGTGCAGGCGCTGGTGCGCGAGACGCTGGACCGCCGCCAGGGCATGCGCCGCGCCGCGGCGCGCGTGCCGCACGGGCCCGAGCGCCAGCGCCTGAATCTGTGCGCGTTGGTCGTGCTGCGCCGGCGCATCGAGGTCGAGTACGACCTCGCCGGCCGCTGCGATGCCGGCCCCGCCTGGCGCGCGATCTCGTCGGCGCTGGACCGCGAACTCGACGGCCGGCTGGCCGGCTGAAGGCCCGCGCCGTGGCCGCCGCGAGACGCCGGCCGGATTTTCCGGCGAACGGTCGCGAGGCGGCGCCGAACGGCGCCCCGGCGACCGTCAGCGGCATTTTCCCGGGGTTTCTTGCGGCGATTTTCCGGGGTTTCCCGGCGGGCGCCCGCGGAATGTGCTGGACGATATCCCGGCGAGGGATTATGTTGGACTCAGAAGATTCTCCGGCGGGACACCGGGGGCGAAACCAGTCGAGGTTGTGATGTGCTGTGAATTCGAAGAAATGGCGATCGGGCTCGCGCGCAAGGCGCGGCGTTGCGGCGGCGAGAACAGCAAGCTCGTGCAGTCGCTGATGCGCCTGCTGCGCCAGCACGACGGCGGCCTCACGGCGCTGGCGGCGCGTTTCGACGCCGAAGGCTGCGGCGAGGCGATGCGCGGCTGGATCACCCACGGTGCCGACAACACGATGGACGGCAAGACGATGCGCCGCGCGCTCGGCGAGCGCCTGTACGACAAGCTGGTGCGCCGCCTGGACCTGGACCCGGTCGACGCCGCCCAGGTGCTGGCCGAGATCGTGCCGATGGCCGTGAACCGCCTGACGCCCGACGGCCGCATCGACGTCGAGCCGGAGCGCGCCGGCGTGCAGGGCTGGTTCGCGCGCGTCGTCGGCGCGGTCTGATCAGGCGAAGCCCAGCTTCTCCTTCAGCTCGCCGAGCAGGCGGCGGCTGACCGGCACGCGCCGGTCGCCGTGGGTCACGATCTCGGCGCCGCCGAGCTCCTGGAACACGATCTCTCGGATCTGTTCCGGGTTGACCAGGTACTGGCGGTGGCAGCGCAGCATCGGCGTGCGCTCCTCCAGCGTGCGCAGCGTCAGCTCGGTGAAGTGCTCGACGCCGTCGGTCGTCACCAGGAACACGCCGGTGCCGGTGGAGTTGGCGTACTCGACCTGTTCCACCTTGACGAGCTGCACGCGCTGGTGCCCCGGGCAGGGGATCTGGCGCAGCGGCGTCGCCAGCTTGGCCAGGTCGGCCACCGGCGCCGAGTCGCGGCGCAGGCGCTGCAGCGTGACGTCCAGCCGTGCCGGGTCCACGGGTTTGAGCAGGTAGTCGTAGGCGTCCTGCTCGAACGCCTTCAGCGCGTACTCGCTGTACGCGGTGAGGAAGACGACGCGCGGCATCTCCTCCGGGTCGAGCATGCCCAGCAGCTCCAGGCCGCTGATCTGCGGCATGTTGATGTCGAGGAAGACGACGTCGGGGTGCAGGTGGTTGATCGCCGACAGCGCCTCGACGGCGTTGGCGCACTGGCCGACGATGTTCACGTCGGCCACCCGGGACAGCAGGCGCGCGATCTCCTCGCGCGCCGGGGTTTCGTCGTCGACGATCAGGACGTTCATCGCTCGCTCGCAGGTCAGAGTTCGCTGGGGGAGAAGGGCAGGCGCAGGGTCACGCGCGTCATGACCTCGGGCTCGCACTCGATGTCCATGCCGTAGCCGGCACCGTAGCGGTTGGCGATGCGGCGGCGCACCAGGTTGACGCCCAGGCCGTCGTTGCCCTCGGCCGGGGGTTTGTACAGGCCGGCATTGTCTTCGACGCACAGCAGCAGGTCGTTGCCGTCCTGGCGCGCCGAGATCCTGACCCGGCCGATGCCCAGCAGCTGCGAGGTGCCGTGCTTGATCGCGTTCTCGACCACCGGCTGCAGCGAGAAGGCCGGCAGGCGCACGTGCTGCAGCCGGTCGGGCACGTCGAACTCCACCTGCAGCCGGTCGCCGAAACGCGCCTGCTCGATCTCGAGATAGGACGAGACGTGGGCCAGCTCCTCGATCAGCCGCGCGTCCTCGCTGGGGCGCTTGAGGTTGCTGCGGAAGAAGGTCGACAGGCTGAAGACCAGCGTGCAGGCGCGCTCCGGGTCGCGGCGGATCACCGAGATCAGCGTGTTCAGCGCGTTGAACAGGAAGTGCGGGTTGATCTGGGCCTGCAGCAGCTTGATCTCCGACTGCTGCAGCATCTCGCGCTGGCGCAGGTAGCGCCCGGCGAGGATCTGGTTGGACAGCAGCCGGCCGATGCCTTCGCCCAGCGTGCGGTTGATGTTGGAGAACAGCCGGCTGCGCGGCTCGTAGAGCTTGATCGTGCCGATGACCTGGTTCTCCTCGTCGGTCAGCGGGATGATCAGGCACGAGGCCAGCGAGCACTTGGGGGGGATCGAGCAGCGGTAGGGCACCTCGTTGCCGTCGGCGTAGACGACCTCGTTGCGCTCGATCGCCTGCAGCGTCAGCGCCGACTCGATGACCGTGCCCGGCAGGTGGTGGTCGGCGCCGATGCCGGTGAAGGCGACGAGCTGGCGCGTGTCGGTCATCGCCACCGCGCCGACGCCGCTCTCCTCCTGGATGACCTTGACCAGCCGCGCGGCGCGCGCCGAGGCGTCGGGGTCGAAGCCCTCGCGCAGCAGGCCTTCGACGCGCGCGGCGATCGCCAGCGCCTTGGTCGAGAACACCGTCGACTGGCGCTCGAAGAGCTTGCGCCGGTCGACGAGGATGCGCATGAACATGCCCGCGCCCAGCGTGTTGGCCACGCCCATCGGGATCGCGATCTGCTCGACGAGGTGCCAGTTCGCCGGGGCCTTGAGCATCAGCAGCAGGATCGCCATCTCGACGACGATGGCCACCAGCGTCACCAGCGCCACCGGCACCGGACGGAAGACGGTGGCCGCCTTGCCGCGGCCGATCATGTAGCGGTGGTAGCCGCCGCCGATCAGGCCGCCGACGACGGTGGCGATGGCGCAGGGCAGGGCCGAGCTGCCGCCCAGCGAGTAGCGGTGCAGGCCGCCGGTCAGGCCCACGGCCAGGCCGACGACCGGGCCGCCGAGCACGCCGCCGAGCACCGAGCCGATGGTGCGCGTGTGCGCGATCGAGTCGTCGATGTGCAGCCCGAGGTAGGTGCCCATGATGCAGAACAGCGAGCAGACGACGTAGCAGGCCGTGCGCTGCGGCAGCCGGATCGTCACGTGCATCAGCGGAATGAATATCCGAGTGCCGGCCAGGAGATAGGCCACGACGAGATAGACGCAGGTTTGCTGCAGTAAGGTGAGGCTCAGCGCAACAGGATTCATGAATATCGGCCTCAGCCTCTGGAAACCGCCGTCGGGGCAGCGTGACAAGCCTCAGTTTGGCAGCCGCGGGGATTCCCGGCAACCATCTCCGGGTGCCGCCGGAAAAACTCGCCGGTGTTTGCTGAAACTCGCCGCCGCGGCCTTCAGGCCGGCGGTGGGCGGCGATCGAGCATCAGCGCCAGGAACGCCTCGGCGGTCATCGCGCGGCCGTACAGCCAGCCCTGGGCCGACTCGCAGCCGGCGGCCAGCAGCGCCTCGCGCTGCGCCGGCGTCTCCACGCCTTCGGCCACGGTGTGCATGCGCAGCGTGCGCGCCAGATTGACGATGGCCGCGACGACGCTGTTCTCGCTCACCCCGCTGGTGATGTTGGCGACCAGCGAACGGTCGATCTTCAGCGTGCCGGCCTGGAACAGGCTCAGGTGCGTGAACGAGGTGTAGCCGGCGCCGAAGTCGTCCAGCGCGATGCGCAGCCCCATCGCGCGCAGCCGCGCGACCTGGCGCGCCGAGCCTTCCGGGTCGTCCCAGGCCATGGTCTCGGTGAGCTCCAGCTCCAGCCAGGCCGGTTCGATGCCGTGGCGGCGCAGCAGCTCGCCCACCAGGTCGGCCAGCCCGGGCTGGCGCAGCTGCACCGCCGAGAGGTTGACCGCCATGCGCAGCGGCGGCAGGCCGGCATCGAGCCAGGCGCGCAGCTGGCGCAGCGCGGTGTCCAGCACCCAGCGGCCGATGACCGCGATCTGGCCGCTGGACTCGGCCAGCGGCACGAACTCCGCCGGGCCGATCCAGCCCAGCTCGGGGTGGTTCCAGCGCAGCAGCGCCTCGACGCCGACGACGTGGCCGTCGGCCACCGTGCACTGCGGCTGGTAGTGCAGCTGCATCTCGCCGCGGTCCAGCGCCCGCCGCAGCGCGTTCTCGACACGCAGCGTGCGCGCCATCTGCGCCTGCATCTCGGCGGTGTAGAAGCTGAAGGTCGCGCGGCCCGACATCTTGGCGCGGTACATCGCCGCGTCGGCGAAGGCGAACAGCGTGTCGAAGTCGGCGGCATCGGTCGGGAAGACCGCCACGCCGATCGACGGCGTCACCGTCAGCTCGTGGCCTTCGACCTGCAGCGGCTCCTGCACGATCTGCAGCAGCTTCTGCGCGACGTGCGTCGCGCCCGCGGCGTCGGTGGCGGGCAGCACGAGCACGAACTCGTCGCCGCCGACACGCGCCAGCGTGTCCTGGTCGCGCAGCACCGGGCGCATGCGCTGCGCCAGCGCGACCAGCAGCCGGTCGCCCACCGGGTGGCCCAGCGTGTCGTTGACGTTCTTGAAGTGGTCCAGGTCCAGGAACATCAGCGCCACCGGCTCGCCGTGGCGCACCGCGATCTGCAGCGCCTGCGAGGCGCGCTCGTGCAGCAGCGCGCGGTTGGGCAGGCCGGTCAGCGGGTCGTAGTACGCCAGGCGGCGCACGTTCTCCTCGGCGTGCTTGCGTTCGGTGATGTCGCTGAACGAGGCGACGTAGTTCACCGTCTGGCCGGCGTCGTCGACGACGCGGCCCACCGACAGCCATTCGGGGTAGACCGAGCCGTCCTTGCGGCGGTTCCAGATCTCGCCTTCCCAGCGCCCGCGGGTCTGCAGCTCGTGCCAGAAGCGCTGGTAGAAGTTCTCGTCGTGCAGCCCCGACTTCAGCAGCCGCGGGTTCTGCCCCACGGCCTCGTGCTCGGCGTAGCCGGTGATGCGCGTGAACGCGTTGTTGACGGCGACGAAGCGGCCGTTGAGGTCGGCGATGGCCAGCGCCTCGTTGCTCTGCTCGAACACGCGCGCGGCCAGCGACAGCTTGTTCATCGCGTCGCGGCGTGCCGTGACGTCGCGCTGCACGCCGACGAACTGCGTGATGACGCCGTCGTCGTCGCGCACCGGGACGATCTTCAGCTCGTTCCAGAACGGCGTGCCGTCCTTGCGGTAGTTCAGCAGCTCGCCGTGGAAGGGCTCGCCGCGGTCCAGCGCCTCGCGCATCGCCTGCACGGTCTCGGCCGAGGTCGCGGCGCCCTGCAGCAGGGCGCAGGAGTTGCCGAGCATCTCCTCGGCGGTGTAGCCGGTCAGCTCGACGAAGGCGGCGTTGACGTAGGTCGTGCGCCGGTTGGCGTCGGTGATCAGGACACCCTGGGAGATGGCGTCGAGCGCGTTCTGGTGCAGGCGCAGCAGCCGCAGCACGGCAGCATGCACCGCCTGCAACTCGGTCTCGGCGCCGATGTGGCGGCCGGTCTCGTCCATGCCCGGTCGGGCGTGGTGGGGGGAAGGCACCGAAACAGTCTTTCGATTCGTGACGACGGCGGCGGCCCGTGACGCCGCCCGAAGCCTGGATTCTGGATCGCCCACCCGATGGCCGGTTCGTTGAATCGATGAAAACGTGAGTTGCTGCCGCGAATCAGCCGATTCACGGCAGCGTGGCTGCCGGCACGATCAGAAGCTCGTCCAGTCGTCTTCGCCGGCCGGCACCGCGACCCGGGCCGGGCGCTGACGCGGCGCCGGCTCGGCGGGGGAGGCCGCCGGCGCGGCGGGTGCAGTGCGGGCGGGCGGCACCGGCGCACGCGCGGCGGTCGCGCGTGGTGCCACGGCTGCCGGCGGTGTCGGCCTCGGCGTTTGCGCAGGCGTCGGTGTCGGCGTCGGCGTCGGTGCCGCGCCGGAGAGCTTGAACACGCCGACGAGCTCCGTCAGCCGCGCGGCCTGGATGCGCAGGCTCTCGGCGGCGGCGGCGCTTTCTTCGACCAGCGCGGCGTTCTGCTGCGTCACCTGGTCGAGCTGGCCGACGGCGTCGCCGACCTGGCTGATGCCCGAAGACTGCTCGACGGTCGCGTTGGTGATCTCGCCGATCAGCTGGCTGACGCGCTGGACCTCGGCGACGATGGCGGTCATCGATTCGCCCGCTTCGTCGACCTGGCGGGCGCCGGTCTCGACCTTCTCGACGCTGGCGCCGATCAGGCTCTTGATCTCCTTGGCCGCTTCGGCCGAACGACTGGCCAGCGTGCGCACCTCGCCGGCCACGACCGCGAAGCCGCGGCCCTGCTCGCCGGCACGCGCAGCCTCGACGGCGGCGTTGAGCGCCAGGATGTTGGTCTGGAAGGCGATGCCGTCGATCGTGCCGATGATCTCGGCGATGCGCTTGGAGGAGCTGCTGATCTCCTGCATCGTGTGCACGACGTTGCCGACCCTCTCGCCGCCACGCGCGGCAGCGGCCGCGGCCGACGACGCCATGCGGTTGGCTTCCTGCGCGGTCTCGGCGTTCTGCTTGACGGTGCTGGAGAGCTGCTCCATCGACGCGGCGGTCTGCTGCAGGTTGCTGGCCTGCTCCTCGGTGCGCTGGCTCAGGTCGGCGTTGCCGGTGGCGATCTGCGACGAGCCGGTGGCGATGCTGTCGCTGCTGGCGCGGACCTGGGCTACGATGCGGGCCAGGCTCTGCTGCATCGCGCCCAGCGATTCGAGCACGCTGTTGCGCGGTGCGCGTTCGACACCGTCGACCGGGCTCAGGTCGCCTTCGGCGACCCGCTGCGCGATGCGGCCGAGATCACCCGGTTCGGCGCCCAGAGCCGCCTTCAGACGGCGCACCATCAACCAGGTGACGCCCGCGCCGATGGCGGCCATCAGCGCCGCCAGACCGGCCAGGATCGTCGAGTCGGTGCCGGCACGGGCGACCGCCGTGCTGCCCAGTTCCCGTGCCAGCCGCTGCTGCATCGCCATCGAGTCGTCGACCGCCTGGAAGACGATGCGCTGCTTCTGCAGCGACTCGCCCATCAGCAGCGCGCCGGCGCCCTGCGCGTCGCCCTTGGCATCGAGCGCCAGGGCCTCGTCGACGAGGCGGTTGTATTCCGGCCGGGTGTCCTCGATCGTCTTCAGCAGCGCACGCCCTTCGGGCATCACGATCAGCTTGTCGAGCTCGGCCATCAGCTTGCCGCTGTCGGCGCGCATGGCGGCGATCTTCTCGCGCTCGGCCTTCTCGAAGGCCTCGTCGGCGACGATCACGATGTTGCGCGCGTAGCGCGCGACACCGTTCATGTTGTCCTTCAGGCGGGACAGCTTCTCCATCTTGACCATGCGGTCGGACGCGAGGGCGTCGATGTCGGCCGACAGGCCGCGCAGCTGCACCATGGCGTAGACGGCGATCGCGACACCGAGCATGGCGACGGCGCTGAATCCGACGACCAGCCGCATGCCGACCGTCATCTCTTTCTTCTCGGACATCCTGGACCTCCTGTTGTCCTCGGGCGGGCGCGACCACGACCGGCACGATCGAGTCACTGCTCTCCACGATGATCGGCGTCCGGGTCCGGGAACTTGAAAGCCGCCTCGGCGTTCGAGGCCCGCTTGAAACGTTCGGATACAGGTCGCTTCAAGCGCTCCGGTCGGAAGTCACGCGGCCGCGCCGGCGAGCCGGAAGACGCCGACGAGTTCGGTCAGCCGTGCGGCCTGCAGCCGCAGGCTCTCGGCGGCGGCGGCGCTTTCTTCGACCAGCGCGGCGTTCTGCTGCGTCACCTGGTCGAGCTGGCTGACGGCGTCGCCGACCTGGCCGATGCCCGAGGACTGCTCGACGGTGGCGGTGCTGATCTCGCCGATCAGCTGGCTGACGCGCTGGACCTCGGCGACGATGGCGGTCATCGACTCGCCGGCCGCGTCGACCTGGCGGGCGCCGGTCTCGACCTTCTCGACGCTGGCGCCGATCAGGCTCTTGATCTCCTTGGCCGCCTCGGCCGAGCGGCTGGCCAGCGTGCGCACCTCGCCGGCGACGACGGCGAAACCGCGGCCCTGTTCACCGGCCCGCGCGGCCTCGACGGCGGCATTGAGCGCCAGGATGTTGGTCTGGAAGGCGATGCCGTCGATGACCCCGATGATCTCGGCGATGCGCTTGGAGGAGCTGCTGATCTCCTGCATCGTGTGCACGACGTTGCCGACCATCTCGCCGCCTCGCGTGGCCGCGGCGGCGGCCGCGGACGCCATGCGATTCGCTTCCTGCGCGGTCTCGGCGTTCTGCTTGACGGTGCTGGAGAGCTGCTCCATCGAGGCCGCGGTCTGTTGCAGGTTGCTGGCCTGCTCCTCGGTGCGCTGGCTCAGGTCGGCGTTGCCGGTGGCGATCTCGGAGGAGCCGGTGGCGATGCTGTCGCTGCTGGCGCGCACCTGGCCGACGATGCGGTTCAGGCTGTCGTTCATCCGGCCCAGCGAGCGCATCAGGTCGGCGATCTCGTCGCGGCCCTGGGCTTCGATGCGGGCGCTGAGGTCGCCTTCGGCGACGGCGGCAGCCACCTCGACGGCGCGGCGCACCGGCCGCACGATCGAACGCGTGATCAGCAGGGCCGCGACGACGCCCAGCACCAGCGCGACCAGCGTCATCGCGCCCAGCGCCAGCTTGGCGGTCGACGAGGTGTTCGCGGCCGTCGTGGCCTGCTCCTGCGCCAGCTTGACGTTGTAGTCCCACCACTGCGTGATGGCCGTCTGCACTGCGTCGTATTTGGGCGCCGAGGTGGCGACCAGGTAACGCGTGGCTTCGGCGGCTTTGGCCGGGTCGGTGAGCGTCGCTCGTGACAGCGGCTGCAGCGTCGCCCAGGTGGCGAGGTAGTCGTCCATCGTTTTGCGGGCCTGGCTCAGCAGCTGACGGTCACGGTCGTCGGACACCAGTTCGTGCTCGTAGCGATCCAGTTGTTCGGCGATGAGCTTGCGCTGCTGCGCCATGCGGCTCTCCACCGCGTCCATGTCGGCGGCGCTGTTCAGCAGGACGTGGCGGTTCTCCATGCGGCGGATCTCGCCCAGCGCCAGCGCCACCGTGTGCTCGGCCTCGTACGAGGGCACGAGGTTCTCGGCGTAGTAGCTGGAGTTGTCGGCCAGCCGGGCCACCTGGACGGCCGCCACCCCCGCCATCGCGCACAGCAGCGCGAGCAGCAGGCCGAAGGCGAGCGCGAGCCGCTGGCCGATCTTGAGAGTGCTGAACATGGAAGTCATTTCGGGCTGCGCGGCGATCGGGCCGCAGGGGCTGAGGTGGCTCGTCGTCGCGGGTGGCACCGCCAGGCGTCGTCGAGGTCCGAGTTGTCTGTATTTGTATTAGAAATGATAGTTATGATTCCAGTGGCCGGCGTTTCGTGATGGCAGTCACGGCAGTGCGGCACCAGAACGAACGCCCGGCGCGGTGCAACTGCACCGGCCGGGCCTCACGGGGAGAAGGGCGCCGCCCGGTGACCCCGGGCGCGCGGATGCGTCAGAAGCTGGTCCAGTCGTCGGCGCCTGCGGGCGCCGGCACACGTTCGGCCGGCGCGGCGGCCGGCGCCGCCTTGCGGCGCGAAGCGGCAGGCACCACCGGCGGCGGCGTGCGCACCGGCGTCGCGCTGCGCGGGGCGGCGGTGGAGGTGGCGGTGGAGGCGGCCGAGGTCACGGCGGCGCTGCTCGCGTCGAGCCGGAAGACGCCGACGAGTTCGGTCAGCCGCGCCGCCTGCACGCGCAGGCTCTCGGCGGCGGCGGCGCTTTCTTCGACCAGCGCGGCGTTCTGCTGCGTGACCTGATCGAGCTGGCCGACGGCATCGCCGACCTGGCTGATGCCCGAAGACTGCTCGACGGTGGCGTTGGTGATCTCACCGATCAGCTGGCTGACACGCTTGACCTCGGCGACGATGGCGGTCATCGATTCGCCGGCTTCGTCGACCTGGCGGGCGCCGGTCTCGACCTTCTCGACGCTGGTGCCGATCAGGCTCTTGATCTCCTTGGCCGCTTCGGCCGAACGGCTGGCGAGGTTGCGCACCTCGCCGGCGACGACGGCGAAACCGCGGCCCTGTTCACCGGCACGCGCGGCCTCGACGGCGGCATTCAGCGCCAGGATGTTGGTCTGGAAGGCGATGCCGTCGATGACCCCGATGATCTCGGCGATGCGCTTGGACGAGTGGCTGATCTCCTGCATCGTGTGCACGACGTTGCCGACCATCTCGCCGCCTCGCGTGGCGGCGGCCGCGGCCGACGACGCCATGCGGTTGGCTTCCTGCGCGGTCTCGGCGTTCTGCTTGACGGTGCTGGAGAGCTGCTCCATCGAGGCCGCGGTCTGCTGCAGGTTGCTGGCCTGTTCTTCGGTGCGCTGGCTCAGGTCGGCGTTGCCGGTGGCGATCTGCGACGAGCCGGTGGCGATGCTGTCGCTGCTGGCGCGCACCTGGCCGACGATGCGGCAGAGGTTGTCGTTCATCTGGCCCAGCGAGCGCATCAGTTCGGCCATCTCGTCGCGGCCCTCGGCCTCGATGCGGCCGCTCAGATCGCCTTCGGCGACGGCGGCGGCGACTTCCACCGCACGGCGCACCGGCCGCACGATCGAGCGCGTGATCAGCACCGCCGCGGCGATGCCCAGCGCGAAGGCGGCCACCACCATCGCGATCAGCGCGATGCGGGCCTCGGAGTAGGTGCTCTTTGCCGTCTCGGCCTGCTGGTTGCTGAGCTTGAGGTTGTAGTCCCACCAGCGGCCGACGGCGGCGTGCGCGGCCTCGTAGGCCTTGGCCGAGGCGCCGGCGAGGTAGGCGGTGGCGTCTTTCTGCTTGCTCACGTCGCTGGCCGTCTTGCGCGACAGCGCCTGCAGCGTCTGCCAGCTCTCGAGGTAGGCAGCGACGGCCTTGCGCGTCTCGTTGAGCAGTTGCCGGTCCTGGTCGTCGGAGAGCAGCGACTTCTCGTACAGGTCGATCTGGGCGAGCACGGTCTTCTGGCGCTCGGCGATCAGGCCTTCCATCTTGTCCATCTCGCCCGTCTCTTCGGCGAGGATGTGGCGCGCCTCGAAGCGGCGTGCATCGCCCAGCGCCAGCGCGATCGTGTGCTGGGCCTCGTAGGACGGCACCAGGTTCACCGCGTAATAGGTGGAGTTGTCCGCCAGACGCGACATCTGGAACGCGGCCAGTGCGGCCATCGCGCCGAGCAGCGCCAGCAGGAGTCCGAAGGCGAGCGACAGCCGCTGGCCGATCTTGAGTGAGCTGAGCATGGTGATGGTCTCGTCGTGGGTGGGCACAGCGTGCGTCATGCGCCAGGGCAGGCTCTGGCGCATTCGCCCGTCTCCGGGGGGGCGGCCCGGTGTGGGTCTTGTCGTGTCGATCAGATCTTTCTGGTCATCGGCACGTCGTCCATCCAATTGATGAGGGAAGACCCGTCGATCGTGAACGGCGTCATGCCCGGCCCCGGCTTGGGGGGCCAGACCCTGGATCAGAAGCTGGTCCAGTCGTCGGCCCCGGCCGGCGCCGGGATCCGCTCGGCCGGCACGGCGGCCGGCGCTGCCTTGCGACGCGAGGCCGCGGACACCACCGGCGGCGGCGTGCGCGGCGGAGCCGCGGGGCGCGGCGCGGCGACGGCGGTGGCCGCTGCGGCGCTGGCGGCTTCCAGCTTGAAGACGCCGACCAGTTCGGTCAGTCGCGCGGCCTGGATGCGCAGACTCTCGGCGGCGGCGGCGCTTTCTTCGACCAGCGCGGCGTTCTGCTGCGTCACCTGGTCGAGCTGGCCGACGGCGTCGCCGACCTGGCTGATGCCCGAGGACTGCTCGACGGTGGCGTTGGTGATCTCGCCGATCAGCTGGCTGACGCGCTGCACCTGCGACACGATGTGCGTCATCGATTCGCCGGCCTCGTCGACCTGGCGCGTGCCGATCTCGACCTTCTCGACGCTGGCGCCGATCAGGCTCTTGATCTCCTTGGCCGCCTCGGCCGAACGGCTGGCCAGCGTGCGCACCTCGCCGGCCACCACCGCGAAGCCGCGGCCCTGCTCGCCGGCACGGGCGGCTTCCACCGCCGCGTTGAGCGCCAGGATGTTGGTCTGGAAGGCGATGCCGTCGATCGTGCCGATGATCTCGGCGATCTTGCGCGACGAGTGCGCGATGTCCTGCATCGTCGTGACCACCGTGCCGACCAGCGCCCCGCCTTGCGAGGCGGCGTCGGCGGCGGCGCCGGCCATGCGGTTGGCTTCCTGCGCCGTCTCGGCGTTCTGCTTGACGGTGCTGGAGAGCTGTTCCATCGACGCCGCGGTCTGCTGCAGGTTGCTGGCCTGCTCCTCGGTGCGCTGGCTCAGGTCGGCGTTGCCGGTGGCGATCTCGGAGGAGCCGGTGGCGATGCTGTCGCTGCTGGCGCGCACCTGGGTGACGATGCGTGTCAGGCTGTCCTGCATCGCGGCCAGCGACTCGAGCACGCTGTTGCGGGGCGCTTCGGCGGCACCAGCCACCGGGCTCAGGTCGCCCGAGGCCACGCGTTGGGCGATCTGCCCCAGTTCACCCGGCTCGGCGCCGAGCGAGCTGCGCAGGCTGCGCACCAGCGCCCAGGTGACGGCGGCGCCGATGACGGCCATCAGCACCGCCAGCGAGGCCAGCAGCAACGAACTGCGGCTCGAGGTCTCCAGGGCTGCCTGGGCGACCTCCTTGGCCTTGGACTGCTGCAGGCGCGTCGATGCATCCACCGCCTTGAACAGGATGCGCTGCTTCTCCAGCACCGGGCCCATCAATAGCTTGCCGGCGGCGTCGCTGTCGCCCTTGGCGTCCAGCGCCAGCGCCTCGTCGAGCAGGCCGTTGTAGACGGGCCGCGTCTCGCTGATCGTCTTCATCAGCGCCCGCCCCTCGGGCAGCACGACGATCTTGTCCAGTTCGTCCAGCAGCTTGGAGTTGTCGGCCCGGGCCTCGGCGATCTTCTTGCGTTCGCCGTCCTCGAAGGCCTTGTCGTTGCTGACGATGACGATGTTGCGCGCGTAGCGCGCGATCGCGTTCAGGTTGTCCTTGACCTGCGAAAACTTCTCGACCTTGACCATGCGGTCGCTGGCGACTTCGTCGATCTGCCCGGCCAGGCCGCGCAGCTGCACCGTCGCGACGACCGCGGCGATGACCCCGAGCATGGTGACCGCGGCGAAGCCCAGGGTCAGTTTGGTGGCGACCTTCATCGCCGGTTTCTGCAAGCTCACTCGATACCTCCGCAAGGCCACGCGCCGTCAGAAAGATGAGATCTGACGGCTGGAACGATTCCAGAAGTATCCTGTTAAAAATGGTAAAAATGAACCGGTGGCGACGATCGCTTATGTGATTTCGCTCACGGCGGGATGCAGGCATCGCCGCTGCGAGAGCTGTCCTGCGGCCGCACCGAGGCCCGGTGCCGGCCCCGGGCTTCAATGCCGATGGCGGTCCGGATCGCGCGGCGTCTGCACCCTGACCTTCACCTCGACGCTGCGGCGTGCTCGAAACGCAGCGTCAGCGGGAAGCGCTCGCCGTCGCGCAGCGGCGCCGACAGGCCGAACAGCGGTCGGCTTCGTGGCCGCGGTTCGTGATCGCGCGGAAATAGACCGCGCCGGTCTTCAGCCCGGCGGCGTCGGCGTCGCGTAGGGGTGGTCGATCGCAAGGTCGCCGGCGTGTGCGCCGTGGGCCTGCGCGCGCTGGCGCCGATGGCGGCGAGTGCCAGGCAGAACTGGCGGCGGCCGAGGGACGACACGGGCCGCACGCGGTCGTCGAATCGCGTCTTCATGGAGTTCTCCTGCGTCGCCCGGCCACGCGCGGCGGCTCGGCGCGTGCGTGGCGGGCAGGGCGGGTCGCTGCCGGGCAGCGACCGCATCAGAAAGCGCCGCGGTGGCCGCGGCGCTGCCCGTGCAGACGCGTGGAGTCGATGGGCCGCACGAGGCGGCGCGTCATCGGCGGCAGCGGCGGCTCAGTCGCCCAGCTTGGACAGGTCGCGCACCGCGCCCTTGTCGGCCGAGGTGGCCAGCAGCGCGTAAGCCTTCAGCGCCGCCGAGACCTTGCGCGGGCGCGGCTGCATCGGCTTCCAGCCGACGACGTCCTGCTCGGCGCGGCGCGCGGCCAGCGTCTTGTCGTCGACGAGCACGTCGATGCGGCGGTTCGGGATGTCGATGCGGATGCGGTCGCCTGTCTTCACCAGGCCGATCGTGCCGCCGGCCGCCGCCTCGGGCGAGCAGTGGCCGATCGACAGCCCCGAGGTGCCGCCGGAGAAGCGGCCGTCGGTCAGCAGCGCGCAGGCCTTGCCCAGGCCCTTGCTCTTGATGTAGCTCGTCGGGTAGAGCATCTCCTGCATGCCGGGGCCGCCCTTGGGGCCTTCGTAGCGCACGACGACGACGTCGCCGGCCTTCACCTGGTCACCGAGGATGTGCTCGACGGCCTCGTCCTGGCTCTCGACGACGTGCGCCGGGCCTTCGAAGACCAGCAGGCTGTCGTCGACGCCGGCGGTCTTCACGACGCAGCCGTCCTCGGCGAGGTTGCCGTACAGCACCGCCAGCCCGCCTTCGCGCGAGAAGGCGTGCTCGATGGCGCGGATGCAGCCTTCGGCGCGGTCCAGATCCAGGCTGGGCCAGCGGCTGGCCTGGCTGAAAGCGACCTGGCTGGGGATGCCGGCCGGGCCGGCGAGGTAGAAGTTCTTCACCGCCTCGCTGGGCGCACGCGCGATGTCCCATTCGTCCAGCGCGTGCTTGAGCGAGGGCGCGTGCACCGTCGGCACGTCGGTGTGCAGCTTGCCGGCGCGGTCGAGCTCGCCGAGGATGGCCATGATGCCGCCGGCGCGGTGCACGTCTTCGATGTGGTACTTCTGCGTGTTCGGCGCCACCTTGCACAGCTGCGGCACCGAGCGCGACAGGCGGTCGATGTCGGCCATCGTGAACTCGATGCCGGCTTCCTGGGCGATGGCCAGCAGGTGCAGGATGGTGTTGGTCGAGCCGCCCATCGCGATGTCCAGCGTCATCGCGTTCTCGAAGGCCTTGAAGCCCACCGCGCGCGGCAGCACCGACTCGTCGCCGCCTTCGTAATAGCGCTTGGCGAGTTCGACCACCAGATGGCCGGCGCGCTTGAAGAGCTGTTCGCGGTCGGCGTGCGTGGCCACCACCGTGCCGTTGCCCGGCAGCGAGAGGCCCAGCGCCTCGGTCAGGCAGTTCATCGAGTTGGCGGTGAACATGCCCGAGCAAGAACCGCAGGTCGGGCAGGCCGAACGTTCGACCTCGGCGACGGTCTCGTCGGAGACCTTGGGGTCGGCGGCCATGATCATCGCGTCGATCAGGTCGAGCTTGCGCAGCTCGATCGTCTGCGTCGCCGGGTTCGCCAGCCGCGTCTTGCCGGCTTCCATCGGGCCGCCGGAGACGAAGACCACCGGGATGTTCAGCCGCATCGCGGCCATCAGCATGCCTGGGGTGATCTTGTCGCAGTTGGAGATGCACACCAGCGCGTCGGCGCAGTGCGCGTTGACCATGTACTCGACCGAGTCGGCGATGATGTCGCGGCTGGGCAGCGAATACAGCATGCCGTCGTGGCCCATCGCGATGCCGTCGTCGACGGCGATCGTGTTGAACTCCTTGGCGACGCCGCCGGCGGCCTCGATCTCGCGTGCGACGAGCTGACCCAGGTCCTTCAGGTGCACGTGGCCGGGCACGAACTGGGTGAAGCTGTTGGCGATGGCGACGATCGGCTTGTCGAAGTCGCCGTCCTTCATGCCGGTGGCGCGCCACAGCGAGCGCGCGCCTGCCATGTTGCGGCCGGCGGTGGAGGTCTTGGAACGGTAGGCGGGCATGGGCGGCACTCGTGGCTGGGTTGTCCTGGCGGCGACGGCCCCGCAGCGCGGAGCGGGCCGGTCCGCGATTCTCGCGCAGGCGTGCGCGGGTGGCCGGGCCGACTTGTATACCGTTGACAGTTGGAGGGGGCAGCCGGCCGCGCACCGCCGCGTGCCCGTAGCATCCAGGGCCGCCCCAGGCCTTGCCGCGAGACCCGCATGCACGTCGCCATCCTGACCTTCGAAGGTTTCAACGAACTGGACTCGCTCGTCGCGCTGGGCATCCTGAACCGCGTGAAGCGGCCCGACTGGCGGGTCTCCATTGCCTGCCCGACGCCGCAGGTGCGCTCGATGAACGGCGTCGTGCTGCAGCGCCAGGCGACGCTGGAGGAGGCCTGCCGTGCCGACGCCGTGCTGGTGGGCAGCGGCATGCAGACGCGCGAGGTGGTGGCCGACGCGGCGCTGATGGCGCAGCTGCAGCTGGACGCGCGGCGGCAGCTGATCGGTGCGCAGTGTTCGGGCACGCTGGTGCTGGCCAAACTGGGCTTGCTGGCGGGCGTGCCGGCCTGCACCGACACGATCACCCGGCCCTGGGTGGAGGAAGCCGGCGTCGGCGTGCTGAACCAGGCCTTCTTCGCCCAGGGCAACGTCGCCACCTCGGGCGGCTGCCTGGCGTCGCAGTACCTGGCGACCTGGGTCATCGCGCGGCTGTTCGGCGTCGACGAGGCCCGCGCCGCGATGCACTACGTGGCGCCGGTCGGCGAGAAACAGGACTACGTCGAACGCGCGCTGGGCCACGTCGCGCCCTTCCTGCCGGCAGCGGACGGCGGCAGCGTGCATCCCGCCGCCTGAGCCTGTTCGATCGGCTCGGCCTCGCGCCGCCCCGCTACGATGCGACACCGAGTGCCGATGGCTCCTGGGAGGTGGCTTGGCTCGCGATGTCGCCTGGGTGAAGGTCTTGCTGCTGGGCGGTGCCGTCGCCGCGCTGGCGCTGGTCTTGTGGCCAGGCGCCCAGGACACGCCTGTTGGGGGCGGTGTGGTGCTGGCGTCCGATTCGCCGTCCGTCGCACCCGCGGCAGCCGCTGCGTCGATGACCGCGCCTCCCGCGGCGCTCCGGGTAACGGATGGCCCGTCGATGGCGAGGGAGGTCGCGCCCCCGAGCTTGGCCGCCGAGGTCCGCCGGCTCTCGGCCAGCGGTGATCCGCGGGAGTTGTTCCGCGCCTATCGGCTGGCCCGCGCCTGCCTCGATGCCATGTCTGCTGCCGTGCGGTCCCGTCCGAAGGGGGCGGCCCTGGCCGGCGAGGCCCTCTCGCAGGAGCTCAACCGGACCTGTGGCGATCTGACGGAAGCCGATCTGGAGTCGCGCCTTCGCCTGGTGGAGCGCGCGGCCGCCGAGGGTGTCCCGACGGCGGCGGTCTGGATGATCGCGGAAGGGCCGGACGGGGATCCGGATGCGCTGCAGACCCAAGGCTCGGACCCGCTGGTGCAGGCCTGGAGAAGTCGTGCGCTCGACTATCTCCGGCTCGCCGCGCTCAAGGGCGATGCGCTGGCCTTGCTGTCGATGGCGAATCAGTACGAGAGCGGCGAAGGCATCGTCGCCGAGCAGAACCCCGCGCTGGCGATGCAGTACCAAGTCGCCTTCCAGCGCGTCGATGAAGCGAACACCGGCAGGAAGTCCTGGGGCGCTGACTGGGAGATCGCAGGTCTGAGGAGCAGCATGCCGCCGGCCCTGGCCGCTTCCGCGCAAGCTGCCGGCGAGGCCTTGGCGGCGCAGATCCTGGCGGCCAAGGCCGCTCCGGGTGGGACTCGGTAGACGGCACCCGTCAGAACGTCACGCCGGCCACCAGGATGACGTTGGCGTAGGGCGTGCACTCGCCGGTGCGCACGACGACCCGGGCCTGCTGAGTGAGGCGCTTGAAGTCCTCGTGCGCCAGGGTGCGGGGCGTCAGCGCCAGGTGGCGCGAGTACCAGCCCGGGCAGGCGCCGCCGGCGCGGTCCAGCGACTCCTGGGCGAGCCAGGTCGACTCGACCTGCATCTCGCCCAGCACCGCGGCGAGCACGTCTTCCAGCCCCGGCAGGCCGGCGCGCACGGCGAGGTCGATGCGTTGCGGGCCGGGTGGCACCGGCAGGCCGGCGTCGGCGATCACGACCATGTCTCCGTGGCCGAGGGCGGCGATGCAGCGCGCCAGCTCGGGGTGCAGCAGGCCGTTCTTCTTCATGCTTGGCTCCAGGTTGCGGGTGCGGCGCCGGCGGGCAGCGGCACGGCGGGCGGGGGTTCGGCGCAGGCCAGGGCGCTGTCGCGGTGCGGGATGCTGGGTTGCGCCCCGGCCGTCTGCACGCACAGCGACGCGGCGCGCAGGCCGGTGCGGGCCGCCGTGTCGAGGTCGCGGCCGGCCATCAGTTCGGCGACGACGGCGCCCAGGAAGGTGTCGCCGGCGCCGGTGGTGTCGACCACCTGCGCCACCGGCACGGCCGGGTGCAGGCGTTCGCCGCGGGCGTCGCTGACGACCACGCCGTGTTCACCCAGCGTGACCAGCACCTCCGCGCAGCCGCGCTCGCGCAGCGTGCGCGCGGCGCGAGCGGCGGCCGCGGCGTCGGCCACCGCCGTGCCGGTGTAGGCCCCGGCCTCGCTCTCGTTGACGATCAGCAGCGACACGAGCGGCCACCAGCTCTCGTCCAGCGGCAGGCTGGGCGACGGGTTCAGCACCACGCGCAGGCCGCGCCGCTGTGCCGTCTCGGCCACCTGGCGGGCCGTGGCCAGCGGCGTTTCGAGCTGCATCACCACGGCGGCGCAGCCGTCCAGGGCCTGCTCGCAGGCGCTGTCGTTCTCGAAGGCCAGCGTGGCGTTGGCGCCCGGGTGCACGACGATGCGGTTCTGGCCGCTGGCCTCGACGACGACGACGGCGGTGCCGGTCGACGCCTGGGCGTCGCGGCGCAGCCAGCGCACGTCGATGCCTTCGGCGCGCAGGCCGTCGGCGAGCCGCTCGCCCGGCGCGTCGGCGCCGACGCAGCCGATCATGCGCACCGGCGCGCCCATGCGGGCGCAGGCGACCGCCTGGTTGGCGCCCTTGCCGCCGTTGACTTGCTGCAGGCCGTCGGCCTGCACCGTCTGCCCGGCTTCAGGCGCGTGCTGCACACGCAGCACGAGGTCGAGGTTCAGGCTGCCGACGACGGCGACGGTGGGGCTGCCGGCGGACGGGCTGGGGGGCGGGGAGGAGGCTGGCATGGCGTTGTCCTAGAGGGCAGGTGCGGCGGCGGCCACGCGCGGGGCGGCGCTCGACGCGCGCACGACGAGGCTGGGCGCCAGCGCGCGGGTCTGCGCCTCGTGCCGCCGGCGCTCGATGCGTTCGATCAGCAGATCGACCGCCAGGCGGCTCATCTGCTGCTTGGGTTGGGCGACGGTGGTGAGCGCCGGATGCACCCAGTGCGCCAGGTCGACGTCGTCATAACCGACGATCGACACGTCCGCCGGCGCGGCCAGCCCGGCCTGGGCCAGCGCGCCGAGGGCGCCGATCGCCATCGCGTCGTTGCAGGCGAAGACCGCCGTCGGCGGCTGCGGCTGCTGCAGCAGGCGCTGCATGGCATCGAAGCCGCCTTGCGCGGTGAAGTGGCCGTACTGCACCTCGGGCGCTTCGCCGGCCAGCCCGGCTTCGGCCAGGACCTCGCGCCAGCCGGCTTCGCGTTCGCAGCTGACGGCCGTCGCCGGGCTGTCGCCGATGCAGCCGATGCGCCGGTGGCCCAGGCCGACCAGGTGCTGCACGGCCAGGCGCGCGCCGGCGCGGTTGTCGTTGCAGACGGCGTCGAAGCGCATGCCGGCCAGCGGCCGGTCCAGCAGCACCACCGGCATGCGCAGGCCGTCGAGCTGGGCCAGCACGGTGGCGTCGTCGCCGGTGGGCACCAGCACCAGGCCGTCGATGCGGCGCTCGGCCAGCACCTGCAGATAGGCGCTCTGGCGGCGCGGGTCGTCGTTGGAGTTGCACAGCACGACGTGGTAGCCGGCGCCGAAGCCATGGTCCTCGACGTACTGCACGATCTCGGCGAAGTACGGGTTCGACGAGTTCGGCGTCATCATGCCGATGGTGTGCGTCTGCCGCTGCTTGAGGCTGCGCGCGATGGCGCTGGGCACGAAATCGAGCTCGCGCATGGCGGCCTCGACACGCGCGCGCAGCGCGTCGCTGACGTGGCGCGTGCCGTTGAGCACGTGCGAGACGGTGGCCACCGACACCCCGGCGCGTTCGGCCACGGTGCGGATGGTGCTGGGGGACGATTTCGAGGTCACGGCGAGCCGGGTTCCGGGTAACGCTGGTGCCGACCTGACGCCTCAATGGCGCGCCGCCTGGCTGCGCTGGCGCAGCGTGTCGGCAATGACGGCGGCGACGATGACGAAGCCGGTGATGATGCGCTTGCTCGGGTCCGACGCCCCGATCTGCGCCAGCCCGGCGTCGAGCACCGCGATGATCAGCACGCCGAACAGCGTCGTCACGACCGAGCCGCGCCCGCCCATCAGGCTGGTGCCGCCGATGACCACCGCGGCGATCACCTGCAGCTCGATGCCGGTGCCGGTGTTCGGGTCGGCGGCTTCCAGCCGTGCCGACTGCATCAGCCCCGCCAGCCCGGCCAGCAGCCCGGTCACGGCGAAGACGGCGATGCGCACCGGCCGCGGGTCGATGCCGGCCAGGCGCATGGCTTCCTCGTTGGTGCCGATGCCGATGATGTAGCGGCCGTAGGTGGTGCGCGTCAGCACGAGCTGGCCGACGACGACCAGCGCCAGCGCGATCAGGAACGCGACCGACATGCCGCCCCACACCGGCGCGGCCAGCGCGGCCATGGACTGGCCGACGTACTGGGTGCGCGAGTCGGTCACGAGGTAGGCGCCGCCACGCAGCGCTTCGAGCATGCCGAGCGAGACGATGAACGACGGCAGCCGCCAGGCCACCGACACGGCGCCCGTCACGGCCCCGCAGGCCAAGCCCACGCCCAGCCCGAGCAGCGAGGCCAGCCAGGGCGCGGTGCTCCAGTTCAGCATCGCGCTGGCGGCCACTGCCGCCGACAGCGCCATCACCGAGCCCACCGACAGGTCTATGCCGGCCAGGATCAGCACGAAGGTCATGCCGACGGCCATCACCGTCAGCGCCGGGATCTCGTTGACGATCGACAGCAGCGTGTCGCGGGTGAAGAAGTATTCGCTGAGGCTGGAGAACAGCAGCACCATGCCGACCAGCACCGCCGTCAGCGCCAGATAGGTGCCGGCCTGGCCGCGCAGGGCCGACCAGGCGCTGCCGGGCGTTGCGCGGGTGTCGGGGGCTGCGTTCATCGTCGTTCTGTCCTGCATGGGGAGGTGTTCAGTGGGCGGCCACGGGCGCGGGCTTGGAGGCCGCGGCGCCGCCGGTTTCGCTGAAGGCGGCTTCGAGCAGGCCCTGCTGGGTCCATTCGCCGCGCTTGAAGATCGCCACCAGGCGGCCGCCGCTCATGACGCCGATGCGGTCGCTCAGCGCCATCAGCTCGCGCAGGTCGCTGGAGACGACGAGCAGCGCCTTGCCGGCGGCGGCCATCGCGTCGAGCTGGGCGTACAGATCGGCGCGTGCGCCGACGTCGACGCCGCGTGTCGGCTCGTCGAGCAGCAGCGCCTTGCAGTCGCGGCGCAGCCAGCGCGCGAACACCACCTTCTGCTGGTTGCCGCCCGACAGCGTGCCCACCGGCTGCTCGGGCCCGGTGCAGCGCACACGCAGCGTGTCGACCCAGCGGCCGGCTTCGCTGCGTTCGGCGCGCTGGCGCAGCCAGCCCAGCCCGGCGGTGAAGGCGCGCAGGTCGCCCAGCGTGGTGTTCACGCGCACCGACTGCGGCAACAGCAGGCCTTGCGACTTGCGGTCCTCGGTGACGAGGCCCAGCCCGGCGGCGATCGCCTGCTGCGGCGAGCGCCAGCCGCAGCCTTCGTAGGCCACACGTTCGCCGTCGTACAGCGTCAGCCGGCCGCGGTCGGCGCGGTCGGCGCCGAACAGCAGGCGCAGCGCCTCGGTGCGCCCCGAGCCGACGAGCCCGGCCAGGCCCAGCACCTCGCCGGCGTGCAGCGTGAAGTCCAGGTCGCGCACGGCCTGCCCGCGGCCCAGCCCCTGGGCGCGCAGCACGGCGGCGCCGGCCGGGCGCGCCGGGCGTTCGGCGTGGTCGTCGACCTCGTGGCCGACCATGGCCTGCACGATGTCGGTTTCCGCCACGCCGCGCATCGGCCGCAGGCTGACCAGCGCACCGTCGCGCAGCACGGCCAGCGTGTCGGCGATGCGCAGCACCTCGTCGAGGCGGTGCGAGATGTAGATGACGGCCACGCCGCGGGCCTTCATCTGCTCGATCTCGCGGAACAGCTGCTCGATCTCGCGCGGCGTCAGCATCGCCGTCGGTTCGTCGAGGATCAGCACGCGCGTGCCGTCCTGCAGGTTGCGCGCGATCTCCACCATCTGCTGCTGGCCGATGCCCAGCGCGGCCACCGGCAGCATCGGGTCGATCTGCGTCAGACCGACGCGTGCCAGCTGCGCGCGCGCCTGCGCGGCCAGCGCGCCGCGGTCGACCCAGCTGGCGCGGTTGGGCAGGCGGTCGATCAGCAGGTTCTCGGCCACCGTCAGGGTGGGGATCAGGCCCAGCTCCTGCAGCACCATGCGCACGCCGGCGCGCTCGGCCTGCGTGCGGCTGCGCGGCGCATGCGCCACGCCGGCCAGAGACATGGCGCCGCCGCTGGGCTGCTCGAGCCCGCAGATGATCTTCGACAGCGTGCTCTTGCCGGCGCCGTTCTCGCCCGTCAGCGCCAGCACCTCGCCGGCGCGCAGCTCGAAGGACACGTCGGTCAGCACACGCGCCGCACCGAACGACTTGGCGATGCGGTCGACCCGCAGCACGACTTCGCTCACGTCGAAGGGACTCCGTTGAAACGTTGGCGGCCGGCGCGATGACGGGCGTCAGCCCATCCACCGCGCGGCCGGGGGGCGATTACTTGCTGCCCTTGGTCACCAGGACGACGTCGGTCTTGACCTGCGCCGGCATGTCGGCCTGCTTCTGCTTGGCCTGCAGCGCCTTGAGCGCGGTCTCGATGCCGAACACGGCCTGCTTGGCGCCGTACTGGTCGGCGGTGGCCAGCATGCGGCCGTCGGCCAGCATCGGCTTGACGGCCGAGATGTTGTCGTAGCCGACGACCAGCACCTTGCCCGTCTTGTTGGCCGCCTTCACGGCCGCCACCGCGCCGATCGCCATGCTGTCGTTGCCGGCGAGCAGGGCGCGCAGATCGGGGTGCTCGCGCAGCATGCCGGCGGCGACGGTGTTGCCCTTGTCGATCTCCCAGTCGGCCGACTGCACGCCGACGACGGTGATGCCGGCGGCCTTCATCGCGTCCTGGAAGCCCAGCGTGCGCTGCTGGGCGTTGAAGGTCGTCGAGACGCCTTCGAGGATGCCGACCTTGTCGCCGGCCTTCAGCGACTTGGCGAGGTAGTCACCGACCAGGCGTGCGCCGGCGCGGTTGTCGGGGCCGACGAACGGCACCTTGAACTGCTTGTCGGCCAGCGCGGCGGCGTCGAGCTGGTTGTCGATGTTGACGACCAGCACGCCCTTGTCGGCGGCGGCCTTGAGCGCGGGCACCAGCGCCTTGGAGTCGGCCGGCGCGATGACGATGGCGTCGACGCGCTGCGCCACCATCTGCTCGACCATCTTGATCTGCGCGGCGGTGTCGGTCTCGTTCTTGATGCCGTTGGCGATCAAGGTGTAGGTCTTGGCGTTGGCCTTCTGGTGCGCCTTGGCGCCGTCTTCCATCGTGCGGAAGAACTCGTTGGCGAGCGACTTCATCACCAGGCCGATCTTGGCCGGGGCGGGGTCGGCGGCGTAGGCCGGAAGGCTGACCAGGCCGCCGAGGGCCAAGGCGGCGGTGACGAGCGTCAAGCGACGAGTGGTGTCCATCCAAGATCTCCTTCAGAACGAGTTGTAGCCGGCGGCCGCCGACGATTTGCTGTGAAGCGGGCCTCTGACGACGCCGCTCGGCGACCTGGCGATGACTCCATCGGCGGTGCCGAAGCGTTGGGCTTGAGACCTGCTGGGCGAGATTTGGACACCGAAAAAACGTTTACGCAATCGTTTTTCTGAGCTCCGGATTCAGGGTTTTCCCTGGGGTGGGAGGGTGTATGGACCGGGGAGATGGGTAACACCCGTGCGAGGACATGGGTGACAAAGAGGACGTGGTCAGCCCACCGCGTCCAGCTCGATGGCATCGAGCTTGTGATGGCAAAAGTAGACATCGAAGGAGCCATCGCGATCAAGGCGAGGCCGCAAGGCGACGTGCTGACCGATCAACGCCTTGCCCACTCGCAGCTTGAGGCCCCGGATGCTGATGCGACCGCCGTCGCCGACGCGTCTGACGATGTCTTCGGGGCCGTACTCGACGTCAGGAAGCTTGCCGGGCATTGAGCGCATGCTGGCGCTGTAGCGACTGGCTGGCGTCTGCATACCCAGGGCTTCATGCGGGCGCTCGAAGTTGTAGACGTGACGCCAGGAGTTGAAGTGCTGCTGGACATCGGCCAGGTCGCGAAACTTGCGGCCCAGCAGCACTTCGGCGGCCAGCGTGCGGTGGAAGCGTTCGTCTTTGCCGTTGGTCTGCGGATGAGCGGGTCGACTGTGGCTCAGGCGCACTCCCAGGCGGATCAGCCACACGCCCAAGCCCGTGAGCGCACCCACGGTCGGTGCGCCCCAGGGCGGGCCGTTGTCGGCATTGATGCGCTCGGGCAGGCCATAGCGCCGAAAAGCATCTTGCAGGGCCTGCCGCACCGGTTCGCGTCGTTCACCGGCCAGAGCCTGCAGCACGAGGTTGAAGCGCGAGTGATCGTCCAGCACGGTCAGCGAATGGCAGCGCTGCGTGTCGGTGGCAAAGTGGCCCTTGAAGTCGATCTGCCACAGCGCATTGGGCGACTCGTGCTCGAAACGCTGCCACGCGGTTGCCGCTGCGCTCGCGCCGGGGCTGATCAAGCCGTGGCGCTTGAGCACCGAATTGACCGTACTCGCTGCGATGCACACGCCTGCGTCGCGAGCCAGTACATGGGCGATCTTGCGGCCACCCCACGCCGGGTGCTCGCTTCGAACGGCCAACACCTGGTCCTGCAGCTCCTGCGCTGTGCGAGATGGCGAATGGCATGGACGACGAGATCGGTCCTCCAAGTCCTCGCGGCTGAGCCACTTGTAGCCCGTCTTGCGGCTGATCCCGAACCGGCGAAACAGCTCACTGACGTTCGCATCCGCTTGGCGGGCCAGACCGACGAACTCCTGTCTTTGATCCTTCACGGTGACTGCGCTCCACGGCAACTTCGTTCTCCGCTGGCTAGGCAGGAAAAAGTGTCACCTATGTCCTCGCACACCTGTCACCTATGTCCCCGGTCCATACAGGAGGGTGGTGGGGGCGGTGGTGGGGTCGGCGCCGAGTGCTTGGGGCGTGGCGTTGAGCGGCGGCGGGCGCACTGTCGAGGGCAGCAAGTCGTAGTGCCAGTTGGGCGCTGATCACCTCTTGCGGGGAGTGCTTGCAGGCGAGCGCGAGGGGATGCGTGCGCTCGTTCCGATGACGATGCTGTTCGAGCCTGACGTCTCGCGCTTGTCTTGCCAGCCTTGGCTTCCGATCTGGACGTCTGCACGCCGGGGAGCAGACAGTCGCAAGTGCGCGGGGGAGACTGCTGTACGGCGGGAGGCGTGCGCCAGCAATGCAACACGGGACGACTGCTGACGGCCATGACCAGTCCGTTGCCGACGACAGGTTGCGGTCGGATTTATCGCCCCCACTGAAGAATAATGTGTTGTGGCCAATCAGTTAATATTCTGTCCCCGCGGGACTCGTTGGGCCCGTGTCGGAGCTGGCAAAACGGAGCGACAAGGCCGGCGGCCTGGTTGCTGCGCTGTCGCTTGTCGCGGTGTGAATCAACTTATTTCAGGGTGTCGGTATGCATCACATTCAGCGCAGAATCTACGGGCTAGTCGCTGCGTGGGTCGCGGTCGGTTTCATGCTGTCAGGATGTTTCGGTGGAGATGCCCTGTCGTATGCCGATCAGAGTAAATTGACCATCAGCACATCGTCTGCGGGACCCAGCCCGTTCATCCAGAACGTCGAGTTCACTGGGCTACAATTGGGGCGCATTGCCTTGATCAGTTTCACGATCCGGCCCCACTCCGGATCGGCATCGAAGCCGGTTAACGTCACGCAGTACAAGTCCCACCTCGTTAGCAAAGGCTATCTGTCCAGTGACGCGAAAAGCATGCAAGTTCCCGTGTTTGGTTTGTACGCTGGCGGCACCAACACGGTTGACTTCTCGGTCGAATTTGAGGATGGGTCCCGCCTTGCATTTACCAAGGAACTGACGACTGCGGCATATGTCGATCCCCTGGCGATCTACGACCGGCTGCAAGTACTGAAGACCCGAGCTGCAGGCGATCAGATTGGATTCGACTACTTCGCGCTGCAGTCCGGTAGCGGTACGCCCGCGATCTACGACACGGATGGGCAGCTTCGCTGGGTCGGTGTACCGCCAGTGGTCAATGCGGCTCACTCGGTTTTCAAAGCCGGTGGATTCGTCATCGGTGGCAGTGATGGTATTTCTAGCATGATGCTTACCCGACTGGAGCTCGACGGCACATCGACCAGTAAGCTCTTGGTGGCTCCGCCATATATCAACTTTCACCACAATCTAGATTTCGGAAAGTTCGGCTACCTCGCCGAATTCGATGCCCTTATCAATGGTGTGAACTATATTGAAACCAATCTGGCCGAAATCGCTGACGATGGCAGTGTCATAAGCAATTGGGATCTGGGAAAGATCATTGGTGACTTCATGACGCAGTACGGTGACGATGCGACGCAATTCGTTCGGCCTGGAGTCGACTGGTTCCATATGAACGCGGCGCTATACGATCCGCAGGACGACTCCGTCGTCGTGTCAAGCCGCGAGAACTTTCTGATCAAGTTGGGCTACAAGACTAAGGAGATCATCTGGATTTTCGGTGACCCGACCAAGTATTGGTACACCTTTCCGTCCCTGCGCAGCAAGGCCCTGGTCCTGACGGCGGGGGGGCTCTATCCTATTGGTCAGCACGGCATCAACATTTCCCCTGACAAGTATCTGCTGCTGTTCAACAATGGGCTACAGAGCGCGCAGCAGCCGGTCGGTGCGCCGGCGGGGGAATCGCGGAACTACAGTGCGGTCGTGTCGTACAAGATCGATAATGCGAACCGCACTGCCACTGAGAATTGGCGCTTCGACTACGACAAGTCCATTCTGTCCGACATCTGCTCGAATTCTCAACAGGTACTCGATGGCAGTGTTTTCGTCAACTACGCTTCAGCCAGCAACCGCACGAAAAGCAGGCTGGTCGGGCTGAATCCGCAGCACCAAGTCGTGTTTGATTTCGAGTTGCCGACGACACTGTGTCAGACGAGTTACCACGGTACGGTTGTACCGCTCGAAGCGCTGACACTGAGGTAGGTTAAGGCCTGCTGGCCAGGTGTTGAAGGGGCAGGAGCCAAAAGCAGTTGAGCGACCGCTTCAGCGTTGCGACGCAGGCCAAGCGGAAGTCTGCAACGGGTCGATAGCGGCAGGTGGCGCATCTGCGGGGCTAGCTGCCGCAGGTCGCTATCTTCGGCCGGACCAAGCCGCGCGACGTGCCGAAGTTCCGCTGGGTCAACTCCGTGCTCGGCAACCAAGCGAGCCCTCGACGGTGGTCACTTCAGCCTTAGGTGGCGCAAGTACGCCGACCCGCACCTCGCAGGTGTCAAGCGACATCGAGAACTGACCCCCCGGCGACATCCAGAAGTGACCCCCGGGTGGTGGTTCAGTTGGTTGTTGCGGGGTTCGCTCCGGCCTGGTTAACCAGGCCGGAGCGGCGCTTGGTCCGCAGCCGGTAGCTGTCGCCGCGGATGGTGAGGACGTGGCTGTGGTGCAGCAGCCGGTCGAGGATGGCGGTGGCGACGACGGCGTCGCCGAAGACGCCGCCCCACTCGGCCACCGAGCGGTTGCTGGTCACGAGCATCGAGCCGCGCTCGTAGCGGCGGCTTACGAGCTGGAAGAACAGGTGTGCGGCGTTGGCCTCGAACGGCAGGTAGCCGAGTTCGTCGACGACCAGCAGCTTGGGCTTGGCGAAGTGCACGAGCTTCTCCTCCAGCCGGCCTTCGACGTGCGCCCGCACCAGCTGCGTCACCAGGCTCGTCGCTGGCACGAAGAGCGTGCTGTAGCCGCGCACGATGGCCTCGCGCCCGAGAGCGACAGCCAGGTGCGTCTTGCCGACGCCGGGCGGCCCGAGCAGCAGCACGCTGTCGCCGTTGGCAACCCAGCGCGAGGTGGCCAGCTCGCGGATCTGCTTGGGGTCCACCGACGGCTGCGCGTCGTACTCGAAGCCCTCCAGCGTGCGCACGCAGGGGAACTTGGCGATGGACATGCCCATCTGGATGCGCCGCTCGTCCTTGCGGGCGACCTCGGCCGCGCACAGCATCGACAGCGCCTCGCGCAGGTTCAGCTCGGCCCGCGCGGCCTGGTCCAACAGCGTGTCGAGCTGGTCTCGGATGGCGGTGAGCTTGAGCCGCGTAAGCATGGGCTCGAGCGCGTCGAGTTCCTCGGTCTTCTTCGACGCGGCCATCACCAGCTTCCTCCGGCGACGGCCTCGTACTGATCGAGCGGGCGCTGCAACTCGCCAGGCACCGGGGCTATCGGCGGCGGCATCTTCGGTAGCCACGTCATCCCGGCCAACTGGCCGCCGACGATGCCCACCAGGTGGCTGCGCTCGATGACGCTGCAGCGCCGCAGCGCGCTCTGCGCGTGGCAGGCCACTTCCTGGCCGGCGTAGAGCACTCGCACCTGACGCTCGGCGACGACGACGGTGACCGTCTCGCCGATGAGCCGCCACGGCACGCTGTAGCGGTTGGTGTCCAGCTCGATACAGGCGTCGGTGTGCACGCGCCGCGTGACCTCGCGCACCTGCAGGAACGGCGCCTTGGACGGCAGCGGCCGCAACGCGGCGCGCTCGTGCCGCTCGAAGCGCTGCAGCGGCGGCTCGCCGGTGCTGCCGTGGATGCGCACGTCGGCGACTTCGCGCACCCAGCGCTCCAGGTGCGCCTGCAGTTCCTCGACGCTGGCGAAGCGGTGCCCGGCGATGGCGTTGCGCTTGACGTAGCCGACGCCACGCTCGTCCTTGCCCTTGGTCCGCGCGCGATACGGCGCGCAGGCCCGCGGCGTGAAGTCCCAGTAACGGCAGAACGCGTGGAAGCGGTCGTTGAAGCGCACCTCGCGCGTCTGCGCGTTGTGCTCGGTGACCAGCGGCTTGGCGTTGTCCAGCAGGACTTCGTGCGGCACGCCGCCGAAGCGCCGGAAGGCGCCTTCCAGGCCGTGCAGCCACGACGACTGGCGCTCATGCAGGAAGACGGCGACGTGACAGCGCCGGCTGTAGCCGAGCGTGGCGACGAACAGGTGGATGCGCAGCGGCTCGCCGTCCACGATGACTGACGTGCTGCCGAAGTCGATTTGCAGTTGCTGGCCGGGCGCGGTCTCGTAGCGCACTGTGGCCACGCTCTCGGCCCGCAACTCCCGACGCAGCGGCTCGACGGCACGCTGGACGGTGCGCAGGCTCACGCGGATGCCCAGCTCTCGCTGCAGGTCCTGGCGCACGACGTCGGCGTTGCCGCGGTGCTGCCGCAGCCGCTCGGCCAGCCACTGCCGGTGCGGCTCCAGGACGCTCTCGCGGTGCGTCGTGCGCATCGGCCGCCAGCCGCCTTGCCGCAGGTACTCGCGCACCGTGTTGCGGCTGCAGCCCAGTTCCCGGCTGATGCGCTTGGCTCCCCATCCCAGCGCCTGCAGCGCCAGCATCTTCTGCACCTCCTGTGGCGCCAGCATCGTGTCGCTCCCCGGGCCTCGTTGGACCGGCTGAGCTTGGAACACTTCCTCCATCGACCTCTCCTTCGTCAGCGAAGGGGGTCAGTTCTCAATGACGCCAGGGGGGCAGTTTTGCGTGTCGCCCAACAGCAGGCTTTGCCTACCGCTTCAATGGACACTCAGGCTGGCGTGGCATCGCTCTCTCGACCGATCGTCCACGGCACTGTCCTGCGCCGCTCCGCCGCTCCGCCGCATCCGGGCCGCTGAGGAGACGCGGGTTCGCGGGCCGCTTTCGGTACAGGCGGATACCGCCAGACGGCCTGCGCCTGTCTAGCTTTCCGGAAACGGAAAATTTGGCCGATCGGCAGTTAACCCATAAAGCGGCAGACGGCCACCTCATGGTTGGCGGTATATGGCCTTGTGACGTTAAGTGATTGCTGGCCTCGAAATCAAGCAAAAGATGGCCGGTTGCCCCCGTTGGAACCGATGCTGGCGGTGCTCAAATAAAGAATATCCTGGCGAAGCGGAAGAAAATAAACCAATTAGTGGCAAAAAATATTTTGCCCTAGATGGCCGCCTTGCCACCTCGCGCCAAGAGGCTGGTTGGGCGGGTATATTGAGGGGTGCCTGCGTCGGTTGCTGGCGCCGCAGTTTAGCTGACTTGCTTCGAGCTTGCGTCCACTTGATCCGTCTGAAGGGGTAAGTTCCTGATCCTGAGAGATAAGGCCTTCGGTCGCCTCCGTGATCGCGGGAGAGCATCTATTCAATAACAGTGGCTCGGATTATCTTGGGCAGGCGAGTGTTGAGAATAGTGCAGCGCAGTCGCTGGCCTTCACGGAGTGATCGCACATCGACGCCGGGGGTCTCGGGGGTAATAACATACTGTCGGCCCGTGTCGTCGTTTGCGCGCGCCTGTTCGATTTCGTCGAAGAGGTTGGCGATGACAGTGACTTCGATTGTCAGGTGAGATTCTCTTGGGGTGGTTTCTATGGTCGAAGGAGTGCTTCTGTTGGTCTGATTCTCGATAATTACGGCAGGATATCCCAACTCTCCTTCTGGCAGTTCCTTGGCGTCGGGGTAGAGTCGTCGCATGTGGATCGCTGGGGCCTCGCACAGACGGCAATGAGTCAACTCGTACCGGCGTTCTTCGGACAAGGTGCTCATGTCTGGAGTCTTGACGAGTTCATGAATCACTCCGCATGCTCGGCAGACAACGAGCTTCAACTGTTTATCCCGAGGGGTTCGGTGTTGATCAGGCGCTGTTCAAGTTTCGCGGTCAGATCGCCCAGGCCGAGGTCACCGCTGTTTCTGGGGTCGAACGCTTCAACAGCTATCCACTGCTTCTCTTGTCCTTCGTGAACATAGCTAGCGAGATCGTCGATCAGCAGCACGTCTTCGACGTCGCAGCCGTCGATAAATCTTAGATCCTTCGTCGCCCCGGACCAGCTGATATATTCGACTTCGAGAAACCAGTCTGGCGCCACGCTTTCATTTGTTAGTGTTTTGGCGATCTCGCGAAACCGACCCTCGGGGACGGAAGTAAATATCACAATCCGCGGGAATAGCTCTTTGCATCGCTTAAGAAAAGAGAATAGTCCTGGGCGCGGGATCTGGGAGACAGCAGAGCTGATGAGGGTGAACTCGAGGTCGAGCGCCAAAACGGTCGGGCGCCTGGGAGGTGCACTGTCCTGGGTCAACTTCTCCGTGCTGCTGGAGGTGATGTCTCCTGCCGTTCGCGGCGTCCGAGTTTGCGGGGTGGCGACTTGTCTCTCAGGCTTCGTTGGCTTCATGTCCGATCTCCGGTGGTCGCGAGGATTCTCGCGCGAGAGATCTCGGTTGGTGCCTTAACACTACTGCCAGTGTGTGACGCATGAGAACTGTGTGCACGTTTTCTTATATACGTTGTGTTAAGTGGCGAGCCTTCGAGTGATACCGGTTGTCAATCGCTCCGCGGGGTATTAGGCTTGCGGAATTCCCGCTGACTTTCGTCTCGATCGGGCCCCCTATTTATGAGGGGGGTGAGAGATGAGGGGGGCCGCGTATGGGAGTAGGGCGAGCTTCGGCCGGAGGCGCGGCGGCAGCTGTGCATGGGCCGATGGGAAGCTGCTGCGCATCTCAATGCGCCGCCGTTCAGAGCTCCGAGAGCGCGCCCGCTTTGGGGTTGAGGGGTCGGCGCCTGCGCGCTTCCCGGTCGGCGCGCGCGAACTGCTCCCGTGCCAAGCGCTGCCGTCTTCCGGCGGCAGAGACGTCCACGCCCGAGATATCGAGTGTCTCGACGTCCAGGGCCAGCAGGCAGGCTATGAAGAAGCTCGCCTGGAACTTTTTCCGGTTGACCTTGCGGTTCAACCGCGCCGGCGTCTCGACGAACCCCAGGGATGCCAGCCGTTCCGACAACTCGGCATAGCTCAGCTTGCGGCTGCGCATCTGCTCTTGGATCAGGCGCTTGGCCGCCGATTCCAGCTCTTCCTGCGCCGCGGACTGGGGCAGTGCTGCTGCCAAGGGAGGGGCGATTTGGGAGGGAGTACTCATGACAGGTCGGCGGTGGACAGCGGTCGTTTGCGACCGATTTTCGCGCCATCGGGCATCGGGCTTCCTACATCCCCCGTATGAGACCTTCCCTCAACCCGTCGGCGCTGACCAAAGAGCGCTTGACCGAGCTCTTCGATTGCCTTGGTGTGCCCCCGCAGGGGCGGCAGCTTGTCCAGCGCGCGATGGTCGAGGCACCCGTACGCGATGTGTACAGCAGTGGCCGCAACGTCGTTTCGCACTTCCACAGCCGCAAGAACGGCACCTGGATCGGCACCGAGAGCCGGCACGTTGAGTTTCCTGCAGCGGTCGTCTACGAGAACGACGCCAAGACGCTGGCCTACTTTCCCCAGCCCTTCACACGGGTCATCGAGCACGTCGAACCCGATAGCGGCGAGGTTCATACCCTGCGCTACACGCCGGACTTCTTGGTGCTGCGCGACGACGGCATCACCGTCGTTGAGTGCAAGCCCCATGCGACGCTCCTCAAGGAGTCAGCGAAACGCCCCTTCAAGTACCGGCTGGCAGACGACGGGAGCTGGTACTCGCCACTTTTCGAGGCTGTGTTCGGCGAACTGGGGTTGCAGTATCGCGTCATCTCGGACTTGGCCTTCTCGAAGGTCTGGGTCGAGAACTGCCTGCACTTGGCCGACTACTTGGGCGAAGCGGCGGAGCCGTGTCCAGATGAGGTCTTGACGCAGGTGCGCGCGCTGCTTGCTCAAGAGGGACGGATGACGCTGCATGAGCTAGTCAATGCCCCGTACAGCTTCTCTGCTGACCACTTGCTCAAGGCCGTCGCCGACGGTGCTCTCGTCGCAAACCTGCAAGAAGAGCCTCTGTACGAGCCGCGCTGCGCCTGGCTCTATCGCGACGAGGTCTATCGAGACTTCGTGCTCTCGCAGCGGGATGTTCGCCGTCCCGGCAAGCCGAGCTTTGTCGTCGACATCGGACCAGGGGCCTTGTTCAGGTACAGCGGCGAGACCTTGACCGTTGCCCTCGTCTCCGATGACCGGGTGGTCTTGAACAGACCGACCGGCGGGACGTTCGACGTCAGTCGAGAGTGGTTGCTCCGCGCCCTAGAAGGAGGTCAGGTGGAGTCGGTCGCAGGTGCAGACGGCGGACAACTGCGCTTCCACGACTACTCGGATGCGCAATTGGCGACGGCACTACATCGCAGGCGCCAGTTGGAGGGGGGAACATTTGGAGCGCTCCCCAGTGCGCGAACCATGAGCCGGCTGCGTGCTAAGGAGGCTGCTGCACGTGCTTCGGGAGGCAACGAGGATCTTGCCCTGGTCCCGATGACCCATCTGCGTGGCAATCGCACGCCCCGACTGGATCCAGCCTTGGTGGAGATGATGAGGCAGGTCCACCAGAGTGAATGGAGAGACGCCTCGGCAAAGAACTATCGCGCGTGCCACAACGCGCTGGTGGCGCTGTGCGCCAGCAAGGGCTTGAAGGCGCCCTCGTATCCGACCTTCATCGGCTTCATCAAACGCGCGGGCAGCGACGCCGACGTTCGCATCCGGCAAAGCTCTCGGTATGCGTACCAGCAGCAAGCCTTTGTCGACTCGATCGAGTACGAGGCCCCGGTTCACGGTAGCCGGCCGCTGCAGTACGTCCACATCGACCACACGCAGGTCGACCTGGAGTGCCTCTCCTCGCGCACGGGCCGGCCTCTCGGCCGGCCTTGGTTGACCTTGGCTGTCTGCGCGACGACTCGCGAGATCGTCGGCCTGTACTTGACCTTCGAGCCGCCATCGTACCGCTCGGTAATGATGGTCATTCGCGACATGGTCCGACGTCACGGGCGGATGCCCGAGTTCGTCGTTGTCGACAACGGGTCCGATCTGCGCAGCATGGCGTTCGCCGCGTTCCTGCAGATGATGGGCACGCATCTGCGTGCGAGGCCAAAGGGCTCGCCGCGCCATGGCGCCGTGATGGAACGGCTCTTCGGCAAGGCCAACACCGAGTTCATTCACAACCTGGCTGGCAACACCAAGGCGACGAGGCACGTCCGCATGGTCACCGGGAAGTCCTTGCCAGTCAACAACGCTGAGTGGACCCTGGAGAGTCTCTACTACGGACTCTGCTACTGGGCGTTCACGCACTACGCCGAAGCCGATCATCCCGCGCTGGCCGCGTCTCCGAAGCACACCTTCGAGCGTCTGCAGCGCGAGTGCGGGAGCCGCCCGCAGCGGCGGGTGCTGTTCAACCGCGACTTTCTGATCGCGACATGTCCGCCCGCGGATCGCGGTGGTGTCCGCATGGTCAACCGCCAGACCGGTGTGAAGGTGTTTGACCGGTTCTACTGGCACCAGGCTTTCCGCGATGCCGCTGTGGCGGACACCCAAGTGGATGTGCGGTACGACCCCTTCGACGCCAGCTCGGTGTACGTGCGTGTCAAGCAGCAGTGGGTTCAAGCACGCCATCGCGCACTGGCTCAGCTGCCGTCCATGTCTGAGGCGGCGTTCAAGACTGTCAGCGAAGAATACCGTCGTCGCTTCAAACCTTCGGTCAACCAAGAACACGATCTCCAGCGACTAGTCGAGTTCCTCTCGACGTTTACACCGGAGGGCGCCACCGCGGCGCACATGGAGCGACTTGCTCAGAGTGAGTCCTTGGTGGCGCAGTTCGGGGATGGCCCGATTACGCCGCCTGAGCGCGCGACTGGACCGCAGTACCTCGCCAGAGGGGCGGTGTCTGAGCCTTCGCTGAAGGCGCCCAAGTTCGCCGATCTCGGTACCAAGTCCGCCGACTCACAGCCTGATGCGGCCTCCGGGCAATCTGAACCGCTTCTCGACGACTTTGACAGCTTTTGACTTTGAAGACCCGCGCTATGCAAGTTTCCACTGATACCCCTACGCAGTCTCCTGGGATGCCTCACGCAGAGCGCCGCGTGACGGCAGACCACGCCGTGACGGCGCTCTCGGCACATCGGGTTCGCCATCCGCGCATCACTGAACGCCTCAACGACTTGTCCGCCCTGATGTACCCGGTGAGCACTGACGACATCATCCTCGTTTGCGGGCCTTCCGGAGTCGGCAAATCGACGCTGTCCAGGTTCTTGGTCGAGGACGCGGTCAGAGGCTCCCAGGCGGCGATGAACCGGGATGCAGGTCTCGTTCCAGCCATCTACGTCGAGGCACCCAGCTCGGGGGAACGCGAGTTCAGTTGGGCGCTGCTGTACCAGAACATCCTCAGCCAACTCGAAGGTGAGTTGCCGATGCGCCGGCATGCCTACAGCGTAGATCCGGCAACGAACCGCCTGTCGATTCTTCCGGGCTTGAGCCCCAACAGCCTGGCGGCGCTTCGCACCGCTGTCGAGCGCGCGCTCCGCGATCGGGGCACCACCCATGTCGTCATCGACGAGGCTGCACACATCATGCAGCACCAGAACACTCGGCGGCTGACGGCGAACATGAACACGCTGAAGTCCTTGTCCAACCGTTCCGGCGCGCAGTTCGTGCTGAGCAGTTCGTACGACCTCTTCCAGATGATGAGCTTGTCCGGGCAGCTTGCGCGTCGAACCCAGGTCCTTCACTTCGATCGCTACCGCCAGGACAACGATTCGGACGTGCGCGCGTTCCGAAGCTGCGTCCAGTGGTTCGAGAAGCAGCTGCCCGAGCTGTTCGCCGGTCGGCTCTTGCCCTACAGCGAGGTCCTGCACGACAACGCCCTGGGCTGCATCGGGACGCTGCGAGACGTGCTCACTCGTGCTGCGCGCTTCATGGCCGCGAAGGGTGGCTGGTCGCCAGAGCTGCTCCGGCGGTGCTTGCTCACAGACGCACAACACAAGCGGATCTTGGAGGAGATCCTCGAGGGCGAAGAAGCCATCAACCCCGGCATCTCTCATACCGCGATCCGGCCGCGCAGTCCGAAGAAGGCCGCTTGAATGATCACCCCGCTTCAAGTCTCGCCTCTACGCTCGAGCCTCCACGCGCTGGCGCCCATGGGGCTCGGCACCCCGGATGTCGAGAGCCTCGTGAGCTACTACTGCCGCCTGGCTGTCTCGCATGCCACGACGACCGATGAACTCGGGCGCTTCGTCGCCCAGGCAATGCGTCTCGAGTTGGCGCCCGAGTTTGACTGGCACGCTCGCCAGCTCTCCGGTCTGCGTGATGCGGCGATGAGCTGGTCGTCGGCCTTGTCGGCGCTAACCGGCGTCGCAGGTCTAGACGGACTGACGTTCTTGCCTTGGCGCGAGGTCATTGCGCAGAACGGACGCTCGCTTGTCGCGTCTGGGCAGTACTGCCCGCTGTGCTTTGCCGAGGACCTCCAGCAGGCTCGCAAACCGTACTTCCGCCTCGCGTGGGAGTCTTCGCAGTCGACTGTCTGTCACCGCCACGGTACGCAGTTGCGGCAGCAATGCCCGTCCTGTGCAAGGACGAACATTCGACATGCCGCTGCGGTGGTCGTGCCCGGCTGGTGTACGAAGTGCGGCGAGTTCCTGGGGCGCGCGATTGAAGATCCGATTCCGCAGGCAGACGTTGGCGCACTTTGGAAGGCTCGGCAGATCGCGCAGTTGGTGGCCGCACAGCATTCGCTGACGACGCAGCCTTGCCGAGCCTCGATGCTCCGAGCCGTAGAGCAGATCATGGCGGCTATGGACGGCGGCCAGGCCGCAGCGTTCGCGCGCCGCCATGGCTTGGGGAAGAGCACTGTGCACCACTGGCTCAAAGGCCCAGGTACACCGAAGCTCGACGTCAGTTTGAGCATCGCGCTCCACAGCGGATTGAGCCTGGTTCACTTGCTTACCGGAGACTTGAGCAACTGGACACCGCCAACGTGCAACGCCCAGCTTGCCCTGCCGCTCGAGCTGCCGGCCCGGCCGGATCGGGCACCGGCTCGGCAGCTGGATTGGGGTGACATCGAACAGCAGCTTCAAGCGATTCTTCAGCTGCCCGAGCCCATCCCAGTCCTGGAGGTGGCGCGTCGCCTGGATGTCGAAGCGCGCCAGTTGTACTTGCGCGCCAACCGCTTGACTCGAGAGCTGGGCGCGCGCTGGGTCTCGTATGCGCGCTCCCGCCGGGACCTGCGCTTGGCCGTTATAGGTCCGCACCTGGAGGCCATTGCTCGCGATGTGCTGGCCGAAGGCAAGTCGCTGAATCGGCGCGAGGTAGCGAAGCGCATCTCGCCTGAGATGCTGGCCAGCGTCCCGAGACTTGACGCAGTCTTGAAGGACGTGCAAGTGCGGATGCTGGCCGAGCAGGGGGCCTGCGGGTCGGGAACCGCCCATTGACGCGGCCCGGTGCCGCCATGTCGCGTCATGGGGCTGTCGCGTGTCTATACGGTGAGTACCTCTGCGACTTACGACATCCTGCAACGCGAGAAGCTGCAGCGTCCTGGCAAGGCGTCCTCGGCGAGGGCGATGTCGACCTCCGGCGCGGCGCGCCGGAGGTCAGTGTAGGCAGCGAGAAATCTGTCCTTGGCGATCGCCTTCGGCGATGCTCCCTGGACATGTCCAACGACGCTGTGGGCTTGCCGCCCCGGTACCGTGCGCTCGGTCTCTGGCAATCTGGCAGCGAGCGGCACGTTCAAGCGAGCTACTGTGGAGAGCAGCTTTAACAGCTCGGCGGTTGTCCTTGATGAACCGCGCTGCATGAAGATCAAGGGGGCCAACCGTTGCGCTCTGCGGCAGCTACGTAGGTACCAGCACTTCGCCCGTCCCGGCGGAGAGGCTGGGCCTACCCGCAACGCGGCGCCGAGCAGCAACCAGGCCGGAGGCTACGGCCTCCGGCAAAGCGCCACGCTTCAACAGATGCTCCGGGTAGGCCATACAGCTCTAGATGCCCGAGGATGGATCTACAGGCGAGGCTGCTGTCGACGACTCGATCTCGAATCGTCCCGTGCCCTCGTTGCCCAGGCGCTACGCGCCTTTACGCGGGAATGTGCACGTTGCCAACCGGGCCCAAGCCGTGGGTTGACCCTTGGCCGGTCAGGAAGAAGACTGGCCTCGTCGAGGGAGGCGCTGCCTCTCAAGGAGGTGTCGGTTGTCACAGGTGAAGCTCGTCAAGGGGGCAGATGAGCGTCTGCTCTACCTCGACTTCGATGGCGTTCTACATCACGAAGCGGTGATCTGTACGCGCAAGCGGGGCATACACGTCTCTCCGAGCGAAGCTCCCGGCCGGGTGCTGTTTGAGTGGCTTCCGCTGCTCGAGGAGGCGATAGAGCCGTACCCCGCTCTGAGGCTTGTTCTGAGCACGAGTTGGTGTGTGCGTCCTGGGTACGGCAAGGCTCTGAAGCGCCTGCCGGCAGCGCTGAGGCCGCGCTTCCTCGGTGGAACGTTCCACCGTCGTGTCCACGGCCTCGCGCAGGCGGACTTCCGCGCGACACCGCGCTGGGCTCAAATCTTTAACGACGTACAGCGTCGCCAGCCGGCCGGATGGCTAGCGGTTGACGATGACGTCGCGGACTGGCCAGCGAGACTGCGCCGGCATCTCGTGGCTTGCGAAGGGGACACCGGGCTCTCGGCGCCGGCTGCTCTAGAAGAACTGAGAAGCAGGCTGAGTGGGTTGTTCGATTCCAGCTGACCGCCGATCTCGAAGGAGGCTCGAGCGCGATGCATCTGGGCTTGGCACGCCATCTTCTGCCAAGCACTACCTCTCTCGGGGGCGCAGTCCCGATGGCAGCGAGCGTATGTCTGGAGGGCAAGTTGTCAAAGATCACCACGGTTTCTACAAAGGGCCGCGTCAAAATTCCGCGGAAGGTGAGGAAGCGCCTCGGCTTGCGGCCGGGAGACAAAGTCTCGTGGGTTCTGCTTAGCGACGGGACACTAGTCGTCAGGCCGAAGACGCGGCGCCTGAGCGAGCTATCGGGTTTACTAAGAGGTGCACATCCAAGAGATGGGGCTCTCGCAGTCGAGGACATGAAGGTCCGATGATGAAGATCGGATGCACTTCCGAGATGCTGCGGCGCTGGGTGCACCGCAGAGCCAGGCCATTTGGGAGGGCGTCACAGGTTCAGTCGGATGCCATAGAGGTCTTCGGAAGGTAAGGCAACACTTCCGGCCTGTTGAGCAGCGCAATCTGCTGGGCCTCCGGAGGTGCCTCTTGTCCAGCAAGCAGTCCCAGCCGTTTGAGCGTGTAGAACAGCAGCGCTTGTCTGCAGTCGAGGGTGACTCGTCCGTTCGTCATACCGTAGTCCAACTCGATGACGCGCTGGGCCGCAACGGACAAAGCTGGGTTGGGGCCGAGCAGCAAGCTGACCTTGCGATGCCACGCCTCGTCCTTGTCGCCGGCGACAGCAGTCTCATCGGTAGCTCGTGCTTCGATGATGCGTGCAATTACGAAGTCGAGGTACTGCTCTCGACGGTGGCAGTGGGCCCGGACGTGCCAGCGAAAGCCGTCGAACGCAATCGCATGCGGAGACAGGTGTCGTTCCACGGGCTCCATTGATGACATTGACTGGTAGCTGACTTGAACCTGCTTTCCCTCACGTATGGCCGCCAGCAGCGGGAGCAGAACCTCGGCGGGGACTTGACGACCAGGGCTGGCTGTCAAGCCTGTCGAGGGGGTCCAACCGATAAACGTCAGCTCGGGCTGGAGTACCCCGGCAGCCTGAGCCAGCAGTTCGTTGAGGAACCGCTGAGGGGTGTTGCTTGGGTAGAGGGGCTTGAACCGCTCCCCCGCCAGGTAGACCCGCGCGCTGCGGTCGTACACGGCATTGTCCGGAGCGAGTTCCACATATCTGGCGATGTCGAGCGACGCCTGTGGCACCGAGATGCCGAAGAACGTGGTTAGGTCGCTACGGTTGATGCGACCATCCCAGCGCAAGCGGACGTCGATGAACTCCAGCCGACGTTCCTGCCCCCACCGACTGGTGGTCTTGGGCTGCTTGGGCGATTGAGTCATCTTGTGCGTGCTCGGCCGGGCGGGGCTGTCCGAACAGCCAGTATGCGTATAGAAAAAATACCCATACAATAAGCATACGGTCTCTCAAACAAGAAGGCAAGTCAAAGGGTGGCGATGCAGGGACGAGCAACCAAGTACCAGCTTTGTCGAATGGTGCTCATTAACGCTGGGACGAACATGCATGTTCCCAGTGGGCGCATCACGGCGATCGACCCTCGAGGCGGGGCCGCAGTGCTTGGGGACAACGGGGTTGGCAAGACCACCACTTTGCGCATCCTCCCGCTCTTCTTCGGGCACCTTCCCAGTCAAATCGTTGCCGCTGGCCACGGCCAGGAGGCCATGGTTCGATTCGTCTTGCCGACCGACGCCAGCGCCATCGCCTTCGAGTACCAGCGTGGCTCGGACGCTGAGCATGACCTGCGCTTGGCTGTCATCCGGCGGCGCGCCGATGACCCCGATGTGCCGTTCTACCGCCTGTACCGGTGCGGCTTCCGCAAGGAACTCTTCGTCGATGAAGGGCGGTTCCTGAGCGATGACGAAACGCAGCTCAAGGCGACCGAGCTCAACATCCCGACCACCGGCAAGTTGACAACATCCGAGTACCGCTCGGTCATCTTGCGAACGCCGGCCGTCTCCAAGGAGCGAGAGAAGCTTCGCCGCTTCGCCATCGAGTGGTCATTCGGCCCCAAGCAGCTGGACAACCTGGACCGTGTCGTCGCGGCCATGGTGAAGAAGCACATCAACTTCGCCGACATTGTCCAGGTCGCGGTTAGCCTGGTTCAGCACGACCTGGGGCAGGGTGCCGAACGCGCCAAGCTGACGTTCAAGCAGGGGAAAGCGCCCATCGAGCGCTGGCTGCGTAACCGCGAGGCCTGCGCAGAGGCCTTCCGACTCGCGCCTGAGTTCGCCGAGCTGGATGACGACCTTCGCGACCTCCGCGCTGCCGAAGCGCGTTACCGGGCATGCCGTGCTGACGTCGCCGCCCTGACGATGGCGCGCGTGCAAGAGGCCGACGGGCTGAAGAAGACGCTGGAGCACTTGGCGGCAAATCGGGCGGTAGCGCTTGAAGCCGAAGGGGTGAAGAGAACTGAGCTGGCGCGCGCCGCGTCAGCCGCCGCGAGTGAGTCGGCCACTGCGAAGGCTGAGTTCGATGAGGCACACCTCCAGGCGCGACGCTTCGAGACGGGTAGGGCGGCCGATTGGGAGAAGCTCGTAGAGGAACTCCCGAGCCTGAAGGCTCGCGTCCAGACGCTCGAGTCCCAAGTTGGCGCGGCAGAGGCTGTGCAATCCGAGGCGACCGCCAAGTACGCAAGGCTGCAGGAAGAGGCCAAGACCCGAACCAGCGAGCAGTGCCTTGCTCTGGAGCGCACCAAGGGTCCCCACCGCGAGCGATTGGCGGAAGCGCTCCGTCAGATTGCCGCCGCAGAGACGGGTGCTCTGACGCTATGCGACGAGGTGGCTGTCGCCCGACGGCAAGAGCTGGACGACCAGATGGAGCCCCTGCAGGGGCAGCGCGGCACCTGGGAGACGCGTCAGTCCAACCCCGCGGCCTCTGACGAAGCGCTTCGGGAGGTGCAGGAGGCTGAGACCCGGCTTGAGCGGCATCTGGGAGATGTCAATCAGGTCCAGCAGGTGGCTGGCACAGCCCAGACCGAGCTTCAGGCAGCAAGTCACGCGTTCGAGCGCCAAGAGGCAGAGCTGCGCAAAGCGCGCTCTGACTTGGCTTCGGCCAAAGCCCAGCATGCCGAAGCACTGGCGAGGCTCAACCCTCCAGAAGGGACGTTCCTGGCAGCCCTTCGGGCGCATCCAAGTGACGACTGGAAGCGCAATCTCGCGAAGGTTGTCAACCCGGAGCTTCTCAGCCGAGATGACCTGGACGTCGCCGCGGTCGAAGATGCGGCGAACACTCTCTACGGCTGGAGGCTCAACACGGGCGTTATCGGTGCGCCGGACTGGGCTGATGATGCGCTGGCGCGCCAGTCAGTCGAGACCGCCAGGGCAAGGGTGACCACGGCAGAAGCCAGGGTGGCGGAGCAAGAGGCTGAGCTTGCCAAGCGTGGCCGCAACCGTGACGACGCGACACTCAAGGTGCAGACGTCGCAGGCCCGGCTGGCCGTGCTTAAGAACCAGACGGAAGAGCGCCGAAGTCAGCGCGACGCTGCCCGTCAGCGAGTCGATACGGAGAAGCGGAACGCCCGCGAGAGGGCTGCGGCCGAGCTGGCGAAGGTGCGGACCGCCATTGACGAGTTCAAGAAGCAACTCAAGACGCTCGGCGTCGAACACGCCACCTCTCGCGCTGCCGTCAGGGCAGCACATGACAAACAGCGCGTCGACGCCCAGCGGCTGTGCGACGAGGCCGTGGCCGCCATCGACGCCCAAGCGGCTCGACTCCAGCAAGAGCTTGAGGCGACGCTTCGCAGCCTCGCGGAGCAGCTGAACGAGCACCTCAACAGAGCGGGTGTTGATGTTCAGCGCCTCGACGGGCTGCGAACCGAGGTGAAGGGGCTGCGCAAGGGCATCCGCGAGCGGGAAGACAACCAGGCACTGGTGGAAGCCTGGAGGGTTTGGCTCAAAGCGGGCGGCGCAACGCGCGTTGAGACCCTTAAGGCGGCAGCAGCCAGGTCAGCTGAAGCTTCCCGGGTAGCGGCCGCAAAGGTCACCGAGTTCGAGCAAGCAGCCGAGAAGTTGGGCCGTGAGTACAACGCTACCGTGGCCTTGCATGAGCGTCGGCTGGGCGACGTCGCTGACGAAATCAAGGTCCTGCAGGAGATGGATGAGTCGTTCGGCGACTACCTGGCAAGCGGAACTTCCGTCATCGACCCGAACACCTCGGCTCGCGACCTGCGGTCTAAGGTGCGCACCGTCCGTACGGAAATTGACAAGCTCGAAGAGGCCATCAATCGACGGACCTCGACTCTGCGGCAGACCTTGACCGCCAAGAACAGCCTGGTCAAGGAGTTGGTCGACACCAGCCTGGAACAGGCCAGCGGGGACGGCATCATCAGTCGCGCGACGGCGCTCTCCATTTGCTACCGGCAGGTCGGGCCCCAGGTTGCGAACGACGTCAACCTCACCTTGCGCACGCTGCTGGCGAACATCGGTGCGTTCCAGAAAGCCATTCAGGCTTTCGAGCGTGAGGTGTCAGCTTTCAACCGTCGCCTGCAAGAGGGGCTCACCGAGGTCAAGTGCTTCGAGCGGGTCAAGGACCTGCGCCTGGACATCGTCACCAACTTTGAGGGCCTGGGGTTCTACAAGAAGCTCTCGCGCATGGAAGAAGTCGTTCGCCTGCACGCAAGCGAGGTCGGCAAGGACTACACGCGCGAACTCCCGCCGGACGAAACCGCCCGTGCTTTGGGTGACTTCATGAGTGTTATCGGCGCGGACGGCAACGTCGAGGTGAACCTCTCTCAGCACATCACGCTGAAGGGGAGCGTTTCCGACAACGGGCAGCACAAGGAGTTCAAGCGCGCCAGTGAGTTGGAGAACATTTCTTCGGAGGGCTTGACGTCGCTCGTCCTCATCACGCTGATGACAGCTCTTCTCAACACGATCCGCGGGACGGAGCCGGTGCATGTGCCTTGGGTCACCGATGAAGTCGGCAAGTTCGACCCCAAGAACTTCCGCGCGCTGATGCAGATGCTGCGGGACAACCGCATTGACGTGGTTACGGCCTCGCCGGAGCTCGGGCCGGCGCAACAAGCCATGTTTGCGCAGCGGTACCTGTTCGAGGACCGAGGTCGGATTCGTGAGTACAGGCCTCTGGAGGCTCTCGTCGCTGCCGCAGCGACTGCTGCAGAGGAGGTCCAGCCATGAACTCACGTGTCCTGAAGCTGTTGCTCGCCGGCGAGTACATCTGCTCGGTTCGCTATCGCGATGAGTTCAGCCTTCTTGATGACGATGACGAACAAGAGGCCGTGAACACCTGGCTCGAGAGCCTGAACATGAGACTCGCCAGGCTCGGGGAAGACGGTGCATTTTTTATGGCACCGGCGTACATCGGGGTGAAGGAAATCACCCAGGTCAAGAACGAGCTGCTCAAGTTCCGTGACGAGTATGGGCCGGCCGTCCTGCTGCTTGACTTCATTCGGCAAACCGATGCGGGTAGCGTCTTCCTGAGTCCCGGCGAGTACATCGCGCTGTACCAGCTTGACGCCGCGGTGTCGCAATCGACGATGATGGAGACCCAACTCAAGAGCCTCCTGAGCGTCATCAGCAACGCCTCGCAGCGAAACACCAATCACGAGAACCTGCGGCGACTCTTGGACCAGTTGGTCAAGGACGGGTACGCCATCCTGGTCAACAAGGACTCGGGCACCTACCAGGTCACTGGCAAGATTGAGCAGCTGTACGCAGTACTTCAGTTCTTGGACGAGAACAAGGTCATCCCCGACACCGAGGTCGATGACCGCGAAGCGGACGAGGCGGGCGAGGACCTCGTCGACGCTGCCCAGGCAGACGAGGGGACGGCAACGTGAGCGAGCGTGGCGACCAGGTTCAGAAGCTGCTGGCAAGCCTTGCCAAGCACGCGGACCTCATCGCCGAGGCATTCGACGGAGCCGTCTCCGGCGGGGACAAGCAGCGGAACGCCGGGATTGAAGCGCTGTTCGGGCTGGGCGTCCTCAAGCCTTACGACGAGGACAGCTACCGGCTGAATCCTCGCCTGCGCGAGTTCTTCGCTGACTACTTCTCAAGCTACCACGCCTTCCAGGCGCTGCGCAGAGTGTCAGGCACGATGCAGCAAGCGCAGGAGCAATGGCGAGAACTGCGTCGGCTCAAGAGGCTCGGTGCTTCGAAAGACGTCGCCCGCCTCTACGCGGCCTTCGATGAGTCCATCGTGGAGATGGCGTACTCCATCGAGCACAACCTCGCCATGCTGCACTCGCTGCTGTCGACCCAGTACGGCAACGTCGATGACCTGAGCTCGAAGCTGCGGCAGAACCGCTACTACTCCAAGCAGGTCACGCAGTTCCTTCGCGACGTCAAGGGCATCGACGCGTTTGTGGAGCAAATCGCTGAAGAAGCCGTTGCTTCAGGGATGACCGATGTCAGGCACTTGGTCACCCGACGGCTCGGGGCACGATGCCTGAACTGGACCTCGCAAATCAAAGACGCGCAGGCCGTCATCAGCAAGCGGCTGTTCGAGGCCAAACTGATGGAGGACCGCCTAAAGCGGCTGTCGCGCTTCGCGCTATGGCTGACGCGCCACAAGACGGCTGACGGCTGGGACCTCGCCGTTGAGAACAGCGCCAGCGAAGCTCTCTTCAGGCCGGAGTGCATCGAGCTTCGACCGCAGCCAGACGTCGCAGACACCGACCCCTCTGCCTGGGACAACCTCCTCGTTGCGGTTTCCAAACTTCCGCCCAAGAAGGCCCCGCCTGCGCCGAAGGCTGAGGAGGGTCCACAGCTCCTGCTCGAGGACGAAGCCAACGAGGTGGTGGAGGTCGTTGACCCAGCGCGAAAGGCGCTGCGGGAGCTTGTGGCCCACGCATCCCAGTTGGACGCGCCAATCTCGTTGCTGCATTGGAAGCGAGCGAGGCCTGAGCTGGCCGATGTGAGCGACGAAGCGTGGCTGATGTTCTCCTGCTTGCAGCTCAAGGGCGGCGGGATGCGGCTGAGCTTCGTCGAGCAGCCTGTGCTTGACCCGTTCCCCGTCAACGAGGCGTTCTACGACGTCGAGGTTCGAAGACCGTTGCATGAGGCTGCCTGATGACGTTCACATCGCAGCAGATTCAGTTCCTCCAGCGCCTAGTCAGCGAGCGACCCAGTCAGCGGCGCGTGGGTGACGTGTCGCGGCACTTGAGCGAGCACTACAGCCTTGGAACGATGGTCGGACGCCAAGTGGAGTACCGCGACGAACACTTGCGGATGGCTGAAGCGCTCCTTCGAACCCACGACCTTCCGGTGAGTCCGATGGCTCCCTCCGCGACCCGTGCCGATGTGGCGGCGTTCGGGGGGGTGTCCGAGAAGGCGCTGAGCGCTGCACCCCACGCCGGGTCCATCGGCGTGAAGTGCGTTGGCTCGTGCACGCTGGACGGATTACCACTCCGCACGCCGGATGGCACATACCTGGTCGTGACTCCGGAAGTCGCGCGCCGCATCAGGTGTGACCGACTCATGCTGGTGGAGAACCTAGAGACGTTTCGACAGCTCGAGCGATACGGCTGGATTGACTACCTCGGGTGTTCGGTGCTTGTCATCTATCGAGGGGACTCCGTGCTGTCTACCGGTGAGGCTCTCCAACTGCTGCGGGTCAGGCGGGAGCCCGTCTGGGCGTTTGTCGATTTCGACCCGGCGGGTCTGGTCATCGCGAACGCGTTGCCAACGGAACGCCTTGAAAGAATCGTTCTTCCCGAGCAGGCGTGGCTTCGCAAGGCAGCGAACACCTCTCGCGGTCGCCAACTGTTCGAGGAGCAAGAGGCTAAAGCACGTCCAGGCCTAGAGCGCGCTGTTCATCCGGAAGTACGTAGGGCTTGGGCTGAATTGACCGAGCTGCGCAGTGGCGTGACCCAGGAGCGGATGCTGTCCATTCGGGGGGAGGCGAAGACCGAATGAGCGCTGGCTGCTAACTGGCGGCGCTATTCTGTGCGTACTGCCCCGGCAGAGGAGCGACCAAGGGAGGCTGAGACTGTGGGTAAGAAGAAGAGCTCTAACACGAGCAGCGGTGTTGTCATCCTGTTGATTGGCGCAGTGGCGCTGATTGCAGCCATTCCCAAAGAGGTCTGGATTGGTGCGGCCTTGCTCGCTGGGGTCGGCATCGCCGTCTACCTCTACTCCAAGTCAAAGAGCTATCGGTCGCCTGCAGTCGATGAACGTCCCTCTGCGCTCGAGTCGCGCCCCGCGACCAGGCCTGAAGTGGCGCCCCAGAGGGTCGCCGCGCATACGATTGCTCGCTTCAGTGAGGTTGACGAGCCCGTCAGCACCGGCGCAGGGCAAGGCCGGGTCTCTGCCTTCCGCATCCCGGCAGCTCCCAAGGGGTTCGGTCAAGCATCCTGGGTTCCTCCTGGGCAGTCCGTTGACGTCGGTGGTGTGACCATCCCGGGTGGAATGGTCTACGTCGGCACAAAGCTGCAGACGCCTGCTGGTGCCAACGACCCCTGTCTCATCGACCCGTCGAAGTCGGTCGCTCGGCAGGGCGACTACACCGAGCGGCAAATGGGTTACTGGCCCAGCTACTCGGAGATTTCCGGTGGGGCACGCCGGGCCTACCTGAACTGGTTGGCAGGCGGGCGCAAGGGCCCAGAAGCGGACATCGGCTACGTCTTCCTGTTCTTCTACGGCCTGGAGCGCCGTGCCATCATCGACGCGACGAAGGACGAGGCCGCTCGTGCGGACTGGCCCGCAATCGCCGCTGAGCTCCGCCGCCTTCTCGGCATCTACGGTGACAAGTCTGGGTCGTTTCGCGGCTACGCAGCAGCATTGCTCGACTGGGTCGCCCTTGCAGAGCACCCGGTGCGCCTCTACGAGAAGCCCGTCCTCTCTTTCCCCAAGACCTACGAGCTTCCACTTTACGTACGGCTGGCGTTAGGTCAGGCCGCAGTGGACGGCGCGCCAGTTCCTGTTCACCTCGCACTTGCCTGGGCTCGACTCGAGCCGAACATCTATCTTCGGACGCCGGCCACTCGGTGCGCGGCTGAGTTTGAACAGCTCTTCGCCGCCAAGTACGCTGAGGCCTTCGGCGCCGGCATGGTCATGCCGCGCAATCGCACCAAGCTCAAGCTCGTCTACCGACCGGCCTCTGCAGGCTTCCGCGGGTACGACGAGTTCAAGCTCACGTTCCGCGAGACGCCTGACGTGACAGTGCTGACCGCTCCCGTGAAGAAGCTTCAGGAGGTGGTCGAAGCAGCAACGAAGCCGTTGGAGCCATTCAGTCGGCTGGTCGGCAAGAGTCCCGAAGCCAAGGACTCCCTCGAGGCGTTGCTGCAACTACCAGCGCCACTCTGGCCTGACAGGGCCAAGAAGACGCTACAGGACCTCAAGACGAGCATGGGCGACGGCATGGTTGCGATGCCATTCCAGGACTTGCTGAGCTCTCTTGGGGCCAAGACGGCGTTCACCAAGGACAAGACCATCTCGCTTGCCCGAACGCTCGAATCCGCGAACGTGGGCCTCGAGCCCGATGTACTTGCTGGGGCCAAGGCGCCGAAGCCTGAAGATAAGGTTGTTCTGTTTGCTCTGCCACCGGCTGAGCCGCAGTCTCGCGTGAATGGGCCGTATCTCGCGGCTGCGCTGACGTTGCAGCTAGCCTCAGCTGTGGCCTCGGCCGACGGCGATTTCGGCACCAAGGAGATGAGCCACCTGCGCGAGACTGTGCTGTCGTGGAACCACCTCACACCCAGCCAAACGCGCCGTCTCCTGGCGCACTTGCGGCTGTTGATGCAGGCTCCGGCATCGTTGACCTCCCTGAAGAAGAAGCTCGAGCCGCTTAACTTGTCCATCAAGGAGACGATTGCCGCGTTCATGGCAACGGTCGCGCAGTCAGACGGCGTTGTGGCCCCGGCCGAAGTCAAGATGCTGGAGAAGGCCTACAAGGCCCTCGGTGTGGACGCGAAGAAGGTGTTCTCCGATGTTCACGCGGTCGCAGCTGGCGTGACACCGACCGCCGCAACGGTAGCCAAGGTCGAAGAGTCGGGCTTCAAGCTCGACCCGACTCGGGTCGCTGCGCTCCAGAGGGATACCGAAAAGGTGTCGGCGTTGCTCGCCAACATCTTCACCGAGGCACAGGAGCGCGGGGAGGAGACAGCGGCTGAATCCGTGGAGGAGGAACCGGGCACCGAGCCGACGGAGTCGACTGAGGTGGCTAAGGGCCTCCTTGGTCTGGATGAAGCTCACTCGGCGCTCGCCCGGATGATGCTGTCACGCCCGCAATGGAGTCGGGAAGAGCTGCTTGACGTTGCGGCGGACCTCGACTTGATGCTCGACGGGGCGCTCGAACACATCAACGACGCCGCGTTCGATACACACGACATGGCCCTGTTCGAGGGCGACGACCCCGTGACGGTGAACGCTGAGATTGTGGAGAAGGTGGAAGCATGACGACGACGATTCGCCCCAAAGACCGCGACGCTGTCATCCAGTCGCTGCGCGCCGGTGTCGTGCCCCGCATGGGGCAGCACCTAGTACAGGTAGGCCGCACCCGGGAAATCGAGACGCTTGTCAGCGACATTGAACGCATCGCCGACGGTGGGTCGGCCTTCCGAGTCGTCATCGGCGAGTACGGTGCCGGCAAGACGTTCTTCCTCAACCTCGTGCGAGCGGTGGGGATGGAGAAGAAGCTTGTCGTCGCGAGTGCTGACCTCAATCCGGACCGGCGGCTGCATGCCAGCGGAGGCCAAGCCCGTTCGCTGTACGCAGAGCTGATGCGCAACCTCTCGACGCGCACGAAGCCAGATGGCGGCGCCTTGAGCGGCATCGTCGAGAAGTTCATCGCCACGGCCAAGTCCGAGGCGAAGGGCTCCGGCCAGACCACTGAGGCCGTGCTGCGCCAAAAGCTGGACCAACTGACCGAACTGGTGAACGGCTACGACTTCGCCGACGTCATCGCGGCGTACTGCCGCGGCTTCGAGGAGGGCAACGAGCAGCTGAAGTCGGATGCAGTCCGCTGGCTGCGCGGTGAGTTCTCGACCAAAACAGACGCCAGGCAGGCGCTGGGCGTGCGGACCATCGTCGACGACGCAGCCGTGTACGACCAGTTGAAGCTGATGGCGCGATTTATCCGCCTTGCCGGGTTCTCCGGGCTCCTCGTGAGCCTGGACGAGCTTGTGAACCTCTACAAGCTCGCAAACACGCAGGCACGCAACTCCAACTACGAGCAGATTCTCCGCATCCTGAACGACTCTCTGCAGGGAACCACAGTGGGTCTGGGCTTCGTGCTCGGCGGAACGCCAGAGTTCTTGCTCGACACTCGACGGGGCCTCTACAGCTACCCGGCGCTCCAGAGTCGACTCGCGCAGAACACATTCGCAACCAACGGCCTGGTGGACTTCAGCGGGCCGGTGGTGCGACTTTCGAGTCTCACGCCGGAGGACTTCTATGTCCTCTTGCAGAAGATTCGCGGGGTGTATGCCTTCGGTGACCCCACCAAGCACCTGTTGCCCGACAACGGGGTGATGAGCTTCATGGAGCACTGCTCCAAGCGCGTCGGCGACGCCTACTTCCGCACGCCGCGTACGACCATCACTGCCTTCATCAATCTGCTGGCGGTGCTGGAGCAGAACCCTGGTGCAGCCTGGCAAGACTTGCTTGGCGGCATTGATGTCGCTGCCGATACGGGCGGCGCTGGCGACCAGGCGGTTGAGGCAGAAGACGGCGACGAGTTCAGCTCGTTCAAGATGTGAGCCTGGATCGAAGGAAGCGGTAGGTGTCCGACTCCAGTTCTTTCCACCTCCTCGATGAGCGCATCCAGCGCTTTATCTGGGCGGAGGGCTGGGAGTCGCTCCGGGAGGCCCAAGAGGCTGCCATCCCCCTGATCGTCAAGGCTGACCGAGACGTCATCGTGGCCGCTGCCACCGCAGCAGGTAAGACAGAAGCGGCGTTCCTTCCCGCCTTGACGCATTTGATGGCGTTGGAGCCGCCGGGCCTCATCGTCTACATCAGCCCGCTGAAGGCTCTCATCAACGACCAATTTGGTCGCCTGGACCGACTCTGCGAGCAGTTGGAAGTGTCGGTTTGGCCGTGGCACGGCGACATCTCTTCATCCGTGAAGACGCGGTTCTTGGCCAAGCGGCAAGGGGTCTTGCTCATCACCCCGGAGTCACTCGAGGCGCTTCTGTGCAACCGCGGCACGACGATTCGCGCAGCCTTCGAGCGACTGACCTTCTTCGTGGTCGATGAGCTTCACGCTTTCATTGGCGCAGAACGTGGCAAGCAACTGCAGTCGCTGATGCATCGCATCGAACGTGTCCTTGGTCGAACCGTACCTCGCATCGGGCTTTCTGCCACCCTCGGCGACATGAGCCTTGCTGCCGGGTTCCTGCGGCCTGGCCGTGGGGCGGCGGTGGCGATGGTGGAGTCGAAGTCCGCCGGAAGCGAGCTCAAGATTCTGGTCAAGGGCTACGAGGAACCCTTGGTTGTTTGCCCAGAAGAGGGCGAGGACCCACCGGAGCCGACGACACCGGCTCAGATTGCTGCGCATGTCTTCAAGGGCTTGAGAGGCTCGAACAACTTGGTGTTCCCCAACTCCAGGCGCGAGGTGGAGAGGTACACGCACTTGCTCAATAAGCTCTGCACGGCGCAGCAGGTACCGAACGAGTTCTGGCCCCACCACGGTAGCTTGTCCAAGGAAATTCGCTCGGAGACCGAGTCCGCGCTCAAGCAGAAGGAACGCCCCGCTACCGCCATATGCACGAACACGCTCGAGCTGGGCATCGACATCGGGGCGGTCAAGAGCGTCGCGCAGATTGGCCCGCCTCCCTCGGTGGCAAGCCTTCGTCAGCGCCTTGGCCGCTCGGGACGAAGGAAGGGCGACCCTGCAATTCTGCGTGGCTACTGCATCGAGGACGCGCTGGGCGGAAAGTCGTCTATCGCTGACGACCTTCGACTTGGAACAGTGCAGATGGTGGCGATGATTTCGCTGCTGCTGGAGGGGTGGTTCGAGCCACCGCGGTCGCATGGAGCACACCTCTCGACGTTGATTCAGCAGGTGCTGTCGTTCATCGCTCAGAACGGCGGAGCCACCATCGGTCAGCTCTATAGCTTGCTGTGCGCCCCGGCCACGCCATTCGCGGGGGTCTCAAAGGACGAGTTCATTGAGCTCGTCCGTCACCTCGGGCAGAAGGAACTGCTGATGCAGGACTCTGCGGGCACGCTTCTTCACGGGCGCGTGGGTGAGAAGCTAGTCAACCACTACACCTTCTACGCAGCGTTCGCGACAGACGAAGAGTTCCGCATCGTGGCTGGCGGCAAGACACTGGGTACTCTGCCGGTGTCGCAGGCGCTCGTCATCGGTCAACGCATCCTGTTTGCGGGCAAGACTTGGCGAGTCGAGGACATCGACGAGGACCAGAAGGTCATATTTGTTGCCCGAGCTGGCGGGGGCGCTCCGCCGCTGTTCTCTGGTGGGGCGGGGAGGACCCACACGCAGGTGCGGCAACGGATGCGCCAGCTGTTGGAGTCAGCGGAGGTGCCGCCCTACTTGGACGAAGTCGCGAATCGGTTCTTGGTCGAGGGCCGAGCTTGCTACGCAAGTCGCGGGCTCGGGCAGGCGTACTGGGTGGACCAAGGTTCGGAGCTGCTCTTGTTGACTTGGCTCGGAGATTCCGCAAACGAAGCGTTGGCTTGTTTGCTGCAGCGTCGCGGCTTCATCGCTACTCCTGGCGGCCCAGGAGTGCAGGTCCTGAAAGGCAGAAGTACCACCGAGGCCGTCGTAAGCGTCTTGTTCGACGCTGCCGTTGACGAAGCGCCGCCATTGGACATGCTGCTGGCCAAGACAAAGAACCTACAGCGTGAGAAGTGGGATTGGGCATTGCCGGACCCCTTGCTGCGAAAGGCATACGCGAGCCTGTACCTAAACATGGGCGAGGCGCTTGCCTGGCTTCGAGCGCTTCCGAATCGAACTTGCGATGACTGACGGTTCAGCAGACCCTACGTGGATGTCGCGGCGAAACCCGATTAGCAGGGGTTCCTTTGCCAGCAAGATGGTCTGCTGAGGAACGGCGGCGATGGCAGGAAGTGCTCGACCAGGTTGCGAGGCAACCGGCGAGCGATAGCCTGCCGGATGGGCCCGTCGTATCGGCCCAAGGAGCTGGGACGTCAGAGAAGGCGGCGGCGAGCGAGCTGGCTGCGCCCTCCGCCGTGCCAGCGGAATGTGAGGACACCGTCCGGCTGGACGAGTTCGACCGGCTGTTCGGCGCCAAGGCGCCCCAGGTCGAACTCACGCATTCGGTGCCGGACGCGCCGGTGCACGTGGAACAAATTGCTGCTCGCACTTCGGCACAAGAGTTCAGTTTGCCGAAGCCGCCTGCGCCAGAGCGTCCCCGATGGTATGGCCCCACCCACACTGTTGAGGTGCGCGGTCTCGTCCTGCCAGGACTACTGAGCGTCGCGCTGAAGCCTCCGCCCAAGGGCGTAGTGCTGCACCCCGCAACCGTCGCGGCGTGGATGCCTGCAGACCTCGGTGTGCCAACAGACGGCGTTGAACCTATCCGGGATGTCTGGTCCATCCCCAGCTACGCTTCGCTGACCGTCGCCCAGCGAGGCTTGTATCTGAAGTGGCTCGCCTCCGGTAGGGAGCTTTCCGTGCCGGCGCATCTGGCACTTCTCTTTGTTTGCGGGCTCGAGTCTAGGGTCGTCGAGGCAGGCCCGACCGCCCTCGCGGACGAGGAGCGCCGGGCGATTGCATGGGCCTCTCGGGACGTTGTCGCTCGGTTTGGGAGTGCGTTGCCGCAGCTTCGCGAACACTGCCTTAACCTGGCGGGCTTCTTGGATGCGGTTGACGCGCCAGCCCGCTGGTACTTGCTCGATGTCCCAGAACTCGCAGAGACCTATGACCCTTCGGCCCCTTTGCAAGTGGCCCTTGGGCAAGCGGCCCGTGACGGCGCGTTCCTTCCCCCCGCTTGGGCGCTTGCATCCGTGCTGAGTGACGTGCGTGTGCCAAAGAAGACGCCCGTTGGCCGCTGCCCCGAGGAGATGCGCGAACTGTTCTGTATCCACTTTCAGTCAGCTTTTCCAAAGGGACTGAAGGTGGAGCGCAGGCCGTTCAATGCGCTCAAGGTCGTCTACCGGGGTACGCCTGACCGACGTACGGGTGCGCCGGCAAGCACTTCGGTTGTTGTCCCGTCCGCTGACCAGACTTGGTTCACACAGGACCAGGTTCAGGCTATCAGAGAGGCATTTGACCGATGCGCTGATGAGTTGTCGGCGTACAGTAGATTCATCGGCCGCATGCCTATCGCAAAGGGTACTCCCGATGCCGAAGTGCGCCTGCCGCTAAGCCTCCTTCGGCGGCGGCTTGCCGCCAACTTCGAGGTGCTGAGTGCAAGTCTCGGTCGACGCAAAGAAGTGTCATTGGACCAAGCTTGGATGGCTCTGTGGGGGAAGCTGCCCGAGCGCAAGGACAGTACGTCTTTCTTGCGCGCACTGCTTGAGGCGGAGGGGTTAACTGTCGTCGCGACGTTGCCGGTGTCTACCCAAAGGGCGGGCGTCCCATCCCCTCCAGGGCGGCCGTTCCGGCTAGACCCAGAGAGGCTCGAGAGGGTCCGCAAAGACGAGGCTGCTGCTACCAAGCTGCTCTCGGCTCTCTTCACCGACACAGCGGAACAGGCCACGCCTGCATCGCCGGCGACCGTGCATGTCGACCCGGACCGGGCGTTGTTTCCGCAGCTCGATGACGACCACTTCCGGCTCTTGATAAGCCTACTCAATGCAGACGCCTGGACTCGGGAGCGACTGAAACAAGCGGCCAGCCAGCTCGGCCTGATGTTGGATGGTGCGCTGGAGGTCATAAACGATGCCGCGTTCGAGCTGACTGGCGGGCCTCTGGTGGTTGACAACGGTGACTTGGGGGTGGATTCGGCGACTGCTCGCCAGATCGGTGGAGCGCTGGTGTCGTTTCGGCAGGCGCTCCGTTGAAGTCAAATCTGTTGAGGGGCGCTGAAGCCCCCCTCGAAGGTTCAGCTTTGCCCCTGCAGGTGGAGAAGCTGTCGTCCAAGGCGTTGAGATGAGGGGCAAGTTGCCCAAGTGGGCGCCTTCTTCCCAGTGCCCGGTCTGGACTCCTCACGGCTGATGGTAAAAACGTGTTGCAATTTGCAATACGGGTCCTTGACGCATGAACGCTGAGAAATCGGTCGGACTGACCTTCCGGGTGACACCGAAGACCAAGCGGCTCCTCGTCGCAGCGGCTGAGTACGAAAAACGCACCTTGACCAACATTGTTCGAGGTGCTTGTGGCGGAGTTCTGCCAGCGCGCGGGGATAGTGGAAGCTGAGGCGAGGAACGCCCCGAAGAGGGCCGCAAGTTCAGGGAAGAAAGTGCATGAGTGAAACTGCGAAGCTGCTAGGCGGCATCCACCCGTCTCTGCAGACCCTTCATGGGCTGCCGCTGTGGGTCTTCCTGTTGGTCGTCCTGCTGACCAGTATTTTCCTTCTGGGTTACTTGCTCAAGGGAACGCAGGTCTGGTGGCAACTGAGGTCAACTGTCCGCGCGGTGCGGTCCTTTGGGGGGCAGAAGGCGCCGCCAGACCCGAAGGCGGTTGGTCGGGCCTTCCAGTCGGAGCCCCTGAAGCACCTATGGGAAGAGTACGACGACACCTTGCATGAGCTGCGCAAAGCAGCCTCTGGAGAGGTTGCCCTCGTCGAGGTCCGGGCAACTGTGCCAGCCGAGGCGATGTTCACGAGGGATGTACTCGTGGACAGCCGGCTCTTCGACGACTTCACCCGTCACCTGCCTGGCGTTCTCACTGGCCTAGGCATTATCGGTACCTTTGCAGGGCTGCTCGCTGGCCTGCAGGACTTCAAGCCATTTCCTATTGAGGAGGCGGTCAAGGGGCTGGGGCCGCTGCTGCTCGGGGTTCAACATGCTTTCGTTGCCTCGGGCGTGGCCATCGGCTGCGCCATGGTTGTCGTGTTCGTCAGCCGATTCACACTGGCGTACCTGTATGGGCTCGTCGAGCAGCTAACGCATGGCATCGACAGCCTCTACTCCACCGGCGCCGGTGAGGAGTACTTGGCCCGGCTCGTCAGGTCCTCGGAGCAAAACGCAGCCAGTACCGCACAGCTCAAGGACGCGCTTGTGGAAGACCTCCACAAGATGATGACCAACCTGGTTGACCGGCAGATTGCCGCTCAGGAGGCCTCAACGCTAGCGCTGGGCAAGCACATCGGCGAAGCCATCTCGACCGCTGTCGCAGGACCCATGGAGCGAATGGGCAACGCCATGGAGGCGACCGCCCGCGGAAACGGAGAGCAGGTCAACTCGATGCTTGAGACCTTGCTCACCGGTTTCATGGCCAAGTTGGAAGACACCTTCGGCGGGCAGATGAGGGGCATCAACGAGCAGATGCAGCGCTCCATGGACTCGATGGCGGCCGTGCAAGCCTCGCTGCAAGGGTTGCTCGCAGACATCAAGCAGACCAACGAGCATGCGGCAACACAGATGTCCGGCACTCTCGAGGAGGCCATGAAAAGGGCAGCGGACAACCAGCAGCTGCTGACTGACCAGATGCGGGAGTTCGTTCAGGACTTCCGGCGCCTTGTGACCGAGGAGCAGAACAAGTCCAAGGCCGCCATGGACGAGGCCGTGATGAAGGTGTTAAGAGAAGTCGCCGTCGCGATTGAGGGCCTGGAAGGTGCTCGCAAGGCATCAGCTGCCGAGGAGGCGGGGCGCAACGACCGCTTGGCCTCGCAAACCAATCAGCTGGTTGGGGGGCTCACCGCTCAGGTCGAGGCGCTTCTGGGTGCCGTCTCCGACCAAGTAGCCAAGACTCAGCGCAACATTGACGCACTGTCGCAAGTCTCCCTCAGCGCTATCGACGGCATGAACCACGGAGCGCTGACGATGAGCAGTGCTGCTCAGCGATTTGAGACCGCGGGCAGCGCGGTTTCGACGGTCTTCGAGCGCTCCACGAAGGTTGCCGACACGCTTGCCTCCGCGTCAGCTGCACTCCAGGCGGCATCCACGGCGGTCCAGCGCGGGTTCGAACAGTACGACTCGACCAGGCGAACCGTGGACTCTCAAGTCGCGGTACTGACTGGCCTGATTGAAGCGGCCAAGAAGGAAGCTGGCGTTTCCCAAGAGTTGGTCGCGAGCATCAAGGCAAGCGCTGATTCCATGCGCGCGGCCGAAGCACAGAGCCGGGAGCACCTTGCGGGCGTCAATGCGGCACTGCTGAAGGCTTTTGAGGACTTCGGGATTCAGCTGGTAAGTCGCATCAAGGACGCCATCGCTGAGACGGACCGCCATCTAGCCCAGGGCACGGGGCACCTGAACGGAGTTGTGCAGGAACTCGCCAATGCGGTTCAGCGCATGAAGAGGGCCTGAGATGCTGACCAGTATCGTCCTCAAGCGGCGCGGCAAGCCTGAGGGGGAAAGTCCGTTCTGGATTTCATTCTCTGACCTGATGTCGGCCTTGATGGTGCTGTTTCTGGTCGTGATGGCGGTGACGCTGGTTGCGGTGACGCAGAGCATTGATGCGGCAACGCGCGCGTCCATCGAGCGTAGCCAGGCCATCAGCAAGCTGATGTCGCTTATTGCCGAGGACTCGAAGAAGAGTGGGGTCGGCGTAGACCAAAGCAACTTCCGCATCGACCTGGGCAAGGACGTCAGGTTCGATAGTGGCAGCTACACCATCACTCCTGCGGCGCGTCAGTTCCTGCGAAGCTACGTCCCGGTTCTGCTGAAGGCCAAGGACACACCAGAGGGGAAGCGCTGGCTGCGTAGCGTGGTCATCGAGGGGTTCACCGACGAGGACGGCACGTACCTCTACAACCTCCTGTTGAGCCTGGACCGTAGCAGAAGCGTCGTCTGTGCGTTGTTCGAGGGTGCCAGCGGGAGCGAGGGCCTACGTCGGGACCAGCTCCAGAAGGTGCAGGAGCTGTTCCTCGTAGGGGGCTACTCCTTCAACTCCATCAAGAAGGACAAGGCTGAGAGCAGGCGGGTGGAGTTCAAGGTGGACTTCTGGGGCCTCGAGGAGACTCCGGTGCCGCCCAGTGACGTTCTGAAGGACAAGGAGTTTGGGAAGTGCTAGCCGCTCAGGCCCTCCAGGTCCTCACCCGTGACCTTGCGGCTTGCATAGCGAGGATGGGCCTGGGCGGTGGCAACTTCGGAGTGCCCGGCCTGGTCGAGAAGCCTGTACGGGAAGCCGAGCGAATCTTCCAGGGCTATGCCAAGGCACAGCCCAGGCAGGAGGACTCGTACGCAGCAGCCCGCGCCTTCTTGCGAGGTCAAAGGCTCGATGCTTGGCAGCGCGACCTTGTCGCCAGCGCAGTTGCCCAGCCCATCCGGGAGGCTGGCGACGAGACAGCTCTGGGGTCCCAGCGGTTCGACACGCTTCTTGGCGAGTACCAAGCGGAGGCTGAACGAGGCGACCTTTGGCGCCTGACCTGGCACGGCTTGCTTTACTCCTACTTCCAGTACGACATCAGTGCGGCCGGTGGCACTGCTGCCCAAACTGGGTGGGAAAAGCTAAGGGCATTTCTCGAGCGGACCTGGCCGCTCATCGACCGACAGGTTGGAGCTGGTCTCGTCCCGGACTGGGTGCATGTGCTTCGCAAGGAAGGGGCTGTGCTGTCCAGAAGCCCAGTCGACAAGTACGCGCGAGGGTACCTTCGAGGCGACTCCGCAGCAGTAGACCAACTGGCGGAGGACCTGGGCATCCCTCCGTCGTCTTGGTTCTGGCACGCACTCGTCCTGGGGGCTGTAAAGCGGGCGACCGCCGACTCCGATGCCGAGTTCCAACGTCTGGTGCCGCAGCTGATTCAACTCATCAAGACAAGGCCCGGCTTCCGGGACGAGGCGCTTGAGTACATTCTTGTGCGGTATCACGCCTGTAGAGCCGCGCCGCAGGACGAGCTGCTTCGCGACTTCGTATGCGCTCCGGCCGTTTGGAGGAACCCGAAGCTCAAGGCAGCAGGGTATGCCACCGCATGGAACCGTGTTCCCGAGCCCGTTTGGCAGATGGTGCTGGGCTGGGTCAACGAGCGCAATCTCAAGGACTTCTTCGACATTCTTGCCGCGCGCAACCAAGCCGATGAGGGTCGGCTGGCGTTCTGGTCGCAGTACCTGAAGCAGATTACCTGGACGAGGCTCGTCTTCGGCGCTGACACGATGGCGCTTCAGCGAAGAAGCCCGGAGGTCAGGAACCTCATCGCACGCGAGGAGGGTGCGTACGCGCGGCTTGACGGCAAATCGGAGGTTGACGCTTTCATGATGCAGATTGGGTCCTACCTCATCGTCGAGTTCAGCAAGAAGCCCAACGCCTGCTACGCCTACAAGGTTGATGAGCTGCCGTTCGAGCCCTACGCGAAGCACTACGACGGCGGAACCACCGACCTTGCGTATGGCTACCGCGGAGAGAAGGCTGCCCGAATCGTCCACACGCCGGGTTGGCAAGCTCGTGCTGCGGAGGAACTCCGACGACTCGGCATTCGGCCGGACCGGCCCGATGCGCAGCGCGTCGTGGGCGGAGGCGCAGCCACTGGCTCGGCTACAGCAGGCGGGTCAAGACCGGATAGCGCTTCGCCTGGTCCCGACATGCCGGCGCTTGAGGCGTTGATGAGGCGATTCCGAGGGGCCACGATTGATGACCGACGCGGTCCTGGGGGCGGCCGACTTTGGGTGGAAGACCCATTGCAGAGGGTGCAGCTTGGCTCTGAGTTGAAGGCTCTGGGCTTTAAGTGGGCGAATCCCCGCCAGGCTTGGTACTACCCGGAGAGCTGATGGGACTCTTTGACTTGTTCAAGCGCGCGGTCCGCGCGAAGTCTGATGAGCCTCAGCTCCAGACCTCGTGGACACCGGGCGGCGTGCGCATCGAGTTCGCTTCACGCCTTGCGTCGCCCACACCTGACGGACTCCTTGAGGCTATCCACGACGCCGGGCCGGATGAAACGGTGTTGGGCGCGTACCTCGCACAGTTGGCGGCAGAGGACAGGTGTCTTCTGAGCCCGGATGGAGCGTTGGTGCGATGGGAGGACGTTTTCGCCCTTCAAGCGATGGCGGAGCATGCGGGAGCTTTGCGGCTGCTTGGTCTGCCACCCCAGGGTCCGCTCAGACCGGTCTTGGACTGCACAGGCGGCCTTTCGGATGCCGACTTTGAGCTCGAAGTTGCTGGGTGGACCGATGGCTCCCAGCAGGTAAGGCCAGACTCAATTGTTGGTGCTGTAGCGTCTGTTGCCGGCGAGGAGCAGCTGCTGTCTGCGGCTGCATGGGCCACGCTCACCGAAGTTGAGCGCTTCAGGGCGCGCGATGCATCGGGTCGCGCCCAGCATGAGCAGGAGCTTGCGTGGGGCCGCATTCGCCGGCTTGCCGACAAGGCCGGCGCCCTCTACGCGAGCACCTTCCTTGAAACGACCTTGGTGCTCACGCCGGATTCGCTTCGTCTGCCCCTGACAAGGGAGGAGACGCCGTTCGGACGCGTCGTGACGGTCGGCCCCACCTTTGACGGTGCGCCCGACGGCTGGCTCAAGGCGTTCGATGGGTTCAACTCTGTTCAACAGCACTATGACTTGACCAAGGGCGGCGGGCGGGTCCGTGTTGTCATCTCGGAGCCCGTGCGCAAGGTTCTGAGCGTCATCAAGCGCGAGATGCCTGGTCGGAAGGTGTCGGGCGCCAAGGCAGAGAAGTTCATCCACAACCCGTTTGCGTTCCTGGGGGACGTAGCTCACGAGGTTCTTCGCGAGGAAGAGTTCGAAGCCGATAGAGCTCAAGCTGGTGCGGTGGCGGCAGTCTTCAGCATTGTTGGCCGCTACGAAATAGGGCGTATCAACTCTGTTGACCTAGTGGTTACCGAGCACTTCGGAGACGCCCATTCGCGGACAGACAGCAAGCCATTTGCCTCGCCGGAAGAACTGGAGCAGTTCCTGCTGGCCCTCAAGGCGGCGCTTGAGCAGGAGCGGGAACGGTTCCCCTGGGACGAGTACGACTTGGACATCGACGGGGAAACCACGATCCAGTTCGAGGCCGGGCTGCAGCTTGCCCACGTCTGGCGGACCCAGCCAGCCCAGCGCATCAGCTTTGAAGATGTGTACGAGCTTGAGGGCTATAGCGGACGCATCGAAGGAATCGGTGCTGCCAAACCCATCTACGTACCGGTGTTCCAGAGGGACAAGAAGGAGGGCGAGGACGGGGGCTGGTTGCCGTCAGACTTAACGCCCATGGTCAAGGTGACGCTCCAGGGCCACGAAGGGGATGTGCTGATACCGCTGACCAAGGAGTGGGTCCAGGCGTTCGATGAGCAGGTCACCCAAGCCGAAAAGGACGGGCGAGCTGAGGTCAAGAACGACAGCCTTCCGACAGCGGTGTCGACCCAGCAAGCCCGGGCCTTTGCCGACGCGTTCCAGAACATGGTCGGAGCGCAGGACCGCATCAAGCGCGATGGTGGGTCCAAGCAGAAGGAACGCAAGGGTCCGCGGCAGACCTTGCTGGTCAAGACGAACTTCCACGGTGTGGACTACCTGGAGGAACGCAGAGCCTCGCTGGCACTACCGGAGGGCGCTGCCGCAGACTTGCCGCGCTGCCTGAGGCCCGACATTGAGCTGAAGAAGCACCAGCTCTATGGTGTCGCCTGGTTCCAGCATCTTGTGGGCAAAGGCACTTCGCAGTGCCGTGGCGCGCTCTTGGCCGACGACATGGGGCTGGGCAAGACTCTGCAGCTCCTGTCGCTGCTGGCTTGGTACTACGAGCGAAACCCGACCAGCGCTCCGTCCGTCATTTTTGCCCCGAAAAGCTTGCTTGAGAACTGGGCCAACGAATCCAAGAAGTTTTTCACTCAGTCGTTTCCCGAGGTCGTAGTGCTGTACGGGGATGCACTGAGCTCGCGCAAGCAGCCACTGGGCCTTATCGACAGTCAGTTGCAGGAAATGGGCATCGTCGAGCTACTCAAGCCCGACTGGGCGGGTAGCTCCAAGGTCATCGTTACCACCTACGAGGTGTTGACCGCTTACGAGTTCTCGCTGGCCAAGCAGCCCTTCGCGCTTGTCATCTGCGATGAGGCGCAGCGAATCAAGACGCCCGGTACCTTGGTCACGCTGGCTGCCAAGAAGCTCAAGGCTGACTTCCGCATCGCTTGCACCGGAACGCCAGTGGAGAACTCGCTGGCCGACCTGTGGTGTTTGTTCGACCTGGTTCAGCCCGGTCTGCTCGGCGCGTTGGAGGAGTTTGGCAAGACCTACCGCCGCCCCATCGAATGCGAGAGTGAAGACCAAGTTGAGGCGCTCAAGCGTCTGCAGGCTGCGATTGCTCCTCAGACGCTGCGAAGAACCAAGGCCGACATCGCCGCAGACCTGCCGAAGAAGTACTTCGCCGCCAAGAAGTCCTCAGAGGCAGCGCTCGCGTTCAAGGACTGCCTCGGTGAAGAAGAGCGTCTTGAAGTGCAGCTCACCGAGCACCAGCGCATGCTCTACAAGGGTGGCCTCAAGAAGTTGCAGGACGCAGCGCAAGAGTCCAACGGCCGCAAGCGTGCACAGCTTTCCTTTGGTGCCTTGCATCTGATGAGGGCGGTTTGCGCAGAGCCCTACTGCCTGCCGGGAAGCAAGTTCCTGGTCGACAAAGGGGGGCGTGAGACTCATCTTGCAAACTCGCCAAAGCTTGCCTGGTTGCTCGACAGGCTCCAGGAGGTGCGAAACGCCGGCGAGAAGGCTATCGTCTTCACCGAACTGCGCGAGGTCCAAGCTGCCCTGTACTACTTCCTGAAGGATGCCTTTGGACTGCGACCGTTCATCATCAACGGAGACTCGCAGGGCCGGCAGGGCTACATCGACCGCTTCTCTGCGACGTCGGGCTTCGATGTCATCATTCTTTCAACTCTCGCTGCGGGCGCCGGCCTGAACGTGACGGCGGCCAACCACGTCTTCCACTTCACCAGAGCGTGGAACCCGTCCAAGGAGGCGCAGGCGACAGACCGTGCCTTCCGCATCGGTCAAGAGCGTGACGTCTTTGTGTACTGCCCGACCGTCGTGGCCGATGACTTCACGACTTTCGAGGTTCGACTGGACCAGTTGCTCAAGCGCAAGGCCGGTCTGGCTGGCGCCACACTTGACGACGGCGGACTGACGTCCATGCTCAACGGCTCAGGCAAGGATGCCAGCTATCGAGAGCTCGTGGGCGATGGCGACGGCGGTGAGGCCGTTCCCAAGAGGTTCCTTACGATAGACGATGTCGACCGCATGGACGGGGACTCGTTCGAGGCGTTCTGCTGCTTGCTGTGGGCCAAGCAAGGGTTCGATGCGACGGTCACACCCAAGCGGGGCGGTGATGGAGGCATCGACGTCGTTGCGCTCAAGGGCACCGAAGGTGACCTTCTGCAGTGCAAGAGTTCCAAGTCGGCGGAGGTGGGCTGGGATGCTGTCAAGGAAGTGGTTGCCGGTGCGGCCCGCTACCAAGCTAGGTTCAAGGGGACGCGCTTTCGTCGCCTGGCGGTGACGAACCAGCACTTCAACCGGGGAGCAATCGAGCAAGCCGAAGCCAACCGGGTTTCGCTGGTCACTCGTCCCAGGCTTGAGGAACTCCTCGGAGCTCATCCTGTCAGCAACCATGAGTTCGACGAAGCGCTTCACAGCTTCGTGGAGTTCGCTGCCGAGGCATGAGCTGGAGGTCTGTCCCGGCCCGCAGTTGCTGGCCTGCTCGCCAGGCGCGCAATCGGCACCCATGGCAAACCTGGCTGCTGTACTGAAGTCTGAAGTTGGTCGCCTTGCCCGCAATGAAGTGCGAGCCGAAACTGAAGCCTTAAAGAAGACGGTAGCTGCTCAATGAGCTGAACTCGCTGGGCTCAAACGCAAGTTGGCCGTTCGAGAAGACGCTGGAGGTTTTAGCTCGAACTGCAAGCGCTTCCAAGCCGCCGCAGGAACCAAGCGTGAGCGACGAGGAGGGCGGCCGGTTCCGCTTCCGCGCCGCTGGCATGACCGCCAACCGCAAGCGCCTCGGGCTGTCGGCTGGGAACTTCGAACTGCTGGTCGGTCCCCTATTTGGGCGGTCTTCCCGCAGCTTTGCCATCAGCTTTGCCCTTCTCTGTGGCTATGGCACTCAAGTAAGCCATAAGGGTTGTCATTGCTGCTGTCCCAAGCGTGGTGGCAACTGTGCGCAGCTTAGCGGAGTGCATTTCGCAAAGTTCATTTGCATAATTCTTCGTTGCTTTGGCGTAATTTGTGCAGCCGGGCATGCGGCATTGATAGATTGTGTGCTTGCAGTGCGGGCATCGAAGTTTGTTGCGTGCAAGTCTCTTGCCCTGTTCAACAAACTCGGGTTGGACATCTTTATTACAGAACGGGCAATTGCCGAGCTCCATAAACTTCGGTCGATCAGCTGGCGCGACTGCGTTCTTAACTAGTGGCTGCTGGTTACGTTTTGGCATAGCTGCGCAGGTCGGAAGTAGGCCACGATAAGTGCTGCAACCTTCAAAGTGTGCCGCGCGGGACGTCGCGATGGAAGGGAGGCGCTGGCGAGAGCGAGGGGGCAGAGACGCTAACAGGCCCTTGAAGAACTGATCTCGCGCACGTTCCAGCCCCTCAAGATGCGAGGCCCCGAGGTGATCCAGTACGTCGCGGCGGCGGGAGCGGCCTTCCGTAGGCCTTCAAGGCGCCATTTCTCGCCCCGAAGTCGGCAGTTCCGCGGCTCTTGTCCCCCACTACGCCCTGCAGACGCACTGCGGCCAAGCCGCGCAGTTGCGTGAGGTTGTAGGCGGCCATCGTCAGCGTCAGCAACTGGTCCACCTTATCCAGTCCGCGCAGCATCACCTATCGCATCCGGCCAACGACCTTGTCCCAGCCGAAGCACTGCTCGATGCACTTGCGCCGCCGCGGGCTGACGGCGTCGCCGCCGTGCCGCTTGGTGCGCCCGTCGATGGCGCTGCCGCCTCGGCGGCCCAGGTTCTGCGCGACGTGCGGGGTGACCTTGTTCTCCCGGCAGACCGTGATGAAGCCGCGGGTGTCGTAGGCCTTGTCGGCGCCCACGGTGATGCGCCATCCCGCGGCTCTCTGAGGGGCTCGACGAACTAGTGATTGATACATTTTCACGCCATTACTTGATCGGCGTCATCGTGACGTTTTCCCGGTCGAGCACGCTAGCTAATAGTCCTTGAAAGCGGCACTTGCAACTGGGCGTCTGGATAGGAGGTTCAATGTTCGATTAGGGTTGTGGATTCAACCGGTCGCGAAGGCTCGCTGCCGGGCAAAAGCAGCCATTTGAACGAAGCGTCCCCATGTTTGGCAAGCATCCATGTCAATATCTTGGTTAATTTGATGCCAAAGGAATAGCCTTGAAGAAGAAAATCATACCTTTTAACGGGTCTGAGTCATCTTATGGTCGCGACTATAAGCTGGAACATACTGAGCGGGAATCAAAAAGAAATATTGAATCGACTGATATATGGTTGTATCTGGGTGCCGATGTGGTAGATAAAAATTTCGCCAAAATTGGCATTACGATGGGGGACCTCGCGTCAAGATCGTATAGTTCAAGCCGCCCAACTTATTATTTGTTTTGCGCCTTCAAATTTAAGTGCAACGTATCCGCGCAGGAAGTTAAGCGTGTAGAAGTCGATGTGTTGTCAAGGATTGATGGGCTGCATCGTAATAAGGATGGCTCATCTAAGAGGATGGTTCATTGCGAGTCGGGTGTGCCTTCAGAGTGTTTTTATCCTGTAGAGTTTTTTGCTTTTTTCAAAGATCTGCATGATGAGATTTATGATCATCATCGAGGTAGCTTCGTGATTTCTGGCTATGAAAACGAATGCGGCGTAGAAGATGGAGAGTTTGTTGACTGTATTTTTAGCCCGCTCCAAGAGAGGCGCCATAACGAATATAGAAAAATGATTCTCCGATATGATTAAAAATTGAAGCCGATATGAGAATAAAAGTGACGGCTGACTGCTCTGGGTCGAGTCGAGACCGTCGCGCGAAAAGGGACCGGTCGTTGACGGCCAATGCCTCCCCGGCGGTGACGCCGCGGGAGTCGGCTGTCTGACGGTTTGCCGACGCCCACGGCATTGCCGTTCGTAGCGGTGAAGGTCGGCTTGGTGCAGTGACCGTGAGTTCACCCAATGACCGCCACCGGCCGCAATCGCTGCGAAGCTGCCTTCCGTAGCCTGGCGCACTGCGGATCGCGCCGCCCGCCAGGCGCGGATCCGCCGATCAAGCGAGTCCAGAGTATTGCGAGACGGCCGCTCCGGTAGGTCTGCGATGTAGGTCGGCGCAGCGTCGTTGAGGGCAGCAAAGCCCACGAAGGTCGGGGCAGAGGCTTGAACGCCTAACATCACTGATTCGATAGTTTTGGAGAACCAGTTGGGTGTCTTGCAGGATGCAGTCGGCGCCGGTGCGCGTGAACGCGCTGCCCAGGAGATCCGCGAGCTTGTTGCTCGCTTCGCGATCAGCGAGACGGACCTTCGCCGGGCACTGAGCGAAGTCGAGCGCGAACGCGAGAGGCGGGCACTGGTGGAGAGCCGCAAGGCTGAGCAGGACCATCGGCGCGCACGCGAGCGGGCCCTGCATGTTGCGCGGCAACTGGTCGAGTTCTGGCGCATTGAGCCACGGGAGCTCGCCGCGCGTCAGCCGCGCGCAGCACAGGTCGAGGCGACGCCAGCGGTTCGGTACCGACACCCGGTTACCGGTGAGTCTTGGGACGGTCTAGGCGGTCAGCCTGAGTGGCTGCGCCGGGCGCTGGGTAAAGAGGGCTACCGCGTCGCTGAACTGCAACCTGGCACCGACGACTTCGCTCGCGCTGCGGCGACCCGGGTTCGGTCCGAGTAGCGGTACTGCTGAGTCTCAGCCGCGCTGGGGCCGTCGCTCTGAAGCCGGGCATTGCATAGGGGCCGCAGAATCAAGCCTTGGCGAGCGGGAGCCGACGGCAAGCTCCGAGCTAAACTGCGCGTACTTTGCGTCCGAGAGACCCGGAAAGGCGTCCCGGTGACCAGGCCTGTGCACAGGGCCTGGAGTGATGAAGAAAATGTGCGTCCTAGCGAGGGGAACCTCGGACAACGCGACCGATCAAGGTGTCGGAAGCTGGGTGCACAGCCGTCCTTCCTTGGATGCAAAGTCTTTTCTTGAGTCCAGCTGACGAGCATTCGCGGCTTGGACGTCGCGTCAGCAGCCGCGAATGTTTACCTGAAGTCCCGACTCTCCGTCGTCAGCCTCCCGAGCAGCGGCGTCAAGTCCTCGACGTGTCCAGCGATCAAGTTGCGGACGTCGCCTTCTCGCTGCCACCGGCCTTTCACCGCCATCAGCCGCGCCCTGAGCAGCGGCCCACGTAGCCGTTCCTTCACCGCCCGCCAGACGATGACCTGAACGCTGCCCGTCTCGTCTTCGAGCGAGACGAACATCGTTCCGTGCGCGGTCTCCGGCTGCTGGCGCACCGTCACGATGCCGCAGGCGCTCACCAGCCGCCCGTCGGGCAAGTTGTGGAGCTGTTCTGCCGTCATCAGCTTTCGGGCTGCAAGCAGCGGCCGCAGGATCGCCAGCGGATGACGCCTCAAGGTCAGCCCGGTGGCCGCGTAGTCCCAGACCACCTCTTCGCCTTCCGGTGCCTCGGGCAGTTCCAGGTAGGCCTCGTCGACCGGTGCCTCGCGCAGCAGCTTGGGCGTTGACCTGAGCGCCGCCGCCTCCCACACCTGTTGCCGCCGGTGCCCGGCCAGGCTCATCAGCGCGTCGGCGCCCGCCAGCAGCGTCATCTCGTGCTGTTCCAGCCCGGCCCGGCGGGCCAGGTCCTCGGCGCTCGTGAACGGCGCCGCTTTCCGCTCCTGCAGGATCCTTTTGGCCGACTCGAGCTTCAGCCCCGCGATCATCCGCAGCCCCAGGCGCACCGCGGGTGGATCTCCGTCGCCCTCCAGCGTGCAGTCCCAGTCGCTGTCCATCACGTCGGCGCGCCGCACCTCCACGCGATGGCGTTTCGCGTCCTGGACCAGCTGACTGGGTGAGTAGAACCCCAGCGGCTGCGAGTTCAGCATCGCCGCCAGGAACTCCGCCGGGTGGTGGCACTTGATCCAGCAGCTCGCGTAGACCAGCAGCGCGAAGCTCGCCGCATGGCTCTCGGGGAAGCCGTACTCCGAGAACCCCTTGATCTGCTCGAAGATCGCCTCGGCGAAGGCCTTGTCGTAGCCACGCGCGGTCATCCCGTCGACGATCTTGGCGTAGTAGTGCTGCAGCCCGCCCTTGCGCTTCCAGGCGGCCATCGCTCGTCGCAGGCCGTCGGCCTCCCCCGGTGTGAACCCGGCGGCCAACATGCTGATCTGCATGACCTGCTCCTGGAACACCGGTACACCCAGCGTTCGACCCAGCGCCTGCTCCAGTTCCGGGCTGGGGTAGCTCACCGGCTCCTTGCCCTGGCGCCGGTTCAGGTAGGGGTGGACCATGCCGCCCTGGATAGGCCCGGGCCGCACGATGGCGACCTCGATCACCAGGTCGTAGAAGCGCCGCGGCCGTAGCCGCGGCAGCATGCTCATCTGCGCCCGGCTCTCGATCTGGAAGACGCCGACCGTGTCGGCCTTGCAGATCATGTCGTAGGTCGCCGGGTCCTCAGACGGGATGTCCTGCATCCCGAAGGCCCAGCCCTTGCGCTGGCCGATGAAGTCCAGGCTCTTGCGGATCGCGGTCAGCATGCCCAGCGCCAGCACGTCGACCTTGAGCAGACCCAGCGCGTCGATGTCGTCCTTGTCCCACTCGATGACAGTGCGGTCGGCCATCGCCGCGTTCTCGATCGGCACCATCCGGGACAGGGGGCCCTTGGTCAGCACGAAGCCGCCCGGGTGCTGCGACAAGTGCCGCGGAAAGCCGATCAACTGGCCGGTGAGCTGGATCAGCTGCCGCACGGCCAGGTCCTGCAGCGACAGGCCCAGCTCGACGAGGCGCTCGGTGCGGATGTTGATGCCGTCCCACCAGGTATGGCCCTTAGCGACCTGGTCGATGACCGCCTCCGGGAACCCCAGTGCCTTGCCCACGTCGCGGAGCGCCGACTTGGGACGGTAGGAGATCGCCACAGCGGTCAGGGCGGCCCGCTCGCGCCCGTACTTGGCGTAGAGGTACTGGATCACCTCCTCGCGCCGCTCGTGCTCGAAGTCCACGTCGATGTCCGGCGGCTCGTTGCGCTCCTTGCTGATGAAGCGCTCGAAGAGCACCGACATGCGCGCCGGATCGACCTCGGTCACGCCCAGGCAGTAGCAGACCACCGAGTTCGCCGCGCTGCCGCGGCCCTGGCACAGGATGTGGCGCGACCGCGCGAACGCCACGATGTCGTAAACGGTGAGGAAGTAGTGCTCGTAGTGCAGGTCGGAGATGAGCTCGAGCTCGTGCTCGATCTGGGCCTGGACCTTGGCCGGCACGCCCTGCGGCCAGCGGCGACCGGCACCTTCGTAGGTGATCTGGCGCAGATAGGACGCCGGCGAGTGGCCCGAGGGCACGACCTCATCCGGGTACTGGTAGCGCAGTTCGTCCAGCGAGAAGTTGCAGCGGGCGGCAACCACCAGCGTCTCGGCCAGCAGCTTGTCCGGGTAGGTCTGCGCCAGGCGCAGTCGGGTGCGCAGATGACGTTCGGCGTTGGGCTGCAACGCGCTCCCACACTCGGTCAACGGCTTGCCCACGCGCGTGGAGGTCATCACGTCCTGCAGCGGCTTGCGCGAGCGCACATGAAAGTGCACGTCGCCGGTGGCCACCAGCGGGATGGCCGACAGCTCGCTGGCCTGGCGCAGCCGCAGCAGCCAGACCTCGTCGTCGAGCTGGCGCAGCAGCTCCACCCCGAGCCAGCAGCGCCCGATGAAGTGCGTCAGCAGCCAGCCTGCCAGGGCCAGCAGTTGCTCGTCGCCGGCCGATCGCTCGGTTGCGGCGATGACGACGCAGTCTGCCAGCTCGGCGGCGTCGAAGTCTTCAACCGCCAGCCGGTAAGTGCCCTTGTCGGAGCGGCGGCGCAGCCGGGTGATGAACTGGCACAGGTTGCCGTAGCCGTTGAGGTCGCACGCCAGCGCTACCAGGTGGAACGCTGGCAGCGACGGCTCCGAACCCGGCTGGACCTGGAACTGCGCCCCGACGAGCAGCTTCAGGCCGATCTTCTTGGCCGCCACGTGTGCGCGCACCATTCCCGCCATCGAACATTCGTCGGTCAGCGCCAGCGCCGCGTAGCCCAGTTGCTGCGCGCGCTCGACCAGTTCCTCGGGCAGGCTGGCGCCTTGGAGGAAGCTGAAGTTGCTGACGCAGCGCAGCTCGGCGTACTGGGGAATCGCGCCGGACCTGCGGCCGCCGTTCTCGGCAGTGACGTGAGGCTCGTCCATGGCCGCTCACGCGAAGACCCCGTGCAGGTACCAGGCGGTCTCGTCGTTGGCCAGCCGCTCCTGGTAGATCCACAGCACCCCGGCGTGCTCGCTCAAGGCCACCCAGTAGTCGCGCTGTACGTTGGCGGTGGTCGCGGCTTCGCCTTCGCCGATGCGGTGCCACCACCCGCCTTCGACTCGGTGCGGGCCGGTCAGCAGCAGCAGCACGCCCTGGTACATCGGCCGGGGGCCGCGGGTGGCGAGCTTCAGGGGTTCGGGCAACACCCAGCTCGGCTGGGGCATCGCCTTGATGGCCGCGCTCTTGCGCGGCCGGGGTGCGGCAGCCGGCTGCCACATCTGCATCCATTCGACCCGGTGGTCGTCGACGATCACCGGCCGCAGCACGCGGTCCGGCCCCAACCGGGCGGCGATGCGCTCCAGCACCAGTTGCAGCGACTCCCCGTCCTGCGCCGGGTCGGGCAGCAGGCTGGCGCTGGCCGCTTGCAGCGGCACGACTTCGTCCGCCCTGAGTTCGAGGTCGCCCACCGGCGCCGCGAGGCTCACCTTGGCCAGGTGCTCGGCCAGCAGCCGGCACAGGTGCTCGAGGTCGCGCGTCGGCGCCGCGGTCCGGATCGTCAGCTCGCCACCCTCGCCCGCATCCCGGGACCGCATTGAGTCGTGCGCCCAGCGCAGCGTGTAGGCCGTCGTGCCGCAGTGCCGCGCCGCCAGCCAACCGCAGAGCTGCTGCAGCAAGCGCCTCGCCCCGAAGAGCAGGGCCGGCGCCGTCTCGACCCGCGACATCAGCTCCAGCCGGGATTCGAAACGCTCGGGCAGCGCGACCCAGGTGTGGACGCAGGGCAGCAGCCCGTAGGCCTGGTCGATCGCGGCGAGCAATTCCTTGTCGAAGCGGCGGCTGACGCCGCCCCGGGGCAAGCGGCGGATGTCGCCCAGCGTTTTGCAGCCCAGGCGGGCGAGCGTCGCCTGGTGCGGGCCGACGGCGCTCAGGACGCCCATCGGCAGGCTGTCCAGGAGGTCCGGCAAGGCACGCTTGAAGCCGTTCTCGACGCCGACGCGGGCCAAGGCCAGGGCGGCGAGGCTGGTGCCGGCCCAGGCCACGGCCTTGACGCCCTGGTCAGCGGCCTCGTGCACGACCTGGTCGCGCAGCGCCGTCTTGCCGCCGAACAGACGCACGCTGGCCTGCACCTCCATCAGCACCGCTTCGTCGCACACCGTGACCCGGGGCGTGAACTGCAGCGCCCAGACCGCCAGGCCCTGCAGCGCCTCAGCGGACGGTGGCGTGCCGTCGGGCCGCGAGGGAAGCAACAGGGCTGCCCAGAGCATGAGGGGCCACCTTGGAGGGGACGTGAAGGAGCCGGCTGGGGTGCCGCAGCCGCGGCGTCAGCACCGCGCCCAGCCCGCCGGGAATCGACGCCAGCTGGATCACGCCGTCGTATGCCGCACCGCGGCGTTTGAGCAGCCGCAGCTGCAGTTCCCAGTCCAGCCCGAAGCTGGCCAGCACCCGCAGCGGGGCCGCCGAGGGCTCGTGCTGGGCCGACGAGGGCCGAAACAGGAAGACTGGACCGTCGCAGGCCGGAGCGCAGACTTGCAGGCGGCGGATCTGTTCCGGGCGGGCCTGCGGCAGCCAGGCGAGCACCGCGCCGCAGGTACCGGCCTTGACCAGCTGTTCGGTGCACCACAGCCGCTCAGACGGGGCATCGGCCTGGATCCAGACCAAGTGGGCATCGTCCAGGCCTTCGTGGCGCAGTCCTGGCAGGTGCGGGGTCTTCGGCGGACCGACCACGACCACCGAGCCACCCCGGCCGACGACGGCGCGCAGCGCCGGGCCGAGCAGCCGCCACTCCAGCACCGAAGGCTGCGGGCACAGCAGCTCGGTCAGCGACCGGCAGGGCCAGCCGCCGCCAGGCAGCTCGCGGTCCAGCGCCTCGAAACCGCTGCCCAGCACCGGGCCGGCCTGCAGGCCCAGCTCGGTGCCGCGCCACAGCGCCGACTCGACTTCGGGCGGCAGCTCACCCGGCTGCGAACGCCGTGAGCGGGACTGGACGGGACGGTTGAAGGCCTGGACCGGCACTTCCCCGTCGCTGCCGGCCCATTCCAGGGCGGCAGTCATGTGGACTCCGGTACTGTATGGATAGCCAGTATGCCACCAGGAAATCCGGGATGCCAACGGGGCTGGGGCGCGGGCGTTCCGTACACTGCACCGGACCGCGGGCGTCGGTCGAAGGGAAGGCTCAGCGATGTGCTACAGCGCCATGGTCGTGGCCGACTACATCCGCTACACGCGGGACTACGGCGTCGAGCTGTCGATCCAGGACTTCTACGAGCTGTTCCACCGTCGTCATGCCGACCCCAGGATCAAGATCCCGAAGGCGATGGAACTCGGCTTCGCGGGGAACGAGGCGGCCGCGGGACAGCAGATCAACGCCCTAATCGCCGCGTTCAACGCCGAGCAGACGATCAAGCTCGAGCAGGAGTTGTTCAAGCAGCGCAAGCGGCTCGCCGACGCCCAGAGGAGTCTGGCGGCCAAGGTGACTAAGACTGCCGCGGACAGCGAGCGCATCGCCAGCGACAAGGTGCGCTGGGCGCTGGCCAAGCTGGCGGACCTGCGGCGGACCACCCTGGAAGACCGCGACGCCCGCATCTTCCCCGGGCACTACGCGCCTGTGATCGTGATCGAGGGCGGGCGCCGCGTTTTGAAGCCGATGCGTTACCAGTGCCGGCCGGCGGGCAAGCCGGCGTTCTACGACCAGAAGTACCCGGGGACCTACAACGCCCGCCGAGACAACCTGGGCGGGTTCTGGAAGGACCTGTTCGGCTACTCGCACGGTCTCATGCTGGTCAACGCGTTCTTCGAGAACGTCGATGCGCACAAGGTCCAGGGCCGAGAGCTGGCTGAAGGCGAGAAGCCGACCAACGTGGTACTGGAGTTCCGGCCCCAACCGGTGCAGGACATGCTGGTGGCGTGCCTGTGGTCGCGCTGGTCGGCGCCGGGCGAGCCGGAGCTGCTGTCCTTCGCGGCGATCACCGACGAGCCGCCGCCCGAGGTGGCGGCCGCCGGCCACGACCGCTGCATCGTGCCGATCCGACCCGAGCACATCGACGCTTGGCTCAGTCCGGACCCGAAGAACCTGAAAGCGCAGTTCGAGATCCTGGACGACCGGGCACGGCCGTACTACGAGCATCGGCTGGCGGCGTAGCGCGACACCCTCATGATCCGATACGAGAAGGACTTTGAGCGCTTCGTGCCACTCCACGGGATCGGGTCACACACCGATGCCCGGGCGTCCCATCGCGGCGAGCCGGATCCGCGGACGCCGACCTTGCCCTGAACCTCAAGACCATGGCCGCCACTCACAGCCCTGCCGCCGAGCGCAACCGCGGCCCGATCTTGGCCGAACTGCAGCGCGTGCTGCCGAGTACCGGGCTGCTCCTGGAGATCGACAGCGGCAGCGGGCAGCATGCGGCTTTCTGCAGCGAGGGCCTGCCGGGCTGGCAGTGGCAGCCGACCGAAGCCGACGCCGCCGCGCTGGACTCGATTGCGGCCTGGTGCGCAGGCTTGCCGAGGGTCAGGCAGCCGCTGCTGCTGGATGTGCGCCAGCCCGTCTGGCCATGTCCCGAGCCGGTGGACGCAATCCTCTGCGCCAACCTGCTGCACATCGCGCCGTGGGCGTGCTGTGCGGCGCTGATGCGGGGCGCGGCCCTCTTGGAAGACGGTCTTCCGACCGCTCCGGGCAACTTGGCTTTCGACGCCGATCTGAAGCGGCGCAATGCCGAGTGGGGGATCAGGCGGCGGGAGGCCGTGGAGGCAGAGGCGCGGACGGTAGGACTGGCGCTGCACGAGCGCGTGGTGATGCCGGCAAACAATCTCCTACTGGTGTTCGGACGCGGAGGGGACCCCATCCCGAGGGACTGAATTGCAGTGGGAGCTGTCCGAGGCCTCAGGTTGTCATCGTCACGATGACCGCCGCCTTGCAGTCATCCGCTGCAGCACAGGCGCATCGGACTGAGGGACCGGAGTCCGGCGTGCTGCGGACATCGCCGGTGCCGAGTCGACGCATGTTCCCGAACGACCGCTTTCCGACCGCCTGAACTGGCGGTCTCGACCCAGAGCAGTCGATCGCGGCTCCAGATGGGCAGCTCGAAACTTGACGTTCGGGGCTGGCGTAGGCCAGCGCCAGCTTCCATCGCACAGCTGACTTCCGGAACATATAGCTAAAGAAACTGGCACCCGTCTCTCTGGGGCGTCACGATCGTCGTGCGCCGGATGGCCCGCGTGACCGCGACGCGCAGCGCCAGCCGCGACTGCGCGATGCGCCTTGCGTCGGCGTTCGCAGCCACGATCCGCCCGGAGTAGGTGCCCTCATAGATCACGACCTCGTCAAACTCCTTCCCCTTGGCCTTGTGGATGGTCATCAGGTGCAGCCCGCGCCACTCCTTCTGCGCGACGACGAAATGCTCCTGGAGCAGGGCGTCGCGAAGCGCCTCCTCTGCACCGAGATAGTCACCCTGCGTCCTCCACATCTCGCTAAGCGCTGTGCGCAGCGCAGAGCCCCTGTGCAGCAGGCGGAGAAAGCGAGCGTCCTCGGCCACGCGGGCCACTTGGGGCGCGGCCGAAGCGGCGATCAGCGCGCGCACGGCGGACCAATCTTCCTCGGGGTTCCCTGAGAGGCAGAGATCCGCGCGTTCCGCCGCAATCCTCTGGCACTCCATGACGACGAGCTTCCTGTTCTTGCCTCGGATCTTTCCAGTCGACATATATGCGCCGATGGCGCCAGCGAGGTCCATCTCCACCTGCGCCGGAGCCTTGTTTCCACCACGGCCACGGATGTGGGTGTGCAGCGTGGCGACTAGGCGTGACGCCAGCGCCGCGATGTCGCCGCCTTCCAGCAACACTGCGATGACGTTCGCCGCCAGAGACGGCGACTCCGCGTCCATCGCAACGTCATGCCGAAGTGCAGGCAGGCCATCCAGGTCAGACGACAGGTACTGCGAGAACTGCAGCATGAACGCCTTCGACGGCACGAGGACGGACACCGATGTGTTTGGCTGGTCGCGCAGACGCCGCAGCGCGGCGAGAACCTCCGCCTTCGCCCGAAAGTGCGGGCTCTGGTTCCTGCGGAAGCCATAGCGCACGATCTTCACGTGCGTGTACCGTCTGCCGCGGTTCCGATCGGTCAACAGGTCGTTGCCGAAGGCGGCTATGTCCGTTCCGTTGCTGCGGTGGTTCTCGCCCGAGAAATCGAAGCTCCCCGGTTGGAACGCCTCGACGAACTCACCCAGGCGGCGGGGATCGGCACCGCGGAACTCGTAGATCCGCTGGTCGGGGTCTCCGAGCGCGATTAGGCGGCTATGCCGACCCAGCTGACGGATCATCGCCCATTCGTCGGCGTTTGTGTCCTGGAACTCGTCCAGGATGACCATGGGATAGGCGTCGCAGTAGATGCCCGCCAACCGGGCGCTGCGCTGGAAGAGCTGCGCGACCAGCCGCGCGAACAGGTCGAAGTGCAGCCGCCCCTCCTGCTCGAATAGACGAAGCATCTCCTGCTCGCGGACGCTTGCGTCCACGTCCGCAAAGTGGGCCGCGGCCTCCGGCGGCGGCAGAAGGGTGATGGACCTCGCGGTGTTCAACAGATAGCCGTGGCTGCGCAGGATGCTCCATGCGAACCCGTGGTACGTGTTGATCTCGAGGCGCTTGAGTTTTTCCGGCGAGATGAGCTCGGCCGCCTTCTCGAGGATTCGCGCGACCGTTGGCCTTGCAAAGCTCAGGAACAGCACCTTTTGGCCTGGGTTCAACGCTCCGTGGGCAACCTGCTGCTGGGCTTTGACGAGCGCCACGTGAGTCTTGCCGGCGCCCGGGCCAGCTAGGGCCAATGCATGTCCGGGGCAGCCCAGGAAGGCGAGCTTCTGCGGACTCCAGACCATGGACTTCAGGCCGCTGCGGCTTCTGCTGGGGGCGCAGGCGGCGGAGCCGGAGACGGAGGCGGTGCAGGCGGCAGAGGCTCCACGACCCGGAAGACTCCGTGCAGGCAGCTTGAGATGTATTCAGGCATCTCCTGCCAGCCCGCGCAGGACGCCAGCAAGTCGGCCGCTTGGCCGCTGCCCTTGCCCCAGGCGAAGTACTGCGACAGCGCGTTGGCTATCGAAGCACTATCGGAGTCTGCCCTCGGTGTGACGGGGATCAAGTGCTGCGGCCAGTCGCCGTCGGCAACCACGCCCAGCGCGTAGCGCCGGATCGCGTTCTCGCTAGTACCCTGCAACACCAGCGACTCGAATCCCTTCATATGCGATTCGTACGGGTAGTCGACAGCGGCACGGATAAGGGCAAGCTGTGTCTCGTCCTGCTTGTCGAACACAGCAAAGACGGTCTTGCCCAGCCCCCTAAAGAAGTTGCCTAGCGGCGCGACTTGGGAGTCCGACTTGGCGTCGATGATCGCCACGCCGAGCGCCTCGAGCGACTTGAAATACTGGGGATCGGTCTGGCTGAGTCTGCGCGCGGCGGTCGGCAGCGCGTCGTACTCCGTGCGGCCCTCGACGATGAGGACGTACTTGGCGAGCAGAGCCTCGCAGAAGCGCGCCCGGAACTCCGCCTTGTAGGTCTTCGGCTTAATCGTGGGCGGCAGGCTGGCAGGGACGGAGGTCAGCACGCCACTCACGCGCTTCAGCACTTTGATCTGAGCGGGTTCGAACTCCTCGAGCACGAATGGAGAGTGCGACGTAAAGAGGGCCTGTGCGGACTTCTCGCGCACGCTGTTGACGATGCGCTTCTGAGTATGCGGAGGCAGCGCCGTCTCTGGCTCCTCCATGGCGAAGATGACGTTCTGCTTGAGTTCGGCAATGATGGACAACAGCGCAAGCACCAGTGTGTTGATAGTGCCGGTGCCCTGATGCTGGTACGGAGCGGCGTAGCTGCTGCCGTCAGGGCGCTTCACGCCGGTACCCATGAATACTGTAAGCGTGCGACGCAGGGTCTCGCGGGTGAGATCCGAGACGCGCATGTGCGGATCCTCGGCCCAGTCAGACGGAACGAACTTCTTGATCGAGGCCTGCACCGCGGCCAGTAACGTGGTGACGCCGAGTTCGGGTTTCTCGGCGACCGGTAGGGTGCGCAGAGACACTAGCAGTTCCTCCCACATCTTCAGACGCGACTCTTGAAGGCGCAGGATTACGTCAAGCAGCGACCCCCGTTCCAGACTGAGTGCGCGCGAGCCGGTACGTACCGTTCGCAGGTAGAGAAATCCGCACTTGCGCTTGTCGGAGGCGCGAAACGTCGGGTACTCGCCGGCGCCAATTGGGGCGGGCAGGGCGAAGAACGTGTTGCCAAGGAAGTCGTCTTCTTCAGCGTCGTACGCGCCGCGAAAGAACACGCGCAGCGCAGGCCCAACACCTGCAGCATCAGTTCCTTCGACGGGCGGGCCGGCTAGCAGCACCTTCGCGTTCGTATCCCACCATTCGATGTGTTCACGAAAGTGCCGGAGCTGCTCATCGTTAAGGTCCGCAACGATGACTTCGACCGACAGTGGGATCGCCTGGCCGTCAGCGGTTAGGTATTGGCCGGCGTAGAAGTCGTGCTCGTCGACGACGGGACGGCGTGAGAGTCGCTCCGGGCCCAACACGAGGTCGATCGCCTCAAGCAGCGTGGACTTGCCAGCGTTGTTGTCTCCGACGAGCACGCTGTGGCCGTCGAAGTGGACAGTACCCTCCGCAATCCCTCGAAAGTTCGCGACCTTGATCTGAACGATCTTCACGAAGCCTCCCTCGCCTGCGGCTTGTTATCGCGGCCGCTTTCGCATGATTGTGAACCGGTCGAGTTTCCTCGCGACACTGGATCGAGATGGCGCGGTTGCTGCAGCGGTTGCAGTCGTAGCTGGCGATCCTGCCATAAGGGAGCCCAGAAGATTCGCTGCCGCAAAGCGGCCGTCGGCGGCTGGCAGCTCGTGGCCGGGACCGTCCGGACGGCGCGGCACCCGTAAGCCGCCGATCGCCCCTCACCAGTCCGCCGGACTTGGCGTCGCGGCGATAGGCTCCGGACGCAGTCAGATCTCAGTCTGTTCCGAGATCTCCAGCGCGTCGTCGACCTCGATGCCGAGGTACCTCCTCACTGTCGACTCGAGCTTGGAATGACCGAGCAGTAGCTGGACGGCCCGGAGGTTCTTCGTCCGCCGGTAGATCAGGGTCGCCTTCGTGCGCCGCATCGAGTGCGTACCGTAGTCCGCGCGATCCAGGCCGAGGTCATTGACCCACCGGCCGAGGATGCGCGCGTACTGACGGATCCCCAGGTGCGGCGATTCGTGGATACGGCTTGGAAACAGGAAGTCATCGGACTTCAGCCCGGCCTGCTGGATCCAGGCCTGAAGTGCTTCCCGGGTCGCTGGCGTGATCTTGAATTGCACGGGTCGCAGCGTCTTGTGCTGCATCACGATGGCCCGCGTCGCGGCCTAGTCTCCATGGCAGACGTCGCGGACCTTGAGGCCGATGAGGTCGCAGCCGCGCAGCTTGCTGTCGATGCCGAGGTTGAAAAGCGCGAGCTCGCGCACCCGGCCCTCCATCTGCAGGCGCACCCGCAGCGCCCAGATGTCCTTGACCTTGAACGGCGACTTCTGCCCGACGATCTTGCCCTTGTTCCAAGGTTCGCGATGAACGACGGTGGCGTTGGCTTCCATGATGGGCTCCCATCAAGTTGTGGGCCAACCAAGATCCGCCTTCGACCTCTCGATGTCGTAGCACCTGCGCAAGAGCGCGAGGCCGGCGGAGTCAGCGACGCGCCGCCCAGCGACTGGCCGCTTTCGGGCGCACTTGGCTACAGGCGGTCCCGGCCAGGAGCGGTCGCTCGCGGGCGACCCCTTATGGCGGATTCACTTGGCCCTTGGGACAAGTTGCCGGTCGGCTGACTACCGTCTTCCGCGTCGGAAAGAACCCGTCAATTTCGGTAGCAAGAATAGCCCAATTCTATCTGCATCGCCGTCGAAGCAAGGAAAGATAGATCGCCCTTCAGAGCCGCTCAGACTGGACGGAAACCATAGCCTGGGACTGCGCGCTGTTTTGGCGCGCCGCCACCCCTTGCACGAAATCATTTATCAACACACATGCACGAGAAGTTTGTTGGGATGCGCCCTGCGTTTCCGCCCTCATTTATCGCGCAGCCATTCTTTTCACCAACCGTGGTAAAACCGGCTCTATCGGCAGTATCATCGGTTACGCCGGGCGTTGCCGGTGCCGAGCAAACGTAGCTTTCCGGATTTCCGGCGATCCTTCCCAGCAACACAGGCAATTTACCGTCTGGACAAACCGCATCGCAAGTCTTCTCGTTGGCCTTGACCCAAATAGGTTCGGCAGCCGCTGCTAAAGACGTCGAAATCAAGATAAAGAAACCCGCCGCAATACGAATTAGATTGATCATTGCAATTCCTTCGCTAGGCCATTCGTTCGAAGGGCGAAGAGAGAAGCAGCATCATTCTCTGCCTCCGCCTTCGTGAGAACGCACTATAGTCGAAAGCGCCGAAGAGGGGCGCTATTGTCTAGGGGTGATGCCAAAACTTCGGGAAGGTACGATGCGGGTTACTTTTGCCGCCAGGTGCCAAACCCGACGGCAAGAATTCCGTGGACTAAAGTGTCCCGGCGAAGAGACACTCACAGCCAGCGTCAAAGCGCGGTTGCGACCGGCAGGTTCGGCTCTACAAGTCAAGAGCGAATGTCTCTTCTGGGTCAGCTGTGACCAGTCAGCGCGACGCTGAGCTGACATCGGCGCCGGTCACCTACCCCCTAGTTCAAGCGACGGCTGTCGGCGAAGCCGCCCGCAGAGCGGGCCCTGCCATGACAAGAAATCCATGACCGTCCACTGCGCGGCTGGCCGGCGCCCCACGCGCGCTGTTATCTCGCGTACTAGGGATGCGCCACCGTCGCTGCACGTGTTGAAGTCGCCTGTTATCGAGCATCGGTAGCAAATCACATAGCGTAGTCACACGCAGTAGCCGCGCATCGTTTGGCGCACAACATCAAGAAGATCGCGACTCGGGCGGGGAGATCGGCGAAGACCAGGGTCGGGCCGCGATTCGAGCGGCAAGTCCTGAGCTGGGCGTCAGTGAAATGAAGCTTCTTCCTGCTTCATCCGACGCCCCAACAACGGGAAGACATAGGGGACAAGATGATGAGTCAAGCTAAGGGCAAAGCATTTCCCTCGAAGTTAGGTTTGGCAAAAGGTGACGCCGGTGACGACGTTGCACTTCTGCAAGCCTATCTGCAGAAATTTGGCTACCTTCGCATTCCTTCTCTCCGTGAAGAGTTTGTTGCTGCGAGAATCCACGCCAAGCCCCCTGTAGGCGAGCTGGGTAAGTTCGATGCCTCAACACATGAGGCGTTGCTAAGGTATCAGGCCTTCTTTGGGTTGCCAGCCACCGGCGTTCTCGACCAAGCAACCGTGGACGAAATTAGGAGGCCGCGATGTGGGTTTCCAGACTTGCCTAGCGATGCACTTGCCGAGTTCGCCTCCCAGGGAAGCCGTTGGCAAAAACTAAATCTGACTTACGGATTCTCTGAATTCTCGCCTGACTTGGATTCCAATCAAGCACGTGGCGCGGTTCGAGCAGCCCTTGACCTTTGGGCCAATGTCACCTCGCTTACCTTCACCGAGGTATCAGCGACAAATAACCCCGACTTCATCATTCGCTTCGTTGCCGGTGACCATGGAGATGGCTCGCCCTTCGATGGGGTAGGTCGCGTTCTGGCCCACGCATACTACCCACCGCCCGCGGGTGGCGGTCTCGCCGGCGATGCACACTTTGATGAGTCGGAAACGTGGACTGTGATACTACCCCCGCCAGCAAATACTATTGACTACGTTACGGTAGCGGCGCACGAGTTTGGCCACTCCTTGGGGCTCGCTCACTCGCAAATTGCAGGCGCGTTGATGTTTCCAAGCTACTCAGGACCACATCGCTTCCTGCATCAGGATGACATTGATGGAATACGGTCCATTTATCCGTGGGGGTGGGACCATGTGTATCGGCAGGTCGATCCGGGCTCAGGGATCGGTGGCTTTGATCTCCGCTCACCTGGCGATCGAGTATTCGCTTTTGACTACGAAGGCTCTGGCCGCCTTGATCATCTGGTCTTCTTCCGCCCTGGCACTGGGGCCGTATTCATACTCAAGAACGCGGGTGGCACGTTCTTGCCGGTCTACTCCCAAGTGGATCCAGGCGCCGGCATCGGCGGCTTTGATCTTCGCTCGCCGCTTGACCGAGCCTTTGCGTTCGACTACGCCAAGACGGGGAAGCTCGATCACCTCGTCTTCTATCGGCCTGGAACAGGGGCAATCTTCATCCTCAAAAACAATGGCGGTTCCTTCGCTCCTGTGTACTCACAGGTCGACCCGGGCGGCGGTATTGGTGGCTTCGACCTGCGCTCTCCTGCCGACCAAGGCTTCGCCTTCGACTACGACGGCTCCGGGCTCCTTGATCATCTGGTCTTCTTCCGCCCTGGCACTGGGGCCGTCTTCATACTCAAGAACGCGGGTGGTACGTTCTTGCCGGTCTACTCCCAAGTGGATCCAGGCGCCGGCATCGGCGGCTTTGATCTTCGCTCGCCGCTTGACCGAGCCTTTGCGTTCGACTACGCCAAGACGGGCAAGCTCGATCACCTCGTCTTCTATCGGCCTGGAACAGGGTCAATCTTCGTCCTCAAAAACAATGGCGGTTCCTTTGCTCCTGTGTACTCGCAGGTTGACCCCGGCGGCGGTATTGGTGGCTTCGACCTGCGCGCTCCTGCCGACCAAGGCTTTGCCTTCGACTACGAAGGCTCCGGGCGCCTTGATCATCTGATCTTCTTCCGCCCTGGAACTGGGGCCGTCTTCATACTCAAGAACGCGGGCGGCACGTTCTCGCCGGTCTACTCTCAACTGGATCCAGGCGCCGGCATCGGCGACTATGACCTGAAGGCTCCCGCCGACATCGGTCTGGCATATGACTACAAGAGTTCTGGAAGACTCGATCACCTCCTTTTCTGCCGTCCCGGTCGGGGCGCCATTTTTATTCTTGAGAGAGAGCTATAGGGACGCTGGTGCCTGCCGGTGTGCCCGATGCAGGGCCCCTTCGGCCGCCTTGCACGGGTTTTAACGGCAGCGACAGGCGCGAGCGGCAGCTTCGTGGCGACGAATTCAAGCCAGTGGATGGCACATTCGGGTCGCGACCGCCAGTTCAGGCGGTTGGCAAGCGGTCTGCCGCGATCACGTGCCGGCTGGCGCTCGGCGGTGTCAGCAGCACGCCGGACTACGGACACTCAATCGGATGCGCCCGCGCTGTATCGAATGACCGCAAGACGGCGGTCATCGTGAGGGCGACCACCGGCGGCCTACGACAGCACCCGCTGCACTGCAGCCGTCCAGCCACTAGCAACTGCCCTAGACTGGATGCGGTCATCCATGCCCCATCTGGCCGGCGTCCGCGTCGCAGCGTGCGGTGAGCGTGTCGCCGTCGGCGATGCCGATGTTCAGGCATGAGAGGACAGCTGCAGCGAGGGGCATCAAACCCTCAGCGCATGCAGGGTGCCGCTGGAGCGACCGAGGGCTCAGTTGTGCACGCTTACGGTCGTCACGTTGCCGTCGTCGTCCATCGGGTGCTTGAAGCTCCCCAGGAAGACGGCGGAGCCGAGCAGCCGGTTGTACTCGTCGACGAAGAATTGGCGCTGATCCCACGCCTCGAAGCACTTCCGGTGCATCACAGCGTCGGAGTACTTCCAGAGCGGGTGGTCGGAGGAGTCGAGGAACTGGGTCGTGGCGACGATGTCCCGGTCGTCTTCGATCACATGCTCACAGAGGGGGCACGTCGTCACGCCGGGAAACAGGATAGCCATCAGTTCGCTGGGTCGCAGAGTCGGTTCCGGATTCTGCGACGGTCAGCGCCGGCCCGGCGCAAGGCTGCAGCGGAGAAATCCACCCACCGCCGGACGGCCAAGGCATCGCTCGCGCCGCGGTGGCTCCAGAGGTCGGCGCTTCCCTCGCCACGGGGCACCCTGAAGCGGGATGCCCAGGAGCCGCAGAGGTTGCAGCATGGCGCCGCGCCGGGACAGTGGCAGCCGCTGCAGCGGTTGCTGGCCGCGGACCCTCGGGCGAGCGATCGTGCCGGTGCTCCGCGCTATCCTGCGCTGTCATCTGAACAGCCGGCGCGACACATGTGCACCCCGGATCTGGAGCGCCTGCGAGCAGCATTTATCGCCTTTCGAGTCGAGTCGGTCGAGCTTCGGGCGCTCTACGACACTCACCAGGCGCTGTTCTCCTCGGGTCAGGATGTGGACGCGCTTCTACGCGAGATAGCGCCGCTCTTCTTCTCTGATTTGAGCCGCATGCTTGTACAGCAATGGATCCTCGGCGTCGCTCGCCTGACTGATCAGGCGCGGAGCGGAAGGAAAAACCCGCGGAACAACCTCACGGCGGCGCAGTTGTTGCAGCAGTTGAAGGCGCTTCCGCCAGAGGCCCTGGGCGGCGAAGGTCCGCAGGCGTTGGATCTGATCGACCGCTGCAACGAGCGGCTCGACTCCTACCGCGCGCTCATCAAGGACGCTCGAGACAAAGTGGTGTCGCATGCCGACTTGGAGGTCCACTTGTCCAGCGCGGTCCTGGGCGAGCATGCGTCGGCAGAAGTCGATGGCTTCCTGGACTGCCTGCAGGAGTTCAACGATCTCGTAGGTAATGCCTTGGGCGAGGGCTTGCTCGACTTCACAGGCACGGGCGGTCCTGGTGATGCCTACGACCTGATCCGCGTGCTGAAGGCAGCGCACCATGCCGAGAGGTAGGCCCACAAGGAACATCGTGCAGCGAGATCAGGCCTGCCGCCAGATCAGATCAGTCGCAGACGACTGGTGGGCCTAAGCGAAAACTACAGCGCAGGAGCCGCCTCGAAGTTGTCCTCGGAGCCAAGTTCACCGTTCCGCCGCCTCGCCCGGCGTTCGGAACAGCCAGGCGTCTTCATCCTCGCGCTCGATCGGGCACGATTGCGCACTTGTCCTGCTGGCCGGCCGGCGTCACGGGCTGGATCGTGACGGCGATTCTTCCTTCAACGGCCTGCTAATGCCGGCCGGGCTGTCGACTTCGCAGCAGTGGCGAAGAGGATGAGCTCTGGAGCGTCGCTTCTCGAGGGAGGGCCTGCCGATGAGCGGGTCGTAGACGACCGGCCTCGGTCATTTCTGATCCTTCGAACTGCGGGCATCGTCTTCCCGCATGTTCGTTGACGGTACCGCTCCAGGTCCCGCACAGCCGGGATCCGGCCGCTGAGGAACATGACAGCAAGAGCGGGGCTCTCTGACCTTTGCAGCGCACGCCAAGCTGAAGTTCAGAGATTGGGTGCGCCTAACACATTTTTAGAGAAAGGCAAAATGTGGCCGATCGGCAGTTAACCCATAAAGCGGCTATGCGGCCACTTTATGGTTAACGGCACAGGCCTAAGTGCTTGTCCTGCCTGGACTTTTGGCGGAAGCGGTGAGATTCGAACTCACGGACGGTTGCCCGTCGCCGGTTTTCAAGACCGGTGCAATCGACCACTCTGCCACGCTTCCTGGGTCGTCCGGCGTGATGCCGGAGCGGCCGATTCTAGGGCGGCGCGGGGCCGTTCAGGCCCCCGGTCGCTGCGCCTGGCGGCAGCCGACCTGAACCAGCTCCTGGCGGCCGCCGTCCACGCGCACGGCGCTGAGCTGGCCGCCCCAGACGCAGCCGGTGTCCAGCGCCATCAGCTCGGGCTCGATCACCAGCCCCAGCGTGCTCCAGTGGCCGAAGGCGATCGGCTCGCCGGCGCTCCTGCGGCCGGGCACCTCGAACCAGGGCATCAGCCCCGGCGGCGCTTCGGCGGCGCCGTCCTTGGTCTTGAAGTCCAGCGTGCCGTCGGCGCGGCAGAAGCGGATGCGCGTCAGCGTGTTGACGACGAAGCGCAGCCGGTCGGTGCCCGCCAGCGCGTCGTCCCAGCGCGCCGGCTCGTTGCCGTACATGCGCTGCAGGAAGGCCTCCAGCTCCGGGCCGCACAGGCAGGCCTGCACCTCGGCGGCCAGGGCCAGCGTCTGCGCCGCGTCCCATTGCGGCACGACGCCGGCGTGCACGCACAGCCAGCCGGCCTCGACGTGCGCCAGCGGGCGATGGCGCAGCCAGTCCACCCAGGCCGCGGCGTCGGGCGCGGCGAGGATCTCGCCCAGCGTGTCGTTGCGGTGCAGCGCCCGCACGCCGTGGGCCACGGCCAGCGTGTGCAGGTCGTGGTTGCCCAGCAGGCACACCGCCGCGTCACCCAGCTCGCGCAGCCGGCGCAGCACGGCCAGGTTGGCCGGGCCGCGGTTGACGAGGTCGCCGAGCACGACCAGCCGGTCGCGCGACGGGGAGAAGCCGATGTCGGCGAGCAACTGTTCCAGCGCGTCCGCGCAGCCTTGCACGTCGCCAGCGAGGTAGATCATGGCGCGGATTCTGCTACGCTCGCCCGCCTCCCCACAGCCCGTCGCCGCCGTGTCGCGGCGGCTCGAATGGACGTTACCCTTCTCGTCTTCCTCATCCTGCTCAACGGCGTGTTCGCGATGTCGGAGATGGCGCTCACCGCGTCACGCAAGATCCGGCTCCAGGTGATGGTGGAAGACGGTGCCCCCGGCGCCCAGGCGGCGCTGGCCCTGCACGAGAACCCCACGCGTTTCCTCTCGGTGGTGCAGATCGGCATCACCTCCATCGGCATCCTCAACGGCATCGTCGGCGAGAACGCCTTCTCGGCGCCGCTGGCCGACTCGCTGATCGAGCTCGGCGTGCACGAGCACACCGCGCGCATCGGTGCGACGGCGATCGTCGTCGTGCTGATCACGATCCTCACGATCATCTTCGGCGAGCTGGTGCCCAAGCGCCTGGGCCAGCTCTATCCGGAGACGGTGGCGCGCCTGGTGGCGCGGCCGATGAACTGGATCTCGCTGGGCGCGCGGCCGCTGGTGCTGCTGCTGTCGGCGTCGACCAACGCGATGCTGCGCCTGCTGGGCATCCGCGACGACGGCCAGCGTGCGGTCACCGAGGAGGAGATCGCCGCCAGCCTGGAAGAAGGCCTGGACGCCGGCGTCATCGAGGCCCAGGAGCACCAGATGGTGCGCAACGTCTTCCGCCTCGACGACCGCCAGATCGGCTCGATGATGATCCCGCGGGCCGAGATCGTCTGGCTCGAGGCCGAGGCGCCGATCGGCGAGGTGCTGGCGCAGATCGCCGAGCACGGCCATTCGCGCTACCCGGTGTGCCGCGGCAGCCTGGACGACGTCATCGGCGTGCTCGGAGCGCACGCGCTGCTGCTGCCCTTGTCGCGCGGCGAGACGCCGCAGCTGCAAACGCTGCTGACGCCGCCGGTCTTCGTGCCCGAGACGCTGTCGGGCATGGAGCTGCTGGAGCACTTCCGCCAGTCGCGCGCCGACCTCGTGTTCGTCGTCGACGAGTACGGCGCGGTGCAGGGCGTGATCTCCGAGCGCGACCTGCTCGAGGCGATCACCGGCGAGTTCGGCAACCAGACCGACGAGGACGCCTGGGCCGTGCAGCGCGAGGACGGCAGCTGGCTGATGGACGGGCTGATCCCGGTGCCCGAGCTGAAGGACCGGCTCGAGCTGAAGGAACTGCCCGACGAGGAACGCGGCCGCTACAACACGCTGGCCGGGATGGTGATGCTGCTGCTGGGCCGGCTGCCGAAGACGGCCGACTCCGTGACCTGGCAGGGCTGGCGCTTCGAGGTCGTCGACCTCGACGGCAAACGGGTCGACAAGGTGCTCGTCTCGCGCACTGACAACACAGGAGAAAACGAATGATCAACCCGCTGCTGCACCGCAAGCCGGTGCCCGTGGACCGCAACGAGCACCGCTCCGTCCAGCTGACGCTGCCGGTGCAGGACTGGAGCATCGCCTCCGAGCTCAACTCCGTCTTCATCGCCGCGTCGGAGTTCGCCGACGTCGCGCGCGAGTTCCCGATCCTCTTCGTGCAGGCCGGCACCGACGAGGCCGGCAAGCCCGAGATCGCGCCGATCGCCGTCTTCGGCCTGGTGCAGAAGCAGAACCTGTTCGTCGAGCAGGGCGGCTGGCGCGCGACGTCGATGCCGACCACGCTGCGCATCTATCCGTTCTGCGTCGGCCGCGTCGACGCCGAGCGCTGGGCGGTGTGCCTGGACGCCGGCTGGAGCGGCGTCGTGAGCGAAGGCGGTCATGCGCTGTTCGGCGCCGACGGCGAGCCGACCGACATGCTCAAGGACGTCGGCCGCCAGCTCGAAGCCTTCGAGGCCGTGACGCAGCAGACCCGGGTGCTGTTCCGCCGTCTGCGCGACCTGGATCTGCTGCGCCCGATGCGCTTCGACGCCAAGCTGCCCGACGGCAGCACGCTGGGCGTCGACGGCTTCCTGACGGTCGACGAACAGAAGCTCCAGGCGCTGGACGCGGCGACGGTCTACGAGCTGTTCAAGTCCGGCCTGCTGGGGCTGGTGCACGCCCACATGGTGTCGCTGGGCCACGTGCGCAAGCTGCTGGACTGGCACATCGCGCGCCTGCCGGCCGCTCCCGCGGCCTGAAGCTCAGGTGACGGCGTCGGCCTCGGCCGGCGCCGGCTCGCCGAACATCAGCGCCTCGACGCGGCGCGCGTCGTTGGTTTCGCGGATGCGCGCGAAGGCCTCGCCGGCCTCCGGAAAGCGCCGCCGCATCAAGCCCAGCCACTGCTTGAGCCGCCCGGCGCGGTGGCGCGCCTCGACGCGCGTGCCGACGCTCGCCCAGAAGCGCCGCAGCTCGGGCTGCAGCGCGTCCCAGCCGGGCACCGGCTCGCCGCGGATCGCACGCGCCAGCCCCGGGTCGGCGACCATGCCGCGGCCCAGCATCAGCGCGTCGCAGCCGCTCTCGGCCAGGCAGCGGCGCGCGTCGTCCACCGTCCAGACCTCGCCGTTGGCGACCACCGGCAGCGCCACCGCCTCCCGGATCTCGGCGATGCGGTGCCAGTGCGCCGGCGGCCGGTAGCCCTCGGCCTTGGTGCGCGCGTGCACCACGAGCTCGGCGGCGCCGCCGTCGGCGATCGCATGCGCGCAGTCCAGCATGCGCGAGTCGTCCAGGTGGCCCAGCCGCATCTTGGCCGTCACCGGCACCGCGGCCGGCACCGCGCGCCGCACCGCGGCGACGATGGCGTGCACGAGCTCGGGCTCGTCGAGCAGCACCGCGCCGCCGCGATGCCGGTTGACCACCGGCGCCGGGCAGCCGAAGTTGAGGTCGACGCCGGCCGGTGACAGCTCGGCCAGGCGCGCGGCGTTCTCGGCCAGGCAGACCGGGTCGCCGCCCAGCAGCTGCGCACGCACCGGCGTGCCGGCGGCGGTGCGGCCGCCGGTCAGCAGCTCGGGTGCGATGCGCGTGAACACGCGCGCCGGCAGCAGCTGGTCGGTGACGCGGATGAACTCCGACACGCAGAGCTCGACGCCGCCGACACGCGTCAGCACGTCGCGCAGGCTGCAGTCGAGCAGCCCCTCCATCGGGGCGAGCAGCAGGCGCGGGGCGGCGGGCGGGGCAGGGCGCAGGGTCATCGGGGCGCGCATGATGCCGCAAGCCGCCGGTCGCGCCCGCGACGCGGGACAATCACCGCTTTTGCCTCGTCGCCCGTGGGCGACCTGCCGCCGATGTCCGTCCTCCTGAAAAAGCCCACCGCCCGTGCGACGCCGATCCGCGTCGTCGACCGTTCCACCGTTGCCGAGCAGCTCGCCGCCGCCCCGGCGCCGACGCGCCGCTGGCTGGAGGCCACGGGCTTCACCGGCGCGCCCGACACGCACGCGCTGGTGCCGGCAGCCGACGGGGCCGTCGCCGAGGTCTGGGCCGGCGTGCGCGCGGCCTCGCATCCGTGGGCGCTGGCGGCGCTGCCGCGCGCGCTGCCGGCCGGCAACTACCGCCTGTCGGCCGACGGCCTGGCCGTCGCGCCCGAGGTGGCGGCGATGTCCTGGGAGCTGGGCGGCTACCGCTTCGACCTCTACAAGCCGGCCAAGAGCGAACCGGCGACGCTGCTGCTGGCCAAGAGCGCGGCGGCCGAACGCGGCCTGCTGCTGGCCACCGCCATCGCCTCGGTGCGCGACCTCGTCAACACCCCGGCCGAGCACATGGGCCCGGCCGAACTCGCCGAGGCCGTGAAGCTGGTCGCCGAGCAGCACGGCGCCGAGTTCCGCCAGACGGTGGGCGACGCGCTGCTGAAGGCCGGCTTCCCGGCGATCCACGCCGTCGGCCGTGCCGCCGCACGCGCGCCGCGGCTGATCGAGCTGCACTGGGGCGACCCCAAGCACCCGCAGCTGACGCTGGTCGGCAAGGGCGTGTGCTTCGACACCGGCGGGCTGGACGTCAAGTCGCCCGAAGGCATGCGCCAGATGAAGAAGGACATGGGCGGCGCCGCCAACGCGCTGGGCCTGGCGCAGATGGTGATGGCGCTGGGCCTGCCGGTGCACCTGACGCTGCTGATCCCCGCGGTCGAGAACGCGATCGCCGGCAACGCCTACCGCCCCGGCGACGTGATCCGCACGCGCAGCGGCCTGCACATCGAGATCGGCAACACCGACGCCGAAGGCCGCGTCATCCTCTGCGACGCGCTGGCCTATGGCGCCGAAGCCAAGCCCGGGCTGATGATCGATCTGGCGACGCTGACCGGCGCGGCGCGCGTGGCGCTGGGCGCACAGTTGCCGGCGCTGTTCTGCCGCGACACGGCCACCGCACGCGAGCTCGTCGACCTGGGCCTGGAACTGAACGACCCGCTGTGGCACATGCCGCTGTGGCGCGACTATCACGGCGGCATCGAGAGCGAGATCGCCGACATCGTCAACACCGGCCGCGGCCCGCAGGCCGGCGCGATCAACGCCGCGCTGTTCCTCGAGGACTTCGTGCCCGAGGCGCTGCCCTGGCTGCACGTCGATCTCTACGCCTGGAACGACGCCGCGCGCCCCGGCCGCCCGGCCGGCGGCGAGGCGCAGACGCTGCGCACGCTGCTCGCCTGGCTGGAGCGGCGCTACCGCTGATCAGGCACGCGCCGCCCCCGGCGCGGCCGGCCGGCGCGGCGGCACGACGACGCGCAGCGCGCGTGCCGGCGCCACCGGAGTGCCCACCGGCTGCGCCGTGCCGGGCGTCACGCGCCGCGGCTGGCGCGCGGTGGCGGCTTCGACGGCACGCTCCAGCAGCCGCAGCACGCCGGTCTCGCCCAGACCGAAGGCCAGGGCCTGCCAGCGCTGGTTGACGCGGCGGTCGGCCCAGGCGTCTTCCAGCGCCTGGCGCACGGCCCGCGGGTCCCGGCCGGCCCGCGCTTCGATGACGCGTGCGGCCAGCGCGCCGGCCAGCAGGTGGAAGTCGTGGCGCAGCGCGTCGCCGCCTTCGGGCGGCAGCAGCGCCGCCAGGCGGCGAATGCGCTCGCTCCAGCCGCCCGAGGCGAACTGCAGCGTCACCAGCGCCTGCAGGCGCTGTGCGGCGTTGACCGGCCGCAGGCCCGGCGGCGGCAGCACGCGCAGCGGCACGCGCACCGATTCGACGAAGGGCAGCGGCGTCGCCAGGCTGGCCAGCACCGCCAGGCGCCAGGCTTCGGCCGGCGTCAGGCCGCCGGGCGCTTCGGCCAGGCCGGCCTGGGCCTGCGCCGCACGGCGCAGCAGCGCCGCTGCGTCCAGGCCTTCGCGGGCCGCCTCGGCCTGGGGGCAGAGCATCGCCAGCGCGCCGGGCGCGTAAGCCGGATCGGAGCCCAGGCGGGCGACGACGGGCGCGTCGGCGCCGCCGAAAGCACGCCGCGTCACCGGGCAGTGGCCGGTTTCGATCTCGGAGAGGTGACGCCATGTGACGCGCCCCGGATCGAGCGCGACGCCGCGTCGCCAGGCATCGGTGCGCAGCGCCAGCCAGCGCCGCACCAGGCGCGTGGGGGTCAGCGTGCGCCGGCCGAACACCGCCTTGGCGGCGCGCCAGCCCTGGCCCACCGGCGTGCCGTCGAGCAGCAGCCCGGGCGCCGGCACGAGGCCGTGGCGGGCGTGGTCCCAGCCCAGTTCGAAGCCGCTGCGGTCGCAGGCCTCGGCCTGCGGGTCGAAGTCCAAGATCGCCTGGTTCATCACGGTCTCCCGGTCGGCGGCCGGGCCCGATGCCCGACGCTGGAAGACAGTGTGGAGGCTCAGTGGCTCATGGGTGGAGCCACCACTGTAAAGAAATTCAGGGGTTGGGCCGGCGCCGGAACAGGCGCGACAGCGCCCAGGCGACCAGCAGGCCGGCGGCGTCGGCCAGCATGTCGGCGGCTTCTGAGCTGCGGCCAGGCACGTAGGCCTGCACCAGCTCGATCAGCACGCCGTAGCCCAGCATCGCCGTGGCGATGCGGGGGAAGCCCCATCCGGGCCAGGCTTTCCAGGCCACCAGGGCCATCGAAGCGAAGGCAAACGCGTGGTTGGCCTTGTCCCAGCCGACACTCGCCTCGGGCGGCGGATGCGGCGTGAACGCCAGCCACGCCACGCCCGAGCCGAGCAGCACGAACAGCAGGCGCCAGGCGAGGCGGGCGGATGGGGGTGGAGTCAGTCAGCGATCCTTGCGCAGCACACCGGTCGGCGACGTGTTGCCGCCGAGCAGGAACACAGTGTAGACGCCGTAGGACTGCAGGTTCGTGTCCTCCTGGGTGAACAGGTATTCGCCGCCCGAGGACGTGGTGACGTCGACGCGCGCCTCGTCGTCGGTGGTCGCGGTGACGAAGCTCGACGCGCTGCCGGCCGCGACGTCGGTGATCAGTGCCGCGTAGTCCACCGACAGCGTGATCGGGGCCGAGGTCGAGGCGGCGTTGATCAGGCGCACGCGGTAGCGCGTCGACGCGGTCGGCAGGCGGTTGTCGTCGTTGATCAGCGAGATGGCGGCGTCGCTGCCGGCGCTGCCGTAGGCCAGCAGGGTGTAGTCGGCACCGGGCTTGAAGGTCTGCGTCGCCGAGCTGATCGTCGTGCCGCCGATCTTGACGGTCAGCGTGCTGCTGCCGGCAGCGATGCGCTGGTAGCTGCCGACCGAGGGCGAGACGAGGGTCGCCAGCGTGCTGCCGTCCAGCGTCGCGTTGACCGTGCCGCGCGACTCGGCGCCGGCGATCACGCGGATGCGTGCCTGGGTGTTCTTGGCCAGCGTCATGTCGCCTTGCTGCACCAGCACCGCGCCGTTGACGAGCACGCCGCCGGTGCCGGCGGTGATGATCAGCGTCGAGTACTCGTGCTCGTTGATCGTGATGCCGCTGACGTCCAGGCGCACGTCGTCGGAGTCGCCGGCGGTCGTCACGCGCAGCCGGTAGGTGCCGATGCCGACGTCCTTGTAGCTGCCCAGCGTCGCCGAGCTGACGCTGCTGGCCAGGGCGCTGGCGTCGGCCAGGTCGGCGTCTTCCTGCGTCAGGTAGACGTCGAACGAGCCGGCGTCGGTGGTCGCGTTGTAGACGCGCAGCTGGCCGTAGCCGTCGTCGATGTCGTCGGTGTCCGAATCCTCGGGCAGCGTGACGAACTTCAACGCCCCGCTGCGGCCCCAGACGACGCCGGTGTAGTGCTTGCTCTTGGCCAGCGTGTAGCTGCCGGTGACGAGCGTTGACGTGGCGCCGTTGGCGCGCACCTTCAGCGTGTAGGTGTCGGCGTCCAGCTTGGTGTAGCCGGTCACCGCGTCGGCGGCCACGGCCGAGAATTCGGTCGTGCCGTCGACGTCGACGTCGACCGAGTCGACATCGGAGCTGGCGTTGAGCACGCGCAGCTGGGCCGAGCCGCTGCTGCTACCGCCGCCGCCGCAGGCGGAGAGCACCAGGGCCGAAGCCGCGAACAGCGCGAACAGGCCGCGCCGCGCGAACAGGGAAAGCATCATCGTCGTTCCTTCGAAGGTCTGGCGCCTTCGGGCGCCGCCCGGCGATTGCAGCGCGGGCGCGCGACGCGCACATTGCCTGGCCGTTGCCGGCGGCGACGATCGATGACGCGAGATTTCCCGCCACCCGGGACGCGGGCAACGCGAAAATCAACGCTGCGCTACATCCGGAAACACGGCGCGACTAGGCTGCCGGCCATGGACACGACCCCGCACCACCTCTTCGTCGTCGAGGACGACCCCGCGATGCGCGACATGCTGTCGGCGTACCTTGAACGCCAGGGCCTGTCGGTGACGCCGATGTCCAGCGCCGAGGAGATGATGCGGCGCATCCACCGTCGCCGGCCCGACCTGATCGTGCTCGACGTGATGCTGCCCGGCGAGTCGGGCGTCGACGCCTGCCGCCGCCTGCGCGCCGAAGGCGACCGCGTGCCGATCATCCTGCTGACCGCGCGCACCGAGGAGGTCGACCGCGTGCTGGGGCTGGAGATGGGCGCCGACGACTACCTCGGCAAGCCGTTCTCGGCGCGCGAGTTGCTGGCGCGCATCCGCGCCGTGCTGCGCCGCACGAGTTCGCTGCCCGGCGTGCCCGCGCCCAGCGACCGCGAGGTGCGCATCGGTGCGCACACCTTCGTGCCGGCGACACGCAGCCTTCACGCCGCCAACGGCGAGCTGCGCGTGCTGTCCACCGTCGAGTACTCGATCCTCGCCGAGCTGGTGGCCAACCCGCACGTGCCGATCTCGCGCGAGCGCCTGCTGTCGGTGTCGCACACGCGCGGCGAGGAGCTGCTGGCGCGCACCGCCGACGTCGCGGTGATGCGGCTGCGCAAGATCGTCGAGCCCGACCCGGCGATGCCGCGCTACATCCAGACGGTGCGCGGCCACGGCTACATGTTCGTGCCCCACCTGCCGCGGCCGATGGCCGCCTGACGCCGGCATGGGCAACGCCGCCACCGGCACGCTCGTCGGCCGCCTGACGGCCGGCGTCGCGCTCGTCGGCGCGCTGGCCTTCCTGACGCAGGCGCTGGTCCTGCATTTCTGGCTCTCGCCGCTGTTCGACGAGCTCGGCAACGAGACGGCCGCGCACGCGACGACGATCGCCACCGCGCTGGCGGCCGCGGCGCCCGCGGACCGTTCGGCGCTGGCGCGGCGCCTGTCCGACGAACGGGTGCAGGTCGGCATCACGCCGCCCTGGGGCCCGACGCTGAACCTGGACGAGCACGGGCCGGGCTCGCCCGAGGACGGCCATCGCAACGGCCCCGACGGGCCGCAGCCGGCCGTCTCGTCGCTGATGGGCTCGCCCGGCAACGGGCCGCTGGAAGGCCTGCAGCGCGAGCTGCAGCGCCGCCTGGGTTCGGACGCCGTGGTGCGCCACGGCCCGGGCCCGGCGGGCATGCGCACGCTGCTGGTCGGTCTGTCGGTGGACGGCCAGCGCTGGTGGATCTCGTTTTCCAACCAGCTGCCGCGGCCGGCGCTGTTCGAGACCCTGCTGGCCTGGCTGGGCGTGCTGTCGGCGCTGGTCTTCGTCGCGCTGCTGCTGTCGGCACGCTACGTGGCGCGGCCGATCCAGCGCCTGGCCGACGAGATCGCCAGCCAGCGCGCGCCGCTCAAGCCGATCGCCGAACACGGCCGCGGCAGCGACGAACTGCGCTCGCTGGCGGCGTCGTTCAACTCGCTGGTGCGCGTCGTCGAGGCCGGGCGGCAGACGCGGCAGAACCTGCTCGCCGGCCTGTCGCACGACCTGCGCACGCCGCTGGCGCGCCTGCGCCTGCGCGCCGAGACCCAGTGCGAGCCCGCGGTGGGCGACGCGCTGATCGCCGACCTCGGCTCGCTCGAGCGCATCGTCGACCAGTTCCTCGCCTACGTGCAGCTGGAGCGTGCCGAAGGCGTGGGCCGCGACGCGCCGCTGGCGCGCACCGTCGAGGACGTCGTGCGCCGCCACGTCGAACACGGCGAGCCGGTCGAGGCGCAGATCGCGCCGTTGGACTGGCTGATGCCGGACCTGGCGGTGCAGCGCCTGGTCGGCAACCTCGTCGACAACGCGCTGGCCTACGGCCGCGCGCCGGTTCGCGTGGAACTCGTCGAGCACGAGGGCGGGGCGCTGCTGCGTGTGCTCGACCACGGCCACGGCATGAGCGCCACCGAGTTCGAGCTCGCCCAGCAGCCCTTCGTGCGCCTGTCGCCGGCGCGCAGCGGCGAGGGCCATTGCGGCCTGGGGCTGGCGATCGTCGCCGAGATCGTGCGCCAGTGGGGCGGCGAGCTGCGCCTGGCGCCCAGCGGCGCGACGACCGGCATCGAGGCGACGATCCCGCGGCGCTGAGCGCGGCCGGCACGCAACGCGGCGTCATCTTCACGGCTTTTGCTGCCGCTGTTCGGCGTTTCGGCCGGCGGCGGCGAGGAAGACGATGCTGTCCTCGGCGGACCGTCAGCCGCCGCTGGAGAAGAACATGACCCGACCCCCTTGCGCCGGCCTGCCGCCGCCGGACGCCACGGCCGCCGACGGCGCGGCGGTGGACGACGACGCGGCGCTGGCCGCACTGTTCGACGCTTTCCGCGACGGCCGCAGCCCCGCGGCGCAGATCGCCCAGCGGCTGCGCCGCGTGCTCGCCGAAGAGGGCGAAGCGCCGCGTGTGCGGCCGGGCACGTCGCGTCCGTCCTAGACTTGCGGCCCCCGGCCCACGAGGCCGGCATGGAGCCGCGATGGGTGCACCCGAATCTTTTGAATCTCCCGATCTCGACCCGCAGGAAACGCGGGAATGGCTGGAAGCGCTGCAGGCGGTCGTCGCCGACGCGGGGCCCGAGCGCGGCCTGTTCCTGCTCGAGCAGCTCGAGCGCCAGGCCCAGCAGCTGGGCGTCGTGCCGCACGTGCCGCCGTACTCGGCCTACCGCAACACGATCCCGCTGGAGCGCCAGGGCGCCTACCCGGGCGACCTGCGCCTCGAGGAGCGGCTGACCGCCGTCCTGCGCTGGAACGCGCTGGCGATGGTCGTGCGCGCCAACGAGGCCTACGGCGAGCTCGGCGGTCACATCGCCAGTTATGCCTCGGCCGCCGAGATCTTCGAGGTCGGCTTCAACCACTTCTTCCGCGGCAGCGCCGACGGCCAGTCGGGCGACCTCGTCTTCTTCCAGCCGCATTCGGCGCCGGGCATCTACGCCCGCGCCTTCCTCGAAGGGCGGCTGAGCGAGGAGCAGCTCGCCAACTATCGCCAGGAGATCGCCGGGCCCGGGCTGTGCTCGTACCCGCACCCCTGGCTGATGCCCGAGTTCTGGCAGTTCCCCACCGGCTCGATGGGCCTGGGGCCGCTGAACGCCGTCTGGCAGGCGCGTTTCATGCGCTACCTGCAGGCGCGCGGGCTGCTGCAGAGCGAGGGCCGGCGCGTCTGGGGCGTGTTCGGCGACGGCGAGATGGACGAGCCCGAGTCGATTGCCGGCCTGACGCTGGCCGCGCGCGAGCAGCTCGACAACCTGTGTTTCGTCGTCAACTGCAACCTGCAGCGCCTGGACGGCCCGGTGCGCGGCAACGGCCAGATCATCCAGGAGCTGGAGTCGCTGTTCAAAGGCGCCGGCTGGAACGTCATCAAGGTGCTGTGGGGCAGCGACTGGGACGCGCTATTCGCGCGCGACACCCAGCACGTGCTGCTGAAGGCGCTGGCCGGCACCGTCGACGGCCAGTACCAGACGCTGGGCGCCAACGACGGCGCCTACAACATCGAGCACTTCTTCCGCGTGAACCCCGAGGTGCAGCGGCTGGTGGCGCACATGAGCCCGGCCGAGATCGACGCGCTCAAGCGTGGCGGCCACGACCTGCGCAAGCTGCACGCCGCCTTCGCCGCGGCCCAGGCGCACCGCGGCCGCCCGACCGTCATCCTGGCCAAGACCAAGAAGGGCTTCGGCATGGGCGGCGCCGGCGAGAGCCGCATGACCGCGCACCAGGCCAAGAAGCTCGACGTCGAGGCGTTGAAGGCCTTCCGCGACCGCTTCGCCTTGCCGCTGGACGACGCCGACGTCGCGGCGCTGAAGTTCTTCAAGCCCGCCGACGACAGCCCCGAGATGCGTTATCTGCGCGAGCGCCGCGCCGCGCTCGGCGGGCCGCTGCCGCGGCGCAACGCCGCCGCGCCGGTGCTGCCGGTGCCGCCGCTGGCGGCCTGGGGCAGCTTCGCGCTCGATGCCGACGGCAAGGAGATGAGCACGACGATGGCCGCCGTGCGACTGCTCGGCGGCCTGCTGAAGGACCCGGTGCTCGGCCCGCGCGTCGTGCCCATCGTCGCCGACGAGGCGCGCACCTTCGGCATGGCGAGCCTGTTCCGCCAGATCGGCATCTACGCGCCCGGCGGCCAGCGCTACGAGCCCGAGGACGCGGCCTCGATGCTGTACTACCGCGAGTCGGCCGACGGCCAGCTGCTGGAAGAGGGCATCAACGAAGCCGGCGCGATGAGCTCGTGGATCGCCGCGGCGACGAGCTACGCGGTGCACGGCCTGCCGATGCTGCCGGTCTACATCTACTACTCGATGTTCGGCTTCCAGCGTGTCGGCGACCTGATCTGGGCCGCCGCCGACCAGCGCGCGCGCGGCTTCCTGTTCGGCGCCACCGCCGGCCGCACGACGCTGGGCGGCGAAGGCCTGCAGCACCAGGACGGCTCCAGCCTGGTCGTCGCCGCCACCGTGCCGACCTGCCGCGCCTGGGACCCGGCGCACGCAGGCGAGCTGGCGGTGATCCTGGAACACGGCCTGCAGCGCATGCTGGTCGAGCAGCGCGACGAGTTCCACTACGTCACGCTGACCAACGAGAACGTCGCGATGCCCAGCCTGCCCGAAGGCGTGCGCGAGGACCTGCTGCGCGGCCTGTACCGGCTGGAGGCGCACGGCGACGGCCCGGCGCGGGTGCGGCTGGTCGGCTCGGGCGCCATCCTGCGCGAGGTGCAGGCCGCGGCGCGCACGCTGGCCGCCGAGCACGGCATCGCCTGCGAGGTGTTCAGCGCCACCAGCTTCTCCGAGCTGGCGCGCGAGGCGGCCGAATGCCGGCGCCTGGACCGGATCGAGCCGCAGGATGCGCCGCGCGTCTCGCACGTCGAGCGCCTGCTGGCCGGCGACGCGCCGGTGGTCGCGGCCACCGACTACGTGCGCGCCTGGCCGCAGCTGATCGCCGAGTACGTCGACGCGCGTTACGTCACGCTGGGCACCGACGGCTTCGGCCGCAGCGACACGCGCCGGCGCCTGCGCGAGTTCTTCGAGGTCGACGCTGCGAGCATCGTGCAGGCTGCGCTGCAGGCGCTGCGCCGGCCGCGGCGGGGCTGAATACGACGACGCCCGGGTCGCGGCCCGGGCGTCGTCTTCACCGGGCCTCTCGGGGCCCGGAACCGGTCACAGGTTCAGCGCATACGGCAGCAGCGGCACCAGGGCGATGGCGGCGCTGGCCAGCATCGCCAGGCGGTCGAGCTGGCGCAGTTCGGTCTCTTTGGCAACGGCAGTTTCGTGACGCATGGCAGTTTCTCCGACGGTAGGTGAGGGACGCTAGAGGCAGACAAACGCGCTGGTCATTTGGTGACTGCGCGGTCACGAAATATACGGGTCGGGCAAAACCGCGTCGGACGGCTGTTTCTTGCCCGTGCGGGTGGTACGGGCATCGTGCGGCAGCGCGGCACCCGCTCGCGCTCCTCGGTGAGCCGTCTGTCCGACGAAGCACTTGCGGAACCTTCGCCAAAGCGTGCTATAGTCATGGGCTTACGCCGCCGGTGTAGCTCAGTTGGTAGAGCAGCGCATTCGTAATGCGAAGGTCGGGAGTTCGACTCTCTTCACCGGCACCAAACAGCAAAAAGGCCTGGCTTCCCGCCAGGCCTTTTTCGTTTGCGTCTCAGAGCCGGTCGAGCGGGATCTTCAGGTAGCGCACGCCGTTGTCCTCGGGCGGCGGCAGGTGGCCGGCGCGCATGTTGACCTGGACGGCCGGCAGCATCAGCGAGGGCAGGCGCAGCGTGGCGTCGCGCGCCCGGCGCATGGCGACGAAGTCCGCCTCCTCGATGCCGTCGCGCACGTGCAGGTTGGCGTCGCGCTGTTCGCCGACGGTCGTGAAGGCGAGAGCGTCGCGACCCGGCGGCGGGTAGTCGTGGCACAGGTACAACCGGGTCGGCCTGGGCAGCGCGAGCAGCCTGCGGATCGAGCGGTACAGCGTCGCGGCGTCGCCGCCGGGGAAGTCGCAGCGCGCGGTGCCGACGTCCGGCGCGAACAGCGTGTCGCCGACGAAGACGGCGCAGCCGTCTCCGGACGCGACGACATAGCTCACGCAGGCCGGCGTGTGGCCGGGCGTGTGCAGCACCGTGACCGGCAGCGAGCCGATCTCGAAACGCTCGCCGTCGTCGAACAGGTGGTCGAACTGGCGGCCGTCGCGCGCGAAGCCCGGCCCGGCGTTGAACAAGTCGCCGAAGATGCGCTGCACGGCCGTGATCTGGCGTCCGATCGCCACCCGGCCGCCGAGCCGGCGCTGCAGGTACGGCGCTGCCGAGAGGTGGTCGGCATGCACGTGCGTCTCCAGCAGCCATTGCACGCGTGCACCGAGCGCCTGAACGCGGGCGATCAGGCGCTCGGCCGAGTCGGTGGAGGTCCGTCCCGACGCCGCGTCGTAGTCGAGCACGCAGTCGACGATGGCGCAGTGCCCGCTGGATCGGTCGAGCACGAGATGGCTGCAGGTCGAGGTGGCGCTGTCGATCAGCGATTCGACGTGCAGCGCGGCGGCAGGATCGTTCACGAGCGCGGGCTCCCCGGCGGGCCGCGCGGCGGCGGCGGTGGCCCATGCTAGCGAGGAGCGTGCCCGTGCCGGGCCGGCACGACTGCGGAGGCCTCGCGCGCCGCTGACGGGCTCAGCGCAGGTCGTCCAGCAGTGCCAGCCCGCCGTCGCGTGCCGCGGTGCGTGCGGCGTCCAGGGTGCCGAGGCTGGCGCCGATGTTCAACGCGCCCGGGTAGCGCTTGGCGACGAAGGCGCGCAGCAGGCGGTCGTTGCTCGCGTCGTAGACCTCGACGGCGTAGCTCAGCGAGCCCGAGAGCGAACCCTGTTCGTCGTAGGCGCTCTTGATCGAGTTGCGGATCAGCCCGATCGGCAGCACCTTGGTCAGCGTCGCCAGCACCGGCGTGTTCTTCTCGAAGCCGGTGAGCGTCAGGCGCAGCTTCAGCGTGCGCGGGCCCGGCTCGTCGACGATCGTGTAGCGGCGGCGCAGCGCGGCCTCGAAGGAGCTGCGCAGCGCCGCCATCACCTGGCGCTTGTCGTCGTCGCTGGCGTCGCCGAACTGCGCGTCGGCGCCGGCGTACAGCACCACCGGCTGCAGCAGCACGCGCGTGTAGTCGTTCCAGCGGGCATCGCTGGCCCGGAAGGAGTAGGGCTGGCGCGGGTCGGCGCCCGCGGGGCTGGGCGCGAGATCGGCGGCCGAGGCCAGCGCCGTCCGCGGCAGCGGGCGATCGGGCGTCGCGCAGCCGGCCAGCACGAAGGCCGCGCACAGCAGCGCGGCGGTGCCGTGCGCGCTCAGCACTTGCGGACGACGATGCTGCCGATCGAGTAGCCGGCGCCGAAGGAGCAGATCACGCCCAGGTGGCCGGCGGCCAGGTCGGCGCGGTGCTCGTGGAAGGCGATGATCGAGCCGGCCGACGCGGTGTTGGCGTACTCGTCCAGGATCAGCGGCGCGATGTCGCCGCCGACCTCGTGGTCGACCAGCTTCTTCAGCACCAGCTGGTTCATGCCGACGTTGGCCTGGTGCAGCCAGAAGCGGCGCACCTGGGTCGGCTCGTGGCCCAGCGCCGCCAGGTGCGAGGCGATGTGCGCGGCGGCCATCGGCACGACTTCCTTGAAGACCTTGCGGCCCTCCTGGCGGAACTTCTTGTCGCGTGCGTCGGGGTCGGCGTCCTCGGCCGAGTTCATGAAGCCGAAGTTGTTGCGGATGGCGTTGGAGAACTTCGTCGCCAGCTTGGTGCCCATCACCTCCCAGCGGTCGGCCGAGGTGGCGGTGTCGGCGGCCTCGACGACGAGCGCGGTGCAGACGTCGCCGAAGATGAAGTGGCAGTCGCGGTCGCGCCACTCGATGTGCGCCGAGGTGATCTCGGGGTTGACGACGAGCACGCAGCGTGCGCTGCCCGACTTCACCGCGTTGACCGCCTGTTCGAGCGCGAAGGTCGCCGAGGAGCAGGCGACGTTCATGTCGAAGCCGTAGCCGCCGGCGCCGATGGCGTTCTGGATCTCGATGGCCATCGCCGGGTAGGCGCGCTGCATGTTGGAGGCCGCGCACAGCACCATGTCGACGTCGGCGCCGGTCTTGCCGGCCGCGGCCAGCGCCTGGCGTGCGGCGTCGGCGGCGATCTCGGCCATCAGCGACAGCTGCTCGTCGGGCCGCGGCTCGAAGCGCGGATACATGCGCGCCGGGTCGAGCACGCCGTCCTTCACCAGCACGTAGCGCTGCTTGATGCCCGAGGCCTTCTCGATGAACTCGACGCTCGACGAGGCCATCGGCTGGCGCTCGCCGGCGGCGATGGCGTCGGCGTGGCGTTCGTTCTGCAGCTCGGCGTAGCGGTTGTAGGCCTCGACCAGCTCGGCATTGCTGATGACGTGGGGCGGGCGGTACAGGCCGGTGCCGCTGATGACGACTCGGGTCATGGGTGTGTGACGGGGTGATGAACGGGCAAACGCGCCAGTGTAGAGCCGCAGGCACCGTCGCGGTGCGCTGCGGTTCGAGTCTCCGCTCCAGAGCCGTTGCGCCGGCTGTCCGGCCGGGCCACGATGGCCGCATGGCGACACCGACCGAGCCCCAGGCCGACGTCCCGGCGGCGCATCGACGCCTGGAAGAGCACGAACAGGCGCGCTGGCAGGACTTCTACGCCGACCGCAGCCGCAACCGTCCGTTCTTCGTCGACGAGCCCGACGAGAACCTCGTCGACTGGTGCCGGCGCGGCTGGCTCGCACCGGGCGCGGCGCTGGACGTCGGCTGCGGCAACGGCCGCAACGCGGTCTTCCTGGCCGAACAGGGATTTGTCGTGCAGGGTGTGGAGCTGTCGGCGCAGGCGCTGGCCTGGGCCGCCGAGACGGCGCAGCGCCGTGGCGTCGAGCTCCAGCTCCGGCAGGCCTCGATCTTCGAGCAGCCGCCCGCTCCCGCAAGCCTCGATCTCGTCTACGACTCCGGCTGCTTCCACCACATCGCCCCGCACCGTCGGCAGGACTACGTCGCCTTGCTCGCTCGCGCGCTGCGCCCCGGCGGCCGGCTCGGGCTGGTCTGCTTCAGGCCGGAAGGCGGCAGCGGCCTCGACGACGAGCAGGTCTACCGCCAGGGTTCGCTCGGCGGTGGCCTGGGCTACGATGAAAGCACGTTGCGCACGCTGTGGGGCGAGGCCTTCGAGATCATCGAGCTGCGCCGCATGCACGAGCCGCCGGCGGGCGCCGCCTTGTTCGGTCTGGGCTGCCTGTGGGCGATGCTGGCGCGCCTCAAGCCAATCCCGTGATCGACTCGCGGAAACGCTTCAGCGAGATCCCGAACAGCACGGTGCCGATCGCCGCGATCGCCAGCAGCTGCGGCCAGACGACGTCCAGCCCGGCACCGCGGTAGAGCACGGCCTGCGCGGCGGCGACGAAGTGTGTCGTCGGCGCCGCGAGCATCACGTCCTGCACCAGCGCCGGCATGCTCTCGCGCGGCGTGACGCCGCCGGACAGCAGCTGCAGCGGCAGCAGCACCAGCACCAGCAGCATGCCGAAGCGCGGCATCGAGCGCGCCATCGTCGCCAGGAAGATGCCCAGCGAGGTGGTGGCGAACAGGTGCAGCGCCGCGGCCAGCAGGAACACCGCGACCGAACCTTCGACCGGCACCTGCAGCACACGCTGCACGACGAAGGCCAGCGAGAACCAGGCCGCGCCCAGCACCACCAGGCCCATCGACCAGACCTTGGCGACCATGATCTGCGCCGGCGTCACCGGCATCACCAGCAAATGCTCCAGCGTGCCGTGCTCGCGCTCGCGCAGCAGCGCCGCGCCGGTGAGGATGATCGACAGCATCGTGACGTTGTTGATCAGCTCCATCAGCGAGCCGAACCACATCGACTCGAGGTTCGGGTTGAAGCGCATGCGCATCGCCAGCTCGACGCCGGTGGCCGCGCCGCCGCGCTGGCGGGCGACGAACTCGGCGACCTCGGCGGCGACGATCTGCTGCACGTGGCCGCCGCCGGTGAAGGCCTGGCTGATGCGCGTCGCATCGACGTTGAGCTGCACCGCCGGCTTGCGCCCGGCGAGCACGTCGCGCTGGAAGCCCGGCGGGATGTCGAGCACGAAGGTGTAATCGCCGCGGTCCAGCGCCGGGTCGACCTCGGCGATCGTCAGCGGCGCCGGCGTGCGGAACTGCGGCGGGTAGAAGGCCTGGGTGATGCGCTGCGACAGCGGCGAATCGTCCTCGTCGACGATGGCGATCGTCGCGTGGTGCAGCGGCTCGGGCATCGCGGTGGCCGCGGCGTAGATCGCCACCGTGAAGGTGTAGGCGATCAGCGCCAGCATCATCGGGTCGCGCAGCAGGCTCCAGAACTCCTTGATGCCCAGGCGGTAGACGGTCGCGAACCAGTCTTTGCGCATCATCTTTCCTGCTTCTTCAGCAACACCAGCGCCAGCCCCAGCACCACCGGCACCGTGAGCGCCAGCGCCCAGTACGACGGCGCCAGGTCCGCCGCGTCCAGCCCCTTGGCGAAGATGCCTCGGCTGATCGTCAGGAAGTGCGTCGCCGGGTAGACGCTGCCGATCACGCAGCCCAGGCCTTCGAGCGAGCTCGTCGGGTGGATCAGGCCGGAGAACTGCACCGCCGGCAGCACGGTGCCGATGATCGTGACGAACATCGCCGCGACCTGCGTGTTCGTGAAGGTCGAGGCCAGCAGCCCGAAGCCGGTGGCGATGACGACGAACATCAGCGCCGCCAGTGCCAGCGACAGGAAGCTGCCGCTGATCGGCACGCCGAAGACGGCGACCGCCAGCACGCTCATCAGCACGAAGTTCAGCATTGCCAGCAGCACGTAGGGCAGTTGCTTGCCGAGCAGGAACTCGGCGCGCGTGACCGGCGTGACGTAGAGGTTGACGATCGAGCCCAGCTCCTTCTCGCGCACCACCGACAGCGCCGCCAGCATCGACGGGATCATCAGCAGCAGCAGCGGGATCACCGCCGGCACCATCGCCGGCAGGCTGCGCACGTCGGGGTTGTAGCGATAGCGCAGCTCGATCGAGCTCGGCGCGGCCAGCGTCGCGCCCAGGCGCTCGCGGGCCTGCGTCGCCAGCCACTGCAGGTGCATGGCCTGGACGTAGCCGCGCACGGTCTCGGCGCGTGTCGGCATCGCGCCGTCGATCCACACGCCCAGCGTCGGCGTGCGCCCGTGCAGCAGGTCGCGCTCGAAGCCGGGCGGGATCTCCACGGCCAGCGCGATCTCTCCGGCGCGCATGCGCCGGTCCATGTCGGCATGGCCGGCCAGCGGCGGTTTCTCGATGAAGTAGCGGCTGCCGGCGATCTGCAGCGCGTAGTCGTGGCTGAGCACGGTGTCGTCGCCGTCGAGCACGGCGAACGGCAGGTCCTCGACGTCCATGCTGATGCCGTAGCCGACGATGAACATCAGGATCGCCGTGCCCAGCAGCGCCAGCGTCGCGCGCACCGGGTCGCGGCGCAGCTCCAGCGCCTCGCGCGAGCTGTAGCTCAGGAGCCGGCGCAGGCTGAACCAGGCGTGGCGTCTGGGCGCGGCCGCCGGCACCGGTGCCGGCGTGGTGGCCGGCTGCGGCGCGGCGGGCGCGGGTGCGGCGGCGGGTGGCGCGGCATCGCCGGCGGCTTCACGCAGCCAGGCGATGAAAGCCTGTTCCAGCGTCGCCGCGCCGCGGGCTTCGCGCAGCGCCTGCGGCCGGTCGCTGACCAGCACACGGCCGGCGTGCATCAGCGAGATGCGGTCGCAGCGCTCGGCCTCGTTCATGAAGTGCGTGGAGATGAAGATCGTCACGCGGTCGCGGCGCGCGAGTTCGATCAGCAGCTCCCAGAAGCGGTCGCGCGCGATCGGGTCGACGCCCGAGGTCGGCTCGTCGAGGATCAGCAGCTCGGGCCGGTGGACCATCGCCACGGCCAGCGACAGGCGCTGGCGCATGCCCAGCGGCAGCTTCTCGGGCAGGGTCTCGGCTTCGGCCTGGAGGTCGAAGCGCTCCAGCATCTCGTCGACCCGCGCGCCGATCGCCTCCTCGGGCATCTGGAACAGGCGCGCGTGCAGCACCAGGTTCTGGCGCACCGTCAGCTCGCCGTAGAGCGAGAAGGCCTGCGACATGTAGCCGACGCGCCGGCGCGTGCCGATGTCGGCGGCGTCGACCTCGTGGCCGAAGAGCCAGGCCCGGCCTTCGCTGGCCGGCAGCAGGCCGGTCAGGATCTTCATCGTCGTCGACTTGCCGCAGCCGTTGGAACCGAGGAAGCCGAAGATCTCCCCTCGGCGGATAGCGAGGTTCACGTGGTCGACGGCGGTGAAATCGCCGAAGCGCATCGTCAGCCCCTGGGCCTCGATGGCGATGCTGTCGTCGCCGTCCTCGGCCAGCGGCGGCACCGTGACGGCACGGTGGCCGCGGCGGCGCTCCTCGGGCAGCAGGGCGATGAACGCCTGTTCCAGCGCCGCGGCGCCGGTGCGCGTGCGCAGCTCGGCCGGCGTGCCGGTGGCCAGCACGCGGCCGCCGTCCATCGCCACCAGCCAGTCGAAACGTTCGGCCTCCTCCATGTAGGCGGTGGCGACGACGACGCTCATCTGCGGCCGGTCGACACGCAGCGAGTCGATCAGGTCCCAGAACTGCGAGCGCGACAGCGGGTCGACGCCGGTCGTCGGCTCGTCGAGGATCAGCAGGTCCGGGTCGTGGATCAGCGCGCAGCACAGCGCCAGCTTCTGCTTCATGCCGCCGGAGAGCTTGCCCGCCGGGCGGTCGAGGAAGGGCGAGAGGCCGGTGGCCGCGGTCAGCGAATCGATGCGGCGGCGGCGCTCGTCGGCGCCGTGGCCGAAGAGGCGGCCGAAGAACTGCAGGTTCTCCTCGACCGACAGCGTCGGGTAGAGGTTGCGGCCCAGGCCCTGCGGCATGTAGGCGATGCGCGGGCAGGCGGCGCTGCGGTGCGCGGCGTCGGCCATGTCGCCGCCCAGCACCTCGAGCCGGCCCTGCTGCAGCGCACGCGCGCCGGCCACCAGCGACAGCAGGCTGGACTTGCCGACGCCGTCGGGCCCGATCAGCCCGACCATGCAGCCCGCGGGCAGCGCCACCGACACCTCGGCCAGCGCCTGCACCGCGCCGTAGGCCAGCGTCAGGCCCTCGGCGCGAACGACCGGCTCGGTCACGGCTTGACCTTCGTCGCCAGACGTTCCGGCCAGGGCTGGGCCGGGTCGGTGCGCACCCAGGCGACGCCGGGCAGGCCGGTCTTGACCTGGTCGCGGTAGCGCTGCAGCAGCTCGGGCGCGATGCGCGCCTTCACGCGGAACATCATCTTCTGGCGCTCGCTCGCCGTTTCCACCGTCTTCGGCGTGAACTGCGCGGTGCTGGCGACGAAGCTCACCTGCGCCGGGATCACGACGCCGGGCGCGGCGTCGAGCAGCAGGCGCACCTCGGAGCCCAGCGCCAGCCGGCCGGCGGCGGCCTCGGGAACGAAGAAGGTCATGTAGACGTCGGCCAGGTCGACGAGGTTGAGCACCTTGCCGCCGGCGCCCACCACCTCGCCGGGCTGGGCGACGAGAAACTGCACGCGGCCGGCGCGCGGCGCGACGAGCACCGTGTCGTCGAGCTCGGAGCGGATGCGCGCCACCGTGGCACGCGCCGCCTCGACGGTGGCCAGGGCGCCGTCGACCTGGGTGCGCGCGGCCGAGGCCGCGGCCTCGGCGGCGGCGACCTGCGCGCGCGCGGCGACCAGCGCCGCCTGCACGCCGCGCACGCGGGCGTTGTCGTCGTCGACTTCCTGCGCCGACGAGGCGCCTTCGGCCTGCAGCGAGGCCGAACGTTCGCGCCGGCGCGTCGCCGCGTCGAGCTCGCTCTCGCGCTGCGCCACCTGGGCCTCGGCGGCGCGGCGGTCGGCCTCGCGCACCGCGACCTGGGCGCGTGCGCTGGCCACCGTGCTCTCGGCCTGCGCCAGCCGGGCCTTGGCTTCGTCGTGCTGGGCCTGCAGCGAGCTGGTCTGCATCGTCGCAAGCGGCTGGCCGGCGCGCACGAAGTCGCCTTCGGCGACGCTGATCCTCTCGACCCGGCCGGCCATCTTGGCTGCAACGTCGATCTCGGTGGCTTCGAGACGGCCGTTGCCGGACACGAGGCCGGGCTCGTCGCCCGAGCCGCGCGCCCTCAGCGCCAGGAAGGCGACCGCGGCCACCACCGCGGCCAGCACGATCCAGGTCGAGTACTTGCGGAGTGCTGCGTTCATGGCGTGACGTGATCCGGTTCGGAAGAGGAAGAGACGGTGGTGCCGCCGCCCAGGGCGGCGAAGAGCGCGACGCGGGCGGCGAGCGCGCCGCGCCGGGCCTGCACCTCGGCCTGCTGCGCGGCCAGCAGGTCGCGTTCGGCGTCGAGCACGTCGAGGAAGCTCGACGAGCCGGTGTCCCAGCGCAGCCGCGCCAGCCGGGCGCGCTCGCGCTGCGCGGCCAGCGCATCGCCGGCGATGACGACCTGTTCGTCGACCCAGTGCCTGGCCGACAGCGCGTCGGCGACGTCGCGGAACGCGGCCTGCACGCTCTTCTCGTACTGGGCGACGGCGATGTCGCGCCGCGCCTCGGCGAGGTCGAGGTTGCGGGCCCGCAGGCCCCAGTCCCACAGCGGCAGCGAGATCGACGGCGTGAACAGCCACTGCCGGCTGCCCGACTCGAACAGCCCCGACAGCTCGGCGCTGGCGCTGCCCCACTGGCCGGTCAGCGTGACCTGCGGGAAGAAGGCGGCCCGCGCCGCGGCGACGCTGGCACGGCTGGCGCGCAGCTGGGCCTCGGCGGCGACGAGGTCGGGCCGGCGTTCGAGCAGCGTCGCCGGCAGCCCCGGCGCCAGCGGCGCGAGCGCGGCCAGCGCCTCCAGCCGCGGCAGCGGCTCGGGCAGCAGCGGGCGCGCGCCGGCCAGCAGCGCCAGCGCCTCGACCTGGGCGGCGCGTTCGCGCTCCAGCGTCGCCACCAGCGACTGCGCCTGCGTCAGCAGCGTGCGCACCTGCAGCAGCGTCAGCTTCGAGCTCGAGCCGACCTCGACGCGGCGGCTGGTGATGCGCAGGCTCTCGCTGCGGCTGGCCACCGTCTCGCGCGCCAGCGCCAGGCGTTCGTCGAGTTCGCAGAGGCTGAAGTAGCCGTCGGCGACCTGGGCGACGAGCTGCAGCTCGATGGCGCGGCGTGCAGCCTCGCTGGCCAGCCAGCGCTCGCGCGCGCTGTCCGACAGCGCACGCAAACGGCCGAAGAGGTCGAGCTCCCAGCTCGAGAAGCCGAGGCCCGCGGTCTGCGCGCCGGCCGTCTGGGCCTGGCGCGTGAGGCTCAGGTCGGCCGGCGCGTGGTAGCGGATGCCGCGCGCCTGCGCGCCGATCGTCGGGCCTTCCTCCGCCCGCTGCAGGCCGTAGCCGGCAGCGGCTTCGTCGACACGCCGGGCGGCGATGCGCAGGTCGCGGTTGTTCGCCAGGGCCTGGGCGATCAGCGCCTGCAGGCCGGGTTCGGCGAAGTACTCGTGCCAGCCCGGCACGGTGGCGCCGGCGTCGGCGGCGCGGATGACCGCCGGCGGGGCGGCGGGCGGGACTGGCGCCGCGCCGCGGTCGGGCGGGGCGGCGCAGCCGGAGGCCAGGGCCGCGATTGCCAGCATCGCCAGGCGATGTCCAGGCACGCGGCGGGAGACGGCATCCGCCAGGGTTCGGATCATGCGTAGTCCTTCCTTGGAGTCGATACTAACGACCGATCGGTCGTTAGTGAACCCTTTCCGTAGTGGAGGGATAACATTGCGCATGGACTCCGTTTCGGCCCCTGCCGGTGCGCCGCGCCGCCGGCTGTCGCCCGCGGTGCGCATGCAGCAGATCCTCGACGCCGCGCTCGTCGAGTTCTGCGAGCGCGGCTACGTCGACACGCGCATGGACGACATCGCGCGCCGCGCCGGCCTTTCCAAAGGCGGGCTGTACGCGCATTTCGACAGCAAGGACGCGGTGTTCGAGGCGCTGCTGCGGCGCTCGCTGGCGCCGCCCTCGCTCGAAGGCATGCCCGAACCCGACCCGAGCGTGCCGCCGCGCGAGTTCGCCGCCTGGCTGGTCGACCGTCTTTACGCGCAGTTCACCAACCCGGCGGGCCTGCGCGTGCTGTGGCTGATGATCGCCGAGCGCGAACGTGTCGGTCACCTGCTGGAGCTGTGGGACTGCCAGGTGATCGGCCCCTACGAGGCGGTGCTGCAGCGGGCGCTGGCCGCGCGCGAGGCGGCCGGCGCGCGGCCCAGCGTGCTGTCGCGTGCGCCGTGGCTGGCCTTGTCGCCGCTGATCCACGCGACGATGCGCGAGCTCGTCATCCGGGCGCCGGGCGCGGCCGAGATGGCCCAGTGGCGCCAGGCGCACGAAGACCTGCTGGTCGAACTGCTGGACCCGGCGTCGCGCCTGCCGGGCTGAAGCCGCCGGCGCCCGGCGGGGCCGTTATGCTCCGCCGCCATGCTCGAACCGCTGCCGCTGGACGTCGCCACGACCTGGGTGCTGGTCGGCCTGGTGCATCTGGCGCTGGGCATGGCGGTCTGGAACGTGCTGACCGGGCGCCACGACCGCCGCAGCACGCTGCTGTGGTGCTCGGGCTCGGCGATGGCCGGCGTGATGATGCTGGTCTACGCCGCGCGCTCGACGCTGCCGCATCTGCCGATGATCGTGCTGGCCAACGTCTTCGGCTACGCCGGATTCGCGTTGCGCTGGTCGGCCCTGCGCCGCGAGCGCGGCGTGCCCAACCCGTGGCTGCGCGTGCTGCTGCTGGTCGTCGTGGCCTGCATCACGGTGCCGGTGCTCGACGCGATCGACGAACGTGTGCGCCTGCTGGGCAGCCTGACGATGAACATGATCGCCTCGCTGGCGCTGTGCCACGAGGCGCATGCGCTGGGCCGCGACCGCATCAGCCGCAGCGCCGGCATGGTGAGCTGGAGCTACGGCATCGTCGCGCTGGCGCTGTTCGCGCGCCTGGTGGTCGTGTTCGCGAGCTGGGCCGCGCTCCCCGGCGCGATCACGATGTCCTTCGACACCGAACTGCTGCTGCTGGCCTGGATGCTGGCCTCGCTGTGGGGCAACCTGGGTTACGTCGGCTTCGCGATCGAGATGACCGAACGCCGCGCGCGGCTGCGTGGCGCGCAGCTCGCCGACGCCACCGAGCGCCGCGAGCAGGCCGAGCAGCAGGCGCAGGCGCTGCGGGCGCTGTCCGACGAGCGCCACGAGCTGCTGCGCGTGATCTCGCACGAGGTGCGCCAGCCGCTACACAACGCCCAGGCGGTGCTGCAGGGGGCCGCCGACGCGCTGCAGGACGCCGCCGCCCAGCCCGGCCTGGACCGCGCGCGGGCGGTCCTGCGCGAGATCACGCGCTCGCTGGACAACACGCTGGCGGTGTCGACGCGGCTGATCGAGGAGCGCGCGCCGCCGCTGCGCGACACCGACCTGGAGATGCTGATCGAGCTCGTGCTCGGCGACCTGCCGGCCGAGGGCCGCTCACGGGTGCGCGTGCGCCGCGACAGCGCCGTGCGCACCGCGGCGATGGACGTCGGCCTGATGCGCCTGGCGCTGCGCAACCTGCTGAGCAACGCGCTTGCCTACGCGACGCCGGGCAGCCCGGTGACGCTGAGCGTCAGCGACAGCGAGGAGCCGCTGGCGCTGGTCTTCGAGGTCGCCGACGAAGGGCCGGGCATCCCGCCGGGCCTGCTGCCGCGGCTGTTCGAGCGCGGCGTGCGCGGCCGCCACGACGTGCACGGCCAGGGGCTGGGGCTGTTCATCGTGCGCCGCGCGCTGCAGATGCAGGGCGGCACGGCCGAGGTGCGCAGCGGCGCCGGCGGCAGCGTCTTCACGCTGACCGTGCCGCAGGGGCAGGAGACGGGCTGAGCGCGCGCCGCGCTCAGAGCGACTTCAGCGGCGCGCGGAAGACGTAGCCGACACGCGGCTCGGACTGCAGCGGCACGAGGCTGGTCGAGGCCTTCTCGATGCGCCGGCGCAGGCGGTAGATCGTCGCGTGCAGCGTGTTGTCCAGCGTGCTGGTGTTGTCGCGGCCCAGGCGCTGGATCAGCGTGTCGCGCGTGACGACGCCGCCCTCGGCTTCGAGGAAGCAGCGCAGCACGGCGATGTCGGTGTCGCTCAAGTCGACCTTGGCGCCGTCGGGCGCCTGCAGTTGCGCCGCGCGCAGGTCGACGACCCAGCTCTGATCGCGCTGGCCGCGCATCACCGCGCGGCGCTGCAGCGCGCGGATGACCAGCAGGATCTGCTCCATCGAGACCGGCTTCTCGAGGTACATGTCGGCGCCGGCGTCGACCACCGAGGCGAAGGTCGAGGCGCCGACCTTGCCCGAGACCACCAGCACGCCGGCGTCGGTGCGCCGGCGCAGGATGCGGATCAGCTCGTCGCCGAAGACCCCGGGCAGCATCAGGTCGACGACGTAGAAGTCCCAGCCGAACGGTGATTCGCTGGCCAGCAGGTCGTTGCTGTCGCCGAAGACCCTCACCTCGACACCCTGGTCGCGCAGGAACGCGGCGAAGCTGTCGGTGAAATCGACGTCGTCGTCGATCAGGGCGATCGTCTTGGGAAGCATGGTCTGGTGGCGAGAGCCGGATGTGATCCCCGGCAAGTCTAGTGCCCGGGCCAGAAAATACACCTAGGACTAGGGATTGCCAGTATCACTCCACGTTACGGTGGTACTCCGTGACGCGTTCGACTTCGTTGCGCGAGCCGAGCATCACCGACACGCGCTCGTGCAGCTTGGCCGGCACGACGTCGAGGATGCGTTCGCGGCCGTTGGTCGCCGCGCCGCCGGCCTGCTCGACGAGGAAGGCCATCGGGTTGGCCTCGTAGAGCAGGCGCAGCTTGCCCGGCTTGTCGGGCTCGCGCTCGTCCCAGGGGTACATGAAGATGCCGCCGCGCATCAGGATGCGGTGCACGTCGGTGACCATGCTCGCCACCCAGCGCATGTTGAAGTCCTTGCCGCGCGGGCCGGTCTTGCCGGCCAGGCATTCGTCGACGTAGCGGCGCATCGGCGGCGCCCAGTGGCGCATGTTGGACATGTTGATCGCGAACTCCTTCGTGTCCTCGGGAATGCGGATCTCCGGCTGGGTCAGCACCCAGGAGCCGGTCTCGCGGTCCAGCGTGAAGGCGACGACGCCGTTGCCCACCGTCAGCACCAGCATGGTCTGCGGGCCGTAGATGCAGTAGCCGGCCGCCGCCTGGTGCTTGCCGGGCTGCAGGAAATCGTCCTCGCTGACGCCACGCGTGTGGCCCACCTTGCGCAGCACGCTGAAGATCGTGCCGATCGAGACGTTGACGTCGATGTTGCTCGAGCCGTCCAGCGGGTCGAACAGCAGCATGTACTCGCCCTGCGGGTAGCGGTTGGGCACGACGTGGATCGAGTCCATCTCCTCGCTGGCCATCGCCGCGAGGTGGCCGCCCCACTCGTTGGCCTCGATCAGCACCTCGTTGCTGATGATGTCCAGCTTCTTCTGCACCTCGCCCTGCACGTTCTCGCTGCCGGCGGTGCCGAGCACGTCGCCCAGCGCGCCCTTGTTGACGGCGATGGCGATGCGCTTGCAGGCGCGCGCGACGACCTCGATCAGCAGGCGCAGCTGCGCCGGGATCATGCCGTGCTCGCGCTGCTGCTCGACGAGATACTGGGTCAGGCTGACGCGTCTCATTGCTGGGCCTCCAGCGCGCGGCCGAGCACCTCGCGCACGTCGTCGCTCAGGTCGGGCTTGGCGGCCACGCGCACCAGCGCCTCGCGCGCGGCGCTGCGGTAGGGCTCGGCGAGCGCCGTCCAGCGGTCCATCACGCGTGCCAGGCGCGCGGCGACCTGTGGGTTGATCGCATCGAGCTCGAACATGCGTTCGGCCCAGAACACGTAGCCGGCGGCGTCGGCGCGGTGGAAGGCGGCCGGGTTGTTCATGCACAGCTGGAAGATCAGGCTGCGCGCTCGGTTCGGGTTCTTCAGCGAGAAGTCCGGGTGCTTGAGCAGCGCCTTGGCGCGCGCGAACGAACGGCCCTGGCCGGCGCCCAGCGGCTCGCTGGCCTGGGCCTGCAGCGCGAACCACTTGTCGACGACCAGCGGCTCGCCGCCGGCGATGGCGTGGAAGCGCTCCAGCGCCGGCTCGGCCAGCTCGGAGTGCGAGTGCACCAGCGCGGCCAGCGCGCCGATGCGGTCGGTCATGTTGCTGGCGTCCTTGACGCGCTGGTAGGCGCGGCCCGGCCAGACCGGGTTGCCGCTGCGCACCGAGTGCAGGCACAGCATCGCCAGCGCCAGGTTGGCGAGCGCGCGGCGGCCGGCCTGGGCCGGCGTCGGCGCGTAGCCTTCGCGCACCAGGTTGGCCTCGAAAGCTACGGCCCAGTCGGCGTGCAGCGCGCTGGCGAGCTGCTCGCGGAACTGCTCGCGCACGGCGTGGATGCGCTGCGGGTCGAAGGTGGCCAGCTGCTCGGCGACGTAGCCTTCGCTGGGCAGCGTCAGCGCCATCTCCTTGAACGCCGGGTCCAGCGCCGGGTCGCGCAGCACGCTGCGCATGGCCTCGACGAAAGCCTCGTCCAGCGTCACCGGCGCCGTCTCTGCGACCGCCGCCAGCAGGCGCGCCAGCGCCAGGCGCTGGCCGGCTTCCCAGCGGTTGAAGGCGTCGCTGTCGTGTGCCAGCAGCGTCAGCAGCTCGGCGTCGGCCAGGCCGTCGTCCAGGATCACCGGCGCGCTGAAGCCGCGCAGCAGCGACGGCACCGGCTCGGCGTCGACCTCGTCGAAGACGAACTGCTGCTCGGCGCTGTCGAGCACCAGCAGGCGCTCGGCGGCGAGCGTGCGGCCGTCGCGGCCCAGCAGCGCGGCCAGCACCGGGATCACGAACGGCTCCTTGGTCGGCTGGCCGGGCGAGGGCAGGGCGGTCTGGGCGAGCGTCAGCGTGTAGCGGCGGGCCTCGGCGTCGTAGACGCCACGCGCCTTCAGGCGCGGCGTGCCGGCCTGCGAGTACCAGCGCTTGAAGCTCTCCAGCCGGGTGGCGAGTTCGCTGCCCGGGTTGGCGTCGGCGATGGCTTGCGCGAAGTCGTCGCAGGTCACGGCCTGACCGTCGTGGCGCTCGAAGTACAGCGTGATGCCGCGTTCGAAGCCTTGGCGGCCCACGAGCGTCTGCATCATGCGCACGACCTCGGCACCCTTCTCGTAGACGGTCGGGGTGTAGAAGTTGTCGATCGCGGCGTAGCTGTCCGGGCGCACCGGGTGCGCCATCGCGCCGGCGTCCTCGGGGAACTGGCTGGCGCGCAGCGCACGCACGTCCTCGATGCGCTTGACCGCGCGCGCGGAAGGCGCGCCGGCCATGTCCATCGAGAACTCCTGGTCGCGGAACACCGTCAGGCCTTCCTTCAGCGACAGCTGGAACCAGTCGCGGCAGGTGATGCGGTTGCCGGTCCAGTTGTGGAAGTACTCGTGGCCGACGACGCTCTCGATGCCGGCGAAGTCGACGTCGGTCGCGGTCGCGGGGCTGGCCAGAACGTACTTCGTGTTGAAGATGTTCAGGCCCTTGTTCTCCATCGCGCCCATGTTGAAGTCCTCGACCGCAACGATCATGAAGCGTTCGAGGTCCAGCGGCAGGCCGAAGCGGGCTTCGTCCCAGACCACCGAGGCCACCAGCGAGGCCATCGCGTGCTCGGTCTTGCCGAGGTCGCCGCGGCGCACGAAGACCTGCAGCAGGTGCTCCTTGCCGGCGCGGGTGCGGATCTTCTGCTCGCGGCACACCAGATCGGCGGCGACCAGTGCGAACAGGTAGCTGGGCTTGGGGAAGGGGTCGTGCCAGACGGCGAAGTGGCGGCCGTTGTCCAGTTCGCCCTGCTCGACGAGGTTGCCGTTGGACAGCAGCACCGGGTACTTCTTCTTGTCGGCGCGCAGCGTCACCGTGTAGACCGCCATCACGTCGGGGCGGTCGAGGAAGTAGGTGATGCGGCGGAAGCCCTCGGCCTCGCACTGCGTGAAGAAGCCGCTGCCCGAGGTGTACAGGCCCGACAGCTGGGTGTTCTTCTCGGGGCTGCAGGTGTTGCGGATCTCGAGCACGAACTGCTCGCCGGCCGGCGGGTTGTCGATGACGAGCAGCTTGTCCTCGTGGCGGAACGAGACGCTCTCGCCGGCGGCCATCACGCGCAGCACGGTGACGTCCTCGCCGTGCAGCTTCAGCGGCTGCGGCTCGGCGGCGGGGTTGCGCTCGATGTGCAGCTTGCTCGAGACGATGGTCTTGACGGGGTCCAGGTCGAAGCAGAGCTCGACCTTGCGGATCCAGTACGCCGGGGCGGCGTAGTCCTGACGGTGCACGACGATGGCGGGGCCTTCACGCATGGTGGGGTTCTCGCGGAATGAAAGTGGTCGGGTCGACGCCAACGAAATCGGAGATCGTGGCGAGGAGGTTCGGATAGCCGTCGAAAGCACTCGGCGGCAGGGTGGTGGCCAGCGCCACGGCGTCCATGCCGGCGCGGCGCGCGGCTTCGACGCCCAGCGGCGCGTCCTCGAAGACGAGGCAGTCGGCCGCGGCGACGCCCAGGCGGCGAGCGGCTTCGACGAAGATGTCCGGGTGCGGCTTGCCGCGCAGGCCGTCGGCCGGGCTGGCGACGGTGTCGACGAGGCGGTCGAGGCCGAAGCGCTGGAAGACGATCTCCAGGTTGACCGCCGGCGACGCGGTGCAGACGGCGAGCTTGAAGCCCGCCGCCCGCGCTTGCTGCAGGAAGACCTCGGCGCCGGCGATGTACTGCAGCGCGCCGGCCGCGGCCTCGCGGTACAGCGCCTCCTTGCGTTCGGCCAGCGCCGCACGTTCGGCCGGCGGCATCGCCGGGAACAGGCCCAGCAGGACCTCGTCGTTGGCGCGGCCGGCCGTCTGCTCGAAGAAGCGGGCGTCGTCGAAGGGCAGGCCCAGTTCGGCGTGCCAGCGGCCCCAGGCCTGCTGGTGGATCGGCATGCTGTCGATCAGCGTGCCGTCCATGTCCAGCAGCAGCGCGGCGTAGCGGCGCGCCGCCATTACAGGCCCTGCTTCAGGCTGGCCTCGATGAACGGGTCGAGGTCGCCGTCGAGGACCTTCTGCGTGTTGCTGATCTCCACGCCGGTGCGCAGGTCCTTGATGCGGCTCTGATCGAGCACGTAGCTGCGGATCTGGTGGCCCCAGCCGACGTCGGTCTTGCTGTCCTCGAGCTTCTGCTGCGCTTCCATCTGCTTGCGCATCTCGTGCTCGTAGAGCCGGCTGCGCAGCATGGCCCAGGCCTCGTCGCGGTTGCGGTGCTGCGAACGGTCGTTCTGGCACTGCACGACGATGCCGGTCGGGATGTGCGTCAGGCGCACCGCCGAGTCGGTCTTGTTGATGTGCTGGCCGCCCGCGCCCGAGGCACGGAAGGTGTCGGTGCGCACGTCCGCCGGGTTGATGTCGATCTCGATCGAGTCGTCGACCTCGGGGTAGACGAAGAGGCTGGCGAAGCTGGTGTGGCGCCCGCCCGCGGAGTCGAACGGGCTCTTGCGCACCAGGCGGTGCACGCCGGTCTCGGTGCGCAGGTGGCCGAAGGCGTAGTCGCCCTCGATCTTCAGCGTCGCGCTGCGGATGCCGGCCACGTCGCCTTCGGTCTCTTCCATGACCTCGGCCTTGAAGCCCTTCTTCTCGCAGTACTTCAGGTACTGGCGCAGCAGCATGCTGGCCCAGTCGCAGGCCTCGGTGCCGCCGGCGCCGGCCTGGATGTCGATGAAGCAGTTGCTCGGGTCCGCCGGGTTGGAGAACATGCGGCGGAACTCCAGCCGCTCGACCGTCTCGCGCAGCGCGTGGGCCTCGGCTTCGATCGCGGCGAGGCCGTCGAAGTCCTCGTCGGCCTTCGACATCTCGAACAGCTCGAGGTTGTCGGCGAGGTTGCTGGCGAGGTGGTCGATCGTGCCGACGACGTCTTCCAGCGACTTCTTCTCGCGCCCCAGTTCCTGGGCGCGCTTGGGTTCGTTCCAGACGCTGGGATTCTCCAGCGCGGCATTGACTTCGTTCAGCCGCAGAGCTTTGCGGTCGTAGTCAAAGATACCCCCGGAGCTGCTCGGTGCGGGCACTCAGGTCGGCGAGCAGCGTGCCGATCGAGTTGATGTGTTCGATGTCCATGTGTGGTCTTGGTTTGGCGCCTCGCAGGCGCAAACGACCATTTTCTCATGCCGATCTGCATCAGCGAGCATCGGGATCTGCCTGAGTTTCATTCCAGGAACGACGCCAGGCGCCGCGCCAGCGCCTCGGGCTGGTCGTGGTGCACCATGTGACCGCAGGGCGCGAGCCGTTCGCGTTCGAGCCGCGGCACGACGGCCAGGCGCGACTCGAAGTCCTCGCGCGGGTAGCGGTGGCCCCACCAGATCTCGAACTCGCCGAGGTCGCCTTCGACGAAGAGCAGCGGCGCGGCGATGCGGCGCCAGGTCGCCACCGCCTCCTCGCGCCGGTACAGCACCGGGTTGACGCGTTTGTGAGCCGGGTCGGCGAGCAGCCGCCGGCGGCCCTCGGGCGTCGGCGCCGACCACTGCGTCGCCAGCCAGGCCGCCTTGTCGGCCGCCAGCAGCGGGTTGTTCTTCTTCAGCCGCGCGGCGACCTCGGCGCTGTCGGCGTAGTCGCGCAGCACCGGCGCCGTCTTCAGCTCGTCGAGCCACTGCACGAGGCGCGCCGGCGCGTCGTCGGGCGCGGTGGCCGGCAGGCCGTAGCCTTCCAGGTTGACCAGCCGCCGCACCCGCTGCGGGCGCAGCGCGGCGTAGCTCATCGCGACGTTGCCGCCCATGCTGTGGCCCAGCAGGTCGACGGCGCCGTCGGGTACCAATGCATCGAGCAGCGCGTCGAGGTCGGCAAGGTAGTCGGGGAACCAGTAGGCGTCGGTCGGTGGCGCTTCGGTCAGGCCGAAGCCGCGCCAGTCGGGCGCGAAGACCTGGCGCTCGCGGCCCTCCGCCTCGGCCAGCGCGTCGACCAGGAACTGGAACGAGGCGCCGCAGTCCATCCAGCCGTGCAGCAGCACCAGCGGCCGCGTGCCGGCCGGCGCGCCGTCGCCCCAGCGGCGGACGTGATAACGCAGGCCGCGCAGCGCGACGGTCTGGGCGGCAGGTGTGCGCCGCGGCGCATAGCAGGCGTTGTCCATGCGCCGGATGCTAGGCGTGTCGCCGCCGGCGCGCCGGTCCTGCACGCGACAATGCCGCGATGACCACGCCCGCCTTCTCCCTGCGCCCGGCCGAGCGGCGCGACCTGCCGGCCATCGTCGGCCTGATCCGCGAACTGGCCGAGTTCGAACAGCTGTCGCACCTCTGCCACGCGACGCCCGAAGCGCTGGAGCCGCATCTGTTCGGCGAGCGCCCGGTGGCCGAGGCGGTGGTCGCCGAAGGCGGCGGCGCGGTGATCGGCTTCGCGCTGTTCTTCACCAACTTCTCGACCTTCCTCGCCCGTCCCGGGCTGTACCTGGAAGACCTGTACGTGCAGCCGGCCTGGCGCAGCCACGGCATCGGCCAGGCGCTGCTGGAGCACCTGGGCGCGCTGGCGGTCGAGCGCGGCTGCGGCCGCTTCGAGTGGAGCGTGCTCGACTGGAACGAGAACGCGATCGGCTTTTATCGCCGCATGGGCGCGACGGTGATGCCCGACTGGCGCATCTGCCGCGTCGCCGGCGAGGCGCTGCAGCGCTTCGCGCGCTGATCAGGCCAGCGCCAGCTGCATCAGCTCGTCGGCCGTGAACTCGCGGCCGAAGGCGTGGTCACCGACGACGCCGGAGACCGTGTGCACACGTTCGGCGGTGTCGACACGCAGCGGCGCCGGCAGCGCCCGGCCGCCGGGGCCGATCAGGCAGGCGACGATCGGTGTCGCCACCGTCGGCCCGCGGCCGACGACGACGCCCAGCGCGCCCGAGACCAGGCGCACGAAACATCCCGGCGGGTAGATGCCGAACTCCTTGACCAGGGCCGCGGTCATCGGATGGCCGGGGTCTTGCATGAACATCTGGCGCCCGGCGACGTCGGCGGCCAGCGCGCCGCGGTGGCCGCGTGCGGCGAGCTTGGCGGTGTAGGTGTCGACACGCCGCACCAGCGAGGCGATCTCGCCGACCTCGGTGGTGCCGGTGGGGTAGCCGCTGCCGTCCTCGCGCTCGTGGTGGCGTTCGACGGCCAGCAGCCAGTCGCGGTCGGTGATGCCGGCCTGCTCCAGCATCTCGCGGCCGCGCAGCGGGTGGCGCAGCACGGCGGCGTGCTGCGCCGGCGTCAGCGGCGTGCGCTGCTCGGCCAGTTCCCCCTGCAGCTCCAGCATCGCCAGGTTCATCGTCAGCGCGGCCTTGAAGCAGCGCTCCAGGGCCTCGGCGTCCCAGTTCAGCCGGCGCGCGACGAGGTAAGCGGTGATCGCCGCGCCGACCGAACGGCGCACGCCGTAGGCCGCACGTTCGCCACCTTCCTGGCGCAGCACCTGGAAGATCGCCAGGTCCGGGTCGCGTTCGATCAGCGCCAGCACCGGCTGCGCGGCCGAGTCCAGCGCGTCGCGGAAGCCGGGCGCCGGCGAACTCTGCAGCACCTCGGCGACGCGGCCCAGGCCTTCGCGCCAGAAGGACGGCAGCTGCTCGCGCGGCAGCTGCGCCAGGCGTTCGCGGTCGCCGAGCAGTTCGGTGAGGTCGACCAGCGCGCCACGATCGAGCAGGGCCTGCAACTGCCCGGCGGTCGTGACACGGTGGCCACGCGCCAGCAGCAGCGTGCTGTCGGCGTTGCGCACGTTGAACGGCAGCGGCTGGCCGACCTGGATGCGGTGGGCGACGGCGGCAAGAGCGGTGTAGGACATGTCGGTCCGGTGTGTTCTTCGGCCGCGGCACTGACTGACGGTGACGCCTCGGCCTGCTCTCGTGGCATTTCGGCGCCTCGCCGCCGAACTTGATGGTTCTCGGTGTTGAACCGGGTTCGCGCCGCGGCAGGGCGCTCCTAAGCTGGCCCGATGCACGACACCGATGCGCGCGATTCCAGCGATTCCTACGAAAACCTGCACCGCGTCTGGCGCTGGCGGGTGCCCGACGAGTTCAACATCGCCGAAGCCTGCTGCACGCGCTGGGCCGCCAGCGGCCGCAACGCGCTGCGCTGGGAAGACGAGGGCGGCGCCTCGGGCCGCCTGAGTTACGCCGAGCTCGAGGTCCAGGCGCGTGCCTTCGCCGCCGGGCTGGCGGCGCGTGGCGTCGGGCGCGGCGACCGTGTCGCCATCGTGCTCGCGCAGCGGCCGGAGACCGCGGTCGCGCAGATGGGCGTGGCGATGCTGGGTGCGCTGGCGATGCCGCTGTCGGTGCTGTTCGGCCCCGAGGCACTGGTCTGGCGCCTGGCCGACAGCGGCGCGCGTGTCGCGGTCGCCGACGAGGCGACGCTCGCGCACCTGCTGCGCCTGCGCGCCGAATGCCCGGCGCTGGAGCTGATCGTCGGCGTCGGCGCGGCCGAAGGCGACGCCGACTGCGGCTGGCGGGCGCTGCTGGCGGCCGGCGCGGCCGGCTTCGAGCCCGCGCGCACGCGTGCCGACGATGCCGCGGTGCTGATCTACACCAGCGGCACCACCGGCCCGCCCAAGGGCGTGCTGATCCCGCACCGCGCCCTGCTGGGCAACCTGCCGGGTTTCGTCTGCAGCCAGAACGGCTTCGCCGGCGAGGCGGTGTTCTGGAGCCCGGCCGACTGGGCCTGGACCGGCGGGCTGATGGACGCGCTGCTGCCGACGCTGTTTTTCGGCCGCGAGATCGTCGCCTTCCGCGGGCGCTTCCAGCCCGAGCGTGCCTTCGAGCTGATGCAGCGCCACGGTGTCACGCACACCTTCCTGTTCCCGACGGCGCTGAAGGCGATGATGAAGGCCGTGCCCGCGCCGGCCGAGCGTTATGCGCTGAAGCTCGAGGCCGTGATGAGCGCCGGCGAGGCCGTCGGCGACGCGGTCTTCGCCTGGTGCCGCGACGCGCTGGGCGTGCCGGTCAACGAGATGTTCGGCCAGACCGAGATGAACTACCTCGTCGGCAACTGCGCGCGCAGCGTCGACGAGGCCGGCCTCGCCGTGCCCGGCTGGCCGGCGCGGCCCGGCAGCATGGGCCGCGCCTACCCGGGCCACCGTGTCGCCGTGATCGACGACGAGGGCCGCGAGTGCCCGCCCGGCGTGCCCGGCGACGTCGCGCTGCACCGCCTCGACCGCCACGGCGACCCGGACCCGATCTTCTTTCTCGGCTACTGGCGCAACGAGGCCGCGACACGCGCCAAGTACACCGGCGACCCGGCGGCGAGCTGGTGCCGCACCGGCGACACCGCGGTGATGGATGCCGACGGCTACCTCTGGTACCAGGGCCGCAGCGACGACGTCTTCAAGGCCGCCGGCTACCGCATCGGGCCGAGCGAGATCGAGAACTGCCTCGTCAAACATGCCGCGGTGGCCAACGCCGCGGTCGTGCCCAAGCCCGACGCCGAGCGCGGCGCGGTGGTGAAGGCCTACGTCGTGCTGGCGCCGGGCGTGCAGGGCGACGCGGCGCTGGTCGGCGAACTGCAGCAGCACGTGCGCGAGCGCCTGGCGCCTTACGAGTACCCGAAGGAGATCGAGTTCATCGAGGCCCTGCCGATGACGACCACCGGCAAGGTGCAGCGCCGCGTGCTGCGGCTGCAGGAGGAGGAACGCGCCCGCCAGCGCGGCGGTGGCTAGCAGGGCCCGGCCAGCTTGGGCGGCAGGCGCGACGCGTTGTTGAACGGGTCGAGCACGGTGGCCTGCGAGTCCTTGACGAGGATGCAGTCGTTTCCGCGCCGGAAGCGCCGGCTGCCGTCGGGCAGCAGCTCCTCGGTCCAGTCCTTCTCCAGCGTCTTGGCGATGCGCGCCTCCAGCGTCGGGCGCTGGGTGTTGGCGCGCGGGTCGTCCAGCGCCGGCGAGCGTTCGGCGCGCGCCGCGGCGCCGCGGGGCAGCGTCAGCTGAAGCGGCGCGGGTTCGGCCGGCCGGGGCGTCGGCGCCACGGCTTCGGCCGCGGGCAGGGCGGTGGCGGCCGGCGCCTGCAGCGTCGGCACGGGCCGGGCCGACGGGCGTGCATCGCCTGACGGCGTGGCGTCGCGCGTCGGCGTCGCTGCCGGCTCGAGCAGCAGGCGCAGCCAGACGACCGGTGCCGCCGCCGGGGTCGCCAGCCGCTCTGGGGGCGGCGCGAGCTTCAGCAGGCCGGCGATCAGCAGCCCGTGCGCGGCGAGCGCCAGCGCCAGGCCACGGCGGCGCCGGCCGCGCGCGGGCGCGGCGAAGGCGGTGTCCAGGGTGGCGGTGGCGGCCATCGGCGGCGATCGTAGGTCACCCGCTGCCGGTGCCCGGACCGCGCCTGCGGCACACTTCCAGCATGGAAAGAACGACTCTCGGCCTCGGCGGCCCGCGCGTCTCGCGCATCTGCCTGGGCACCATGACCTTCGGCGAACAGGTGGGCGAAGCAGACGCCCACGCCATCCTCGACCGTGCCGTCGAGCTCGGCATCGACTTCCTCGACGCCGCCGAGATGTACCCGGTGCCCGCGCGTGCCGAGACCCAGGGCGCGACCGAGGCCATCATCGGCCGCTGGCTGGCCGCCCGCCCCGGGCTGCGCCGGCGCCTGGTGATCGCGAGCAAGGTCGCCGGGCCGTCGCGCAACATGCCGTGGATCCGCGGCGGTGCGCTCGACCTGACGCCGGCCGACATCGTCGCCGCCTGCGACGCCAGCCTGGCGCGCCTGCAGACCGAGGTCATCGACCTCTACCAGATCCACTGGCCCAACCGCAACGCGCCGATGTTCGGCGGCCTGTACTTCGACCCGACGAAAGACCGCGAGCAGACCGGCATCCGCGAGCAGCTCGAAGCCCTGGCCGGCCTGGTGAAGGCCGGCAAGGTGCGCCACGTCGGCCTGTCCAACGAGACGCCCTGGGGCCTGCTGGAGTTCGTCCGCCTGGCCGAGCAGCACGGCCTGCCGCGCGTCGTCAGCGTGCAGAACCCGTACGCGCTGGTCAACCGCAGTGCCGACAACGGCCTGGACGAGGCGCTGTACCGCAGCGGCGTCGCGCTGCTGGCGTATTCGCCGCTGGGTTTCGGCGCGCTGACCGGCAAGTACGACGCCAGCGGCTTCGAGTCCGCGCCGGCTTCCACCGGCCGCCTGGCGCAGTTCGCCAGCATGCGGCTGCAGCGCTGGGCGCGCGACGAGGCGCTGGCCGCGGCGCGCGAGTACAACGCGCTGGCGCGCCGCCACGGCCTGACGCCCACGCAGCTGGCGCTGGCCTTCTGCTACCGCAACTGGCGCGTCGCCAGCACCATCATCGGCGTGACCAGCATCGCCCAGCTCGAGGAGGACGTCGCCGCATGGTCGGTCGAGCTGTCGCCCGAACTGCTGGCCGAGATCGATGCGATCCGCTGGCGCCACCGCGACCCTGCCCAGTGAGCCCATGGCCAAGAAGAACGCCCACGTCAGCGAGACGCCGGCGACGCAGTTTCTGCGCCGCGCCGGCATCGAGTTCAGCGAACACGTCTACGACTACGTCGACCACGGCGGCACCGCCGAGTCCTCGCGCCAACTCGGCGTGCCCGAGCACGAGGTCGTCAAGACGCTGGTGATGCAGGACGAGCGTGCCCAGCCGCTGGTCGTGCTGATGCATGGCGACCGCCAGGTCAGCACCAAGAACCTGGCGCGCGAGATCGGCGCCAAGTCGGTCGAGCCGTGCAAGCCCGAGGTCGCGCAGCGCCACAGCGGCTACCTCGTCGGCGGCACCTCGCCCTTCGGCACGAAGAAATCGATGCCGGTCTACGTCGAGGCCAGCGTGCTGGAGCTGCCGCGCATCCTGATCAACGGCGGCCGCCGGGGCTTCCTGGTGGGCATCGACCCGCGCGTGCTGCCAGGCGCCGTCGGCGCCCGGCCGGTGCACTGCGCGCTCGCCGGCTGATCACTCGCCGGTCAGCGCGGCCGCCAGCGCCTCGGGCGTCAGCGGTTTGAACAGCAGCGGGATGCCTTCGGGCACCGGCCCGAAGCGTTCCAGCGACGCGCCGCTGTGGCTGGTCGCCAGCACGATGCGCATCTTCTGCGTCGCGGGGTTCTCGCGCAGCTTGCGGATCATCTGCAGGCCGTCGAGGCCGGGCAGGTCGATGTCGGTGATCAGCCAGTCCGGGACCTCACGGCCGGCGTCCAGCAGGGCGGTGAAACCGTCGGAGAAGACGCGCAGGCGCGCTTCCGGGCGGAGTTCGGAGAGATGCGACTCGATGAGCGCGGCCGTCACCGGGTCGTCTTCGACCAGCATGATGGACTCGACGCCGTCGGCGGCTTCGATGCGCGAGCGCCGTTCGGCGACCATGCGCTCGACGGCTTCGGCGTCCAGGCGGCGGTGGCCGCCCATCGTCTTCCAGGCCGGCAGGTGGCCGGCATCGACCCACTTCTGGATCGTCTGTGGTGAGACACCCAGGCGCTCCGCCGCCTGGGCCGTTGTGATCGTTTTTCGTTGCATTCAGGCGCTGCCGGGGTTGTCGTCGAAAAAAGGGGCTCCCTGGGCGGACCCGCCCACCCGACGCCACGGTCCCGGGGCGGCAGTCCCCGGAGGTGTCGTCATTTCTTCGCGAGCCGACTCTGAATCATCTCACGAATGAGCATGCCGACCGGGCTCGTCGGGCGCACGGATCCTGGTCAAACACTGTAGCCGCCCGCAGGCCCGAACGCTGTCACACGTGTGGCGGCGACGCGCCGGAGCCGGTGCCACGCGACCTTACACTTGCGCCCCATGTTCTCGCTCCCTGCGGCGGCCGCGATCCTGGCCGCCTACCTGCTCGGTTCGCTTTCGTTCGCCGTCCTCATCAGCCGCACGATGGGCCTGGCCGACCCCCGCAGCTACGGGTCCGGCAATCCGGGCGCCACCAATGTGCTGCGTTCCGGCAACAAGAAGGCGGCGCTGATGACGCTGCTGTTCGACGCCTTGAAGGGCTACGTGCCGGTGCTGGCCGTCGTGCTCTTCGGCGCGCGCTGGGGTCTTGACCCGTCGGTCGCCGCCTACGTCGGCCTGGCGGCCTTCGTCGGCCACCTGTGGCCGGTGTTCTTCCGCTTCCAGGGCGGCAAGGGCGTGGCCACCGCGGCCGGCGCGCTGCTCGGCCTGAACCCGGCGCTCGGCGGCGCGGTGCTGCTGGTCTGGCTGGCCGTCGCGTTCACGACGCGCTATTCGTCGCTGGCCTCGATCGCCGCGGCCTTCTGCGCGCCGCTGGTGCAGGCGCTGGTCTGGGGCGTTGACGCCTCGCTGCTGGCGCTGGTCGGCATGAGCCTGCTGCTGGTCTGGCGTCACGAAGGCAACATCCGCAAGCTGCTCGCCGGCACCGAGTCGAAGATCGGCCAGAAGGCCGCGCCGCCGGCCGCGCACGCCAAGGCCTCGGCGCACCCGCCGCGCCACGTCCATCCCCACGCCCCCAAGACCGGCCATGGCCGGAAAGGACACCGCAAATGATCCAGCGCTTCGACGTCGGCCCCCGGCTGTCGGAAATGGCCGTGCACAACGGCGTCTGCTATCTGGCCGGCCAGGTCGCCGCCGACGACACGCAGGACATCGCCGGCCAGACGCGCCAGGTGCTGGCGGCGATCGACGCGCTGCTGGCCCGCGCCGGCAGCGACAAGTCGCGCCTGCTGATGGTGCAGATCTTCATCGCCGACCTGGCCGACTTCCCGGCGATGAACGAGGTCTGGGAAGCCTGGCTGCCGGCTGGCGCCGCGCCGCCGCGCGCCACCGTCCAGGCGGCGCTGGCGCGCCCGGGCTGGAAGGTCGAGATGGTGGTCACCGCCGCGCTCTGACCCGCCGCGGGCGCTCACATCTGCTTGCAGATCGCTGAAATCGCACCCGCTTAAGCCGCCAGACGGGGGGCCGTAGATCGGGGCATGGACCCCGTCAAAACCCCCCTGCGCCTCGTCAGTCTCGCCTGCCTGCTGGCCCTCGCCGCGTGCGGCGGCGGCTCCGGCGACGATGAAGCGGTCGCCAACGAACAGGCCACGGCCGCTTCGGTCTCCGATGCGGAACTCGCCCAGGCCTCGGCACTGCTGGACACCGCGTCCGACCGCTCGGCCTGGACCGACGCCGAAGGCACCTCCACCGACACGGTGGCCGCGGGCGACGAGACGGCGCTGATGGTGTCCGCCGCTGCGACCAGCCTGCGCACGCCGAAGAAAAGCGGCTCGACCCCGACGCCGACCCCGGCGCCGAGCACGACGGCGGTGAGCGATTCCGCGCGCATCGCCGCGGCCACCGCCACCGCGCAGAGCACGAGCAACGCCTGCTCGAAGGTCCGCCCGTTCTACTGGGAGATCGGCAACGCCGCGGGCAAGCAGGCCAGCGGCTCGATCGCCGCCGGCAGCACCGCGGCCGTGAAGTCCTCGGCACCGATCACCATCGCTTCGGCCTCCAAGTGGCTGTACGGCGCCTACGTCGCCCAGGCGCGTGCCGGCGTGCTGACCGGCACCGACCGCAAGTACCTGTCGATGACCGCCGGCTACGTCTCGCTGTCGACCTGCAGCGGCCTGAGCAGCGTCGACGCCTGCCTGTCCACCGGCAGCAACGGCGTCTACTCGTCGGGCTACGACGGCATCTTCGACTACGACGGCGGCCACATGGAAAAGCACGCCAGCCTGATCGGGCTGGGCGCGCTGACGACCAAGGCGCTGGCCACCGAGGTCAGGGCCAAGCTGGGCAGCGACGTCGCGCTCTCGTACTCGCAACCGCTGATGGCCGGCGGCGCGGTGATCTCCACCGACGCCTACGCGCTGTTCCTGCGCAAGATCCTCGGCGGCAAGCTGCAGATGGCGTCGCTGCTGGGCACCGGCACGGTGTGCACCAACCCGACGACCTGTGCCACGGCCGCCTACGCGCCGCTGCCGGCCAGCGAAAGCTGGCACTACTCGGTGGCGCACTGGGTCGAGGACGATCCGAAGGTCGGCGACGGCGCGTTCAGCAGCCCCGGTGCCTTCGGCTTCTACCCCTGGATCGACGCGACGAAGACCAACTACGGCATCGTCGCGCGCGTCGCGACCAACGGCGCGCTCGGTTCGGTGAACTGCGGCCGGCTGATCCGCTCGGCCTGGGCGACGGGCGTCGCGAAGTAGCTCAGAGCCCCAGGCGCGACAGTTCGCCGCGGCCCTGGCGCAGCAGCACCGGGTCCTCGGCGGTCATGTCCAGCACCGTCGTCGGCTCCATCGGGCAGGCGCCGGCGTCGATGATCGCCGGCAGCAGCTTGCCCAGGCGGTCCTGGATCTCGTCGACGTCGTTCAGCGGTTCGTCGTCGCCCGGCAGGATCAGCGTCGTCGCCAGCAGCGGCTCGCCGTAGGCGGCCAGCAGGTCCTGCGTGACCTGGTGGTCGGGCACGCGCAGGCCGATCGTGCGCCGCGACGGGTGCGAGACGCGCCGCGGCACCTCCTTCGTCGCGTCGAGGATGAAGGTGTAGGGCCCGGGCGTGCCGAGCTTGAGCAGCCGGTACTGGCGGTTGTCGACACGCGCGTAGTTGGCCAGCTCCGACAGGTCGCGGCACAGCAGCGTCAGCAGGTGCTTGTCGTCGATGCCGCGCAGCCGGCGCAGCTGTTCGGCGGCGGCCTTGTCGTCGAGCCGGCAGACGAGCGCGTAGCTCGAGTCGGTCGGCACGGCGAGCACGTCGCCGCCGCGCAGCAGTTCCGCGGCCTGCTTCAGCAGCCGCGGTTGCGGGTTGTCGGGATGGACCTCGAAACGCAGCGTCACCGGTTCTCCTGTTTCAGGCGACGACGACCGGGATCTTGCCGATCTTCGCCTGCCATTCCTGCGGCCCGGTCTGGTGGGCGCTGGTGCCGCCGGCGTCCACCGCCACCGTCACCGGCATGTCGACGACGTCGAACTCGTAGATCGCTTCCATGCCCAGATCGGCGAAGCCGACGACCTTGGCCGCCTTGATCGCCTTGGACACGAGGTAGGCGGCGCCGCCGACGGCCATCAGGTAGGCGCTCTGGTTGTCCTTGATCGCCTGGATCGCCACCGGGCCGCGTTCGGCCTTGCCGACCATCGCGATGAGGCCGGTCTTCTCCAGCATCATGCGGGTGAACTTGTCCATGCGCGTGGCCGTCGTCGGGCCGGCCGGGCCGACGACCTCGTCGCGCACCGGGTCGACCGGGCCGACGTAGTAGATGACGCGGTTGGTGAAGTCCACCGGCAGCGGCTCGCCGCGTTCCAGCATGTCCTGGATGCGCTTGTGCGCCGCATCGCGGCCGGTGAGCATCTTGCCGCTGAGCAGCAGCGTCTGCCCCGGCTTCCAGCTCGCCACCTGTTCGGGCGTCAGCGTGTTCAGGTCGACACGCGCGCTCTTGTTGTAGTCGGGCGCCCAGTGCACGTCGGGCCACAGGTCCAGGCTCGGCGGCTCCAGGAAGGCCGGGCCCGAGCCGTCGAGCACGAAGTGCGCGTGACGCGTCGCGGCGCAGTTCGGGATCATCGCGATCGGCTTGCTCGCGGCGTGCGTCGGCCAGGTCTTGATCTTGACGTCGAGCACCGTCGTCAGCCCGCCCAGGCCTTGCGCGCCGATGCCCAGCGCGTTGACCTTCTCGTAGAGCTCGATGCGCAGCTCTTCAAGCTTGTTGGCCGGGCCGCGCTGCAGCAGCTCGTGCATGTCGATGTCGTCCATCAGCGACTCCTTGGCGAGCAGCGCGGCCTTCTCCGCGGTGCCGCCGACGCCGATGCCCAGCATGCCCGGCGGGCACCAGCCGGCGCCCATCGTCGGCACGGTCTTGAGCACCCAGTCGACGATCGAGTCGCTGGGGTTGAGCATGTAGACCTTGCTCTTGTTCTCGCTGCCGCCGCCCTTGGCGGCGACGGTGACGTCGACCTTGTCGCCGGGCACGACTTCCATGAAGACGACGGCCGGCGTGTTGTCGCGCGTGTTCTTGCGCTCGAAGATCGGGTCGGCCAGCACCGACGCACGCAGCTTGTTGTCCGGATGGTTGTAGCCGCGGCGCACGCCTTCGTCGACGGCGTCCTGGATCGAGCCGGTGAAGCCTTCCCACTTCACGTCCATGCCGATCTTCAGGAACACGTTGACGATGCCGGTGTCCTGGCAGATCGGCCGACGGCCCTCGGCGCACATGCGCGAGTTGGTCAGGATCTGGGCGATCGCGTCCTTGGCCGCCGGGCTCTGCTCGCGCTCGTAGGCGCGAGCGAGGTGGGCGATGAAGTCGGCCGGGTGGTAGTACGAGATGTACTGCAGCGCGGCGGCGACCGACTCGATCAGGTCGGCCTGGCGGATCGTCGTGGTCATGGTTGTCGTCCGGTGGGTCAGTCGTTGTCGTGCTTGGCGTGCACCATCACGCGGTCGGCCAGTGCGATGGCCAGCGCCGAGAACAGGAAGGCGATGTGGATGATCGTCTGCCAGATCAACACCTTCTCTTCGTAGTTTGCGGCGTTGATGAAGGTCTTCAGCAGGTGGATCGAGCTGATGCCGATGATCGCGGTGGCGAGCTTGACCTTCAGCACCGAGGCATTCACGTGGCTCAGCCATTCGGGCTGGTCGGGATGGCCTTCAAGTCGCAGACGCGAGACGAAGGTCTCGTAGCCGCCGACGATCACCATGATCAGCAGGTTGCTGATCATCACGACGTCGATCAGCGCCAGCACGACCAGCATGATGATCGTCTCGTTGAGCGCGCTGACTTCGGTCTCGCTCTTGTAGCCGATGTTCTTCACCAGCAACTGCAGCGCGTGCTGGTCGCCGAAGGCGGCCTCGATCAGGTGGACCAGCTCCACCCAGAAGTTGAAGACGTAGACCGCCTGCGCCAGGATGAGCCCGAGATACAGCGGCAATTGCAGCCAGCGGCTGGCAAAGATCAACGCGGGCAGCGGCCCCAGCTTCGGGGCAGCGCCGGTGTTTACTGGCTTCATGAGAGGGGGGAAGGGCGCGGACGCGCGATGGCGTAAATTGTAGTTCGCACCTTGAGCGCGGACAGACGCGCCCCGGGTTGCCGGGCAGGCGAGTAAGGGGTTCGTAAGAGCCTGTGCCTACCTTCCGCGCCATCGGTCGATCACGAACCGAGCCATCAAACTAGGAGACTGCCACCATGTCGAGCGCCGACGCTCCCACCGAGTACTCCCTCTACCCGCCGCCGGCCGACGCCGTCGCTCGCGCCCACGTCTCCGGCCAGGCCGCCTACGACGCGCTGTGCGCCGAGGCCGACACCGACTACACGGGTTACTGGGGCCGCCTCGCGCGCGAACTCATCGCCTGGAAGACGCCGTTCACGCAGGTGCTCGACGAGTCGAACGCGCCGTTCTTCAAGTGGTTCGCCGACGGCACGCTGAACGCCTCGTACAACTGCCTGGACCGCAACATCGAACGCGGCCTGGGCGACAAGACGGCGATCATCTTCGAGGCCGACGGCGGCGAGGTGCGCCGTGTCAGCTACAAGGAACTGCTGGCCATCGTCAACAAGATGGCCAACGGCCTGAAGTCGCTGGGCGTGAAGAAGGGCGACCGGGTCATCATCTACCTCTCGATGGGCGTCGAGGGCGTGGCCGCGATGCAGGCCTGCGCGCGCATCGGCGCGACGCACTCGGTGGTCTTCGGCGGTTTCTCGGCGCAGTCGCTGCGCGACCGCATCGAGGACACCGGCGCGGTGGCCGTCATCACCGCCGACCAGCAGCAGCGCGGCGGCAAGGCGCTGCCGCTGAAGACCATCGTCGACGAGGCGATCGCGCTGGGCGGCTGCGGCAGCGTCAAGCACGTGCTGGTGCACAAGCGCACCGGCGCCGACATCCCGTTCGACGCCTCGCGCGACCTCTGGCTGGCCGACCTGGTGGCCGATCAGAGCGAGGTCTGCGAGCCCGAGTGGGTCGAGGCCGAACACCCGCTGTTCCTGCTCTACACCAGCGGCTCGACCGGCAAGCCCAAGGGCGTGCAGCACTCGACTGGCGGCTACCTGCTGCACGCGGCGCTGACCACCAAGTGGACCTTCGACTTGAAGGAAGACGACGTCTTCTGGTGCACCGCCGACATCGGCTGGGTCACCGGCCACACCTACATCACCTACGGCCCGCTGGCGCTGGGCGGCACCGAGATCGTCTTCGAAGGCGTGCCGACCTTCCCCGACGCCAGCCGCTTCTGGAAGATGATCCAGGACCACAAGGTCAGCATCTTCTACACCGCACCGACGGCGATCCGCTCGCTGATCAAGGCCGCCGAGGCCAACGAGGCGGTGCATCCGAAGAGCTTCGACCTGTCGTCGCTGCGCATCCTGGGGTCGGTCGGCGAGCCGATCAACCCGGCGGCGTGGGAGTGGTATCACAAGCACGTCGGCGGTGGCCGCTGCCCGATCGTCGACACCTTCTGGCAGACCGAGACCGGCGGCCACATGATCACGCCGCTGCCGGGCGTGACGACGCTGGTGCCGGGCTCGTGCACGCTGCCGTTCCCGGGCATCCAGGCGGCCGTCGTCGACGAGACCGGCAAGGACGTGCCCTGGGGCCAGGGCGGCATCCTGGTCGTCAAGAAGCCGTGGCCGAGCATGATCCGCACGATTTGGGGCGACCCGGAGCGCTTCAAGAAGAGCTACTACCCGGCCGACTTCCACGGCAAGTACTACCTGGCGGGCGACGGCGCGATCCGCGACCCGAAGACCGGCTACTTCACGATCACCGGCCGCATCGACGACGTGCTCAACGTCTCGGGCCACCGCATGGGCACGATGGAGATCGAGTCGGCCCTGGTCAGCCACACCGAGCTGGTGGCCGAGGCGGCGGTCGTCGGCCGCCCGGACGACACCACCGGCGAGGCGATCTGCGCCTTCGTCGTGCTGAAGCGCCCGCGCCCGACCGGCGACGAGGCCAAGAAGCTGGCCAACGAACTGCGCAACTGGGTGGCCAAGGAGATCGGCCCGATTGCCAAGCCCAAGGACATCCGCTTCGGCGAGAACCTGCCCAAGACGCGCTCCGGCAAGATCATGCGCCGCCTGCTGCGCTCGATCGCGCGCGGCGAGGCGATCACCCAGGACACCTCGACGCTGGAAAACCCGGCAATTCTCGATCAGTTGTCGCAGACCAACTGAGCCGCCGCTGCGGCATCGAAAGGGGCTCCTCGGAGCCCTTTTGCTTTCCTGGCCGGCGTTCTTGAGCAAAGCGTCATGCCGGCCGCGCGCATCGGTCCTCGGCCTTCGGCTACATTGGTCGGCAATGTGGTGGAGAGATCGCCGGAGAGCGAAGGATGTGGTTTCTGGTCATCGGGCTGTTGCTGCTGGTGCTGTACCTGGCCGGCGTCGAGCCCGTGTCGGCGTGGCACTGGATCTGGATCGCGTTGCCCTTCGGCGCCGCGGCGCTCTGGTGGACCTTCGCCGACGCTTCCGGCCTGACGCGCAAGCGTGCCGAGGAGAAGATCGAAGCCCGCAAGCGCGCCCGGCGCCAGCGCGACATCGACGCGCTGGGCCTCAACCCGCAGCAGCAGAAGCGTGTGCACGAACTTCGCCGTGGCGACAGCCCCGCCCCGGTGAAGGAGCCGCGCCGACGCGACCCGAGTCTCTGAGGGGCGAACGCACGTCACGCCAGTGACGTCCCGCCGAAGGCGGGAGCCGGCGCGCAAGCACCGGCTCCCGGCCTTTGTTTCCCGCCCCGCGCGGGGCCGACGGCCCGCGTCGCCGGCAGCGGCACAATCGCCGCTCCCCGACTCGACGCCAGGAAAGGCCGCCCCCGATGCTCGTGCATCCGCAATTCGACCCGGTCGCGATCGCGCTCGGACCGGTCCAGATCCACTGGTACGGGCTGACCTACCTCGTCGCTTTCGGGCTGTTCCTGCTGCTGGCGCGGCTGCGTGCGGCGCAGCCGCAGTTCGCGCAAGCCGGCTGGACCAAGCAGGACGTCGAGGACCTGCTGTTCTACGGCGTCGTCGGCGTCATCGTCGGCGGCCGCCTGGGCTACGCGCTGTTCTACAAGCCGGGTGAGTACCTGGCGCACCCGCTGGAGATCCTGCAGGTCTGGAAGGGCGGCATGTCCTTCCACGGCGGGCTGCTGGGCGTCATCGGCGCGATGGCGCTGTTCGCGCGCCGCAAGGGGCGGTCCTTCCTGGAGGTCACCGACTTCGTCGCGCCTTGCGTGCCGACCGGGCTGGCCTCGGGGCGCATCGGCAACTTCATCAACGGCGAACTCTGGGGCCGCGCGGCCGACCCGTCGCTGCCCTGGGCAATGGTGTTCCCGCAGAGCGGCAGCCTGACGCCGCGCCACCCGTCGCAGCTCTACCAGTTCGCGCTCGAAGGGCTGCTGCTGTTCGTCGTGCTGTGGCTGTACTCGCGCCACCCGCGGCCCACCGGGCGCGTCTCGGGTGCTTTCCTGATCGGCTACGGCAGTCTGCGTTTCACCGCCGAGTACTTCCGCGAGCCCGACAGCTTCCTCGGCCTGCTGGCGCTGAACATGAGCATGGGCCAGTGGCTGTGCGTGCCGATGGTGCTGGCCGGCATCGGCCTGTGGATCTGGTCGGGGCGGGCGGTAGGATCGGCGCGATGAGACAGATCTTCCTCGACACCGAAACCACCGGCCTGTCGGCCGTCGACGGTGACCGTCTGGTCGAAGTCGGCTGCATCGAGATGCTGAACCGGCGCCTGTCGGGCCGCACGCTGCACCACTACCTGAACCCGGAGCGCTCCAGCAATCCGGAGGCGGTCAAGGTGCACGGCCTGACCGACGAGTTCCTCGCCGACAAGCCGCTGTTCGCCGCCGTCGCCGACGAGTTCATCGAGTTCGTGCGTGACGCCGAGCTGATCATCCACAACGCCGCGTTCGACGTCGGCTTCCTCGACGCCGAACTGACGCGCCTGGGCAAACCGCGTTTGGCCGAACTGGGCTGCACGATCACCGACAGCCTGCTGATGGCGCGCGAGCTGTTCCCCGGCAAGGCGAACTCGCTGGACGCGCTGTGCAAGCGGCTGGAGGTCGACAACAGCAACCGCGCGCTGCACGGCGCGCTGCTCGACGCGGGGCTGCTGGCCGAGGTCTACATCCGCATGACGCGGGGCCAGGACTCGCTGGTCATCGACGTCGTCGAAGAAGGCGGCTCGGCGCTCGAAGTGGCGGCCATCGACCTGTCGCAGTTCACGCTGCCGGTGCTCGCCGCGAGCGAGCAGGAGGCGGCCGCGCACGAGGCCGTTCTGGCCGAACTCGACAAATCGAGCAACGGGCGCACCATTTGGCGCCAAGTCATGGCATAATGCGAGGCTCACCGGCGCTGACAACTGCTTTGCAGCGGTCAGGCCAGCCGGGCGGTTAGCTCAGCGGTAGAGCACTGCCTTCACACGGCAGGGGTCGCAGGTTCGAACCCTGCACCGCCCACCAAAACACCACGCAACGCCACCTCCGGGTGGCGTTGTCGTTTGTGCGTCTCGCCTGGGCTTCTGGTGGCTTCTCGCACAGACGCCGTGCTCAGGATGACCGGTGGGAGTCGGCCATGGATTAAGGCTGCGATGAGGCCATCACCGGCTCCCCAGCGCGGTCTTCACGGGTTGGCGCAGGAAGGCTTCGGCCGCGGCGCGCGAGAAACGGTCGGACGGGATGGCCGTGCCTTCCGAGATGGACACCAGGTTGACGTTGCCGAACCCTTCGATCTCCCCGGCGAACGCCGGCAAGTAGGCGCCGGTCAACGAGTGGACGTCGGTGCGGATCTGCAGAATGACTGGCCGGCCGTAGCCCTTGACGAAGTAGAAGGGCCGCCGCTCGTACAGGCATATGTCGGAGGGCGAACCGGCGCCGCTCACCGCAATGCCGGCGGCGCGTTCCACTCGGGCGCTGTTCCAGACGCAGCGTGCTCCCTGTCCTGCATCCACCGACGGCAGCCCCTCTACGCCGTCCTGCGTACGCGGCCTGTCGCATTCGGGATCGGCGCCGGTGTCCTCGTGCAGCACCAGTGCCCGAGGCGGTCGCTGCGGGTCCAGCAGCTCGCTCAGCGTGGCCGCCATGCCCCCCAGGGACGATTCGCAGGTCGTTTCGATCTGGACCGAGCGCGCATGGAAAACCGCTGGCTGGCATTGGTTGCCGGGATCGGCACCGATGGCGCGGTAGGTCTCGTACTTGGCCCAGCGGCGGCCGTCGAACAGCTCTTCTTCCTCGTGAACCACCAGGTTCGCCAGCGTCGCCTCCGGCACTGCCGGCGCAGGCGTCGGTGCTTGGCCCTTGGACACCAGGCAGGCGCCATAGCTGATGTCCAGAAATTTGCGCATACCGGGCACGTAGCCCTTGCCGGCACGCACCACACGCAAGGGCACGGTGTCGACGGCAGACCCGGTTGCGCCGGCGGCGCCGGGCTTGGCCGCATCGCAACCGGCAACGACCAGCGCAAGGATGACTGGCAACAGAGCGCGGATCTTGTTCTGGCGGGCGCTTGAGCGCCGCGGGGAATGCCGCCGCACGCTACTTCACCTTCACCAAGTCGACCCGGCGGTTCTTGGCTCGTCCGTCCTCCGTGCTGTTGTCGGCGACGGGGCGGTCCATGCCGTACCCCGTGGCGCTGAGGCGCTTGGCGTCGACGCCGGCAGCGGCCACCGCGACCATCACCGATTTAGCGCGGGCTGCCGACAGCTGGCGGTTGGCGGCGGCACTGCCGACGTTGTCGGTGTGCCCTTCGATGGCCAGCTTGAGCGATGGATCGGCTTTCAGCAGTGCGGCGATCTCGCGCACGGCCGCCTGGCCATCGGTCTTCAAGTCGGATTTGCCGGTGTCGAAGTTGATGTGCAACGTCGCCACACCGGTCTTCTTGATCTGGTCCGCGAGCTGGCCGGCAGTGACCGCCTCTTCCATCTCGCTCGGCTCGACGATGGTGAGCATGTAGTTGTGGGCGTTCGTGATGTCCAGCACCGCCACCGGCGGCTTGTCGGCAGCAGACAGGGTGAAGACATGGGCGCCCGTGACGAGGGCGATGCGATCGTTGAAGTTGATGCCGTCGTTGAGCGGGCGGCCGCCTAGCTTCTTGGCCGCGGCCAGGTAGCTGCGGTAGATCTTGATTTCGCCCGGGGCAGTGCCTTTGAGAGTGCCGTAGTCCGTGCGTGTGACACGGCCCTCGAACGATGTGGGGCTGCCCTTGACGAGCTTGCCGGCCACATTTGGAGTAACGACCGAGAACTCCAGGACCGTCTGGTTCATCAGCTCCGTGCCGGCCACACGCGAAAGCAGCGGATGGTCCTGGGGGGTGGCTTGCGCATGCGCGCTACCAATGCCGGCTGTCATGGCCACGAGCCAAACGCCCAGTGCGGCAAGCCATGTTCTTGTTAGTCGATTGCTGATTTGCTGAGCGTTCATCTGCACGATCTCATCTCCGCAAGAGCGCAGCGGATTTGCTGGCTCGGGGTGGTGGTCAATTGGAAACCGCTTTGTTGGCGATCGAGGACTTGATGGTCTATCCGCGCGAACTTAACAAGTGGCAAGTTGTTCGCATTGCTGGCATGGAGTATTGAAATTCAGTCCTCGAACGGTCGCATCCCCTTGTTGCCGGATATCGGGTGCGTGCTGTAACGATCGACACTCGAATGCGCCTCCCTGGATGACGTCTGGAAGGCCTGGCGCAGGGGTAAACGCCACGCCGCCGGGGTCACCGGGCTCTGCCGTCAACGGCCGCTCGCAGCGGCCTTAGGACCTCGCTCGCCCTTCAAGGCTGGCGCCGACGGCCGTGCTAACATGAACCGCAACAAGGCCTTCGCAAGGCCCGGGTCGCAGGTCCGAACCCCTGCATCGCCCACAGGATCACCACGCGACGCCACCTCCGGGTGGCGTCGGCGTTTCCGGTGCGCGGGTCCAACGAGTCTCGATGATGGTGAGTGACATTCCAGCCGGCCCCGCCTGCGGCCGCGTGACCCTGCTGGGCGCCGGCCCCGGCGACCCCGAACTGCTGACGATCAAGGGCCTGAAGGCGCTGCAGGGCGCCTCGCTGCTGCTCTACGACGCGCTGGTCAGCGACGAGATCCTGGCGCTGGCGCCGGCTTCGGCCGAGCGGCTGTACGTCGGCAAGCAGGCGTCGCGGCACGCGCTGCCGCAGGACGAGATCATCGCCTTGATGCTGCGCCTGGCGCGCGAGGGGCGCTCGCTGGTGCGGCTCAAGGGCGGCGACGGCTACATCTTCGGCCGCGGCGGCGAGGAGGCGATCGCGCTGGCCGAAGCCGGCGTGCCCTTCGACGTCATCCCGGGGCTGAGCGCCGCGCAGGGCGCCGGCGCCAGCGCCGGCATCCCGCTGACGCACCGCGACCACGCCGCGGCGCTGGTCTTCGCCACCGGCCATCTGCGCGCCGACGGCCAGGGCATCGACCTGGACTGGGCGGCGCTGGCGCGGCCGCGGCAGACGCTGGTCATCTACATGGGCGTCGGCACGCTGGCGCTGATCTGCCGCGAACTGGTCGCGCACGGCCTGCCGGCCGACACGCCGGCGGCCGTCGTCGAACGTGCGACGCTGCCCGACGAGCGCTGCATCACCGGCACCGTGACGACGCTGCCGCAGCTCGCGCTGGAGCAGCGCGTGCGCACGCCGGCGCTGATCGTCGTCGGCAGCGTCGTCGGGCTGCGGCCACTGCTTCGCCAGGCCGGCGCTGCCACATAGAATCCGACCCTGCCTCGCTCAGGGGGATGAAACCCTGACGACCGCTGGTGCCCCGCAGGTGTTTCCGCCGGGGCGCGCTTTTCGATCGGTTGGCTGCGGCTGCCGTACAAGCCGATGGCTCGATCCACAGAACAACCCGCACCGTCCCCGCTGTCCGCCCTCTGGCTCGCGCCGCACCGGCCGCTGTTCCTGATGGCCGGGCTGTGGGCGCTGGCGGCGCTGTTCTGGTGGCAATGGGGCTGGTGGTGGTGGCCCGGGCTGGGCATGCCGACGCTGGGCACGCCGACCCTGTGGCACGTGCACGAGATGGTGTTCGGCTTCGGCGGCGCCTCGGTCGCGGCCTACTTCCTCACCGCGGTGACGAGCTGGACCTCGCGGCCGATGATCGCCGGCCGGCCGCTGATGCTGCTCGTCGCCCTATGGGTCGCGGCGCGGCTGGCGATGCTGCAGGCCGCGCAGTTGCCGCTGGCGCTGCTGCTGGCGCCCGGGGCGCTGTACTTCGGCATGGTGACGTTCTGGCTGCTGCGCGACATCGCCGCCGTGCGTGCCTGGCACAAGCTGGGTTTCCCGGCGGCGATCGCCGCGCTGGGCATCATCGACGCGCTGCTCGTCGTCGCCGCGCACGAGGCCTGGGCCCTGGACGTCGTCGCGCTCAAGCGCGCCGCGGTGATGTTCTTCGCGATGAAGGTCGCGATCATCGCCGGCGGCATGATCCCGGCGTTCACCGCCAACTGGCTGCGCCAGAGCGGCTCGGCCGTGCCGCCGCCGCGCGAGAACCGGCTCGCCAACCGCCTGGGCCTCGTCACGCTGTACCTCGCGCTCGGGCTGACGCTGGCCGGCGCCGAAACCGCCAGCGGCTGGGCGCTGATCCTGGCCGCCCCGGTGCAGGCCTGGCGCTTCTCGGGCTGGCGCTCGCACGCCGTCGGCGGCAACAAGCTGCTGGTGATGATGCACACCACCTTCTGCTCGCTGATCGTCGGGCTGGTCATCGTCGGCGTCTCGCGCCTGGCGCCGGAGTTCTGGCCCGAGCGCGACGCGGTTCACGCGCTGACGATGGGCGCGATGGCCGGCATGGTGATGTCGGTCGCCTCGCGGGCGGCAGCGCGGCGCGGCGAAGGCGGCACGCTCGACGCCGGCCGGCTGCTGCCCGCGGCCTACGTGCTGGTCTGGCTGGGCGCCTGGCTGCGAACCACCGCGCCTTTCCTCTATGGCTGGCTCGACAACCCGGTGGCGCTGGCGGCGCAGCTCTGGTGCGCCGGCTGGGTCGTCTTCCTCGCCGCCTTCGTCCCGACCATCCTCGGCCCGCTGCTGCGCCCCGTGTTCAGCGGCGCCAAGGCCTGAACCTCCGTCCCCCATGCCCCACGTCTACGAAACCGACGGCGCCGCGATCTACCGCCGCTCCTTCGCCACCATCCGCGCCGAAGCCGATCTCGCGCGTTTCGACGCCGACGAGGAGCCGGTCGTCGTCCGCATGATCCACGCCGCCGGCATGGTGGGGCTGGAGCGCCATGTGCGCTTCACGCCCGGCATGGCGGCGGCGGCGCGCGCCGCACTGGCCGCCGGCGCGCCCATCCTCTGCGACGCGCGCATGGTCAGCGAAGGCATCACGCGCGCCAGGCTGCCGGCCGACAACCGCATCGTCTGCACGCTGGACTCGCCCGAGGTGCCGGCCTTGGCCGCCAAGATGGGCAACACGCGTTCGGCCGCGGCGCTGGAACTCTGGCGGCCGATGCTCGCCGGCGCCGTGGTCGCGATCGGCAACGCGCCGACGGCGCTGTTCCACCTGCTCAACATGCTCGAAGACCCGGCCTGCCCGCGGCCTGCGGCGATCATCGGCTGCCCGGTCGGTTTCGTCGGCGCCGCCGAATCCAAGGCCGCGCTGATCGAGGCGCCGCCGGTGCCGGCGGTGGTCGTCGAAGGGCGGCTCGGCGGTTCGGCGATCACGGTGGCGGCGATCAACGCGCTGGCCAGCCGCAAGGAGTAGCGCGGTGGCCAAAGTGATCTGCGCCGGGCTGGGCCCCGGCGACCCCGACCTCGTCAGCCTGCGCGCCGCGCGGGCCATCGGCGCCGCCCGCCAGGTGGCCTACTTCCGCAAGGCCGGCCGCCCGGGCCAGGCGCGGCGCATCGCCGCCGAGCTGCTGCACCCCGAGGCCGTCGAGCTGGCGATGGAGTACCCGGTGACGACCGAGCTGCCGGTCGACGGCGAGGAGTACAACGACGCGCTCGCCGGCTTCTACGACGACTGGGCCGAGCGCCTCGTGGCGCTGCCCGGCGAGGTGGTCGTGCTCTGCGAAGGCGACCCCTTCTTCTACGGCTCGTTCATGCACCTGTACGTGCGCCTGCGCGGCCGTGTCGAGCTGGAGGTCATCCCCGGCATCCCCGGCATGGCCGGCTGCTGGAACGCCACCGGCGAGCCCATCACCTGGGGCGACGACGTGATGACCGTGTTGCCGGGCACGATGCCCGAGGCCGAGCTCGTAGCGCGCATGCGTGCCGCCGACGCGCTGGTGGTGATGAAGACCGGCCGCAACCTGCCCAAGGTGCGGCGCGCGCTGGCCGCCGCCGGCCGGCTGGACGCCGCCTGGCTGGTCGAACGCGGCACGATGCCCGGCGAGCGTGTGTTGCGCCTGGCCGAGACCGACCCCGAGGACTGTCCGTACTTCGCGATCGTGCTGGTGCACGGCCACGGGCGGCGGCCGGAGGTTCGCTCATGAGCGGCTGGGTCACCGTCGCCGGGTTGGGGCCCGGCTCCGACGCCCTCGTCACGCCCGAAGTCAGCGCCGCGCTGGCCGAGGCCACCGACATCGTCGGCTACATCCCCTACGTCGCGCGTGTCGCCGCACGCCCCGGGCTGCGCCTGCACGCCAGCGACAACCGCGTCGAGGTCGAACGGGCGCGCCACGCGCTGGAGCTGGCGGCAGCCGGCGCGCGTGTCGTCATCGTCTCCTCCGGCGACCCCGGCGTGTTCGCGATGGCCGCTGCGCTGTTCGAGGCGCTGGAAGCCGCGCCCGAACACCAGCAGCTCGACATCCGCGTGCTGCCCGGCATCACCGCGATGCTGGCCGCCGCCGCGCGTGCCGGCGCGCCGCTGGGCCACGACTTCTGCGCCATCAACCTGTCGGACAACCTCAAACCCTGGGCGCTGATCGAAGCCCGGCTGCGCGCCGCGGCCCAGGCCGACTTCGCGATGGCGTTCTACAACCCGCGCTCGCGCAGCCGGCCCGAAGGCTTCGCGCGGGTGCTCGAACTGCTGCGCGAAGCCTGCGGCGGCGAGCGCCTGATCACCTTCGCGCGCGCCGTGTCGACGCCCGAGGAGCAGCTCGTCACCGTCACGCTGGCCGAAGCGACGCCCGAGATGGCCGACATGCGCACCGTCGTGCTGGTCGGCAACTCGGCGACGCGCCGCGTCGGCCGCTGGGTCTACACGCCGCGTTCGGCATGAAGCCAGGCCAGCACCTCGGCGACGGTCTCGACGCTCGCGCGCGGCGGCAGCGCCGGGCGGTCGACGACGATCACCGGCAGGCCCAGCGTGCGCGCCGCGTCGAGCTTGGCGCGTGCGCCTTCGCCGCCGGCGTTCTTGGTCACGATGCGCGTGATGCGGCGCGAGCGCAGCAGTTCCAGGTCGTCGTCGTAACCGAAGGGCCCGCGCGAGATCACCGCCTCGGCGTCGGGCAGCGGCAGCGCGCCTTCGGGCGGGTCGACCAGGCGCAGCAGGTAGTGGTGCTGCGGCTTGGCCGCGAAGGCCGCCAGGTGCTGGCGGCCGATCGCGAGGAAGACACGCTCGGGTGTCGCGGGCAGCGCCGCGGCCGCAGCGTCGAGGTCGGCCACGTGCGTCCAGTCGTCGCCCGGGCCTGCCGCCCAGGGCCGGCGCTCCAGCGCGATCAGCGCGGTGCCGGTGGCGGCGCAGGCGGCCACCGCGTTGCGGCTCATCTGCGCCGCGAACGGGTGCGTCGCGTCGACGACGTGGCTGATGCCTTCGGCGCGCAGCCAGGCCGCCAGGCCGTCGGCGCCGCCGAAGCCGCCGACCCGGATCGGCAGCGGCTGCGCCACCGGCGCCGCGGTGCGGCCGGCGTAGGAGAACACCGCCTCGACGCCGTCGCGCGCGAGCGCGGCGGCCATTCGGCTGGCTTCGGTGGTGCCTCCCAACAAGAGGACGCGTGTCATGTCTGAACCCTGGCTCTCGATCATCGGTCTCGGCGAGGACGGCCTGGCCGGCCTCGGCGCCAGCGCGCGTAACGCGCTCGGCGCGGCCGAGATTGTCTTCGGTGGCGCACGCCACCTCGCGCTGGCCGACGTCGGCACGCGTGGCCGCGAGTGGCCCGTGCCCTTCGACGTCGCCCCGGTGCTGGCCTTGCGCGGCCGGCCGGTGGCCGTGCTGGCCTCGGGCGACCCGTTCTGGCACGGCGCCGGCGGCACGCTGACGGCGCGGCTGGCGGCGGGTGAGTGGCGCGCCTATCCGGCTGCCGGCTGCGTGTCGCTGGCCGCGGCGCGCCTGGGCTGGCGGCTGGAAGAGACCACCTGCCTGGGCCTGCACGCCGCGCCTTTCGAGCGCCTGCTGCCGCATCTGGCGCACGGCGCACGCGCGCTGTGCCTGCTGCGCGACGGCGCCGCCGGCGCCGCATTGGCTGCCTGGCTGGCCGAACACGGCTGGGGCGCCAGCCGCGTCTGGCTGATGGAGGCGCTGGGCGGCCCGAACGAACGTGTGCGCGAGACCACCGCCGCGGCCTACGCGCTGCACGACGCCGTGTCGCCCGCGCTGCTGGCCGTCGAGGCCGCCGGCGGCCGGCCGCTGCCACGCTGCGCCGGCCTGCCCGAGGCGCTGTTCGCGCACGACGGCCAGATCACCAAGTCGCCGGTGCGTGCGCTGACGCTGGCCGCGCTGGCGCCGCGCCCGGGCGAGCTGCTGTGGGACGTCGGCGCCGGCTCGGGCTCGGTCTCGATCGAGTTCTGCCTCGCCGGCGGCCGCGCGCTGGCCGTCGAGACACGCGCCGAGCGGGTCGCCAACATCGAAGCCAACGTGCGCCGCTTCGGCCTGCAGGACCGGCTGACCGTCGTCGAAGGCCATGCGCCGCAGGCGCTGGACGCGCTGCCGGCGCCCGACGCGGTCTTCGTCGGCGGAGGCCTGGACGAAGCCGTGTTCGACGCCATCTGGGCGCGCCTGGCGCCCGGCGCGCGCCTGGTCGCCAACGGCGTGACGCTGGAGACCGAGGCGCTGCTGGCGACGCTGCACGCGCGCCACGGCGGCGAGCTGCTGCGCATCGAACTCGCGCGTGCCGCGCCGCTGGGACGGATGCGGGGCTGGCAGCCGGCGCGTCCCGTGGTCCAGTGGACGGTCTGCAAATGATCGTCGCCGGCCTGGGCTTTCGCAGCAGCGCCGGCGTCGAGTCGCTGCGTGCGGCGCTGGCCGCCGCGGGCGGGCAGGGCGCCGAGGCGCTGGCGACCAGCGAGCGCAAGGCCTCCGCGCCGGCGATGCAGGCGCTGGCCGCCGAGACCGGCCTGCCGGTGCTGGCGCTGCCCGAAGCCCTGCTGGCGACGCAAGCCACCCTCACCGAGTCGGCGCGGGTGCGCCGCCTCACCGGCGCCGGCAGCCTGGCCGAAGCCGCCGCGCTGGCCGGCGCCGGCCCTGGCGCGCGGTTGCTGGGCGAGCGCGCCGTGTCGGCCGACGGTCTGGCGACCGCGGCCCTGGCCCAATCTCCGAAGGACGAACGATGACGGTCCATTTCATCGGCGCCGGCCCCGGCGCCGCCGACCTGCTGACGCTGCGTGGCCGCGACCTGATCGCCACCAGCCCCGTGTGCCTGTACGCCGGTTCGCTGGTGCCCGAAGGCGTGCTCGCGCACTGCCCGCCGGGCTGCCGCATCGTCAACACCGCGCCGCTGAGCCTGGACCAGATCGTCGACGAGATCGCCGCCGCGCACGCGCGTGGCCAGGACGTCGCGCGCCTGCATTCCGGCGATTTGTCGATCTGGTCGGCGATGGGCGAGCAGCTGCGCCGGCTGCGCGCGCTGGGCATCCCCTACGACGTGACGCCCGGCGTGCCGTCGTTCGCCGCCGCCGCCGCGGCGCTGGGCGCCGAGCTGACGCTGCCCGGCGTCGCCCAGTCGCTGGTGCTGACGCGCACCTCGGGCCGCGCCAGCGCGATGCCCGAGGGCGAGAACCTCGCCGCCTTCGCCGCCACCGGCGCCACGCTGGCCATCCATCTGTCGGTGCACGTGCTGGCCCAGGTCGTCGCCGAGCTGCGCCCGCACTACGGCGACGACTGCCCGGTGGCCGTGGTCTGGCGCGCCAGCTGGCCCGACCAGCGCATCGTGCGCGCGACGCTGGCGACGCTGGACGCGGCCGTCGGCGCCGAGATGGAGCGCACGGCGCTGATCCTCGTCGGCCGCACGCTGGGCACCGAAGACTTCGACGAAAGCCGGCTCTACGCCGTCGACTACGACCGGCGCTACCGGCCGACGGGCGCCTCGCCGCGGTTCCCCGAGACACGATGATCCCGCCCGGGCTGCTGGTCGCGGCGCCCGCCTCGGGCTGCGGCAAGACGACGGTGACGCTGGGCCTGCTGGCCGCCTGGCGCGCTGCCGGGCTGGCCGTGCAGCCGTTCAAGAACGGCCCCGACTACATCGACCCGGCCTTCCACTCGGCGGCTGCCGGCCGCGCTTCGTTCAACCTGGACAGCTGGGCGATGGGCCGCGAGCGGGTCGCCGGCCTGCTGGGCGCGGCCGAGGGCTGCGACCTGCTGCTGGCCGAAGCCTCGGTGGGCCTGTTCGACGGCGCCGTGACACCCGGCGAATGGGGCCGCGGCGCCGGCGCCGACCTGGCCGAAGCCTTCGGCTGGCCGGTGCTGCTGGTGCTGGACGTGCGTGGCCAGGCGCAGTCGGCCGCCGCGGTGACGCTGGGCTTCGCCAGTCTGCGCCCGGGCCTGAAGCTCGCCGGCGTGCTGCTGAACCGCGTCGGCAGCGCGCGCCACGAGGCGACCGTGCGCAGCGCGGTCGAGGCCGCGGGCTTCCGCGTCTTCGGTGCGCTGCCGCGCGACGCCGCCGTGGCCTTGCCCGAACGCCACCTGGGCCTGGTGCAGGCCGAGGAACTGCCCGAACGCGCCGCGACGCTGGCCGCGCTGGGCCGGCTGGTCGCCGAACACGTTGACCTGGACGCGCTGCGTGCTGCCGCCGCGGGTGCCTGCGAGCCCAAGCCGGCGTTGCCGCTGCCACCGCCGGGCGCGCGCATCGCGCTGGCGCGCGACGCCGCCTTCTCCTTCGTCTACCCGCATTTGCTGGACGCCTGGCACGCCGCCGGCGCGGCGCTGCTGCCGTTCTCGCCGCTGGCCGACGAAGCGCCCGACGACAGCGCCGACGCCTGCTGGCTGCCCGGCGGCTACCCCGAGCTGCACGCCGGCCGCCTGGCCGCCGCCACACGCTGGCGCGACGGCCTGCGCGCCTTCGCGCGCACGCGGCCGGTGCACGGCGAATGCGGCGGCTACATGGCGCTGGGCGCAATGCTGGAAGACGCCGACGGCAGCCGCCACGCGATGGCCGGGCTGCTGGGTCTGGAAACCTCGTTCCGCAAACGCCGCCTGCACCTGGGCTACCGCCTCGCCGAGCTGCAGGTGCCGCTGCCCGGTTATGCCGCCGGCACGCGGCTGCGTGGCCACGAGTTCCACTACGCCAGCGTGCTCGCCCAGCCCGACGCGCCGCTGGCGCGCATCGTCGACGCCGACGGCCGCGAGGTCGCCGAGACCGGCTCGTGGCGGGCGCTGGACGGCGGCGGGCGGGTGAGCGGCAGCTTTTTTCATCTCGTGGCGCCGGCTGCGGGCTGACGCCCGGGCGTTCGTCCCACCGGGGGAAGCAATGCCCCTACCGCCGGGTAATGCCGGTAGCACGCTCCGGGCCGTGGGCCTACGGTGCACTCGGGTTCGCCGTTTGCTGCTCGTGCCGACGTCTCAGAACCTGCGACAGCTTTGCCGGAGGGTCCAGATGGCGCCTCACACTGAACGGGAACAGCCCCCGCCCCCGGGCACCCGCCGCACGCCGGCCCCAGTCCCAACCCGGCCCTGACCATGCTGCCGCGCTGGCGCGGGCAGGTGTCGGGCGAGGCCGCCGTGTCCCGCGGGCGCGTTTCGATGGCGACGGTCTTCGTCGTCGTCGTCTCGGTGGCGCTGGCGGTGCTGGGCGTGAGCAGCATCGCCAAGCTGCGCAGCGACGCCAAGCAGGTGGCGCACACCAGCGAGGTGCTGGCGGCCCTGGGCATGGCGCTGGAGCTGACGGTCGATGCCGAGACCTCCGAACGCGGCTTCGTGCTGACTTCCAAGCCCGAGTACCTGCAGCCCTACCGCCGTGCGGCGCGCTCCAGCCTGCTGGAGCTGGACAAGCTGCAGCGCCTGGTGGCCGACAACCCGGTGCAGGCCGAGCGCCTGGTGGCGCTGCGCGACATGACCGAGAAGCGCCTGGACCTCATCGACCAGGTGGTGGACCTGCACACCGTCAAGGGCTTTGACGCCGCTCGCGACCTGATCGCCACCGGCGAAGGCAAGCGGATGCAGGACCAGATCCGCGCCGCCGTCGAGCAGATGCGTGCCGAGGAGCGCGGCCTGCTCGCCGAGCGCGAGAGCCAGTCGGCACGGAGCGCGATGCTGGCGCAGCTGCTGATCGGCGGCGCCGCGATCGCGATGCTGGCCGTGGTGCTGTTCTCCTGGGCCAAGCTGGAGCAGCGCAACGAGCAGCTGGCGCAGGCCAACGCCGTCAAGTCGGACTTCGTCGCCAGCATGAGCCACGAGATCCGCACGCCGATGAACGCGATCATCGGCCTGACGCAGCTGCTGGAGCGCGAGCCGCTGGCGCGCGAGCAGGCCGAGATGGTGCAGCGCATCCGCACCGCCGGGCGCTCGCTGATGGCCATCATCAACGACATCCTGGACCTGAGCCGCATCGAGGCCGGGCGCATGCGGCTGGACAGCCGCAGCTTCGTGCTCGGCCAGCTGCTGATCCAGATCGACAGCCTGCTGGCGCCGATGGCGCGCGACAAAGGCCTGTCGCTGCGCATCGAGTCGGCGCTGGCCTCGTCGCTGCAGCGCAGCCTGGTCGGCGACCCGCAGCGCCTGGAGCAGGTGCTGGTCAACCTCGTCGGCAACGCGATCAAGTTCACCGAACACGGCGAGATCGTCGTGCGCACGCGCGTCATCGAGCAGGACGACACGCAGGTCAAGCTGCGCTTCGAGGTGCAGGACACCGGCATCGGCATCCGGCCGCAGCAGATCCGCGAGCTGTTCGAGCCCTTCTCGCAGGCCGACTCGGGCCTGGCGCGGCGCCAGGGCGGCACCGGGCTGGGGCTGTCGATCAGCAAGCGGCTGGTGGAGCTGATGGGCGGGCGCATCGGCGCCGACAGCGTGCAGGGCGTGGGCAGCACCTTCTGGTTCGAGCTCGGCTTCACGCTGGGCAACGGCCACGACGCCCAGCACCCGGTCTACGCCCGCACGCCGATGGCGGCGCAAGGCCCGCGCCTGCAGGGCATGCGCCTGCTGGCGGTGGACGACAACGACACCAACCTCGACCTGCTGAGCCGCGCGCTGCTGCTCGAAGGCGCCGAAGCGACCGCGGCGCGCGACGGCCAGCAGGCCGTCGTCACGCTGCGCAGCAACCCCGACGCCTTCGATGCCGTGCTGATGGACCTGCAGATGCCGGTGATGGACGGCTACGAGGCCACGCGCGTCATCCGCCAGCAGCTCGGCTTGAACCAGGTGCCGATCATCATCTTCTCGGCGGCCGTGCTGGTGGAGGAGCAGCAGCGCGCGATGGACGTCGGCGCGACGCAGTTCCTGTCCAAGCCGGTCGACATCGAGGAACTGGTGGCCGTGCTGTCGCGCCACGTGCGCCACGGCGCACCCGCCGAAGCCCCGGCCCTGCCGGCGCCCGCCGCCGAACCGCCGGCCGCCATGCCGCCGGCACCCGCCGCTGCGCCGGGGCCCGTCGGCACCGAGTGGCCGGCGATGGCCGGCGTCGAGGTCCAGCGTGTGCACCGGCTGCTCAAGGGCGACTTCGGGCGCTTCGTGCGGCTGTGCGTGAAGCTGCTGGAGCAGGGCGACGTCGCCGTCGCCAGCGTGCGCGCCGGGCTGGCCGAGGGCGACAGCAAACGCGCGCTGGAAGCGCTGCACAGCCTGCGCGGCGCCGCGCTGACCGTCGGCGCCGCCGAGCTGGCCGCCACCGTCGCCGCGCTCGAAACCGCTGTGCGCGCCGGCAGCCTGTCCCCCGACCCGGCGCAGCGGCTGGCCGACGCGCTGGAGGCGCTGCAGCGCAGCGTCGCGCCGTGGCTGCATCTGGCGAAGGACGGGACGGCGGTCTGAGCCGTCGCAGGGTCGGCGCGCACCGCCGGGCGCGGAACGCCTCAGTCGACCGCCCAGGGCGGACTGCGAAACGCTTCTGCGAGGTAGTCGATCAGCAGCCGCACCTTCGGGGACACGAACTTGCGTGACGGGTAGACCGCGAACACGTCCAGGCTGATCGACCGGTACTCCGGCAGCACCTCCACCAGCGTGCCGGCCCGAAGGTCGCCGCCGACGAGAAACGAGGGCTGCAGGACGATCCCTCCGTGCTCCAGCGCGATGGCCCGGCAAGTGTCGCCGTTGTTGCTACGCATCCGGGGCGAGATCGGCACGACGACACGGCCCTCGGGACCGTCGAACTCCCAGGTCTCGCCCATCGACAGCAGGCTGTAAGAGGCGATGTCGTGCTGCGCGAGATCGGCGGGCGTCTTCGGCTGCCCGCGCCGCTTCAGGTAAGCGGGCGATGCGCAGAGGATCACGCGCGTCGTGGCCAGCTTGCGGCTGACCAGCGAAGACGAAGGCAGGCGCGCGATGCGCACCGCGAGGTCGAAGCCTTCGTCGACGAGGTCGGCTACCCGGTCCGACAGCGTGACGTCCAGGCGTACCTTGGGGTGCCGGGTCATGAACGGCGCCCACAGCGGTGCCAGGAACAGCAGCCCGAAGCTCAGCGGCGCCGTGATCTTCAGCTGGCCTTCGGCCTCGCCCCGGCGGGCCGTGATCTCGCCTTCCACCTCGGCCACCTGGTCCAGCAGTTCCTTGGAGCGCGCGTAGAAGACCTCGCCTTCTTCGGTGAGCGAGAGCTTGCGCGTCGTCCGGTTGAGCATGCGCACGCCGAGCCGCGACTCGAGTTCGGCCACGTAGCGCGAGACCGCCGGCTTGGACATCTCCAGCGCGTCCGACGCACCGACGAAGCTGCCGGCGTCGACGACGGCGGTGAACACCTGCATCTCCAGGAACTTGTCCATTTGTACCGATTAGTGGAACAACAAATCTCTCCAAAGCAAGTTTATCTCTCGATGCGTAATTTTTAGAGTTGCATCCATGCGCTGACGGACCGACCGGGGCGCAGCGGGCCGCAAAGCCCCACTTCAAACAGCCAACAGCAAGGATCCAACATGAAGACTCTCGTCATCGGTGCCGGCAACATGGGTTCGGCCTTCGTCAAGCAGCTCCACGCCGCGGGCCATCAGGTGAGCGTCGTCGCCGCCGACCCGGCGAAGGCCGAGGCGCTGGCCGCGCAGCACAGCGGCGTGCGTGCCGTGGCGGCTGCCGGTGCGGCCCGCGACCAGGACGTGATCGTGCTCGCCACGCCCTACGGCGAAGCCGTGAACGCGCTGCGTTCGCTGGGCGACGTGGCCGGCAAGGTGGTGATCGACATCACCAATCCGCTGACGCCCGACTACATGGGCCTGACGATCGGCCACGACACCAGCGCCGCCGAGGAGATCGCCCGCGCCGTGCCCGAGGCCGTCATCGTCAAGGCCTTCAACACCGTATTCGCCCAGGTGCTGGCGGCCGGTGCCGATTTCGGCAACGGGCAGACGGTGAGCGTGTTCGTCGCATCCGACAGCGAGCCGGCCAAGGAGAGCGTCAAGGCGCTGGTCCGCAGCCTGGGCTTCGCGCTCGTCGATGCCGGCGGCCTGAAGAACGCGCGCTATCTGGAGCCGCTGGGCGGCCTGAACATCTACCTGGGTTACGGCGCAGGGCAGGGCACCGGCATCGCGCCCGCCTGGATCCACAAGGCCTGATACGGCCCGCCGGGCCGCAGGGGAGCGAGACCATGCATGACGACACACGCCGACCGGCACGGGTCGAACTCGACATCGGCCACGAGAGCAGCACGCTGCTCGTGGCCGGTGCCGGGAGCGAGCCGTCGCGCACGCCGATCGACCTCGGCCAGGCGAACGTGCGTCCCGGCCCGTTCGCCAGCGAGCCGCCCGGTGCGCTGGAGCTCGAGGCGGCGATCGAGATCGTCGAAGAGCAGCTGATGCCGCTGGTTCGTGCCGTGCCCAGGCCTGCCGAGCTGAGCACGACGGCGAGCGGCGTGGACTTGCACGCCGCGATCGCCGCCGCGCTGGGCCGCGCGCCTTCGGTGCCGGTGCGCATCGACGAGGTCGAGGCGGCGTTCTCGCATCTGGCGTCGCTGGCCGTGGGCATGCCGCCGCGTGGCGACGATCCGCTGCGGCACGCCGGCGCGGCCGCCGCGTTGCTGATCCTGCGCGAGTGGATGCACCACGCAGGCTTCGACGCGGTCCGCCTGGGCTAGCGCCCGGCCGTGTTCACCCAGCGCCTCTTGGAATCGTGCGGCCTGAGCATTCCTTCATCCATATGATTCCGTTCTGGTTAATCACCTGAAGCGACGTCATGGCCCGTCCCGATCTCAACCTGCTGCTGGCGCTGGACGTGTTGCTGGACGAGGGCAGCGTCGTCGGCGCGGCGCGTCGCATGCACCTGAGCCCGCCGGCGATGAGCCGGACCCTGAGCCGCATCCGGGAGGAACTGGGCGATCCGGTGTTCGTCCAGGTGGGCCGCAAACTCGTGCCGACGGCCAAGGCGCTGGCGATGCGCGAGCAGGTGCGACTGGTGGTCGAGCAGGCCTCGCGGGTGTTCGCCTCCGGCGCCGAGGTCGACCTCCGGTCGCTGGACAGGCGTTTCAACGTCCGGGCCACCGACGAGTTCGTCACCGTCCATCTGGGCCGGCTGCTGGATGCGATGGCCAGGGAGATGCCGCGCGCGATGCTGCGTTTCTCGCCGGAAGAAGACGACGTCGACGAAGAGGCGCTGCGAAGCGGCCGTATCGACCTGTTCATCAGCGCTTCGCGCAAGCTGCGGCCGGAGATCCGCGTGCAGTCCTTGTTCACCACGACCTTCGTCGGCGTCGCACGCGCGGATCACCCGATCTTCGACGGCGAGATCGCGGCCGAGAGCCTGACGCGCTGGGAGCACATCAACGTGTCCCGGCGCGGCAAGGCCGTCGGGCCGATCGACGCTGCGCTGGACGCACAAGGCCTGCGCCGGCACGTCGCGCTGGTGGTGCCCAGTCCCTATTCGGCCTTGTTCACGCTGCAGGACTCGGATCTGCTGCTGCCCCTGCCCAGGCTGCTGGCCCGCAGTGCGCTCGCCGCGGGCCTGCGCATCCGCCTGTTCGAGCTGCCGATGCCGCTGGAAACCGTGCTGCTGACGCAGGCCTGGCATCCTCGCCACGACGAAGACCCGGCCCATCGATGGCTGCGGCACACGATCCACGCCCTTTGCAGCGAAGACCAGACGCCAGCGGCTGCTCATGCAGCGCCGTAGGCGACCGCACTTCGAATAGGTGCGTCTAGCGCAATCGTGCGCTTGCAAGAAACTCACTTTTCGGAACGATCCGGCGTTTCTACAGTGATGCATGTCGATCACTGCAGAAGGGTTCCACGTGCATTCCACGAACGTGCCGCCGGCACATTCGAGCCTTCTCTCCCGTTGCCGGGACGGGCTCGCGCGTGGGCTGCGACCCCTGGACCTGACGACGCCGCAGGCCACCTACGTGATGCGGTCGATTCTGGCCGCCTGCCTGGCGCTGGTGGCCGCCTATCTGCTGGACCTGCACGCGCCGTACGCGGCGGCCTCCAGCGTGCTGCTCGTCATCAACCCCGTGCAGGGCGCCGTGGTCGGCAAAGGGGTGTGGCGCGTGCTGGGCACGCTGGCCGGCATGCTGGCGGCCTTCGTGCTGATGAGCGCCTTCGGGCAGATGCCCTGGTTGTTCCTGCTCGGCTTCGGCCTGTGGCTGGGGATCTGCGTCGTCGGCATGACGCTGCTGCGCCATTTCCGCGCCTATGGCGCCACGCTGGCCGGCTACACCGTCGGTCTGGCGGCCTATGGCGCCATGCAGCATCCGGAACTCAGCTTCGATCAGGTGATGGGGCGCGGCGCTTCGGTGTTGATCGGGGTCGTGAGCCTGGCCGTGGTGTCGGCAGTGTTCAGCACCCGCAGCGTGCGCACTCGTCTGGCCCTGCAGTTGGACCGCCTGGCCGCTGCCACCGCGAGCGTTCTGGCGACCGACCACCAGGCCATTCACGGCAGCGGCGTGCCGGATGGCCGGCCCCTGGATGCACGCCGGCGCCAGCTCATCGTCGACGTCTATGGCGTGGACGATCTGCTGGCGCTGGGCAAGGCCGAGTCAGCCGACCTGGCGCATCACGCCGGCACGGTGCGGCAGACGATGGTGTCGCTGTTTTCCGCGCTGGTCGGAGGCGCCCCGCCGATGCGCGAGAACAGTGCCAGCCTCCAGGCGCTGAGATCGCTGCAGCCTGACTGGGAGTGCGCCTGGCACGAGGCCGCCGAGGCCCTGGCGCGGGAGCCCGGCGCCACCGGGCGGGCGCGGGCCGCCGACGTGCTGAACGGCCTGCGCGTGCGGCTGGCGCGCAGGCTGGAGACGAGCTCGCTCGAGCAGGCGTCCGAGCAGGCCGCGCTGATGATCGCCGGCGACCGTCTGCTCGAACAGCTCGACGATTACCTGGAGGCCCTCGACGGCATTGAGCGTTTCCATCGGCCCAGGCCGACGGCGGCGCGGGTGTCCGTGCCGTTCCACCGCGACACCTCGGCCGCCGTCCAGAACGGCTTGCGCGCGCTGCTGACCGTGACGATGGGCGGCGCGTTCTGGCTCGCCACCGGGTGGACGCACGGCAACCTGATGCTCGCCGGCCTGGCGGCGGCCTGCGCGCTGCTGTCCACGGCGCCCAATCCCGCGCTGGGCGCAGTCGAGTTCATCAAGGGCACGGTGGCCGCCGTCGTGATGGCCGGCCTGTGCCGGTTCGGCGTGTTGCCGCAGGTCTCGGGGCTGCCGCTGTTGCTGGTGGTCCTGTCGCTGTTCTGGCTGCCCGGCGTCTACGCCACGACGATGCCCCGCCATGCCTTGGCCGGCGTCGCCTATCTGGTCGCCTTCACGACGCTGGCAGCGGCCGACAACACGATGCACTACGACTTCGCGCTGTTCCTCGACAGCGCCGTCGCCTGGATCCTGGCGACGTGTTTCACGCTGCTGGGTTTCAGGATCGTGTTGCCGCGCAACCTGGCGCGCGACGCCCGCCGTTTGCGCCAGCGCATCCGCGACGAGGCGCTGGGCACCTTGCGCGGTGAGCTGCCCGACGCGAAAGCCTGGCAGTGGCGGCAGCAGCATCGCACCGCGCAGCTCGGTGCCTTGCTCAGGACGCAGCCCGAGGCGATGGACCGCGCGGTCGCGCGTGCGCTCGCCAGCATTCACCTGGGCCGGGAAGTCCTGCGTCTGCGCCGATGGCAGCGCCGGGCCCCCGAGGATGCCCAGCTGCATCGTGTGCTGGTCGTCGCGCTGCGCCACATGCGCCAGCGGGCCGCCGATCCCGCACGGGCCGCACGACATGCGCGCCGCGCGGCGAGGTCCTTGTCGCGCCTGTCACGGCTCTCGGCTGCCGCCGCAGCCGAAACGCGGCGGCTCGGCGTCGTGCTGCTGGACATCGCCGCGCTGCTGGAAGGCCACGCCGAGGAGGCGCCACGAGAAGCTGGAGGACGAGCCCATGCTCAGTGAGTTCTCGCTGGCCGGCATCGGCCTGCCGCCGTTCTTCGTCTACGCGTGTGTCGCCTTGCCGGTCTACCTGGGCATCCGCTTCGTGCTCGCGCGCGGCGGCGTGTTGCGCTGGGTCTGGCACCCCGGCTTGTTCGAGTTCGCGATTTCGCTGTGCCTCGTTTCGATGTTGATTCTCTATGTCTGATCGTTCATCCGCCGTCCACACGTTCCTGAAGGCAGGGCTGACGCTGGCCGTGGTCATCGCCGCCGGCTTCCTGGTGAGCGCGCTGTGGCGTGCCTATGTCCTGGCCCCCTGGACACGCGATGGCCGCGTCGGCGCGCAGATCGTGCGCATCGCCCCGCAGGTGTCCGGCACCGTGGCCGAGGTTTCGGTGGCGGACGATCAATACGTCAAACAGGGCGACGTTCTCTATCGCATCGACAGCGCCGATTTCAGGCTGGCCCTGGCACAGGCCGAGGCGCACCTGGCGTCGGCGAGCGCTTCATGGCGCCAGAAGACGAACGATGCCATGCGGCGCCAGGGCATGGAGGGCCTGGTGCCCGCCGAAGAGGTCCAGCGTGCGAATCAGGCCGTGGCCATTGCCCAGGCCGAGCTGCGCAGCGCCCAGCTCGCCGTGGACAGGGCGAAGCTGGACCTGGCGCGCACCGTGCTGCGCGCGCCGGTGGACGCTTATGTCACGCGGCTGCGCCTGAGCAAGGGCGACTACGCGCTGGCGTCGCAGCCGAACGTCTCGCTGGTCGACGCCAGGAGCTTCTGGATCACCGGCTACTTCGAGGAAACCAAGTTGCGCGGCATCCGTCCCGGCGCCGCGGCGCGGATCCGGCTGATGGGGTTCGACGAAGTGCTGCCCGGCCGGGTGGCGAGCATCGGCCGCGGCATTGCCGACAGCAACCAGCAGGCCGATGCGCAGGGCTTGCCGAGCGTGGAGCCCAGCTTCAGCTGGGTGCGCCTGGCGCAGCGCATCCCCGTGCGTGTCGAATTCGAGCGGCTCCCGCACGGGCTCGTACTGGCGGCCGGCATGACGGGCAGCATCGAAGTCGTCGCTCCGGCGGGAGACGACCCGGTGCCCGCGGGCCGGCTCATCTCGCTGCTGCAGCGCTGGATGTGAGGGCCGCCATGCAGGCATCGTCTCATCGCACGCGGCGGCGGCAGGCGCTGCTGGTCGTCTCGCTGCTGGCGGGCGTGTCGGGCTGCACGACGGTAGGCCCCGACTATCGGGCGCCCGCGTTGGAGCTGCCTGCGCACTGGATCGAAGCCGAGGCCACGCTGCCAGGCGGCGACCACGACGGGCTGCGCCGGTGGTGGCGCTGCTTCCAGGATCCCTTGCTCGACAGGCTGGTCGATCAGGCCTTGGCGCACAACCAGGACCTGGACATCGCCATCGCGCGCCTGCGCCAAGCACGCGCCGAGCGCGTGCAGGTCGCGTCTGCCGCCAGGCCCCAGCTGTCCGTCGGCGCTGGCGGCGAGGCCGTGCGCGGCAGCAAGGCGCTGGCTACGCAGGCGGGCGGCCCGGCGCGGACCTGGCAACTGGGTTTGGACGCCAGCTGGGAGCTGGACCTGTTCGGTGGCACGCGCCGGGCGGTCGAAGCTGCCGACGCCGGCATCCAGGCGCTGGCCGAAGACCACCGCGCGCTGCAGGTGAGCCTGGTGGCCGAGCTGGTGTCCGGTTACGCGGCACTGCGCGCCACGCAGCTGCGGCTGGCCATCGCACGCGAGAACGTGCGCACGCTCGCCGAAGCCGAACGATTGGCCGAACGCGCGCACCGGGGTGGTCTGGGCACCGCGGCCGAGCTGCTGCAGGCGCGTGCCGAGCGCGAAACGGCCGAGGCGCAGCCACCGTTGCTGGAGGCCGACGTCGCCCGCCTCAGCCATGCCATCGGCGTGCTGGCGGGCGGCTTTCCCGGCGACTGGCGAACGGCCCTGGCCGAGCCCGCGCCGGCCCTGCCCACGGCTGCAGACCTGCCGCTCTTCCTGCCATCGGAAGTCATGCGCCAGCGCCCCGATCTGCGGGCCGATGAGCGGCGCCTGGCGGCCGCCACCGCGCAGATCGGCGTCGCCGAGGCTCGACGGTTTCCGGCCTTCCGGCTGCCGCTGGGCATCGGCAGCACGGCGAGTGCGATTCACGATCTCTTCTCGGGTGCCAGCCTGGCCTGGTCGGCCGCGATGCAGGGCAGCCACTCCGTTTACGACGCAGGCGGCGCGCATGCCGGCGTGACCGCCGCGCAGGCCGGTGCCGACGCGGCGAGACGGGTTTACGAGCGCGACGTGCGAGCGGCGCTGCGGGACGTCGAAGACGCCCTGACGGCACGGGCCAGCGAACGGCAGCGGCAAGCCTCGCTGCGGGAGGCCGTCTCCGACAGCCAGCAGGCCCTGGACCATGCGACCCGCCTGTATGCCCGCGGCCTGAGCGCCTACCTGCCGGTGCTGGTCGCGCAGCGCAGCGCCAACCAGGCGCGTGACGAGCTGGCCCTCAGCCAACTGGCCGAGTTGAATGCCCTGATCGGCCTCTACAAGGCGCTGGGTGCCGGATGGGCCGACACGGACGATCTGGTGGTGGGGCGTGTGCCCTGACCGCCGCCGCCCTGCCGACGGCTACCACCCCTCCATCCAGGTCGTCAGCTGAAGCAGCGCCTTGGCGATGTGATGCTCCACCGTGCTGGTGCTGATCTGGCAGCGCCGGGCGATCTCCTGATGGCTCAGGCCTTCGATGCGCTGCGCCAGGAAGACCTCGCGCGTGCGCGGGCTCAAGCGCGCCAGGCAGACGCTGAGGCGGGCGAAGCGTTGGCGGGCGAGCAGCACCTCCTCGGCGGTGGGCGACATGTCGACGAGCACCACGTCGTCGAGCAGCACTTCCGTGCCGTGCGCCAGACGCGAGCGGTAGGCGTCGATGGACAGGTTCATGGCCGCCCGCATCAGAAACGCCTCGGGCTTGTCGACCGGCTGCTCGCGTGCGTAGCAGGCGAGGCGGACCCAGGCGTCCTGCAGCAGGTCTTCGGCTTCGTGCTCGGTGCGGCCGCGGCGCATCAACGCGGCCTTGACCCGTGCCAGCACCGCGCGCAGGTCGTCAGCCATCGAGGTCATGAGGTCCAAGGCCGCCCTCAGCGGCCCGGTGCGGCGCTGGCCGCCGCCGTGCCGCCCGAGCGGCGGGAAGCCCGCGCGGCGTGCTCGGCGTCGAGGCGGCGTTCCAGCCGCCGCCATTGGCGCTGCAGGCTGGCGAACGCCGCCTCGGCGCTGTCGAAGCGGCCGCCTTGGCGGCGCGCTGCGCGCAGCATGGCGGCGTGCAGGCGCTGGGCGACGTCGTCGGACTTGTCCAGCAGGCGTTTCGTACGAGGCGGCAACACCGGCTCGGGCGCGGATGCGTCGCGCCAGTGCACGACCTTCGTGACCTCGGCATCTGCGATGGCGGCCGGTGGGGCGCCGCCCGGCACGACGGCCCATTCGATGCGTTCGGCGCCCCGCGTCCACAGCTCGGACAGGATCTCGGGCCAGGCAATGTCGCTACCACCGGGGACGGACCATGCGCCGAGCAGCGCGTGGTGGCCGTCGGCGTGGGTGGCGACGGCCCACATCAGCGACGCAAGAACGAGGTCGGCGTCCTTCTCGGCCTGCGCCGGTGGCAGCTTGAAGTGAACGACGACATAGCGTCGGCACAGAGCGAGCGGCTGCCATTCCTCTGGCCCGATGGACGAATGGACCTTGATCATCGAAACGTCCTCCAACTCGCTATGTGTGGGCGTCTTGATTGCGCTGCGCCACGGTCGCTTGGCAGGAAGGATTTGCGAGGCCTACAGCGCTGGTGACTGCGCGCAGATCGCAACGGGTCAAGCGGTCGTCTATGTGCGATCTTCGCACATCACAAGACGCAACGGAAGCTTCAGGCCCAATCCCCAGGCGCCGATGCTCTCGTTCCCGCACTCCGATCAGTACAAGCACTTCGTGGCCGAGCTACGCGCCGCCCGCGAGGAGGCCGGCCTCTCTCAGGCGGAGCTTGCGACCCGCTTGGCAGTAGACCGGACCGTGATCACGAAGGCAGAGGGAGGCGTGCGCAGGCTGGACCTGATCGAGCTGCGCGCCTGGTTGATCGCGTTGGACGTCGAGCTGCTGGCCTTCGTTGGGCGGCTGGAAGACAGGCTCGAACGGCACGCGGAGCCGACGCAGCCGACGCGGGCGCGCAGAGGACGGTAGTTCGGGAAGAGGGCAGTGGCGCGTTGCGTCCGTCGCTGCGCGGTCTTGCTTCGGTTCGATCGGCCGATGTGCAGCGGATGCTGTCGCAGGCCGCCGGTGGTCGCCCTCACGATGACCGCCGTCTTGCGGTCATTCGATACAGCGCAGGCGCATCCGACTGAGTGTCCGGAGTCGGCGTGCTGCGGACACCGCCGAGCGCCAGTCGGCACGTGATCGCGACAGACCGCTTGCCAACCGCATGAACTGGCGGTCGCGACCCTGAGCCGGCATCGGCTACATAAAGAATCCCGCCCCGAAGCAGCCTGTCGGATCCGTACCGCCCATCGAAGGAAATTTTCACCGCAGCGGATACACGGAGGTACCCACACACATGGCCTCCGAGTGGCCGTCGGCCAACAGCGCAATTGGGGGCTCCCGCAGCGGGGCTCACTAATCCCCGCTTCTGTGGACAGCACAAGACGGCACCGCGACTCAGCGTTCAATATCGCGGTATCCTGCGTCCTAACTAGCGGATCCGGGTAAGACGCCAGCACTTGGGGCGATTTATCGATTGAAAGTTCAACTTTGAGGCGAGCCGTCGACAACCTCACGATACGCGAGAAGTAGCTGTTGTGCCGAGCACTCCCATTTACTGGCGACTCGCTGCTTTGCGCGATCATCACTGTGGCCGTGTGCAAGAACTAGACGTCCAGACAAAATTTCCGAGACGGACTCGTCAACGACCGCGCGGGCAAACTCGATCACCCTTAGAAATAGGTCGTTAGCGGCAGGCAGGCATTTGAATAATTGAGCCCTGTTCCCTTCGCGAAGCCATTCGTGCAAACAAGGATTAGCCGCGACCGCCAAAACTCGGTCCATTTCGATACTCAGGCAGTGAAACAGCTCAAAAACTTCGAGGGGAACATAACCAAGCTTAAAATCCCACGAATCTAGCCAGCTAAGATGCGCCTGAGATATTAGCTGCGGCATTACGCGGCGAGCATGCAGCAGCGAATCCGCGCAGTCATTCGGCATGGACTGACGGGCAGCAATCGTCTTGGCCTGAGCGACCAGGGACGGAAAAATCCTCAGCAGCGTCTGTTCCGGGATAAAGTCCAAGTTTTCGAGATCAGACCAGTAGCGGATATGAACTTGAAACGAGCCTTGGCTACGCCTGTAGGTGAAACCGCCAGACTTCATAATGTCTTGTACTGACGTGTGTTTCGCGGCAGTCGTTAGGATCACGTAGTGCTGGATCGGCCCAGGGTAGTCATTGGACTTCGCCAGTTCCTTCTCTATCTCGGCCCTGGTAAGTGATCGAACGTTCCAGCACTTCGACTGCCCCACGATCCCGAAGTTATTGCTAGCGGGAACTAGGTCGACCCCCCCCTGCGCTTGCCCCATGCTGCCATATACGCAATATGGCATATCAATGTCATGGTTCTGTAGGACAAAATCCCGCATCCAGTAGCACCCAATATCCTGGAAATCTTCCCAGCTGTTAACAAGCAGATCCCTCATGACGTTGTCCTCTAGCAGTGGTTGTTGGGTGGACCACAGTTCACCTTTAAGCCATGGCCTCGCCGCATAGCTCCCGCATGCCTCAAAACAGAGGTCGTACAGCCTACTCTACAGCCGCCGTTCATGAGTGACGGCTAGTGGCCGGGTACCGTCGCTCTCCCTCCTCTCTGGTCAAGCACCTCGGGAGAGCAGATCGGCCATCGTGTAACTGGCCACCATTCAGGATCGCACGACGGCTCTAGTATCTAGGCTTCGTCTGGATGAGGCAGGGGTGCCTTCATTTTGCTCAGATAAGCGTAATGCGCGGAAATGTCAGTTGAGATCGTCGGCTGGACTGTCGTCATAAAGCTCCGTAAGTCGTTGGTTTGCCAGTTTCGATGCTGGCGTCCCAATCGAGTCTGCAAGGGCTTCCTCAAGAGGAATGATGATCTTCGGGAGGATCTCCAACTCTCGTCGGCGCCAATACATGTACACCCACCTACGCTGATAGCCGCCCTCGTCATGTATGGCTTTAAGAAGGCCGTAGAACTGCCCGACCCTTCGCCGATGATGATCAATGGTATTTTTCACGAAGCCTGAATAGGCCTCGCCTTGAAGCTTGCCGGCGGCTTCCAGGTCGGCCGCTCTTTGCTGCTTGTATCGCTCAGCAAGGGTGGACGGGTCCACCGCATAAAAGGCCCAAAGATGACTTATCGCAACGTACATCTCTGTCGACATGTAGTCATTCAACGTAGGCCAGAGAACTTGAAACTTTACCGACGCCTGTGACGTTCTGTTGGCCACATCGGAGCGATTAAGCGCGTGCTTGGCGTATAGGGCGGAGAATGCCGACGCAAGGAACGACATTATAGATACCGCTATCGTCAGTTTTTCGTTAGGTGTCATATTTAAGAGACTTGTTCATGAAGATGTCTATGATGGCGATACAGCGACGCCGATCCGTTAAATCCGCTCTTCGACTACCTGTGCCTCGAGCTGAGCCACGCTTTCAAGGGTGATCGTTTTGTCACAGTTGGGTTTTGGGCGCGCTGCCAACGGCGACGCGGTTGCAAACACTCTAATCACAGACTGGAAGAAGGATTTGGCGATTGCGGCCTAGCAAACTGTGCTACGTCCGCTGACCCGAAGTATGCATGGCCGCATAGCTAACGATGCTGTCTTTGCTGGATTAAGCCGCGTCTTAACCGCCATCGAGAACCAGACTTAGTCAACGTTGGTGAACGACCCCTTCTTGCCGGGACCGCCTGTAACCAAGCGCGCCCGAAAGCGGCCAGTCGCTGAGCGGCGCGTCGCTGAGTCCGCCGGCCTCGCGCTCTTGCGCAGGTGCAACGACATCGAGAGGTCGAAGGCGGATCTTGGTTGGCCCACAACTTGATGGGAGCTCATCATGGAAGCCAACGCCACCGTCGTTCATCGCGAACCTTGGAACAAGGGCAAGATCGTCGGGCAGAAGGCGCCGTTCAAGCTCAAGGACATCTGGGCCCTGCGGGTGCGCCTGCAGATGGAGGGCCGGGTACGCGAACTCGCGCTGTTTAACCTCGGCATCGACAGCAAGTTGCGCGGCTGCGACCTCGTCGGCCTCAAGGTCCGCGACGTCTGCCATGGAGACCAGGTGGCAACGCGGGCCATCGTGATGCAGCACAAGACGCTGCGACCCGTGCAGTTCGAGATCACGCCCGCGACCCGGGAAGCACTTCAGGCCTGGATCCAGCAGGCCGGGCTGAGGTCCGAGGACTTCCTGTTTCCAAGCCGTATCCACGAATCGCCGCACCTGGGGACCCGCCAGTACGCGCGCATCCTCGGTCGCTGGGTCGATGACCTCGGCCTGGATCGCGCGGACTACGGCACGCACTCGATGCGGCGCACGAAGGCGACCCTGATCTACCGGCGCACGAAGAACCTCCGGGCCGTCCAACTGCTGCTCGGTCATTCCAAGCTCGAGTCGACCGTGAGGTACCTCGGCATCGAGGTCGACGACGCGCTGGAGATCTCGGAACAGACTGAGATCTGAGTGCGTCCGGAGCCGATCGCCGCGCCGCCAAGTCCAGCGGCCTGGTGAAGGGGCGATCGGCGACTTACGGGTGCCGCGCCGTGCGGGCGGTCCCGGCCAGGAGCGGTTGGTCGCGAGGTTCCGTTCTTGGGGTGCGAACCCTTGATGCATAGAAAGCGTCGCCACGCCGAGCAGCTTGAGAATTCTTCCTACGACTCTGTGCGGTTGCGTGCTGTTGAACTCTGGCGTATGAAAGCTGAAGATTTGGCGGGCGTCCGGGCTGTTGCCTTCGACATCGATGGAGTTTTGGTTGACATTCGCTTCCCGATCGTGCTTCCAGGCGCTTTAGGGATCAGCGCCGATCAAGCGCTCGAATTTTTCGACGGTCCTTTCCAGAAGTGCCTGCTAGGATCAGAAGACCTCAAGGATGTGCTTCCTCCGTTCCTGCGGGCGTGGCGGTGGCCGGGAACTTACGAAAGCTTCATCGAGTTTTGGTTTCGCGAAGAGTCGCATATAAATCTCCCGATGCTCCAGGTTGCGCGGAGGTTCCGGAAAGCTGGAATTACGTGTGTTCTGGCATCAACTCAAGAGCATCATCGAGCTCGCAACCTAGAAGGACTTCTCCAGTTAGGTCATATATTCCAGCATGCCTATTTCTCATGTGACTTGGCACTGCGGAAGCCGGACCCTCGGTTCTTCAAATGTGTGGCAAGTCAACTTGCTCTTGAGCCAGATTCAATATTTCTTATCGATGATCAATGTGCAAACATTGAGGGTGCGCGGCTGGCTGGCTGGCGTGCCGCACTCTATCGATCTGAGGCAGATATCGAGGATGTCCTGCGAGCTTGTGGCGCCTCGGATGGCGACTGATACATGCTCAGTATTCAGTGGCACCAAACGGCCACAAGCAGGCGTCCAATTGTCATCCCGTAACCGGTCGTCCGCGCGACGTCTCGACTTGCCGCGCCCCCTGCGGCCCCGGAAGATCCTTGACGAAAACCTGATGCGCCAGCGGCGGATCTAGGCGGTGGCTTGACGCGGTTCTGACGAGCATTCCTTCCGTTGGAGGAACGCATGGACATCGTCTATCTCGTCGCGGCTCTCGCGCTGTGGCTCGCCGTCGCCGGCCTGACGCTGGGTTGAACGGCTCGGGAAACGCCGGAGCGCTTCATGAGCGGCTGGCACTTCGCCGGGGCCCTGCTCGCGCTCGGCCTGCTGGTCTATCTCGTCGCAGCGTTGCTGCGGCCGGAGGACTTCTCGTGACGGCCGCCGCCTGGCTGCAGTTGGCCGCGTTTGTCGCACTGCTGCTGCTGCTCATCGCATGGCCGCGGGGCCGCGCGATCGGGGCCGTCGTCCAGGGCCGCTTCGCGCTGGGCAGCCGCCTGGAGGCGCCGCTGTACCGCCTGGCCGGCGTCGACGTGGAGCGCGAGCACGGCTGGGTCGGCTACGCGCTCGGCCTGATGCTGTTCTACGGCATCGGTGTACTCGCCGTCTACGCGGTGCAGCGGCTGCAGGCGGTACTGCCCTTAAACCCCCAAGCGCTACCCGCAGTCTCGCCGACTCGGCGTTCAACACGGCCATCAGCTTCGTCACGAACACGAACTGGCAGGGCTACGGTGGCGAATCGACGATGAGCTACCTGACGCAGATGCTGGCGCTGACGGTGCAGAACTTCCTGTCCGCGGCGATCGGCATCGCCGTCGTCGTCGCGCTGGTGCGCGGCTTCGCGTGCTCGTCGACACCGAGAGGGCAAACACGTTCTCGTCCAGCTTCGATGCCGAGAAACACAATAGTCATGGACGGCCGGGTGGAGGCTTCGATTGCGCAATCCCATGGTCGGGCCTGCCTGCCGGCCGTCTTTGCCTGAGGGATGGACACTATGGGGATGTCCCTGTCATTCGTTGGGCCGCACAGTCAGCATCCTTGCGTGCCGTTGACAGGAGCGTGTGCACATGACCATCAAAAAGTCCGTAGTTTGGATTGTGCTGGCGATCTCACCGATCTATGCCAGCGCAAACAAGTGCAGCGCCATTCTGGCGAAGCAGGGAGCCTTCAATACGCTCGTCAAATACTCGTCAAGGACATCGGAGAATCAAACATATGAGTGGCTAAAGACCGTCACGTGGCAAGAGTTCAAGAAGAGACAGGACGCAGGTCTCAGAGTGATGTTGCCAATGGATGGGCTGCCAGTTGACCTCGATGGTAGCTATACCCACGAGGAGTTCGAAAATTTTAGGCAGGCACGCGACCAAGGGCGATTGCGCCGCTTTACCGAAGATGAGTTTCAGCGGACAGTTAGGAGCTCGGCTTCCCCTGAGATTGTCAAAGAGTGGGGAAAATGCGTCCGATCGCTTCAAGCCAGAGGCCTAGTTTGCACAGCGGAGGAGGATAGTCGCGTCCCGGGTAATGTCGTAATCTTCAATGCTCGCTTCTTTCGTTTCGTAGAAGGCGATCAATCAGAAGTAAAGGTAGCCAAGACTGCCGGACTGGTGATTTCCGGCGGCACGCCAATCGCGAATCCGCTAACCCCAGGCGCCGTGGTTCCTTCAGGAGGGATCGACATTCAAATTCAACGGGACGGCAAGAAGGAAATCATCGTTACTCTGAACACTGAAAAGCACGGGACCTGCGATTACCCGGTGAAGTTTGCGGCAGTCCCTGATCAGTATCCCCCTTTTGAAATTCGGCAGTTCTCATCCACTGGGGCCGTAGCGCCGTATCCGCGTGCATCGGTCAGCCTCCCGACTGGGTACAAGCTGATCGGCGGCGGCGGACAAACAAACTGGCGCGGTTACGGCAGCCTACTAGTGGCCAGTCAGCCAATCAATCAGAATACGTGGGCTGTTCTTGGTAAAGAGCATATGTCTCCAGATGCGACCGACGCAACTGTCTGGGCGATTGGAATCAACGATCCGAAGGACTACTGGGATGTCAAAGTCGAACAGCGCTCGGTGGTGGTAGGCGAGGCTTCGGCCGGAGAAATAACTGTAGACTTACCGGCTGACTATACCCGAACGGGGGGAGGTGCCGCCGCAGAAGCAGGAGGACAAGGCCGCCTGCTAACCGGGTCGTATCCGGTGGGAGATAACAGTTGGGGCGCTCGCGATAGCGATCACTTTATTAAGCAAGGCGGGACGCTTACTGTGTTTGTTATCGGCATTAAGCCGAAGTTTGGCGCTTCACCTGTTGCCCAAATAAAAACCACAACGTCCGCCCAAGTTCCTCATCCCACGACCGAGGCTACGCTTGATGCCGATCATGTTTTAACCGGTGGTGGCGCACGTGTTGTCCCATGTAATCCGGGCAATCTTCTAACTGCCTCTGCTCCAAGAGGTGACAGAACTTGGCGAGCGGAGGCAAAGGATCACTACGCCTCCTGCCCTTCGACAGTCGAGGCGTGGGTTATCGGGTTGAAGGCCCCGATGGGCTCAATATTGATCGAAGGGGGCACTCCAGAATTGTCCGCCGTCGCGTTCACGGGAACTCACGCTCTATCTGTAAGTGCGGCACCTGGATTGCGCAGACTCGATACCTCCCCCACGCTCCCAGTACGCCGCACCTACATCGCTATGCCGGGCGATACATGGCGATCTCTATCGATGCGCTTCTACAAAACACCCGATCCCACGGCGCTCGCCGCAATAAACCCTACTATCGAAGGATTCATAAAGCCAGGTCAAAGGCTCCAGATCCCACAGTAAGGCAGTCGAACTGTTCAATGCGCGTTGCGCGCCGGGAAGGGTGCCAACCGACTGCTGAGTGTGAGCGGCGCGGATTTCTGCTGCCGGCCGAGTCATCGTCGCCACAAGTCGCGGCTTCCTGGACGCGAGACGCTTAGCGATACGGCCGGGTCGTAGGGCGGCTTCCGGCGCCCTCGAAGGGCGGTTGAGGGTCGGCAGGGCCAGTTCGCCGTCGGCGAGAGCTGCCGCTGGCCGGGTGAGAGGTGGCCCGACAGGTTCGCCGACCTGATCGCCCGTACGACGGCTTTCGAAGGCACTGCGGCCAGCCGCCCAAACGGGCACTGGATGGCGGGTTCTGGCAGTCGCCGCCGTTCAGCGCTCGGATCCTGGGTGACGGCACCCAGTCTTTAGATGCCCCACGCTCCAGAAGCACCTGCGGCGCCGTTTGCCAACTAGTTCGGCCCCACGGCGCCATCACTAGCCGCCCCCTTGCATCCCGTCGGCTCACGCCCCCTGCCTGCCGAGCTCGATCCCGCGCCGGCGTAGCCGAAGAAGCCTCGATAGTCGAGCGAGACACGCCGGCCGGTGCGCGGCGCGGCGCCAGCCGCCGGGAGTCCGGCCCCAGGCCCAGAAGTCGCGACGCGCCTCCCCAACTCTGCTCCCGCGGGCGAGTGGTGCAGGAGCCGGGCTTGCCCGGACTTGGCATACGGCGAGCCATGCGCGCTGGCCGGACTTCCGGGGCTCAGCAGATGAATCTCAAGCTCTTGCGCTCAGCGGGCTGGGCGGTTGCCGTCGTCGTGTTCTTCCTCGGCTGCAGCGACTCGGGCGACGACGGCCGTTCGTATCTCGATCGAACGCTGGACAGGCAGTTCGTCCCCGAGACCAGCCACCTCGTCACGCTGCAGACCTACCGGACGGACGAGCCCGACAGCGAGCAGCGCATCGTCGACAACCTGACGCTCGCACGCGACTACCTGACGGGGCTGGCCGAGGAGTTCAACCAGGACCAGCGCACGCTGAAGCTCGAACCCTTCGAGTGGCGCCGAGACGGCCCGACGCAGACGCAATGGGTGTTCGGCTTCCGCCTGGGCAACGGGCCGAAGAAGATCGCGATCCTGACGCACCTGGACACGGTGCCACCCGGCAATGCCGACTGGCGGCCCTTCGAGCCGCGCACCGAGAACCGCGACTACCGCGGTGCATCGCAACCCTTCCTCGTCGGCCGCGGCGCGGTGGACGACAAAGGCCCGTCCATCGTCGGCTTCACCGTGCTGCGCGCGCTGGCCAAGCTCTACGACGGCACCGACTCGCTCGACGGGGTGACGGTCGAACTTATCTTCGACACCTCGGAGGAAACCGACTTCTCGACGGCCTACTACTTCGAGCAGTTCGGGGTGCCGGATTTCGGCATCGTCTTCGACGCCGTCTGGACCGTGCGCGCCGAGAAGGGCATCGAGCGCCCGGTTTTCACCGTGCCGCTCGGCACGCCACCCGCCAGCGGGATGTACATCGAGGCCTTCGACAGCGCGCCGGGCGCCACCAACCAGATCCCGGACACGGTGACCGCGCGCATCAACGGCAACGACCCGGCCGCGCTCGACAATCTGGCGGCCGGCATCGCCGCCCTCTATCAGCAGTACGGCTTCGACGATCCCCAATACCGGCGCGCGCCGCTGCAGGTGTCCCGCGACGGGAACGTGGTCGTGCTCAGCGCGGCGGTCATCGGCGCACAGCACGGTTCGGTGCCGGAAGAGAACCGCGCGCAAGGCGCCAATCCGGTGGTCTCGCTGTCGAACTTCCTCGCCCATCTGGCCGACGACGGCACGCTGGCGCCGAACGGCGTGGCGCGCCTGCTGCAGTTCATGGCCTGGGGCTGGGGCACGACGGTCTTCGGCGAGAAGCACCCCGATCTGCTCGAACGCCACGATCAGGTCTTCGAGCAGGGCAACGGCACGACCTACGCGCTGACACGCGTCACGACGGGCCCGCAGGACGTGTCGCTGCGCATCGACATCCGCTACGCGCTCGGCCATCACGCCGTGGCCTGGGACGGCACGACCGAAGGCCAGTTGCCGGGCGCGAGCATCTTTCCCGATGTCTTCGCCCAGCTGGTGAGCCGCTTTCAGCAGGATGACCCGGGCACGGCCGTCACGGTGAGCACCGCGACCGCGGCCTCGCCCGACGTGCGCGACCCCCAGAGCCCGCGCTTCCAACGCATCGGCGACGCCTACCAGCGCGCGACCGGCACGCCGATGCCGCTGGCCGCCATCGGCGGCGGCACCGATGCCAAAGGGCAGCTCAACCTGGTGGCCGGCGGCGCGCTGTTCACGCTCGGCTTCGGCCCCCCGATCAACTTCCACGGCATCGACGAAGGTGCGCCGATCGAGGACCTGAAGCTCAGCGCACGAATCCTCTACCAGATCATGCGCGAAGAGATCGCAGCCAAGACCGGCTCCTGACCGAAGGGCCGTGGGTGCCTGCCGGGCGGCGGCGTTCAACTCCAGCGCGCAGATCAGCGCCGATTAGGCCCCGACGTTCACCACCGCACTGGCGCCGCCGAAGCCGTCGCAGGGCTCGTTTGACGGCCAACAGCCGGCGCGTGATCGCGACCGAGCGCTTGCCAACCGCCTGGAGTCTCAGCGGCGCGCCTGCCGCGCCGCGGCCAGTTCGTCCTCGAAGTCGCAACTGGCCACGCTGCGCAGGCCGTGCGCATCGAGGCCGTTCAGCAGCCCGGCCAGCGCCGCGACGAATGCGGGCTGGACCATGTCCGCGTCCATCGGCTCGATCTCGAGGTAGACCGGCCAGCGCAGGAAGTCGTCGGCGGCATCGGTGGCCTTCGAGCCGGGCTGGCCGTTGTCGAAGATGTCGACCCTCAACCCGGCCACCTGCGCGCCGCGTCGCTCGAAGCGCTGGCCGGTGGCCGCGCTGATCGCGGCCTTCGCGGCGGCGCTGTCGGCGGCACCGGCCAGGTAGACCTTGCAGTAGAGATCGTCAGACATCGGCGGGCGTGACCACGTGCCGGCAGGCTGCAGGCATCGAACATTGTGGGCGCCGTTGCGCCATCGTTAGCCGAACCAGCCCGCCACCTGCGAGGACACCCCGTTCACGCCACCCTGGGCGTCGAACACCGGCGAGCCACTGCTGCCCATCGACCCGTCGAGGTCGCTGACGAAGCTGTCGTCGCCGCCCAGCGCGGCGACACGACCGAGGCTGCAGCGGATGGACGGGCCGTGATGCCCCGGGGCTGGGCGCCGCTCACCCCAGCGCGTAGATCAGCACCGAGTAGGCCCCGACGTTCACCACCGCGCTGGCGCCGAAGCCGTCGTAGGGCTCGTCCTCCGCGACCACCGACTGCGCCTCGTGGCCGTCGAAATCCGGGCCGTAGACCGGCGCGTCGGAGTTCAGCAGCAGCGTCCAGCGGCCGCCGGTGGGCATGCCGATGCGGTAGTCGCTGCGCGCCTCGTGGCCGAGGTTGACGACCACGACGACGTCGTCGCCGGGGCCGTGGTCCTGCCAGCGCTGGAAGGCCAGCACGTTGGCGTCGTTGTTCAGGTGGTAGACGTGGATGTGCTGGCCTTGCAGGCCGCGTGTCTTGCCCGCCAGGTTGCGCCGCAGCGCGATCAGGTCGCGGTACAGGCGCAGGGTGCCGCGGAACTGCTCGCGGTGGTCCCAGTCCAGCGGCACGTCGTCGCGGAACCAGCCGCCCTGCAGGAACTCCTGGCCCTGGAAGATCATCGGGATGCCCGGCGCCGTGAACACCAGCGCGGCGGCCGCGGTGGAACGCTTCTGCGCGTGCCAGCCGGTCGGGTCCTCGGGGTTGATGTCCGCCGGCACCCGGGCGCGGCCGTTGGCCACCTCGTCGTGCGACTCGGTGTAGATCACGCGCTGGAAGGCGTCGTCGTTGTAGCGCGTCTGCAGCGCGTCGCGCACGCGGTGCAGGTCGCGGTGTTCGTCGGCGGCGACGATGGCCGCCTCGCGGATCGGGTGCACGAAGGCGCTGTCCCATTGCGCGTGGAAGGCGGCGCCGTGCTCGCCCACCTGTGAGATCTCGGGCAGGTGCTGCATGTCCTCGGCGATCAGGATGCGGCCCGGGAACTGCTCGCGCACCGAGGTGTTGATCCAGCGCATCAGGCTCCAGCCGTCGGGGATGTCGTGGCCGTTGCCGCCGACGCTGCGCATGTACGGCGTCATGTCATAGCGCAGGCCGTCGAGGTGGAAGTCGCGCAGCCACGAGATCGCGTTGTCGTGGATGAAGCGGCGCACCGCCTCGCGGCCGTAGTCGGGGCGCGTGTCGCCCCAGGGCGTGGACGAACGATCGTCGTTGTAGAAGTAGATGCCGCCCTTGTCGTTCTCGCTCCAGCCGTCGAAGCGCCAGAGGTCCAGGTCCGACGGGCCGAAGTGGTTGTAGACCACGTCCAGCACCACCGCCAGGCCACGCTGGTGGCAGGCCTTGACGAAGGTCTTGAAGGCGTCGGGGCCACCGTAGGCCGACTCGACGGCGAAGACGTGCGCCGGGTTGTAGCCCCAGGAATAGTCGCCGGCGAACTCGGCCACCGGCATCACCTGCACGACGTTGACGCCCAGCTTGACGAGGTGGTCCAGCTTGGCGAGCGCCAGCTCGAAGTTGCCCGGCCGGCCCTCGCCCTCGCGCACGAAGAACGAGCCGACGTGCAGCTCGTAGATCACCAGCTCGTTGTGGCCGCGGATCTGCGGCTGGTCGTCGCCCCAGTCGAAGGCGGCGTGGTCGTAGATGACGCCGTTGCCGACCGACGAGGTGACCTGGCGCGCGTACGGGTCGATGCGAAAGAGCTGCTGGCCCGCGTGGTGGATCATGTACTTGTACTCGTGACCGGTGCGGGCCTCTTCGACGAAGCCGTACCAGTAGCCGTCGGCCTCGGGCTGCAGCGCGTGCGCGTCGGGCGCGAAGCCGTTGAAGTCGCCGGCGACGAACACCGCCTCGGCATGCGGCGCCCAGACCCGGAAGGCGCAGCCCTCGGGCGTCGGCAAGGCGCCCATGCCCTCGACGACGGGGCGGACGGACGAAGCGGTGTGGCGGACGTTCATGCGTTGTCTTCCTGGAGCGGTTGGAGGCTCGGTGCCCGGCGCCGTGGGCGGCGTGGTGGGCCGGCCCCGGCGAGCTGGCGGCATGCTGACGACGGCTTCGCCGGCCGCCGGTCGGACAAGGCCCCGGCGGTGCGCAGGACAGCGTGCCTTTGGGGCCCCGATCACCGGCCTGCAGATCAAACCGGGGATTCGCCGCTGTCGCGGGACGGCGCAACAGCGGACAATCGCGGGTATGGACCTGCATGTGCCGATTACCCTGAACGACGAACTCTCCGACGAGGTCGTCACCGCCACCGCTCGACTGAACCTCGCCAGCGGCGAGATTGGTCGCATCGAATACCAGGACTGGGACGTCGCTTCGCGCGGCCTGCCCTGGGAACAGGACGACTACGAGTTCACCAGCGGCACCTTGTCGAATGCCGGCAAGGACGTCGAGTTCGGCGTCTCCGTGAACCGCACGACGGGCCAGTACTCGGTCAGCGCCGACGAACTGCTGGAGATCAAGGTCAAGGCTGCGCAGCTGTTCGCCGGCATCAGCGGCAGCGAACTCGCCTCCGGCGCGCACGGCCGCAACGGGCGCACGCACTGACCGGCGCCTGAGCAGCACCCAGCCGGCCCGACCCGGTCGCCTCTGGCGCGATCGATGGCGGCTGGCTCCGCTCTTGCTTTTGCCTGGCCGCGCGGACGTCTTCCACGGCGCCGGCACTCAACGCGCGGCTTGCGTTTTTCGCCCTTTTAGGGGTGACCTCTATGCTAACGTCGCCGTTTGTGTGTGGGCGCAACCGAGCTTGCGTCCGACCGGCGACCCGGCGCCGGTCGGCCCGTCCGGCGCTTGCCGGACACGGCTCCCGGAAGCGTGTTCGATCTTCATCAATAGGAACAAGACGAAATGTCGAAGCTGCTTGATCTGATGCGGAAGCTGGGCAGTGATGCCGCCTTGAACAGCGAGTACGAGCAGGACCCGCAAGCGGTGATCAGCCGTTTCGGCCTGTCCGCCGAGGAGAGCGCCGCTCTGCTGTCCAAGGACTACGAAGCGATCAAGCGTCTCACCGGCCTCAAGGACGGGCAGTTCGCGACCAACCACACGATCCGCGCCTACGACAAGTAGGCGTCCCAGGCGTCCGACGCCGACATGCACCGACAGCGGTTCATCGCGGTGCTGTGGCTGGCGCTGGCCGGCCTGCCGGCGTTCGCCAACGACGCGCTGGAACCGGAGGTGGCCGCGATCGAGCGGCTGGGCATCAGCGCGAACTGGCGTGAGACGACCGCCCGGATCAAGGCGCTGTCGCCGCAACGGGATTCCCTGAGCCGAGAGCAGCGCCAGCGACTGGATTTCGTGCGCCTGCGCGCCCTGGCGCTGTCCGGCGACGAAACCGGTGCGATCGCCGGGTTCGCCGTGCTGCTGCAGGAGCCGCTTCCGGCGGCGCTGCGCGTGCGCACCTACAGCACCGCCATCAACGTCGCGGCGAACGTCGAGCAATGGGTGCGGGCCTTCACCTGGCTCGACGAGGCGCTCAGCTATCTGGACGAAGCGCCGGAAGAGTCGGCGCGCCTGCTGGGCGTCGCCAGCTACCTGCACACGCTCGTCGGCGAGCCCGGCAAGGCCCGTGAACTCGCGCTGCGCGAGCTGGATCTGGTCGACAAGAGCGGCGACGAGCACGCCCGGTGCGTCGCGCTCAGCGACATCGCGATGGCCGAGGACTACTCGCACCAGTACCGCGAAGGCGAGCGCTGGCACCGGCGCCAGATCGATGCCTGCATGCGCGCCGGCAACACGATCTTCACCGCCAACGGCAAGTACGGCGTGGGCAAGGCGCTGGCCGCCCAGGGGCGCCATGCCGAGGCGCTGGAGTGGGCGTCCCAGGCGATGGCGGAGTTCGGCAAGGCCGGCTACGCCGCGGGCGAGTGGAGCACGCGGCTGATGCTCGCCGGCAGCCTGATCGAGTCGGGCGGCGACCTCGAGCGCGCCGACCGCCTGCTGGCCGACACCCTGCGCTACTACCGTGGCCAGAAGGCCGACACGGCGATCGCCGATACCGAGAACCTGCTGGCGCGCCTGGCCGAGAAGCGTGGCGACCTGGCCGAGGCGCTGGCGCACTACAAGCGGGCTACCGAGGCGACGGCGTCGGCCGAGACCGATGCACGCGAGCGTCGACTGGCCTATCTGCAGGTGCAGTTCGACACCCGCCTGAAGGAGCAGCAGATCGCGCTGCTGCAGGCCGAGAAGGAGCTGGCGACGCTGCAGGTCACGGCGGCCCAGCGCCGGCAGTGGCTGCTGTGGGGCGGCATCGGCGGGCTGCTGCTGGCCGCCATCCTGCTGACGGTTCTGCTGCGGCACACCATCCGCGAGCGCCGGCGCTACCGCTGGCAGTCCGAGCACGACGGCCTGACCCACCTGTACAACTACCAGCAGGTGCGCAAGCTCGGCGAAGCGGCCTTCGCCGAGGCCCGCCGGCGCGGGCGGCCGTTCACCGCGATCGTCGCCGACGTCGACCGCTTCAAGGGCGTCAACGACCACTTCGGGCACGCCGCCGGCGACGAGACGCTGCGCTCGCTCGGGACCTGGATCGCCGAGGTCGTGGGCGAAGGCGGCATCGCCGGACGCAGCGGCGGCGACGAGTTCATGATCCTCGTCGACGGCGACGCCTCGAAAGCCGAGGCGCTGCTGCAGCGCCTGCGTGAACGCATCGTGCCGATCAGCGTCTTCGGCAAGACGGTGCACTTCAGCATCAGCTCCGGCGTCTGCGAGGCCAACGAGCACGTGAGCACGCTGGAGCAGCTGGTGCACGAGGCCGATCAGGCGCTCTACCGCGCCAAGCACCGCGGCCGCAACCGCGTCGTGCGGGCCGGGGGCGAGGAGCCGGGTCCCGGCCGCCAGGCGGGCCTGGTGGTGGTGGGCACCGGCATCGACTTCGGCCGCCACGTCAGCGAACGCTGCCTTTCCGAGATCCGCGAGGCCGAGGTCGTGTTCTGCCTGGTCGACCCTTTCGCGCTGGCGATGATCCAGGGCTTCCGGCCGGACGCCATCAACCTGGGCCTGCACTACGCGCCGGGCAAGGACCGGCGCGAAACCTATCGCGAGATCGACGCCCGCATCATGGCCGAGGTGCGCGCCGGCAAGCGTGTGTGCGCGGTGTTCTACGGCCACCCGGGCGTCTTCGCCGACGTGCCCCACGCGGTGGTGCGCAAGGCGCGCGCCGAAGGCGTGCCGGCACGCATGGAGCCCGGCATCTCGGCCGAGGCCTGCCTGTACGCCAACCTGGGCATCGATCCGGGCCACCGCGGCGTGCAGTCGATGGAGGCGACGCACTTCCTGGTCTACGACCGCCAGCTCGACAGCGCCGGGCTGGTGCTGCTGTGGCAGGCGGCGCTGGCCGGCGACCTGAGCTGCACGCGCTTCCACGCCGAACGCGAGGGTTTGCAGGCGCTGGTGAACAAGCTGCTGCGCTGGTATCCGCCGGATCACGAGGTCATCCTGTACGAGGCGGCGCGGCTGCCGATCGAGCAGCCCCGCATGGAGCGCCTGGCCTTGCGCGAGCTGCCCGACGCCCAGTACGCCGAGTACACGACGCTGGTCATCCCGCCGCTGGGCGAGATCGAGGAAGACGCCGAGATCGCCTTGCTGCGCGAACAGCCCGCGGCCGACAGCTCCGCGGCCGCTCACTGAGCGGCGCGCCTTTCTGCGCGGCTCAGGCCGCCTTTCGCGCCATGGCCACGCGGTCTTTCAAACCGTGGGCGGACTCGTTGGCCAACGCTGCGCGCAGGTGCTCGAAGCCGCCGTCTGCCACCAGTCGGCGAAAGCCGTGCCTGCCGTAGAACGGCGCGTTCCACGGCAGGTGGTCGAAGGTGGTGAGGGTGATGACCTCGATGGCGTCGGCGCCTTCGGCTTGAGCGATCGCCTGCTGCAGCAGCGTCGTGCCGATGCCTCTCCTGCCGGCGTTGGGGTCGACGTCCATCTCGACAACGTGCAGCGCTCTGCCGACCGTCTCGCAGGCCACGAAGCCGAGGGCAGCGCCGCGCGCGTCTTGTGCGACCCAGACCAGGCCGCCGTCGATGAGCCGCGCCAGTTCCGCTGCCGCCATCGGTTGCGCGAGGGCGGGCGGAAGATCGCTCGGCGCGAAGATCGAGGCGGCGTCGGCTTCGACGCGCCGCATCACCGGGATGTCTGCGTGCCGGGCCTTGCGCACCGTGACGACGAGCCGTGCCGATGGAGCTTGCGGGTTGATCGCGCCTGGTGCCATGTCGTGTGTTGCCGGTGCCTACAGCACGTCGCCGCGCCGTGCCACGACCTCCCACAAGGCCTTCTGGCGCACGTACTTGCGTGTCGTCTGGTGTTCCATCGACAGCAGCTGCCAGCCGCTGGCGAACAGCTCGGCGGTGCTGCGTTCGTCGAAGAAGCGCTTGGGCTGGCCGTCGACGAGGTAGTAGTTGGGCTCGATCGCGGGGTGGCCCGCGGCGCCGAAGTGCCTGTCTTCGACGGAGTTCAGCCGGCACAGGAACAGCCCGCCCGGCTGCAGCGTGTCGCGGATGCGCCGCACCAGATCCAGCGTCTCGGTCCAGGCGAAGTAGTGCAGCGAGAGACTCGCGATCACCGCGCCGGCCTCGCCCGTGCCCAGCGGGAAGGGCGCGCGCACGTCCTGGCAATGGACCTGGGCGCTCGGAACGCGCAGCCGGGTTGCGGCGGCAGAGCCCGCCGAAAGATCGAACGCGACGACGGCGAAACCCGCATCGGCCAGGGTGGCGGTGTCGGCACCGGTGCCGCAGCCGATCTCGAGCACGGGCCGGGTGCCGGCGGAGTCTTTCAGCTGGGGCAGCCAGCGGGCCAGCCAGGGGTCGTGGAGCATGGTTTCGAGGGCCGAGCGCGGCGCGGTGAGGTGTGCAGGGCGGCATTCTCTTCGAGCGCGGTGCGCCGCCGCCCGCGCGCCAAGTGCTTGGCCACATGGTGTACAGGCGCCGTCACCCACCCCCGCCCAGCAAGCGCTCCACCCAGCCCGACGCCGAGGCATCGAAGCCCTCGCCGTTGGCCAGCACGACCAGCGCCCAGCCTTCGTCCAGTCCGCGCAGCACCAGCGACGAGAAGCCCGCGAACGCGCCGCCGTGGAACATCAGGCGGCCGCCTTCCCGCGGCACGACTTCGAGGCCGAAGCGGTACATCGCCTCGGCCGGGCCGAAGCGCCCGCCGTCGTCGGCGCTGCAGCGCGCCAGCAGCGAGGCCTCTCCGTGGCGCCGCCAGTCGTCCAGCCAGTGCGTTTCGGCACGCAGCAAGTCGTCCGGCGTCGACCACAGGCCGCCGTCGCCCCAGCTCGCCAGGTGGACCGGCAGGTCCTGCCAGCCGCGCGCCGGGTCATGGCGGTAGCTGCGCGCACGGCGCGGCAGTACGCGGCGCGGGTCGCGCTCGAAGCTCGTGTCGTGCAGGCCCCAGGGCTCGAAGAAGCGGCGGCGCGCGATCTCGTCCAGCGGCAGGCCGGCGTCGCGTTCCAGCCAGTCGGCCAGCAGCACGTAGTTGCTGTTGCTGTAGTCGTGGCGGCTGCCGGGATCGAAGTCGAGGTCTCCGGCGCGGCGGATCAGCTCGAGCGCCTGCGCCTGGCTGACGAGGTCGTGTTCGTCGTGCCCGAGCTGCAGGCCCCAGAGGTACAGGTAGTCGTCGATGCCGCTGGTGTGGCGCAGCAGATGGCCCAGGCGCACCGGCCGGCTGCAGCCGGCCAGCGCCGGCAGCCGCGTGCGCAGGTCGTCGTCCAGCGTGACGCGGCCGTCGGCCACGGCCTGCATCACCAGTGCCGCCACCCAGGGCTTGGACTCCGACGCGAGATAAAAGCGGGTGTCGCCGGCCACCGGCTGCGGCCACTCCAGGTGCGCCATGCCGTGCTGCACGCGGCGCAGGGCCTCGCCGTCGACGCTGAGCGCGATGGCGAAGCCGGGGCCGTCGGGGGCGTGCTGCGCGCGCAGCGTGACGATGGCGGCGTCGAAGCGGTCCAGCAGGCGAGGGAGGTCGAGGCTCATGCGGCGCAGGATAGCGGCCGCGGTCGAGCCCGCGCGGGCCAGCGGCCCGGCGTGCAATCGACGTTCCTTCCCTACGTCCCCACCCGATGGGCATTGACCGCTTGGCGTTCGAAGTCCAGCTTAGGCGGCCTCGCCTTCGGGAGATCGTGATGCCCCACTTCCATGGTGTTGCTGGCTCTCTCCAGGGGTTCTGGATCACGGGCCTGGCTTGTCTGCTGTGGCCTGCGTCGGGGTTCGCGCAGCAGACCTCGTGGACCAATGCCGCGCCCGGCCCGTTCTGGGACTTGCCGGCGAACTGGAGCGCGGGCGCGCCAACCTCGTCCAGCACCGATGCCCTGCTGGGGGCCTTCGACACGACGCTGCGCAGCGGCAGCTTCAGCGTGGGGTCGCTGTCCGGGACCGGAACATTGACCATGCCGGGCGGCGAACTGTCGATCGCGCAGGAGGCGACGGTGGGCGCGCTGGAGGTCCAGGGCGGCAGCTTCAGTGGCGGCGGCACGCTGACGGCGGGCAGTCTGGTCTGGCGCTCCGGGTCGCTGGGCCCCGACGTGTTCGATCAGCCGGCGGTCATTCTGATCGTCAACGGCACGGCGTCGATCCAGGGGCCGATGTCGCTGGGGCTCGGCTTCAGCACCCGCGCCGTCTCATTGCTCGGCGATTCGACGTGGGAAGACTGCGCGGGCGTCATCGACGGCGAAGGCCGGCTGTACGTCGGTGCTTCCGGGGTGCTGCACGATCGCGCCTTGTCCTCGCCGCACCGGTTCGACAGCGGCTACGGTGGGTTGGTCATTGCCGGGCAGTACGAAAAGACCGGCGCGTCGACGACGTCTTTCTCCGGCCAGTACTTCGCCAACAGCGGCTCTTTCGCCGTGAACGAGGGGGCTGTTTCCGTTTTCGGTTTTCCCGGCGCCAGTTGGGTCAACACGGGTACCGTCCGCCTGGCAGGGGGTGACTACGACGTCACGCTGTTCCGCGGCAGTTTCCTGAATACGGGCCGTGTCGACGTCGACGCCGGCCGCATGAACGTCAGCGTCGGTGGCAACGGCGGGCTGATAAGTTCCTCCGGCGACTGGTCCGTAGGGGCCGGTGGCACTCTGGTTTTCACCGGCGACATCCTGCAGCAGCGTTTCGATCCGGCGGTGTTCGATGGCGGCACCATGTCGGTGGACGGGCTGGTGCAGTTCAGTAGCGGGCGTTTCGAGTTCCGAGGCTCCGCAACCCTGTCCGCTCCCGGGCGTGTCGAAGTGCTCGACGGCGCTGAACTGGTGCTTCCGGGCGCTTCGACGCTGGGAGCGCTGAAGATCGCCCGGCCGTATGTCTTCACCGCGGACTATCCGCCGGTCGTCATCGGGTACGGGCTGAGCAGCGTGGAAGTCGATGGCGCGCTGTCCGTTGGAACGCTCGAATGGGCCGACGGCCATCTGCAGACGCAGGGGCCGGTGACCGTCAGCGGCCAGGCCTTGCTGACCCAAGACCCGGATCTCCTGAGCTGGCTGCAAAGCATGGACGATGCGGGAAAGCGGATGGACGTCGCCTTCACGTTCAACGGTGGCGCGATCTGGGATGGCAACTCCGACCTCTACGGGCAGGGCTCCATCCGCGTGGGCCCAGGCGCGGTGTTCGAGGACCGCACCCGCGTGATCGAGACGCCCGGCGTGGTGCGTGTCGCCCGTGTCGACAACGACGGGGTGTGGCTGAAGACCGGTGCCGGTCATTCGCGCATCGAAAGCGCCTTCTTCAACCGCGGCACGGTGCACGTGCTGGACGCGGGCGAACTCGAGTTCACCGGCGCGCTGGACAACGCCGGCACGTTGCAGGCCACGCGTTCGCGTCTAGTTGTCGCCGGGCCGCTGGCGCAGCTCGACGCCGTCAGCGGCGTGTTGTCCGGCGGGCGTTACGTGATGCGCGACGGCCGGATCGTGCTGGCGGGAAACTCGGCCCCGATCGTGGACAACCGCGCCGACGTCGTGCTCGACGGACCGTCCGCGCGGCTGCTGCGGGCCACGCCGGCGGGCGAGGTCGACGCCTTGTCCTCGCTGGCGCGCAACGCTGGTGCGCTGACGCTTCGCCATGGCGCCGAGCTGCATACGGCCGCCGCGCAAATGACCAACGAAGGGCGGCTGGTCGTCGACGACGCGGCGTTGATCGTCGGCCCGGCCGCCGGCACTGGCGTGTTCCGTCAGCAGGGGGCCGCCGCGGCGACGTGGCTGGACGGTGTCATTCGCGCTGACCGGTTCAGCTTCGAGGCCGGCGTCTTCGGCGCCGGCGGCGACGGCACGATCGGCACGGCGTGGCTCGATGGCGTCATGGCCGACTTCGGGCCTGCGCTGGTCTTCGACGTCGACATTGCCGGCGCCGGTCAGGCGGATCTCGTTTTCACCCCGGGCGCGGCGACGCTGCAAGGGACTTTGAGCCTGGACTTCAGCGGAACGGTGGCGCCCGGCACTTACCGCATCTTCGTCGCCGAGGACGGCGTTGCCGGACGCTTCAGCAGCCTCGAAAGCGAGCTCGGCCCGCGCTATCAGCTGAGCGCCGTGTACGGTGACACCTACGTGGACCTCAGCATCTCTGCCGTGCCCGAGCCGGCGGCAGCGATGCAACTGCTGGCCGGCCTGGGCCTGATCGGCATGCTGCACGCCGGCAGAACCCGGCGCCGTGCAGGCCCGGTCGCGCCCCGGCTGCGCAGGGATTGAAGCGCTGCTTGCGGCCGCACGCGCGACGGCGGTTCACGACGTCTTCCGGGCTCGCCGGCCGATGCGTCTGCGCAGGGCGGCGAATGCGATGCCGGTGCTCATCAACAACCAGGTCATCGGTTCGGGAACGGCGCTGACCGCGCTCGTCTGCGTGTAGGCGTTGAAGCCCAGCCAGACCGGCATCGGCGCGTCGGTGTCGTTGACGACGGGAAACTCGAACGGCACATCGGGCACCTGTTCGTTGTTAAAGGAGGTCAAGTAGGCGGTGTAGAAGACGCCGTCATTGCCCCATCCGACCCCGACATCGACCGTCGCGTTGCTGAAGAGGCAGTCCATGCAGCGGGTCTGAACGGAGAGCCGGCCCGAGACGACCATCTCGGTGTTCGGGCTGAGTTCGAACGCCGCGAAGGTGACCGCCTGGGATTGCCACCAAGGCGCCTGAGCGTCATGGTTCTCCGTCGTGACCACGACGCTGTCGGCGCTCACCAGCACGCGGTCGGTCGACAGGCCATCTGTGAACAGCAGATCTGCCGGATCGAGATAGGCCTGGGGTTTCGTGATGTTCAAGCGCGCGTAATACGTTCCATCGATCGATCCCGGCACGTACTGCAGCGCCGCGACCTTGCCGTCCGCCGGCTCCAGGTCGGTCAGATCGACCTTGTAGTCGTAAATCGACGCCCGGCTCGACGCGAGCGGCGCGCCACGCTCTGCAGCTGCATGGGCCGTCATGGCGAGCACGGCGACAAGAGCGATTCCGAGACTGCGCATGGCGACCTCCGCGGTGGTCGGAGGGGGCAATGGGCGCACCCGGTCGACGTGGTTCTTCGCCGGCCCTGCGGCATCATCGGCCCATGCCCGCCTCCAGCTTCCGCCCCCCGCATCTCCTGCTCCCGCGTGCCGATCTCGACCTCCAGCGCTGGAGCGTCATCGCCTGCGACCAGTACACCAGCGACCCCGGCTACTGGCAGCAGGTCGAGCAGGCCGTCGGCGACGCGCCGTCGGCGCTGCGGCTGATCTACCCCGAGGTCTTTCTCGCCAGCGCCGACAAACGCGAGCGCATCGCCGCCATCCAGACGGCGATGCGGCGTTACGCCGCCAGCGGCCTGCTGCGCCCGCATGCCGGCACGGTGCTGGTGGAGCGCACGCTGGCCGACGGCCGCGTGCGCCGCGGGCTGATGCTGGAGCTGGACCTGGAGCAGTACGACTACACGCCCGGGTCCACCAGCGCGATCCGGCCGACCGAAGGCACGATCGTCGAGCGCATCGCGCCGCGGCTGGAAGTGCGCCGCGATGCCGAGCTGGAGCTGCCGCACATCCTCGTGCTGATCGACGACCCGGCGCGCACCGTCATCGAGCCGCTGGCCGCCGAGCGCGAGCGCCTGGCGCCGCTGTACGACACCGCGCTGATGCTGGGCAGCGGCCGCGTCGCCGGCTTCGCGCCCGACGCCGGCCTGCAGGCGCAGGCCCTGGCCGCGCTGCAGGCGCTGGGCGACGCCGACGCTTTCGCCGCGCGCCACGGCCTGCCGGCGGGCACGGCGACCATGCTGTTCGCGGTCGGCGACGGCAACCACTCGCTGGCCACCGCCAAGGCCAACTGGGACCGCCTGAAGGCCACGGCCGGCCCCGACCATCCGGCGCGCTGGGCGCTGGTGGAAGTGGAGAACATCCACGACCCGGCGATGGAGTTCGCGCCCATCCACCGCCTGCTGATCGGCGTGCAGGCGGACCTGCGCGCCGCGCTGGCGGCGCACTTCGGTGAGCGCCTGCAGATCGTCGAGCAGCCCGACGCCGCGGCGATGCGCGCCGCGCTCGCCGCCCAGCCGCGTTCGCTGCACGCCGCCGGCCTGCTGCAGCCGGGCGGGCGCCACGCGCTGGTCGTCGTGCAGGGCGCGCCGGCGGCGCAGCTGGACGTCGCCAGCTTCCAGGGTTTCGTCGACGCGCTGCTGGCGCAAGGCGGGGCGCAGGAGGTCGACTACGTGCACGGCGACGAGGCGCTGGCGCGGCTGGCCGCCCAGGACGGCCACGCCGGCCTGCACCTGGCGACGCTGGGCAAGAGCGAGCTGATCGCGCGCGTGGCGCAGCACGGGCCGCTGCCGCGCAAGAGCTTCTCGATGGGCGAGGCCGACGAGAAGCGCTTCTACCTCGAAGCGCGCCGCATCCGGCCGTAGCGCTCAGCCTGGCGGCGTGTGCTCGCGGTGCGGCGCCAGGCGCTGCAACTCGTCAGGCAGGCGCTGCTGCAACGCGGCGGCGGCGAACACCTGGCCGCCGTGGGCACGCGCGAAAGTGGCGGCATCGCCCTGGCTCGCGAAGGCCGGCAGATTCAGCCGGCGCATCGGGCCGGCGGCCGTCGAGCCGTGAACGAAGTGCGCCCGCGCCAGCGGCAGCCAGCCGCGGCCGTCGTGGGCCTGCACCCAGATGCCGGCGATGTCCTCGCGCCGGCGCCCGCGGGCATGGCGCGGCACGGCCTGCAGGTAGTGGAACAGGCACAGCGGCGAGTCGGTGAAGTGCGCGTGGCCGTCGGCGTAGCGCACTTCGCTGGCCCAGCGCGGCCAGCGTGCCGCATACATGCCGCAGACCGGGCAGCGCGCCTCGGCCGGCACCGCGGCCGGGCGTTCGGGCGACGCCAGGTCCAGCGTCCCGGGCGCCCAGGTCGGCGCGCTGATGCAGACCTCGCCGGGGCCGTCGTCGCCGGTGTCGGCGACAGGCGGGCGCTCGCGCCGCGCCCAGGCGGCGGCGCCCGCGCCGGCGCAGGCGGCCAGCGCGGCGGCGGCCAGCAGGCGGCGGCGGGTGGGCATCACATGCGGCCGTCGTGGCGCACGCCGCCCGACAGGTCCACGTCCTCGGCCTTGATCGCGGCGAAGGCCAGCACCTTGCCGCCGTTCTTGGTCGCGAAGGCCTGGGCGTCGGCGACGTTGGCGAAGCCGGCCGAGGTCGGCCCCATCGAGCCGTGCTTGCGGCTGCCGAGCACGAAGGTGGCGGTCTGGGCGGCTATCCAGTGGCCCACCGGGCGCTCCCAGTCGGCCTGGGCCATGTCCTGCACCCAGGCGGCGGCCACCGGGCGCACCTGCTCGGGCGCGATCAGCGTCGACAGCAGCTCGGTGGCGTCGCAGAACCAGACGGTCTGCTCGCTGTCCTTGTAGCGCAGCTGGCCCTTGGGGCCGGGGTAGTCGGCCAGCAGCATGCCGTCGAGCGCACAGCTGGTCTTGGCGTCGGCCTCGACGGGCGCCAGCGCGGTGCCGGCGCTGCCGCCGCGGCTGCAGGCGCCCAGCCCGACGGCCAGCAGGCCGGCGCATCCGCACAGCAGGCGGCGGCGGGTGACGGCGGTTTGAAGAGTCGATTCGGTCACGGCTTGAACCTCCAGGCCGCCGCGGCCAGCGGCAGCACGATCCACAGGAACATCGCCCCGCCCAGCCGCCAGGGGTCGGCCAGCGCGGGCGGCACGACGCTCGCCAGCCCGTAGAGGCGGCGCACGTCGTCCAGCGAAAACACGTTGAGCACGCGGAACACGTCGGCCGGGTTGGCCAGCAGCAGCCAGGCCACGAAGTCGCCACCCCATTCGCCGCCCGAGGCCACCAGCAGGCCCAGCAGCACCAGGTCGAAGACGAGCACGAAGACGAACCACAGCGCGATCGCCAGTCCCGAGGCCTGGGCGCGGTCGCGCGCCAGCACCGAGACCAGCGTCGCCAGGCTCAGGAACGAGAGCCCCAGCAGCACGGCGCTGAAGACGAAGCCGCCGTAGTGCAGCAGCGCGGCGTCGCCGAAACGCTGCACCAGCACGACGGCGACGACGGCGAAGCCGGCGCAGGTCGACAGCGCCAGCGCCGCGGCCAGGCCGGCGAACTTGCCGACCAGCAGCTCCAGCCGCGTGATCGGCAGCGACAGCAGCAGGTCGAGCGACCCGCGCTCGCGCTCGCCGACGATGGCGTCGAAGCCCAGCAACAGCGCGATCAGCGGCACCAGGTAGATGACCAGGCTCACCAGGCTGGCGATCGTCAGCTCCAGGCTGCGCGGGCCGATCTGGCCTTGCGCCGCCGAGCCGAAGTAGGTGATGGCCAGCGAGAACACGGTGAACACCACCGCGACGACCAGCACCCAGCGGTTGCGCAGCCGGTCGCGGAACTCCTTGGCGGCCAGCGCGCCGGCCTGGCGGAACTCGAAGCCGGTGTTCATGCCTGCACCTCCTGGCGGGCGGTGGCGGGCGCCAGCACCGGCAGCTCGCCGCCTTGCTGCAGCCCGAAATAGACGTCTTCGAGCGAGGGCTCGCGCACGACGAGGTCGTCCAGCCCGGCACCGGCCAGGCGCGCCAGCAGCGCCATCTTCTGCGGCCGCGGGCACTCCAGCAGCGCGTGTTCGCCGTCGCGGGCCACGAAACGCACGCCCGCCGGCAGCGAGCCCGCCAGCCCGGCGATGGCTGCCGGCACGCCGCTGATCTGCACCCGCAGCGGCTGCGCCGACCGTTCGCGCAGCGCCTGCACGCTGCCTTGTGCGTGCACGCGCCCCTGGGCCAGCAGCGCCAGCGCGTCCACACGCTCCTGCAGCTCGGCCAGGATGTGCGAGCTGACGACGATGGTCGTGCCGCGCGCGCGCAGCGCGTCGAGCTCGGCATAGAACTCGCGCACCGCCAGCGGGTCCAGGCCGGTGGTCGGTTCGTCCAGCAGCAGCAGCCTGGGCTCGCCGAGCAGCGCCTGGGCGAAACCCAGCCGCTGGCGCATGCCCTTGGAATAGCCGCGCACCGGGCGCGAGGCCGCGGCGCCCAGGCCGACACGGTCCAGCAGCGGCGCGCATTCGGTGGCGTCGGCGCCCTTGAGCCGGGCGAAGAAACGCATCGTCTCGACGCCGCTCAGGTTGTCCCAGAGCACCAGGTTCTCCGGCAGGTAGCCGATGCCGCGGCGCACGGCGCGAAAGCCGCGGCCGCCGACGTCGGCGCCGCCGACGGTGACGCGGCCGGCGCTGGGTTCGATCAGCCCGAGCAGCAGCTTGAACAAGGTGCTCTTGCCGGCGCCGTTGTGGCCGACGAGCGCGAACAGCGTGCCCGCCGGCACGGCGAGGTCGACGCCGTCCAGCGCCTGCACCGTCTGGCCGCGGCCGCGGTAGCACTTGCCGACGCCGTGCAGCGCCAGCGCTTCAGCGTGTGCGTTCAATCCATTCGCTCCCGTTGGTGTGGCCGGGTTTCATCGCCGGCCGGTCGTCGACGACGCTGGGCACGCGCAGCACCGGGAACTGCTGTGCCAGCAGGCGCAGCGCCTGCACCGCCGGGCTGCCCATCAGCAGGCGCAGCGCCGGGTGGCGGTTCTGCAGCCGGTCGACGACGTCGTTGGCCTCGTAGGGCACGTCGCCGACGCCGTCGCCGTCGCGGTCCCAGCCGAGGTAGGTGCTGAAGTAGTTGCCGCCGTTCCAGTGCTCGTCGCGGCCACCGACGTAGCGCACGGCCTCGCGGTTGGCGATGAAGTCGTTGTGTTCGACGGTGTTGCGTGTCGAGCCGGCGGCCAGGTGCACGCCGACGGCGTTGCCGACGATCAGGTTGCCGCGCAGCGTGGCGTACTCGACGTCGTAGATGAAGAAGCCGCGCTCGTTGCCGGCGACGACGTTGTCCTCGATGACCGAGTCCTGCAGCGTGCGCAGCATGATCCCGTGGTCGCTGTTGCCCCAGGTGCGGTTGCGGCGCACCACCTGGTCGCGCACCTCCATCAGCGCCAGCCCGCCGCGATTCGCCCAGCTGTCGTTGTCCTCCCACAGGTTGCGGTAGGAGTTCATGTAGTGCGTGCCGTAGCGGCTGTGGTGCAGCCGGTTGCCGCGGAACACGGCGTCGTGCGAGACGTCGACGTAGAGTGCGTCGCGCACGAAGCTGATCTGGTTGCCGACGATCCGGGCACGCAGCGTGTTGTAGAGCTGCACGCCGTTGCCGCGCTGCGCCGAGTTCAGGTCGCGCAGGCCGGTGATGACGTTGTCTTCCACCCGAACGTCGTTGGCCTTCTCGATCCACAGCCCGAAGAGGTTGTAGGTCAGGTCGCAGCGACGGATGACGGCGCGGTGCGCGCCCGGCTGCACGTAGATGCCGGCCTGCTGGTCGACCAGGCTGTGGCCCGAGTCGCGCACGATCAGGCCTTCGATCGTCACGTCGGTGGCGCGGATGCGGATGACGTCGCCGCGCTGGCCGCCCGAGATCGTCGGCCGGTTGATGCCGCGCAGCGTCAGCGGCTTGTCGATGACGAGCTGGGTCTCGTAGCGCCCGCGTTCGATCTCGACGACGTCGCCCGCCGCGGCGCGCGCCACCGTGCCGGCCAGGTCGCCGCCCGGCGCGACGCGCCAGGTCGCGGCCCAGGCGGGCGCCGTGGCCAGCGCCACGGTGCAGGCGAGCGCGCGCAGGAGTTTCATGCGTCGGGCAGGCCGGCGGCCTTCAGCAGCAGGAACAGCGAGGCGCCGATCAAGAGGTTCTTGAAGCCGACGTAGCTGGCCATGTCCATCCAGCTCGCCTGGCGGAAGTTCATGCGCCACCACGGGCCTTCCTTCACGTAGCGCCGGCCCTGCAGGCGGATCAGCAGCTCGTAGAGGCTCCAGCCGAACCACCAGCCGATGACCGCGGCCTGCGACAGCCGGCCGCCGGCGGCCAGGCCCCAGGCGACGGTGACGGCGAGCGCCAGCGCCAGCCCGGCGGCCGACAGCGCACGCTGCTCGCGCCAGCCATCGCGTGTCCAGGGCCAGAGGTGGTCGTGCAGCTCGTGCGTCCACCAGGCGAGGCCACGCGCGCTCGCCGGGTAGGGCGGGCGTGCCGGGGCGCTGGCCATGCGCGGGTCGGGGCCGTCGTTCGTGCGCGGCACCGCGGTTTCGGGCTGGAGGGGGATGAAGTAGCCGTCGCGGCCGATCTTCGTGATCAGCAGGCCGTCGCGTTCACGGCGCTTGCGCTCCTGCGACAGCGGCGGGCAGGCCTTGGTGTCGGTGTAGAGCACCATGCAGTCCAGGCAGTGCAGGCACTCGCGGTGGTCGATGCGGCCCGCGGCGTCGATCGCCTGCGCGCCGCAGTCGGTGGCGCAGGCCTTGCAGCGGTTGCAGTCGATCTTGCGGCGCAGCCCGAACCAGCGGAAGGTGCTGGGCATCGCCAGCGCCGCGCCCAGCGGGCAGATGTACTTGCAGTACGGGCGCTCGATGAAGATCGACAGCCCCAGCAGCGTGGCGACGAACAGCCCGTAAGGCCAGGGCCGGTTCCAGATGCCGACGAGGAAGGTGGTCTTGAAGGGTTCGACCTCGGCCAGCTGCTCGGCCGTCGTCATCGACACCATGGACACCGCCAGCAGGCCGAAGAAGACGGCGTACTTGCCCCACTTCAGCCGGTCGTGCCAGGCGCGCGGCAGCTGGCGCTGGAAACGCGCCAGGCCGACCTTGCCGGCCAGCTTGTAGATGGCCTCGGACAGCGAGCCGAACGGGCACAGCCAGCCGCAGAAAAGGCCGCGGCCGAACAGGAACACCGTGACCGCGATGAAGATCCAGAACAGGAAGATGAACGGGTCGCTCAGGAACAGCGACCAGGTCCACTGGTACAGCACCGAGTGGAACCAGGTCAGCACCTGTGTCACCGAAGGCTGGGCCATCAGCCCGAAGCCGACGAAGACGATGGACAGCGCCCAGGCCGTGTACTTGAAGGCGTTGACCGGCCACTTGTTCTTGCGCGTCGATCGTTCGGTCAGCCGGTCACGCAAGGACCAGACGACGCCGACGGCCAGCAGCAGCGCGGCGAACAGCGCGATCTTCAGCCGCTGCGTCGACCAGACGCGCTTCCACGGCGCGTCGTCCTCGTCGGCCGCGGGCCGGCCGCCTTGCAGCAGCTCGTCGGGCAGCCAGTAGCCGGCCTCGAAACGCATGAAGCTGCGGTGGCCGGTGGCGCGGTCGACACGGCTGCCCAGGAAGGCCAGCTTCCACGGGTAGGCGGCCGAGAAGGCGCTGGAACGCACGATGAAGATCGCCGACTCGGTGACCGCCGGCGCGCCTGCGGCCTCGATGCCGTAGAGGTTCATCGCGTCGAGGTCGCGGAAGGTGAAGGCGTCGTGGCCCTGCTTGATCTGCACGCGGTCGAAGATGCCGCCGCGCACGAAGCCCGAGCCCTTGAACGATTCCTTGCCGGCGGTGCGCACGATGAAGATCGCGTGTTCGCCGTCGGCCAGCTGCGAGCGCAGGCGCGCGTAGCCGGCGTCGCCGAGCACGCTGGCGCCGACGCCGGGGTGGTTGAGGTCGCCGAACCAGAGTTCGATGAACGGTGCGCCGCCGTCGGCGTCCAGGCCGACCTGCTGCGGCGTCACGCGCAGGCGCTTGACGAGGCCGGCGTCCACGAGCTGCGGCCAGGTCCAGCGGCGCTCGGCGCCGGCCCACGACGCCGGCTCGCGGTTCACCGGCGCGATCAGCCCGACCTGACGGCCGACGGCCGCGCCCGACAGGCTCATCACCTGGTTCTGGGCGATGACGGTGACGGTGGCACCGGAGATCGCGTCGACGCCGAGGATGTTCTCGTCGGGCCGCGACGGCCCGACCTCGATCTTGTCGGCGATGCCCTTGCCGACGTACTGCTCGTTGAACCTGATCAGCGCCGACTCGGGGATGCCCAGCAGCAGGATCGGCTCGGAGTGCTTGAGCACCTTGACGCCGACGTAGCGGCCGTCCCGGGCGATGCCGATCAGCGTGACGACCGGCTTGCCGGAGTACGCCGGCGTGTCGGTGACGTCGGTCGACAGCACGACCCAGCCCAGCAGCGTTTCGCCGGCACCGTAGGCCTCGACGTAGGGCGGGCTGCCGCGACGCGTGGAGAAGCGCACGGCGCCGGGGAAGACCGCGGCGCAGGGCACACGCGCGCACAAGTCGGGCGCGCTCGCCAGGTCGGCGGGCAGTTCGGCCTCGTAGGCGCCGCCGGCGGCTTGCGCGGGCAGCGCGGCGGCGAAGGCCAGCCACAGCGCGACGAGGAACAGGGGCAGGGGCAACAGGGACTTCCTCATCGCGGCACGAATGGAAAAAACCCCGCCCGCGGGTGCAGGCGGGGTGACAAGACTCTCCTGAGGACGTTTCCGGAGAGAGGGACGAGCGACGAGGCCTAGGCCTCGACGATCATGCGGGTGCGCATCTCCAGGTGCAGCGCATGGCAGAAGTGCGTGCAGTAGCACCAGTACACGCCCGGCTTGCCGGCCGTGAACGTCACCGACTTCGTCTCCTGCGGGTTGACGATGAAGTTGACGTTGTGGTTCGGGATCGCGAAGCCGTGCGTCAGGTCCTCGACCTTGTCCAGGTTGGTGAGGATCAGCGTCACCTCGTCGCCGCTCTTCACCTTGAACTCGCGCAGGCTGAACGCCGGCGCCTGCGAGGTGAGCTTGACGGTGACCTTCCTGCCGTTGCGCGTGACGCCGGACTCCTTCGGGTCCTTCACCGCGATCGGCGATTCGTCGAGCGAATACACCTGCTTGGGCTTGACGATGTCGCGCTTGAAGATGATGAAGTCGTGCGGCTCGCCACGCACCGGGTGGTCGGCCAGCAGCACCATCTTGTCGCCCGAGATGTCGATGAACTGCTCGTTCTCCGGGTGCAGCGGGCCCACCGGCAGGAAGCGGTCCTTGCTGAACTTGCAGCCCACCGCGAGGTACTTGCCGTCGGCGGCCGCGGTCTCGCTGTGCGTGGCGCTCAGGTGGCCCGGCTGGTAGTGCACGTCCAGGCGGTCGACGACGTACTTGGCGCTCTTGTCGCCCTGGTGGAACTTGATCGCGGCGTCGACGTTCCACTTCACGACCTGGCTGTCCAGGAACAGCGTGGTGTAGGCGTTGCCGCGGCCGTCGAAGGCGGTGTGCAGGGGGCCCAGGCCCAGCTCGACCTCGGCGACGATGACGTCGTCGAGCTTCTCGAGCTTGCCGTCGAACCAGTCCAGCACCTTGGCGAGTTCGATGACGGTGCCGGTGGGCGAGAGCTTGCCCGAGCAGATGAAGTACTTGCCGTCGGGCGAGGCGTTGACACCGTGCGGGTTCTTCGGCACCGAGACGTAGCCGGCGAGCGCGGTCTTCGGGTCCTTGTTCGCTTCGCGCGTGGCGTCGACGACCGGCACCTTGCTGTCGCCGATGGTCTTGAACTTGCCGGCCTTGACCGCCGCCTCGACGCGCGCGACGTGGAAGAACAGGCAGGCGTCGCGCTCGGCGGACATCATGTCCTCGTAGTGCACGCCGCCTTCGGTGTTGTACTGGTTGGTCGCCGCGAGCTTGCCGTCGTACGAGGTGGCGACGAGGTCGCAGTTGCCGTCGATCAGCGCCTGCCAGCGCACTTCCATGGTCTCGGCGTCGACGCAGCTGAAGATCGAGCGGTACTTCGAGCCGTCCTCGGTGCCGGCGTTGGGCAGCGGGATCGCGAACTCGCCGCCGCAGAACACGCGCGTCGTGTAGTTGATCGCCGGGTCCACCGGGTCGCGCTTGTCCGGGAAGATGCCGTGGAAGCCCTGGACGTTGGGCAGCTGCGTGATCTTGTCGCAGACGAAGTAGTCCAGCCGGATGCGCGCGATGCGGGCGTTGATCTTGTCGTTGATCCACGCGTAGCGGCCGTCGTAGTTGCCGTCCTTGTACGAGGCGTGCGTGTGGTGGGTGTCGGCCACCGTGTAGCGCAGCGAGCCGTCGGGCTTGGTGCCCATGACCTTCTTCGACTCGTTGGTGATGCCCCAGCCGACCAGCGCGTCGGGGTTGAACACCGGGATGCGGTGGATCTCGCGACCCGAAGGCAGGCCCAGCACGCGCATGTCGCCGGTGTGGCCGCCGCTCCAGAGGCCGTAGTAGGAGTCGAGTTCGCCCGGGGCGAGGTGCGTCGCGTTGGCGGCACCGGCATGGCTGCCGGCCGCGGCCGACGCCGGCGCGGCGGCACCGGCGGCACCGCTCTTGTCGGTGCAGGCGCCGACGGCCACCGCCAGGCCCGACAGGGCCGCGGTGTTCAGGAAGCGGCGCCGCGCCGGCACGTCGGCCGCGGCTTCGGGGGTCTTGTCGTGTTGCATGTGACTCGGAAGGTCAGGGGGTGGGGCGGCTCCCGACGACCGACCGGTCATCACCTTGGAGCGCAAGGTGGATGCTGCGGATTTGGTGAATTCATCGCCTTAAACGAGTTCAAGGATTTCCTGGGACCGCCGGGCTATGGTTCGCGCCCACACCGCCTCGACCGCGGTCCCGCTGCCTGGCAGTGCTCTCCCGACACCGACACCATGACCCTCGCCCGCACCTTGATCGCCACCGTCGCACTTGCCGCGCTCGCCGCCTGCGGCCGCCAGGAGCCTCCGGCCGCGCCGGCCGCCGCGCCCCAAGCCTCGACACCCGCCCCCGCCGCCGCGACCACCGCCCCGGCCACGCCGGCCGCCACCGAAGTCGCTGCCGCCCCGGCGGCCAACGACACCGGCAAAGCCACCTACGGCAAGGTCTGCGTGATGTGCCACGGCGCCGGCATCGGCGGCGCGCCGAAGATCGGCGACAAGGCCGCCTGGGGCCCGCGCATCGCGCAAGGCCAGGACACGCTCTACAAGCACGCGCTCGAAGGCTTCACCGGCAGCCAGGGGATGATGCCGGCCAAGGGCGGCGGCGCGAACCTGAGCGACGACGACGTGAAAGCCGCCGTCGATCACATGGTCGCCGCAGGGAAGTGATGGCCCCCGGCCGCCTGGCGGCCGCCCCCCGAGGGGGCAACCTGACCGGACCGGGAGACCCGGATCCGGTCAGGCGCATTAACCGCGCCACTCCCCCTGGTCGCCGGTGGCGACCTGTCCCCGAGGGGCATCCGTGCCCACGACTCCGATGACTCTTTCGCCAATGCTTCGCCACCCCACCCGGCGCCGGCTGCTGCTCGGCGGCGGCCTGGTCATGGCCGCGCCGCTGGCCTCGCAGGCGATGCCGGCCGCCGCGGCCGGGCACGAATCGCGGGTGCTGATGGGCACGCGCATCGACCTCACCGTCGTCGACGCCGACCCGGCGCGCCGTGCCGCGGCGCTGGCCGCGGCCTGGCGGCGCATGGAGGCCGACGCGGCGCGCTGGAGCCGCTTCCGTGGCGACGGCGCACTGGCGCGGCTGGCCGCTGCCGCCGGTGCGCGTGCGCTGAGCGTCGACCCCGACACCGCCGAGCTGCTGCGCGGCGCGCGCCGCTGCGCCGAGGCCACCGACGGCTGCTTCGACCCCACCGTCGGCGCTTACGAAGACTGGCACTTCGGCGACGGTGCCGAGGCCCGTGTGCCCGCCGCCGCGCGGCTGGCGGCCCAGCGCCGGCGCGTCGGCTTCGAGCATCTGGAGATCGAGCGCGACGCGCCGCGTGCACGCCTGGCGCGCAGCGGCATGCGGCTGGATCTGGGCGGTTTCGCCAAGCTGCCGGTGCTGGCCGGCGGGCTGCAGGCGCTGCAGCAGGCCGGCGTGCGGCGGGCGATGGTCAACGGCGGCGGCGACGTGCTGTGCCTGGGGCAGGGCCGCGACCCGGCCTGGCGCATCGGCGTGCGCGACCCGGCCGAGCCTTCGCGGCTGCGCGGCGTCGTCGCGCTGCGTTCGGGCGTCGTCGCGTCCTCGGGCGACTACGAGCGCTTCTTCATCGATGCCCAGGGCCGGCGCCAGCACCACATCCTGGACCCGCGCAGCGGCTGGCCGACACGCGGCCTGCACGGCGTGACGCTGGTGGCCGAGCAGGTCGAGACCGTCAACGGCCTGGGCGCGGCGACCATGGTCGGCGGCGTGCGACGCGCGCAGAGCTGGCTGGCGGCGCGCCCCGGTGTCGACGCGCTGACCGTCGGCGACGATGGCGCCTGGTTCGCCGGGCGCATGGCCGAGCGCCTCGCTGCGCTGTGAGTGCGACCTAGAATCGCTTGACCTTGAGCAAGCGCGGCCGCCACCCATTCGCCCTCTGGATCGCCGCGCTGGTGATCCTGATGGCCTCGCTCGCGCCCTCGGTCTCGCAGGCGCTGGGTTTTGCGCGCAGCGCCGCGGCGGTGGAGATCTGCACCGCGCACGGCTCGGTCTGGGTCGATGCCGACACCGGCGACGAGACCGACGGCCCGGCGAGCGCCGGCCACCTGTTCGAGCACTGCCCCTTCTGCTCGCTGCACGCCCCGGCGCTGGGCCTGCCGCCGGCGCCGCTGGCCTTGCCCGGCGTGCCGCCGGGCGCGGAGCCGCTGCCGCGCGCCTTCCTCGCGGCCGCCCGCACGCCGCACGCCTGGGTCACGGCCCAGCCCCGCGCACCGCCGCGGGCCTGAACGAAACACGCTGACGCGCCGCTGCGGCCGTCATGCCTTCCGCCTTGGGCCTCCCGGCCCGCCCGTCCTGGCCGTCCGTCGGCCGGGGCTTCGTCGCCGTGCCCGCTCGGGCTGCGGCGCCACCGGATTTCGTTCCCATGTTCTGCCCCCGTACCCCCATCGCGGCCGCCGTGCTGCTGCTCGCCGCCACCGCGTCCGCCCAGGACGCCGCTGACACCTCGTCCAGCCCCGACCAGATCGTCATCACCGGCACGCGCGACCGCCTGCACCTCGCCGAGCCCGGCAGCACCGGCAGCCGCCTCGGCCTGACGGCGCGCGAGACGCCGGCCACCGTGCAGACGCTGACGCAGGAGGAGATCCAGGCCAAGGGCCTGCGCACCGCACGCGAGGCTTTCGCCGAGATCCCCGGCGTCATCGCCGGCAACGTGCCCGGCAACCCGGCGGCGGTGATGATGCGCGGCTTCTCCGGCAACACCGTCTCCATCCTGCAGGACGGCGTGCGCGTCTCGACCTCGACCATCGTGCAGCGCGACACCAACACCTGGCACTTCGAGCGCATCGAGGTGCTGAAGGGCCCGGCCTCGGTGCTCTACGGCGAAGGCGCGCTCGGCGGCGTCATCAACAAGGTGACGCGCAAGCCGACGCTGGACGGCAACCACGTCGACACGCTGCTGAGCGTCGGCAGCTTCGGCACGACGACGGTGGCCGCCGGCGCCAACCTCAAGCTGTCGGACAGCGTCGCGCTGCGTGTCGACGCCAGCCAGCTCGACTCGGACAGCCTCTACGACGTCGACGACAACCGCACACGCTCGCGCGGCGCCACGGCCAGCCTGCTGTTCGAACCCGGCGAGCGGCTGTCGGTGCTGCTCGCCGTCGACCACTTCAAGGACCGCTACGACAGCACCTACGAGGGCCTGCCGCTGGTGCAGGCTGCGGTCGCGCGCGACCGCAGCGGCATCGTGCAGAGCGCCAACGGCCTGGTCGTCGACCGCTCGCTGCGTCGGCGCAACTACAACCCCGACGGCGCCTACTCGGGTGCCGAGGACACGACGCTGCGCTCGCACATCGACTGGAAGTTCGCCGAGGGCTGGACCTCCAGCACCGACCTGACGGCCTACGCCGCGCACCGCGCCTTCGTGTACAGCTATGTGCAGACCTTCGTCGCCGCCAGCGACGGCTTCCCCGATGGCAGCTTCGCGCGATCGGCGCAGCGCTTCTATCACGACCACGACTTCTGGAACGTTCGCAGCGCGCTGGCGCACGACGGCCTCGTCGCCGGGCGGCGCAACCGCTTCACGGTCGGCGCCGAAGTCAACGACACCGACTTCTCCAGCCTGCGCCAGATCGCGCCGACCAGCGCGCTGGCCGCCGTCGACCCCTGGGCACCGCAGGTCGGCAGCTTCCCGAGCGCCGACAGCGTCTACACCGCCACCAACCTGAACTACGACTCGAAGCTGAAGACACGTTCGCTGTTCGCCGAGGACGCCTTCAACCTGACACCGGCCTGGCTGCTGGTGGCCGGCCTGCGCCACGACGACATCGACCTGCAGCGTGTCGTCACCGACTACAACGCCACGCCCGTCACGGTGCAGCGTTCTCGTCCGCACTACAGCCCGCTGTCCTGGCGCGTCGGCACGACCTACGATCTGTCGAAGGCGACGACGCTGTACGCGCAAGTCACCTCGGCGGCGGTGCCGGTGTCGACGATGCTGCTGCAGTCGATCAAGAACACCAGCTTCGAGCTCAGCCAGGGGCGTTCGGCCGAAGTCGGCTTCAAGTCCACGGCCTTCGACGGCCGGCTGACGCTGACCGGCGCGCTCTACGAGATCGTGCTGCACGACATCCTGACGCGCGACCCGGCCGACCCGTCGCTGACGGTGCAGGGCGGCACGCAGTCGTCCAAGGGGCTGGAGCTGGTCGCCGCGGCGGCGCTGACGCCGGCGCTGTCGGCCGGGGGCGGTGCCGGATACGTCGACGCGCAGTACGACAAGCTGATCGAAGCCGGCGGCGCGGTGCGCAGCGGCAACCGCCCGATCAACACGCCGGCGACGACCGCCAACGCCTGGCTGGCCTACGCGCTGCCCGGCCTGCCGCTGAGGCTGAGCGGTGCGCTGCACCACGCCTCGGGCTTCTACACCGACACCGCCAACTCGATCCACGTCGACGGCCATACGACGCTGGACGCCGCGGTGGCCTGGCGCGTCACGCCCGAGACGACGCTGACGCTGCGCGGCCGCAACCTGACCGACGCCTTCTACGGCGAGTACTCGGGCTATCTGACGACCAACGTCTACATCGGCGCGCCGCGCAGCGTCGAGCTGTCGCTGACGTCGAAGTTCTGACGATGCAGCGCTGGCGCGGGGTGGTGCGCAAGGCGCACCTGTGGCTGGGTCTGGGTCTGGGCGGCCTGTTCGCCGTGCTCGGGCTCAGCGGCTCGGTGCTGGTGTTCTACGAGGCGGTGGACGCGGCTTTGAACCCGGAGATCCGGGTTCAAAGCCGCCTGCCGGCGCCGGGCTGGGACTCGCCGGTCTGGGACCAGGCGCTGGCCACCGTGCGCGCCCGCTGGCCCGAGCGCCGCGGCGCCTGGCGCTTCGAGGCGACTGGCCGGCCCGGGCCGCTGGCGGCGCGCTACCAGCCGCCCGGCGTCGGCCACCACGGCCAGCGCATCATGGTCTGGCTGTCGCCCGACGGCCGCCAGGTGCTGCGCGAAGACGAGTGGGGCCGCTACGCGATGACCTGGCTCTACGACCTGCACATGAACCTGCTGCTCGGCGAAGGCGGCCGCGCCGTCGTCGGCTGGGCCGGCGTCGCGACGGCCGCGCTGCTGGCCAGCGGGCTTTGGGCCTGGTGGCCACGCGGCAGCTGGCGCCGTGCGCTGCACTTCAAGCGCGAGGCCGAACGCACGCGCCGGCTGCGCGACCTGCACAAGCTCGCCGGCCTGGCCGGCCTGCCGCTGCTGGCGATGCTGGTCGTCACCGGCGTGATGCTGGCGCTGCCCGACGAGAGCAATGCGGTGCTGGCGCGCACGCTGGGGCCGGTCACCAAGCCGGGGCCGGTGCGCGCGGCGTCGTCGGGCGAGCCGGTCGGCATCGCCACCGCGCTGGCCGCCGCGCACCGGGTGATGCCCGCAGGCCGGCTGGCCTGGGTCGAGGCGCCCGGGCCGGGCTTCGGTGCCTACATGGTGCGTGTGCAGCAGCCGGGCGACCCGAGTTACCGCTTTCCGCACAGCAGCGTCTGGATCGACCCGGCCAGCGGCGCCGTGCTGGCGGTGCAGGACCGGCAGCGTTTCGGCGCCTCCAACCTCGTCAACAACTGGCTGCACCCGCTGCACGACGCTTCGGCCGGCGGGCTGTGGCTGCGCGTGCCGGTGGCGCTGGCCGGGCTGCTGCCGGCGCTGCTGCTGGCCACCGGCGTCTGGCGCTGGGCGCTGCTGCGCCGTGCGCGCCGCGAGGCGTTCAGCCGGCGCGCCGCCTGAGCAGGTAGATGTCCATGATCCAGCCGTGGCGCGCGCGGGCTTCGGCGCGTGCGGCCAGGATCTTCGGCGCCGCCTCGGCCAGCGGCCCGGCGACGGTGATCTGCTCGGGCATGCCGACGTAGGCGCCCCACCAGATCTCGACGCCCTGCGGGTCCAGCGCCTCGAAGGCGCCGCCGGCGTCGAGCATCACGACGACGGTGTCCACCCCCGGCGGCCAGCCGTCTTCGCGCAGCCGGCGCCCGGTGGTGACGACGAAAGGCGCGCCGATCTCGTTGAGCGGGATCGCGTGCGCCGCGGTCAGTGCGTGCACCGAGGTGATGCCCGGCACCACCGTCACCTGCGGCGGCGGCTGCAGCCGTGCGGCGATGCGCAGCGTGCTGTCGTACAGCGACGGGTCGCCCCAGACCAGCAGCGCGACGCGGCGTGCGCCGGGGTGCTCGGCGATCGTCTGCATCCAGACCTCGGCGATGGCGTCGTGCCAGTCGTCGACGCGGCGGCGGTAGTCGGCGGTGGCCGCATCGCGCACCGGCAGGTCGAACTCGGCGACGACGGTCTTCGCGTCGCGCAGCACCTCGGCGCAGATCGTGCGCCGCAGCTCGGCCAGGTCGGCCTTGTCCTCGCCTTTGCGCGGGATCAGCACCAGGTCGGCCGCGGCCAGCGTGCGCATGGCCTGCAGCGTCAGGTGCTCGGGGTTGCCGGTGCCGATGCCCACCAGCGCCAGTTCGATCATCGTCGGTCCTCGTGTCGCCGGGGGGCGACGGGCGGGCGAGTGTACGGCGGGGGCCGGTGTTCAGGCCGAGGCATAGGGCTCGCGCGGCCGCGTGTCGGCGTCGATGCGCAGCGCCCGGCCCAGCGCCGGGTAGGCGCGCTGGGCGCAGTCGCGGCGTTCGCAGAGCTTGCAGCCGGGGCCGATCGGCACCGCGGCGTCGGCACGGTCCAGCGCCAGGCCGCGGCCGTAGACCAGCCGGCCGGCGTGGCGCAGGTCGCAGCCCAGCGCGACGGCGAAGCGGCGCCCGGGCCGGCCCCAGCCGCCGTCGTGCTGCGTCACGCAGCGTGCGATCCACAGATAGCGCCGGCCGTCGGGCATCTGCGCCAGCTGCGTCAGCACCTGGTCGGGCTGGGCGAAAGCCTCGTAGACCTTCCACAGCGGGCAGGTGCCGCCGGTGCGCGAGAAGTGGAAGTCGGTCGCCGACTGGCGCTTGGAGATGTTGCCGGCGCGGTCCACGCGCACGAAGAAGAAGGGCACGCCGGGCGTGCCGGGGCGCTGCAGCGTCGACAGCCGGTGGCAGACGGTCTCGAAGCTGACGCCGTGGCGCCGCGCCAGCAGTTCGATGTCGTAGCCCAGAGCCTCGGCGGCGCCGAGGAAGGCGCCGTAAGGCAGCAGCAGCGCGCCGGCGAAGTAGCTCGCCAGGCCGATGCGCGCCAGCGCCCGTGCTTCGTCGCTCGGCAGCGCCGGGTCGGCGACCAGCGTGGCGATCGGCGCGGCGGCTTCGAGCAGCGCCAGCTGCGCCGCCATCTGGAAGCCGCGCTGGCCGGGCGCCAGCTCGGGATGCAGGCGCAGCGTGCGGCGCACCGGGTCGTAGCGGCGCAGGCCGGCGGCCTCGTCGGGCGCGGCCAGGTGCACGTCGACGCCGTGGCGGCGCTCCAGCCGCTGCTGCAGTGCCGGCGCCAGGTCGGCGGCCGAAGGCGAGGCCACGCCCAGTTCGGCATGCAACGCCTCGGCCAGCGCATCGAGCTCGGCGACGTGGTTGTGGCGGGCGTAGAAGAAGTCGCGCACTGCCTCGTGCGGCTGCGCCGGGCCGACCTGCGCCAGCAGCTCGCGGTCGCCGGCCTGCGCGGCCAGCGCCTGCAGCCGCTGGCGCGTGTCGTGCGCCTGGTGGTGCAGGGCGATGACGCGGCGCGCCAGCCCCGGCATCTGCCGCGCCAGCGCCTGCAGCTCGGCCTGCGCCACCGGCTCGGCCGCGTCGCCGTCGGCCACGGCTTCCTGGAGCTGGGCCACGAGGCGCGCTTCGTCGTCCTCGCTGAACCACTGCGCGTCCACGCCCAGCGTGGCCTGCAGCTTCAGCAGCACCGGCACCGACAGCGGCCGCTGGTCGTGCTCGATCTGGTTCAGGTAGCTCGGCGACAGGCCCAGGCGCTGGGCCAGCGCCGCCTGCGTCAGCCCGCTGCGTTCGCGCAGCGTGCGCAGACGCACGCCCATGAAGGTCTTGCGCATCGTTCAGGTGCTTCGCAATCTTCGCAAGATGGCGAAGAAGGCTTCGCATTCATTCGCCGTTTCAGGCGTTCTCGGGAGGCGACAGCATAGCGAAGATTGCGAACCTCACGAACTCTCCGAAGACCCCGATGCACGCCGTGCAAGACCTCCCCCGCCACCGCCCGCTGCCGGCCGACCCGGCGCACGAACTCCCGGCGCTGGACCGCCTGACGCTGACCGAGCTGGTGCTGCCCGAGCAGAGCAACCACTACGGCACGCTGTTCGGCCCCTACGGCCTGGCGCTGCTGGGCAAGGCCGCCTACCTGGTGGCCACGCGTTTCACGCGGCAGGCCATCGTGATGGCCGCGGCCAGCCGGGTCGAGTTCCTGAAGCCCGCGCCGGTGGGCAGCGTGCTGCGTGTCGAGGCGCGCATCGCGCGCGTGGGACGCAGCTCGCTCACCGCCACCGTCGTCGCCAGCTTCGACGCCGCGCCCGGCACCCGCGGCGAGCAGGCGCTGCTCGGCAGCTTCGAGATGGTCGCCGTCGACGCCCACGGGCGGCCGACTGCGGTGCAGCCCTCGCCGGCCTGAGGGTGACATTCGTCATGTCGACCGCCTGACACCGTTCACTGGTGCGCGCCGCGCCGCCCGGCGACAGTGGCTTCCTGTCGGAGCCCGGGAGAACGGCGATGGATGAGGCGGCGGCCGTCGAGGCCCGCGATGTCGTGCACTGCTACGGCCCGGTGAAGGCGCTGGACGGCCTGAGCCTGGCGCTGGAGGCCGGGTGCGTGACCGGCCTGCTGGGCCCCAACGGCGCCGGCAAGAGCACGCTGGTCGGCCTGCTGCTCGGCCGCTGGCGGCCCCAGGCCGGCCGCGTGTGTGTCTGCGGCCAGTTGCCCGGCAGCCTGGCCGCACGTGCGCTGACCGGGGCGATGCTGCAGAGCGCCGCGCTGGCCGCCCAGCTGACGGTGGCCGAGCATCTGCGGCTGCACGCCTCGTATCACCGCGCGGCGCGGCCGCTGGAGCAGACGCTGGCGCTGGCCGGGCTGCAGGCGCTGGCCGGGCGCCGCTACGGCGCGCTGTCGGGCGGCGAGCAGCGGCGCGTGCAGTTCGCGCTGGCCTTGTGCGGCCGCCCGCGGGTGCTGGTGCTCGACGAGCCCAGCGCCGCGCTCGATGCCGAGTCGCGCCGCGCGCTGTGGCAGGCGGTGCGCACGCTGGCCGATGAGGGCGCCGCCGTGCTGATGACGACGCACCTGCTCGAAGAGGCCGAGGCGCTGTCCGACCGCGTCGTGCTCCTGGCCGCGGGCCGTTGCCTGGCCGACGGCTCGCCGGCGCAGATCCGCGCCCGCGTGGCGGCGCAGTCGCTGCAGTGCCTGAGTTCGCTGCCGCTGGAGCGGCTGCGCGCCTTGCCTGGCGTGACGGCGGCCGAACCGCGCGGCCGGCGTGTCGCGCTGCGCACCCAGGCCGCCGAAACCACGCTGCGGGCGCTGCTGGCGGCCGACGACACGGTGGCCGAACTCGAGCTCACCGCCACCCGCCTGGAGGACGCCGTGCTCGACCTGCTGCACCGGGAGACCGCATGAACGCCGCCTCGCTGCTGGCCGCCGAGACCCGCGCCGAGTGGCTCAAGGCCTGGCGCCAGCCGGCCTTCGCGGTGCCGACGCTGGCGCTGCCGCTGGCCTTCTACGCCTTGTTCGCGATCGTGCTGACGCGGCCCGGCAGCGGCAATGCCGCCTACCTGCTGGCGACCTACGGCGTGTTCGCGGCGCTCGGCCCGGCGCTGTTCGCCTTCGGCGCCGGCGTCGCGCAGGAGCGCGAAGCCGGGCAGCTGGCGCTCAAGCAGATCGCGCCGCTGCCGGTGCCGCTGTACCTGGGCGCCAAGCTGATCGTCTGCATGGGCTTCACGGCGCTGGTCGTGGCCGGCCTGTACGCGCTGGCCGCCTGGGGCGCCGGCGTGGTGCTGCCGCGGGCCGCCTGGGCAGCGCTGGCGGCGGTGCACGTGGGTGCGGCCTTGCCGACGGGGCTGCTGGGGCTGGTGATCGGGCTGCGCCTGTCCGGGCAGGCGGCGATGGCGGTGAGCAACCTCGTCTTCCTGGCGCTGGCGGTGCTGGGCGGGCTGTGGATGCCGGTGTTCCTGTTCCCGCCGTGGATGCAGGTGCTGGCGCTGGCGATGCCCAGCCACCACCTGGCCGAGATCGCGCTGGCGGCCAGCGGGCGCGACATCGGCGGCAGCCTGCCCGGCCACGCCGCGGCGGTGGCGGGTTTCATGCTCGTCTTCGCCGCCGGCGCGGGCTGGGCCTGGCGTCGGGCGGCGCGATGAAGCGCGGCGTTGCCGCGGCGCTGGCCGGCGCGGCGGCGCTGGTCGCCGGCTTCCTGGCGCTGCCCGAGCCGGGCGACGAGCACGAGCCGGCGGCGGCGCCGGGTTTCGTCGTGCGCGACGTGCGCGTGTTCGACGGCGAGCGTGTCGTCGAGCAGGCCACCGTCGTCGTGCGCGACGGCCGCGTCGCCGAGCTCGGCCCGGGCCTGGCGCCGCCGCCGGGGCTGGAGGTGGTCGACGGGCGCGGCCGCACGCTGCTGCCCGGCCTGATCGACGCTCATGTCCACCCCTGGGGCGACGCGCTGGCCGAGACGCTGAACTTCGGTGTCACTACGGTGTTGAGCATGTTCTCCGACCCCGCCGCGGCCCGCGAGCTGGCGCGCACGCGCGACTCGCTGGCGCCGCGCGCGCACGCCGACCTGTTCTCGGCGGGCTGGCTGGCCACGGCGCCGGCCGGCCACGGCACGCAGTTCGGCCTGCCGGTGCCCCCGCTGGGCACGCCTGCCGAGGCACCGGCCTGGGTCGACGCGCGCCTGGCCGAAGGCTCGGACTACATCAAGATCGTCTACGAGCCGCGCGACGCCAACGGCCTGGGCCCGCCGTTCCCGTCGCTGGACCGGGCGACGCTGGCGGCCCTGGTGGCGGCCGCGCACCAGCGCCGTCGCCTGGCGGTGGTGCACGTCTCGCGCCTGGAGCCGGCGCGCGAGGCGCTGCAGGCCGGCGCCGACGGCCTGGTGCACGTGCATGCCGACCGCGTCGCCGACGAGGCCCTGGTGCGCCTGGCGCGCGAGCGCGGCGCCTTCGTCACGCCGACGCTGGCCGTCATCGCCGGCAACGATTCGGCCGCGGCCGGTCGGCCCGGCCCGCCGCGCGAGACGGAGCGTTTCGCCGCCGACCCCGCCGTGCAGCCCTTCCTCACGCCCGAGCAGCGCCGCGGACTCGAAGCCGGGCGCGGCGCGCGCCTGTCGATCTTCCGGCTGGAGCTGGCGCTGGCCTCGGTGCGGGCGCTGCACGAAGGCGGCGTCGAGATCCTCGCCGGCTCCGACGCCCCGAACCCCGGCACCGCGCACGGCGCCAGCCTGCACCACGAGCTGGAACTGCTGGTGCGCGCCGGCCTGACGCCGGTGCAGGCCTTGCGCGCGGCCACCGCGGCGCCGGCCGCACGTTTCGCGCTGGGCGACCGCGGCCGCATCGCGCCGGGCCGGCGTGCCGACCTGCTGCTGGTCGACGGCGACCCGACGGCCGACATCCGCGCCACGCGCGCCATCGTGCGCATCTGGAAGAACGGTGCGCCGGTGCCGCGCCGCCGCTATCCTGAGGCGACGTGAAGACACGAGCCATGCCCGACACCAGCGCTCCCGAGCTGCAGCAGATCGACCGCGGCACGCGGCGCATGGGCTACTGGTTCCTCGCCTATCTGCTGCTGTACCCGCTGCCCTGGCTGGGGCACGCACCCGGCACGGCGGCGCTGCTGGCCTCCGCGGCCGGCGTGGCGGTCTTCCTGCCGCTGTACCTGGCGGGCTTCGGCCGCAGCGACCGGCGCGCGCTGGGCTGCGGCGCCGGCGTCGCCGCCGTCGGCCTGGCGCTCGAGCCCTTCGGCGGCGTCTGGGGCGTGTTCATCGTCTACGCCTGCGGCCTGCTTGGCGGCGTGCTGCCGCGCCGGCGCGCGGCGGCGGCCCTGGCCGCGCTGGCCGTGGTGCTGGCGGCGCTGGTGCTGTGGCGCGGCATCGGTCCGTGGCACTGGCTGCCGTCGGTGTTCTTCGGCGCCATGACGGCGGTGGTGTCGATGTACTCGGCGGCCTTCGCCGTGCAGAGCGCCGAGCTGGCCGCGTCGCGCGACGAAGCCCGGCGCCTGGCGGTGGTGGCCGAGCGCGAGCGCATCGCGCGCGACCTGCACGACCTGCTGGGCCACACGCTGACGGCCATCGCCGTCAAGGCCGACCTCGCCGGGCGCGTTGCCGAGGCCGAGCCGGCGCGCGCCAGGGCCGAGATCGAGGACATCCGCCGCATCGCGCGCGCCGCGCTGGCCGACGTGCGGGCCGCGCTCACCGACCTGCGCGCCACGACGCTGGCCACGGAACTGGCGGCGGCGCGCAGCGCGCTGGGCAGCGCCGGCGTCGAACTCGACGCCGAGCTGCCCGCGCTGCCCCTGCCGGCGGCGGTGGAGACGGCGCTGGCCTTCGTGCTGCGCGAGGGCGTGACCAACGTCGTGCGCCACGCGCAGGCCAGCCGCTGCCGGGTGCAGCTGGCCTGCGCCGATGGCGAGGTGACGCTGGCGGTGCAGGACACGGCGCACGCCCCGGCGGCGGCCCGGCCGGCGCCGCCGGCCGAGGGCCACGGCCTCGCCGGCCTGCGCCAGCGGCTGCGCGCGGTGGGCGGCGAGCTCTCGCTGATCCGCGCGCCGCAGGGCTCGACGCTGCTCGCGCGCGTGCCGCTGGCAGGCGAGGGCGGCGCGTGATCCGGGTCGTCGTCGCCGAGGACCAGGCGATGGTGCTGGGGGCGCTGGCGGCGCTGCTGGCGCTGGAGCCCGACATCGAGGTCGTCGGCCGCGCCGCCGACGGGCCGGCCGCCTGGGCGCTGGTGCAGCGCGAGCGTCCCGAGGTGCTGCTGTCGGACATCGAGATGCCGGGCCTGAGCGGGCTGGACCTCGCCGCGCGCGTCCAGGCCGCGAAGCTGCCGACGCGCGTGCTCATCGTCACCACCTTCGGCCGCCCGGGTTATCTGCGCCGGGCGCTGGACGCCGGCGTGCGTGGCTACCTGCTGAAGGACCAGCCCAGCGAGGAGCTGGCCGCCGCCGTGCGCCGTGTCGCCGCGGGCCAGCGTGTCGTCGCCACCGAGCTGGCCGAAGCCGCCTGGGACCTGCCCGACCCGCTGAGCGAGCGCGAGCGCAGCGTGCTGCGCCTGGCCGAGGAGGGGCGCAGCAACAAGGAGATCGCCGACACGCTGGGGCTGTCGCCGGGCACGGTGCGCAACTACCTGCACGAGGCGGCGCAGAAGCTGGGGGCCGACAACCGGGTCGAAGCCGCGCGCATCGCCAGGACCCGGGGCTGGCTCTAGCCGGCGCGCCGCCTGCGATCATCGGCGGTCCCGACTTCCGCCCGAATCCGCTTCTTGCCATGACGCAGGCAACCCCGGTGGCCGCCGAGCCGCTTCGCATCGACCCGCTCGCCCCCGCCGACGTGCCCGCCGTGCGCGCCCTGCTGGTCGCCGGGCTGACCGAACGCTGGGGCGGCTACGAGCCGCGTTTCAACCCCGACATCGAGGCCCTGGCCCAGGGATTCGACGGCCGGCTGACGCTGGTCGCGCGCCGGGGCGGCACGATCGTCGGCACCGGGGCGCTGCGGCCGGCCGGGGCGGGGCGCTTCGAGATCGTGCGCATGTCGGTCGCCAGCGAACACCGGCGCCAGGGCGTCGGCGCACAGGTGCTGGCGGCGCTGCTGGACGCAGCGCGGCAGCGCGGCGCGCACGAGCTGGTGCTGGAGACGACGCGCAGCTGGCAGTCGGCGATCGAGTTCTACGAGCAGCACGGCTTCCGACGCACGCACGACGACGGCGAGGACGCCTGGTTCGTGCGTGAGCTGCCCGCCGGCTGATGTCTCAGCCGGCCAGCGAGTCGTCGGCGCTGACGCAGCAGTTGCGCCCGCGGCGCTTGGCCGCGTAGAGCGCCTCGTCGGCACGCTGCAGCGCCACGACGACCGGCGTCGCGTGGCCGTCGGCCCAGGCGACGCCGATGCTCAGCGTGACGTGCCCGGCTTCGGCGAAGCCGTGGCCCTGCACCGCCAGGCGGATCTTCTCGGCCACCAGCGCGGCCTCGGCCGGCCCGGCCAGCTCGGGCAGCAGCACGGCGAACTCCTCGCCGCCCAGGCGCGCGGCGAGGTCGGTCTCGCGGATCGAGGCCTCCAGCAGCCGCGAGATCTCCTGCAGCACGCGGTCGCCGACGCTGTGGCCGAAACGGTCGTTGACCGACTTGAACAGGTCCACGTCGAGCATCAGCAGGCCGATGCCGCGCCCGGTGCGGCGTGCGCGCGCTTCCTCGTCGGCGGCACGCTGCTCGAAGGCGCGGCGGTTGGCCAGCCCGGTCAGCGCGTCCTGCGAGGCCAGCCGGGCGAGCTCGGCGTTGGCCGCCGAGAGCTGGCGCGTGCGGTCGTCGACGGTCTGCTCGAGCTGCGCGTTGGCCTGCTCCAGCCGGGCTTCGCGGTCCAGCAGGCTCTCGGTCATCGCGCGCACCGATTCGGTCATCGCCTCCAGCTCCGGCGAGCCGCAGCGCTGCGGGAAGGCGGCGCTGCTGCGGCCCTCGCGCACCGCGACCACCGCGGCGGCGAGCTGTTCCAGCGGCCGGCTCAGGCGCACCGCGAGCACGTAGGCGAGCGCGGCGACCAGCAGCGAGGCCACGAGCCCGACGATGAACAGCCGGTCGCGCAGCGCCGAGATCGGCGCCGTCGCCACCTCCAGCGGCTGGCGCAGCACGACGCTCCAGCCCAGGTCCGACTGCGCCGTGGCCGGCACCGCCGCGCGCGCCACCAGGTAGGCGCGGCCGTCGGCGTCGTTCTGCACGCCGAAGCGTCCCGGCCCGGGGGCCTCGGGCAGGCGCATGCCCGGCGCGTGCAGCGGGAACAGCAGCGTGCCGTCGCGCGCCAGGATCATCGCCTCGGTGCGCAAGGCCGCCGGGTCGCCGCGCACGGCGTCGGTCACGGTGCGGGCGATGCGCTGCCAGCGCACGTGGGCGGCGAGCACGCCGCGCACCTCGCCGTCGTGGTCGCGCACCGGCGCCGCCAGGTCGATGAAGTGCAGCGAGTCGGACGCCTCGTGGGCCAGCCGCCGGGCCAGCTGCGCGTCATCGTGAACGTCGCCGGTGTAGGGGCCGCGCAGGCCGGCGGCGAACCAGGGCCGCTGGCGGACGTCGGCGCCGTCGAGCCGCCCGCCGGTGGCGTTGAGCAGCCGCCCGGAGGCGTCGGCCACGCCGATCCAGACGTATTCGTCGTTGATCTCCTTGCGCAGCTGCAGCGAACGCAGCACACGCGGCGAGTTCAGCCGGCTCTCGACCAGCGAGGGCACGCGGCTCAGGATCTCGACTTCCTTCTCGCGTTCCTGCAGCCGCACGGCGAGCTGGAAGGCCGCCGAGCGCGCCGAGCTCAGCAACTGCTGGCCGACGAACTCCGCGCGCTGCTGGGTGGCCTGGCGCGCCGCATAGAGGCCCACGCCGAGCAGGGTGCACAAGGCCAAGCCAGCGGCCCACAGCGTGAGCCTGACTCGGAACGACCCCCAGGCCCGGGGCGAGACGTCCGGCGCCGCGCTCATCGGCCGACGCCGGGCCGCGCCACCGCGGGCCGCCTGCAGATGGACATGCCGCGACTGTGAAGGAGCGCCGCAGCCCTGTCACGGCCAGGCTTCACGCCCGGCGCCGTTGTCTTCAGCCGCGGCGGCGTTTTCCGGCGAGCAACAGGCCGCCCAGTGCCGCGGCGGCCAGCGGCAGCGTCGCCGGCTCGGGCACGGCCGTGAAATCGGTCACGACGGCGGTGGCGCTGCCGCCCCAGCCGTCGACCGAGTTCATCGCCAGGCCGAAGACCGCGTCGTGGTCCAGCACCAGGCTGAAGCGGCCGGACTGCGGGTCGAACGAGTCGCCGGCGCTCAGCGCCTGGAACTGGCCGTCGAGCAGCCAGCCGAAGACGTCGTTGTTCGAGCCGCCGTCGTCGGCGGTCGTGTAGGCCCAGTCGAAGCTGATCGTGGTGCCGGCGGCCAGCGCGACGGTCGCCGTCAGCAGCGTCGGCACGAAGGCCTGGTCGGGGCTGCCGGTGAAGTCGGCCGAGACCAGCGTCAGGCTGTCGGGCGCGATCGTCGCGACGCCGTTGCCGCCGTCGGTGTTGGCGACGGTCCAGGTCAGCGCGTCGACCGGGCCGGCGTGGGCGGCGAGGCAGCCGGCGGCCAGCAAGGCGGCGGCGACGGGGCGGAACAGGGTGCGGGCGTTCATCGGGCGAAGCTCTGGTTGACGAAGACCGAGCCGCCGAGGTCGGCGTCGGTGAAGCTGAAGACGAACCACTGGTTCGGGTTGTCCTGGCCGTCGGCGGTCGTCGGCAGGAAGTCGTTGTCGTTGCCGACGTAAAGCGTGTGGCGCGTGACGCCGTCGACGACGATGTCCTCGCCGAAGGCGATGCCTTCGAGCTTGGCCGGGATCGCCGTGGCCTTGATGCCGGCGGCGCCGAGCTTGGCGGCGATGTCCAGGAACAGCGTCTTGGTCAGCGCGTAAGGCGCCAGCGTCGCCGCGCCGCTCTTGCCGCTGACGTCGCTGCCGGTGGCCAGGTCGACCTTGTAGATGCGCTTGACGACGGCGCTGGAGCCGTCGCCGCGGCCCTTGCCGTCGCGCTCCAGCACCAGCAGCTCGTGCTCGTTGAGCGCCAGGATCTCGCTGCTGTTGTAGGTCTTGGACTTGTCGGCCAGGTAGTTGTCGTAGACGAACTGCTGGGTCGCGCCGCTGGCCAGGTCGATCTTCAGGATGCGGTTGTAGCGGCCGCCGTCGCCGCCGTCCTGGATCAGCGGGCTCTGGACCATCGCGAACAGCGTCTTGCCGTCGGGCGAGATCGCCAGGCCTTCCATGCCCTTGTTGGCGACGCGGCCGCTGGTGTTGGCGCTGATCTCGGTGCTGCCGACGGCCGCCTTGCGTGCCACGGCCAGTTCGGCCGGCAGCCGGGTGACGCGGCCGCGCGCGCCGGTGGCGCGGTCGAACTGGTAGACGTAGGGGCCGTATTCGTCGGAGACGAAGACCGTGGTGCCGCTGCGCGCCAGGCGGATGCCTTCGGGGTCCAGGCGGGCGTCGCTGCTGTCGGCCGAAGTCGTCGCCGGGTTGAAGTTGTCCGAGCGGCCCGAGAAGTAGAAGCGGTTGGCGCCGTTGGCCGCCGGCACCGCGCCGAAGCCGCCGGCCGTGCCGCCGTAGGCGAGCGCCGTGCGGCTGTAGAGCAGCGTCGTGCCCAGCAGCGTCGGCGTCAGCGTGAACGGCAGGCCGGTCTTCGTGTCGGGGGTCGCGCTCAGCGCCAGCGACAGCGTGTGGAAGCGCGGGATGTAGCTCGTCGTGTCGTCGACGGCGCTGTTCCAGGCCACGGCGTTGGGGCCGCGGTCGGGCAGGGCGAGGAAGGTGCTGCCGCCGGCCCAGGTGAGGCCGGAGCCCAGGCCGCCGAGCAGGTCGCCGCGCTGGCCGTTCTCCAGCGGCGCGCTCTGGCCCGAGAAGTCGCTGCCGTTGCCCGGCAGCGAACCGATGGCGATCAGGTCGACGGCGAAGGCGGCGCCGGAGGCACTGCCCAGGGCCAGCGCCGCGGCGGCGGCCAGCAGGCGGCGGTGATGTTTGGACAACCGGGTCATGGTGTTTGTGTTCCGACGATGACGAGCCGGGCGATGCTCGTGGGGGGGCGTGACGCTTGCGTGACGGCCCCCCGGTTCCGGGGGCGCGCGTGCCGCGGGCGGCGGCGCCGTGCCGACACCGGGCCCGGCTTTCGTTACCGTCGCGGCGGACCGAACCAGACGACCGCCATGGACTTCGTGCTCGCCTACCTCGCCCGGCAGGAGATCCTGCTGCTCTTCGTGCTCATCGGCTTCGGCGCGCTGGCCGGCCGGGCCCGGCTGGCCGGCGTCTCGCTGGGTGCCGCCGCGGTGCTGTTCCTGGCCATCGCGCTCAGCGCCTGGGGCAAGTCGCGCGGCCACGAGCTGGTCGTGCCCGAGGCGCTGGGCACGCTGGGGCTGACGCTGTTCACCTTCGCGATCGGCGTGATGTCGGGGCCGGGCTTCTTCGCCTCGCTCAAACGCGGCGTCTGGCCGATCCTGGCGACCGTCGGGGTGCTGACGAGCGCCGCGCTGGTGGCCGTGCTCGGCGGCCGGCTGCTGGGGCTGGACCCGGCGCTGGTGGCCGGCGCCTTCGCCGGCGCGGTGACCAACACGCCGGCGCTGGCTGCCGCGCGCGAAGCCGCCGGCAACAGCCCGCTGCCGACGATCGGCTACGCGGTGAGCTACGTCTTCGGCGTGCTCGGCATGCTGCTGGCGACGCAGTTCGCGCTGCGCGACCGTGCCCAGGACCACGACTCGCCGGCGCCGCTGGTCAACTGCACGGTGCGGGTCGAGACCGACGCCGAGCCGCGCATCGGCGAGATCGAGCGCCGCCACGAAGGCCGCATCCGCTTCTCGCGCGTCAAACACGGCGGCAGCCGCTTCCCGACGCAGGCCCCGGGCGACGCCGACGTGCTGCGCCGCAACGACCTGGTCACCGTCGTCGGCCCCGAGGACATCGTCGCGCGTGTCGCCGCCGAGCTGGGCCACGCCTCGTCGCACACGCTGCATGCCGATCGCAGCGAACTCGACTTCCGCCGCATCACGCTGTCCAACACCCAGCTCGCCGGCAACACGATCGCCGGGCTGGGGCTGATGCGCCGCTTCGGCGCCACCGTCACGCGCGTGCGCCGCGGCGACGTCGACATGCTGGCCAACGACGACCTCGTGCTGCAGCCCGGCGACCGCGTGCGCGTCATCGCGCCGCGTGCGCAGATGGCGGCGGTGTCGGGCTTTCTCGGCGACTCCGAGCGCGGGCTCTCGGACATCAACCCGGTCGCGCTGGGCCTGGGCATGGCGGCCGGCATCCTGCTCGGCAAGTTCGCCTTCCCGGTGCCGGGCGCCGTGTTCTCGATCGGCTCGGCCGCCGGCACGCTGGTGCTGGGCCTGGTCTTCGGCCAGCTCTGCCGCATCGGGCCGGTGGTGACGACGCTGCCGCATTCGGCGGCGCAGGCGATCGCCGAGCTCGGGCTGCTGGTCTTCCTCGCCCAGGCCGGCACCAAGGCCGGCGGCCAGCTCGGTGCGGCCTTCGCGTCGGGCGCCTGGATCGACCTGCTGCTGCTGGGGCTGGTGGTGACGACGACGACGGCCGTCGCGGTGACGCTGGTGATGCGGCGCGTCTTCGGCATGGGCAGCACGCGGCTGGCAGGGGTGCTGGCCGGCACGCAGACCCAGCCGGCGGTGCTGGCGTTCGCCAACGGCCGCACCGGCCACGACAGCCGCGTCGCCCAGGGCTACGCGCTGGTCTACCCGGCGGCGATGATCACCAAGATCCTGCTCGGCCAGGTGCTCGGCGGGCTGTAGCGCCGGGCGTGGCCCCGCGGCGCGCGGGCCGGTGCACCGCGCACCCATAATCGCGCCCGTTCCGACACCGCCGCCCCACGAGGGCCGCCTGCGCCATGAGCGTCCACGTCACCGACACCCCCGCGGCCGCCTCGCGCCCGCGCCTGAACCTCGTGCGCCTGCGCGAGATGGCCGCGCGAGACGAGCCGATCGCGATGCTGACCTGCTACGAGGCCACGCTGGCCCGCCTGGTCGACGCAGCCGGCGTCGACGTCGTGCTCGTCGGCGACTCGCTGGGCAACGTCGTGCAGGGCCGCTCGAGCACGCTGCCGGTGGACCTGGGCCACATGGCCTATCACACCGAATGCGTCGCGCGCGGGCTGTCCTCGGCCTGGCTGATCGGCGACCTGCCGTTCGGCAGCTACGAAGCCTCGCCGCAGCAGGCGCTGGAGTCGGCGATCACGCTGATGCGCGCCGGCGCCCAGATGGTCAAGCTCGAAGGCGGCGGGCCGATGGTCGAGACGGTGCGTTTCCTCGTCGACCGCGGCATCCCCGTCTGCGCCCACCTGGGGCTGACGCCGCAGCGGGTGCACGCGCTGGGCGGCTTCCGCGTCCAGGGCCGCGACGCCGCCGGCGCCGAGACGCTGGTGGCCGACGCCCAGGCGATGGCCCAAGCCGGTGCCGCGATGCTGGTGCTCGAACTGGTGCCCTCGGCCGTCGCGCGCCAGGTGCGTGCCGCCGCGCCCGGGCTGATCACGATCGGCATCGGTGCCGGCCCCGACACCCACGGCCAGGTGCTGGTGCTGCACGACATGCTGGGCTGGACGCCGGGCCGCCGGCCGCGCTTCGTGCACGACTTCAGCCGCGACGGCGAACACACGCGCAGCGTGCAGGACGCCGCCGCCGCCTACGTCGCCGAGGTCAAGGCCCGGCGTTTCCCCGACCCCGTGCAGCACGGCTACTGAATCCCGATGAAGACCATCCACACCATCGCCGAGCTGCGCGCCGCGCTCGCCGGCCAGACGCGCACGGCTTTCGTGCCGACGATGGGCAACCTGCACGACGGCCACCTCACGCTGGTGCGCCAGGCGGCGACGCTGGGCGGCCCGGTCGTGGCCAGCGTCTTCGTCAACCGGCTGCAGTTCCTGCCGCACGAGGACTTCGACCGTTATCCGCGCACCCTGGCGCGCGACGCCGAGCTGCTGGCCGGTGCCGGCTGCGACCTGCTGTTCGCGCCGGCCGAAGACGAGCTCTATCCCGAGCCCCAGGTCTACCGCGTGGCGCCGCCCGCGGCGCTGGCCGACATCCTCGAAGGCGAGTTCCGGCCGGGTTTCTTCGGCGGCGTCTGCACCGTCGTGATGAAGCTCTTCGGCGTCGTGCAGCCGGCGGTCGCGGTCTTCGGCCGCAAGGACTATCAGCAGTGGCGCGTCATCGACGCGATGGCGCGCCAGTTCGCGCTGCCCACGCAGGTGGTGGCCGGCGAGACGGTGCGCGCCGCCGACGGCCTGGCGCTGAGCTCGCGCAACGGCTACCTGAGCGAGGCCGAGCGCCGCGAAGCACCGGCGCTGGCCGCGGCGCTGCGTTCGCTGGCCGAGGCCACGCGCCGCGCGGCCGACCCGGCGGCGCTGGCGGCGGCCGAAGCCGCAGCCGCCGCGGCGCTGCGCGAGCGCGGCTGGGCGCCCGACTACCTGACGGTGCGCCGTCGCGAGACGCTGCTCGCGCCCGACGCCGCAGCGCTGGCCGCCGGTGCGCCGCTGGTGGCCTTGGCCGCCGCACGGTTGGGCGCGACCCGCCTCATCGACAACTTGGAGTTCTGAGAGTTCTCAGGCCGGGACGGCACGAACTGTCAACGCTTGTGGGTTCGCCGAGCGGGCCCGTGGGTTTTTCGGAGATAATAGCTGTGCGTCGCGGCCTTCGGGTCGTCGACGTTCGTCTATTTCTCTTCATGACCTTCAATATCCCGCGGGCTTGCCCGCGGGATACTTTTTCAAGGTTACAGACGAGTTTCACGCGCCGATCGGCAGGATACTCCGACCATATTGCGCGTGGAGCACCTCGGCCATCGCCAGGTAGATCGCCGAGAGACCGCAGACGATGCCCTCGAAGCCGGCGATCATGCCGATCGTCGCCGAGCCGCTGAAGTCGCGTGCGGCGAGCAGCGCGAACAGCAGCGTCAGGCTGCCGAACACGAACTGGATCGCGCGGTTGCTGCGCCAGGTGCCGACCCACATCCAGGCCGTGAACACGCCCCACATCACCAGGTACCAGCCCATGAAGCCCTCGGGCGTCGCGTCGGCCCAGCCGAGCTTGGGCAGCACGATCAGCGCCACCAGCGAGAGCCAGAAGAAGCCGTAGCTGACGAAGGCGGTGAGGCCGAAGGTGTTGCCTTTGCGGAACTCGAGGATGCCCGCGACGATCTGCGCGGCGCCGCCGTAACAGAGGCCCATGGCGAGCACCATGGCGCTCATCGGGAAGAATCCTGCGTTGTGGATGTTGAGCAGGACGGTGGTCATGCCGAACCCCATCAGGCCGAGCGGCGCAGGGTTGGCGAAGTGATCGTTGGAAGCAGACATGCGAGCCCTCGCGGAGGCTGGATAAAAGGCTCGCGACTGTATCAGGGTATACCCTAAATTCTGATATCCGATGGTCCTGCTGCGAGATTTCCCGGGGAATGATCGGGATATTCAATGAACTGATCGCCGGCGCCACTGGAAGCGGTCAGGCGCTGTTCGAATTTTTGCAACAGAGGCGTCGAGACCGGCGAACGGCGCGCCCGCGCGCAACGCCCAGAATTGCTTCCGTACCGAAAGCGCTCCTCGGTGACGCTGCCCCAGCGGGGCGTGCAAAGCGATCGAACAGCGCCGCCGGCCCGACTTTCCTACAGGACTGCACGATGAAGATCCTCCAGATCAATGCCAGCGCCCGCCGCGAAGGCGCCAACTCGACCCGTGTCGCCAACGACGTCGTCGCCGGCCTGCGCGCCGCGAACCCGGATGCCGAACTGACCGTGCGCGACCTCGCCGCCAACCCGCTGCCGGTGCTCGACGAAGCCGCGCTGGGCGCGCTGTTCACCCCCGCCGAAGCGCGCACGCCGGAGCAGGCGGCCCGCGTGGCCGTGGCCGACGCTGCCGTCGCCGAACTGCAGGCCCACGACGTCATCGTGCTCGGCGTGCCGATGTACAACTTCGGCGTGCCGGTGCAGTTCAAGAACTGGATCGACTCGGTGGCCCGCGCCGGCATCACCTTCCGCTACACCGCCAACGGCCCCGAAGGCCTGGTCACCGGCAAGAAGGTCATCGTCGCGCTGGCGCGCGGCGGCATCTACCGCGACACGCCGTCGGACTCGCAGGTGCCCTACCTGAAGTCGGTGCTGGGCTTCCTCGGCATGACCGACGTGCGTTTCGTCTACGCCGAAGGCCTGAACATGGGCCCGGAAGCCGCGGCACGCGGCTTCGCGCAGGCTCAAGCCGACATCGCTGCCGCGCTGGCATGATCGTCCGCGGCGGCAGGTGCCGCCGCAGACATCCCCCGAGGAGCCCGTGACGATCGCCTTGCCCGCCCATGAACTGCAGATGACGGTGTTGATGACCCCGGACACCGCCAACTTCTCGGGCAAGGTGCACGGCGGGGTCATCCTGCGCCACCTCGACCAGGTGGCCTACGCCTGCGCCAGCCGCTACGCCGGGCGCTACGTCGTCACGCTGAGCGTCGACCAGGTGATGTTCCGCCAGCCGATCCAGGTCGGCGAACTGGTCACCTTCCTCGCCTCGGTCAACCACACCGGCCGCTCCTCGATGGAGATCGGCATCAAGGTGCTGGCCGAGGACATCCGCGCCGGCGTCGTGCGCCACGTCAACAGCTGCTTCTTCACGATGGTCGCGGTCGACGACGGCGGCCAGCCGGTGGCCGTGCCGCCGCTGGAAGTGCGCACGCCCGACCAGAAGCGCCGCCATGCCGCGGCCGAGATGCGCCGCGCGATGCGGCGCGAGATGGAAGCCAAGGCCGCCGCGATCCACGAGGCGCACGCGCGCGGCGAATGACGCCGCGCAGCGGCCTCAGCCGCCGGTGACGGCGTCGGCCGGCGTGCGCCAGGCGCTGGGCGGCGGCGGTTCGGGCGAGAGTTCCAGCGGCTGGCCGTGCGGCGTGGCCAGCGCGCGGTCGACCAGCGCGCGCGACAGCGGCGACGCGAAGGTCTGGATGAAGTCGTAGGCGTAGTCGCGCAGGTAGATGCCGCGGCGCACCGCCAGCCGCGTCGTGTTCACCTCGAACAGATGGCGCACGTCGATCGCGTGCAGGCCGTGGTCGCGCGCCGGGTCGTAGGCGATCGAGGCGATGATGCCCACGCCCAGGCCGAGTTCGACGTAGGTCTTCACGACGTCGGCGTCCATCGCCGCGAGCACGATCTCGCGGCCCAGGTTCTCGCGCTCGAAGGCTTCGTCGATGTGGCGACGGCCGGTGTAGCCGGGTTCGTAGGTCACCAGCGGGAACTGCGCCAGGCGCTCCAGCGTCAGGCCCACGCCCTGGCGGTCCTCTTCGGCCAGCGCATGGCCTTGCGGCACGACGACGACGTGGCTCCAGCGGTAGCAGGGCAGGGCGACGAGTTCGTCGTAGTCGGCCAGCGCCTCGGTGGCGACGCCGATGTCGGCTTCGCCGTCGATCAGCCAGCGCGCGATCTGGCGCGGCGAACCCTGGTTCAGGTGCAGCGTGACCTGCGGGTTGGCGGCGAGGAAGTCGCGCACCACCGGCGGCAGCGCGTAGCGCGCCTGCGAGTGCGTCGCCGCCACCGTCAGCGTGCCGCTGCCGGCGCGCGCGAAGTCGGCGCCGGCGCGCTTCAGGTTGTCGGATTCGGCGAGCAGGCGCTCGATGATCGGCAGCGCCACCTTGCCCGGCTCGGTGAGCCCGGTCAGGCGCTTGCCGACACGCACGAAGAGGTCGACGCCGAGTTCGTCCTCGAGCTCGCGCACCTGGCGGCTGACGCCCGGCTGCGAGGTGTGCAGCACCTCGGCGACCGAGGTGAGGTTGAAGCGTTGCCGGACGGCTTCGCGGACGGCGCGGAGTTGCTGGAAGTTCACGCTGCGCATGGTGCAGGCGTTGTTTGCATGAACGAACGAATCGATTCGCCGACCCTCATGCGTTCAGCGAATAAGTGATCTTGCAGCCGGTCGTTTAAGAAATTCCGCGGGCCGTCGCCCTGTGGTGACGAGACCGAGGCGCAACGTACTCGGACCACCACCCCACCGGAGCACCGTCATGCTGAGCCTTCATACCAACGCCGCGTCTCTGTCCACGCAGAACTCCGTCGGCAACACGCAGCGTTCGCTGTCCTCGTCGATGTCCAAGCTGGGCACCGGCTATCGCATCAACTCGGCGATGGACGACGCCGCCGGCCTGCAGATCGCCACCCGCCTGGACGCCCAGACCCGCGGCATGGCCGTCGCCCAAAAGAACACCCAGAACGGCATCTCGATGATGCAGACCGCCGAAGGCGCGTTCGCCGAGACGACCAGCATCCTGCTGCGCATGAAGGATCTGGCGACCGAAGCCGCCAACGGCTCGTCGACCGCCGACGACAAGACCGCGATGCAGTCGGAATACGACGCGCTGGGCCGCGAACTGACCAACATCGTCAAGAACACCTCCTTCGGTGGCCAGAAGCTGTTCGGCGTCGGCACCGACGCGGCGGCCGTCACCGGCGGCACGAGCACGCTGGGCAAGGGCACCGGCGTCACGTTCCAGATCGGCTCGAGCGCCGCTGAAACGATGGTCGTCAACGTCTCCGACGCCCTGGGCAAGCTGACCGCCGACGACGGCAGCCTGGGCAAGGCCAGCGCGGCCTACGTCACGACCGCCGACGCGACGACGGTCGGCACCGAGCTGACCGGCGCCGCCAACGCGACGATCACCAAGCTCGACCAGGCCATCGCCGACGTCGGCACGGTGCGCTCGGCGCTGGGCGCGGCGTCCAACCGCCTCGACCACGTCTACAACAACCTGTCGAACATGAGCACGAACACGTCGGCCGCCAAGAGCCGCATCATGGACGTCGACTACGCCAGCGAGACCGCCAACATGACCTCCAAGCAGCTGCTGCTGCAGGCCGGCACCTCGATGCTCAAGCAGAGCGGCAGCATGTCGCAGCTCGCCCTGTCGCTGCTGAACTGAGTCCGACGAGCGGCGCGCCAGCGCCGCCCGCGTCGCCAGGGCCGACCGGCATCGCCGGCCGGCCTTCTTGCCGTCAACCGGCCGCGGCCGGCACGGCTCTTCTTCGAGGAGCAGGCGCATGGCGCTGCAGGATGTCCGCCGCAACGACCGGTACGACACGAACTGGCGTGCCGGCGTCGCCGCCGTCGGCGCCGGGCGCTGGGGCGAGGCCGAACGGGGTTTCCAGCGCGCGGTGCAGGCCTCTCCCGGGGCCCACGCCGCCTGGCTGTACCTGGCGCGAGCGCAGCTGCAGCTGGGCAAGCTCGACAGCGCGGTCGCCGCGGCGCGCCGGGCGCTGGCGCTGAAGGCCGGCGACGCGGTCGCCGCGATGCTGCTCGGCGAATGCCTGACGCACCGCCATCGCCATGCCGAGGCCGCCGAGGTGCTCGAAGCCGCGCTTGCGGCGAACCCGGCCACGCCCGAACTGCTGTCGGCGCTGGGCAGCGCGCTGCTGCTGGCGCAGCGGCCGCAGGACGCGATCACGCGGCTGATCCAGGCCAGCATGCTGAGCCCGGCCGACGCGCTGCTGCACTACCGCCTGGGCCTGGCCTTCAAGCGCCTGGGCGCCGAGAGCCAGGCGGCGATCTGTTTTCGCACCGCGCTGTCGGTCGACCACGACGGCGCGATCGCGCCGCTGGCGCTGCCGCTGCTCGTCAGCTCCAGCCAGCAGAGCTGCGACTGGAGCGAGCTCGAGCGCGACGGCGCGGCGCTGCTCGCGCTGCTCGACGTCGCCAGCGTCGAACGCGGCGGCGAGATCTCGCCGTTCTCGCTGCTGTCGCTGCCCAGCAGCCGCGCCCAGCAGCGCCACGCCGGCGCGCTGCACACCCGCCACCTGCTGCAGGGCCTGCGCCCGTCGCTGCCGCCGCCGGGGCCGCGCCGCCCGGGGCGCGTGCGCGTCGGCTACCTGTCTTCGGACTTCCACAACCACGCCACGGCGCTGCTGATGGTCGGCCTGCTCGAGTGCCGCGACCGCGAGCGCTTCGAGGTCTTCGCCTACACCCACAGCGCGCCTGACGGCAGCCCGCTGCAGCAGCGCCTGCTGGCCGCCTGCGACCAGGTCGTCGACGTCGCCCGCCTGAGCGACACCGAGGTCGCCGAGCGCATGCGCCGCGACGGCGTGGACATCGGCGTCGACCTCAAGGGCCACACGCGCGGCACGCGCATGACGGTGTTCGCGCAGCGTCCGGCGCCGGTGCAGGTCTCCTTCCTCGGCTACCCGGGCAGCACCGGCGCCGACTACCTCGACTACGTCATCGGCGACCCCGTCGTCACGCCGCTGGCGCACGCCGCGGACTACAGCGAGTGCATCGCCCAGATGCCGCACTGCTACCAGCCCAACGACCACCGCCGCGCGCTGCCGCCGGCGCCGCCGCGTGCCGAGCTCGGCCTGCCCGAGGACGCGCTGGTGCTGTGCTGCTTCAACCAGAGCTACAAGATCACGCCCGAGGTGCTGGCGCTGTGGGCGCGCGTGCTGCACGAGCTGCCGCAGGCGGTGCTGTGGCTGCTGGCCTGGAACGCCGACGGCCAGCGCCGGCTGCTGGCCGCGCTCGAGGCGCTGGGCATCGGCGCCGAGCGTGTCGTCTTCGCCGAGCGCCTGCCGGTCGACCAGCACATCGCGCGGCTGCGCGCCGCCGACCTGTTCCTCGACACCTGGCCGTACAACGCGCACACCACCGCCAGCGAGTCCTTGTGGGCCGCGGTGCCGGTGCTGACCGTGCCCGGCGAGACCTTCGCCTCGCGCGTGGCCGCCAGCCTGGTCGCCGCCTGCGGCCTGCCCGAGCTGGCCTGCGCCGACGCCGAGGACTACGTGCGTACCGCCGTCGAACTCGGGCGCTCGCCCGAACGCCTGCAGGCCCTGCGCTGCCATCTGGACGCGCGGCGCGCGGGCCTGCCGCTGTTCGACACCGAGCGCTACACGCGCGACTACGAGGCGCTGCTGCTGCGCATGCACGAGCGCCGGCTGCAGGGGCTGGCGCCGGCGGCGCTGCCCGCGGCCTGAGGAGCGCGCCGGCGGTGCTCAAGGAGATCGCGGTCGCCGACCTGCGTGTCGGCATGTTCGTGCACAAGATCTGCGGCTCGTGGATCGACCACCCGTTCTGGCGCACGCGTTTCGCGCTGCGCGAGGCCGAGGACGTCGCCAAGCTGCACAGCAGCGGGGTCGAGCGCCTGGTCATCGACCTCGAGCGCGGCGTCGACGTGCTGCCGGCGCTGGTGCCGGTCGACGAGCCGCTGTCCGACGCGACACCCGAGCCGGCGCCGCCGCCGGAGCCGCCGCGTGTCGGCCGCGACTACGTGCAGGCCGCGGCGCTGTGCCGGCGCAGCCTGGCACCGCTGCGCTCGCTGCACGACAGCGTGCGCCTGGGGCGCGCCGTCGCCACCGAGGCCTGCGAGCACCTGGTCGACGAGATCGTCGACTCGGTCGAGTACGAGCCGACGCTGCTCGTCGCCGTCGCCCGGCTGAAGGCCGCCGACGAGTACCTGTACCTGCACGCGCTGGCGGTGTCGGCGCTGATGGTCGCGCTCGGCCGCCAGATGGGGCTGGCGACGCCGCAGCTGCGCGAGGCCGCGCTCGCCGGGCTGCTGCTGGACATCGGCAAGGCTCGGCTGCCGTCCGAGCTGCTGACGCGCCCGGCGCGGCTGCAGGGCGACGAGCTGGCGCTGATGCGCCGCCACGCCGAGATCGGCCACGCGCTGCTGTCGCGCCTGGACGGCGTGCCGCGCAGCGTGCTCGACGCCGTGCGCCACCACCACGAGCGCCTGGACGGCAGCGGCTACCCCGACAAGTTGCGCGCCGAGGCCATTCCCGCTTTCGCGCGCATGGCCGCGGTCTGCGACGCCTACGACGCCGTGACCTCGCGCCGGCCCTATCGCGCGCCCTGGGACCCGGGGCTGGCGATGCGCCACCTGGCGCAGTCGCCGCGCGAGTTCGACGCGGTGATCGTGCAGCACTTCGTCAAGGCGGTCGGCATCTATCCGACCGGCACGCTGCTGCGGCTGAAGTCCGAGCGCCTGGCGGTCGTCGTCGGCCGCGGGGCCTCACTGCTGACGCCGCGTGTGCGGGTCTTCTACTCGGTCGACGAACGCCATGCGATCGAGCCCTTCGATCTCGATCTGTCCGATCCGCGCTGCGAGGACGCAGTCGCCGGCATCGAGCCACCGGAGGCCTGGCGTTTCCCGGGGCTGGAGCAGCTCTGGCTGCGTGGGTGATCGGCGTTTGGCCTAGGTCTGGCTCTCGCGCTGCGTGCCGCCTTGCTTGGTTCGTGAGCATTGGATGTGAGGGACGGCCGGCGGTCAAAGGCCTCGGCGTGCCACGATCGCCGGGTGGCCGGTTCCGTTCATGTCCTCCGGCCCGGCAAGCCGGGCCTCCTCCTGATACTTCACTCCACCGGCCACCCGGCGCCCGCGGCAGGGCGGTGCTGGGGCTGTTCGCTCGGGGGTGGCGGACCTCCCCCCGAAGGCGGGCGGTGGGCTTGGCGGCGGACGTGGGGCGGCACAGAATCATCTGTAACCGACGCCGCTTTCGGCGTCATTTTTACGCCTGCACCGCGGGTCGCTCGGCGACGGAAATCTCAAGCGCGACAAGGGCTTGAGTTGTCGTCCAGGGTGTCTGTTACGCGAGCGTTGGATTTGTTATGTGGCGTCTGGTTGCTGCATATAACAATAGTTGGTCACTTTAGGAGTCGCCATGCCAATCTTGTTTTGCAATGTCGGGTGGATGAGGTACTACAACGGTATTGATGGTGATTCAATCGAACGGGGTGGCGAATACAACCAACACTCAACAGGCCACGAAGTCTGTAACTTCAGCAGCAACGCCGGCACTCTTTACGGATATGTCCAGCCCACTGGCAAAATCAAGATCGAGAAATTGGGTGCCGGCAAGAAAGATGATTCCGTGAGTGGTGTAACCGTCGTATGGACGGCTGGGCCTGAAAGTGGTGGAACTGTCGTCGTCGGTTGGTACAAGGATGCGACGGTCTTTCGTGAGGCGCAGAAAATTGAAAAGCCGAGTGCAATTCAGAAGAAGAACGGCGTTAGCATATTCAGAATCAAGGCCCCAGCTGGTAAGGCAGTATTGCTTCCTGTTGAACAGCGAGAACTAATGATTCCGAGAGCAGTAAAGGGCGGAATTGGTCAAAGTAATGTTTGGTTCGCAGACAAGGAAGAAAGCCAAGAAATTGTGAACCGCGTCACTTCGCTCATCAATGGGGAGGCTATCGCCGCTCTCCCTGATGTGGATCAGAGTCAGGCTATTCTTGAAGGCAACCCTCGCCTTGTCGCACACCTTCGGCGTGAGCGAAATTCGGCGATTGTTAAAGCAAAGAAAGACGCAGTCCTTCGAGCCACAGGAAAACTCTGCTGCGAGACATGCGGATTTGATTTCAAAGAGGTTTACGGAGAATTCGGCGATGGGTTTTGTGAGGTGCATCACCTTCAGCCATTAGCCAAGGCTGATGGTGTTGTGAAAACAGAATTAGGTGATCTGGCAATTGTTTGCTCAAACTGTCACCGTGTCATTCATCGAACCGATCCGATGCTTTCCATTTCAAGCCTAGCGATGCATCTTCAGCGCCAGCGTGCCCAACACGGCGGTCCACACGAACGCTGCGCGATAAAGCCCGCGCAGCGCCGGTGACCTCTACGTTAGGCTGCACATGCTACGTAAACCTGTCGCCTTAGCCACGAAAGTCGCTGCACTAACTGAAGCGGGGTATCGCTGCGCAGTCCCTACCTGTCGAACAATATTAGCGCTTGACATTCACCATCTGGTGCATGTGAGCGAAGGGGGAGGAAACGAACAATCAAACCTGCTCCCGCTGTGTCCCACGTGCCACGCGCTTTTCCACAGAGGAGAGATACATCGTGACTCACTCTACGCATGGAAGTCGATGCTGGTTGCACTGAGCCAAGCGTTCGATCAACGCGACATTGACGATCTGCTGTTCGTAGGCGCAGATCGCCCAGCTGATCTGTTGTTATCGGGTGACGGGGTTGCACGGTTCTCTAGGCTCATCGGAGCCGGACTGGCGAACTACAGTCTCGCAATTGCTGATTATCAGAACGGCCGCTTGTTGTATCGAGTGCACCTGACAGAACGCGGCACGCTGTTGCTGCAAGCATGGAAGCTCGGTGACCGGAACGCCCTCGCAGCTGCGCTCGGTGCGGCCTCTCAAGAAACTCCTCCCAAGTGATTGATGCAGGCGGAGTTTTCTAGGCGGTGGCTGAGTCAGGCGTGACCGGACCGAGTGCCATGCCGAGCCGCTGCGCCTTGCGCTGCAGGTTGTGCAGTACACGCTGGCGGTATCGCTCCTCGTAGTAGGCCTGGCCTTGATCGGTGTACTCCTGGCCCTTGCTCAGCAGGCTGTAGATCAGCCGGGCGAGTTTGTGTGCGGCGGCCGTGACGGCTTTGGCCTTGTCCATGCGGGCGCACAAACGCCGGTAGTACGCGCCCAGCGCCGACTGGCTGGTGCGCAGCGCCGCGGCGGCCAGCCGCAGCGCCTGGGCGGCGCGGTTGGCCGTGGGACGGGTCTTGCCGCTCATGACCTTGCCGCCGGTGATCTTGGTGCCCGGGCACAGGCCCATCCAGGATGCGACTTCCCCTTTCCAGCGTCGGATTGCTGACTTGCACCTTCAATCGTGACGTCTCGACGTCGTGCTGGGTTGTGGGAAGTCCCTTCGTATTCCCTCCACCGGCCACCCGACGCCCGCGGCAGCCACCGACAGTTGTGTGCTAGCGGTGTGCCACCAAAGCCTCGGAGCCGGCCGCCGGGGCGTGTCCCGGAGTGAAGTATTAGGAGGAGGGCGGGCGCAGCTCGCCCGGGGGACATGAACGCAGGGACACGCCCCGGCGGCCGGCTCTCGCGCTGTTGCTCGCGGACGTGCTCCGAAGTTTCCTTCGTGAGCTTTGGCTGTGAGGGAAGACCTGCGGTCGGAGGCCGCAACGAGCCGCGGTCGCCGGGCGGCAGGAGACGACGCAGCGTGTTTAAGCCGCATAGCCGGCAGGTCGCCCTCAATCGGTGCGCGGGACAGACCCGCTGCTTGCAGAGGTGGATATGTCCTGGTCCCGGCTGAGCGCCGTCGCTCCGATCGTTTTCGACGCCGCCGCAGCGAGGGGCCGCGAAGCGCCGGCCGCTGCCGCCGCGCTGGCCGGCGCGGTGACGCCGCCGCTGCCGACGGCCGCCGCCGCGCCGGCGGTGCAGCCGGCGATCGTCGAGCTGCCGCCGGGTGTCACGGTGGGCGACGTGCTGAGTTTCGAGGTCGTCGAGACCGGCGCGCGGCTGCGCCTGGCCGCACGCGGCGCGATGTCGGGCGCGACGCCGCCGGGCTGGCAGCTCGACCCGCTGGCCTTGAGCCAGGTGCGCGGTGCCGCACCCGACGACGCCGCAGCGCTGGCCGTCGCCTGGCGCGCCGGCATCGCCCAGCGATTGCGCGCCGCCGCCGGCGAGACGGCATTGACGATGCCGCAGACGCCGCCGCCGCCCTGGGCCGCGTCGTGGCTTGGCCTGCCGCTGGCGCTGGCGATCCCGCTGCCCGAGGACGGCGAGGATGCCGCGCCGCCGCCGCCCGGGCTGCGGCGCGCGCCGGCGCTGCACCTGGTCGTCGACCTGCCGCGGCTGGGGCGCGTCTCGGCGCACCTGCAGCTGGGCGTCGGCGGGCTGTGGCTGGGGCTGGCCTGCGTGCGGCGCGAGTCGCTGCCGGCGCTCAAGCGGGTGCTGCCGGCGCTGGCCGCGGGCCTGCGCGACGCCGGCATCGTGCTGCTGCGCTGCCGCGTGCAGGTCGGCGGCCTGGCCGCCGGCGCCGGCGCGGTGCCGCTCGGCGTGCTGCCGGTGGGCTCGCTGCTGCCGCCATCGCTGTTCGCCGCGGCGACCGAGGTCGTGCTGGCGCTGGTGCAGGCCGATGCGGGCGCCGTCGCCAGCGAAGGCCTGCAGCGTCTCAGCCGAGAGTCCCGATGACGCTCACTTCGCGCGACTCCGGGATCTCGTTGTACGACAGCACCGTGAGCCCCGGCGCGAACAGCCGCGCGTAGCGCGCCAGCAGCGGCCGGATCTGCGGCATCACCAGCAGCACCGGCGCGGCGGCGAGCTGCTTCATCTGCTCCAGCACCATCGGCATGTGGGTCTGCAGCTGCGACAGCAGCTTGGGGTCGACCGGGAAGTTGTCCAGCGCGACCTTGGCGCCGCCCTGGCGGGCGTTGTTCAGCGCGCCCAGCAGCAGGTTCTCCAGCTCGGCGCCGAGGCTGAAGGCGCGCATCGTCGGCCCCGGGCCGGCGATGGCGTTGACGATCTGGCGGCGCAGCGTGCAACGCACCTCGGCGGCCAGCAGCACCGGGTCCTTGGTCGTCTCGGCGTTCTCCAGCAGCGTCGTGGCGATCGGCACGATGTCCTTGATCGACACGTTCTCGGCCAGCAGCAAGCGCAGCACCTTCAGCAGCTGGCTGTGCGTGTAGGCCTTGTCCAGCGCCGCGGCGAGCTTGGGCGCCAGCGCGCCGCAGCGTTCGATCAGCGCCGGCACGTCCTCGTGGCGCAGCAGCTCGCCGAGGTGGTCGCGCACGAGCTTGGAGACGTGCGTCGCGACGACGCCCGCCGGCTCGACGACCTGGTAGCCCAGGCCGAGCGCGTGCGCCTTCTGCCCGGGCTCGATCCAGACCACCGGCAGCTGGTAGGCCGGCTCGATGCCGGGCACGCCGTCCAGGTCGCCGTAGGTCTGCGGCGAGGGCAGGGCCATCAGCCGGTCGGGGAAGACCTCGGCCATCGCGATCGGCGTGCCGCCGAGCAGCACCGCGTACTGCGTCGGCCGCAGCGACAGGTCGTCGCGCGCGCCCAGGCGCGGCAGCACCAGGCCGAGCTGCTCGCTCATCGTCTGGCGCACACCCTTCAGCCGCTTGGCCAGCGGCGCGCCCTGCGCCGGGTCGACCAGCGCCGCCAGGCGGTAGCCGACGGTCACCGACACCGGCTCGACCACCGGCAGCGCCGGCCAGTCGATCTCGGCTTCGCGTTCGGCGACCAGCGCCTGCTCGACCGCCTTGGCGGTGTCGTCGGCCGGTACCACCACCGGGCGCCGCGCCATGCGCCAGGCGACGAAGCCCAGCACCGCGGCGAAGCCGCAGAAGGTCGGCCAGGGCATGCCGGGGATCGCGGCCAGCGCCAGCATCACGCCGGCAGCGCCGTAGAGCACCGGCGGCGAGGCCAGCAGCTGGCGCCCGATCTGCTGCTCGACGTCGCCCGAGTCGCTGACGCGGGTGACGATGATCGCCGCCGCGGCCGACAGCAGCAGCGCCGGGATCTGCGCGACGAGGCCGTCGCCGATGGTCAGCAGCGCGTAGGTGCGGAAGGCCTCGGCCAGCGGCAGGCCGTGCATCCAGGCGCCGATCGCGACGCCGCCGATCATGTTGATCAGCAGGATCAGGATGCCGGCGATGGCGTCGCCGCGCACGAACTTCGACGCGCCGTCCATCGCGCCGTAGAAGTCGGCCTCGGAGCCGACCTCGCGCCGCCGCGCCTGCGCCTTCTCCTGGTTGATCAGGCCGGCGTTGAGGTCGGCGTCGATCGCCATCTGCTTGCCGGGCAGCGCGTCCAGCGTGAACCGCGCCGAGACCTCGGAGATGCGTTCGGCGCCCTTCGTCACGACGACGAAGTTGATGATCATCAGGATCACGAAGACGACGATGCCGACGACGAAGTTGCCGCCGATGACGACGTTGCCGAAGCTCTCGATGACCCGGCCGGCGGCGTGCGTGCCTTCGTGGCCGTTGAGCAGCACGACGCGCGTCGAGGCGACGTTGAGCGTCAGCCGCATCAGCGTCGTCGTCAGGATGATCGTCGGGAAGACCGCGAAGTCCAGCGGCCGCTGCGTCGTCACCGCGACCAGCACGACGATCACCGCGAGCACGATGTTGAACGTGAACAGCACGTCCAGCAGCAGCGGCGGCAGCGGCAGCACGACCATCGCCAGGATGGCCAGCAGGAAGGCCGGCGCGGCGAGGCGGTTGCGCTTGAGCGCGGCCAGCAGGGTCTGGGTGGGGGTGGTGCTCATCGGGTCGGGGTCTCGGCCAGGTGCGGCGGCACCGGCAGGTCATCGGGCAGTTCGGGGCGGCGCACGCGCCGGCCGTCGCGGAAGGCCTGCAGCTGCATCACGTAGCCCAGCACCAGCGCCACGGCGCGGTACAGCGCCGCCGGCACCTGCTGGTTGACCTGGCTGGTGTGATAGATCGCGCGGGCCAGCGGCGGCGCCTCGACGACCTGCACGCCGTGTTCGGTGGCGACGCGGCGGATGTACAGCGCCATCTCGTCGACGCCCTTGGCGACGACGAAGGGCGCCTGCGCGCGGCGCTGGTCGTACTTCAGCGCCACGGCGTAGTGCTCGGGGTTGACGATCACCGCGTCGGCGCCGGGCACGGCCTTGCGCACGCTGCGCTGCGCGATCTGGCGCTGCAGCTGGCGGATGCGCTGGCGCACCTCGGGCCGGCCTTCGGTGGTCTTGTGCTCTTCCTTGACCTCCTGCTTGCTCATGCGCTGCTGGCGGCGAAAGAGGAAGGTCTGCAAGGGCAGGTCGATCAGCGCGAAGAGCACGAAGACCGCGACCAGCGCCAGGATGCCGCCGCGCACCAGCGCCAGGCCGTCGGCCAGCGCGCGGTCCAGCGTCATGCCCTGCAGCCGCAGGTAGTCCTCCGGCGCGGTGCTGGCGACGTGCCAGAGCACGGCCACCAGGGCCAGCGTCTTCAGCAGCGAGCCGGCGAACTCGGCCCAGTGGCGCGCGCCGAACAGCCGGCCGAGGTTGCTCGCCGGGTTTAGGCGCTCGGGCTTGGGCTCCAGGTTCTTGCTGCTGGCCACCCAGCCGCCGGGCACCAGGCCGGCGACGACGGCCAAGAGCGGCACCGCCAGCAGCGGCAGCACCATCTTCAGCAGCAGCAGGACCGAGGTCTTGAACAGCGTCGACCAGGTCTCGGCCAGCGCGGCGTCGCCGTCCAGCGGCACGAAGGCGGCGCCGAACAGCAGGCGGAAGTCGGCCAGGTAACCCGGCAGCAGCATCACGAAGACCTGCAGCCCGACGACGATGCCGGCGGCCGTCGCCCAGTCGCGCGAGCGCGGCACCTGGCCCTGCTCGCGCGCCTTGCGCAGCTTCTGCGGTGTCGCCTTCTCGGTCTTGTCGCCGCCGGACTCAGCCATGCGAGGCCCTCAGGCCGTGTTCGATCAGGTCGAGCACGCGCTGCATCATCGCCAGGTAGTGCGCCGGCAGGTGGCGCACCAGCGCCACCAACATCAGCAGGCCGAAGCAGGTGACGACGGCGAAGCCCAGCGAGTACAGGTTCAGCGCCGGCGAGACGCGGTTCAGCAGCCCCAGGCCGATCTGCACCACCAGCGCCGCCAGCACCAGCGGCAGCGCCAGCAGCATCGCCGCCGAGAACACCCAGGCCACCGCCAGCGGCAGCGCCTGCAGCGACAGCCCGGCCAGCCCGCCGCCCACCGGCCAGGCCTTGAAGCTGGCCCCGGCGACGCCGGCGACGACGAGGTGGCCGTCGACGGCGAAGAACACCAGGATGCCCAGCACGTGCAGCAGGCTGGAGACGACGTCGGAGGACTCGCCGTTCATCGGGTCGTTCATCACCGCCATCGACAGCCCGATCTGCGACGAGGCCAGATAGCCCAGCGTCGCCAGCACCGCGTTGACGAGGTGGAAGGCCAGCCCCAGCACCAGGCCGATCAGCGCCTGCTCGACGGTGGCGGCGACGCCGGCCAGCGACAGCGGGTCGATGGCCTGCACCGGCTGCGCGACCGGCAGCAGCACGACGGCCATCACCAGCGCCAGCAGCACGCGCAGCGTCAGCGGCAGCAGGGCGTCGCCGAGGATCGCGGTGGCGGCCAGGAAGGCGAGCACGCGGCAGAAGGGCCACCACAGCTGCCCGATCAGCCCCAGCCACTGGCCGTAGAGCGCTTCCATCGCCGTCAGCCCACGAGCGTCGCCGCGCGGTGGAAGACCGAGATGCAGAAGTCCATCATCGAGCCGACCAGCCAGCGCCCGGCCAGCGCGACGACGAGCAGCGTCGCCAGCAGCCGCGGCAGGAAGCTCAGCGTCTGCTCGTTGATCTGCGTCGCGGCCTGGAACAGCGCCACCAGCAGCCCGACCAGCAGCCCGGGCACGACCAGCACCGCGACCATGCGCGTCACCAGGCCCAGCGCCTCGCTGACGAGGTCGGCGGCGATCTCCGGGGTCATCATCGCCGCGGCTCCTAGAACTTCTGCACGCTGGTGACCAGCGTGTCCACGGTCAGCGTCCAGCCGTCGACGAGCACGAACAGCAGCAGCTTCAGCGGCAGCGAGATCACGAGCGGCGACAGCATCATCATGCCCATCGCCATCAGCAGCGAGGACACCACCAGGTCGATGACCAGGAAGGGGATGAACAGCATGCAGCCGATCTGGAACGCCGTCTTCAGCTCGCTGAGCACGAAGGCCGCGAGCTTGACGGTGAAGGCGTGTTCCTCGGGCTTGGCCACCGGCGCCTCGCCGGCCAGCCGCGAGATCTGCGCCAGCGCGGTCTTGCTGGTCTGGGCGAGCATGAAGGCCGAGATCGGCTTGGCGGCGCGTTCCAGCGCCTCGCTCATCACGATGCGCTCCTCGTCGTAGGGCACGAGGGCGTCGGTCCAGATGCGCTCGCCGACCGGGCGCATCACCAGGCAGGTGAGGATCAGCGCGACGCCGGTGATGATGCGGTTGGGCAGCCCCTGCTGCAGCCCCAGCGCCTGGCGCAGCAGCGCCAGCACGATGACGAAGCGCGTGAAGCTGGTCATCATCAGGACGAGCGCCGGCAGCAGGCCCAGCAGCGTCATCAGGATGACGATCTGGGTCTTCACCGTGAAGTCGGTGGTCGCGCCGCGCGTCGTCGTGCTGAGCACCGGCACGCCGTTGGCGGCCAGCGCCGAGGCGCCGGCCACCAGCAGCCCGGCGGCCAGCGCCCAGCGCGCCGCACGCGTCCAGCGCGGGGTGGCCCAGGCCAGATTCATGCCTCGGGCAGCCCGAGGTCCAGGTCCGAGACCTCGACCACCTTCAGCCCGTACTTGTCGCCGGTGACGACGACCTCGGCGCGGCCGATGGTCGTGCCGTTGACCTTGATCGTCAGCGGCTCGCCGGCCAGCGTGTCCAGCGGCACGACGCTGTCGGCGCGGATGCGGCTCAGCTCGTCCAGCGAGATGCGCGCCGAGCCGACTTCCAGCGTCAGCGTCACCGGGATCTTGCGCATCAGCTGCGCCAGCTTGCGCCCCGGCGCGGGCGCCTCGGGCACCGGTTCGACGGTGTCCAGGTCCAGCGTGTCCAGCGGGTCGATCGGAAGCGGTTCGCTCATCGTCGTGGCTTTCAGTCGGAGTCGGAGAAACAGGTGAGGCACAGCCGGCCGTCGTGCTCGGCGACGCGGGCCTTGAACAGGCGCAGGCCGTCGACCAGGGCGTCGGCTTCGCCGAGCGTGATCGGGAGCACGTCGCCGACCTTCAGCGCGGCGACGTCCGACAGCGGCAGCTGCTTGTCGAGCAGCTGCGCGACGAGGCGGAACTCCAGCCGCGTGGCCAGCGGCGCGACGGTGGCCTGGGCGCTGGAGGGCAGGCGCTCGGTGGCCAGCTGCGTCCACAGCCGCTCCAGCCACGAGGGCGCGAGCGCGACGCGCAGGCGCGCGGGTTCGCTCATGCCGGCTTCGGCGATCGTCGCGTCCAGCACCCAGGTGCCGCGGGCCGGCGCCGCGGCGGGCGTGCCGGCCGCCGGCGCCGCGACGGTGGCGGGCTCGGCCGGCAGCCCGGCTTCGAGCCGGCGTGCCGCCAGCGCCGCCCAGGCCGCACCCAGCTGCGCCGCCAGGCGCTCCTCGGTCGTGGTGGCGGTCGTGTCCTCGCCCTGGGCCTCGGTGCCGAAGCGCCGCGCCATCAAGGCCAGCAGCAGCCGGCGGTCGGCGCCGCAGACCAGCGTGCCGCGCGCGAACGCGTAGGCATGCCAGCCGCTGCCCTCGGCCTCGCGCTCCAGCCGCGCGAGCGAGGCGTCGACGACCTCGAAGCCGGCGCGGTGGCGCTGGTTGACCTGGCGCCGCAGCCAGCCGGCGAGGTCGGCCCGCCAGCGCCGCGCGAAGGCGTCGAGCAGGTGCACCGGGCGCCCGAGCGAGGTCGGGTCGATCGGCCGGCAAGGGGTCGAACGGGATGCGGTCATGGCATGCAATGAGACATCGAGCGGCGAATTCTAGGAATCGTTCGGCTTTTCGTTGGCGCAATTAAGCGGAATATGCATCGCTTTCTTTCCGACCGTTCATTTGCCCGAACTCGCATCATGCAGACCATGCCGGGTCGGATGGCAGGTGTTTTTCAGGGAATTCATCCGACTCACAATAAATGAAAAGAGCGCGCCGAGATGGTAATTCTGAAACTATCAGTTTTGCCATCTGATGTCATTCGGAGCGATATCGAAATCTGTCATGCCGTTAAAGAAGAGAACTAGTTCACGTGTCCGAAGCTATCCGCCGGTTACGGCCTGCAACAGCCCGGACGCCGCGCTTAGCATGCGCCGCATCAGGGCACACCCGTGCGAAAGCCGGGGTCGCAAAGCTTCCGGTCTAACCGTCCCCCCGAGCGGGACGCACGACAGCGGGGCCGCCGGGCGAAGCCGCCTCGAGCACCTCGGACGCACGAGGTGTGACGGCATCGTCTGTCCATGGCGCGGCGCGCCGTGGAGACCTTTGCGTTCACGCGGGTCGGGCCCTGTCACGAGCTCCGCACCCGATGTCACGAACGCCGCCACCTGCCACCGCCTGTCGCACCGCCCCGAGCGGAGCGCGCCAGACCGTTCGCGGATCGCCGGTGTCGCCGCTGCGGGCCGCCGTCAGATTCGTTGCCAGTTCGAGATCGATGTTCTGCATGCGTTTCCAGCGTTTCCGCTGGAGGCTAATGCCGGTTTTATTCGCGGGCTCCGGATTCACGCTCGGAAGACAAGCTCCGGAGTCACGAAAAATTAATGCGCCGTTGCCGTCAAGTCTTTTGACGGTGAACCGATAAGCGCTTATCCCCGTGTTCTTGGCGTAATGGGCCGGCAGCAGGCCCGAGCCGCCGCATGGTCCGAAGTTCCCGGTTGCCGCGAATGCGGTCGACTCCTGGAGGTTTGATGTCGCAAATGTTGATGTCGGTCATGGCGCAAGCCGAGCGCATGGCGGGCGAGGGCCTGCGCCTGGGCGCCGGTGCCGCGGCCGAGCCCTTGCCGGCCGCCGGTGAACACGGCGCCTCCGGCTTCGCCTCGAGCCTGGTCGACGCCGTGCGCAGCGTCGATGCCCAGGCCCAGGCGGCCGACGAGCAGCTCGCGGCGGTCGACTCCGGCCGCTCCAACGACCTCGTCGGCGCGATGCTCGCCAGCCAGCAGGCCGACCTCTCGTTCTCGATGCTGCTGCAGGTGCGCAACAAGGTCGCCGGCGCGGTCGACGAGCTGATCAAGCTGCAGCTCTGAGGACGACGCCGTGGCCAACCCGCTCGTCTCCACCCTGCGTCCCGCGCTCGCCCGGCTGCGTGCCGGCGGCCTGCCGGCGCTGCCGGCCGGGCTGCTGCGCGGCCTGACGCCGCTGCTGCTGGCCGCCGCCGCGGTGACGGCGCTGGTCGTCGCCTTCCAGTGGCGCGACCAGTCCAGCTACAAGCCGCTGTTCGGCGCCCGCGAGAAGGTCGCCGCCGCCGACATGATGGCCGTGCTCGACGCCGAGCACGTGCCCTACCGCGTGCACCCCGACAGCGGCCAGGTGCTGGTGCCCGAGGCCGAGCTCGGCCGCGTGCGCATGCTGCTCGCCGCCAAGGGCGTGACCGCGCGCCTGCCCGCCGGCCTGGAGCTGATGGACCGCGACGACCCGCTGGGCGTCAGCCAGTTCGTGCAGGACGTGCGTTTCCGCCGCGGCCTCGAAGGCGAGCTGGCGCAGAGCATCATGACGATGGACGCCGTCGACGCGGCGCGCGTGCACCTGGCGATCGCGCGCAGCTCGTCCTTCGTCACCGCCGCCGACGACCGCAGCTCGGCGTCGGTCGTCGTCACGACCAAGCCCGGGCGCACGCTGAACCCGGAGCAGATCGCCGCGACGATCAAGCTCGTCGCCGGCAGCGTCGCCAACCTCGACGCCTCGCGCGTCAGCGTCGTCGACCAGGCCGGCAACCTGCTGTCCGCGCGTGTCGACCTGGAGGACGGCCTCGAAGGCCTGGCCTCCGGCGGCATGGACGCGCGCCACCGCTACGAGCAGGACACGCGCCGCGGCGTCGACGATCTGCTGGGCCCGGTGCTGGGCGCCGGCAACTACCGCGTCAGCGTCACCGCCGAGGTCGACAACGACCGCGTGCAGGAGACGCGCGAGGTCTACGGCGCCGACCCCAAGATCACCAGCGAGGCGCTGCGCCAGGAGATGAACCGCGAAGGCATGGCGCTGGGCGTGCCCGGCTCGCTGAGCAACCGCCCGGTGGCGGTGGCTTCGGCGGCCTCGGGCGCCGACGGCTCCGGCCAGGCGCAGCGCAACGCCAGCACGCGCCAGTACGCCTACGACCGCAACATCACGCAGATCAAGCGCAGCCGCGGCCGGCTCGAACGCCTGAACGTCGCCGTCGTGCTGGCCAGCAGCGCCGCGCCCGGCGGCGCCACCGCCTGGACGCCGCAGCAGCTCGCCGACGTCGAACGCACGCTGGCCAGCGGCCTGGGCATCAGCAAGGAACGCGGCGACCGCCTCGTCGTCTCGGCGATGCCGTTCCCGGCGCCGCCGGCGCCGACGCCCTGGTACGGCGAACGCAACCTCTGGGTCGACGTCGGCGGCTGGCTGCTTTACGCGGCCGGCGGGCTGATGCTGTTCTTCGGCGTCGTGCGCCCCGGCATGCGCATGCTGCAGCAGCGTGCCGGCGCGGCGCCGACGCCGCTGGTGCCGCTGGGCGGCGCCGGCCCCGACGGCAGCGCCGCCGCGGCGCTGGCCGGCCCGGGTGGCGCGGCCGCGCTGCCCGGCCGTTCGCCGGTGGCGCCGCTGCTCGCCAACTACGACCTGCCGCCGCCGGGATCCGCCGTCGACGTGCTGGTCGACCACCTGAAGGTGCTGGCCTCCAAGGAGCCCGAGCGCGTCGCCGAGGTCGTCAAACAGTGGGTGCAGAAGCATGACCGAGCCGAGTAACGCCGTCGCCGAAGCGGTGGTGGCGCCGCCGACCCCGATCGAACGCGCCGCCATCGTGCTGCTGAGCATGGGCGAGGAGCCCGCCGCGGCGGTGCTGCGCTGCCTGTCGCGCGAGGAGCTGCTCGAGGTCACGCAGGTGATGTCGCGCCTGAGCGGCATCAAGGTCGAGACCGTGCGCCTGTCGCTGCAGCACTTCTTCGACGACTACCGCGAGCAGAGCGGCGTGCACGGCGCCTCGCGCTCGTACCTGCAGCGCTCGCTGGACTTGGCGCTGGGCCGCGAGGTCGCCGGCAGCGTGCTCGACACGCTGTACGGCGACGCGATCCGGCCGAAGATGGCACGCCTGCAGTGGGCCGCGCCGCGCTGGCTGGCCGACCAGATCGCCCACGAACACGTGCGCATGCAGGCCGTGTTCCTGGCTTTCCTGCCGTCGGCGCTGGCCGGCCAGGTGGTCGAGGCGCTGCCGGCCGACGGCCGCGACCGCGTCCTGCTCAACGTCGCCCGCCTGAAGGAGATCGACCGCGAGCTGCTCGCCGACCTGGACGTGCTGGTCGACCGCTGCCTGGCGAGCTTCAGCACCCAGGCCACCGCGGTCGAAGGGCTGCGCCAGGCCGCCGAGATCCTCAACCGCCTGCCCGGCGAGCGCCAGACGCTGGTCGAGCAGCTGCGTGCGCACGACCCCGAGGTCGTCGCCGAGATGGAGGTCAGCCTCTACGACTTCGGCATCCTGGCGCGCCAGACCGAAGCCAACATCACCCGCATCATCGAGGCCGTGCCGCTGGAGCAGTGGGCGGTGGCGCTCAAGGGCTGCGAGCCCGCGGTGCGCGACGCCGTGCTGCAGTCGATGCCGCGCCGCCAGGCCCAGGCCTTCGAGGACACGATGCGCCGCAGCGGCCCGGTGCCGCTGTCGCGGGTCGAGCAGACGCGCCAGCAGATCATGGCGCAGGTGAAGGCGCTGGCCGATGCCGGCGAGATCGAGGTCCAGCTCTTCGCCGAGGCCGTCGTCGAATGAGCAAGACCCGGCCCTACCGCTTCCCGCCGCTGGCCGGGCTGACCGCCGGCACGACGCTGCCGGCCGTCGCCGGGGCCGACGCCCAGGCGGCCGCCGCACGCGGCTACGCCGAGGGCCAGCAGCGCGGCTGGCGCGAGGGCTACGACGCCGGTGCCGCCCAGGGCCGCGAGGACGGCTGGGCCGCCGGCCTGGCGCAGGCGCGCGAGCAGGCCGAGGCCGAGCTGGTGCGCCGCGTGCAGGACAAGCTGGCCGAGGTCGCCGGTCCGCTGCAAGCGGCGATCACGGCGCTGGAAAGCGCCCAGGCCGAGGCCCAGGCGGCGATGCGGCGCGAACTCGTCGACCTGGTCGGCCGCGTCGCGCGCCAGGTCGTGCGCTGCGAACTGGCGCTGCAGCCGCAGCAGATCCTGAAGCTCGTCGACGAGACGCTGGCGACGATGCCGCCGCCGCACGAGACGGTGGACGTGCGCCTGAACCCCGAGGACCTGCGCCGCATCGAGGAGATCGACCCCGAGGCCACCGGCCGCTGGCAGCTGCTGGCCGACCCGCGCCTGGCGCCCGGCGAATGCCGCGTGCGCAGCGGCCGGCGCGAAGCCGACGCCGGCTGCCGCCAGCGCCTGGACGCGGTGATGGAGCAGGTCGGCGCCCAGCTGCTCGAAGCACCCGCCGAAGCCGGGGCCCCGGCCGTCGAGGAGGCCGGCGCATGATCGGCCGCGCGCTGCAGAGCGTTCGCCTGGCCGAGGTGCCGGTGGCCACGCCCACCGGGCGCCTGGTCGGCGCCAGCGGCCTGCTGCTGGAGAGCGTCGGCTGCGCCTTGCGCACCGGCCACCGCTGCAGCATCGAGACCGTCGGCGGCGAATGGATCGACGCCCAGGTCGTCGGCTTTCGCGACGAGGTCAGCTACCTGATGCCGTTCCGCCCGGCGACCGGGCTGTGCACCGGCGCGCGCGTGCTGCCCGGCCCCGAGGACACGACGCAGCTCATCGGTCCGTCGTGGCTGGGACGCATCGTCGACGGCCTGGGCGAGCCGGTCGACGGCCGCGGCCGGCTCGGCGGCGAGCACGTGCTGCCGGCGCACCCGCCGCGCATCAACCCGCTCAAGCGCCGCCCGGTCGACGCGCCGCTGGACGTCGGCGTGCGCGCGATCAACGGCGTGCTGACGCTGGGCAAGGGCCAGCGGGTCGGCCTGATGGCCGGCTCGGGCGTGGGCAAGAGCGTGCTGCTCGGGCTGATCACGCGCCAGACGGTGGCCGACGTCGTCGTCGTCGGGCTGATCGGCGAACGCGGCCGCGAGGTGCGCGAGTTCATCGACCTGTCGCTGGGCGAGGCCGGGCTGCGCCGCGCGGTGGTCGTCGTCGCGCCGGCCGACGAGTCGCCGCTGATGCGGCTGCGCGCCACCGAGCTGTGCCACACGATCGCCGCGCACTTCCGCGACCAGGGCCAGGACGTGCTGCTGCTCGTCGACTCGCTGACGCGCTACGCGATGGCGCGGCGCGAGGTCGCGCTGGCGCTGGGCGAGCCGCCGGCCACACGCGGCTACCCGCCGTCGGTCTTCGGCCGCCTGCCGCAGCTCGTCGAGAGCGCCGGCAACGGCGAGAACCCCGAAGGCAGCATGAGCGCCATCTACACCGTGCTCGCCGAAGGCGACGACCAGCAGGACCCGGTCGTCGACACCGCGCGCGCCATCCTCGACGGCCACATCGTGCTGTCGCGCGAACTGGCCGAACGCGGCCACTACCCGGCGATCGACATCGCCCAGTCGATCAGCCGCTGCATGGCGCTGGTCACGAGCCACGGCCACCAGGCCGCGGCGCGCCAGCTGAAGAGCATGGCCGCGCGCCACGCCCAGGTGCGCGACCTGCTGCCGCTGGGCGCCTACGTGCCCGGCGCCGACCCGGCGACCGACCGCGCGGTGCAGGCCTATCCGGCGATCGAGGCCTATCTGCAGCAGGGCACGCGCGAAGCCGCGCCGCTGGCCGACAGCGTGCAACGTCTGGAGGAACTGACCCGATGAACCGTGCCCAGGCTTCGCTGCAGGCCGTGCGCCGGCTCGCCGAGCTGCGCGCTCGCGACGCCGAGCGGCTGCAGACCGAACTCGCCGAACGCCAGGCGCAGCGCCGCCGCCAGGCCGAGGCCGTGGAGCGGCTGAACGCGCTGTGCGTCGGCGTCGGCGCCAGCGCCGTGCCGGCGGCCGTGCTGGCGGCCAACTGCGCCGCCTACAAGGAATCGCTGCTCGAACTCGGCCGCCGCCAGCAGGACGTGCTGGCGCGCCACGACGCCGACGTCGACGCCGCGCGCCTGGCGCTGATCGCCGCCTCGACGCGCCGCATGGCGCTGGAGCAGGCCGTCGACGGCCGCCAGCAGCGCCTGGACCGCGACGCCGCCGGCCGCGAGCAGAAGCGCCAGGACGACATCGCCACCCAGGTGTGGCTGAGGGGCCAGCGATGAGCACGCGGCTTCAGCAATCGTGCGCGGCGGTCGCCTTGTGCTCTGGAGAAGGGGCCTGACGCCCCGGGAGCCACGACCATGAGCACCTCGTTCGACCCCGCCTCGACCGCCACCCAGCTGGCCACGTCGTACACCCAGAACGCCTACAAGCTCCTGTCGACGCAGAGCACGGCGGCCCAGACGACGTCCAGCGCGCTGTCCAAGCTGCGCACCGCGCTGACGACCTTCGAGTCGGCGCTGTCTTCGCTGTCCTCGTCCAAGGGCGTGAAGACGCTGGCGGCGAGCTTCGACAACACCGCCTACGCCAGCGCGACGGCGACGAGCAAGGCCGCCACCGGCGCCTACTCGTTCTTCGTCGAGCAGGTCGCGACCAAGCACCAGACCAGCTTCGCGGCGCTGCCCGACGTCAGCGCCGCCGGCGCCGGCTCGCTGGCGCTGACCATCGGCGGCAGCAACTTCGGCGTCGACCTGAGCAGCGCCGACAGCGACGGCGACGGCAAGGTCACGGCCAGCGAGATCGCGCGGGCGATCAACGCCAGCAGCGCCAACGACGGCCGCATCGTCGCCAGCGTCATGAGCGTCAACGGCCAGAACCGCCTGGTGCTGACCGCCGCCGAGACCGGCGCTGCCGGCGCGATCACGCTCGACGCCTCGGGCGTCAGCGACGGCGCCCTGTCAGGCGCGCTGTCGGCCGAGAAGCTGCTGGTGCAGGGCCGCGACGCCGTGCTCTGGCTCGGCGAGCAGGGCAGCGGCGTCAAGATCCAGCAGGCCAGCAACAGCTTCACCGGCATCACCGGCGTCACCGTCAACCTGACCAAGGCGATGGCCAGCGGCGACAAGCCGGTGACGCTGAACGTCGGCGACGACGCCGCGGCCACGGCCGACAACGTCAAGAGCTTCATCAACGCCTACAACACGCTGGAAAGCCTGCTCGACGTCATGACGGCCAACGCCACCAGCAGCGGCACGGCCGCCGGGTCGTTCGCCAGCGACTCGGGCGTGCTGGCGCTGAAGAGCCGCCTGGGCAACCTGCTGCGCCAGAGCGTCGGCGGCGTGCGCCTGGCCGACTACGGCGTGTCGATCGCCCGCGACGGCCAGATGTCGCTGGACCAGACCAAGCTCGAAGCCGGGCTGAAGGCCAAGCCCGAGGGCCTGGCGACGCTGTTCGGCAGCGCGCGCACCGGCGCCACCAGCGGCGTGCTCGGCAGCCTGGCCGAGCTGGCGCGCAGCTGGAAGTCCGCCGACGGCCAGATCGCCAGCCGCATGGCCTCGGTCGACCGCACGCAAAAGAGCATCGCCAAGCGCCAGGAGGCGCTCGATCAGCGCTACGAGAGCCTGTACCAGATCTACCTGAAGCAGTTCACCAAGCTGCAGGAACTGCAGAACTCGATGAGCAACGCCAGCAGCCTGTTCGGCAGCCTGGCCACCACCAGTTGACCCTCCGCCCACCCGGAACCCGCCCGTGATCCAAGACGCCTACCACAGCTACCACGCCGTCGACCTCGGGGCCCGCACCGCGCAGGCCTCGCCGGTTCAGCTCGTGCTGATCCTCACCGACGGCCTGATCGAGGAACTCGCGCGCGCTCGCGCCCACATCGTCGCCCGCCGCTACGAGGCCAAGGCGCAGAGCCTGGAGAAGTGCGTCGCGATCCTCAACGGCCTGTCCAGCGCGCTCGATCTGGAGCAGGGCGGCGAGCTGGTGCAGAACCTCGAACGCCTGTACGACTTCTGCGCCCGCCAGCTCTACAAGGCCGGGCAGCAGCTCGAGCCGCGCCACGTCGACGAGGTCGTCGAGCTGCTGCAGACGCTGCGCAACGGCTGGCAAGGCCTGCAGGCGCGCCATGGCTGAGGCGCAGGCGATGGACCGTCTGGGCGCCGCGCTGCGCCAGGCCGCCGACAGCGGCGACTGGGACGCGCTGGCCGCAGCCGACGCCGCCACCGCGGCGCTGCTGCGCGAGCGCCTGGCGCGGGGCGCCAGCGACGACGCCGCCGCGCTGGCACGGCTGCGCGCCGCCCACGCCCACGCCCAGCGCCGCTGCGCCGAAGCCACGGCCGAGGTCGGCCGGCGGCTGCTCGAACTCGCCCGCCAGCGCGACGCCGCGCGGGGTTATGCGGCGCTGGACGCCGAGGAGGCCGCATGATCGTCGACACCCTGCCGGCGGCGCCGGCCGTCACCCCTGCCGACACGCCGGTGCGCCCGGCCGCCGCGCCCGTCACCCCGGCGGCGGCCCCGGCCACGCCGGGCGAGGCCGCGCCGGCCCTGCCGGCCTGGAACGACGCGCTGCTCGCTGCGGCGCTGGCACCGGCCATGGCCGCCGACGCGCCGGCCGTGACCGACGCCGCTGCGCCGGAGCACGACGACAGCCCCGACGCCGCCGAAGCCGCGCCCGCCGACTGGGCCGGCGCCCTGCAGGTCGACGTGCTGGCGACGCTGTGGCGTGCGGTGCAGGCGCCGCAGCCGGCCGCACCGACCGACGGCAGCACCGCGGCAGGCGCCACCTCCGCGGTGGCCGCTGCCGCGACCGAGGCGCTCGCCGCGCCGGCCGCGGCGCCGCTCGTGCCGCCGCCGGCCGTGCCCGTCGCCAGCGCCGCCGCGCCCGCGTCGCCGGCCGTGCAGCCCGAGTCGCTGCCCTCGACGCCCGCCGCGAGCACGGCCGCGAGCACGGCCGTGGCCGACATCGCCCGGCCGCCGGCGGCCGCCACCCCGGCGCGCAACCCCGAGGCCGCGCCGGCGATCGACGCCGCCGACCTCGCCGCGCTGGCCGCCCAGGCCCCGGCCGCCGGCCGCGGCCCGGCGGCGGCGCCCGATGCGGCCCCGGCGCTCAAGCTGCCGGCCTCGCGCGACGCCTGGAACCAGCCGCTGGTTCAGGCCCTGGGCGAGCGCCTGCGGCTGCAGCTCGGCCACGGCGTCGAGCAGGCGACGATCCGCCTCGACCCGCCCGAGCTGGGTTCGATCGAGATCGTCGTGCGCCGCGAAGCCGGCGTCGTGCACGTGCAGCTCAGCGCCAGCCATCCCGACGTGCAGCGCCAGCTGCAGCAGCTCGGCGAGCCGCTGCGCCAGGAACTCGCCCAGCGCCAGGGCGCCGAGGCCAGCGTCGAGGTCGCGCGCCACGGCGCCGACGCCGACGGCCGCGGTGCGCGCGAGCAGGCGCAGCGCGAGGCCGAGGTCGGCCGCGCGCTGGCCGAAGCCGGCGACGAAGACGCCGCCCCGTTCAACTTCCCGACCCGCAGCCCCGCATGAAGAAGCCTCTCGTCATCGCGCTGGCCGCTGCCGGCGCCGTGCTGATCGCCGCCGCCGGCGGCGCCTGGTGGTGGCATTCCCGCCAGGCCCCGGCCGCGGCCGACGGCAGCGCCGCGCCGGCACCGCGCCACGACGTCGAGTACCGCTACGTCACGCTGGACAAGACCATCGTGATGCTGCGCCCCGACACCGGCGGCAACCACTACCTCGCGCTGGACCTGGTGTTCAAGACGCCGGTGAAGAAGGAGCGCGAGACCAAGGACCACCTGCCGCTGCTGCGCACCATCGTCGTCAAGGCGATGTCGGCGCACACGGTGGAAAGCGCCAACAAGCTCGGCGTCGAGGACTTCACGCGCGAGATCAACGACGCCTTCCGCAAGAGCTACGCCGCCGAGCAGGCCGAGCCGCCGTTCGACGAGGCGCTGATCGCCAAGCTGATCATCGAATGAGCGCGCTGCCCCAACTCCGCTACGACGCGTACGGCGAGCCGCCCGCGGCGGCCGCCGGCGCGCTCGACGAGCAGCGCCTGCTGCTGGCGCATGCGGCCATCGTCAAGCGCGTGGTGCGCCAGTTGCACGCCCAGGTCGGCGGCGTGATGGGCCGCGAGGACATGGAGCAGGTCGGCCTGATGGGCCTCTTGGAGGCGCTGCGCCGCTACGGCCCGCCCGACGAACGTTTCCCGGCTTTCGCCGCGGCGCGCGTGCGCGGCGCCGTGCTCGACGAGCTGCGCCGCCAGGACTGGCGCCCGCGCAGCGTGCGCCAGGAAAGCCACCGCGTGCGCGACGGCGTGCGCGAGCTGCGCCGCCGCCTGGGCCGCGAGCCCAGCGACGGCGAAGTCGCCGCGGCGCTGGGCATGACGCTGCAGGCGCTGCAGGAGGCGCAGCGCGCCGAGAACGCCGAGGAGCTGGCGAGCTTCGACGAGCTCGTCGCCGAGATGGCCGAGATCCCGTCGGACCAGCGCTCGCCCGAGGACGCCTACGTCGCGCGGCGCAGCCTGGAGCAGGCGCTGCGCAGCCTGGACGAGCGCGAGCAGCGTGTCGTGCAGCTCTATTACGAGTTCGACCTCGGCCTGCGCGAGATCGCCGCGGTGCTCGGCCTGACCGAGGCGCGCGTCTGCCAGATCAACAAGGGGGCGCTGCGGAAGATGAAAGTCTTCCTGCAGGCCGCCTGACAGCGAAAGACCGTCATGCAATCGATCGTCGGCGTCCTCATCATCCTCGGCTGCGTCTTCGGCGGCTTCATGCTGCACGGCGGGCGCTTCGAGGTCATCTGGCAGCCGGTGGAGCTGCTGATCATCGTCGGCGCCGGCGCCGGCGCCATCGTGCTCGGCAACCCGCGCCACGTGCTCGCCGAGATGTGGCTGCAGGTGCGCAAGGTGATGCTGCGCAAGAAGCACGGCGACGAGTTCCACCGCCAGCTGCTGCTGCTGATGTACGAGCTGCTGCAGACCGCCGCCGGCGGCCTGAAGGCGCTGGACGCGCACGTCGAGGCGCCGCACGAGAGCGAACTCTTCAAGCGCTACCCGCTGGTGCTGCACGAGCCCAAGCTGCTGCACTTCATCGTCGACAACTTCCGCCTGATGGCGATGGGCAAGATCAACGCCCACGAGCTCGAGGGCGTGCTCGACCAGGAGCTCGAGGCGATCCACGAGGAGCTGTCGCAGCCGGCGCGCTCGCTGGCCAAGATCGGCGAGGCGATGCCGGGCTTCGGCATCCTGGCCGCGGTGCTGGGCATCGTGATGGCGATGAACGTCGTCGCCGACGGCGCCTCCACCGGCGAGATCGCGGTGCGCGTGGCCTCGGCGATGGTCGGCACCTTCATCGGCATCTTCTTCTGCTACGGCGTGCTCGACCCGATCAGCAACATGATGAAGCAGCTGGTCGACGAGGACCTGAGCGCGCTGGAGTCGGTGAAGGTGGTGCTGGTGACGCACGTCTCGGGCAAGCCGCCGCTGCTGGCCATCGACGCCGGCCGCCGCCTGGTGCAGCTCAACGCCAAGCCCAGCTTCGCCCGCCTGGAGGGCTGGATCGACAAGATGCAGAACCCCGGCGACCCCGACGCCGTGCCGCAGCGCCGAGCCGGAGACAAGCGTGCCCAGCAAGCCTGAAGCCCTGGTCGCCAAGGGCGGCGGCCACGGCGAGACCATCGTCAAGCGCGCCGCGCGCAAAGGCCACGAAGGCGGCCACGGCGGCGCCTGGAAGGTCGCGTTCGCCGACTTCTGCCTGGCGCTGCTGTGCCTGTTCCTCGTGCTGTGGCTGATCGCCGCGCGCGACAAGGAGAAGGCCGAGGACGCGCTGCGCGCCAGCGGCGCCGGGCTGCTGGCCGACGGCGCCGGCGCGCGCCCGGTGGGCATCGGCGACCGGCCCTCGGGCAGCCTGATCGACCGCACGCCGGTGCCCTGGCAGAGCAGCGCCGAGCGCCGCAGCGAGGAGCCCGGCGATCAGGAACCGCTGATCGGCAAGCGCCGGCTGGAGTCGCCCGAGGACCTGCGCGAGCTGCAGCAGACGCTGGCCAAGCTCGGCGAGAAGGCCGGGCTGTCGAACAACCTGCAGAGCGTCATCACGCCGGCCGGCCTGCGCATCCTGCTGCACGACACCGACCGCCAGGGCCTGTTCGAGCTCGGCAGCGCGCGCCCCGGGGCGCGGCTGCAGCAGCTGCTGCAGGAGATGGGGCCGCTGTTCGGGCAGCTCGAGAACCAGCTGCTGATCGTCGGCCACACCGACGCCGTGCCCTATGCCGGCGACGGCATGGGCGCGCTGTCGAACTGGGGCCTCTCCAGCGGCCGCGCGATGGCCGCGCGCACCTGGCTGCGCATCGGCGGCATGCCCGACCGCAGCGTGCTGCAGGTCGTCGGCATGGCCGACAGCGCGCCGCTGGAGCCGGAGAACCCGCGTGCCGCGGTCAACCGCCGCATCGAGATGCTGCTGCTGACCGGCGCCCAGGCGCGCGCCATCGAAACGATGTTCGGCGCACCCGTCTCGCGCGTGCCGCTGACCGAAGGCTCGGACGCTGCCGGCGGCCCGGGCGAGAGCTCGATGCTGCGCCAGCTGCTGCCGGCGCGGCTGGGCACGCGCTGAACGGGACCCGGCGATGAGAACCAGAACGAGAGGAAGCACCATGAGGATCGTCAGCAACGGCGTCGGCCCGGTGGCCCCCGCCGCCGCCACCAGCGCCAGCGAGCGCGTCGAGACCACGAGCGCGGCCGCCCCGGCCGCCGCCGCCGTCGTCGCCCCGGCCGCGGCGCTGGAGTCCGACGTGCTCAAGCCCGCTGCCGCGGCGCTGGCCGCGATGCCCGAGATCGACGAGGCGCGCGTCGCCGAGCTGCGCGACGCGATCGCGCGCGGCGAGATCGGCTTCGACGCCTCCAAGCTCGCCGGCCTGATCCTGCGCTACCACGGGGGCCGCGGGTGACCCGTCGCGACGCCTACCGTCGCCTGCTGGCCGGCATCAACGCCGACCTGGGCGCCTACGCCGCGCTCGCGGACCTGCTGGAAAAGCAGTTCCACGCGCTGCTGGCGCACGACGCCAGGACGCTGCAGGCGCTGGGCGCGCGCATCGAGGCCCTGGTCGCCGACCTGGACCTGCGCCGTGCCGAGCGCGTCGAGCTGGTCGCCGCGCTGGGCGCCGGCGACGCGCCCAGGCCGGTCGAACGCGTGCTCGAGCCGCTGCCGGCGGCCACGCGCGAAGCCGCGCTGCAGGCCTGGCGCACGCTGGAGACGCGGCTGCAGGCCTGCCGCCGCAAGAACACGCGCAACTGCGAGCTGCTGATGGGCCAGCACGCGCACCTGGTGCAACTCAAGGGCGGCGAGGCCGACACCTATGCTCCGGCCTGAAGCCTGGTTCGCCTCGCCGGCCAGCCCGGCCCTGCCGTCCGCCATCGCCCCGGCGGGCGACGGCCTGCCCTCGGCCGAGTTCCGCTCGCTGCACGAGGAGATCGTGCGTTATGTGCGCGACGGCGAGAGCGCCGCCGCCGAGCCGATGACCGCCGGCGCCGCGACTTCGCTGGGCGCCGAGGCGCGCGCGCTGCTGCTGCGCAGCGGCGGCGACGACGACACGGCCGGCGAGGGTGCCGATGCCGAGCAGCGCCGCCGCTTCGTCGAGCAGGTCGCGCCGCTGGCGCGCGAAGCCGGCGCCCGCCTGGGCGTCGCGCCCGAGATCCTGACCGCGCAGGCGGCGCTGGAGTCCGGCTGGGGCCAGCGCCCGCTGCGTGCGGCCGACGGCAGCGACAGCCACAACCTCTTCGGCCTGAAGGCCGGCGCCGGCTACGGCGGCGCCAGCGTCGCCGCGGCGACCACCGAATACGGCGCCCAGGGCGCCTACGCCACGGTCGAGAGCTTCCGCCGCTACGACAGCGCCGCGGAGTCCTTCCGCGACGTCACCCGGCTGCTGCAGAGCCCGCGCTACCGCGCCGTGCAGGGCACCGGTGCCGACGTCGGCGCCTATGCCGCGGGCCTGGTGCAGGGCGGCTACGCCACCGATCCGCGCTACGCCGAGAAGCTGCAGGCCGTCGTTCGCGGCCTGCGCCAGCGCTAACGCGACGAGGACGACATGCTCTCCGGCTCCACCTGCCCCGTTTCCACGACACGCGCCCGGATGACGCTGCCGTTGGCGGTGTTGCGCACCCGGATCGTCTGGCCGCGCCGGCCGGCGTCCAGCGCCTGCCCGGGCACGACGACCTCGACCGATTCGCGCCGGGCGCGGATCTGCACGCTGTCGCCGCGGCGCACCAGCAGCGGCTCGACGAGCACCCGTGGGCCCAGCGGCTGGCCGGCGGCCAGCGAGCGCTGCGCGACGCGGCCGATCGCCTCGTCGGCCTCGGCGAAGAGCTCGGCACCGGGCGTGACCTCGCGGCGCTCGAAGACCACGTCGTCGGCGGCCAGCACGTGCCCCGAGGCCAGCGGCAGCGCCGCCACCGGCAGCTCGGCGCTGAGCCGGGCGCGCACGACGAACACCTGCCCCGGCGCGTCGGAGCCCGGGCAGGACAGCTCGAAGCGCATGCGCGAGGGCATGCGCGTGTCCAGCGCGCGCACCTCGGGCGCGGCGCAGGCCGGCGGCCGGCTGGCCGTCGCCGCGCGCGCCTCGGCCTGCACCTGCGGTTCGCGCCAGCCGGCGCGCTCGGCCTGCTCGAGCAGCAGCTTGCGCGCCGCAGCCGACACCAGCGCCTCGCCCGAAGGCGCGGCCACCGCCGCGGCGGCGAGCGCGGCACCGATCAACAAGGTATTCGTCAAGCGGAGGACATGCATGGCAATCGATTTCACGAAGGCGCTCGGGGTGCACCCGCAGGCGCTGGCCCTGCGGGCCCGGCGCACCGAGGTGCTGGCCTCGAACATCGCCAACGAGAGCACCCCGGGCTTCCAGGCCCGCGACCTCGACTTCGCGCAGGCGCTCTCCCAGGCCGCCGACGAGGCCGGCGACGGCCCGGCATTAGACACCGACGACGCGCTGAAGTACCGCGTGCCGTACCACGCGCGCCTGGACGGCGGCACCGTCGAACTCGGCGCCGAACAGGCCGCGTTCTCGCAGAACGTCTCGGACTTCCAGACCAGCCTGACGTTCGTGAACATGAAACTCAGAGGCCTCGCGAAGGCCATCGAAGGGCAATCGTGAGCTTCCGTCAGATCAGCGACATCGCCGGCTCGGCGATGGCGGCGCAGACCGTGCGCCTGAACACCATCGCCAGCAACCTGGCCAACGCCCAGTCGGCCGCCGGCAGCGAGGCCGAGGCCTACCACGCCCGCAAACCGGTCTTCGCGGCGGTCGCCCACGGCGGCGACGGCGGCCAGCGTGTGCAGGTGCTCGACGTCGTCAAGAGCACCGAGCCGCTGCGCAAGGTGCACGAACCCGACAACCCGCTCGCCGACGAGGAAGGCATGGTCTATTACCCGAACGTCAGCCCGGTCGCCGAGATGACCGACATGATGGCCGCCTCGCGCGCCTTCGAGACCAACGTCGAAGTCATGACGCGCGTGCGCGGCATGCAGCAGTCGCTGCTGCGCATGGGCAAGGAGGGCTGACGCGATGGCCGGCCTCTACACCGACGCCGCGGCCACCGCCACCAAGGCGGGCTCCGGCTCCACCGTCGCCGCCAACGGCAGCACCTCGGACATGTTCACCTCGCTGCTGGTGGCCCAGATCCGCAACCAGAACCCGCTGGAGCCGACCGACGCCAGCCAGTTCGTCACCCAGCTCACCCAGCTCAGCCAGATGGAGTCGCTGCAGACCCTGGCCACGCAGGGGAGCGCCACCGCCGGGCTGATCACCGGGCTGCAGGCGCTGGGCTTCGGCGGCATGGTCGGCCACGAGCTCGGCGTCACCACCGACAAGCTGGTGCTCGACGGCCAGCACGGCGTCGCCGGCCGCTTCGAGCTCGCCGAGCCCAGCAGCACGACGAAGCTGCAGCTGACCTCGGCCAGCGGCAAGACCTACACCGTCGACCTGGGCAGCCAGCCCGCCGGCGAGGTCGCGTTCGAGCTCGACCCCGCGAAGACCGGCGTGCCCGCCGGCAGCTACACGATCGCCGTCGCCACCAGCGGCGGCGAGAAGCCCGCCATCGAGGTGACGGGCAAGCTGAACTCGGTTCGCCTCTCGGCCGCCGGCACGCTGGTGCTCGACGTCCAGGGCGTGGGCCAGACCGATCCCGACGCCGTCACGACCTTCTCCGGCCGCAGCGCCGCCACCGCCATCTGACCTTCCAGGAGACCGCCATGAGCTTCTCGATCGCCCTGTCCGGCATCGCCGCCGTCACCTCCGGCCTCGACGTCATCAGCAACAACATCGCCAACGCCGGCACGCTGGGCTACAAGTCCGGCCGCGCCAACTACAGCTCGGTCTACGCCGGCGGCGAAGCCGTCGGCGCCGAGCTCGGCTCGATCACCCAGAGCATCACCGACGGCGGCAACACCACCGCCACCGGCGGCGCGATGGACGTCGCGCTGTCCGGCCGCGGCTTCTTCACCTCCAAGGACTCCGCCGGCCAGACGGTGTTCACCCGCGTCGGCATGTTCACCGTCGACAAGACCGGCTACGTGCTCGACGCCAACGGCCGCCGTGCCCAGGGTTATGCCGCGACCAACGGCGGCGCGCTCGGCGCCATTGGTGACATCTTGGTGCCCAACGGCCAGATCGCCGCAGCCGCCACGACCAAGGTCAGCTACGTCGGCAACATGTCCTCGGACTGGACCGCGCCGGCGGTGACGCCGTTCGACCCGACCGACTCGCTGAGCTTCAACGGCTCCAACGTGACGCTGGTGCACGACTCGCTGGGCGCGCAGCACACGCTGACCCAGTACTTCGTCAAGGGCACGGGCTCGACGGTGAACGTGCACTACACGCTCGACGGCGCGGTCGTCGGCGGCACCCAGACGCTCAGCTTCGGCACTGTCGGCGAGCTGCTGACGCCGGCCGCGCCGGTGGCGCTGACGCTGGGCACGCCGACCGGCGCGCAGCCGCTGGCGGTGACCGTCGACTACGCCGGCTGCTCGCGTTCGGCCGGCGACGCGACGACGACCAAGAACGAGGCCGACGGCTACGCCTCGGGCACGCTGGTCGGCACCTCGATCGACGCCAAGGGCCAGGTCATCGCCAAGTACAGCAACGGCAAGTCGCAGACCGTCGCCACGCTGGCCATCGCCACGCTGCCCAACGAGCAGGCGCTGACCGCCGTCGGCGACACCAGCTGGGTCGCCAACGACGCCACCGGCGCGCCGCTGTACTTCGCCGCCGGCCAGGGCATGGCCGGCACGCTGAGCACCGGCCGCGTCGAGGCGTCCAACGTCGACATGACCAGCGAGCTCGTCTCGCTGATGTCCTCGCAGCGCAACTACCAGGCCAACAGCAAGGTCCTCTCGGCCGAGAACGAGATGATGCAAGCGCTGATGCAGGCGCTCTGACGGCGGCGGACACGACGTCATGGACGCCTTGATCTACACGCTGATGAGCGGCGCCGAACGTGCGCTGCGCTCGCAGCAGATCCACGCCAACAACCTGGCCAACGCCGGCACCGACGGCTTCCGTGCCGACCTCGAGGCCGCCGACGCGCGTGCCGTGCAGGGCTTCGGCTACGACGCGCGCCACGTCACCGAACTCACCGACACCGTCGTCTCGACGCGTTCCGGCCCGCTGCGCGAGACCGGGCGCGAGCTCGACGTCGCGGTGCAGGGCGGCTACCTCGCGCTGCGCCTGGGCGACGGCGAGGCCTACACGCGCGCCGGCGCGCTGCAGCCCGCCGCCGACGGCACGCTGCAGATCAACGGCCGCGACGTGCTCGGCGAGGGCGGGCCGATCGTGCTGCCGCCGTACGAGCGCGTGGCCATCGGCAGCGACGGCAGCGTCATGGTGCAGGCCGCCGGCGAGACGGCGATGCAGGTCGTCGACCGGCTCAAGCTCGTCGCCCCCGAGGCCGCGACGCTGACCAAGAACGCCGACGGCCTGCTCGTCGCCCGCGACGGCCGCCCGTTCGAGACCTCCGACGCCGCCAGCGTGCGCGCCGGCCACCTGGAGGGCAGCAACGTCTCGGCGGTCGAGGAGATGGTGGCCACGCTGTCGCTGAACCGCGACTTCGAGATCCAGATGAAGTTCTACAAGGCCGCCGACGACATGGTGCAGGCCGGCAACCGCCTCGTGCGCGAGTGACCCCAGAAAGGATGACCCGATGAATCCCGCGATGTGGATCAGCAAGACCGGCGTGCAGGCGCAGGACGCCAAGCTGCAGGCGATCGCCAACAACCTCGCCAACGTCAACACCGTCGGCTACAAGCGCGACCGGGTGATGTTCGAGGACCTGTTCTACCAGGTCGAGCAGACCCCGGGCGCGCAGCGCGCCGACGGCACGACCTCGCCGACCGGCACGATGCTGGGCAACGGCACGCGGCTGCTGGGCACGCAGAAGGTGTTCACCACCGGCAACCTGCAGAACACCGGCCAGTCGCTGGACGTGGCCATCGTCGGCGGCGGTTTCCTGCAGGTCGCGCAGGCCAACGGCGACACCGCCTACACGCGCGCCGGCCAGCTGCAGGTCAACGCCGACGGCCGTCTGGTGACGATGCAGGGCCTCTCGATCGTGCCCGAGATCAACGTGCCCAACGGCTCGAAGGAGATCACGATCAGCGAGAGCGGCGTCGTCAGCGCCATCGTGCCGGGCGCCACCGCGCCCAGCGAGCTGGGCCAGCTGCAGATCGCCGGCTTCGTCAACCCGGCCGGGCTGCGTCCGACCGGCGAGAACCTGTTCGTCGAGACCGCCGCCAGCGGCACGCCGGCCGTCGGCAACCCCGGCAGCGACGGCCTGGGCAAGCTCAAGCAGGGCTCGCTGGAGGCGTCCAACGTCCAGGTCGTCGAGGAGATGGTCGAGATGATCGCCGCGCAGCGCAGCTACGAGATGAACACCAAGGTGCTCTCGGCCGCCGACAACATGCTGCAGACGCTGGCGCAGGCCGCACGATGAGAGCCGCCGCCGTCGCCCTCGCCGCGGCCGTGCTGTCGGGCTGCGCCGCGGTCTCGCCGCCGCAGGCGCCGCTGGTGCCGGCCGGCGACCCGATGCCCGCGCCGGTGCGCGCGCGCGGCCAGGCCGGCGGCGTGTTCGTCGCCGACTCCGCCTGGACGCTGCACAGCGACACGCGCGCCTTCCGCGTCGGCGACGTGCTGACCGTGGGCCTGGACGAGACGACCCAGGCCAGCAAGACCGCCGGCACCCAGTACGGCAAGGAAAGCAGCACGACGGTCTCGCCGCTGGTCGTCGGCGGCAAGTCGCAGAAGACCGGCGTCGAGTTCGGCGCCGACCGTTCGTTCAAGGGCAACGCCACCAGCACCCAGCAGAACGCGCTGACCGGCTCGATCACCGTCGTCGTGCTCGAGGTGCTGCCCAACGGGCTGCTGCGCATCTCGGGCGAGAAGTCGCTGTACCTGAACCAGGGCGAGGAGTTCGTGCGCCTGGCCGGCTACGTGCGCGCCGGCGACATCGACACCGACAACCGCGTGTCCTCGCAGCGCGTGGCCAACGCGCGCATCGTCTATTCCGGGCGCGGCACGCTCGCCGACGCCAACAGCGCCGGCTGGCTGACGCGCTTCTTCAACAGCCCCTGGATGCCGTTCTGACCATGACCCTCCGCGCCCGATCCGCCGCCTGGCTGCTGGCCCTGGCCGCCACCGTCGCCGCCGCCGCGCCCGCGCGCACGCCGCCGCAGGAGGCGCCGACGCGGCCGCTGCGCAGCCTGGTGCACGTCGAAGGCGTGCGCGAGAACCAGCTCGTCGGCTACGGCATCGTCGTCGGCCTCAACGGCTCGGGCGACAGCACCCAGGTCAAGGCCGCCGGCCAGTCGGTCAGCAACCTGCTCAAGCAGTTCGGCGTCAAGCTGCCCGAACGCACCGAGAGCAAGTCCAAGAACGTCGCGACGGTGATGGTCAGCGCCGTGTTCCCGCCGGGCTACCGCAAGGGCCAGCAGATCGACATCACCGTGTCCTCGCTGGGCGACGCGAAGAGCCTGCGCGGCGGCACGCTGCTGCTGACGCCGCTGCGTGCGGCCGACGGCGAGGTCTACGCGCTGGCCCAGGGCAACGTCGTCGTCGGCGGCGTCAGCGCTGCCGGCGCCAGCGGCTCCAGCGTCACGATCAACACGCCGACCTCCGGGCGCGTGCCCAACGGCGCCACCGTCGAACGCGAGATCGAGACCGATTTCGACGCCGGCGGCGCCGTGCGGCTGAGCCTGAAGCGGCCCAACTTCGAGACCGCGACGGCGGTCGTCGAGGCCATCAACCGCCGCTGGGCCGGCGCCGCGACGACGCGCGACGGCACCACCGTCGAGGTCGCCGCGCCGCGGGACCCGACCGAACGCGTGGCCTTCGTCGCCGCGCTCGGCCGCCTGCCGATCGCCACCGGCGCCGAGGTGCCCAAGGTGGTCTTCAACTCGCGCACCGGCACCGTGGTCATCGCCGAAGGCGTGCGCGTGCGGCCGGCGGCGGTGTCGCACGGCGCGCTGCGCGTCGTCATCTCCGAGACGCCGCAGGTCAGCCAGCCGACGCCGTTCTCGCGCGGCGGCGAGACCGCCGTCGTGCCGCGCAGCGACGTCCAGGTCGACCAGCAGGGCGGCGGACGCATGTTCCGCTGGCCGGCGTCGACCAGCCTGCAGACCATCGTCGACGTCATCAACGCCACCGGCGCCACGCCCGACGACGTGATGGCCATCCTGCAGGCGCTGGACGAAGCCGGCGCCATCGACGGCGAACTGGTCGTCATCTGAAGAAGGAGCCGACGATGGACGCGATCGACCCGCTGCGCCGCAGCCTGGCCGCCGAGCTGCCCGAGGCGGCGCCGGCCCCGGCGATCGACGCCGCGACCCGCGCCCGCGCCGAGAAGGCGGCGGTGCAGTTCGAGGGTTACATGATCGGGCAGATGCTCAAGCAGGCGCGCAGCGGCCTGCGCGAGCTGAACGACGACGAGAGCCGCAGCCGCATCCACGACGACATGCAGGACATCGCCGACCGCGCCGTCGCCGATGCGATGGCCGGCAGCCGTGCCTTCGGCATCGCCGACGCGCTGCTGCGCCAGGTGCTGCCGCCCGAGCCGCTTAAGCCGCAGGCTCCGGCCGTCGCCCAACCTGCAGGACAGGGCCATCCGGCCCGACCCGCCAACCAAGACCCCCGATGAGCCTCATCAGCATCGCCCTGTCGGGCACCCAGGCGACGCAGATCGCGATGGCCACCGTCGGCCAGAACGTCGCCAACTCGATGACCGACGGCTACACCCGCCAGGGCACGCTGCTGGTCGCGCTGGGCACGACGCGTGTCGGCGTCTCGGCGGGCGACGGCGTGCAGGTCGGCTCGCTGCAGCGTTTCAGCGACGGCTACAAGAACCTGCAGCTCTGGCAGGCGGCCTCCGAACTCGGCCGGCGCGAGTCGGCGCAGCCCTACCTGACCCAGCTCGAGCGCGTGATGGGCGACGAGGCGGGCGGCATCGGCGGCGGCATCGACGAACTCTTCGCCGCCTTCAACGCCGCCAGCGTCGAGCCGACCTCGACGCCGCTGCGCCAGCAGGTGCTGAGCGCCGCCGACGGGCTGTCGCAGCGCTTCGTCAACCTGCAGCAGATGCTGGCCAACCAGCGTTCGGCGATCGAGCAGCAGCGCGGCACGCTGACCTCGCAGGTCACGACGCTGGCCGGCGGCATCGCGACGCTGAACAAGCAGATCGCCGCGGCCCAGGCCTCGGGCAGCAACGCCTCGGCGCTGCTCGACGAGCGCGACCGCAAGATCGACTCGCTGTCCTCGCTGGTCGCGGTGCAGGTCGTGCCGCAGTCCGACGGCAGCAGCAGCGTCTCGCTGCGCAACGGCATGCCGCTGGTCGTCGGCGGGCGCGCCGCGGCGGTGGCGATGGACCACGGCACGCCGCCGGCGGTGACGCTGTCTTTCGCCAACCAGGACTACACGGTCGGCGACGACGTGCTCGGCGGCCAGCTCGCCGGGCTCGGCGAGTACGTCGGCAAGGTCTTGAAGCCGATGTCCGACAGCGTCGCCTCGCTGGCCTCGCAGATCGCCTCGGCGGTGAACACGACGCTGGCCACCGGTTTCGACCTGTCGGGCAACCCCGGCCAGCCGCTGTTCCAGTTCGATGCCGGCACCGGCCGCATCGCCGTCAACGGCACGCTGACCGCCGACCAGCTGGCGTTCTCGTCGGACGCCGCCAAGCCCGGCAACAGCGACGTGCTGCAGACGCTGATCGGCCTGCCCAACCAGAGCGTCTCGCTGCCGCTGCTGGGCTCGGTGCAGCTGCGCGACGCCTGCTCGCAGCTGCTCGGCGACCTCGGCAGCCGCAGCGCGCAGAACAAGGCCGCGCTGACGACGGCCGAGACGGTGCGCGACCAGGCCGAGCAGAACTGGAAGTCGACCAGCGGCGTCAACCGCGACGAGGAGGCGGCCAACCTGCTGCAGTACCAGCAGATGTACCAGGCCAACCTGAAGGTGATCGCGGTGGCCGGCGAGCTGTTCGACGCCGCGCTGCAGATGTTCTGACGGACGCGGAGACGACGATGCGCATTGCCAGCAACCAGTTCCACGGCACGATGACACGCGCGCTGCAGCAGGCCGATTCCCAGGTCGGGTCGCTGCTGGAGCGCATCGCCACCGGCGAGCGCCTGGCCGTGCCCTCCGACGACCCGGTGGCCGCGGTGCGGTTGTCGCGCCTGTCGCGCGAGCAGTCGGCGATCAAGCAGTACCAGGACAACATCGGCGCGCTGCGTTCGCGGCTGCAGCAGAACGAGGCGCTGCTGGGCTCGCTGAACTCCGACCTGCTCGACGCGCGCGACCAGCTCGTCTGGGCCGCCGACGGCGCCAACACGCCCGACGACATCCAGGCGATGAGCAGCACGCTCACCTCGCTGCGCGACAGCCTGCTCTACACCGCCAACAGCCGTGACCAGGAAGGGCGCTACATGTTCTCCGGCACGCTGAGCACCACCGCGCCGATCGCCTACGACGCCTCGCAGCCGGCCGGCAGCCGCTACAGCTGGGCCGGCAACGGCGAGACGCAATGGGTCGTGGTCGGCAACGGCGTGCGCCAGCCGGCCAACGTCTCGCTGACGACGATGGCCGGCCTGCTGAACAAGCTCGACCTCGCCGCCGCCACCGCCGACACCGGGCCGGACGTCAGCGCGCCCGCGGTGCGCGCGGTGTTCGCCGGCGCGCTGGACGGCATCGACGTCGAACTCGGCAAGGTCAGCGGCCTGATCGCCCGCCAGGGCGGGGCGATGAACCTGCTGCAGACGCTGGGCGACAACCATGCCGACGTCAGCCTCGCCAACGAGGAGGCGAAGACCGAGTACGGCGCGCTGGACTATGCCGACGCCGCCGTCCGCCTGGACGGCTACAAGAGCGCGCTCGAAGCGACGCAGAAGTCCTATGCCAAGGTGGCGGGGCTGTCGCTCTTCGACGTGATCTGAACGCGGGAGCGACGCGCAGGTGCAGGTCCAGAACACGATCCCCGGCGCCCAGCCGACGCGCGGCGCTCGCCGCGACGAGGCCGGTGCCGCCACGGCGGCGCGTGGCGCGGCGACGTCGGCCTCCGGCGACTCGACGCCGGCCGCAGCCCCGGCCGCCGCCGAACGCGAGGCCGCGCCGCTGCGCGCCGCGCGCCAGCGCGAGCAGGGCCTGTCCAACCGCACCGTCGCCGGCGCGCAGCGCACGCTGAACTACCTCGACGAGCTGCAGCAGCGGCTGAAGGTGCTGCAGGAGCGGTTGTCCCGGCGGGGCGCCGACGGCGCCTCCAAGGCCGCGACCGACGGCGCCCAGGACGATCTGCAGGACGCGCTGGCCGCCGCCGCCGAGGCCTGGCAGGCGCGGCGCGACGAGACCTCGGGCTTTCTCGACGACGCGCTGCGTTTCGACGCCGACGGCCGTTCGCGCGTGCGCTTCCGCATGCGCGGCCTGAGCAGCGCCGCGCTGGACGGCGGGCGTGCCGAGACGCTGTCGTTCCAGACCCGCAGCGCGCGCCGCACGCTGAGCGTCGTGCTGCCCGAAGGCGGCGACGCCGAGAGCGCCGTGCGCCAGCTCGACCGCACGCTGGCACCGGCCGGCGTGCGCGCCTCGATGGACGCCGGCGGCGAGCCGGTGTTCAGCGTCGCCGAAGAACAATGGGCCACGCTGCAGACCTCGCTGAGCGTCAGCGGCGGCGGCATCCGCTACCCGGCCGGCCAGTCGCAGCCGGTGCGGCTGCAGCGCCAGAAGGAGGCGCTGGACCCGGCGCAGTGGGGCGTCGCCGACAGCGAACAGGCGCGGCGCACGCTGCGCGAGGTCAGCCAGGCGCTGGAACGCGTGCAGCGTGTCGCCGAGTCGCTGCGCCGGCTGCTCGCCAGCGAAGCCTCGGCCACGGCGCAGGACGGCGACTGGGCCAGCCAGTTCGCCGGTGACCTGAACCTGGCGCTCAACAGCGCCAGCTACGAGACCTATGTCGCGATCGCACCGGCGCTGGGCGGCATCAGCCGCAGCCGGGTCGTCGAGCTGCTGAGCCTGGGCTGAGCTCTTTAATGCTCTGCAGTTATAAGCAGAGTCATTTTGTTTCGTTGTGCGCATGAACGGCTTGGGCGAGCATGCACTCGACCCAAAACGAACACCGGCTCCACGAGCTGAGGACGACACGACGATGAGCGAACAGAACCCGCGCGCCGGCTGGCGCTTCGAGACCCTGTCGGTGCACGGTGGCTACAGCCCCGACCCGACGACCAAGGCCGTCGCGGTGCCGATCTACCAGACGGTGGCCTACGCCTTCGACAACGCGCAGCACGGTGCCGACCTGTTCGACCTGAAGGTGCCGGGCAACATCTACACGCGCATCATGAACCCGACGACCGACGTGCTCGAGCAGCGCGTCGCGGCGCTCGAAGGCGGCATCGCCGCGCTGGCGCTGGCGTCGGGGCAGGCGGCCGTCACCTACGCCATCCAGACCATCACCGAGGCCGGCGACAACATCGTCGCCTCCAGTGCGCTCTACGGCGGCACCTACAACCTGCTGGCGCACACGCTGCCGCAGTTCGGCGTCACGACGCGTTTCGCCGACGCCAACGACCCGGCCAGCTTCGAGCCGCTGATCGACGCCAGGACCAAGGCCATCTTCGTCGAGTCGATCGGCAACCCGGCCGGCAACGTCACCGACGTCGCCGCGATCGCCGCCATCGCCCACCGCCACGGCGTGCCGGTGATCGTCGACAACACCGTGCCCAGCCCCTACCTGTTCCGCCCGATCGAACACGGCGCGGACATCGTCGTGCACTCGCTGACCAAGTACCTGGGCGGCCACGGCACCAGCCTGGGCGGTGCGATCGTCGACTCGGGCAAGTTCCCGTGGGCGAAGTACCCGGAGCGTTTCCCGCGCCTGAACACGCCTGACGTCAGCTACCACGGCGTCGTCTACACGGAAGCGCTGGGCCCGGCGGCCTACATCGGCCGCGCGCGGGTCGTGCCGCTGCGCAACACCGGCGCGGCAATCTCGCCGTTCAACGCCTTCCAGATCCTGACCGGCATCGAGACGCTGGCGCTGCGCATGGAGCGCATCAGCGACAACGCGCTGGCCATCGCCCAGCACCTGGCCCAGCACCCCAAGGTGGCCTGGGTCAACTACGCCGGCCTCGAAGGCCACCCCAGCCACGCGCTGATCCGCCAGAACTACGGCGGCCGCGCCTCGGGCCTGCTGACCTTCGGCCTGAAGGGCGAGCCCGGCCAGGGCCGCGAACGCGGCGCACGTTTCCTCGACGCGCTGCAGCTGTTCACGCGGCTGGTCAACATCGGCGACGTGCGCTCGCTGGCCACGCACCCGGCGTCGACCACGCACCGCCAGCTCGCGCCCGAGGAACTGGCCAAGGCCGGCGTGTCCGAGGACACGGTGCGGCTGTCGGTCGGCATCGAGCACATCGCCGACTTGCTGGCCGACCTGGACCAGGCGCTGGCCGCCGTCTGAGCGTCTGCTGACACCGCCGCGGCCCGCTCCGGTGCCGCGGCGTTTTTCTTCATGCATGCAGCGTCCTTGCTCACGCGAAATCCTGCGTGGCCTGGGCGCCGCCGTGCCCCGATCCTGAGTTCTTCGCCTTCTTCCGGAGCTCCCTGATGTCCCCGATCTCCCGCCGCCGCCTGCTGCACTGGAGCGCCGCCGCCGTCGCCGCGCCCGCCTTGGGCAGCGCCCACGCCAACGCCGCCGCGTTCCCGGCCAAGCCGGTGCGCATCCTCGTCGGCAACACCGCCGGCAGCGGTGCCGACGTCGCGGTGCGCATCGTCGCGCGCCAGCTGCAGGACGACTGGCGCCAGCCGGTGACGGTGGAGAACCGCACCGGCGCCGGCGGCCTGGTCGCGGCCGAGGCCACTGCACGTTCGGAGGCCGACGGCTACACGCTGTCGCTGTCGCAGGAAGGCGCGATCACCATCGCCCCGGCGCTGCAGGGCAAGCTCTCCTTCGACCCGCTGAAGGACCTGGCGCCGGTCGTGCACCTGGCCGACAGCGACTACGTGCTCGTCGTCAACGCCGCCACCGGCTGGCGCACGATCGCCGAGATGGTCGCCGCGGCGAAGAAGCGCCCCGGCGCCTACAGCTACGCCTCGGCGGGCGTCGGCTCGCTGCACCACCTGGCTTTCGAGCTGCTGAAGATCGAACGCGACTTCTTCTTCGTGCACATCCCCTACCGCGGCGGCTCGCAGGCGGTGGCCGACGTCGCCTCGGGCCAGGCGCAGGCGATGTGGGTCTCGGTGACGGCGGCGCTGCCGCACATCCAGTCGGGCCGGCTGCGTGCGCTGGCGATCGGCGGCGCGCAGCGCAGCCCGCTGCTGCCGGCGGTGCCGACCGCCCAGGAGTCGATCCCGGGCTTCCGCGTCACGAGCTGGTTCGCGCTGTTCGCGCCGGTGCGCACGCCGGCGCCGGTGGTCGAGCGCATCGCGCACGACGCCAGCGCCACGCTGCGCCAGCCGGCGGTGCTGGAGGCGCTGCGCAAGCAGGGCATCACGCCGGTCGGCGGCACGCCGCAGCAGCTGGCGCAGCTGGTGCGGCGCGACTACGAGCGTTACGCCCGGCTCTCCGACCGCGTGAAGCTGGCCAGCGACTGAACCTGGCGCGGAGCACTCGGCCACCAGACGGTGGCCGTCTGCGCCAGCACCGCGAGCGCTGCACGCCGGATGTCGGCGTCGACGATGCGCGCGCAGGGCTCGGCCGGCATCGGACGACGCGGGCAGGGCAGGCGCTGCGGCAGCACGGCGACGAAAGGCATGAGGCTTCTCCTGGTGTGTGCCCTCACGATAGGGCGCCGGTCGCCAGGCCGCCACGAAGCCTTCGTCGTTTGTTTATCCGGCCGGCGCATGGCCGGCCGGGGCCCCGATGCGTGGCTCAGCGGCGGCCGGCCACCGGCCGCGCCGCGGCCAGGCGCTGCAGCACCGCCACCAACTGGTCGATCTCCTCGCAGGTGTTGTAGAAGGCCAGCGAGGGCCGCACCGTGGCTTCCAGACCGAAGCGGCGCAGGATGGGCTGCGCGCAGTGGTGGCCGGTGCGCACCGCGATGCCTTCGCGGTTGAGCGCCTGGCCGACCTCGTCGGTGCTGTAGCCGGCGAGCACGAAGGACAGCACGCTGGCCTTGTCGCGCGCGGTGCCGATCGGCCGCAGGCCGGGCACCTCGGCCATGCGGCCGGTGGCGTACTCGAGCAGCCCGTGCTCGTACTTCGCGATGTTCTCGATGCCGAGGCGCTCGACGTACTCCAGCGCCGCGCCCAGCCCCACCGCGTCGGCGATGTTGCCGGTGCCGGCCTCGAAACGGGCCGGCGGCGGCTGGTAGACGATGCGCTCGAAGCTGACGTCGGCAATCATGTTGCCGCCGCCCTGCCAGGGCGCCAGGTCCTCCAGCACCTCGCGGCGGCCGTAGAGCACGCCGATGCCGGTCGGCCCGAAGACCTTGTGGCCCGAGAAGACGAAGAAGTCGGTGTCCAGCGCGCGCACGTCGACCTTCAGGTGCGACACCGACTGCGCGCCGTCGACCAGCGTGCGGATGCCGGCGCGGCGCGCGATGGCGACGATCTGGTCGACCGGCACCACGGTTCCCAGCGCGTTGGAGACCTGCGTCACCGCGACGATCTTCGTGCGCTCGTTGAGCAGCCGCTGGTACTCGTCGAGCCGCACCTGGCCGCTGTCGTCGACCGGGATCACGCGCAGCTTGGCGCCGCGTTCGTCGGCCAGGCGCTTCCAGGGCACGATGTTGGCGTGGTGCTCGAGGTGCGAGACGACGATCTCGTCGCCCGGCCCGACGTGGCGGCAGCCCCAGGCGGCGGCGACGAGGTTGATGGCCTCGGTGGCGCCGCGCACGAAGACGATCTCCTCGGTCGACGCGGCGCCGATGAAGCGGCGCACGGTCTCGCGCGCCTGCTCGTAGGCGTCGGTGGCGCGTGCCGCCAGCGCATGCGCGGCGCGGTGGATGTTCGAGTTCTCGTGGGCGTAGAAGTGCGCCAGGCGGTCGATGACGGCCTGCGGCTTCTGCGTCGTCGCGGCGTTGTCCAGCCAGACGACGCGGTGGCCGTTGATGCGCTCGTTGAGCAGCGGGAAGTCGCGCCGCACGGCGTGCACGTCCAGCGGCGGATGGGCGTCGGCGAAGCCCGGGCGGCCGGCGGGGGCCGCCGGAGCCGCTTCGGGCACGAAGTAGTAGCGCGGCGAAGCGCTGGCCGGCGCGGCCGGTGGCGTCGGCACCGCGTCCAGCCGCGGCACGGCGGCCGCGGTCGGCAGCTGCCAGGGCAGGGCGCGCAGCGCCTCGAAGGCCGGGTCGGCCGTCGGCGTCGCCGCCGGTGCCGCTTCGGCGGCCGGGAAACCCAGCGCCTCGGCCTCGGCGAAATGGAAGGGCGCCGCCGGCGCCTGCGGCACCGCCAGCAGGTGGCTGCCGACGCGGCCGTCGTAGGCCGGCGCGGCCGACAGCGGCACGTCGGGCACGCCGTTGCCGGCCTGCGCATGCGGCAGCCGTGCCGGCGCCGAGGCGCCGATGTTGGCGGCGCTCTGCGGCGAGGTCGGCACGAGGTTGGCGCCGGGCGGCAGACCGCCCGGCACGGCGGCCGGCGTGGACGGGCCGTAGCTGCCCGGCGGCGGCGTCAGCCCGGCCGGATGCGGCCGCTCGGGCAGCGGCACGCCGCCGGTGGCCGGCACCGTGGCCGCGCCCGGCCAGCTGCTGAAAAGTTCGCCGGCCAGACGCGCCAGCAGCGCCGGGTCGGGCAGGCCGGGCGGCGGCGCCGCGGCCGGGATCTCGGGGGTCGTCATCAGGAAGGGGTGTTTTCTGAGCATGACCGAGGCGCGCGCCCCGATCCGTGACCGCAGCGCATCAAGCGGACGCCGCGGCCGGGCTTTGCCCGGTCGCTGGCGTCGCCCCCTCGAGGGGGAGCGCCGAAGGTGCTACGGGGGTGGGTCATCGGTAGGTATCAGGGTAGGCGTGGTACTTGCCGACTTCGACGTCCTCCAGCACCGCCAGCGCGTCCTCGGTCTGCACCGCCAGCGAACAGTACAGCGAGATCAGGTAGGAGGCGATCGCGTTGCGGCTGATGCCCATGAAACGCACCGACAGCCCGGGGCTCTGTTCGCCCGGCAGCCCCGGCTGGTACAGGCCGACGACGCCCTGGCGCTTGTCGCCCACACGCAGCAGCAGCACCTTGGTCTTGCCGTCGGCGACCGGCACCTTGTCGCTGGGCACCAGCGGGATGCCGCGCCAGGTGAGGAACTGGCTGCCGAACAGGCTGACGGTGGGCGGCGGCACGCCGCGGCGCGTGCATTCGCGGCCGAAGGCGGCGATGGCCAGAGGGTGCGTCAGGAAGAACGCCGGTTCCTTCCAGACCTTGCTCAGCAGTTCGTCGAAGTCGTCGGGCGTCGGCGCGCCGGTCAGCGGGTACACCACCTGGTCGGGGTGCACGCTGGCGAGCAGGCCGTAGTCGGGGTTGTTGATCAGCTCGCTTTCCTGCTTCTCCTTGATCGTCTCGATCGTCAGGCGCAGCTGCTCCTTGATCTGGTCGTGCGGGCTGCTGTAGAGGTCGGAAACGCGGGTGTGCACGTCCAGCACGGTGCTGACGGCGTTGAGGAAGTACTCGCGCGGCTGGGTCTCGTAGTCGACGAAGGTGGTCGGCAGCTCGGACTCGTCGCGCTTGGCGCACAACACCTGCACGTCCTGCGGGTTGCGCACCTTGTTCAGGCGGTAGATGCCGGCTTCGACCGGCACCCATTGCAGCAGATGGGTCAGCCAGCGCGGGCTGATGGTCGCCAGGATCGGCGCGGTCTTGGTGGCGTTGGCGAGCTGGCGGGCGGCGCTGTCGCCGAGAGCCAGTTGCACGGGCGCGGTATCGGCCATGGAAAACGTGTCCTTGTCAGGTTGGATCGCCGCCGCAGTCTCGGCAAGCGCGCTGCGGGGCGGCAACCGGCTATAGGCGGCGATCGCCTCGCGCCACGAGCCAGCGCAAGGCGCAGCCCGGCAGAATCGCCACATGAACCGACGCTCGTTCCATGCCTGGGCCGCGCTCGCGCTGGCCGCCGCCGGCCGCCCGGCTGTCGCGCTCGAAGCCGGCGACGCCGACGCCTTCGGGGCCATCGAACGGTCGGTCGCCGGGCGCCTGGGCGTCTGGGCCTACGACCTGGAGACCGGCCGCAGCCTCGGCCACCGCCAGGACGAACGCTTCCCGATGTGCAGCAGCTTCAAGTGGCTGCTGGCCGCCGCGGTGCTGGCCCGCGTGGACCGCGGCCAGGAGCGGCTGGAGCGCCGCATCGTCTTCGGCCGCGAGGCCTTGCTGGAGTACGCCCCGGCCACCTCGCGCCGCGCCGGCGGCGCCGGCATGACGGTCGCCGAACTCTGCGAGGCCGCGGTGACGCTGAGCGACAACACCGCGGCCAACCTGCTGCTCGACACGCTGGGCGGCCCCGCCGGCCTGACGGCCTGGGTGCGCACGCTGGGCGACCGCACGACGCGGCTGGACCGCCGCGAACCCGATCTCAACGAAGCCCGTCCCGGCGACGAACGCGACACGACGACGCCGCAGGCGATGGTGCTGGCGCTGCGCCAGGCGCTGTTCGGCGGCGGCCTGTCGCGCCGCGGCGGCGACCTGCTGCTGCAGTGGATGGTGGCCTCGACCACCGGAGCCAAGCGCTTGCGCGCCGGCTTCCCGGCCGACTGGCGCATCGGCGACAAGACCGGCACCGGTGCCCAAGGCACGACCAACGACGTCGCCGTCGTTTGGGCGCCGGGCCGCGCGCCGCTGCTGCTGGCGGCCTACCTGACCGAGAGCCAGGCGGTGATCGAGGCGCGCGAGGCGGCGCTGGCGCGTGTGGCGGGGCGGGTGAAGCTGGGGCTGATCGGCTGACTGATCAGTCGGCCGCATCCAAGCTGAAGCCATGCCTTGGGGCCGGCTACCGGCCTTCATCTTTCTTGCTCATGCCGTCGTCGACTCGCGCGCTCGGGCCCGGGGTCCGAGCGTAGCCTGCGGCGATTCGAATCGGATACCGATGGGAGAGACGATGGATCTGGTCGAGGCACTGAAGAGCTTCAACCGCAAGGAACGTTTCTGGTTGATCCGCAACGCGCTCGGGCCCGCCAGCGAAACGCTGGACGAGGCTTTTCGTCGCCGGCTGCAGCAGGCCGTCGGCGTTGAGGTGCCCGCCACCGCGTGGTGGGCAATGGACTACCACCTCGACTGGTTGGTGGGTGCGCTGACGATGCTCGCGCGAGGCGACGCGGCCTTTGCGTCGCACCCGAACGACCACCGTCTGGTGTGCGGCAATCAGGAGGACATGGACCTCGTCGTGGCTTTCGACCGCACCCTGGTGCTGATCGAGGCCAAGGGGGACACGGCCTGGTCGAACGAGCAGTTCCAGGGCAAGGTCAAGCGGCTCGAAGGTCTTCAAGCGGCGGGCCTGATGCCGTCGCCGCTGCGCCTGTTCTTCGTGTTGACCTCGCCGCGGCCACCGGTCGGTCTGGTGCCGAAAGAGGGCACGCGCTGGTCGCCGTGGATGTGCGACGACCACGAACGCCCCTTGTTCTTCCCGCTCGAGATGCCGACCGAGTTCTGGAAGGTCACGCGCTGGGACGACGAGCGCCAGCAGCCTTCGTTCGCGGGCACGCGATGGAAGATCGTGCCGTCGCGGGGCAGTGCCTGATCCGGTGCGCCAGGGGTTTCCGCAGCGGGCGCGTCGCTGCGCTCAGTCCGTCGGATCCCAGACCAACTGCCCGCGCCCGCCGTCCTCCAGCGCCGCCTTCAGCGCCGGCGCCTCGTCTTCCGGCAGGCTGAAACCGAGCTGCACCTCGTCGCCGTGCTCCACCTCGTCCAGCGTCGCGCCGGCCTGGGCGAGCTGGCGGCGCAGCCAGCCTTCGAGCGCGTAGGGCAGGCGGCAGCGCAGGTGCGCCAGCCGGCGGCGCGGCAGCTTGACGGCGCCTTGCAGCGCCGTCGCCACCGCGTCGGTGTAGGCGCGCACCAGGCCGCCGGCGCCGAGCTTGGTGCCGCCCCAGTAGCGCACGACGGTGGCCAGCACGGCGTCCAGGTCCTGGTGGCGCAGCACCGCGAGCATCGGCAGGCCGGCGGTGCCGCCGGGCTCGCCGTCGTCGACCGCCGCACTCTGGCCGCCGGCCAGCAGCGCCCAGCAGACGTGAGCGGCCTGCGGGTGTTCGGCGCGCAGCGCGGCGACGAGGGCCTGCGCCTGCGCGCGGTCCTCGACCGGCTGCACGCAGCAGATGAAGCGGCTCTTCCTGATCACCAGTTCGGCGTGCGCCGGGCCGGCCAGCGTGTGGGGCATTCGGCGATTGTCGGTGCGCTCCATACTGGCGCGTCGCGATGCCGGAAGGAGCCGCTGCGATGACCCTGTCCCCCGCCCGCATTGCGGCCATCGTGCTGGCTGCCGCCTGCACCGTGGCCACCGCCGCGCCCGGCGCGGTGCTGCCGCTGCACTACGGCGCCAACACCATCGCCTGGCCAGGCGCGCCGGGACCGGCCATCGCCTTCCTGGCGCGGCGCGACAACTTCAACGCCCACGGCTTCGACGTGCTGACCTTCTACGTCGAAGACACGAAAGGCGGCGAAGGTGATGCGGCGTGGCATGTGATGCCCTTCTACGACGGGCTGAAGGAAGCGCTGGAGCTGCACGCCAGCGGCGGCGCCGACTGCCTGCTGCACGACTTCCGCGTGATCGCGGAAGGCGCTTCCGGGTTGCGTGTCGTCGTCGCCGAGCGCGACCCGGGGCCTGACTTCGTGACGCCGGGGCAGGTCAGCTTCCGCTTCTATGCGCTGCAGCACAACACCGAGCAGTACGCCGGCTGGCCGCCGCACTACTTCGAACGCGTGGAGACGCGGCGCAGCGAGCGCCGCTATTGCGACGTCGGCGAAGCGCTGCAGGCCGAGCTCGGGCTGGGCGGTCGCTGAGCTGCGTTCAGCGGCTGGGCGGCGGCATCAAGTCCGCCTCGTCCCCCGCCGGATGCGGCGTGCCCTCGCGATCCATGCGCACCACGGCGCGCCGCAGCGAGCGCACGCCGTCGCGGCCGATTTCCATGCGCAGCACCCAGCCGGTGTTGTTCTCGAGCTTGTCGAAGCCGTCGAAGACGAAGTTGCCCAGGCTGTAGACGATGGGCCGGCCGCGGTGGAACTCGACGTCCTGCACGATGTGCGGGTGGGTGCCGACGACGGCGTCGGCGCCGGCGTCGATCATCAGCCGGGCCAGCGCGCGCTGGCGGTCGTTGGCCGTCGGCCGGCCTTCCTCGCCCCAGTGCATGAACGGGATCACCAGGTCGGCCATCGCCCGCGCGCGGCGGATGTCGAGCACGACCTGCTCGTCTTCGCTCCAGGCCACACCCGGGTGATCGTGGCCGGCTTCGAAATAACGCGGGAAGTACTCGTCGTAGCCCAGCAGCGCGATGCGCAGCCCGCGGCGTTCGACGACCAGCGGCCGGTGCGCCTCGGCGAGGTCGTGGCCGCCGCCGAAGTACGGCAGGCCGTTGGCGCGCAGCGCGCCCAGCATCTCGGCGAAGGCCTCGCGGCCGAAGTCGCCCGAGTGGTTGTTGGCCAGCGAGACCACGTCGACCTGGCGGCGCAGCAGCGCCAGCACGCGCGGGTCGGCGCGGAAGGTCCAGGGTTTGTCGTCGGCTTTGCCGCCGCGCGCGACCACGCATTCGAGGTTGGCGATGCGCAGGTCGGCGCCGGCCAGCAGCCGGGCCGTCGGCGCGAACGGGTTGCCGCCGCGGCGCAGCACGCGCCCGGGACCGTCGGCGAGCATCACGTCGCCGACGAAGACCAGGCTGACCGTCGGCTGCGGCTCGGCGCGCACGGCCCCGGCCCAGGCGCCGGCCAGCAGCGCGGCGTTGAAGTCGCGGCGGTTCATCGTGCGGCCTCAGTGCCCAGCGCGCAGCCGTAGACCAGTTCGCGGCCCAGGCGCGAGGAATAGACGTGGTTCCAGCCGGTGAGGGCGGGGATCGCCGTGCCGGCCGGGAAGGGCGGCCGCAAGACCACCTCGTGGATCAGCACCGGCGCGTTGTCCACCGCCATGTCGTAGGTGTAGAGCGAGACCGAGTCGACGCGTTCGGGCGTGCCCAGCACCACGGCCTTGAAGCGAAAGCGCGTGCCGACGTCCTGCGCCGCGACGGTGTACGGGTCGGCGACCGGGCGGGCCTCGACCTGCATCGTCGTGCTGACGTAGCGCAGTTCGCAGCGCAGCAGCGGCGCTTCGGCGGCCGGCGGTGTCTGTGCCACGGCACCTGCGAGGCCGGTGGCCGCCGCGATGCCACACACCAGGCGTGCGATGGGGACGGCGCGGGCCGCGGGCGGGGGCGGGAACATCTGCATGCCGGCGACTGTAAGGCGCGCGGCGCCGCGGCGGCGAAGTGCCCGCCGGCCCGGCCTGACCCTGCCGAAACGAGGGTTCTCCCGGCCCCCCCGCAGCCTGTTCCGGTCACCGGCGCCACACTGGCCGCCTCGCCGCCGCCACCCGCTCATGTTCGGACTCACCGCCCTCGAACTGGCCCGCATCCAGTTCGGCTTCACCGTCTCCTTCCACATCGTCTTCCCGGCCATCACCATCGGCCTGGCCAGCTATCTGGCCGTGCTGGAAGGCCTGTGGCTGTGGAAGAAGGACGTGGTCTACCGCGACCTGTACCACTTCTGGTCGAAGATCTTCGCCGTCAACTTCGCGATGGGCGTCGTGTCGGGGCTGGTGATGGCCTACCAGTTCGGCACCAACTGGAGCTACTTCTCGGCCTTCGCCGGTTCGGTCACCGGGCCGCTGCTGGCCTACGAGGTGCTCACCGCCTTCTTCCTCGAAGCCGGTTTCCTCGGCGTCATGCTCTTCGGCTGGAAGCGCGTCGGCCCCGGGCTGCACTTCGTGTCGACGATCATGGTCGCACTGGGCACGCTGATCTCGGCGACCTGGATCCTGGCCTCCAACAGCTGGATGCAGACGCCGCAGGGCCACGAGATCGTCGACGGCGTCGTCGTGCCGGTGGACTGGCTGGCGGTGATCTTCAACCCCTCGTTCCCGTACCGGCTGGCGCACATGACGGTGGCGGCCTTTCTGGCGACGGCGCTGTTCGTCGGCGCGTCGGCGGCCTGGCAGCTGCGCCGCGGCCACGACAACCCGCGTGTGCGCACGATGTTCTCGATGGCGATGGGCATGCTGATGTTCGTCGCCCCGCTGCAGGTCGCCGTCGGCGACCTGCACGGCCTGAACACGCTGGAGCACCAGCCGGCCAAGGTGGCGGCGATGGAAGGCCACTGGCGCAACGGCCCGCCTGGCGAAGGCGTGCCGCTGGTGCTCTTCGGCTGGCCCGACATGCAGGCCGAGGAAACGCTCTACCGCGTCGAGATCCCCCGCCTGGGCAGCCTGATCCTGACCCACAGCCTGGACGGCCAGTACCCCGGCCTGGCCGAGTTCGCGCCCGAGGACCGGCCCAACGCGACCATCGTCTTCTGGTCCTTCCGCGTGATGGTCGGTCTGGGCCTGCTGATGCTGCTGCTGGGCGCCTGGGCCGCCTGGCGGCGCTGGCGCGGCCGGCTCTACGAAGGCGGCGCCTTCCTGCGTTTCGCGACCTGGATGGGCCCGGCGGGCGTGCTCGCCATCCTCGCCGGCTGGTTCACCACCGAGATCGGCCGCCAGCCCTGGGTGGTCTACGGCGTGATGCGCACCGCCGACGCGGTGTCGCACCACTCGGCGCAGGTGATGGGCACGACGCTGGCGGTGTTCGTCGTCATGTACTTCGCCGTCTTCGGCATCGGCCTCAGCTACATGCTCAAGCTCGTCGCCAAGGGGCCGCAGCCCGGCGAGGACGAGAACCCGCCGCAGGACCCGGGCCAGGCGCCGCGGCCGGCGCGGCCTTTGTCGGCCGGCCCCGACCACGTCGACCCGACCTGAGGAGCGCGCCATGGACATCGACCTGCCGCTGCTGTGGTTCCTGGTCATCGGCTTCGGGCTGATGATGTACGTCGTGATGGACGGGTTCGACCTGGGCATCGGCATCCTCTTCCCGTTCGTGCGGGACCGCGAGGAACGCGACGTGATGGTCAACAGCGTCGCCCCGGTCTGGGACGGCAACGAGACCTGGCTGGTGCTCGGCGGCGCCGGGCTGATGGCGGCCTTCCCGCTGGCCTACGCGGTGGTGCTGAGCGCGCTGTACCTGCCCTTGATGGCGATGCTGGCCGGACTGATCTGGCGCGGCGTGGCCTTCGAGTTCCGCTTCAAGGCCGACGACGCGCACAAGCCCTTCTGGGACCACGCCTTCGCCTGGGGCTCCTACGTCGCGACCTTCTCGCAGGGCGTGGCGCTGGGCGCCTTCATCGGTGGCTTCGAGGTGAAGGACGGCGGCTACGCCGGCGGCGTCTTCGACTGGCTGACGCCGTTCAGCCTGTTCACCGGCGCGGCGCTGGTGCTGGCCTACGCGCTGCTGGGCATCGGCTGGCTGGTGATGAAGACCGAAGGCGCGCTGCTGCAGCGCATGCGCGAGCTGGGCCGGCCGGTGACCTGGGCCGTGCTGGCCGCGCTGGCCGCCGTCAGCCTGTGGACGCCGCTGGCGCACCCGGGCATCGCCGAGCGCTGGTTCTCGCTGCCCAACCTGCTGTTCTTCCTGCCGGTGCCGCTGCTGGTGGCGCTGGTCGCCTGGCGGCTGCTGCGTGCGCTGCCGCGCAGCCACTCGGCGCTGCCTTTCCTGCTGTCGCTGGCGCTGCTGTTCCTGGGCTACAGCGGGCTCTTGATCAGCCTGTGGCCCAACGTCATCCCGCCGGGCATCTCGATCTGGCAGGCCGCGGCGCCGCCGCAGAGCCTGGGCTTCGCGCTGGTCGGCGCGCTGGCGATCATCCCGTTCATCCTCGGCTACACCGCCTGGTCCTACTACGTGTTCCGCGGCAAGGTGAAGATCGGCGAGGGCTACCACTGATGGCCGAGTCCCTGCGCGCGCGCCATCTCTGGCTGCGCCGGCTGGGCTGGCTGCTGCTGATCTGGGCGGCCAGCATCGCCGCGCTGGGCGCGGTGGCGCTGGGCTTGCGGCTGCTGATGGGCTGGGTGGGAATGACGGCGTAAGCCGTCAGATCGAGCGCATCAGACCGCCGTCGACACGAAGATTCTGGCCGGTGATGTAGGCGGCGTCGTCAGATGCGAGGAAGGCGATCGTCGCGGCGACTTCCTCGCTGCTGCCGTAGCGCTGCATCGGCACGCTGTCGCGGCGCGCCTCCTGCTCGGGCAGGCTGTCGATCCAGCCGGGCAGCACGTTGTTCATGCGCACCTTGTGCGCGGCATGCTCGTCGGCGAAGAGCTTGGTGAAGGCGGCCAGCCCGGCGCGGAAGACGGCCGAGGTCGGGAACATCGGGCTCGGTTCGAACGCCCAGGCGCTGGAGATGTTGACGATCGATCCGCCGCCTTGCCTGAGCATGTGCGGCGTCACCAGACGGGTCGCACGGATCACGTTGAGCAGGTAGACGTCCAGCCCGGTGTGCCACTGCGCGTCGCTCAGCTCGAGCACCGGTGCCCGAGGCCCGTGGCCGGCGCCGTTGACCAGCACGTCGATGTGTCCCCAGCGTGCGATCGCCAGATCGACCAGGCGCTGCAGGTCCTCGTTCGACTGGTTGGACCCGGTGACGCCGATTCCGCCCAGTTCCGCCGCCAGTGCCTCGCCCTTGCCCGACGAGGACAGCACGCCGACCTGGAAGCCGTCGTGTGCCAGCCGGCGCGCCGCGGCCGCGCCCATGCCGCTGCCGCCGGCAATCACGAGGGCCACTTTCTGCTGTGACATCACCATGCTCCTCAGGTGCCGAGGCGGCTTTCGGCCGCCGTGCGCGCGGTGCCCTGGGTGTTCACCATGCGCTCGACCGCGGCCTGCAGGCGTGCGAGCAGCGCGTAGTCGCGCCGCTCGAGCGCACCGTCGATGCCCCCGCGTGCCTTGGCGACGAAGTCGATGCGCTCGCCGTCGCTGGCCATGTCCACCGGCTCGCCGGTGGCGGCCGAGATCTTCATCGTCATGCCGAGGAAGGGCGTGCTCTCGTCGAGCGACATCTTGCCGCTGCGGATCTGCTGGTTCATCCAGTCGAACAGCTGCTGCCGCGTCATGCTGGTGAAGTCGGGGCGGTCGTCTTCACCCGCGGCCGGTGCGGCCGCCGGCGCAGCGGCCGTCGTGTTGGTGGCCGCGGCCAGCATCGAAGCGAACGAGGACGCGCCGCCGGCATTCGTGGCGGTGCCGCCCGTCGGCTGCGTTTGGGGCGGCATGCTGTAGGGGGCTTGGATCTTCATCGGGTCACGTTCTGACGGAGATGGCCACGAGTATCCGCCCGGCCGCCCGAGCTGTCGCCAGTGCCCCGCCATGCGCCCGGCGCCTGCCGACATGCGCCCTTCTTCGTTGGCCGGCCGGGCAGGCGCGGCTAAGGTTCAGGTGCCGATCCGTATCGGCTGTCTCGTCGTCTCAATCGTGGGCTCCGTGGGGAAACCCCGGTGACTTGACCCCGCTGCCCGCGCGGCAGCGGGGTCTCTTTTCGCCCCGCCGAGTTCGACCTTTAGATCGCCGCCAGCGCGCGCGCCAGGTCGGCGCGCAGGTCTTCGACGTCCTCGATGCCGACCGACAGCCGCACCAGGCTGTCGCCGATGCCGAGCGCGGCGCGCGTCTCGGCCGGGATCGTCGCGTGGGTCATGATCGCCGGGTGCTCGATCAGGCTCTCGACGCCGCCCAGGCTCTCGGCGAGCGCGAAGATGCGTACCGCCTCGAGGAAACGCCGCGCGCCGGCGAGGTCGGTCGCCAGGTCCAGCGAGATCATGCCGCCGAAGCCCGACATCTGGCGCCGCGCCAGCGCGTGCTGCGGGTGCGACTCCAGCCCGGGGTAGTGCACACGCGCCACCTGCGGCTGGGCCTCCAGCCAGCGCGCCAGCGCCAGCGCGTTGGCGTTGTGGCGCTCGACACGCAGCGCCAGCGTCTTCACGCCGCGCAGCGCCAGGAAGCTGTCGAAAGGCCCGGCGATCGCGCCGACGGCGTTCTGCAGGAAACCCAGACGCTCGCGCACCGGCGCCAGGCGCTCGTCGCGGCCGACGACGGCGACGCCGCCGATGACGTCGCTGTGGCCGTTGAGGTACTTGGTCGCCGAGTGCACGACGAGGTCGAAGCCCAGCTCCAGTGGCCGCTGGTTGAACGGGCTGGCGAAGGTGTTGTCGGCGGCGGCGAGCAGGCCGTGTTCGTGGGCGATGGCGGCCACGGCGCGCAGGTCGGCGAGTTTGAGCAGCGGGTTGGTCGGCGTCTCGGCCCAGACCAGGCGCGTGTTCGGGCGGATCGCGCGGCGCAGCGCCTCGGGGTCGGCGAGGTCGACGTAGCTGAACTCCAGCCCCGCGCTCTGGCGCCGCACCTTGTCGAAGAGGCGGAAGCTGCCGCCGTAGAGGTCGTCGCCGCTGACGACGTGCGAGCCCGCCGGCAGCAGCTCCAGCACGGTGGCGATGGCCGCCAGCCCGCTGGCGAAGGCGAAGGCCTGGGCGCCGCTTTCGAGGTCGGCGACGGCGCGTTCCCAGGCCCAGCGCGTCGGGTTGTGCGAGCGGCCGTAGTCCAGGCCCTGGTGCACGCCGGGGCTGCTCTGCACGTAGGTCGAGGTGGCGTAGATCGGCTGCATGATCGCGCCGGTCGACGGGTCGGGGTGCTGGCCGCCGTGGATCGTGCGCGTGGCGAAGGCGAGCGGGCGGTCGGCGTCGGGGGCGGTGGTGTGGCTCATGCGGCGGCGGTGGACGCCAGCAGCTGCCGGCGCAGGTGGTTGAGCAGGTCGAAACGCGTGACCAGGCCGTGGAAGCCGGCTTCGTCGGCGACGATGGCCACGAGGCCGCGGTCGAGCACGGCGCGCAGCTCGGCGATCGAGGCGCTTGCGGGCAGCGTCTGCGGCGCGGCGGTCATCGCATCGCGCACCGGGCGCTGCAGCGCCTGCGGCCCGGTCTGGGCGGCCACGAGCAGGTCCGATTCGTCGAGCACGCCGACCAGCCGCCCCTCGGCCAGCACCGGCAGCTGCGAGACCTCGGCCAGGCGCATGCGCTGGAAGGCGACGAGCAGCGTGTCCTCGGGCGCGACGGCGACGACGCCGCCGTCTTCGTAGCGGCGCGAGATCAGGTCGCGCAGGTCGCCGAAACGCGGCCGCGCGAGCAGGCCCTGGTCGATCAGCCACTGGTCGTTGTAGACCTTGGACAGATAACGCGTGCCGGTGTCGCAGACCAGCGTCAGCACGCGTTTGGGCGTCGTCTGCTCGCGGCAGTAACGCAGCGCCGCGGCCAGCAGCGTGCCGGTGGACGAACCGCCGGGGATGCCTTCGCGCGCCAGCAGCTCGCGTGCGGCGCCGAAGCTCTCGGCGTCGGGGATCGAATAGGCGCTCTTCACCGAGCCGAAGTCGGCGATCGCCGGCACGAAGTCTTCGCCGATGCCTTCGACGGCCCAGGAGCCGGCCTGGCCGACGTGGCCGGTCTTCACGTAGTCGGCGAGGATCGAGCCCACCGGGTCGGCGAGCACGAACTCGAGCTCGGGCTGCACCTTGCGGAAGTAGCGCGACAGCCCGGTCAGCGTGCCCGAGGAGCCGACGCCGACGACGATGGCGTCCAGGTCGTGCCCGGTCTGGGCCCAGATCTCCGGGCCGGTGGCGGTTTCGTGGGCCAGCGGATTGGCCGGGTTGTTGAACTGGTCGGCGAAGAACGAGCCTGGGATGCCGGCGGCGATGCGTGCCGCCAGGTCCTGGTAGTACTCGGGGTGGCCCTTGCCGACGTCCGAGCGCGTGACGTGCACCGTCGCGCCCAGCGCCTTCAGGTGCAGCACCTTCTCGGTGGCCATCTTGTCGGGCACGACGAGCACCACCTTGTAGCCCTTGGCGCGTGCCACCAGCGCCAGGCCCAGGCCGGTGTTGCCGGCGGTGGCCTCGACGACGGTGCCGCCGGGCTGCAGCCGGCCGTCGCGTTCGGCGGCTTCGATCATCGCGACGCCGATGCGGTCCTTGATCGAGCCGCCGGGGTTCTGCGACTCGAGCTTCAGGAACAGCGTGCAGCAGCCGGTGTCCAGGCGCGTGACGCGCACCAGCGGGGTGTTGCCGATCAGGTCGAGCACCGCGGGGCGCGAGGCGCTCTCGCGCGCGGCGCGGGGGAGTTCGGGGGAACGGGACATCGGGCGTGCCGGAGCGGCCAAAAGCTGAGCAGTCTGGCCGGCAAGCCGCGTGCCGCCAAACGCGTTCGGCGCATGAGCTAAGCCGCTGCCCGCAGATGGCGCGCTTGCTCGTTCGGCGCATATCGAGCGGCGTATCCATTCGTTGGGCGCTGGCTCGGGGCTGCCTACGCTGGCATCCGCCGTCTATCGCCGTCATCGCCCCGGGCGGGGCCGCGGCCGGCGGCCGAAGGAGAACCGATGAACGCCGTTGCCGAACTGCCTGCGTCCGTGGACGCCCACCCCGTGCTGCAGCGTGCGCGCCAGGACGCGCGCGCCGAAGGTCTGCCCTATGCCGGCGTCGTGCCGCCGCAGGACGCCTGGGCGCTGGTGCAGGCCGGTCTGGCGCAGCTGGTGGACGTGCGCACCGCCGAGGAACGCAAGTTCGTCGGCCAGGTGCCGGGCAGCCTGCACGTCGCCTGGGCCACCGGCACCGCGCTGACGCGCAACCCGCGTTTCGTGCGTGAACTCGAAGCCCGGATCGGCGGCAAGGACCCGGTGGCGCTGCTGCTGTGCCGCAGCGGCAAACGCTCGGCGGCGGCCGCCGAAGCTGCCGCGGCCGCCGGCTTCACGAACGTGTTCAACGTCGGTGAAGGCTTCGAAGGAGAACTCGACGCCGCGCAGCAGCGTGGCCACGTCAATGGCTGGCGCCGGCGCGCGCTGCCGTGGACGCAAGACTGACCGCGCCGCCGAACGAACGCATTCGACCGTCAGAGGAACTTCGCGATGACCCGCATCTACGACGACAACTCGCTGTCCATCGGCCGCACGCCGCTCGTGCGCCTGAACCGCATCACCGACGGCGCCGGCGCCACGGTGCTGGCCAAGATCGAGGGCCGCAACCCGGCGTATTCGGTCAAGTGCCGCATCGGCGCGGCGCTGATCTGGGACGCCGAGAAGCGTGGCCTGCTCGGCCCGGGCAAGGAACTGGTCGAGCCGACCAGCGGCAACACCGGCATCGCGCTGGCCTTCGTCGCCGCGGCGCGCGGCATCCCGCTGACGCTGACCATGCCCGAGACCATGAGCCTGGAGCGCCGCAAGCTGCTGCTGGCCTACGGCGCCAAGCTGGTGCTGACCGAAGGCGCCAAGGGCATGAAGGGCGCCGTCGCCAAGGCCGAGGAGATCGCCGCCAGCGACCCGAAGTACGTGCTGCTGCAGCAGTTCCGCAACCCGGCCAACCCGGCGATCCACGAAGCGACGACCGGCCCCGAGATCTGGGAGGACACCGAGGGCGCGGTCGACGTCGTTGTCTCGGGTGTCGGCACCGGCGGCACGATCACCGGTGTCTCGCGCTTCATCAAGAAGGCCAAGGGCAAGGCCATCACCTCGGTGGCCGTCGAGCCCGCGGCCAGCCCGGTGCTGAGCCAGGTGCGCGCCGGCGAGGAAGTGAAGCCCGGCCCGCACAAGATCCAGGGCATCGGCGCCGGCTTCGTGCCCGAGGTGCTGGACCTGTCGCTCGTCGACGTCGTCGAGCAGGTGACGAACGAGGAGGCGATCCACTTCGCGCGCCGGCTGACGCGCGAGGAGGGCATCATCTCGGGCATCTCCGGCGGCGCCGCCGCGGCGGTGGCGGTGCGTCTGGCGCAGCGCCCCGAGCACGCCGGCAAGACCATCGTCGTCGTGCTGCCCGACTCGGGCGAGCGCTACCTCAGCTCGGTGCTGTTCGAAGGCGTGTTCGACGCCAGCGGCCTGCCGCCGGCCGAAGCCAAGGCGGCCTGAGCATGGCCGCCCCGCACGACGACGCGGTCGCCGAACGGCCGGCCGCGGTGACGACGCACGCCCCGCCGACGCGCGCGGTGGCGGTCGAAGACGCTTCGCTGGACCTGGCCGGCATCGTCGCCGGGCTGCGCGCCGCACGCACGCGCTGGCGCAGCGCGCAGCAGCGGCCCGAGGAACACGGCCACCGCGAGCTGCCGTCGCGCGAGGCGCTGGCGGCGATCGTCGACGGCCTGCGCGGCGCGCTGTTCCCGCTGCGCCTGGGCCCGCAGGACCTGCGCCAGGAGAGCGAGGACTACTACGTCGGCCAGACGCTGGACCGCGTGCTGGGCTTGCTGCTGCAGCAGGCCCGGCTGGAACTGCGCTACCAGGCGCGCCTGGGCCGCGGCGACGAGGACGTCGACGCGCGTGCGCTGGCCATCGTGCGCGCCTTCGGCGCCGCGCTGCCGCGGCTGCGGGCGCTGCTGGACACCGACGTGCTCGCCGCCTTCCGCGGCGACCCGGCGGCGCGCAGCGTCGACGAGGTGCTGCTGTGCTATCCCGGCGTGCAGGCGATGATCCACCACCGCATCGCGCACGAGCTCTACGGCCACGGGCTGACGCTCCTGGCGCGGCTGGTGTCCGAACGCGCGCACGCCGAGACCGGCATCGACATCCATCCCGGCGCGACGATCGGCGAAGGTTTCTTCATCGACCACGGCACCGGCGTCGTCATCGGCGAGACGGCGCAGATCGGCCGCCAGGTGCGGCTTTACCAGGCGGTGACGCTGGGCGCCAAGCGCTTCGCCACCGAGGCCGACGGCAGCCTGCAGCGCGGCGGCGCACGCCACCCCATCGTCGAGGACGAGGTCGTCGTCTACGCCGGCGCGACCATCCTCGGCCGCATCACGGTCGGCCGCGGCTCGGTCATCGGCGGCAATGTCTGGATCACGCGCGACGTGCCGGCGGGCAGCCGGATCACGCAGGCGCTCACACGAGAGGCAGGAAACGATGACGGCATCGACGGCGCTGGCATTTGAGGCGCGGCACCTGCCGCACGAAGGCGTGGCCGAGCGTTTCGGCCGCACCGTGCGCCGGCTGCGCCAGGCGCGCGGCTGGTCGCAGGAGCTGCTGGCCGCACGCGCCGAGCTCAACCGCACCTACATGGGCGAGATCGAACGCGCCAGCGCGATGCCTTCGCTGCAGACCGCAGCCAAGCTGGCGCAGGCGCTGGAGGTGCCGCTGGCCGAGCTGATCCAGCGCTGCGAACCGCAGCTCGGCTGAGGCCCGCCGGCTCCCCCTCGATGGCGCACCCGGCTCCCGGGATCCGCACTACAGTGCGAGCAGGGGAGGCAGGATGGTCGCGTGGAGATCGTGGGCCGGCTGGGCCCTGTGCGCATGTCTGGCGCTGTGCACGGCCCACCGGCCGGTGCAGGCCGCGGCCGTCGGCGATCGTGTCGAGGCCGGCGACGTCGTCGCCGTCGGCCTGCTCGAACGTTTCCCGCCGTTCCACGAGTGGCGCGCCGATCAGGCGGCGCCCGCCGGCATGGACGTCGACCTTCTGGCCGAGATCTCGCGCCAGACCGGCCTGCGCTTTCGCTACGAACGTTTCGTCGAGTACCCGGCGCTGCTGAAGGCGCTCGCCGACGGCCGCATCCGGCTGGCGACGGCGATCGCGCAGACCCCCGACCGGGCGCTGACGCTGCGCTTCACCCGGCCCTATGCCTCGGTGCAGCAGGCTTTCGTCGGCCCGGCGGCCATCACCTCGGTGCCGGCCACGCCCGATCTGTCGGGGCGCCGCGTGGCGGTCACGCGCGGCTACGTCGCCGAGATCATCGCCGCCGAGCGTTTCCCGTCGGCCGCACGCCCGGCCTACGCCACCGTGCAGCAGGCGCTGGACGCGGTGCAGCGCGGCGACGCCGACTTCGTCTTCGAGGCCTTGCCGACGCTGCGGGCGCTGATCGCCGAGCGCCCCGACGCCGGCCTGGCGGTGCTGCGCAGCTACGGTTTCCCCGAAGGCCATCTGCGCCTGGCCGCCGACCTGCGCGACGCCGCGCTGGTGCGCCAGCTCGACGCGACGATCGCCGCGCTGGACCCGGCGTTCACCAAGGCGCTGCGCGAGAAGTGGCTGCCGCCCGCGCCGCTGGCGGCTGCCGCGGCCGCCCCGGCGCTGGACGTGGCGCCGCTGCGCGTGGGCTACCTGCCGGGCGACCTGCCGTTCACCGCCGAGGTGCGTCCCGGCGTCGCCGACGGCCTGGGCATCCGCATGATGACCGAGGTGGCGCGCCGCGCCGGCCTGTCGATCGCCTCGTTCTCGCCGATGGACCTGGCCAGCGGCCTGCAGGCGCTGGCCGACGGCCGGCTGGACGTGATGCTGGGCCTGACCGACATCGCCGAGCGCCGCGCGCGCATGACCTTCGTCGGCCCCTACCGCGCCAATCCGCTGGTGCTGATCAGCCGCCGCCAGTTCTCGGTCTGGGACCTGCAGCAGCTGTCGGGCCAGCGGCTGGCGATGATCCGCGGCTACTTCGGCACGCCCTACGTGCGCGCCGCCTATCCGAACGTCGACATCGTCGAATGCGCCGGCTTCGACGACTGCCTGGCGATGGTCGAACAAGGCCGCGCCGAGGCCTCGCTCTACGGCCTGCAGGGCGCCTACGCGCGCCTGGGGCCGCGTGCCGGCAGCACGCTGCACATCACCGGCACCGTGCCCGGCCTGTACGACGAGCACAACCTGGGCGTGTCGCTGGCGCGCGCGACGCTGGCGCCGCGGCTGCGCGACGCGCTCAACGCCGTGCTCGCCGAGGACATGCCGCGCATCGAGCGCGAGTGGGCCGAGGCCGAGCAGCAGGACCGCGTCGACTGGGCGCGCGTGCGTCTGTCGGCCTACGCCGCGGCCGCGGTGCTGGCCGCGATGGCGCTGGCCTGGTGGTGGCACAGCCGCGCGCTGCGGCGCGAGATCGAGCGCACCCGGCGCGCGCGCCAGGAAAGCGAGCAGTACCTCGCCTTCCTCGCGCACGAGGTGCGCAACTCGCTGCAATCGGTGAGCGGCGCCGTCGCACTGCTGCGCGGCTCCTCGCCGGGCCCGGCCGAGCAGCCGCTGCTGGACGTGCTGGGGCGCTCGTCGCGCGCCACGCTGGGCCTGCTGAACGCGCTGCTCGACCGCCACCGCCTGCACGAAGGGCAGCTGGCGCTGGAACTGCGGCCGGAGTCGCTGGAGCGCTGCCTGCGCGAGGCCGCCGAGGAGACGCGGCCGATGGCCCAGGCCAAGGGGCTGGCGCTGAGTTTCGAACGCCGCACGCCGCTGGACGGCTGGTGGCGGCTAGACGCGCTGCGCCTGCAGCAGGTGCTGCGCAACCTGCTGGTCAACGCGGTCAAGCACACCGACGCCGGCCAGGTGCGGCTGTCGGCGGGCCTCGAGCCCAGCGAGCGCGGCGAGCGCTGGCGCCGGCTGGTCGTCGCCATCGCCGACACCGGCGCCGGGCTGACGCCGGCTTCGCGCGAGCGTGTCTTCGAGCGTTTCCACACCGAAGGCGGCGACCGCCCGGGCAGCGGCCTGGGGCTGGCGCTCAGCCGCGACCTCGTGCGCGCCTTTGGCGGCACGATCGAGGTGCAGAGCCAGGCCGGCCAGGGCGCGACCTTCACGCTGGGCTTCGACATCGAGGCCGCCGACGCCCCGGCGCCGGCGCAGCCCGGGCAGGTCGACCGGGTGCTGGTCGTCGAGGACTCGCAGGTCTACGGCCTGCTGCTGCGCCAGGCGTTCGAGAACCGCGGCGTCGCCGTCGTGCTGGCCGAGACGCTGCAGGCCGCGCGCGCGGCGCTCGTCGCCTCGGTGGCCGGTGCCGGCGAGACGGCGCCGGCGCTGGACCTCGTGCTCTGCGACCGCTACGTCGGCGACGGCGAGGCCGGCGAGCTGCTGCGCTTCATGCGCGAGGCGGTGCGCCCCGGCGTGCGCCTGCCGCCGGTGATCTGCATGTCGGCCGAGCTCGAACCCGGCACGCGCGAACGCCTGCTGGCCGAGGGCGCGCACGAGGTGCTGCTCAAGGAGAGCGACGTCAAGGCCTTCGTGCAGCGGGTGCTGGCGCGTGTGGGGCGCTTCGCCGATACGGGCTCCTAGCCCGGCACCAGCGCATCCGCCGCTCCGATCCCCCGACTGTCGGCATCGTTCACGAATACCGCTGCTCTGTATCTGGCGTCCTCCCGCTTGCCGATGTTGCGACTGCTCGCGTGCCGTTAGCGTCGCCGCCTTCTGGACACGAAGGGACGGGAGCCTGTGCTTGTGATGAGAGGAACGGGAAGTGCAACGTGCCGTCATCGGGTCGGCGCTTGCATCGTGCTGGCGTCGATGACGCTGGCGACCATTTCGGCGCATGCCGCCACGCAAGACCTGCTTCGCAGGCCGGTGATGATGGGCAATGGCAAGGGCAAACTGCCGTACCCGCGTCCTCGTGTCGCCGACATGGCCGAGGCCTGGCAGCTGTCGCGATCCCTGGAGACCTTCGAGCTGCCGGTGCCGCCCAGCGCCGATCGCAGCCGTGTCTGGCGCCGCTTTGTTTCGTACGGCTGGCCGGCACCCCGTCTGGTGCCGGCTTCGTCGGCCGGTGATGGCGAGAGCGCGGTTGCGTACGATCCGTTCGCTTGGATCGAGTACTGGCGGCGCACGCAGGTGGAGCCGGCCCCGGGCGCCTCGACGGAGCGCATGTTTTCGGCGGCGCAACGCCGCTTCCTCAACTGCGAGACGGGCTGGCTGTCCGAGGGGGGCGTTCTTTACTTCGCCTCGCTCGACACGACGGGGCCCGCCTATCGGGTCGACAAGGTGGGCGTCCTCTCGTCCATCCGCATGGTCGAGTGGCTGGTGCACGACCCGGAGTACGTCGCCGAACTGCGCACGATCTGCGGTCCCGTGCTCGCGGCCTTTCACGGCGAACAAGAGGCGCGCCGGCGAATCGACGAACTGCTGGCCCGTGCCGCCGGGCAGGCGGCCGCTTTCGGCCTGCCCGAGCCGGCTTCCCCGCCGCTCCCTGCGCCGGCCGGGCCGGTAGCTGATGCCAAGGCGCGCATCCGCCTGTTCCAGCAGAACGGGCTGACCGGGGGCCTGACGAACGAGGCTGCGTGTCGCTCGGACGATGCGGCCGAGCAGGGCGGAGGGACCCTGACGGGGATGCTGGCGTCCCTGTTCCATGTCGCTTCCGACACCCGCATCGGCATGCCCGAGACCGCGACCACGCGCCGGCTGTCCGAACGCAGCCGTGCCGGCTCCAAAGCCTATTTCGTCGAACGCGAGATCACCGCCTGGGCGCCCGTGACCGTGGATTACGACCCGGACCACGGTGCTTCCGGTTCGAGCTGCACGCGGGGCATCGTGACCTTCGTCCCCGAGGCGGGCGCCGACTACGAGGCGCACCGGGACTCGATGGACTTCTGTCTGGTGTCTGTCGATCGCATCCTCCCCGACGGCAGCTTGCGGCCGGTCGCGGTGCAAGTTGCGGCGCCCCGGTGTCCACCGCAGGCGTCGAAGTAGCCGCGCAGAGTCGACCGGCGCGGCAAGCGGTCGTCGCCGGCTTGGGGCCGGCCCTGATGCTCAGCGCCGCAGCGAGTCGACCAGCGCGCCGCGCAGCGTCGCCTCGAAGCTCTGCGCCTTCATGATCTGCGCGCTGTTGACGGTGGCGTTGATCGTCGTGATGTGCTGGATGGCCTGGTTGTCCAGCGTGTTCTGCACCACCGCGCCGCCCACCGGCACCGAGATGCCGCCGCTCGTCAGGTAGCTGTTGCCGGGGCCGTTCTGCACCAGCGACACGCCCGGCAGCACCACCGGGCCGGACGCCGCGCCGGCGGCGAGCTGCAGCGTGGTCGTCGTCTTCAGCACGCCGTTGATGTAGACCGCGCTCTCGATGCCGAAGGCGATCGCCAGCCCGTCGTTCGTCAGGAAGCCGCCGCGGATGCGGTCGAGCTCGGCGTCGGCCAGGCGCAGGCCCGGCGCCGCGGGCTCGGCGACGGTCTGCGCGCAGGCCGGCTGCGCCAGGGCCAGCAGGCCGGACAAGGCGGCGGGCAGCAGGGCGCGCGGGGACAGCAGGGCGGGCATGCCGGTCTCCGCTCAGAAGTCGGACGAGCCGAGCTTGGGGAGCACCAGCGCGCCGAGCCCGTCGCGGTTGACGCCGTCGGCCATCGGCGCCTGCGCCACCAGCCCCCAGTCCGACGCGGCGTTGAACGAAGCGCGGTCCTTGTGGCTGGTGATGACGAACAGCACGCCGTTGACCCAGCTCGCCTCGAAACGCTCGCGTGTCGTCAGCTTGAGGCCGCCGGAGGGGTCGCCGATCAGCATGCGCTCGCCGCGCACGCCCTTGATGACGACGAAGTGGTTGTAGCCGCTCTCGTTGACCAGGGCGATCGCCGGCGCGCCGAAGCCGACGAGGCGGTCGATCGTCGCGCGGTAGCCGTTGGCCTCGTAGCCGTGGGCCTCCAGATAGCGCTTCATGTCCAGCAGCGAGAAGCCCTCGCGCCGGATCTTGTCGGCATCGCCGTGCACGAACATCTCCTCGAACACCGCCTGCTCCGGGACGGCACGCCCGTAGTGGAAGCTGAGCAGCGTCGACAGCGCGGCGGCGCCGCAGCTGTAGTCGTACTGCTGGCGCACCATGGCGCCGAAACGCCGCTCCTTCAGGCTCTGCACCGGCACCTGGTAGGCGCCGCTGATCTGCACCGGCAGCTCGACGCTGCCGGCGCGGGCAGCGGCCGCGGCCAGGCCGATCCAGGCGGCGAGCACGAGCGGGCGGATGCGGGTCATGGCGGCGGCCTCACTTGAGCTGGATGTTGAGGATCGTCGCGTTCTGGATCAGCACGTTGTTGCCGGTGTTCTGCACGACCATCGGCACGCCACCGGCGTTGGCGAACGAGCCGTCGGTGATGTAGTTGGCGCCGGTGCTGACGTTGACCGCCTGGTTCTCCGCCACCTGGCCCTGCAGCAGCATGTCGTTGTGCACCTCGGTGCCGCCGCGCCGGTTGGCCAGCGCCTCGTCGTCCAGCGGCTCCAGGCCGCCCAGGCCGGCCGCAGCCTGCGTCGCCGCCGGCGTTCCGGGCGCCGCGGCCGGTTCGGCGGCGGCTGCGCCGCCGGCGAGCGCGGCGCACAGCACGACGCCGAGGGCCGGTCGCGTCAGGGGAATCTTGCACATGGGAACTCCTGTGGACCGCATCGGGTGCCCGGGGCGCGTGCCCCGGGCACCCCGTCGGCTTAGGGGCCGACGGCCAGGTTGGCCTGGACGTTGATGCTCTGCTGCACCAGGTTGGAGACACCCGTCGACTGGGCGATCGTCGTGATGCCGGCCGCGCTCTGCGCCGTCGAGCCGATGCTGTTGGACATCGACCAGCTGCCGGCGTTGACGCTGTTGCTGCCGCCGGCGCCGCCCGCGCCCCCGACCGCACCGTTGCCCGCACCCGCGGCCAGCGTGCCGGCGTCGGCCGCGCCACCCAGGCCGCCCGTGCCCGAGCCGCCGGAGCCGCCCGCACCGCCGGTCGCGCCGGTGGCGCCGTTGCCGGCGGTCGCGCTGCCGTTGGAGGCCTGCGTCGACGAGCCGCCGTTGGTCGCGCTGCCGTTGCTGGCCGAGCCGCCGTTGCCGCCGTTGCCGGCGGTGCTGGTGGCGCCGGCGCCGGCACCGCCGGTGGCCGTCGTCGTGCCGCTGGTCGCCGTCACCGTGCCGCTGGTGCCGCCGGCTGCGCCGCCGGTGTTGCCGGCCGCACCGCCGGTGCCGGTCGTCGTGCCGGCGCTGCTCGTCGTCGTGCCGCCGGAGCTGGTGGCCGCACCCGCGGTGTTGGTGGCGCTGCCGCCGGTGCCGGTGGCCGCGCCCGCGGTGCTGGTCGAGCTGCCGCCGGTGCCGGTGGCTGCACCACCGGTGCCGGTGGAAGCGCCGGCCGTGCTCGTCGACGCGCCGCCGGTGCCGGTGGCCGAGCCGGTGGTCGCGCTGCCGGCGCCCGCCGTCGAGGTGCCGGAGCCGGCCGTGCCGGTGCCTGCGCCAGCGGTGCTGGTGCCGGCCGCGCCGGTGCCGGTGCCCGCACCCGCGGTGCCGGTGCCGGCCCCGGCGGTGCTGGTCGCCGTGCCGGTGCTGGTGCCCGCGCCAGCGGTGCTGGAGTTGGCGCCGCCGGTGCTGCTCGCGCTGCCGGTGTTGCTGCCGGTGGAGGCCGTCGCGCTGCCGCTGGTCGAGGTGCTCGAGCCCGCGGTCGCGGTGCCGGTCGCCTGGCCGCCCGTGCCGCTGGCCGTGCCGGTGGCAGCGCCCCCGGTGTTGGTCGCGGTGTTGGTGCCGCCGGCGGTGGCGCTGCCCGAGCCGCTGCCCGCGCCGCCGGAGCCGGTGGCCGCGCCGGCCGTCGCCGCGCCGCCCGTGCTGGTGCGCGGGCCGCCGGCGCCGTTGCCGATCGAGGCGTTGCCGCCGCCGGCCGCGGTGCTCGCGCTGGCGCCGCCGCCGGTGCCGGCTCCGGCACCGATCGCGCCGGGGTTGGCCGTCTGGCCCGAGGCCGCCAGGCCGCCTGCCGAGCCGTTGCTGGCGCTGCCGGCACCGCCGGTCGAGCCGTTGGTGGCTGAGGCGCCGCCGCTGGAGCTGCCGCCCGAGCGCGCGCCGGCGCTGCCGGTGCCCTGCGTGTTGCCGGCCAGGGCGCCGCCGCCGCTGCCGCCGGCCGCGCCGCCAGTGCTCGCCGTCGGGCCGTTCTGGCCGGACGACGCGCCGCCCGAGGCCGTGACCCCGCCGCCGTTGCCGGTGCCGGCGCCGCCCGCGGCCGTCGAGCCGCCGCCGTAGCCGGTGGCGCCGCCGCCGCTGGCGGTGGCGCCGCCGCCGGTGCCGCTGGCGCTGCCGCTGCTGCTGCTGTTGCTGCCGCCGGCGCCGCCGCTGCTGGCGGTCGACGAGTTGGCGAGGCCGCCGTTGGACGACGAACCGCCCGCGGCGCCGCTGGTGCTGGCGCTCGTGCTCGAGTTGCCGCCGCCGGTGCCGGTGGCCGCGCCGCCGTAGCTGGCGCTGCCGCCGGCGCTGCCGCCGGTGCTGTTCGACGAGGTCGTCGCCCCGCCGCCGTTGCCGCTGGCCAGGCCGCCCGCCGTGCTGACCGCACCGCTGCTGCCGTTGGCCGCGCCGCCGTTGGCGCTGACGGCGCCGCCGCTGCCGCCGGTCGTGCCCAGCGTGCTGCCGCCGAAGCCGCCGGCGCCGGCCGTGGCGCTGCCGTTGGTGGCACTGCCGTTGGTCGACGCGCCCGCGGAGGCGCTGCCGTTGTTGGCCGAGCCGCCGGCGCCACCCGCGCCGCCGGCGCCACCCGCGCCGCCCACGGCTCCGGCGCCGGTGCCGCCGTTGCCGCCGACGGTCGTGCCGCCCTGCACGCTGCCGCCGGTGCCGGCGCCGCCCTGGCCGCCGGCCGCGCCGTTGGCGTTGCCGGCGTTCGTCGCGATGTTGCCCAGGCCCGAGACGTTGTTGTTGGTCACCGTGCCGCTCAGCGAGCTGGTGGCGGTGGCCGAGCTGCTGTTGTAGGAGCCCGAGGTCGAGTTGGTCGCGCTCGCGCCGTTGTTCGCCGCCGCCGAGCCGGCGGCGGTGGCCGAGGCCAGACCGGCGTTGTCGCGGTTGGAGCCTTCGCTCTTGTTGTTGCCCTGGTCGGCGTTGCTGGTGTTCGTCGACTTGTTGTTGTTCTGGTCGCTGTTGTTCGTCGACTTGTCGTTGTTGGCATCGGTCGTTTGCGTCGCCGACGAATAGTCGTTGGCTTGCGGCCCGGTGCCGCCTTGCGTGGACTCCGACGATGCCGACGCCGACGAATCGCGGATGTCGGTATTGCTGGGGCTGGCTGCCGCGACGCCATAGGCGGCGGACAGGGCCAATGCAATTGAAGACGCCAAAAGCGTTTTGTTCATATGCTTTTCCTCGTTGGAAATTGATCGGGTGTTTCGAATCGGGAGCTGCGCGCTGGCCGCGACGTTCCCTTGTTCGTCTGCGCCGGGTGGCGATTGCCAGATGTGTTCATGAGGTCAATGTCGCTTCCCCCTTGTCTGTTGATTGGCAAATAGACGGTCTCTCCGAACGCCCGGGAAGGGCGCGGAAGCCTGGGTTCATGACGGATTCGCGGGCGCAGGACGCCACCGGCCTGGCGACCGGAGGCGCTGCTGATCCTTTTGAAATCAAGGCCCTGCGAGCGGCCGACGCGGTGGTCGGCGCACGCGCTGGGGCTCAGCCCGTGGCGTAGGGATGCCGCATGCCTTCTCTCCTCGATGCGGTGAATTCGCAAGTCGACGTCATCTGCGGGACGGTCTCCGCTTGCGTGTGCTGAAGGTAGGAGAAAGCAAGTGAGTTGCAACCCCCGTGACTCGGTGGCTAATTCGGTTGTTAGGGAAGTGGCCGATGCTTGTCATTCATTGCGCTGCGATTTGGTCAAACTTACTGGCGGCATTGAACGCGGCGGAAGCTCGCCGCCGAGGTCGTAACAAAACGCAAGGAGAGCGTCTTGATTCAGTTAATTGACCGCCCGCGACGCTGTTCGCTGATCGGCGGCACCGTTCTGGTGCTGTGCGTGAGCCCGGTACGTGCCTTGAGTCAGTCCGCCGCTGCGGCCGACTTACCGGAGCCGGCGCCGGTCCAGGGCCAACCCGATCCCATGAATGAACTGCGCCGGCGCATCGAGACGCAGCAGCGCCAGCTGGAGCTGCTCAAGCGCTCGCTGGCCGAACAGGAGGCCGGCCTGGCCGAGTTGCGGCGCGCCCTGGCCGATGCCGCGCTGGCCGGCTACCGCGGCGGCACCGGCGAGCCCGCGGCCGACGCGGCATCGGGTGCGGCGCCGCCCGCCACCGCGCAGGCCCAGGCGGCGCCGGTCCCGGGCGCGACGGTGCCGTCGGCGGCCGCACGTGCCGACGTCGTCAACACGATCTTCGATCAGCCCGGCGTGCTGACGCCGCGCGGCCGCTACTCGCTGGAGACTTCGCTTCAGTACGCCTACTCGTCGAGCAACCGCGTCGCGCTGGTCGGCTACACGGTGATCCCGGCGCTGCTGATCGGCCTGATCGACATCCGCGAGGTGCGGCGCACGACGCTGACGGCGGCGCTCACCGGCCGCTACGGCCTCAGCAACCGCTTCGAGATCGAGGCCAAGCTGCCCTGGGTGTACCGGTCGGACTCGAGCGTCGGCCGCGAGTACCTGCAGGGCTCGGCGACCGAGTCGCGGGTCTTCGACGCCCGCAGCCACGGCATCGGCGACGTCGAGTTCAGTGCGCGCTACCAGTTCAACGACGGCGGCATCGAAAAGCCGTATTACATCGGCAGCCTGCGGCTGAAGACCCGCACCGGCACCGACCCGTTCGAGGTGCTGACCTCCAAGACCGTCGTCGGCTTCCGCAACGACGGCATCCAGACCGAGCTGCCCACCGGCTCGGGCTTCTACGGCCTGCAGCCGGCGCTGACGGTGCTGTATCCCACCGACCCGGCGGTGTTCTTCGGCAGCCTCAGCTATCTGCACACCTTCAGCCGCAGCGGCATTTCGCGCCGCACCGACCAGGGGCCCGAGTGGCTGGGCCGCGTCTCGCCCGGCGCGATCCTCGGCTTCAACTTCGGCATGGGCCTGGCGCTCAACGAACGCAGCTCGTTCAGCATCGGCTACGACCATTCGTCGGTCGGCCGCACGCGGGTCAACGGCCGCGCGTCGGACGCCTCGGTGCGCGTCGAACTCGGCACGCTGCTGCTCGGTTATTCGCTGCGCCTGAGCCCGCAGCGCACGCTCAACGTCTCGCTGGGCGCCGGGCTGACGCGCGACACGCCCGACCTGACGCTGACGGTGCGCGTGCCGACCAACTTCTGAGCCCCCGCGGCGGGCCGGGTTGTGCCGCGCCCGCAGGCGGGCTTGCGCTAGAGTCGCGCCCGCTTCCGCAGCCCGCGGAGGCGGCCACAGGACGACCTCGATGGACCGGTTCACAGGGGACGGCCCCACACGCAGGAGTGCGTATGAACTGGATCCGGACGATGTCGCCCACCACCCGCCGCGTGGTGCAGGCGGTGCTCTACGAAGTCGGCGCGGTGGCCTTCGTCGGCCCGGCGCTGGCCTGGGGCTTCGAGCAGTCGATGAGCTCTTCGCTGGCGCTGGCGGTGCTGATGTCCGCCGTCGCGCTGGCCTGGAACTACGTCTTCAACGCGCTGTTCGAGGCCTGGGAGTCGCGCCAGCCGGTCAAGGGCCGCTCGGCCTGGCGGCGCCTGGTGCACGGCATCGGCTTCGAAGGCGGGCTGGCGCTGTGGCTGGTGCCGCTGGCGGCCTGGTGGCTGCAGACGACGCTGCTCGCGGCGCTGCTGGCCGAACTCGTGCTGCTGGCCTTCTTCTTCGTCTACGCGGTGGCCTTCACCTGGGCTTTCGACCGCGTCTTCGGCCTGCCGCGTTCGGCCGGCGGGGCCTGAGCTTCAGGGCTCGCCGACGAAGGGGTTCACGGCTTCGTATTCGGCCTGGGTCTTGCGCCGGTGCTCGCCGGCCAGCGACACCGACGCCAGTGCGCGGTCGGCGTAGACCTCCGAGCGCAGCGGCCAGCGCCGCGCGGCGTCGAACAGGCCGGGCATCAGCTCGTAGCTCGTCGGCTCGCCGCCTTCGGGCACGTCGCTGAACCAGAGGTGCGAACCGCAGCGCGGGCAGAAGGCGCGTTCGGCGAACGACGAGGAGCGGTAGCGCGTGACCTCGCCGCTCACCGTCACCGCCGAGGCCTCGGCCTCGAAGCAGAGGAACAGCCCGCCCGACCAGCGCTGGCACATGCGGCAGTGGCAGGCGCCGACCTGTTCCTCGTGTTCGCCGGCCAGGGTGATCGTCACCGCGCCGCAGAGGCAGCGGCCGGTGAGGGCAGTGGTGGAGGGTGATGGCATGGTGCGGCTCCTGAGCGTCGCGCGGGGCGGCAAACGGCGCGCCGGGATCTTGCTGCCAAAATGCCGCGCCTGTCGTCCCCACGAGCCCGCATGCCGCTCCTCGTCGATTTCGCCCGTCTGGCCCTGGCATGCACCCCTCTCGTCGCCGCCGCCTCCGCGCTGGCCGGCGCCACGCCGTCGCCGGATGTCTCGATGCTGGCCGGCGCCTGCGTCAACTGCCACCGCAGCGGGCCCGCGGCGGCCACGCCGTCCAGCATTCCCGCGCTGCAGGGCTACACCGAGGAGCAGCTGCGCCTTCGGCTCACGGCGCTGCGTTCCGGCCAGGTGCCCGACGCCACCGTGATGCCGCGCCTGATGCGGGCGCTCGGCGACGACGAGATCGCCGCGCTGGCGCGCTGGTTCGCCCAGGGGCCGGCACGATGAGGCCGCTGTCCCGTCGCGGCCTGCTGGGCCAGGCCGCCGCGGCCGGCGCCACGCTGGCGATGCCGGCACTCGTGCGCGCGCAGGGCGCTTCGGCGCGTGTCGTCGTCGTCGGCGGCGGTTTCGGCGGCGCCACCGCGGCGCGCCAACTGAAGCGGCTGGCGCCCCAGGTGCAGGTGACGCTGGTCGAGCCGGCGAGCCGTTTCTACACCTGCCCGTTCAGCAACCACTACCTCGCCGGGCTGCGCGACTGGGACAGCCTCGGCCACGGCTTCGATGGCCTGCGTGCCGCCGGCGTCGAGCTCGTGCAGGCGCTGGCCGAGGACGTCGACGGCGCGGCGCGCACGCTGACGCTGTCGACCGGGCAGCGCCTGGCCTGGGACCGCCTCGTGCTGTCGCCCGGCGTCGAGATGCGCTGGGGCGCGCTCGAAGGCTACGACGAAGCCGCCGCCGAGCTGGCGCCGCACGCCTGGAAGGCCGGGCCGCAGACGCAGCTGCTGCGCCGGCAGCTGCAGGCGATGGACGATGGCGGCGTCTTCGTGATGGCCATCCCCGACAACCCGTTCCGCTGCCCGCCGGGGCCTTACGAACGCGCGGCGCTGGTGGCGCACTACTTCAGGCAGCACAAGCCGCGCGCCAAGATCCTGCTGCTCGACGCCAAGGACAACTTCTCGAAGAGGGCGCTGTTCCAGCAGGGCTGGAAGGCGCTGTACGGCTCGATGATCGAGTGGGTCGGCCAGTCCGACGACGGCCAGGTGATGCGCGTCGACGCCAAGGCACGCAGCGTCGAGACCACCTTCGGCCGGGTCGTGAAGGGCGCGGTGCTCAACGTCATCCCGCCGCAGAAGGCCGGGCGCATCGCCGAGCGGGCCGGCGTCACCGACGCCAGCGGCTGGGTGCCGGTCAAGGCCGAGAGCTTCGAGAGCCGGCGTGTGGCCGGCATCTACGTCGTCGGCGACGCGACCGTCGCCGCGCCGATGCCCAAATCGGGTTTCGCCGCCAACATGCAGGGCAAGATGGCGGCCGCGGCGATCGCCGCCGAGTTCGCCGGCCGCGCGGCGCCGCCGGCGGCCTACGTCAACACCTGCTACAGCCTGGTCGGGCCGGATTACGGCATCTCGGTGGCCGGCGTCTACCGTGCCGAAGGCGGCCGCATCGTCGAGGTGGCCGATGCCGGCGGCGTCAGCCCGCTGGACGCCGGCCCCGCCTTCCGCGCCGCCGAGGCGCGCCACGGCGCCGCCTGGTACGAGGCCATCAGCGCCGACATCTGGGGCGCCTGAACGCGCCGCCGGACCACCACCGAACCCCGCAGAGGAGACCCGCATGAAACGACGCAACTTCCTGATCACGCCGCCGGCCGCCGCGCTGGCCGGCATCGCCGCGGTGCAGGGCCCGGCGCTGGCCGCGCCGGCCATCGTGACGCCGCAGTCGACGATCCTGCCGCGCGAAGGTGCCAGGCCGCGCATCGTCATCTGCGGCGGCGGCTGGGGCGGGCTGACCGCCGCGCGCTACCTGCGCGAGCTGATCCCGAACTCCGACGTCGTCGTGCTCGAGCGCAACGCGACCTTCTGGTCCGGGCCGATGAGCAACAAGTGGCTGCTCGACATCGTCGGCACCGACTTCGTCAACCACGACATGCTGCGGCCGGCCAACACCTACGGCTACAAGCTGCTGCAGGCCGAGGTCAGCGGCTTCGACCGCGAGCGCCGCCGCGTGCTCACCGCGCACGGCCAGGTCGAGTACGACTTCCTGATCCTGTCCGGCGGCATCCGCAACGACTACGAAGCCTGGTACGGCAACGACCGCCGCGCCATCGAGCACACGCGCACCCACTTCCCGTCGGCCTACATCCCGAACGCCGAGATGTTCGCGCTCAAGCGCAAGGTGCAGGAGTTCAAGGGCGGCACGCTGGTGATGACGTTGCCGCCGCCGCCGCACCGCTGCCCGCCGTCGCCGTACGAACGCGCCTGCCTGATCGCCTGGCACATCAAGAAGCACAAGATCCCCGGCAAGATCGTCATCCTCGACCCGAAGCCGCGCATCGCGCCGATCGGCATGGGCTACAAGGCGGCCTTCGAGGAGCTGTACCCGGACATCATCACCCACGTGCCCAACGCCAAGGTGCAGGAGGTGGACCCGTTCGCCAAGCGCATCAAGACCGCGGCCGGCGAGTTCCGCTTCGACGACGCGATCCTGATGCCGCCGCACCAGGCGGCCGACATGGTCTGGAACGCCGGCCTCATCGGCCAGGACGCGGCCGGCAAGCCCACCGGCTGGGCCGACATGCACCCGCGCCTGTTCCACGCGCGCAGCGACGACCGCGTCTACTTCGTCGGCGACCTGATGGGCGCGATCTCGGACCAGTTCGGCCACTACCCGAAGAGCGGCCACGTCGCCAACTACGTCGGCCGCATCGTCGCGCAGAACATCGCCGAGCGTGTCGCCGGCAAGCCGGTCGTCGCGCGCCTGCCCGACAACCTCTGCTACATGATGGTCAACGCCGATCCGCAGGAGGAGATCTCGGTGAAGTTCGAGTACGAGGTCGACGCCACCGGCAAGGTCATCCAGACGCAGATCGACATGGACGTGCGCAACCAGGAGATGGTCCAGGAGGACTTCGGCTGGATCCGGCAGAAGTTCCAGGACTTCCTGGCGATCTGAACGATGAAACGACGCGACTTCGTTCTGCGCGGGGCCTCGCTGGGCGGCGCGCTAGCGCTGCCGGCGGCCGCCGGTGCCGCCCCGGGCGCCGCGCCGGCCGGGCTGCTGGCACCCGACCCGGCGGGTTTCCGCCAGGCCGTCGAGAACTTCGTCGGCGGCGCCACCGTCGTCGAGGACGGCCTGCTGCTGGAAGTGCCGGCGCTGGGCGACAACCCGGCCGCGGTGCCGGTCAAGGTGCGCGTCACGCGGGCCATCACCGAGCAGCTCTATTGCGAGGAGATCGTCGTGCTCGCCGACCTGAACCCGGCGCCGCTGGCCTGCCGCTTGCGCTTCACGCCGGCCACCGGCACGGCCGAGGCGGCGTTTCGCATCCGGCTGAGCCAGAGCCAGACCGTGCACGCGCTGGCGCGCATGAGCGACGGCCAGGTCCTGGCCGCGCGCCAGGCGGTCGAGGTCGGCTCCAGCGGCTGCGGCATGTGAGGACGCCCTGATGGCCGCCCCCCCGCGAATCTGGATCAGCAACCCCCGCCCGGCGCCCGGCGAGATCGTGCGCGTGCGCGCCCAGGTCGAGCACGTGATGGAAAGCGGCCTGCGCGCCGACCCCGAGGGCCGGCTGCGGCCACGCGACATCGTGCGCCGTTTCGAGGCGCGGCTCGGCACGACGCTGCTGCTCATCTGGGAGCCCGGCATCGCCATCGCCCAGAACCCCTACATCGAGTTCACCTTCGTCGCGCGCCACGGCGGCGAACTGCTGCTCAGCTGGGCCGACGACCGGGGCGCGACGCAGGAGGTGCGCAGGCCGATCGAGCTGAAGCCGGCCGGCTGAAGGTTCAGGCCCAGTCGCTGAGCCGCGGCTTGCTCGGCGCGTCGGGCCGCGCGCGCCCGGGCGTCGTCGGCGTGCCGCAGACCACCCAGGCCACCAGCCGTTCGCCCGGGCCGCAGAACGCGGCCTGAACGGCGGCGTCGTGCACCGAGTCGCCGCTGAGCAGCTTGGCGCCGAATCCCATCAGGTGCAGCGCGTCGAGCAGGTTCATCACGGCCGCGCCGACACTCATCCACTGCTCGTGAGGCGGCACTTCGGCGACGTCTTCGCGAACCTGGGCGACGACGGCCAGCAGCACCGGCGCCTTGGCCGCGTGGTGCGGCGCGCGTTCGACTTCGGCGGCCGGCGCACCGCGCCGCGTCGCGGCGGCGGCGAAGAGTTCGCCCAGCCGCGCACGCTGCCCGGCGCCGACGAGCACGAAGCGCCACGGCGCCAGGCCCAGGTGGTCGGGCGCACGCGCCGCGAGCGCGACCGCGTGTTCGAGCTGGGCGCGTGTCGGCCCTGGCGCGGCCAGCTGGCGCGGGCCCTGCGAGTAGCGCGTCGCCAGCGATTCGAGCAGATCCATCACGGCCTCAGGCATCGGCGCCCGGCTCGGGCAGGGCCAGCAGCCTGCGCGCCTCGGCCAGCGTCAGCCGGGTCAGCGTGACGAGACCGCGGTAGAAGCCGTTCGTCGTCGCGTCGTTCAGCGCCTGCAAGTAAGGCCCGGACCAGCTCAGCAGGTGGTCGGCCAGCAGCGTGCGCAGCGCCGCCTCGCGGCCTTCTTCGGCCAGCAGCGCGGCGGCCCAGAACAGCAGGCCGATGTGGTCCTCGGGTTCGTTCTGGCCCGAGTCCAGCGCCACGCCCTCGGCGGCGAGGAAGTGCTGCAGCGCCTCGGTCGTCTCGCCGAACAGCGTGCCTTCCTCTTCCAGGTAGACCGAGCCCCAGGGCGGGGCCGGCAGCTCGTCGGGGCCGATGAACAGGCGCTGGTGCTCGCGCTTGAGCGCCTGCTGAGCCTCGGGGCTCACCAGCGCGGCGCGCATCGTGTCGCCGATCGCCTGCAGCGTGCCGGGCTCGCCGACCGGCCACAGCGAAGCCAGGTCGCCGCGCGCGATCAGCTCGATGAAGGGCCGCACGCTGGTGTCGTCGGGTGCGCGGTAGAACAGCGCGCCCAGCACGCGGGCGCTGGCCGCGAACTCGGCCAGGCTCATCGTGGTGTCGGGGTTGCGGGGCGTCATCGCCAGTCCTTTCGACGGCCGTCTCAGCGCAGGCCGACGGTCATGTGCAGGTTGTAGAAGACGCCGCGGCCGACCATCTCGCCGAGCATCAGCAGCCCGCCGTAGGCCAGCCCCGTCTGCAGGCTCAGCGCCTGGCCACGCAGGCTGGCGCGGACCCACAGGCCCAGCACCGAGAACAGGATCACGAAGCGCAGCGCCATCAGCGCGGCGTAGTCGGGTGTCAGCGCCGAGGCCTGCTTGATCGACGAGGCGATCGACGCCAGGCCGTTGGCCTGCGTGATCGTCAGCAGCACCGCCAGGCCGACGGCCAGTGCCGCCAGTTTCAGCGGCCCGTGGCGCAGGAAGCCGCGCTCGATGCCCGCCGCGGCGAACAGCGCCGCCGCCACCGCACCGCCGCCGATCAATGCGGTCAGCACATAGGCCAGCGGCGTCAGCGGCGTGTTCCAGGTCGGCACCGTCGGCATCAGATAGAACGAACACATGCCGTAGAGGAAACCGGCGCACAGCAGCAGCGTCAGCCAGTGCAGGCGGTTGCGCAGCTGCACCGTGGCGAGGTTCTTCCAAGCCAGATACCAGGTGACGATGCCGGCGCAGGCGAACAGGCTGCCGAACACGACCTCGTTGGAGAACGCGGCCGCGCCGAAGCGGAAGCTTGCGTTGATGAAACGCGCCGGCGAGCCCAGGTGGAAGGCCGCGCAGCCGAAGCCCACCGCGACCAGCGCCCAGACGACGATCATGCGTTTCTCCAGCGCGTGGCGGCGCTCGGGGTCCAGGCCCCCGGCCATCAGCGCCGCGAAACACCACCAGAACGCCCCCATCGCCGTCTGTGCGATGACGGTGAACAGGACCAACGGCCATTCATGCCAGCCCATGATCAAACCTCCCTCGGGTTGCCCAGGAATCCGCTGCGGTCGCCACAGGGGCGGGCGTTCGAACTCGGGTGGATGACGATGCTCGGGTGCGTGAACTTCGCGTCCGGCAGTGGCGCGACGGCGGCCAGATCGCCGTACTTGGCGCGCAGCTCGGCGATCGGGCCGAACTCCAGCGCGCGCAGCGGGCAGGCGTCGACGCAGACCGGCTTCTTGCCGACGGCCACGCGTTCGGCGCAGCCATTGCACTTGGTCATGTGGCCCTTGCGCTCGTCGTACTGCGGCGCGCCGTAGGGGCAGGCCATGCGGCAGGACTTGCAGCCGATGCAGACGTTCTCGTTGACGGCGACGAGGCCGTCCTCGGCCCGCTTGTGCATCGCGCCGGTGGGGCAGACCTTGGTGCAGGCCGGGTCGGCGCAGTGGTTGCAGGAGATCGACAGGTAGTAGGCGAAGACGTTGTTCGTCCAGGCCTCGCCGTCGGCTTGCCAGTTGCCGCCGACGTACTCGTAGACGCGGCGGAAGTTCACGTCGGCCGGCAGGTCCTTGTAGTCCTTGCACGCCAGCTGGCAGGTCTTGCAGCCGGTGCACTTGGCCGAGTCGACGTAGAAGCCGTATTGGGGGGTGGTGGCCATGTTGCTGCTCCTCAGATCTTCTCGATCTGGACCCGGTTGGTGTGCTGCGGGTTGCCCTTGGCCAGCGGCGAGGGACGCTGCGAGGTCAGCACGTTGACGCTGCCTTCGGTGTCCTGTCCGTTGGCGTCGAACTTGAACCAGATGCCCTGTTCCATCGAGGCCACGCCGGGGATGATGCGCGGCGTCACCTTGGCTTTGATGCGGGTGTGGCCGCGGGCGCTGGTGACACGCACCAGGTCGCCGTCGTGGATGCCGCGGGCCTGGGCGTCGATCGGGTTGATCCACACCGCGTCGGCGACGGCGGCGCGCAGCACGTCGAGGTTGTGGTACGTCGAGTGCGTGCGGCCCTTGGGGTGGCGGCCGTAGAGCTGCAGCGGGTAGGTCTTGCACGCCTCGGTGTCCTCGTAGCCCTCCCAGGTGGCCACGTACTGCGGCAGCGGCGTGATGACGTCACCCGCGGGCAGCTTCCAGGTGGCGGCGATCTCGGCCAGGCGCTCCGAGTAGATCTCGATCTTGCCCGACGGCGTCTTCAGCGGGTTGGCCTCCGGGTCGGCGCGGAACTTGGACAGGCCGATGCCTTTGCCCTGCGGCGCGCGGCGCTTGATCATGCCCATCGCGCGCGCTTCGCCCAGCGTCTCGGGCAGGTCGGGGTCGGCCTCGCGCATCTTCACGTAGGCCTCCTGCAGCCACTGCTCGAAAGGCTTGCCTTCGGTGTAGTCCTGCTCGACGCCCAGGTGGCGCGCCAGCAGCGTGCAGATGTCCCAGGCCGACTTGCACTCGAACAGCGGCTTGATCGCCGGCGACAGGAAGATCGGCCCGCCCATCTCGCCGACGGCGTAGCCGTTGCTGACGATGTCGCTGCCTTCGAAGTTGGTGATGTCGGGCAGCAGCACGTCCGCGTAGCGCGCGGTCGGCGTCATGTGGTTCTCGATCACCAGGATGAACTCGCACAGCGACTCGTCCTGCAGGATGCGGTGCGTCGCCTGGATGTCCGAGTGCTGGTTGATGGTCGTGTTGCTCGAGTAGTTCCAGAGGAACTTGATCGGCTGCTCGAGCTTGTCGGCGCCCTTGATGCCGTCGGCCAGCGCCGTCATCTCCTTGCCGCGCGTGATCGCGTCGGTCCACAGGAAACACGGGATCCTCACCTTGACCTTGTTGGCCGGCATCTTCAGCTTGGGCACCGGGTAGCCGTAGGAGCCCGGCTCCTCGCCGATGTTGGTGCCCGGCAGGCCGATGTTGCCGGTCAGGATGGGCAGCATGCAGACCGCACGCGCGGCCTGCTCGCCGTTGGCGTGTCGCTGCAGGCTCCAGCCCTGGGCGATGAACGCCGGCTGGGCGGTGCCGATCTCGCGCGCCAGCTTGACGATGCGCGCCTCGGGGATGCCGGTTATGCGCGCCGCCCACTCGGGCGTCTTGGCGATGCCGTCGGGGCCGTCGCCGAGGATGTAGTCCTTGTACGAGCCGTTGGCCGGCGCCGAGGCCGGCAGGGTCGTCGCGTCGTAGCCGACGCAGTAGGTGTCGAGGAACTGCTGGTCGACCAGGTCTTCCTTGATCAGCACCCAGGCCAGCGCGTTGACCAGCGCGGCGTCGGTGCCCGGGCGGATCGGGATCCACTCGTCTTCCTTGCCCAGCATCGAGTCCGAGTAGCGCGGGTCGATGAAGATCGTGCGCACCTTGTTGCGCCGGCGCCATTCGTTGACCTGGTAGGTCTCGCCGCCGCCGCTCATGCGCAGCTCGCCGGGGTTGTAGCCGAAGAAGACGGCCAGCTTGGCGTTGCCGATCTCGCGGGTGTAGCTGCACTCCGAGCCGTAGCCCTCGCCGTAGGTGAAGGGCAGCGCGAAGCGGATCTGGGCGGTGCTGTAGGTGTTGTAGAACTCGAGATAACCACCGATCACGTTCAGGAAGCGGTGGCAGGAACTGCGCCCGGCCATGTTGTAGCCGGTGCTGCCCGATCCGTACTGGTAATAGATCGATTGGTTGCCGTAAGTGTCGATCGTGTGTTTGAGCTTGTCGCCGACGATCTTGATCGCTTCGTCCCAGGAGATGCGTTCGAACTTGCCTTCGCCGCGTTTGCCGACGCGTTTCATCGGGTACTTCAGGCGGTCGGGGTTGTAGACCCGGCGGCGCGCCGAGCGCCCGCGCAGGCAGGCGCGCACCTGGTGCTGGCCGAAGGTGTCGTCGCCGCTGCCGTGGTTGTCTTCCTGCGAGATCCAGCGGATCGCGCCGTTGACGACGTGGCACTTCAGCGGGCAGCGGCTGCCGCAGTTGACGAGGCAGGCGTTCCAGGCGATCTCGCCTTCGGGGGCGCCGATCTGCTCCAGGCCCCTGGCGATCGAGGTCTTCATGAAGGGCAGCCCGATGCCGGCGCCCACCGCGCCCAGGCCGACCAGCCCTGCCACCTTCAACATCGACCTCCGGCTGAGTCCGCTGGCGCGGCCGAGGCCTTCTTCTTTTGTCGATTGCTCGCCCATCTCGTTCCTTCCGATTGCCGGGCGTGCCTTTCGAATTGCAATTGGCTTTAGCCTGGCAGTGGGAACATTAAAGTGCGTGCTGGGCGTGAAGAACCTGGATCTGTGTCAAGGATCGGGCTGAGAATCGGTGAAATCGCACCGGATTAGTGATTTGGTGCGATTAGACTGATTTTCATGAATCACAAGTGACGATGCGCAAAAGAGTGGCTTTTTTGTTCCATTCGTTGGCGCGATCAAGTGATCGGGATTTGCAATTAGTTCGGCATTCCCGGTGAATGCCGTGGCGCCGCGCGCCGGCGCCTCAGGCGCCGTGGGTCGCCAGGCGGAAGCCGCGCATCGTCTCTTCCAGCCGCCGCGCCTGCTCCTGCAGGCTGCCGGCGGCCGCGGCGGACTCTTCCACCAGCGCGGCGTTGCGCTGCGTGGCCTCGTCGAGGTCGGCGACCGAGCGGTTGATCTGGCCCAGCCCGGCCGACTGCTCGGCGGCGGCGCCCGAGATCTCGCGGATGATGGCCGCGGCCTTCTGCACCTGCTCGACGATGTCGTTCATCGCGCCGCCGGCGCGCTGCACGTGCTCGGCGCCGGTGTGCACGCGGTCGATCGACTCGCCGATCAGCGCCTTGATCTCCTGCGCCGCCTGCGCCGAGCGCTGCGCCAGGCTGCGCACCTCGCCGGCCACCACCGCGAAGCCGCGGCCCTGTTCGCCGGCACGCGCCGCCTCCACCGCGGCATTGAGCGCGAGGATGTTGGTCTGGAAGGCGATGCCGTCGATGACGCCGGTGATGTCGCCGATGCGCCCGGCGCTGGCGCTGATCGCGGCCATCGTCTGCACGACGTCGTGCACGACGCGCCCGCCGCGGTCGGCGCTGCCCGAGGCCTGGGCCGCGAGCTCGGCGGCGTTGCGGCTGGCGCCGGCGGTATGGTCGACGGTGCCGCTCAGCTGCTCCACGGCCGAGGCCGTGTGCTGCAGCTGCGCGGCGGTCTGCTCGGTGCGGCGCGACAGGTCCTGGCCGCCGGCGGCGATCTGCGCCGACGCGGTGGCGATGCTCTCGGTGGCGCTGCGCACCTGGCCGACCATCGTGCGCAGCGACTGCACCGTGCGCTTGAGTTCGCCGAGCAGGCTGTCGGCCGGAACCGGCCCGAGCTCGACGCTCAGGTCGCCGCCGGCGACACGCGCCATCGCGGCACGCGCCTCGCCGGGGTCGCCGCCGATCTGGCGCAGCAGGGCGCGCGACATGCTCCAGCAGATGAAGGCGATCAGCCCCATCAGCGGCAGCCCGATCGCCAGCGAACGCAGCAGTGCCTGGCGCTGCTGGGCCACAGCCACGTCCTGGTACAGGCCGGTGCCGACGAACCAGTTCCACTCGGGGATCATCACGGCGCGCTGCAGCTTGGGCACGACCTCCTGGCTGCCCGGGCGGGCGAAGGCCGACTCGAGGAAGATGCTCCCCTCGCGGCTGGCGCGCAGCGCCTTGGCCAGCGAGCCGATCAGGTCGTTGCCGTGGCCGTCGAGGATCTTGCCGCTCATGTCGCGGCCTTCCCATTCCGGCTTGATCGGGTGCATCACGCCGACGCCGTCCATCGTCCAGACGTAGTAGTAGTCCTTGCCTTCGGGACCGAAGCGTGCCGAGCGGAGGGCGGCCTTGGCCGCGGCCTGGGCCTGTTCTTTGCTGAGGAGCCCGGCCGCGGCCTCGGCCTGAAACCCGGCGACGATGGCGCGTGCGCTGTCGACGACGGCGATGAGTTGCGCGCGTTGTCCCTGGTCGATCTCCTGGCGCACCTGCCAGACGGCGTGCACGAGGAGCGAAAGCAATCCGGCCACGGCGGTCGTGACCAGGCAGACCATCTTGGCCTTGAACGTGAGTCGGTCGAACATGACGTCACCCGCGACGCCGGCGTTTCAATGGCCGGCGTCGTCCATAACAATTACTTCTGGCGTTCGAACATGATCAGCGAACGCGTCATGCCTTTGTCGGCCCAATTGGGCATCACGCGCCAGGGCGTCGTGACCTGCAGCTTGTCGCCGTCGACCTTGAAATTGCGCGTTTGCGCCGTGCCCACCCATTGCGGGTTCCAGGCGGCTTCGACGTGCGTCGTCCACTGGTCGCCCGTGATCTCGGCGCGGCCGGTGTAGGAGACGATGGTGTCCAGCAGCGCGGCCTTCTCGGCGTCGGTCTTGCCCGGCTTGCGGCCGTCGGCGGTGAGCATGAAGAACACGCGGCCGTTGGGCGTGAAGACGACGCCGCCGCTCGGGTGCGCGCCCATCACCGGCATGATCTCGCCGCTTTGCTGCACCTCGACGACGTAGCTGACGAGGCGCCAGGTGCCGAGGATCTCGGTGGGGTCGGCGGCGGCGGCGAGCGTCGGCGCGCCCAGGGCCGCGGCGGCGGCGGCCAGGGCCAGCGTCTTCGACAGCGAGCGGCGGGTGGTGGTGATCATTCGTCCTTCTCCAGCGTTTCGAGGACTCGAATTCTGGAGAGCGCGGTTGCGGATTCCGCGACTTCCGGCGAATGGAGGCGTTGCGCCGCCGAGCGGTCGCCAATCGGGGCCGAACGGCGTCATTCCGAGCGCGGCACTCGGCGCCGCTTTCGGTGCAGCTCAGTCGTAATTGATCGACCTCAATTCGGCGAGGAAACGTTCGGCCGCGGTTTCGCTCGGCCAGGGCTCCCAGGCGCTGCCGCCCCAGCGCGATTGCAGCGGGTCGGCGGCGAGGATCGGGTCGCTGATGCCCAGCAGCTCGCGCACCTCGCGTTCGGTCCAGCCGGTGCAGTGCACGGCTTCCGAGGCCGCGGCGACACGGTCGGCGTGTTTGTGCAGGCGGTGGCTCTCGGGCGTCCAGTCGGGCAGGCGGTAGCGCCGGGCGATGGCCGCCATCAGCCGCTCGCCGACGGCGCGGAAGGGCTCGCCGAGCACGCGCTTGAGCGGCGAGATGCAGTCGAAGCCGAGGAACCCTTCTTCGGCGTCGTGCAGCAGCTCGGCGCGCGCCTCGGCGGCGCCGAGCGGCTGCGGCGCCTCGGCGCGGCGCAGCTCCAGCACCAGCAGCGAGTGCTGCGCCACCGACAGCGGCCAGGCCCAGCGCGACTCGCCGCCCCAGCGGTAGGTGCGCGCCAGGCGCAGCGCCAGGTCCTCGTCGGTCCAGGCCTCGGGCGAAGGGTTGATCAGGTCGAGCGCCGCCCCGGAGGGCAGGCGGATCCAGGCGCGGGGCGAGGCAGTGGACATCGGGCGCGGGCGGGCAAGGGGGCTCTACGGTAGCGCGTGGCGGCCGGCGGCGCCCGGCCGGCCCCCCCGCGCCTGCGCGGGCTTCAGACGCGCAGGCCGCCGCGCCAGCTGCCTTCGGTGCGCGACACCAGCCGCGGCCGCGCCGCGGCGTGGCTGTCGGCGTCGTTGGCCGGGGCGCGGCCGCCGAGCCCGCGCTCGACCGCGGCGAGTTCGTCGCCGCGCTGGCCGACGCGGTGATCGGGCCGCAGGCGCTTGGGCTGCAGGCTCGGGTTCGGGATGCACAGGTCGATGCGCTGCAGGTTGGGCACCTGGCTGTACGGCGCGCTCTCCCAGGTCGGCGTCAGGCCGTTGCCCAGCGACTGCAGGATCAGGTCGGGGCGGCCGACGCCCGGCGCGCCGTGTTCGCGCGACAGGCGGAACAGGTAGCGGCCCTGCTCGTCGGTGATCGCGAAGCCGAGGTTCTCGCGCTCGCCGCTGCCGCTGTACGGGCCGCCGAGCATCTCGACGTCGCTGCGTTGGTAGTGCTGGATGCGCAGCAGCAGGCCCGAGGTCGGCCGGGCCTCGCCGGCCGTGCGCAGCCCGGCGTCGCGCAGCTCGGCCAGGGCTTCGAGTTCGGCGCGCCGCAGCCGGCCCAGCCCGGCACCCAGCGTGCTGGCGCCGGCGCTGCGCTCCACCGTCGTCGCCAGTGCCGCGACGGCTTCGGCCTGGGCGCGGTCGAGGTCGCCGGCGCTGGCCAGCGCCGCCAGCACCCGTGCCGCCGGCTGCGAATGCAGCAGCAGCCCCTGGGCCTGCGCCGGCAGCCCGGTGGGCAGCACCAGCGGCCTCAGCTCGTCCTGCGGCTCGGGCCGCGGGAAGCGCCGCAGCCGCTCGGGGTACAGCTTCTCGATCACCGGGTACAGCGCCGGGAAGCGGCGGCACAGCTCGTGCGCGGCGACCGGCGGGTCGATGACGATCAGGTCGTTGCGCCCGGGGTTGAACAGGCTGCTGCCCGGATAGGCGCGGGCGTTGCCGTAGACGATGGTGTCGTCGCTGCTGGCCGGCAGCGAGCAGCCGAGCACCAGCTCGTCGTCGCCGGCGCGGAGCTCGAAGCGCAGCAGGCCGGCGGCGATCCAGGGGTAGCCGATGCGCGGCCGGGAGTCCTGCCAGGACTGGCCTGCCGGCCGATGCTGCATGCGCACCGACCACTGCCGGCCGGTGACGTGCACCGCGGTGCCGTCGCTGGCGTCGTGGCTGCCGTTGCCGGTTTCTGCTCCGGACACGACGAAACGTTGCGCGATGGCGCTGTTGTGGGCGCTGACTCGGAGGGTCCAGCTGCCGTGCATGATGATCGCCATGGGGCCTCCGTCGGAATTTCGGTGATGGGCGACGGTCCGCATTTCAGGCGCTTGTCGTTCCCAATACGACGCACGTCCAGGCGCCGGTGACGGGCGGCGGCAGACGATCGCTGGACGATCGGGCCGCCGCCGCACCGTATCGGAGCCTGGATCAGGCGTCTTCGGCCGGTGCCCCGGCGCTGGCCGTGCCGGCCGGCCGCTGATAACGCGCGTTGAACACCGGGAAGGCCCGGCGCCGCGCCGACAGCAGGCCGGCGAAACGCGCCTCGCGGTGGTATTCGACGATGAACTCCACCCAGTCGGTCGCCTTCAGGAACTCGATGACCTGCGGCTGCACGCTCGGGCGCGAGCTGTCGGGGTTGACGTCGAGGTAGTACGGCGAGCGCCAGTCCCACAGGCCCAGCAGCAGCGGGTCGGGCAGGAAGATGTTCATCGCCAGCGCCGGCGAGCTGAAGTTCCAGCGCGCGGTCGGGTCGGTCCAGGGCGAGTCGTCGTCGCCGTAGCGCTTGATGCCCGTCAAGGCGTCGCGCAGCGCGGTGGCCGCGGCGTGCACGCGCGGCGTGGCGAACTGCTGGCGCAGCAGCGCCTGCGCCAGCGAGGCCAGGTCGGTCAGCTCGTCGGGCGTCTCCAGCCGCATCGAGCCGTTGGAGTCGTACTGCTGGGCGACGATGATCGCCCGGCGGATGGCGTGCACGACGTCGGTGCGGCTGCCCGCGTCGGCGCTGCGCAGCGCCTGCAGCAGGGCGTCGGCGAGTTCGTCGACGCATTCGCTGATGTGCTGCATGCGCGAGAGCATCACCACGCCGGCGGTCGTCGGGTGGTTGCCCTTGGCGGCCAGCACCGCGTGGTTGGCGTCGGCGAACCACTGGCCGAGCTGCGCCGGCGTGGCGCTGCCCTGGCTGGCGAGCTGGCGGAAGACCTCGGGGTAGGGCGCGCCGGCGGTGAAGAAGTTGTAGTTCATGTAGCCGGTGGCCACCTCGGCGTAGGGCGCCACGGTGTGCAGCACTTCGACGGCCATGTTGAAGCAGTTGTCGAAGTGGATCGCCGCCAGCCGCGGCACGCCGGCCTGGCGCGCCAGGCGCAGCGCCTCGCCCAGCCCCCAGGTCGACAGCGGCAGCGGGCCCATCGGCAGCACCGGCGAACCCATCGGCAGCACGGGCGAGCCCATCGGCAGCACCGGCGAGCCCATCGGCAGCACCGGCGAAGCCTGCGAGCCGCCGATGTGCCACTGGAAGCGGCCCTGCTCGGTGTAGGCGTCGGCCTCGAGCTGGTTGCGGTCGATCTCGGGGATGAAGCCGGCGCCGTGGCCTTCGAGCGCCAGCACCAGCGAGGTCGCCGGATGGTGCTGGCTGGCGTGGCGCAGCAGGCCGGCCAGCGTGCGCGGCGAGTCCATGCGCTGCTTCCAGTTGGAGTTGCAGGCCAGGGCCTCGGGCCGGAAGGCCGGGATGTCGATCAGCCAGGTCTCGTCGTCGACGCGGTCGACGAGCGCGCAGACGTTGACGCCGCTGGCCGCCACCTCCTTCAGCGCCGCGGTCAGCGGGTGCTGCATCACGTCCTGGGTGTTGCCGTCGGGGTAGGTGGCGAGCGTCTTGTCCTCGCCGAACGGGGCGAAGACGACGAGGGTCACGCCCTCGGGGCCGGGGTGGGCGTCGGGGTCTGACGAGATCAGTTGCGGCGGCTGCTGCATGCGCTTCTCCTGTTGGATGCCGGGTGGCGCGGCGGGCCGCCGCGCAGGGACGGTCGATACACTAGGACCGCCGAATTCCCAACGCGAGGCACGCTGCCGACGCTCGCGTCACGGGAGGCCAGACGATCGCCAGACGATGCGGCAGTGACAGAACCGGCATGACGATCCCGCCCAGTCCCCTCGCCCTGCGCCCGCCCGGCGGCGCGCGCCAACTTCCCGGCCCGCTGGCCGACGCCGTGCTCGGTGCCGCGCTGGCCGCGCACCGCGACGGCACGCTGCCCGAACTGCTGCGCCGTCGCCCGCGCACCACACGCTGGGTGGTGCGCCGGCTGCTGCAGCCGGTGCTGGACTGCGGCGGCGACGCGCTGCGCGGCGCGCAGGGCGAGGTGCTGGCGCTGCAGTGGCTGCTGGCCTGGGCCGTGGCCCAGCTGCGCCCCGACGGCCAGCCCGGCTTCGCCGACATCGGCCGCGAAGCCTGGCTGGAGCGCACCAGCTGGCGGCCGATGCTGGCGGTGATGTGCCACCACGGCTTCGCGCCGGTGCAGGCCTTCCCCGACCGCTTCCGCGCCCGCGCCGACGAGTCGCCGGCCGACCACCTCTGCGGCCTGTGGTCCGTCGGCCCCAGCACCTACTACCGCTACCTCGACAAGGGCCGGCGCCAGCTCGCCGAGCTGCTGCTGGCACCGACCTGCGAGCGCCTGCTGTCGCTGCGCGACGCGATGCAGCGCCGCGCCTGGGCGCTGCTCGGGCTGGAAGAACCGGCGGCGCGGCGCGAATGGCACCACACGCTGGCCCGGCGCGCGCTCGTCGAGCCGGCGCCGGCCGCCGCGCTGTGGCACTTGCTGCAGGCCGGCGACGCCGCCGGCTTCCTGCAGGCGCTGCAGCGCTTTCGGGTCGAGCTGGGCCACGATCTCTTCGTCGACGCGCTGATCGAGCGCCTGAACGCGCTGCCGCTGGCCACGCGCCAGCGTGCCGAGCTCTGCCTGGCCCAGGCCGCGCTGGCGCGCATCCGCGGCCAGGACGAACGCGAACGCCAGGCCTACGAGCAGGCGCAGCGCATCGCCGCAGCGGCCGGCGACCGGCTGATGCTGGGGGTGGTCTGCGGCGAACTGGGCAAGTTCTTCGAGCCGCGCGACGGCGAACGTGCCTTCGCCTGCTACCAGGACAGCGCCGAGTTCCTGCGCCGCGCCGGCGTCGCCGACGGCCCGGCGCGCGACGGCCCCCACGAAGGCCTGCGCGCCTACGTCGTCACGCTGGTGCGCCTGGGCTGGCTGCACGTGCTGCGCAACGACCCCTGCAGCAAGGCGGTGCTGGAAAGCGCCGAGGCGCTGCGTTCGGCGCTGGACGACGAGACGCTGGCGCAGCTGGAGCAGGCCTGGGGCGAGTACTGCCGCCGCGCCGGCGAGCTGCGCGCCGCGCTGGAGCACAAGCACCGCGCGCTGAACCTCTACGAGCGCCTGGGCGACACCCAGGCCGTCGTCAAGACCTGGTGCAACCTGGCCCTGCTGTACGGCGACAGCAAGGACTACCCGCGTGCCATCGAGTACTCCGAGCGCGTGCTGACGCTGGCCGAACGCAGCCCGGTCGAGCCCGAGACCGTCGCCTCCACCCACCTGAACCTGGGCAGCACCTACTTCTGGCAGGAGCGCTGGGACGAGGCCATCGAGCAGTACGCCGCCGGCCTGGCCAGGGCCGAGGCGGCGCGGCTGGAGGTGCTGGTCGGCCGCGCCCACTACAACCTGGCCGAGGCCTACTACAAGCGCTTCCAGGCCGAGGGCCGCGCCGACGACGAGAGCCGCGGCGACACCCACGCCGCCCTGGGCCAGATCGTCTGGGCCCGCGAGGGCGACGCCGGCGCGGTGGCCGCCACGCGCGGGCTGAAGGCCGAGATCCTGGGCCCACGCGAAGGCAGCCACGTCGACCGGCTGCTGCCCGGCGAATGGGCGGCGCACCGCGGCGAGATGGTCGAGGTCGAGCACGAGCGCGCCCGCCTGGCGATGCCGCTGGCGCCCGAGGAGCACGTGCGCGCGCACCTGGCGATCGCACGCGCCTACCTGGCGATCGCCGCGCAGGAGCGCGAGGCCGCGCTGGCCCTGGTGGAGCGCCACGGCCTGGCCGGCGGCTTCGTCGCCGAACTCGACGCGCTGCGCGCCACCTTCGACCGCACGCTGACGCGCGAGCAGCGTCTGGCCGCCTGCTGGCGCGAACAGGCCGCCGCGCTGCTGGACGACGAGCGCCGCGCCGCGCTGCTGGACCGGCTGATCGACGCCGGCTTCGTCGGCAAGAGCGGCTACGCCGAACTCTGCGGCGTGAGCCTGGCCACCGCGTCCAAGCACCTGGGGCTGCTGACGCAGCTCGGCCTGCTGCGGCAGACGGGCAAGGGGCCGAGCACGCGTTACCTGCTGGCCGACCCCGGCGCACCGTCCGCCGGCTGAACCCGGCGCGCTAGGGCTCCGGCGGTGCGACGAAGCTGCCGTCGAGCGTCGCGCTGCGGTCGGCGGCCAGGCCGCCGGTGCCCGTTTCCTGCAGCACGGTGGCATCCAGCCGCACCTGGCGCTCGCCGGCGGCGTCGGGGCCGGTGACCGTGATGCCGGCGCAGCCGCTGCCGCGGCACTCGTAGCGCGGGCCGCCGAAGGCGTCGAAGAAGGCGTAGGCGACGCTGCCCGAAGGCGTCAACGCGACGACCAGGCTGTTGGCGCTGACGTAGCTGCCGGCGCCGTCGCTCAGCAGGCCGGCGATGCCGAGCACGAGCTGGCCGTCCTCGTCGCGGCTGGTCGAGCGCAGCTGGAAGCCCTGCGTGTCCGCCGGCTCGCAGATGGTGACCGTCGCCGCCTGGTCGCTCGGCGCGGCCACGACGCTGGGCGCGCCGGCCGCGCAGGGCAGCGGCGACAGCGGCAGCGCCGACGGGTCGTCGTAGTGGTAGCCGGTCAGCTCGGCCTGCACCGTGATCCAGCTCTCGGCCGACAGCGAATCGTCGGGCAGCACGGCGTGCAGCTGTGCGCCGTCGAAGTGCATCGGACGCAGCAGGATCGGCAGGCCCAGGCTCTCGTCGACGGTCTCGGCGCCCAGCGTCACGCCGCCGCAGCCGCCGTCGCGGCACTGGTAGCGCGCCACCGCGGCGCCGGTGTCGGGGTCGGTCGTGTAGACCAGCGCACGCACGACGGCGTCGCCCTGCACGACGACTTCCAGCGACGGCCCGCCGCTGCCGTCGCCGAAGGTGTAGACGCGCCGCGTCGCGCCGCTGGGCTGGCTCTGGCCGGCCGCACCGAGGCCGAAGTCGTCGGGTGTCGCGCAGAACCCTTCGGCGCTGCCGGCGGCCGCGTCGACGAGGTAATAGAAGTTGGCCGTGCAGGGCAGCCCCGGCAGCTCGACGCCGGCCGCGGCGCTGCGCAGGCTGCCGGCCAGCGTCAACGTGCCGCCGGGCCCGGCCAGCACCGTGGCGTCGAAGCTCAGCGTGCGCACGCCGCCGTCGGCCGCGGCGCCGACCGTGACGCCGCTGCAGGCGCTGCCGCTGCAGGCCGCGGTCTCGCCTTCGGCGCTGGCGAAGCGCAAGTCGACCAGCACCGCGTCGCGCAGCCTCAGCGTCAGCGTGTCGCCGTGGCGGTTGGCGAAGCCGAGCACGCGCAGCTCGGCGTCGTCCGGATCGGCGGCGTTGCTCTTCGTGAACGGGCAGAACGCGTCGTCGTGGGCGCCGCTGCGCACGCTGATCTGCTCGACGCGGCAGCGCCCCGACTCCTGCGCCAGCGCGCTGACGACGGCGCTGACGTCGCCGTCCTGGCCGATGCGCGCGACCAGCGAACGCAGCGTGTCGTACATGCGGTCGCCGTCGACGCGGTCGAACGGCGTCGTGACGAAGTCGCCCAGATCGGCCGGCAGCTCGAAGCCGAACTCGCGTTGCAGGTAGCGCCGCACGCGCTGCTGCGCCGCGGCGACCGCGGCCGCGTCGGCCTGGGTGAAACCGCCGCGGTTGCCCAGCGCGGCGAAGTAGGCGCCGGGCTCCTGGCCCAGCAGCTGCGCGACGAGCAGCGTCGTCAGCGGCGTCAGGTTGGCGACGCCCGGGCCGGTGGCCACCGAGTACAGCCCGTAGGTCGACGCCACGGCGCTGTCGCTCAGCAGGTAGGGGCCGCTCAGCTGGTCCAGGCTGGCGAGGTAGTCGCTGCCGTCGACCGGCGCCGCGCGGCCTTCGGCGGTGCGCGCGGTGCCGACATTGCCCTTGACGGTGATCTGCAGGCTGCGCACGTCGGTGGCCGTGCGGCCGTCGGTGACGCGGCCGGCGAGCGTCGGCCTCTCGCTTTGCGGCGGGGCTTCGGCATTGCCTTCGCTGCCGCCGCCGCAGCCGGCCAGCAGGGCGGCGAACACGGTGGCCAGCGCCGCGGCGGCCAGGCGCCACGAAGGAATGGGGCTCGGGTTGGGCATCGTGTCTTCCGTGTCGTGCGTCTAGGGCTGGCCGGGCATCACCAGCGTGCCGTCCAGCACCAGCACCGGCCGGGCGTGGTCGGTGCCGGCGTACAGCGCGGTGCGGCCGAAGGAGAAACGGCGCTGCGCCAGTGCATTGGCCGGCTCGGCGCTGTGCGTGCCGACGCCGGTGCAGGCGGCGCCGCGGCAGCCGTGGCCGGCCCAGTCGACGCCGGTCACGCGTTCGGCGGCGTCGACGTCGATGCGCAGCGTGCGGCCTTCGTGGTCCTCGAAGCGGTAGCGGCGCTGGCCGTCGTCGGCCAGCTCGACGCCGCTGCCGCCCTGGCCGCAGAAGCGCTGCGACGAGCCGTCGGCGGCCTGCATCGTCACGCCGGCTTCGCTGCAGGCCAGGCCCGGCAGCTGGTCTTCGGGCGGGATCGCCAGCCGGGCGTCCAGCCTCAGCTCGGCCGGCGTGGCGCCGACGGCGGCCAGGCGCAGGCCGCTGAGCACCAGCGCCCGCGCCTGGCCGCTGGCGCGTTCATCCACCTGCACCGCGGCGGCGCAGGCGCCCGCCTCGCAGGCGTAGCGGCGGCCGTCGCGCGCCCGCAGCGTCACGGCCGTGGCGCGGCGCTGCACGGTGTCGACGGCCAGCCGCCAGCCGTCGGCGTCGGCGGCGCCGATCTCGTAGCGGCGCACGCTGCCGGTCTGCTGCACGCGCGTGGCGTCCATGCAGACGGTGGCGGGCTCGCCGCCGGCCGGTGTCAGCACCAGCGACTGCAGCGCGCAGCGTGGCGGCGCCGCCGCCACGAGCGCAGGTGCCGGCGGGGCGATCGCTTCGGGCGCCGGCGTACGGGGCACGGCCGTTTCGGGCGCGGGCACCGGCGCGCCCGACGGCCGCTGCCACGCCGCCCAGCCCGCCAATGCCGCAGCCGCGGTGGCGGCGAGCAGCAGCGCGCGGCGTGGCGTCCCGGTCATACCCGTGCCGCCGCTCAGTTGCAGACGTAGGCCGAGGTCAGGATGGCCTGCGGTGTCTGGCCTTCCTCGCCGCCTTGCCAGAGCCGGGCCTTCAGCGCCTGCGGCGTCGCGTTGTAGCCGCTGGGGCAGACCTGGCGCACCAGCAGCCACGGCGACCACTCGCTGTTGTACGAGTACGGGATCGCGACGTCGAGGTCGGCCTTGTTGACGTCGACGCGGAAGTCGACCCAGGCGTTGTTCGTCGTCTTGTTCGCGTACTGCGCCGAGCCCGAGGGTTCGAACAGCCCCTGCAGCGTGCGCCCGACGACCTCCAGGTCCTTGTACGACGAGGCCGTGTCGGGGCTGGTGCCCGGCGCCGGCTGCGTGGTGGGAAAGGGCGGTGTCGTCGGCAGCGGGTTGGCCGAGCCGCGGTAGTAGGCGACCTCGGCCGTCACCGCCGAGCGGATGGCGCGGAACAGGTCGTTGATCTCGAAGCTGTTGCCGCTGGGGTTCCAGGCCGCGGTGTTGAGCTGCACGCGCAGCCCCAGCGTGTAGGTGTTCGTCGAGTTGCAGCTGCTGCCGCTGCCGGCGCACCAGACGCGGTCGTGCAGCGTGCCCACCGTCACGCCGTTGACGACGATCGGCGCCGTGCGGCTGGCCTTCAGGATGGTGCCCGAGGGCAGCGCCGCCTGGATGTCGGCGCCGGTGATCGTGCCCAGCGTGTTGGCCCGGTCCTGCGTCTCGGTGGGCGTGTCGAGGTTGATCTTCGGGTTGATCGGAATCAGCGGCTGGCTGCCGGCGGGCTGCACCGGCAGGCTGACGAAAGCGGCCTGCGCCGGGCCGAGCAGGCCCGCGGTCGCGGCGATGAAGGCAATGCGGCGAATGGACATGGCGGTCTCCTCGCGGTTGCGGTTTGTCGGCCTGCGCCTCAGTCGGGCTGGTAGCCCGGCAGGTAGATCTCGGTGAACTGCGACGCGTCGGGGAAGTCCGAGCTCAGCAGCCGGATCGCGAAGGGCTGCAGCGAGTAGCCCGCCGGCGCCTTGGTGCGCACCAGCAGCCAGGGCGAGTGCGCGCTGCTGGGGCCCGAGGGCTCGGCGGCGTTGGCGTCGATGCGGAAGTCGACCCAGCCGTTGTCGCGCGCCGGGCGTCGCGGGCCGACGAAATCGATCGGCTCGTTGCCCGCGTCGGCCGCGCTGTCGACCGACAGCACGCCGACGGCGTCTTCGTCGTCCTCGTCTTCGGGCGGCTCCTCGTGCAGGCCCTGCAGCGTGCGGCCGGCCTTCTTCAGCGCCTTCGTCGCCGTGCCCAGCTGGTAGGCCACGGCCACCGGCTGGTCGGCGCGCACCTGGCGGAACAGGTCGTTGGCGTTGAAGGCCAGCCCCGTCAGGTCGAACGGGTTGGCGTTGAGCTGCACCTGGGCGCCGAAGATGTAGCGGCCGTCGGGGTGCTTCCAGACCTTGTCGACGAGCCGGCCGATGACGACGTCGTTCTTGACGATGTCGCTGCTGCGCGTGGCCAGCAGCGCATAGCCGCTCTCGCCCGGCAGGCTGGAGACCGCGCAGCGGCTCTGGAAGGCCAGGTTGCGCGGGTTGCAGCGTGTCATGACCTTGTCGCCGTCGGCCGAGAGCACGACGAAGCCGGGTGGCGCGGCCTGGGCCGTGCCGCCGGCCAGCGCCAGCAGCAGCGTGCCGGCGGTGAGCCGGACGCTTGAGCGGCAGTTCTTCATGGGGTCCCCTCCTGCATGTCGGGCCGGCCGCGGCGCGGCCGGGGCCCGGTGCTGCGCACGGGCGGCGGCCGTCACGGGCGCGCCCCCAGGTCCCACGCGATGCCGACGAAGACCCCGCGCGGCGCGCCGGGCGCGACCATCGAGGTGTTCTGCCACTCGCTGGAGTTGTAGTTCCAGCCGCTGGGGCCGACGGCGCCGTTGACGCTGGGCGCGAACGGGTTCACGCCCAGGCGGCCGGCGCTGAAGTACTCGCGGTCGAACAGGTTGGTCACCTGCACGAAGGCGTTGACGCCCTTCGTCAGCTCTACGCTGGCGTCGAGGTTGAAGACCGCGAAGCCGGGCACCTTGCCCGAGGTCTCGAAGGGCCGGCCGATGCGCACCGGCAGTTGGCTGAAACCGCCGAACTCGCAGCCGCCGGCCTGGCTGCAGTAGTAGCGGCCGATCTCCTGGTCGGTGCCGGCGGCCTGGTGCAGGTTGTTCTCGTTGCCGCGCATGTACGACATCGAGCGCGCCATCATCGTCAGCCCCAGCTTCACCGCCGGCGTGACGCGCCAGCCGACACGCAGGTTCAGCGCGTGCGCGGCGATGCCCGGCATGCGCGCGCCGGGGTCGACGCGGATCATCCGGTAGGTGCCGTAGCCGCGGTTGAGCTCGGCGTTGGGGGACGGCAGCACGTCCTGGCCGATGACCTGGGTGTCGCCGACGTAGGCCGAGTTCTGGTCGAAGTCGGCGCTGCTGTTGTGCGGGCTCAGCATGTAGAAGCGCGACTGGAAGGTGGCGTCGGTGAACGAGTAGTTGGCCCTCAGGTCCACCGGCCCCATGCGCCCTTCGACGCCGAACTCCAGCCCCTGGCGGCGTGTCTTGCCGATGGTGTCGAAGTAGCTGCGGCCGTCGCCGACGCCGACGAAGTAGATGTCGTTGGCGAGGTCGGTGCGGAACAGGCTCAGGTTCCAGTTCCAGTCGGCCGACAGGCGCTGGCGCCAGCCGATCTCGCCCGAGGTGGCGCGGATCTGCGGCAGGTACGGGTCCGACGACAGGCTGGTCGGCATGTTGCAGCCCGGGCCGACCAGGCTGCGCGGCGCCGTGCCCAGGCTGGGCACGCCGGGAACACGCGGCACCGGCGTGGGGTCGAAGGCGCAGCCCAGTTCCACCACCGAGGGCGTGCGCGCGCCGCGGCTCAGGTTGCCGAACAGGTTGCTCATCTCCGTCGGCCGCCAGTTGGCGCCCAGCGAGGGGTTGAACGATCGGTAGCTGAACGACTCCTCGGAACGCGTGCGCAGGAAGACCTGGCCGTCGGTGTACTCGGGCGCGCGGAACTCGCGCAGCTCGTGCAGCGCCACCTGGCCGGCTGTCGTGCGGGTCAGCAGCTCGTTGTCGACCTTCGTGTGGTTGTAGCGCGCCGCCGCGGTGAGCGAGAAGCTCTGCACCGGCGTCCAGGTCTCCTGCACGTACAGGCTGCGCGTCGTCGACGTGCCGTCGAAGTTGTTGCCCGGCACGTCGTGCTCGGCGGCGTAGTAGTCGGGGTCGATCTGGTCGGGCGCGAGGTAGACCCGGTGCGAGGCGTCGATCAGGCCCAGGCGCTGGAACATGTCGTAGCCGGTGCGCGAGCGGTCGATCGACACGCCGGCCATGAAGGCGTGCTGCGGCAGGTTCCAGTTGAACTGCAGCGAGGCGCCGACGCTGCGCTGGTCGAGGTCGGTGCGCGTGATCTGGCCGATCGGCGTGCCGTCCACCAGCCCCGGCCCGGTGTAGCCGCCGCCGCGTGTGGCGCCGTTGCGCGCCGTGCCGTCGGGGCCGATGTCGCGGTCGCCGAAGTCCTCGAAGTCGGCGTAGATGTCGCCGTTGACGCCGCGGCGGCGGCTGTCGCGGTGGTAGAGCTGCGCGGTGATGTTGGCGCGGTCGGAGAGGTCGTACTGCCCGCCCACCGAGAACTGCAGCACCCGGTTGCGGCTCTCGTCGGGCGAGGTGAAGACCGCGTCGGGGTTCTGGCGGTAGAGCTGGATCGGGATCAGCCCGTTGCCGACCAGCCGGTTGCCGGCGTAGAGCACGCTGGCGTAGGCCGAAGCGCGTTCGCCATGCCAGTCGGCGCGGCCGAAGGCCTGCTCCACGCGCGACGGCGAGTTGTCGCGCCAGCCGTCCTCGTCGAAGCGTGTCAGCGCGAAGAAGCCGCCCAGCGTGCCGTCGTTGGCGCCGCCGGCCAGCTGCAGCTGGCGCCGGCCCCAGGAGCCGCCCATCAGCTGGCCTTCGACACCCGGCGACGAGAAGCCGGTGCGGCTGCGCACCGACACCGCGCCGCCCAGCGTGTTCAGCCCGAACAGCGGGTTGGAGCCGGGGAAGAGGTCGAAGCGCTCGACCGCGTTCAGCGGGATCAGGTCCCAGTTGACGACGTCGCCGAAGGGCTCGTTGACGCGCACGCCGTCGAAGAACACCGACAGCCCCTGCGGCGTGCCGACCTGCGGGCTGGCGGTGAAGCCGCGGTAGTTGACGTCGAGCTGGAAGGGGTTGCCCTGGTAGTCGTTGGCCGTGACCCCCTGCAGCTGCGAGTTCATGAAGTCGCCCAGGTTGAGCGCACGCGAGGCCTTGATGTCGCGCCGGCCGGCGCTCTGCAGGTTGGCCGGGATCTGGTCGCGCGAGAGCATCAGCCCCGGCATCGGCCCCACGTCCACCGGGCGGCGCCCGGTGATCGTGACGCGCTCGGTGCCCGCCACCGGCTCGCTGGCGGCGGCCTCGGCCGCGGCGGGCGGCGCCAGCTCCTGGCCGAAGGCCACGGGGCAGAGCAGGGCCATGCCGAGCCCGGAAACGGCCCGCCGCCGGCGGCGGGCGGACGACGTGCGCTGCACGACCCTGGCGAGATAACGGACCACCGGACACCCTCCGTCGAGCGCGGGCCGCGGCGGGCGACAGCCCTCTTGCGAGGGCCGCCGAGACCGGCCACGGGACCACGGATGGCGACGGACCTTAGGGAGCGGGTGTCATCTGCTCAACGGAAAAATTCCCGTGGAGGGGGAGAGGTAACCCGGGGGCATTCGGGTTGTTGAGACGGGGCGCCTTGATGGGCTGGGGCTGCTGTGCAGCGGGTGAGGTCACTCGCGCAAAGCGGCTGAGTGACTGCTGCCGGCCAGGAGCGGCCGTCCGCTGTTACTGGCCGCGGTGGGCAAGGCCGCCAGCCATGCCAACCAGACGACGCTGTACCTGACTCCGCTGCACGGCCGAGCCGACACCCTGAAGCGGCTGATCGCCAACGTCGGCGCGGCCTTGCTGCACGGCAAGGCGACTGCGGAGCAGTTCAGGACCTCGACCGCTGGGGCTGCCTTGTGCGCTACATCAGCCGTATCGCACCGGTCACCGGGCCGCCGAGTCCCTGCCAGCACTTCAGACAACGGGGTAGCTGCCGGATCTATGTTGAAACGAGCTCTGCGCGATCGCTGGCAGAATGCACCAGCGCTGGCCATTATTCGCAATACCGGATTTCCGCTTGCTCTGGCGCTTCTCTCACGGCAAGATGCACGGTCCTTTTAGGCGCATGAGCCGAATAAATCAGCGATGCCAGTCCAAGAAATACGCAAGCACGATGAATCCATCCAAACGTGACGGCTTTACCAGCAAATTCGGCGTGCTGGTCGCCACCCTCGGCTCTGCCGTCGGACTCGGCAATATCTGGAAGTTTCCCTCTCTCACCGGGGTCAACGGCGGCGCCGGTTTTCTTCTGGTCTATCTACTCGCCACGCTGATGGTCGGCCTGCCGCTGATGATGGCGGAGACGACGCTCGGCCGCGCCGCGCGAGCCAATGCCATTACGACATTCGATCGCCTGGCTCCGCGACAGCACGGGTGGAAACTCATCGGCTGGATGGGTTTTCTCTCTGCGCTGTTGATCATGGCATTCTATTCGGAAGTCGCAGGCTGGGTGTACGCTTACATTTTCAAGGCGATGAGCGGAGAAGTTCTGACCAGTGATCCGAAAATCGCCGGTGAAATCTTCGGCGCACTGGTTTCGAATCCGACTTCATCGCTGATCTGGCAGTGGGTTGTGCTCGGCATTACGGGCAGCATCATCATGCTGGGCGTGTCCAAGGGGATCGAAGCCGTGACGCGCAAGCTGATGCCAGTGCTATATATCCTGCTGCTGGTCCTCTGCGCGCGCAGCCTGACGCTGGAAGGCGCTGCGCGGGGACTGACCTTTCTGTTCAGCCCGGACTTTTCGAAGATCACGCCAACGGTCGTGCTGACGGCGTTCGGCCTCGCCTTCTTCAAGCTTTCGCTCGGCATGGGAACGATGCTGACCTACGGCAGCTACTTCCGCGAGGATCAGAACATTCCGGCAACGACAACACGCGTCATGCTGGCCGACCTCTCGGTGTCGCTGCTGGCGGGCATCGCCATCTTCCCGGCGGTGTTCGCCTTCGGTTTCGAGCCGGCGGCCGGCCCGTCGCTGGTGTTCATGACCATTCCGGCAGTATTCACCGCCATGCCGGGCGGTATCGTCTTCATGACGATCTTCTTCATCCTGACGGCGATCGCCAGTGTCGGCGCCATCCTCTCGCTGCTTGAAGTGCCGGTTGCGATCCTCTCCGAGCGCTTCGGTATGGGCCGCAAGAAGGCTTCGACCTGCACGATCCTGACCATTGCGCTGATCGGCGCGCCGGCGGCGCTATCGCAAGGCGTGCTCGCGGAAACGAAGCTGTTCGGCATGAATGCTTTCGAGCTCTTCGACTTCCTCAGTTCAAACGTTCTTCTGCCGTTGGGCGGCATCTTGATCTGCCTGTTCGTCGGCTGGGTGTACGGTTTGCCGGAACTCGAGAAGCGCTTGAGCAACGAGGGGACACTGGACAATCGCGGCCTGATTCGCGCAGTTTTCTTCCTCGTCCGCTACGTCGCACCGCTCTCGATCGCCATCGTGCTCCTGCACGGCCTGAAGGTCTTCTAGCGGTAATGTCCTTACCTAGCCGCAATGTAGCGAGTTGCCCTGAATCAGTGCAGCTCGCCAGGGGGCTGGCCGGCTCAAACACGGGGCGCAACGCCTTCGTAAGGCTGCCTCGCGCCCCGACGTTTCAAGGCCGACCGCCGGTGGCGAAATGGCTGCTTCAGAGATGCCAAACGCACAATCGGCTTCGCCAACCTCCCAGTCCAAAAGATGAAGATCGAACGCGCCGTGGCCACCTTGGTCTTCGCGCTGGTGGCGGGCTTCGTGATCTACGACAGCGATCCCGATTGGGTGAGGGATCCGGTTCTGGTGATCGCCTTCTTCTTTCTGGTGCTCATCGTCGATGCGCTGATCGGGCGCTACTTCCGGCGCCGAGATGAAGGGGGCCGCAAGCGCCGCAACGGCAACCGGGCTTGATCACCAAGCCGCGCGCCAGCCGGCGCTGGGTGCTTCTGGAGTCCGCTTGCCAGGCCCGCGTTACGCCGCATCCGGTTCCCGCGTTCCCCGTGCGTCGTCCCCTGACCGCACACCTTCTGCCACGGTCTGATCCGCCGCCCTCTAGTCGATCCAACGATCGTCGCGGCTTGATTGGGGTCAGGTCAACGTCACGATCCCGACATGTGTCGCCGATAAATTTCTCGGCTTCTTGACTGAGAACAACGCAGGCAGCACACATGACCGAGGTCCGTTCGCCGATCACCGGGGCCACCCTTTCCCGCCGTACTCTGATTCGCGCCATGGCTGGCGCTCCGCTGTTGCCCCTGGCGTCCTCGCTGACGGCGGCCGGTCTGCTGACCGCCTGCGGCGGCGACGACGGCGACGACCCGGCTTACGTCAGCGCCACGTTCAGCAGCATGGCCGCGCCGACGCTGGCCAACCCGGCCAACATGGCCACCACCTACACCGCCTCGTCGCTGGTCGTCGCCTACGACGACAAGAGCACGCGCAGCTTCACGCTGGCCTACCAGCCGTTCTTCATGACCGGCACCACCGTGCCCGACGGCAAGGGCGGCACCCTGGTCGCCGGCGGCTACTACGACATCCACAACCAGCCCATCGTCGACCGCTCGGTGGCCGGCGCCGAACGCCAGTTCTTCTCGGACTGCCCGGACGGCTCCTCGCTGCTGACGGTGGACGGCGCCAGCGTGGCCGGCGTCACCGGAAATACCGTCTTCGCGGTGGTGCAGTTCGAGTACACGACGCGCAACCAGGCCCTGGCCTCGATGTACGGCCAGCTGCCGTCGCCGATCGCCGTGCTGACGCTGGACCAGGACAAGTCCACCGGCAAGCTCAAGCTGGTGAAGTACCACAACGTCGACACCTCGGGCGTCAAGGGCCTGTGGATCACCTGCGGCGCCAGCCTCTCGCCCTGGGGCACGCATCTGTCCTCGGAAGAGTACGAACCCGACGCCTTCGACCAGGGCGCGCTGGGCCAGTCGCTGGCCGTGCTCAAGGGCTTCAGCCAGAACCTGTTCGGCGACGCCAGCACCGCCAACCCCTACGACTACGGCCACATGCCCGAAGTCACGGTCAACAAGGACGGCACCGGCACGATCAAGAAGCACTACTGCCTGGGCCGCATCTCGCACGAACTGATCCAGGTGATGCCGGACCAGCGCACCGCGCTGATGGGCGACGACGCCACCAACGGCGGCCTGTTCATGTTCGTCGCCGACAAGGCGAAGGACCTGTCGTCGGGCACGCTGTACGTCGCCAAGTACACCAGCGTGCTGAACGCGACTTCCACCGGCACGATCAGCTGGATCAAGCTGGGTTCGGCCACCAGCGCCGAGATCAAGGCCCTGGTGGACGGCGGCATCAAGGCCACCGACATCATGGACTCGCGCACCGCCGACCCGGGCGACGCCAGCTACACCAAGATCGTGCTGAACAAGAAGAGCCTGTGGGTCAAGGTGAAGCCGGGCATGGAGAAGGCCGCGGCCTTCCTGGAGACCCACCGCTACGCCGCGCTGATGGGCGGCAGCCTGTCCTTCACCAAGATGGAAGGCACGACGGTCGACATCAAGGACAAGAAGGCCTACTCGGCGATCTCGGCGATCAAGGACTCGATGGTGACGGGCAAGTCCGGCAACGTGCCGGCGCTCAACGTCAACTTCGCCTCGGCGATCAACGCCGGCGGCGTGCTCGAGCACACGCTGGGCGCCGGCCAGAAGGACAGCGCGGGCGGCACGATCGACAGCGAATGGGTGCCGGCCTCGTCCAAGTTCATCCTGCTCGGTGAAGACCTGGCGACGGCCGATTCGCTGGGCAACCTGGCCAACGCGGACAAGATCGCCAACCCCGACAACCTGAAGTTCTCGGAAGAGATGCGCACGCTGTTCATCGGCGAAGACAGCGGCATGCACGTCAACAACTTCCTGTGGGCCTACAACGTCGACACCGGCACGCTGAGCCGCGTGCTGTCCACGCCCTCGGGCGCCGAGTCGACCGGCCTGCACGCGGTCGACACGATCCACGGCTTCACCTACATCATGAGCAACTTCCAGCACGCCGGTGACTGGGAGTCCCCGCTGCACGATGTCGTCAAGCCGACGCTGGACCCGCTGATCCGCGCCAACTACGAAGACCGCTTCGGCGCCTCGGTCGGCTACCTGACGGCCACCAGCGCGCAGATCAAGCTGTCGAAGTAAGGCAAAGCGGTGCCGCCCGCGGGTCGGGTGGCACCGCGTTTCAGGCGGCGAAGCGCCGCTCGCCGTCGAGCCAGGCGGCCTGGATCGCGATGCTGCGCAGCGATCCGCTCACGCGCCTGTCGCCAGGCGCTGCCGGGCCAGCCCGAGCGCGACCCGCAGCGCGTTGCCCGCATCGCAGGCGACGTCCGGCACGACCCCGCACCCCTCCCAGTTGTTTCCGGTGATGGGGTTGCGGGTGCTCGCCTCCGGCAGCAGCAGGCTGAAGTGGGGTGAGGGCCAGTGGACGTTGCACGGGTTGGCGCCGCCGCCGGTCGTTTCACCGACGACGACGGCCCGCCCCATCGCCTGCAGGTCGTAAGCCAGCATCTCGGCACCCGAGAAGCTGAAGCCGGCCACGGCGAGCAGCAGAGGCTTGCGGCCGCCGAAGCTCAGGGCATGCGGCGCCGGGTCGGCCCAGAACTCCTCTGCGGGTGCGGAGCGCGGCACGATGCTGCTCAAGGGCGTGCGGCGGTCGACCAGCGCCGAGCACACCAGAGCGACCGTTGCCGGGTCGCCGCCCACGCACTGCCGCAAGTCGATGACCAGCGCCGACGCATCGGCGACCGACATCAAGGCCGCCTCGTAGGCCGGGCGCGACAGGTCGGGCTCGACCAGCTCGCGGATGTCCAGCACGGCCAGGTTGCCGTCGATGCGCTGCACCGACGCGATGCCGAAGCCCATGGCACGGCAGTGCTCTGCGCGGTCGTTCTGCTCGCGCACCGTCACGCCGGGCGCTTCCGGAACGTGCGGCTCGGGCTCGTGGCGCACGCGCAGATGCCGGTCGCCGGACGCCTGCCGCAGGTCGTTGGTCAGGCGCGTCGCGAGCTCGGTTGGATCGTTGGTGGCGTAGGCGCCCGAATCGAGCCGCCGACGCAGATGCGCCGCGACGCGTTGCGCGACGTCGGGGAACACGTAGCGAGCCGACACGAGGCCGGCGACGGTTTGCACGACCTCGCGGTAGTCCATCCAGTCGCTCCGGAGTGTTTGGGAAGAGGCCGGCTGGCTTGCCCGGGGCCGCCGGCGATTGAAGTCGCGCGACGCTGTACCGTCAAGCGCTGCTGCCGGCGGTCTGCTCCCTTGCGCTCCCAGATGTGGTGCCGCGGCTGGACCTGCGGGTGGGCCTGCCCGTGGCCGCCTCGCGCTTGCCCGACACTCGTGAACATGCCCGTTTCGCCCGTCAGTTCCCGCCCCGTCTGCCCCCGCTGCCTGCGCCCGTCGCCCACCTGTATCTGCGCCCTGGTGCGGCCCACGCCGCATCGCACCGAAGTCCTGGTGCTGCAGCACCCGCAGGAGCAGCGCCAGGCCAAGAACAGCGTCGCGCTGCTGCGGCTGTCGCTGGCGCGCTGCGAGGTGGTCGTCGGCGAACGTTTCGACGATGCGGCCTTGCGCGCGCTGCTGCACCGGCCCGGGCTGGAGACGAGGCTGCTGTATCCCGACGTGCCGGCCGCGCCGGCGCCGCCGGCCTCGGCCGCTGCACCCGCGGCACCGGTGCGCCTGGTCGTCATCGACGCCACCTGGCGCAAGAGCCTGCGCCTGCTGCTGGAGCACCCGCTGCTCGCCGCGCTGCCGCGGCTGGCGCTGGACGCGCCGGCGCCGACGCGTTACCGCGCGATCCGCGCCGCGCGGCGGGCCGACCAGGTGTCGACATTGGAAGCGACGGTGCAGGCGCTGGCGGCGCTGGAAGGCCCGTCCTTCGACGGCGCGCCGCTGCTCGACGCCTTCGGCGGCTTCGTCGCCGCGGTGGCGGCGCGCCAGCGGCCCCGGACGGAGGCCGGGCCCGGCTAGGGCAGTGCGCTGCAGACCCGCGCGTGCAGGTGCACCAGCTCCATCTGGCTGTGCGTGTCGGTCTTCTGGAAGACCTGCTTCAGGTGGCTGCGCACGGTGTTGTCCGACAGCCCCAGCGAGCGCGCGATCGTCGCCAGCGACTGGCCCGAGAACACCAGCGCGCTGACGCGCGCCTGCGCCGCGGTCAGCTCGTACTGGCGCGCGAAGACGCAGGCCGCCGGGTCGTGGCGCTGCTGGGCGCCGCGCACGGCCACCATCGCCAGCCCGCGCGGACTGCCGGCGTGGCGGCGGAAGACGGCGCCGGCCGGGCGCACGACGACGACGACAGGCTCGTCGTCGGCGGTGCCGGCCAGCGTCAGCACCGCCGGGCGCGCGGCCTCGGCGCCGGGCGCTTCATGGGCGACGCGCGCGATCGTCTCGGCCAGCAGCCGGCGGTCGTGCGGGTGGGCGGCGACGACGCGGCCGCCGTCGACACGCAGGCCGTGGCGGCGCTCCAGCAGCCGCGCGCCGGCGGCGTTGGTGTGCACCGGCTCGCCGTCGGCGCTGACCAGGATCGCCGGGTTGGCGTCCTGGTCCGACAGGCGCAGCAGCGCGTGCGCCAAGTCGTGCGCTTCCTGCCAGCGCCACTGGCTGCGCATCGACAGCGTCACGTGCTGCAGCAGCAGCGACAGCTCGGCCTTCTGCGCGGCGTCGAACGCGGGTTCGTTCTCGGCGCGGTAGGCGGCCAGCACGTGGGCGCCGCGCTGGCGCTGGTCGACGACGCCGCACAGCAGGTGCAGCAGGCCGCGCGGCTGCAGCACCTCGCGGTAGAAGTCGGTGCGGCGCAGGTCGGGCGTGCTGATCAGCTCGTCGCCGGTCATCACGCGGCCGGGCTGGTAGTCGCAGCTGGACATGAACCACGGGTTGCGTGCTGCGTACTCGGTCATGCCGCCGGCGCCGCCGGCGGCCGACTCGTACAGCGTCACCTCGCCGCCGCCGAGGAACTGGTGGTGCACCAGCGTCACGGCGCGCGCGCCGAGGTGGCTGCGCAGGCGTTCCAGCACCTCGGGCCAGCTCTCGTCGTCGGCTCCGGCGGCGTGGATCGCGTGCACCAGCTCGTGCGGGGGCGCGGGCGTTTTCGCCTCTGGCGCCGAGACGGCGGAACGGGCCATGGTCTGGGTTCCTGGCTGCGATTTCTGCACGATTCTGGTGCCCGGTTAACGGATGTCAATCCGGATCGGGCCCGGGAAACAGCCAGTGGGAAGGCCGGGACGGCGCCATTACCCTGGCTCATCGGGGCCCGCCGCGGCACCTGCGGGCGTTCCATGCTTCGAGTGAAGCGCGAGTACCAATCCTGGGTGGCGAAGGAGTCGCTGGAAGACTACGCGCTGCGCCACGCCGCCAGTTCCTACCGCCGCTGGGCGCCGCGCGTGATGGCCAACACGGCGATCGGCGGCATCTCCTTCCTGGCGCTGGAGGCCATCGGCGCCAGCATCACGCTGAGCTACGGCTTCCAGAACGCGATGACGGCGATCGTCGTCGCGTCCATCGTCATCTTCCTCGTCAGCCTGCCGATCGCCTATGCCTGCGCGGTGTCCAACGTCGACATCGACCTGCTGACGCGCGGCGCCGGCTTCGGCTACCTGGGCTCGACGATCACCTCGCTGATCTACGCCAGCTTCACCTTCATCTTCTTCGCGCTGGAGACGGCGATCTGGGCCCAGGCGCTGAACCTGGCCACCGGGCTCAGCCTGCCGCTGGGCTACCTGCTGTGTTCGCTGGTCATCGTGCCGGTGGTGTTCTACGGCGTCACGGCGATCAACCGGCTGCAGGCCTGGACGCAACCGCTGTGGCTGGCGCTGCTGGCGCTGCCGGTGCTGCTGATCCTGTACCGCGACCCGTCGGTGGTCGGCGCCTGGACCTCCTACGCCGGGCTGGACGGCAGCCGCGGCCACTTCGACCCGCTGCTCTTCGGCGCCGCCGCCGGCGTGATGCTGGCGCTGGCGGCGCAGATCGGCGAGCAGGCCGACTACCTGCGTTTCCTGCCCGAACGCACGGCCGCCAACCGGCGCGAGTGGTGGGCCGCGCTGCTGGCCGCCGGGCCGGGCTGGATCCTCATCGGCGCGGCCAAGGTCACGCTGGGCAGCCTGCTGGCGGTGCTGGCGCTGCGCACCGGCGCCAGCGCGGCGCAGGCGGTGGAGCCGGCGCACATGTTCGTGCACGCCTACCGCCAGGTCGTCGCCGACCCCGGCCTGGCGCTGGCGCTGGCGGCGCTGTTCGTCACCGTCTCGCAGGTCAAGATCAACGTCACCAACGCCTACAGCGGCTCGCTGGCCTGGTCCAACTGCTTCGTGCGCCTGGCGCACTACCACCCGGGGCGCGTGGTCTGGCTGGTGTTCAACGTCGTCATCGCGCTGCTGCTGACGCTGCTGGGCATCTTCGAGACGCTGCAGACGGTGCTGTCGGTCTATTCGACGGTGGCGCTGGCCTGGATCGGCGCGCTGGTGGCCGACCTGGTGGTGCTCAAGCGCACCGGCATCAGCCCGCCGTTCGTCGAGTTCAAGCGCGCCAACCTGCACGACTTCAACCCGGTGGGCTGCGGCGCCACGGCACTGGCCGCGGCGGTGGCGCTGCTGGCCTACGCCGGCGTCTTCGGGCCCTGGGGGCAGGCTTTCTTCGGCTTCGTCGCGCTGGCGCTGTCCTTCGTCGCCGCCATCGTGATCGGCTACGCCACGCGCGGGCGCTGGTACCTGGCGCGCCAGGACGACCGCTGGCGCGGCGTGCCGCGCACGACGCTGGTCGAGTGCTGCGTCTGCGAGCGCGAGTACGAGGCGCCGGACATGGTGCACTGCCCGCTGTACGGCGGCTCGCTGTGTTCGCTGTGCTGCGGGCTGGAGCTGCACTGCCACGACTTCTGCAAGCGCCCGGCGGGGGCCGAGGCGGCGCCGCGGCCGGCGCGTTTCCGGCCGCAGGTGCTGCGCCGCTTCGGGCGTTTCCTCGGGCTGCTGGGCGTCGTCGCGGTGCTGATCGGCGCCGCCTTCCTGCTGACCTACCGCTTCATGGACCTGCACGACGCCGCCACGCGCGACGAGCTGGTGCGCGTGATGACGCGGCTGTACGTCGCGACGCTGGCCGTGGCCTCGCTGGGCGCGTGGTGGATCGTGCTGTCGCACGAAGCGCAGGAGCAGGGCGAACGCGAGCTGCTGGAGTCGCTGCAGCACCTGGAGAGCACACGCGCCAGCCTGGTCGAGACCGAGAAGCTGGCCTCGTTGGGCGCGCTGGTGGCTGGCGTCGCGCACGAGATCAACACGCCGGTGGGCATCACGGTGACCAGCGCCTCCTTCCTGTCGGACCGCATCGCCGAGACCGAGGCGGCGCGCCGCGACGGCCGCCTCGACGACGAGGCGCTGGGCCGCTACCTGGCCGACGCCGCCGGCTCGGCGCGGCTGCTGCTGGCCAACGCGACGCGCATGGCGCAGCTGGTGCAGAACTTCAAGCAGTTGGCCATCGACCGCGTGCCCGAAGCCCGGCGCCGGCTGGACCTGCGCGAGGCGGTCGACGAGACGCTGGCCGCGCTGGCGCCGCGCGTCGCCGAGGCCGGCATCGAGCTGCGCATCGACATCCCGCCGGGGCTGGTGCTGGAGAGCTACCCGGTGGCGCTGGCCCAGGTGCTGTCCAACCTCGTGCTCAACGCCGTCCAGCACGCCTTCGAGCCCGGCGCCCCCGGCACGCGGCGCCTGCTGCTGCGCGCCGAGGCCGACGACGAGGAGCTGCGCCTGGACGTCGCCGACAACGGCCGCGGCATCGCCCCGGCGCTGCGCACGCGGGTGTTCGAGCCCTTCTACACGACGCGCCGGCTGCAGGGCGGCAGCGGGCTGGGGCTGTACATCGTCAACCAGCTCGTCGCGCGCCAGCTGGGCGGCTCGCTGGCGCTGGATGCGGCGCCGGGCGGCGGCGCGCGCTTCGCACTGTGCCTGCCGCGCGTCGCCCGGCAGACGCCGGACGTGGGCCGCATACTGGGTGCCTTGCCGAGGACACGCCGCGATGAAGCCTGAAACCGGGCCCTGGAAGCTGCTGCTGGTCGACGACGAGCCGATGGTGCACGAGGTCTCCCGGCTCATCCTCGCCGGCCTGCGCTTCGAGGACCGCGGCGTCGAGCTGCTGACGGCCGGCTCGGCGGCCGAGGCGCGTGATCTGCTGGCGCGCCACGCCGACGTCGCGCTGGCGCTGGTCGACGTCGTCATGGAGACCGACGACGCCGGGCTGCTGCTGGTGCAGCACATCCGCCAGCGTCTGGGCAACGCCGACATGCAGATCGTGCTGCGCACCGGCCAGCCCGGCGTCGCGCCCGAGGCCGAGGTGATGCACGGCCACGAGATCAACGGCTACTTCCTGAAGACCGAGATCACCGCCCAGCGCCTGAACTCGATCGTCATCAGCGGGCTGCGCGCCTACCGCCGCACGCTGGAGCTGCGCGCTGGCGGCGCGCCTGCCACCGAGCGCGCGGCCGACCCGCTGCAGCCCGAACTGGCGGCGCTGGGCGCACCGGCGCTGCTGCAGGTGCAGCCCGAGGTGGCGCTGGCGGACTGGCAGGTCGCCGGCGTCGAGCTGCTGCCGCAGTGGCGCGGCACGGCCGGCTGGCTGAGCGCCGCGCGCCTGCGCCAGGCGGCGGGCGACGGCGCGCTGCCGGCGGCGCTTGTGGAGCCCTTGCTGGCCGCCGCGTTGCACTGGGCACGCGCCTGGGCCCAGGCGCTGGGGCGGCCGCTGCGTGTGTCGGTGCCGCTGGCGGGCGATGGCCTGGCCGAGCCCGAGGTCGGCCGCCGCATCGTCGACGCGGTGCGCGCGGCCGGGCTGGCGCCCGGCACGCTGGACCTGCTGGTCGGCGAAGCGGCGCTGCGCGGCGCCGGGCCGGCCGTCGAGGCCTTGCGAGCCGCCGGCGTGACGCTGACCCTGGCCGACTTCGGCGCCGGCACGATCTCGCTGCCGCAGCTGAGCGGCGCGGCGCCCGACCGGCTGAAGCTGCCGCGGCCCTTCGTGCGCGGCGTCGCCAGCCAGCCCGAGCGCATGGCCGTCGCACGGTCGCTGATCGCGCTGGCGCAGACGCTGCAGGCGGTGGTCATCGCCGACGGCATCGCCTCGCCCGAGGACGCGCAGTTCTTCAAGTGGGAAGGCTGCGAGCTGGGGCAGGGCGATGCGCTGGCGCCGGCCTGCGCACCGCAGGACCTGGCGGCGCAGGTGCGACAAGGCCCGGCGCTGGCGCACTGAGCCCGGCGCGGCAGCACCGCGCCGGGCTCAGCGGCTTCAGCGGCAGCCGGCGTGGCTGCAGCCGAAGCCGCAGGCGCGGCGCCAGCCGCCGCCGCCCGCGGCCGGCGGCGCGCCCAGCCAGCCGGGCGACGCACCGGCCAGCATCGGCGCGGCCAGCGTGCGTGCCGCCGGGGTGTCGCACTGGGGGCAAGGCGCCGGCCGCGACGATTCGGCCATCGGCCGGAAGGCGCGGAACTCGCCGCAGCCCTGTTCGCAGCGGTAGTCGTAGAGCGGCATCGGCTACTTCAGCAGGCCGTTGAGCAGCAGGTAGCCGGGCACCCAGCCGGTCAGCACGCCTTCGGCCAGCGTCAGCCCGCCGACCAGCCGCGCGATCGGTTTCTTCATCGCCAGCAGCAGGAAGAACATGAACCACAGCACGCCCCAGGCCGCCCAGCTGAAGCCGAACCAGTAGCCCCAGGTGCTGTCGGCGCCCGCGAGCGTCTGCAGCGTCACCGGCACCGCGGTCAGCGCGACGAACAGGCTGAACCAGCCCAGGCCGCGGCCGTCGGCGCCGTTGCTGCGGTTGATCGCCACCCAGAGGTAGGTGAAGGTGAAGAGCAGCGTCAGCGCCGCGGCCTTGATCGACGCCGCGTCGGCGCCGGGCCCGAAGGCCAGCACCAGGCAGGCGACGAGGGTGATGCCGCCGACCAGGTAGTTGATGATGGAGATCTCGTTGTCGCCGATGCGCCCCAACAGCCACAGGCCGTTGAGGCACAGCACGGCGCCGACGAAGAACAGGACCAGTCCGAGCATCGCGTGTCTCCTTCGTGTGGGGCCGGCCGCCCGCTGCCGGGGCGGCCGGCTCGGGCGCTCAGTTGCCGGAACGGGGCACCTGCACCCCTTGCTTGACCTGGTGCGGCGCGCCCGTGGCCGACGGCCGGATGTCGAAGTCGAAGATCGCGCGCGGGATGTAGATCGTCGAGCAGGCGTTGGGGATGTCGACCACGCCCGAGAGCCGGCCTTCCACCGGCGCGGTGCCCAGGATCATGTAGGCCTGGATGTCGGTGTAGCCGAACTTCATCAGGTAATCGATCGCGTGATTGCAGGCGTTCTGGTAGGCCAGCCACGAGTCCAGGTAGTGCTGCTTGCCGCCCGAGTCGACCGAGACGCCCGAGAACGCCAGCCACTCCGAGTACTGCGGGTCGCGGTTGCCGGGCATGAAGACCGCGTTCTCCTTGACGCCGTACTTGGCCATGCCGCCCTTGATCAGGTCGACGTGCAGGTCCATGAAGCCGCCCATCTCGATCGCGCCGCAGAACGTGATCTCGCCGTCGCCCTGCGAGAAGTGCAGGTCGCCGAAGGACAGGTTGGCGCCGGGCACGAACACCGGATAGAAGACGCGGCTGCCGGCGGTGAGGTTCTTGATGTCCTGGTTGCCGCCGTTTTCGCGCGGCGGCGCGGTGCGGGCGGCTTCGGCGGCGACACGCTCGAACTCGGCACCCTTCAGCGAACCGAGGATCGCGCTGTCGGGCAGCGGCGGCAGCGCCAGCGGCGGCACGCGCATCGGGTCGGTGGCGATCAGCGCCTTCTCGCGCGCCGTCCACCTGGCCAGCAGTTCGGCCGACGGTGCCGTGCCCATCAGCCCCGGGTGGTGGATGCCGGTGTACGAGACCTCGGGGATGTGGCGCGAGGTGGCGACGTCGCCGCGGAAGTCCCAGATCACCTTGTAGGCGTCGGGGAAACGTTCGGTGAGGAAGCCGCCGCCGTTGTTGCGCGCGAAGACGCCGGTGTAGCCCCAGCCCTGGCCCGACAGCGGCCCGGAGTCTTCCTGGTTGCAGGCGTCGATCTCGAGGATGTCGACGATCAGCAGGTCACCCGGCTCGGCGCCTTCGACGTAGAACGGGCCGGAGAGCACGTGCACGCCGGCCAGCGGCGCGTGGCGGATGTCGTCGGCCGAGTCGTCGTTGCGGATCGCGCCGTCGAACCACTCGCGGCAGTCGGCGCAGAACACCGTGCCCGGCTTGATCTTCACCGCCGGCGGGATGTCGGGGTGCCAGCGGTTGTGGCCGACGATCTTCTGGTCCTTGAACTTCTTCGTGTTGTCCAGCGGAAAGAGGTTCTGGGGCATGGCTCACCTTTCGAGGGGCGTGGGAAGACCGCTCCGCGACGAGCGGAGCACGAGGACTGCCGGCCGGGATCAGGGCCTGGGCAGGGTGAACAGCGCCGGGTTCAGCGGCGCGGCGGGGCGGGACGGACGGCCGAGCGCGGGCGGCGCCGAGACGACGTCGGGCTCGTGGCGGCTCTTCTCGGCGTGGTCCAGCGCGGCGGTCCATTCGCTGCGCCGGCCGGTCCGCAGCATCGGCGCCGAGAACACGCGGCGCGCCGCGGCCTCGCACTGCGGGCATGCGGCTTCGGCCGGCGCCGTGCCCAGCGGCCAGTGGCGGTCGAACGGGCCGTGGTCCGCGCACAGGTATTCGTAAAGCGCCATCGACGTCTCCAGCAAGTGCGATGCGCCATCGTCGGCCAAGCGGGCGCGGGCCGAATCACATGCGGCGGTGAGGGCGGCTCACCTGTTTGGGTGAGGCCGGGCGGCGTCGGCAGCGGGCGTTATGCTGGATGCGACTCTTCACGGGCTTGGAGCCCGGCAACTGAACAACTCATCATGGAAACGCAGTCCCTTCATCGCGGCCGCCTCTTCGACCATGTGCAACTCGTGGTGCGTGATCTGGCGGCGAGCCAGGCTTTTTATGCCGCCGTGCTCGACTCGCTCGGCGTGCCGATGGGCGGCACGGGCGACGGCTACTTCTGGGCCGACGAGCTGTTCGTCACCGGCGTCGACAGCCCGGCAGCGCTGGGCGTGCTGACCGGGCGCCATCACCTGGCCTTCCAGGCGCAGGACAGGACGATGGTGGACCGCTTCTACGAGGCCGCGCTGGCCCACGGCGGCCAGGACAACGGCGCGCCCGGCGAGCGGCCCTATCACCCGGGTTATTACGCCGCGTTCGTGCTGGACCCGGACGGCAACAACATCGAAGCCGTCCACCACGGCGAAGCGAAGCGCAGCGCGCCGTCGGTCGTGATCGAGTTCTGAGCGAGCCGGGGCGGGACGAGGCCCCGCCGCCGGCTCATCGCGCCGAGCAGGCCTCGGCGCTGCCGATCACGCGCCCAGCTTCTCGAACCGGCAGGTGAAGTGCCGCATCAGCTTGGGCTCGCTGACGATGCGGTAGCCGGCCAGCCGGTCCTTGGCCACCGCCACTTCCTCGAAGACCTCGACGACGTAGTCGGCGTGGCTCTGGGTGTAGGTGCGGCGCGGGAAGGCCAGGCGCACCAGGTCCATCGCCGCGGGCTTCTCGCTGCCGTCGGGCTGGCGGCCGAACATCACGGTGCCGATCTCGCAGCTGCGGATGCCGCCCGTCTCGTACAGCGCCACGGCCAGCGCCTGGCCCGGGTACTGCAGCGGCGCGATGTGCGACAGCCAGGCGCGTGCGTCGACGAACACCGCGTGGCCGCCGGCGGGCTTGACGACCGGGATGCCCATCGCGTCCAGGCGCTCGACGATGTAGGCGTTGGTGCGGATGCGGTAGCGCAGGTAGTCCTCGTCGACGATCTCGGCCAGGCCCTGGGCCAGAGCGTCCAGGTCGCGCCCGGCCAGGCCGCCGTAGGTCGGGAAACCCTCGGTGCGGATCAGGTGCTGGCGCGCCTGCTCGGCGAGTCCGTCGTCGTTCAGCGCCAGCCAGCCGCCGATGTTGCCGAAGGCGTCCTTCTTGGCGCTCATCGTCATGCCGTCGGCCACCGAGAAGCAGTCGCGCACGATGTCCTCGATCGAGCGTCCGCCCTGGCCCGGCTCGCGCGACTTGATGAACCAGGCGTTCTCGGCGAAGCGGCAGCCGTCGATGACGAAGGGCTTGCCGTGGCGGTGCGCCAGCTCGGCGACGGCGCGGATGTTGGCCAGGCTCACCGGCTGGCCGCCGCCGGCGTTGTTGGTGATCGTGATCATCACCAGCGGCACCTCGGCGGCGTGCTGCTGCAGGTAGGCCTCCAGCCGCTCCAGGTCCATGTCGCCCTTGAACGGGTGTTCGCTGCGCGGGTCCTTGCCTTCGGCGATGACGAGGTCGTCGCCGATCGCGCCCGAAGCCTCGATGTTGCCGCGCGTCGTGTCGAAGTGCGTGTTCGACGGGATGCGCCGGCCGGCGCCGCCGAAGATCGAGAACAGGATCGCTTCGGCCGCGCGGCCCTGGTGCGTGGGGATGACGTGCTTGAACGGCATCAGGTTCTTCACCGCCGCCTCGAAGCGGTAGAAGCTGGGGCTGCCGGCGTAGCTCTCGTCGCCGCGCATCACCGCGGCCCACTGCAGCGAGGACATCGCGCCGGTGCCGGAGTCGGTCAGCAGGTCGATCAGCACCGCCTCCGAGGGCAGGCCGAAGAGGTTGTAGCCGGTGGCGGCGAGGTGTTGCTGGCGCTCTTCGCGCGTCGTCAGGCGGATCGGTTCGACCGACTTGATGCGGAAAGGCTCGATGATGGTTTTCATCCAAGGGCTCCTGGTCGGCCCCGTCCTTTCGCGGCAACCGGATCGCGATGGGGCCGATGCGCTGCGGTTGCCCGGATATGCCGGACCGCGCTCAGCGCCCAAAGGGGTTGCGGGGGCGGATTCTGCTGAGGATTTCGCGTCGGTCAAGTGGAGGGCTTCACGCAGCTTGGGCTCGCTGCTGCCGGCGATGCGCCGCCTACACTGGCCTTCGAACCCATGACCTTCGAACTCACGGTCTTCCAAGGTCGCGTCGGCGACCACAACGATCTGGCCATTCCCGGGGCGCGCCGGCTCGCCGAGGCGATGGGCCGGCTGCTGGCCCTCGAGCCGACCGTCGTCGGCGTGCCGCGGCCGGCCCTCGACCTGAACTGGGACGTCGAACTCGAGTCCGCGCGGCCCGAACTCTTGCAGCTCCAGGCCCGGTTCGAAGACGTCTACGTCCGCGGCGGGCGGCCGCTGTCGGCCACCAGCCGCTGTGCGGCCTCCGTCGCCACGCTGCCGGTCGTCGCACGGCACCATCCCGAGGCCTGCGTCGTCTGGTTCGACGCCCACGCGGACCTCAACACGCCGCAGTCGACGCGCAGCGGCTACCTCGGCGGGCTGGCCTTGTCCGCGTCGCTGGGACTGTGGGACTCCGGCTTCGGCAGCGGCTTGGCGCTGACGAACGTCGTGCTCGTCGGCCAGCGCGACCTCGATCCGTTCGAGATCGAACTGATGCGCGCGCATTGCCTGCCTCACGTCCAGCCGGGCGCTGGCCTGGCCGATCGGCTGCGCGCCGCGATCGCCGGCCGCCCGGTCTACGTCCACTTGGACTGCGACGTGCTGAACCCCGGCATCGTGCCGACCGACTACGCCCACGAGGGCGGCCTGTCGCTGGACGACTTGCGGCAGGCGATGGCGGTCATCGCCGAGCAGCCGGTCGTCGGCGTCGAAGTGGCGGAGTATCAGGACGCGTGGGCAGCGGGTGAACCGCCGGTGTCGCCTTTGCCCTTGCTGGCCGCCTTGGCCCCGGTTCTGGGCCTGCCGTAGCTCGTCAACGGCTGGCGCGTCTGGCGTTCAGCCCTCGTGCGTCGCGGCGCCGCCGGCCTGCCCCAGCAGCGCCTCCAGCACGTCGAAGTCGACCGGCTTGACGAGGTAGTGGTCGAAGCCCGCGCGGCGCGCGCGTTCGCGGTCGGCGGCCTGGCCGTAGCCCGAGATCGCGACCAGCACCGTGTGCGCGGTCGTCGCCCGGGCGCGCAGGCGGGTCGCCAGCTCGCAACCGTCGAGTTCGGGCAGGCCGATGTCCAGCAGCGCGACGTCCGGCCGGTAGGCCTCGGCGCGGCTGACGACTTCCAGCGGTCGCGTCTCCACCAGCACCTCGTGGCCGCTGCCGCGCAGCAGCATGGCCAGCATCTGCGCCGCGTCGACGTTGTCGTCGACGACGAGGATGCGGTGGCCGAGGCCGGAGCCGTCGGCGGCGGCATCGGGCGCGGCCGGCGGGTCTGCCGCCTCGGTGCAGGGCAGGCGCACGGTGAAGCGGCTGCCCCGGCCGCTGCCGGCGCTCTCGCACTCGACCGTGCCGCCGTGCAGCTCGGTCAGGCTCTTCACCAGCGCCAGGCCGATGCCCAGGCCGCCGTCGCCGCGGTCCTTGCTGCGCCGCGCCTGCACGAAGGGCTCGAAGACGTGCGACAGCAGCTCGGCCGGGATGCCGATGCCGTCGTCGGCGACGCTCAGCTCGACCCGCCCGTCGTCGGCCGACATCGCGAGCCGGATCTCGCCGCTGTCGGGCGTGTACTTGGCGGCGTTGGTCAGCAGGTTGGCGACGATCTGCACCAGGCGCTTGCGGTCGCCCTGAACCTGTGGCGACGGCTCGGGCAGTTCCAGCGTCAGCGTGTGGCCGCGGGCGTCGATCAGCGGGCGTACCTGTTCGACGGCGTCGAGCACAACCGCACCCATCCACTGCGGCCGGCGCTCGATCTCGACCAGGCCGCGCGTGACGCGCGAGACGTCGAGCAGGTCGTCGACCAGCGCCGTCATGTGCCGCACCTGGCGCACGATGACCGCGGCGGCGGCGGCCGTCGCCGCGGCGTCCAGATGGCCGCCGCGTAGCAGTTCGGCGGCCGAGCTGATCGGCGCCAGCGGGTTGCGCAGCTCGTGCGCCAGCATCGCCAGGAACTCGTCCTTTCGCTGGTGCTCCTGCTGCAGCTGCCGCGTCAGCGCCTCGGAGTGGCGCTGCGCGCGCACCTGATCGCTGACCTCGTAGCAGAAGACCAGGATGCCGGTCGTCTGCCCGGCCCCGTCGTGCGTCGGCTGGAAGACGTAGTTGAAGTGGCGCGGGCTCAGCTCGCCGCGCGTGTCGGCCAGCAGCGCGACTTCGCCGGTGCCGACGTGGGCCGTGCCGCGCCGGTAGACCTCGTCGAGCAGGGCGAGAAAGGGCTGCTGCTCCAGCTCGGGCAGCGCGTCGCGGATCGGGCGGCCCACGACCGCACGGCCGCCGACGATCGACTGGTACAGCGGGTTGGCCAGCGCGAAGACGTGCTCGGGGCCTTCGAGCAGCGCGATGCCGGCCGGCACCTGCAGGAAGAGCTCGCGCAGATAGGCCTGCTGGCGTTCGACGGCGCTGCATCGTGAGGCGCTGCAGCAGCGCGGCGATCTGGCGCGCGACGCTGTGCAGGAACTCGCGGTAGCGCTCGTCGAAGTGCAGGCGCGGGTTCAGGCCCAGCGTGACGGCGCCGACGCAGCGGCCGCCGTCGCTGGCCGGCAGCGGCAGCACGTAAGCCGGCGGCTGCTCCAGCCGCATCGGCTCGCCGCTGGCGCACACCTCTTCGGCTGCCGCGCCGAGCGCCGGCGGCAGCTGCGGGCCCCAGCGCTCGGCGCCGGTCGTGTCTTCGCAGCGGCAGCTGCCGCCGGCGGCGTCGCGCAGGAACAGCGCCGCAGCCGGCACGCCCTCGGTCGCTCGCGCCAGCACACGCAGCACGTCGGCCGCGCGGCGCACGCGCCGGCGGTCGGGCGTCAGCTCGGCCAGCACCGCCGAGCGGCGCTCGCTGAGCACCGCGTCGGTGACCTCGAACACCGGCTGCAGGATGCCGGCGATGCGGCCGTCGTCGTCGCGCAGCGGGCTGAACGTGAAGGTGAAGAAGGCGTCTTCCTCGAAGCCGTAGCGCGTCACCGGGATCGGCTCGCGCACGACCTCGATGACCTCGCCGTGGTCGAGCACACGCCGCATCCACGGATAGATCAGCGGGTAGGTGTCGGGCCAGCACTCGCGGTACGGCGCGCCGAAGTAGCGCGGATGGCGCGGGCCCATGATCTGCGCGTAGCCGTCGTTGTAGATCTGGGTCTGGTCAGGGCCCCAGAAGATGATCGCCGGCGACGGCAGGTCCATGATCATCCCGACGTGGCTGCGCAGGCTGCGCGGCCACTGCGCGACGGGCCCGAGCGCCGACCGGCTCCAGTCGTGGAGCCGCAGCAGCGTCGCGGTCTGGCTGTGCAGGACTCGGGCTTTCACGGGGAGGGCGGCGAGCCGGGGTGCTGCCAGTGTAGGCAGCGTGAGCGGCGGCGCCGATCTCCCTCGCCGGCCGGCCCCACCGTCAGCAGGCTACGGTCTCCCAGCCTCCGCCGCGGTAACGCTCGAAGCCAGCGTCGCCGGCAAACCGCCACAGATGCAGCCAGCCGTGCTCGACGAGCTGGTGCACGGTCGCGTGCTGGGCGATCACACGCTCGATCGCCGCGGCCGGCGCGTCGACGATGACCGTCAGCCGCAGCGGCTCGTGCACCCAGCGCCGGCCGTCGTGCAGCGACTGGCGCGACAGGCCGATGCGCAGGTCGCCGCCGTTGCCTTCGAAGACGCCCAGCGTGCCACCGACGACGTTGTGCAGCAGCTTGTTGCCGCTGCCCAGGCGCGCCGGCTCGCAGGTCGAGGCGTGGTACTGCCAGTTGATCCAGTGCGCGACCAGCATCGGCGCGGTCATCAGCTGCTCGAGCTGGCGGCCGTCGGCGTCGGTGGCCGGGTCGTAGTCGTGCAGGAAGACGCGCCCGTCCAGCACCGCGCCCAGGCTGCGCGCGCGCGGCGCGACGACGAAGGCGGCGTTGCCGGCCAGGCCCCATTCGGGCCGTGTCTGGGCGCCGTCGTTGGCGCGGCGGCGCAGGTCCTCCAGCAGCCAGGCCTGCGCGGCGCGCGGGTCCAGGCCCAGCGCCGGAGCACGCTCGCGGCGCACGCGGTCGGCGGCGAGGTCGAAGGCGTCCTGCAGCCGGGCCCAGCGCTCGTGCACCGGCGCGCCGTGCAGGTCGAGGTCGAAGGCCGTCACCTCGTCGGTCGTCGTGTTGTGCAGCGCGGCGACGAAGACCGTGCGCGCCGGCACGTCGATGCCGTGGCCGCGCAGGCCTTCGCGCACCGCGGGCTCGTTGAGCAGGCGCGCCAGCACACGCGCGTTGACTTCGCCGCTCTGGCCGCAGCAGGCGCCGCAGTCCAGCGCCGCGGCCTGGGCGTTGTTGGCGCTCTGGCTGCCGTGGCCGACGAAGACGACCAGCGGCGCCAGCCCGCGTTGCAGCCCCATCGCGCGCAGCACGCGGGCGGCGAGTTCGACCTTCTCGTCCCGGTCCAGCCCGGCCAGCACCGGGCGGCACAGCGGGCGGTAACGCGCCGGCAGGCCCTCGGCGTCGGCACTGCGCCGTGCGGCGGTGCCCGGCCGCAGCCAGCGTGTCAGCGGGCCGAGATAGGCGGCGCCGGCGGCCTCGACGAAAGAGAAGGCGGCGCCGGGCCAGCGGCTGGCGGCGTCCCATTGCGCCAGGCGTGCGAAACCGTCCTGGCGCGCGCGGCGGGCGTCGGCCTGCAGCGCCTCGCCGGCCGGGCCGAAGTCGGCGGCGTCGGCCGCGATGCGTTCGACGGCCTCGACGCCGGGTGCCAGCAGGCCGGGCAGCTGCGGCCGGCGGGCGCCGGTGGCCAGCGGCGTGTAGGCCAGCGGCAGGCCGAAGAAACCGGCGAAGCCGAAGGTCTGCACGCCCGGCGAGGCCGCTTCGAGCGCCCGGCGCAGCGGCTCGCTGCGCACGTCGATACAGAACACGGCCTGAGCCTCCGGCGCGCTGCGGGGCGTCGGCGCGACGCCGAGCAGGCGCTGCGCCAGTTCACGCTGGTAGCCGATCTCCAGCGCGTGCTGCCAGAGTTCGTCGACGCACAGCGCCTGCTCGGCCTGGTGCAGCAGCGCCGGCGCCTGCTCCCACTGCACCTGCAGCGCGGCGAAGGCGCGGCGGGTGGCGGCGTCGTCGCGGCACTCCAGCAGCAGCGCGCCCCAGGCCAGGCGCACGGCCAGCAGTTCGCGCAGGTGTTCGTCGTCGCGGCCTTCCAGCCGCGCCTGCCAGCCGAAGTACGCGCAGCACGAGGCCCAGCCGTGCACCGTCAGCAGCACCGCTTCCAGGTAGGCCGGCCAGGCCTCTTCGGGCAGGCCCAGGCGGCGCAGCACCCAGCGTTCGGCGTCCTGGCGCGTGGCCGGCAGCGCGGCCATGCCGCGCGCGATGCCGGGCAGACCCATCAGCGCGCCGATGCCGTGGTCGTGGGTCAGCGTGTCGAGCCAGAAGGCGTAGAGGCCGCCGCGGCGCTCGGGCTGCCAGTCGGCCAGGCGGGTGTCGAAGTAGGCGGCGCAGACCTGGCTGACCTGGTGCGTGATCGCCTGGCGCCACGACAGCCGGCGCCGGCCGTGCGGGTCGTCGTCGAGCACGTCGATCAGCAGCGGCAGCCGCGGCAGCGACAGCGGTGCGTCGAGCGCGGCGACGGCGGCCGCGGCGTCCCCGGCGTCGGGCATCGCGGCCAGCGCCTGCGCCAGGTCGGCCGGCGTGATGCGGCCCGAGCGCCAGGCCTCGCGCAGGCGGTCGCGCGGCGGCAGCACGGCGACGCCGCCCAGCACCGCCAGCCGTGCGGCCACCGTGCGCAGGCGCTGGCCGATGCGCTGCCAGTGCGGGTTGACGGCGATCGCGCGGTCCAGCGGCCAGGCCGGGGCGATGGTCGCGCAGGCCTGGGCGCAGGCCTGCTCGATGCGGCGGTCGATCTCGGCCGGGCTGTGCGGCGCGGGGTGCGAGACGGGGGCAGAGGGCGCGAGCACGGTGTCCATCGGGTCTCCTGGGGTCAGTCGGTCGAGGCCGGCGTCCAGCGTGTCGGCCACAGGCGCAGCGCGGCGCGGGTGGCGTATTCGTCGACGTAGAAGCCGGCGTAGCTCCAGCGGCGCCAGCCGGCCAGCGCCTGCGGCCGGGCCTGCAGCAGCGCCAGGCCGGCGTAGAGCAGAGCCATCGCCGCCAAGGCCACCGGGCCGGCGCTGTCGTCGGGCGCGTCGTGCACGCCGAACGGCAGGGCGTGGCCGGCGAGTGCCGCGGCGCCCAGCAGCGCGACCATCGCCAGCCCGGCGAGCACGCGCCGCAGTGCACCCGTCGCGTCGGTGGCGCGTGTCGCCGGCCACCACAGCATCGGCGCCCAGGCCAGCGCCAGCAGCGCGCTCCACCACCAGGGCCAGGCCACGCCGGCGACCGGCAGCAGCGCCGCCGCCGCCAGCACCGGCGCCGCCAGCACCGGCGCCGCCAGCAGGCTGGCCGCCGACGGCGGCGCCGGCGGGCGCATGTCCCGGGCGCGCGCCTGCGCCACTGCGCCCGAGGCGCTGAGGAAGGCGTGGGCCTTGTACAGCGAGTGGCCCAGCAGATGCAGCAGCGCCAGCGTGTACAGGCCCAGGCCGCACTCCATGACCATGAAACCCATCTGCGCCGCGGTCGACCAGGCCAGGCGCAGCTTGATGCTGACGCGCGTCAGCATCACCAGCCCGGCCAGCAGCGCCGTCGCCAGCCCCAGGCCGACGAGCAGCCAGCGCGCCGCCGGCACCGTTTCCAGCAGCGGCGCGAAACGGATCAGCACGACGCCGCCGAGGTTGACGACGCCGGCGTGCAGCAGCGCCGAGACCGGCGTCGGCGCCTCCATCACCTGCATCAGCCAGCCGTGCACCGGCAGCAGCGCGGTGCGCAGCACCACCGCCGCGGCCAGGCACAGCGCCGCGGCTTGCAGCGCCGGCGACGGCGGGCCGGCTTCGAGATGGCGCCAGAGATAGCCGAAGCTGCCCGAGCCGACCTCGTGCCAGGCCAGCGCGGCGGCCACGACGAGCAGCACGTCGGCCAGCCGGTCGGCCAGGCGCTTCTTGTGCGCGGCCAGCAGCGCGAACGGGCGCTCCGGGTAGAAACACAGCAGGCGCTGCAGCACGACGCCGACCGCGGCCCAGGCGGCGATCAGCACCAGCCAGTGGTCGGCCAGCAGCAGCAGGTGCACGGCGGCCAGCACGCCGCCCAGCGCGGCGACGAAACACGGCTGGCCGGCTTCGCCGTCGAGATAGCGTGACGAGAAGCCGCCGATCACCGTCGCCAGCCCTTGCACCAGCAGCGCGACCCAGGCGCCGGTCAGCGTCGCCGCCAGACCGGGCAGCGGCGCGGTCGCCACGCCGGCCAGCTGCAGCACCAGGCTGGCCAGCGCTGCGAGCAGCGCGGTGCCGCTGGCCCAGTGCCAGCGCCGCCAGGCGACCGGGGCGTCGGCGCGTGGCGCCAGCAGCGCCACGGCGAACATCGCAAGCGCCGGCAGCAGGGCGACGGCGGCGGGAAGCAGAGGCGGCAGGTCCATCGGCGGCGATCCTTGGGCGGGAACGGCGCGCATGATGCGATCGGGCGAAGGTTCTGTAAAATTCAATGTTCAGAACCAAAACATCTGCAAAACAGAACGATGCAGATCGAACAGCTGAACTTCCACCACCTGTTCTATTTCTGGCGGGTGGCCAAGACCGGGCACCTGACGCGCGCGGCCGAGGAGTTGCACGTCTCGCAGTCGGCGCTGTCCAGCCAGATCCGCCAGCTCGAGGACCGGCTGGGCGGAGCCCTCTTCGAACGCAGCGGCCGCCGCCTGGTGCTGACCGAGACCGGGCAGATGGCGCTGTCCTATGCCGAGACCATCTTCGGCCTCGGCCAGGAGCTGATCGGCCGGCTCGAAGGCCGGCGCGGCGGCATGGAGCGGGTGCGGGTCGGCAGCGTCGCGACGCTGTCGCGCAACTACCAGGAGAACTGGCTGCGCCCGCTGCTGGCCGACCCTTCGGTGACGCTGACGCTGGAGTCCGGCGGCCTGGACGAGCTGCTGCAGCGCCTGCTGCGCCACCAGCTCGACGTCGTGCTCGCCAACGACGCCGTGCCGGCCGACCCCGACCGGCCGCTGCACTGCCGTTTTCTCGGCCGCCAGGCGATCTCGCTGGTCGGGCCGGCCGCCGTCTGGCAGGGCCGCACGCTGCGCCTGCCGGAAGACCTGGAAGGGCTGGAGCTGGCGCTGCCCGGCCCGCGCCACACGCTGCGCGCCCAGTTCGACGCCTTGTGCGTGGCCGCCGGCGTGACGCCGCGGCTGCGCGCCGAGGTCGACGACATGGCGATGCTGCGCCTGGTCGCGCGCGACAGCGGCTGGCTGACCGTGCTGCCCGAGGTCGTCGTGCAGGACGAGCTGCGCAGCGGCGTGCTGGTGACGGTGGGGCGCTCGACGCGGCTGCAGGAGAACTTCTTCGCGATCACGACGCTGCACCGCCACCGCCTGGAGCGGCTGGAACGTCTGCTGGCCGAGTCGCCCGCGGCCGACGCCGCCGGCTGATTCAGAACGCTTCGGCGCGTGCGATGTTGTGCCGGTGCGCGGCCAGCATCGCTTCGAGTTCGGCCTTGACCTCGGCGTGGCCGACTTCGGGGATCAGCCGCTCCAGCCGGCGCACGACCCAGGCCTGGCCTTTGTTCAGGAACACCAGGCGTTCGTGCAGGTCGGCGATCGCCAGCGCCTTGCGGCGGAAGTCGCCGACCGCGCTGGACGGCTCGCCTTCGAGCGTGCGCACCGCGCGCATCAGCATGCCGCACCAGCGCACCTCGTCGTGCTGGATGTCCTGCAGCAGCGCCTTCATCGCCTCGTCGCCGGCTTCGCTGGCGCTCTGTCGCGCGACCCAGGCGCCGGCGCGTTCGGCTTCAAGCAGTTCGTTGAGGGCGGCCAGGACTTCTTGCGGTGACATGCGGATTCTTGAAGATGCTGTTTGCGAGCATCTTATTCGCCGGGTGCCGCGGCCCCGGCGATCTCCGCACTCGTGGCGCGGTCAGCCGCCGGCGCGGAAGCGGTAGCCGATGCCGGCTTCGGTCAGCAGGTGCACCGGCATCGAGGGCTGGGCCTCGATCTTCTTGCGCAGATTGGCCATGTGCACGCGCACATAGTGCGTGTCCTCGGTGTGGCCCGGGCCCCAGACGGCCTTGAGCAGCTGGCGGTGGGTGACGACGCGGTCGGGCTGCGTCGCCAGGCAGCCGAGCAGCTTGTATTCGATCGGCGTCAGGTGCAGCTCCTCGTCGCCGCGGCGCACGCTGCGGCGCGCCAGGTCCAGCGTGATCTCGCCGAAACGCAGCACCGGGCCGTCGTCGGGCGACAGCAGCGCGCGCCGGCGCAGCTGGGCGCGCACCCGCGCCAGCAGCTCGCCGGCGCCGAAGGGTTTGACGAGGTAGTCGTCGGCTCCGGCGTCCAGCGCGGCGATCTTGTCGTCCTCGGCGGCGCGTGCCGACAGCACGATGACCGGCGCCGCCGACCAGCCGCGCAGGTCGCGGATCAGGTCGACGCCGTCGCCGTCGGGCAGGCCCAGGTCGACGACCAGCAGGTCGGGGCGGCGCGTGCCGGCTTCGATCAGCCCGCGGCGCAGGCCTTCGGCCTCGTGCACCTCGTGGCCCTCGCTCTCCAGCGCCATGCGCACGAAACGGCGGATGTCGGCTTCGTCCTCGACGATCAGCACGCGGGCTCGGGGTTCGTTCATCGGATGTCCTCGTCGGCCGCGGCGGCGGCGCTGCCGTCGTCTTCGGGCGGCGTGCCGCGCGGCAGCTCGATCGTGAAGCGGGCGCCGGCGACACGGCCGCCTTCCAGGCGGTTGGCACCGTGGATCGTGCCACCGTGGGCCTGCACGATGGCGCGCGAGATCGCCAGCCCCAGGCCGACGCCGGGGGTCGCGCTCTCGCGTTCGCCGCGCTCGAACTTCTCGAACAGCGCCTCCTCGCGCCCCGGCGGCAGGCCCGGGCCCTGGTCGTCGACGACCAGGCGCACGGTCTGGTCCAGCGCCTCGGCGCGGATCGCCAGCGCGCTGCCGGCCGGCGTGTAGCGCGCGGCGTTCTCCAGCAGGTTGACGAGCACTCGCTCGAACAGCACCGCGTCCAGCGACAGCAGCGGCAGCCCGTCGGCCAGCACCACCGTCACCGGCCGGCCCTGCAGCACCGGGCGGCAGGCGGCCAGCGCGCTGCCGACCACCTCTTCCAGCGGCTGCCAGGCGCGGCGCAGGCGCACCGCGCCGGCCTGCAGCCGCGCCATGTCCAGCAGGTTGCCGACCAGCGCCGCCATGCGCCGCGCCGACTCGCGGATCGCGTCGACCAGGCCGCGCGGCGCCGGCCCCGGCGGCGCCAGCGCCAGCGTGTCGGCCAGGCCGACCAGCGCCGCCAGCGGCGTGCGCAGGTCGTGCGAGATCGCCGACAGCAGCGAGTTGCGCAGGCGCTCGCTCTCGATCTGCAGCGCGCTCTGCTGCGCCACGTCGACGTAGTGCAGCCGCTCCAGCGAGATCGCCAGCAGCGAGGCGCAGGTCTCCATCAGCCGCATCGTCTCCGGGCCCAGCGCGGCGGTGTCGCCGGCTTCGATGGCGAGCACGCCGCGCTGGCGCATCGGCGCCTTCAGCGGCAGCACCAGGCAGCGGCTGGCCGGCAGCGTGTCGGTGCCGGCGCCGGCCGCGCGGCCGTGGCGGAAGGCCCAGGACACGACGCCTTCGTCGGCCTCGGCCTCGCCGCCGGGCAGGCGCTGCAGCTCGTCGTGCTCGTCGGTGGCGTAGAGCGCGCAGCGGGCGCCGAACTCGGCGGCGACGAAACGCGCGCCGATCTCGGCCACCTGCGCCGGCAGCAGCGCCGCCGACAGGTCGCGCGTCATCTCGTAGAGCCGGCGCACGCGGCGCTCGCGCTGCATCGCCGCGGCGGCCTGCACCTTGAGCCCGGCGGTGAGCTGGCCGATGGCCAGCGCCACCGCCAGCATGACGCCGAAAGTCAGCAAGTACTGCACGTCGCTGACGGCGAACGAGAAACGCGGCTGCACGAAGAAGAAGTCGAACAGCGCGACGCCGAAGAAGGCCGCCGCCACCGCCGGCCCGCGGCCGAAGCGCAGCCCGACGCCGACGACGGCCAGCAGGAAGATCATCACGATGTTGCTGAGCTCGAGCACGTCGCGCAGCGGCGTCGCCGCCAGCGCCGTCAGCACGCAGGCGCCGGCGGCGGCGGCGTAGCCGGCCCAGCCGGCGCCTTCGGCGGCCGGGGCCGGGCCGGCGGCGCGCGGTGCCGGCGCGCCCGCCGTGCCGACCTGCACCACGTCCAGCTCGCCGGCCAGCGCGGCGACACGTTCGACGGTCGGCCGCTGCCACGGCAGGCGCCGCCGGCCGCGGCCCAGCACCAGCCGCGACAGGTTGTGCTCGCGGGCGTAGCGCACCAGGCCGTCGGCGGCATCGGGCGCCGAGGGCGTGGCGGTCGTCGCGCCCAGCGACTCGGCGAGCTTGAGTTGCTGCAGCGCCTCGCGCCGTGCCTCGGGCCCCAGGCGCTGCAGCGCCGGGGTCTCGACCATCACCGCGTGCCAGGGCAGGTCCAGCTGGGCGGCCAGCCGGGCGCAGCGGCGCACGACGGTCTCGCCGTGCCCGCCCGGCGCGACCGCGGCCAGCAGCGCTTCGCGGTTGGGCCAGACGGTCTCGACGCGGTTGCGCCGCCGCCAGGCGAGCATCTCGCCGTCGACACGGTCGGCCGTGCGGCGCAGCGCCAGTTCGCGCAGCGCCAGCAGGTTGCCTTTGCGGAAGAAGTTCGTCGCGGCGCGTTCGGCCTGCGGCGGCAGGTAGACCTTGCCGGCCTTCAGCCGCGCCAGCAGTTCGTCGGGCGGCAGGTCGACGACGACGACCTCATCGGCCTCGTCGAAGACGCGGTCGGGCACGGTCTCGCGCACGCGGATGCCGGTGATGCCGCCGACGACGTCGTTCAGGCTCTCCAGGTGCTGGACGTTCATCGTCGTCCAGACGTCGACGCCGGCGGCCAGCAGCTCCTCGACGTCCTGCCAGCGCTTGGGGTGGCGCGAGCCGGCGACGTTGCTGTGCGCCAGCTCGTCGACGAGCACCAGCGCGTCCTCGTGCGTGGCGCCGAAGGCCAGCGCGGCGTCGAGGTCGAACTCCTCCAGCTCGCGGCCGCGGTAAGTGCAGCGCTTGCGCGGCAGCTGCGGCAGGCCCTCGGCCATGGCCGCGGTGTCGCGCCGCGAGTGGGTCTCGACCAGGCCGACGGTGAGCGGCACGCCGTGGGCCAGCGCGTCGCGTGCGGCGGCCAGCATCGCCCAGGTCTTGCCGACGCCGGCGCTGGCGCCGAAGAAGATCTTCAACCGGCCGCGGCGTGCGCGGGCCTCGTCCTGCTGCACGTCGCGCAGCAGGGAGTCCGGATCGGGACGGGACGGCTCGTTCATCGGCCGGTGATCTTCCCACGCCGCTCGCGCGTTCGGCGGTGCTCGCGGCGCAGCCAGGCGGCGGCGCCGGCCAGCGGCAGCAGCACGGCCGCCAGCGCCATCAGCACTTCGCCCAGCGCGCTCATCTGCGCCCCGCGCGCGCCAGTTCGTCCAGCGCCAGGTTCAGCTTCAGCACGTTGACACGCGCCTCGCCGAGGCCGAATGACGGCTCCTCGGCCTGGCGCGCGACGAGCTCGCGCACCCGCGCCTCGGGCAGGCCGCGCACGCGCGCCACGCGCGCCGCCTGGTACTCGGCGGCGGCACGGCTGATGTCCGGGTCCAGCCCGCTGGCCGAGGCGGTGACCAGGTCCACCGGCACCGGCGCGTCGTTGCCGGGGTCGGCGGCGCGCAGCGCGGCGACGCGTGCGCGCACCGCGTCGGCCAGCGCCGGGTTCGAGGGCCCGAGGTTGGAGCCGGCCGAGTTGGCGGCGTTGTAGGGCATCGGCGCGGTGGCCGACGGCCGGCTCCAGAAGTGGCCGGGGTCGGTGAAGGACTGGCCGATCAGCGCCGAGCCGACGACGCGGCCGTCGCGTTCGACCAGGCTGCCTTCGGCCTGCCAGGGGAAGGCGAGCCGGGCGGCGCCGGTCACCGCCAGCGGGTAGGCCAGACCGGTGATCAGGGACAGCGCGGCGAACAGCACCAGCGCGGGACGGAGCATGGAGTTCATGACGATCACCTCAGAACAGACCCGTGGCCGCCAGGCCCAGGTCGATCAGCTTGATGCCCACGAAGGGCACGACGACGCCGCCCAGGCCGTAGACGGCCAGGTTGCGTCGCAGCAGGGTTGCCGCGCCGACCGGGCGGTAGGCCACGCCGCGCAGCGCCAGCGGGATCAGCGCGACGATGATCAGCGCGTTGAAGATCACCGCCGACAGCACCGCCGAGGCCGGGCTGGCGAGCTGCATGACGTTCAGCGCCGCCAGCTGCGGGTAGGTGCCGACGAAGGCCGCCGGCACGATGGCGAAGTACTTGGCGACGTCGTTGGCGACGCTGAAGGTGGTCAGCGCGCCGCGCGTCATCAGGAGCTGCTTGCCGGTTTCGACGATCTCGATCAGCTTGGTCGGGTTGCTGTCGAGGTCGACCATGTTGCCGGCCTCCTTGGCGGCCTGGGTGCCGGTGTTCATCGCCACGGCGACGTCGGCCTGGGCCAGCGCCGGCGCGTCGTTCGTGCCGTCGCCGGTCATCGCCACCAGCCGGCCGGCGGCCTGGTGCTCGCGGATCAGCTTCAGCTTGGCCTCGGGCGTGGCTTCGGCGAGCACGTCGTCGACGCCGGCCTCGGCGGCGATGGCCGCGGCCGTCAGGCGGTTGTCGCCGGTGACCATGACCGTCGTGATGCCCATGCGGCGCAGCTCGGCGAAACGCTCGCGGATGCCGCCCTTGACGACGTCCTTGAGCTCGACGACGCCGAGCACACGCGCGCCGTCGGCCACCACCAGCGGCGTGCTGCCGCGGCGCGCGACCTCGTCGACGAGCTGCTGCAGCCCGGCCGGGAACTCGCCGCCCAGCGAGCGCACGTGGCGCGCCAGCGCGTCGGCCGCGCCCTTGCGCAGCGTGCGCCCGGCCGGCAGGTCGACGCCGCTCATGCGCGTCTGCGCCGAGAACGGCACGAAGACCGCGTCGAGCGCCGCCAGCTCGCGTTCGCGCAGGCCGTGGCGCTTGGCCAGCACGACGATGCTGCGGCCTTCGGGCGTGGTGTCGGCCAGCGACGCGAGCTGCGCCGCGTCGGCCAGCTCGGCCTCGGTGACGCCGGCCGCCGGCAGGAAGGCCGCGGCCTGGCGGTTGCCCAAGGTGATCGTGCCGGTCTTGTCCAGCAGCAGCACGTCGACGTCGCCGGCGGCCTCGACGGCGCGGCCCGAGGTGGCGATGACGTTGGCGCGCAGCAGCCGGCTCATGCCGGCCACGCCGATCGCCGACAGCAGCCCGGCGATCGTCGTCGGGATCAGGCACACCAGCAGCGCCACCAGCATCACGAGGTCGACCGGCTCGCCGGCACCGGCAGCGTCGACGGCGAAACGCGAGAACGGCAGCAGCGTCGCGACGACGCCCAGGAAGACGATGGTCAGCGCGACCAGCAGGATGGTCAGCGCGATCTCGTTGGGCGTCTTGCCGCGGCGCGCGTTCTCGACCATCGCGATCATGCGGTCGACGAAGGCCTCGCCCGGGTCGGCGCTGACGCGCACGACGATCCAGTCCGACAGCACGCGCGTGCCGCCGGTGACGGCCGAGAAGTCGCCGCCGGACTCGCGGATGACGGGTGCCGACTCGCCGGTGATCGCGCTCTCGTCGACCGAGGCGACGCCGTCGACGACCTCGCCGTCGGCGGGCATCGTGTCGCCGGCCTCGACGAGCACGACGTCGCCCTTGCGCAGCGTCTCGGCCTCGACCGGGTGCCACTGCATCGCGCTGCGTTCGTGGCGCGCGCTGCCGGGTTCCAGCTTCTTGGCCCAGGTCTTCTTCTTCAGGCCGCGCAGCGCCGCCGCCTGGGCCTTGCTGCGGCCTTCGGCCAGCGCCTCGGCGAGGTTGGCGAAGAGCACGGTGAACCACAGCCAGGCGGCGACGCCGACCGAGAACAGGCTGGGGTTCGCCGCGGCCAGCGCGGTCGTGAAGGCGCTGCCGACGTAGACCACGGCCATCACCGGGTTGCGCCATTGCGCCCGCGGGTCGAGCTTGCGCAGCGCGTCGACCAGCGCCGGACGCAGCAGCGCCGCGTCGAACAGGGGCAGGGAAGTGCGGGACATCGGATTCCTCATCGCGCCCACAGCGCCAGGTGCTCGGCCACCGGGCCGAGTGCCAGCGCGGGCACGTAGTTCAGCAGGCCGACCAGCAGCACGATGCCGACCAGCAGGGCGACGAACAGCGGGCCGTGCGTCGGCAGCGTGCCGCGCGTGACGGCCAGCCGCGGCTTGGCCGCCAGCGCGCCGGCCAGCGCCAGCACCGGCACCAGCACGCCGAAGCGGCCCAGCCACATCGCCACGGCCAGCAGCAGGTTGTAGAAGGGCGTGTTGGCCGACAGCCCGGCGAAGGCGCTGCCGTTGTTGTTGGCCGCCGAGGTCAGCGCGTACAGCACCTCGGCGAAGCCGTGCGCGCCGGGGTTCAGGATGCCGGCGCGGCCGGCGTCGACGCTGACTGCCAGCGCGCTGCCGCCCAGCACCAGCAGCGGCGTCACCAGGATCGCGATCGAGACCAGCTTCATCTCGTGGGCCTCGATCTTCTTGCCCAGGTACTCGGGCGTGCGGCCGATCATCAGCCCGGCGATGAACACCGCCAGCAGCGCGAAGACCAGCATCCCGTACAGGCCCGAGCCGACGCCGCCGAAGACGACCTCGCCGAGCTGCATCAGCACCAGCGGCACGGCGCCGCCCAGCGGCGTCAGGCTGTCGTGCATCGCGTTGACCGCGCCGCAGCTGGCGGCGGTGGTCACCGCGGCGAACAGCGCGCTGGCGTCGAGGCCGAAGCGAACCTCCTTGCCTTCCATGCTGCCGCCGGCCTGCAGCGCCGAGGGCAGGGTGTCCACGCCCAGCGGCGGCAGCAGCGGGTTGCCGGCGTATTCGGCCTGGGTCACGGCGACGACGGCGACGACGAAGAGCAGCGTCATCGCGCCGAGCAGCGCCCAGCCCTGGCGCGCGTCGCCGACGATGCGCCCGAAGCTGAAGCACAGCGCCGCCGGGATCAGCAGGATGGCCAGCATCTGTACCGCGTTGGCGAGCGGCGTCGGGTTCTCGAACGGGTGCGCCGAGTTGGCGTTGAAGTAGCCGCCGCCGTTGGTGCCCAGCAGCTTGATCGCCTGCTGCGAGGCCACCGGGCCCAGCGCCAGCGTCTGCGTCGTCGTGGTGACGGTCTCGGTCTGCGGCGCGCCCTGGGCGTCCAGCAGCGGCTGGCCGGCGGCGTCCAGGCGCGGCTGCTGCCAGTTCAGGGTCTCGACGGTGGCCACCGTGCGGTCCGGCGCCAGCGTCTGCACCACGCCCTGCGAGACGAAGAACAGCGCCGCGACGAAGGCCAGCGGCAGCAGGACCCACAGCGTGGCGCGCGTCAGGTCGGCCCAGACGTTGCCGATGCCGCTGGCCGTGCGGCGCGCGAAGCCGCGCGCAAGCGCCACCGCGACGGCGATGCCGGTGGCCGCCGACAGGAAGTTCTGCACCGCCAGACCCAGCATCTGGGTCAGCCGGCTCATCGTCGTCTCGCCGCCGTAGCCCTGCCAGTTGGTGTTGGTGACGAAGCTCACCGCGGTGTTGAGCGCCGAGTCGGGCGCCACCGCGGGCCAGTCCTGCGGGTTCAGCGGCAGCATCGGCTGCAGGCGCTGCAGCGCGTAGACGGCCAGCAGCCCCAGGCCGTTGAAGACCAGCAGCCCGAGCGCGTAGCGCGTCCAGGGCTGGTCCTCGGCGGGATCGACGCCGGCCAGGCGGAACAGCGGCGCCTCGACGCGCCGGCCGAGGGCGAAGCGGCCGTCCATCACCGCCTCGATCGCCCGCCCCAGCGGCCAGGCCGCGGCGAACAGCACGAGCAGGAAGACGGCCAGTTGCAACCAGGCGCCGCTCACGAGAAGTCCTCCGGCCGCAGCAGCGCGGCGACGAGGTAGACGAGCAGCCCGGCGGCCAGTGCCGCGGCGCTCCATAGCCAGGCGTTCATGCTCGCCCCCGGCGTCGTTCGAGTCGCGCGCAGCCGCGCGCCAGCGCCCAGGCCAGCGCCCACAGCGCGGCCCCGGTCACGAGGTACAACAGGTCCATGGACCCCTCCGTTCAATGTCGGAGGGATGCTCCCGCAGCGGCCGTCAAGACGGTCGCAAGACTGCGGCCGGCGGCATCAAGAAGGCGTCAAGAAGCGGCCGGCGTGCGCCCGCTCTCGATCAGCCGCACCAGCGTGCGCAGCGTGGCGTTCATCGGCGTCGCGATGCCGTGGCGCTGGCCGCAGCGCACGACGTAGCCGTTCAGGTGCTCGATCTCGGTGTGCTTGCCGCGCGCCAGGTCCTGCGCCGTCGACGAACGCTGACCCGGCATCGACGGCGCCAGCGCGAACACCGTGGCCTCGATGTCGGCCGGGATCTCGACGCCGTCGGCGGCGGCGACGGCGACGCACTCGCGCACCACCTCGCGCATCAGCTCGTGCACGCCGTCGGTGGCGACCAGCCGGCCGTAGGGCGCCTGGCCGATCGCCGACAGCGCGTTGTAGGCGCAGTTCAGGATCAGCTTGACCCACAGCGCCTGGCGCGCGTCGGCCGACACCTGCACCGGCACGCCGGCGGCGCGGAAAGCCTCGGCCCAGGTGTCGCCGCCACGGCCGGGCTCGACCAGCAGCTCGCCGCGGCCGTGGTGCCGCACGTGGCCCGGGCCGGCCATCTCGGTGGCGACGTAGACCACCGCGGCGCGTACCGGCTGCGGCAGCAGCGTGCGCAGGCGCTCGGCGTTGTCGACGCCGTTCTGCAGGCTCAGCACCAGCGTGCCGGGCGCCAGGTGCGGCAGCATCGACGCGGCGGCCGCCTCGGTGTCGGTCGACTTCACGCAGAACAGCACCAGCGAGGCGCCGGCCACCGCGGCGACGTCGGCGCTGGCGGCGACCTGCACACGTTCGTCGAAGGCGCGTGTCTGCAGCCGCAGGCCCTCGGCCTCGATGGCCTGCACGTGCGCCGGGCGGCCGATCAGCACGACCTCGTGGCCGGCGCGCGCGAGCATGCCGCCGAAGTAGCAGCCCACCGCGCCGGCGCCCATCACGGCCACGCGCAGCGAATCCTCAGCCATCGTTCGTCTCCGTCGGGTTCGGGACGACGATGCTAGCCGGCGCGGCGCGGGTTCAGCCGCGCAGCGCGGCGGCGTTTTCGGCCAGCCAGGCGTCGAAGCTCTGCGGCGCGCGGCCGACGAGGCGGCGGAAGTCGCCGGTCACCGTGCCGACGCGGCCGGCGGCGGTGTTGGCGTCGAACGAGGCGTAGGCGCGCGCCACCGGTTCGGGCAGGCCGGCGCCGACCATGCCGCGCTCCAGGTCGGCCACCGTGACCGGCACCACCGTCAGCGTGCGGCCGATCGCGCGGCCGATGCGTTCGGCCTGCTCGGCCGTCGTCAGCGCTTCTTCGCCGCTCAGCGTGTAGACCTCGCGGCTCTGGCTGCTGCCGGCCAGCGCGGTGGCCGCGGCCAGCGCCAGATCGTCGCGCGAGAGGTCGGCGACCTTGCCGGCGCCCGCCGCGCTGTACCACTGGCCGCCGTTGGCCAGCACCGCCGGCAGCGACTGGAACAGGTTGTCGAAGTACCAGTGGTTGCGCAGGATGGTCCAGCCCGGCACGCGGCTGGCGGCCAGGGCGTCTTCGGTGCCGGCGTGGTCGGGCGCGAAGGTGACGAAGGAGTCGTGCGGCCCGGGCATCGAGGTGTAGACGAGGTGGGCGACGCCGGCCTGCTCGGCGGCGGCGACGGCGGTGCGGTGCTGCTCCAGGCGCTTGCCCGGGCGGTCCAGCGCGTCGGTGCTGACGATCAGCGCGCGGGCGATGCCGGCGAAGGCGCCGGGCAGCGACGCGGCGTCGTCGAAGTCGGCGCGGCGCGTGGCCACGCCGCGCGCGGCGAAGGCGGCCAGGCGTTCGGGCTGGCGCGAGGCGGCGACGATTCGCGCGGGCTCGACGTGCAGGGTGTCGAGCAGGTGCTGCAGCACACGCTGGCCGAAGTGGCCCGAGGCGCCGGTGACGAGAAGCTTGGACATACGAGACTCCGTTGAAGGCGGGCGGGACACCCGGATCATTAGTATTTAAAAGGAACCAACTCTCAACTTGCGTGTTGGTGCCGAAATGATCCATCATCACGCGCCGGCTCCACAAGAAGGGAGCCGAACGTCACTTGGTGACCTCGGTGTTACCGACCCCAGCCCCGCGGAGTTCTCGATGTCGCTTCACAAGTCCAAGGACCCCTACGCCGACCGCTGCCCGATCCGCGACGTGCTCGAACGTTTGGGCGACCGCTGGAGCATGCTGGTGCTGTTCACGCTGGAGGAGGGCGGCACGCTGCGCTTCTCGGTGCTGAAGTCGCAGATCGCCGACATCTCGCAGCGCATGCTGGCGCAGACGCTGCGCCGGCTGGAGCAGGACGGCCTAGTCAGCCGCACCGTCTACGCGACGGTGCCGCCGCGTGTGGACTACGCGCTGACCGAGCTCGGCGCCTCGTTCCTGAAGCCGATGCACGGCCTGCTGGACTGGGCCAAGGCGCACCACCAGGACGTGCACGCGGCGCGCCGTGCCTACACGGCGCCCGAGGCGATCGAGGCGCGCTGAGTCAGCCGCGCCGCAGCCCGGCCTCGTACCAGGGCTGGCTGCGCTTGACCCAGCGCACCACCAGCAGCATCACCGGCACCTCGATCAGCACGCCGACGACGGTGGCCAGCGCCGCGCCCGACTGGAAGCCGAACAGGCTGATCGCCGCGGCCACCGCCAGCTCGAAGAAATTGCTGGCGCCGATCAGCGCCGACGGGCAGGCCACCGCGTGGCTCTCGCCGGCGCGGCGGTTCAGCCAGTAGGCGAGTCCCGAGTTGAAGAAGACCTGGATCAGGATCGGCACCGCCAGCATCGCGATGACCGCCGGCTGCGCCAGGATGGCCTCGCCCTGGAATGCGAACAGCAGCACCAGCGTCGCCAGCAGCGCCGTGATCGACCACGGGCCGATGCGGGCGAGCGTCGCCTCCAGCGCCTGCGGGCCGCGCCGCAGCAGCGCGCGGCGCCAGGCCTGCGCCAGCGCCACCGGGATCACGATGTAGAGCACGACCGAGGTCAGCAGCGTGTCCCAGGGCACTTGAATAGCCGACAGCCCGAGCAGCAGGCCGACGATGGGCGCGAAGGCGATGACCATGATCGTGTCGTTCAGCGCCACCTGGCTCAGCGTGAACAGCGGGTCGCCGTTGGTCAGCCGGCTCCAGACGAAGACCATCGCCGTGCAGGGCGCCGCGGCGAGCAGGATCAGGCCCGCGACATAACTGTCGAGCTGCTCGGCCGGCAGCCAGGCCGCGAAGACCTGGCGGATGAAGATCCAGGCCAGCAGCGCCATCGAGAAGGGCTTGACGGCCCAGTTGACGAACAGCGTGATGCCGATGCCGCGCCAGTGCCGGCGCACCTGGTGCAGCGCGCCGAAGTCGACCTTCAGCAGCATCGGGATGATCATCACCCAGATCAGCAGCCCGACCGGCAGGTTGACGCGCGCGACCTCGAGCCGGCCGATCGCCTGGAACGGGCCGGGCAGCAGCTGCCCCAGCGCGATGCCGGCGACGATGCACAGCGCGACCCAGAGCGTCAGCCAGCGCTCGAACAGGCTCATCGGGGCGGGGGCGGGCAGGGTGGCGGTGGTCATGGCGTCAGCTCCGGCCGATCTCGGCGAGAGCGGCCTGCAGCGAGGTGCGGTCGCCGCCGGCCACCGGCAGCGCCAGCAGCAGCTGCAGCATGCGGTAGCCGATCGCCTGGCGCGTCAGCTCGAAAGCGCGGCGCTTGCCCTCGTCGCCGCCTTCGGCGTTGGACGGGTCGGGGTAGCCCCAGTGCACCTTGACCGGCTGGCCGCGGGCGCTGAAGAAGACCGGGCAGGCCTCGGCCGCGGCGCTGTCGCAGACGGTGATGACGATGTCCAGCGGCGGCGCGCCGTCGGCGACGAACTCGTCCCAGCTCTTGCTGCGCAACGCGCCGGTGGCGATGCCGGCGTTGGCCAGCGCCTCCAGCGCGAGCGGATTGATGCGCCCGCTGGGCGCGCTGCCGGCGCTGTGCGCCTTCACGTCGGCGCCGAGGCGGGCGGCGAGCTGGTTCAGCATGCCCTCGGCGAGCACGCTGCGCGCCGAGTTGTGGGTGCAGAGGATCAGGACGTGGACGGTCATGTCAGTCTTTTCCGATGTCGGTGACGCGCGTCTTCAGCGCGACGCGGTCCAGGCTGGCCAGCGGCAGCGCCAGCATCAGCTGGATGCGCCGCTTCATCGTGACGAAGGTGTCGACGAAGGCTTGTTCGCCCTGGGCCGCGGGCGCGGCGGCCGGATCCGGCATGCCCCAGTGCGCCGTGACGGGCTGGCCCGGCCACACCGGGCAGACCTCGCCGGCGGCCTGGTCGCAGACGGTGAAGACGAAATGCAGCTCGGGCGCGCCGGGCAGGGCGAACTCCTCCCAGCTCTTGCTGCGCAGGCCATCGGTCGGCAGGCCTTGCGCGGCCAGCGTCTTCAGCGTCAGCGGGTGCAGCTCGCCCTTGGGGTGGCTGCCGGCGGAGAAGGCTCGAAAGCGCCCCTCGCCGAGCCGGTTCATCAGCGCCTCGGCGAGGACCGAACGCGCCGAGTTGCCGGTGCAGACGAACAGGACGTTGTAGGTCGTCGGTTCCATTGTTTGCCTCGTGAAGAAGCCTGCCGCTCAGCAGCGCGCGCCGCGGCGCGTGGCGCGCGGCGTGCAGCCGCTGGCCTGGCAGCAGTGGTCGGTGAGGTAGCCCAGCAGCGTGTCCATGCGCGCCATCTCGGGGCGGTAGATCAGGCTGCGGCCGTCGCGCTCGGCGCTGACGAGCCCGGCGTGGATCAGCTCCTTCAGGTGAAAGGACAGCGTCGACGACGGGATGTCGAGCATCGCCGACAGCGCCGACGGCGTCATGCCCACCGGTGCCGCGCCGACCAGCGCGCGGAAGATGCGCAGCCGCGCCTCCTGGGCCAGTGCGGCCAGCGCGGCGACGGCGTCCTTCTCGTTCATCGCGGGGGCGGCGCCTGCGTCGTTCTCTGACATCGGTACTTCCTATATTTCCAGAGTTGTGGAAGTATAGATGCATGGCCGTGACAGCGGCGTGTCCGAGTGAAGGAACAACGATGAACAGCGAAACCGAGGTCAAGGACTTCGTGCGCCGCCACTACGGCGACGCCGCCACGCGCGTGGCGCAAGGCGAGGCCAACCCCTGCTGCGGCATTGCCAGCGCGGCCGCCGACCCGATCTCCTCGGGCCTGTACGACACCGTGCAGACCGGCGAGCTGCCCGACACCGCGGTGCTGGCCTCGCTGGGCTGCGGCAACCCGACCGCGCTGGCCGAGCTGCACCCCGGCGAGACGGTGCTCGACCTGGGGTCGGGCGGCGGCATCGACGTGCTGCTGTCGGCGCGCCGTGTCGGCCCGACCGGCATGGCCTTCGGCCTGGACATGACGCGCGAGATGCTCGCGCTGGCCGAGCAGAACAAGCGCAAGAGCGGTCTGCGCAACGTGTTCTTCCTGCGCGGCGAGATCGAGAACATCCCGCTGCCCGACGACACGGTGGACGTCATCATCTCCAACTGCGTCATCAACCTGTCGGCCGACAAGGACCGCGTGCTGCGCGAGGCCTTCCGCGTGCTCAAGCCGGGCGGGCGTTTCGCCGTCAGCGACATCGTCGTGCGCGCCGAGGTGCCGGCGGCGATCCGTGCCGACCGCAGGCTGTGGGCCGGCTGCGTGGCCGGCGCGCTGCGCGACAGCGACTACCTCGCGCGGCTGCGCGCCGCCGGTTTCGAGCACGCGGCGATCGAGGTCACGCGCGTCTACGGCGCCGAGGACGCGCTGACGCTGCTGTCGGGCCAGGTGGCCGACGCCGAGGCGCTGGCGCGCCAGGTCGACGGCCTGTTCGCCAGCGGTTTCGTGCGCGCCACCAAGCCCCTCGCGGCGCAGGCCGCGCCGGCCGAGCCGGAGGCGGCCGCCGCCTGCGGCTGCAAGTCGCGCTGCTGCTGAGGCCGCGCCTCAGCGGCTGGTGATGATGCGCAGCCCCAGCCCGATGAAGACGACGCCGGCGATGCGGTCCAGCCAGGCGCCGGCGCCGGGGCGGCGGTTCAGCCAGGCGCCGATGCTGCCGGCGAAGGCGCCCAGCAGCGCGAAGATCAGCGCCGCCTGCGCGGTGAACACGAGGCCCAGAACGCCCAGCTGCAGCGCCACCGGGCCCTGTTCCGGCACGACGAACTGCGGCAGGAAGGACAGGAAGAACAGCACGACCTTGGGGTTCACCGCGTTGGCCGCCAGGCCGCGCCGGAACAGCGTCGCCGCGGTCTCGTCGGCGGCGCCGGCCGTGCCCGACAGCCTGCCGCCGCGGCTGCGCAGCGCACGCAGCCCCAGCCAGACGAGGTAGCCGCCGCCGATCCACTTCAGCGCCGTGAAGGCGATCGGCGAGGCCGCGACCAGGGCGCTGACGCCCAGCACCGCCAGCGCCGTGTGGCTCAGGCAGCCGAGCGCGCAGCCCAGGCCGAAGGCGATGCCGCGCCGCCGCCCGCGCGACATGCCGACGCCGAGCACCATCAGGTTGTCGGGGCCGGGCGTGGCCGTGATCAGCACGGCGGCGGCGAGAAAGGCGAGCAGCTGGGCGAGCGTGGGCATCGGGCAGGGCGCGGACGGCGGGCGCCGGATTGTCGCCCCGGCGCCCTGGCCCTCAGCGCGACGCGACGAAGGCCAGCAGTTCGGCGCGCTGCGCCGGGGGCAGGCGCTCGAAACGCCGGCGTGCGGCCCGCGCTTCGCCGTCGTGCCAGAGCACGGCCTCGAACAGCCCGCGGGCGCGGCCGTCGTGCAGGTACTCGTCGTGTTCGTTGACCTGCGGCGTCAGGCCGATGCCCCACAGCGGTGGCGTGCGCCAGTCGCGCGGCCCGGCGCGGTAGTCGGGCCGGCCGTCGGCCAGGCCGCGGCCGAGGTCGTGCAGCAGCAGGTCGGTGTAGGCGGCGATCGGCGCCCGGCCTTCGGGCTGCGGCAGCAGCTGCCGGTGGCAGACGGCGCAGCCGGCGTCCTCGAAGCGGCGCCGGCCGCGTTCGATCGTGGTGTCGCCGTCTCCGCGCGGCGCCGGTGCGGCGAGCTGCTGCAGATAGGCGCCGATGCGCACGACCTCGCTCGCCGACAGATCGACGCCGGGCCCGGCGCGGGCCTTGTCGCGGCAGGCTGTCTGCCGTGCCGTGCAGTTGGGCGCGGGCAGCGCATCGGACGTCAGCCCCAGATCGCCCAGCGCCGCCTGCACGACTTGGGCTTGCAGCGTCGCGGTGTTGGCTTTCCAGCCGAAGCGGCCGACCGCCATGCGCCGCGACACCGGGTCCCAGACCTCGTTGAGCCGGCCGCGAACGCCGTCGGGCTGGGGCGTGGCGGCCAGCGCGTGCAGCGCCGCCTCGGGCACCGCTTCGAGCAGGCCCAGGCCGTAGACCGGCGAGCCGACCCGTGCCGAACTCAGCACGCCGCGCAGCGGGCCGTAGCCGAGTTCGCGGAACTGCAGCAACGGGCGGCGCAGCTCGACGCTCGTGCCGTCGGCCAGACGGTGCACGACCGGCAACCAGCGCAGCGCCGCACGGCCTTCGCCGCGTACCCCGGCCACGCCGTCCTCGTTGAGCTGCTCGCCGTACGCCGGGTGCGGCCGCGGCCCGCCGTGCTCGCCGCGGCCGGGCCGCGACAGCCGCACCAGCATCGACTGCATGCGCTCGTCGGCGCCGGCGGGCGCGCGGCCGCGGCCGTTGTCCGGATGGCAGGCGACGCAGGACAGGCGGTTGTAGAGCGGCCCCAGGCCGCCGCCGGGCCCCGGGCCGTCGCTCCAGGGGCGCTGGAACAAGGCCCGGCCTTCGGCGAAAGCGGCGCGCCCGGCTTCGTCCAGGCCGGGCAGCGGCTGGCCGAAGGGGGCGGCCGCCGCCGCCGGCAGGGCCATCGCCGCCGCGGCGCAGGCGAGCCCGGCCTGGCGCCACCAGACCCGCCTCATGCCAGCAGCGCAGCGGCTTCGCGGCGGCGTTGCGCCGCCGCCGCCCGCCAGCCCAGCTCCAGCGCGCCAGGTTCAGTCGGCGCGGCGTGCTCGACGTAGCGGAAACGCGATTGCAGCGCCGGGTCGGCGGCTTCGGCTTCGGTCAGTGGCGGCGTTTCCAGCAGCTTGCGCGCCTCGGCGGCGCTGGGCCGGCCGGCGGCTTCGGCAGCGTGCAGCTTCTGCCAGAGCGCGGCGTGTTCGTCGGCGTCGGCGACGAAGACCTGGTCGAACAGCGCCGCCAGCAGGCCGTGGCGCGGCTGGCCGGCGGCGTTGTCGTAGTCGTAGCCGCCGCGCGCCGCCGCGTCGAAGGGGTTGAAGTAGCCGGCCGGCAGCCGGGCGTAGACCGAGGGCCGCACCGGCAGCTTGCGGATCGTCGGGTGGGCGAGCAGCGTCTGGCCGGCCTCGGACAGCAGGTAGCGCACGAAGGCCAGCGCCTCGGCACGGTGCGGTGCCGCCTGGGCGACGGCGACGTGCGCCGGGTTCAGCCCGCCGTGCGCCGGATAGGCGAAGGCCAGCGGCGCGCCGCGTGCCACCGCTGACGCAGCGAAGAAGTCGATCGTCAGCCCGATCGCGGCGCGACCGGCCGTGACCTCGTCGCCGATCAGCGTGCCGCCGGCCGGCACCCAGCGCGAATGGCCGGCGATCGCGCTCCAGAGCGCCCAGCCGCGCTGCCAGCCGAAGGCCTGCAGCACGATGTCGACGAGCACCGGCGCGAAACCGACGCGCGACGGGATCGGCGCCGCGATCTGCCCGGCCCAGCGCGCTTCGGCGAGTTCGGGCCAGTCGCGCGGCACCGGCAGGCCCAGCGCCTGCAGCCGCGCCGGCGCGTGCACGAAGCCGTAGCCGGCGACCTCGGTGGCGAGGTAGCGGCCGCCGGGGTCGGAGATCTGCGTGCCGCCGATGCGCGCCGGCAGGCCGTCGCGCGGCACGTCGGCCTCGGCCAGCGCCGCCAGCGTGCCGGCGTTGGCCAGCGCCGCGAAGGTGCGCGGCGAGGCCGCCCAGACGACGTCGACGCCGCGGCCTTCGGCGCTCGCCAGGTACTCCGGCATCTGGTGCGGCAGCCGCCAGCGCAGCTGCAGCTTCAGGCCCGGATGCGCTTTCTCGAACGCCGCCTCGAAACGCGTCAGCGTGTCCTGCGGGTAGGACGTCAGCACGATCACCGGGCGGCGCGGGCGCGCCTGGGCCGAGGGCAGGGCGGCGGCGGCGAGTGCGCCGCAGCCGGCGATGAACTGGCGCCGCGTGGCGCGGAGATCAGAAGACATAACGCAGGTCCGCCTTCCAGCTGCGCCCGGCGGCCGGGAAACCGGCGTCGAGCGCGTAGTTCTTGTCGCCGACGTTGTCGACGGCGGCTTCCAGCGTCAGCGCCGGGGCCGGCTGCCAGCTCGCCTTCAGGCCGAAGATCGTCCAGCCGCCGAGCGCCACCGTGTCGCTGACCCAGCGCCGGCTCTCGTACTCGGCCGTCGCCTGCCAGGACCACTGCGCGCCGGTGCGCGCCAGCGCCCAGGCGAAGAGCTTGCGGTCGGGCACGCCGGTAAGCCGGGTGTCGGGGCTCGACAGGTTCTTCTGCTTCATCGCCGTCAGGTTGCCGCCCAGGTCCAGCCAGGGCAGCACGCTGCCGCGCGCGCCCAGTTCCAGCCCCTGCACACGCGCCTCGCCGACGTTGCGCATCTGGCAGGGCGTGCTCGGGCTGCACGAGCTGCCGCCGGCCACGAAGACCGACTGGATCTTGTCGTCGACCTTGCTGCGGAACGCCGCGGCCTCGACGGTGACGCCGGGCAGCGCGGCCAGCGGCCGGCCCTGGTAGCCGAGTTCCAGGTTCAGCGAGGTCTCGGCGCCGAGGTCGGGGTTCTCGACGTAGTTGCCCAGGCGCTGCGAGTAGCGGTCCTTCAGAGTCGGCAAGCGCGTCTTGCGCGCCAGCGTGAGGTAAGTGCGGTCGGTCGGCGTCAGGTCGTGGAACAGCCCGGCCTGCAGGTTGGTCGCGCCCTGGGTGTCGGGCAGGGCGTAGCTGCTGCTGGCGCTGTAGACGGCGTCGGGCCGCAGCTCGTGGCGCACCGCGCCCAGCGACAGCTGCCAGTCCGGCGCCAGGTCGATCAGGTCTTCGACGCCGGCCGAGCGCAGCGTGTCCTCGTAGCGTGCGCCGACGACGTCGTCGGCGTCGAGCTCGCGGTGGCGGTCGCTCTTTTGCTGCAGCACGGCGCGCAGCAGCTGACCGGCCCAGCGCCGCGACTCGAGTTCGATCGCGCCGCCGCTGCTGCGGTCGTGGTAGATGCTGCGGCCGGTGGACACGCTGCCGCGGCCGCTGGTCTTCAGCGTCGAGTAGCTGGCGTCGGTGTAGCTGTCGACCTCGTTGTCGAAGCTGTCGTGGTACAGGCGCAGCTTGAGCTTCTCGGCCGCGCCCAGCGCGGTGCTGGAGACGAAGTACAGGCTCTCCTTGTCCCAGTCGGGCCAGCGCCAGTAGCGTGCGGCGCTGGGGTCGGTCGACGGCGGCTGGCCTTTCTCGCCGTCCTGGCGGGTGTAGGCCAGCGTGTACTCGTCGCCGCCGGCGGGCGTCAGCCCCAGCTTCAGCGAGACCTTGTTGTCGCGGCGGTCGCTGTTGTTGCGCAGGCCGCCGTTCTCGGTGGCGGTGGGCACGAAATCGGAGGACAGGCGAAAGCCGTCGGCCTCGCGGTGCGAGACGCCGGCCTGGGCGTACCAGAGCGTCTGCCGGGTGCCGACGTTGACGCTGGCCAGCCGGTCCTGGCCGCTGCCCAGGCCCAGCCGGGCGTCGCCTTCGAAGGCCTTGACCGGCTTGCGCGACACGAGGTTGATCGCGCCGCCCAGCGCATTGGGGCCGTAGGCGATCGAGCTGAAGCCCTTGGCGACCTGGATCGCGGCGATGTCGCCGGTGCCGAAGCGCCCGAAGTCGACATAACCGTCGTACGGCACGTACACCGGCACGCCGTCGATGAACAGCGGCACCTGGCGCGCGTCGTAGCCGCGCAGGTAGACCAGCTGTTCGTTGCGCGAGTTGTTCGACAGCGTGACGCCGGGCAGCAGCGCGACGGCGTCGCCGACGCTGTCGCGGCCGAACTGCTCGATGTCGCGGCGCGTGACGACCGAGCCGGCCTGGTCCTGCGGCATCTCGCCGACCGCGGCGCGTGCGCCGGTGACGGTGATCGTGCCGAGGTCGAAGACCTCCTGGGCGAAGGCGAACGGGGAGAAGACGGCCGCGCAGGCGAGCGCCAGACGGCGGGGCACGAGAGGACGTTTCATCGGGACGCGTGAGGCTGTGGGGATGAGCGGAACTCATCGCAATATACGGACCAACATAACGACACTCGCAGCCGCTGGCGGGGCGCTGTCTCTTTGATGACAAAGTGTTCGTACTCGCCGATACGTAGCGGCGTATATAGAACAATACGACGCAGGCCGAGGGCCGGACGATCGATCGCGGGCGCGGGCCCCGCGGCTATGCTTGGCGCGACAGCGAGGCTTCAGGGAGCACGACAGATGGCGCAAAGGCGCGGCCGCACGCCCCGGCTGGGTGTCGGCGGGACGCTGTGGGTCACGGCCGACGGCGAGAACCTGGGCAGCCACGCGCGCATGGCGCTGCTGCAGGCGGTCGTCGAGCAGGGCTCGATCACGCAGGCGGCCAAGGCCTTCGGCATGAGCTACAAGGCCGCCTGGGACGCCGTCGACGCGATGAACCGGCTGGCCGGCGAGGCGCTGGTCGAGCGCCGCCCCGGCGGCCGCGGCGGCGGCTCGACCCAGCTCACCGAACACGGCCGGCGCGTGCTGGAGCGTTATGCCCAGGTCGAGCAAGCGCACCAGCGTTTCGTCGAGCTGCTGGCGCGCGAGGCCTTCGACCTGACGCAGGAGTTCTCACTGCTGAAGGTGCTGAACGTGCGCACGACGGCGCGCAACCAGTTCCTCGGCACCGTCAGCGCGCTGCGCTCGGGCGCCGTGCACGACGAGGTGGAGCTGACGCTGCCCGGCGGCATGCGCCTGGCGGCGATCGTCACGCGCGAGAGCACCGAGGCGCTGGGCCTGCGGGTCCGCGCCCCGGCGATCGCGATGGTGCAGGCCGGCCACGTGATCCTGGCCACCGGCGTGCCGACGCTGCGTGTGTCGGCGCGCAACCAGATTCCGGGCACGGTGCTGCAGCTGCAGCCCGGGGCGGTGAACACCGAGGTGCTGCTGGAGGTCGACGGCGGCGGCCGCCTGGTCGCGATGGTGACGCCGGCCGCGGTGCAGGACCTGGGCCTGGCGCCCGGCGTGCGCGCGACCGCGCTGGTCAAGGCCTCCGACGTGGTGCTGGCGGTGACGATCTGAGCGCCGCCGCCGCGTCTTCGGCGCTCAGCTGAGCGAGCGCTGGCCGCGCCAGGCCGCCACCGGCCGCGGCAGCGCGCCGAGCACACGCTCGGCGTCGAGCGAGCGGATCGGCACCGAGGCGTCGCGCGGGATCCGGCCCTGGGCGATCAGGTTCTCGTAGCGCAGCGCGCAGACGCGCAGGAAGGACGCGAAGTTGCCGACCGCGCCGCGTTCGGCCACCAGTTCGTCGTACAGCGTCTCGATCAGCTGGGCGACGCTCAGGCCGTCGCGCGCGGCGATCTCCTCGAGCACCGCCCAGTGCAGGTTCTCCAGCCGCACGCTGGTGACGACGCCGTGCAGCCGCACCGAGCGCGTGCGGCTCTCGTAGCTGGCGGGGTCGGCGCTGACGAAGATCCGGCACATGGGCGTCTCCCGGGGTGGCGCGACGATGCTACAGGCTGATGCGCGTGCCCAGCACGGCCAGGAACTGCGCGATCCAGGCCGGGTGCGCCGGCCAGGCCGGGGCGGTGACGAGCTTGCCGTCGGTGACCGCGCCGTCGATCGCGATGCCCATGTACTCGGCGCCGGCCAGCTCCACCTCGACCTGGCAGGCCGGGTAGGCGCTGATGCGCCGGCCCTTGATCAGCCCGGTGGCGGCGAGCAGCTGCGCGCCGTGGCAGATCGCGGCCACCGGCTTGTCGGCCGCCAGGAAGTGGCGCGTGATCTCGACGACGCGCGTGTTCATGCGCAGGTACTCGGGCGCGCGGCCGCCGGGGATCACCAGCGCGTCGTAAGCCGCCGGGTCGATGTCGGCGAAGCTGGCGTTGAGCGCGAAGCGGTGGCCGGGCTTCTCGCTGTAGGTCTGCTGGCCCTCGAAGTCGTGGATCGCGGTCATCACCCAGTCGCCGCTCTTCTTGTCGGGTGCCACCGCGTGCACCGTGTGGCCCACGGCCTGCAGCGCCTGGAACGGCACCATGACCTCGTAGTCCTCGCCGAAGTCGCCGCACAGCATCAGGATCTTGCTCATCGCCTGTGTCTCCTGGGTTCGTTGGGATGGGCGCCATCTTCGGCAGGCGCCCGGCGCACGAGGTAGTAGCGGCTTACCGCGGCGGCCGTGGTTTTCCCGGAGGGCGAGCAAGCTAACTCGTTTTCCTTCGTTCGACGCGGCGGGACTGCTGGAGAAACTCATGAGCCGTTTCCGTCTCGTGTCGTTCCCATGCCCGTCCAGGACCTTTCCGCCGCGCCGCCGCTGATCCGGCTCGACGGCCTCAGCAAACGCTTCCGCCTGCCCGGCGGCGAGGTCTTCGACGCCGTGCACGAGGTCTCGCTGCAGGTGCGCCGCGGCGACGTCTTCGGCATCGTCGGCGCCAGCGGCGCCGGCAAGTCGACGCTGCTGCGCCTGATCAACCTGCTGGAGACGCCCGACCGCGGCCGCGTCGAGGTCGACGGGCGCGTGCTGACCGAACTCGGCAAGCGCGAGCTGCGCCTGGCGCGCCAGTCGATCGGCATGATCTTCCAGCAGTTCAACCTGCTGCAGAACGCGACCGTCTTCGACAACATCGCCTTCCCGCTGCGCCTGCACGGCCGGCGCTCGCGTGCCGAAGTCGCCGAACGCGTCGCCGAGTGCCTGGCCATCGTCGGCCTCACCGACAAGCGCGACAGCCATCCGGCGCAGCTGTCCGGCGGCCAGAAGCAGCGGGTGGCGATCGCGCGTGCGCTGGCGCCGCATCCGTCGGTGCTGCTGTGCGACGAGCCGACCTCGGCGCTGGACGCCGACACCACGCGCCAGGTGCTGCGCACGCTGGCCGACATCAACGCCCGGCTGGGCGTGACGATCGTCATCGTCACCCACGAGCTGGAGGTCGTGCGCTCGCTGTGCCGCCACGTCGCGGTCGTCGAACGCGGCGCGGTGGCCGAGCAGTTCGCGCTGTCGGAGCACGGCGTGCGCCGCCGCACCTCGCTGGGCCGGGCGCTGCAGCGCCTCGTGGACCACCCGCCCGAACTCGACGCCGAAGGCGACGAGGCCGTGGCCGAAGAACCGGAGCCCGCCCATGCCTGAGAACATCGTCTCGCTGCTGCCCGAACTCTGGACGGCGGTCGGCCAGACCGCGCTGATGCTGGCCATCGGCCTGGGCTCGGCGCTGATCGTCGGCGGGCCGCTGGGCGTGTGGCTGTTCCTGCTCGGCCCGGGCCAGCCGCTGGCTTCGGCGCCGGTCTACGGCGTCGTCAGCTGGATCGTGAACCTGGTGCGTTCCTTCCCCTTCATCATCCTGCTGGTGGCGCTGGTGCCGGTCACACGCGTCATCGCCGGCACCTCGATCGGGCCGCTGGCGGCGGCGGTGCCGCTGTCGTTTGCGGCGATCCCGTACTTCGCGCGCCTCGTCGAGCAGACGCTGCGCGAGGTGCCGCGCGGCGTCGTCGAGGCGGCGCACGCGATGGGCGCCTCGGAACTGCAGATCGTCTGGCGCGTGCTCGTCGTCGAGGCGCGCTCGGGGCTGGTGCTGGCGCTGACGGTGCTGGCGATCAGCTTCCTGTCGTACTCGGCGGTGGCCGGCGTCGTCGGCGGCGGCGGCATCGGCGACCTCGCGATCCGCTACGGCTACTACCGCTTCCAGACCGACGTGATGGTGTTCACCGTCGCGATCCTGGTCGTGCTCGTGCAGCTCATCCAGTTCGCCGGCAGCGCGATCGCGCGCCGGCTGGACAAGCGCTGAGCTTTCCCTTCTTCCGCCAACAAGGAACCCGTCCCATGTCGTTCTCGCGCCGCTCGCTGCTGTCCGCCGCCGTCGCTCTCGCCGCCGTGCTCGGCGCCGCGACGATCGCCTCCCAGGCCCATGCGCAGCAGAAGAAGGAGCTGGTGATCGGCGCCACCGCCGGTTCCAACCTCGACGTGCTCAAGCTCGGCATCAAGCCGCAGCTCGAACAGAAGGGCTACAAGGTGAAGCTCGTCGAGTTCAACGACTACGTGCAGCCGAACAAGGCGCTGGCCGACGGCGCGCTCGACGCCAACTTCTTCCAGCACATCATCTACCTGAAGAAGTTCGCCGCCGACCAGAAGCTCGACATCGTCGACATCGTGCAGGGCCCGATCGCGCCGCTGGGCCTGTACTCGCGCAAGTTCAAGACCGTGGCCGACGCGCGCGAAGGCGCGCGCATCGCGCTGCCCAACGACCCGACCAACCTCGCGCGTTCGCTGGTCTTCCTGGAGCAGCACAAGCTGCTGACGGTCAAGCCCGGCGTCGACCCGCTGCGCGTGACCGAGAAGGACATCGTCGCCAACCCGAAGAAGATCCAGCTCGTGCCGCTGGAAGCCGCGCAGCTGCCGCGCGCGCTGGACGACACCGACTTCGCCATCGTCAACGGCAACTTCGCGATCGCCTCGGGCCTCAAGCTCACCGAAGCGGTGGCGCTGGAGAAGACGCCCGACTACTACCTGCTCGTCGCCGCCGTGAAGCGGGCCGACGCCGGCACGCCCTGGGCGCACGACATCGCCGAGGCCTTCAAGACGCCGTTCTTCAAGCAGGTGCTGGACAAGAACTTCGCCGGCTACGCCCGTCCGTCCTTCCTGCAGTAAACCGGGAGCGCACGATGCAGGCCTGGCTCTTCGACGAAGACGGCGGCGTGCGCGAGCACGCACGCGGCACGGCCGCCGGCGTGGCGCTGCTGGCGCGCCTGGGCGTGGACGCCGGGCGCGTGGAGATCGAGCCCGACGCCGACTCGGGCCACCACGCGGCGCTGGACGCGCTGCGCCGGCACTACGGCATCGTGCACGAGGACCGCGTCACGGTGCGCCCGGGCGACCCGGCCTGGCCGCCGCTGCGCGCGCGTTTCCTCGAGGAGCACACGCACGCCGACCTGGAGCTGCGCGTGTTCGTCAACGGCCGTGGCCTGTTCCACGTGCGCCTGCCGGCGGGCGGCCTGGCCGTGCTGTGCAGCGCCGGCGACTGGATCGCCGTGCCGGCGGGTCTGGCCCACCGCTTCGACGGCGGCCGCCTGGCCGACTTCGAGGCGCTGCGTTTCTTCTCGCGTGCCCAGGGCTGGGAGGCAATGCCCACCGGCGCCGGCGCGCCGACGCTGCCGCTGCTCGACGAGCTGCTGGCCGGGCGCGTGACCGCGCCGCCGGCCGTCGCGAGGCTTGCATGAGCCCTCAGGACTTGTCCGGGGCTCATTCCCGCTCGGCGGGACCGGCCGCCAGGCCGGAGGGTGCCCAATGAGCGCCGTGCTGGCCCAGCTCGGCACCGAACGCCGCTTCTGGGCGCCGGCGCTGGAGACCCAGTCACGTGCCGACTGGGATGCGCTGAAGCTCGAACGCCTGCGCCGCCACCTGCGCCACGCCGCCGAGGGCTCGCCGTACTACCGCGCCGCCTTCGCCGCCGCCGGCGTCGGCCCCGAGGACCTGCGCACGCTGGACGACCTGCGGCGTTTCCCGACGCTGGACAAACGCACGCTGCGCGACCGCCAGCTGGCGGTGCCGCCGCTCGGCGACATCGTCGCCGTGCCCGAGCGCGACGTGGTCTACGTCTGCGCCTCCAGCGGCTCGACCGGCGTGCCGACGGCCTCGCCGTTCACCGCCGAGGACTTCGACGACTGGATCGATTACGAGGCGCGCCAGTTCTGGTCCTCCGGGCTGCGGCCCGAGGACCGCTACGGCCACGCGCTGAACCTGTCGCTGTTCGTCGGCGGGCCCTGCGTGCTCGGCGCGCAGCGCCTGGGCGCCTTGAGCGTGCACGCCGGCACGCTGCCGTCCGAACGCCTGTTGCAGATCGCGCAGCAGTTCCGCCTGACGGCGCTTTGGACGACGCCGTCCTACGCCTGGTACCTGGGCGAGACGGCGCTCAAGCAGGGTCTGGACCCGCGCCGCGACCTGCAGGTGCGCCGGCTCTTCGTCGCCGGCGAGCCTGGCGGCTCGATCCCGCAGACGCGCCAGCGCATCGAGGCGCTGTGGGGCGCCAAGGTCTACGACTACTACGGCCTGTCGGACATCTTCGGCTCCTGCGCCGGCATGTGCGAGCAGCAGGACGGGCTGCACTGGGCCGAGGACCACATCCACTGGGAGGTGCTCGACGCCGCTGGCGAGCCGGTGCGCGAGGGCGAACGCGGCGAGCTGGTCCTGACCACGCTGACCAAGCGCGCGCGGCCGATGATCCGCTTTCGCACCGGCGACATCGTCTCGTTCACCACCGAGCCCTGCCGCTGCGGCCGCACCAGCGCGCGCCTGCTGGGCGTGCACGGCCGGCTCGACGACATGCTGATCGTCAAGGGCGTCAACCTCTTTCCCAGCGACGTCGAGGCCGTCGTGCGGCGTTTCGCCGAGTTCAACGGCGAGTACCGCCTGGTCGTCGAGCGCGTGCAGCATCTGGACCGGCTGACGGTGGAAGTCGAGACCGCGCCCGGTTTCGTCGGCGACGCGCCGGGCCTGGCCGGGCGTTTCGCCCATGCGCTGAAGAGCGCCAGCGGCGTCTCGGCCGAGGTCCGGCTGCTGGCGCCCGAGACGCTGCCGCGTGCGACGCACAAGGCGCGCCGTGTCGACGACCGGAGGGGCGCGCTCTGGGGATGAGCGGGCAGGGCGCCGGCGCGGGCGGTTAGAGTCGGCGCCTCGCCCTGTTCCCGTTCCATGACCGTTTCACGCCCGACCGACACGCCGCGCCCGCTGCCCCATCTGCCCGAGCCCCGCCACCTGGCGCGTGTGCCCGCCGGCGTCTCCCCCGAGGACTTCGAGCGCGTGCGCCGCGCGGCGCACCTGCTGCCGCAGGTCACCAAACCCGCCGAATACCTGGAGCCGCACGCGCCCGGCTTCGAGGCCCACCTCGACAAGCTCGGGCTGATCCTGCTGCAGAAGGCCGCCGGCACGCGGCCCAGCCGCTGGATCGAGCCGCGCCTGGTGCCGCTGGCGCTGGCCCATCTGGACGCGGTCGGCACCGGCCCGGACGTGCGCGCGCTGATGCACGAACGCGCCGCGACGCTGGAGTCGCTGGGCCTGCTGCGCCACGCCGGCGCGTTCACCCGGCTGCTGCAGGACACGGTCGAGATCCCGGTGCCCGAGGAGCCTCCGTTCCCGGTGGTGCTGCCGTTCCGGGTGCAGGTCGACGACGCGCCGGTCTGGAGCTTCTGGCGCACCGGCGACAGCGCCGCGCTGCAGGCCGCGCTGGGCGCCGGCGTGCCGCACCCGCAGCGCGCGGCGATCCTCGCGCACCTGGAGCGTCTGGTCGCGCGCAGCCACGCGCTGTCGCCGCGCGAGCTGGTGTCGCTGCTGCCGCGGCTGTCGGCCGAGTGCGCGCGCCCGCAGGCCGCCGACGAGCTGATGGCCGCCTGCACGCGCGTGCAGGACCGCTGGGAGCACCGCGTCACCGAGCTCGACACGCTGCAGGGGCTGACCAGTGAGCTGGCCTTCCAGGGCTATCCCGACACCTTCCCGAAGGCGCGTGCGCAGCAGCGCACCGTCAAGCTCTACGTCGGCCCGCCCAACAGCGGCAAGACCCACGCCGCCTTCGAGCGCCTGTGCCAGGCGCGCGACGGCACCTACCTGGCGCCGCTGCGCCTGCTGGCGCTGGAAGGCCGCGACCGCATGGTCGCGCGCGGCGTCGCCTGCTCGCTGCTGACCGGCGAGGAGAACGTGCCCGCCGAGGGCGCGCGCTTCGTCTCCAGCACGATCGAGATGGTCTCGACCAACAACCCGGTCGAGGTGGCGGTGGTCGACGAGGCGCAGATGATCTTCGACCCGGCGCGCGGCTGGGCCTGGACCCAGGCCATCGTCGCCGTGCCGGCCAGCGAGCTGATCATCATCTGCAGCGAATACGCGGTGTCGGCGATCGAGAACCTGCTCGGCGTCTGCGGCGAGCGCTGCACGGTGCGGCGCTTCGAGCGCAAGCAGCACGTCGAGCTGCTGCCGCGGCCGGTGCCGCTGGGCGGCCTGCAGTCCGGCGACGCCGTCGTCGCCTTCAGCCGCCGCGACGTGCTGACGCTGCGCGACGCGATCGCCGCCAACGGCCGGCCGGTGTCGGTGATCTACGGCGCCTTGCCGCCCGAGGTGCGGCGGCGCGAGGCCGAACGTTTCGCCAGCGGCGAGTCGGAGATCCTGGTCGCCACCGACGCCATCGGCATGGGCCTGAACCTGCCGATCCGGCGTGTGCTGTTCTCGACGCTGAGCAAGTTCGACGGCGTCGGCGACCGCCTGCTCGACGAGTCCGAGGTGCACCAGATCGCCGGCCGCGCCGGGCGTTTCGGCATGCAGGAGGAAGGCTTCACCGGCGTGCTCGACCTGGCCGAGCCGACCGCGGCGCGCACGCTGAAGGAGCTGCTGCACCGCCAGCCCAAGGCACCGCGTCAGTTCAAGGCGCCGGTGGCGCCCAACGGCTGGCACGTGCGCACGATCGCCGAGCGCCTGCAGGCCACCCGGCTGCGCGAGGTGCTGGGCGTCTTCGTCGAGCGGCTCAAGCTCGACGACGCCCACTTCGCCGTCGCCGAACTCGATGCGATGCTGGCGCTGGCCGAGCAGCTGGACCACGCCGCCGGCGCGCTGCCGCTGGCGGCGCGTTTCGTCTACGCCCAGGCGCCGGTGGACACGCGCAGCGAGGACACGGTGCAGGAGTACCTGGACTGGGCGCGCGGCCACGCCAAGGGCGCCCGTGCCGGCCGGCCGTACTTCCTCGACGCGGTCGACGGCTGGAGCCGGCTCGACCGCATCGAGCAGGCGCTGCGCGCCTGCACGCTGTGGCTGTGGCTGGACCTGCGTTTCCCCGGCGTCTACGGCCTCGTCGAGGAGGTGCACGCCTTGCGCGCCGAACTCAACGACGGCATCGAGCGCCAGCTGCAGGGCAAGCGCCCGCTGGCGCAGATGCGGCGCGGCCGGCGGCAAGCGCCGCACCGTTAAGGGGTGCGACGCCCCAATTTGTCACATGGTGGGAATGCTTGTGGTCGATCAATCCATTTCGGCTGGCGAAAGCATCCAATCCCCTTCGAGCCGTGTTGCCATCGCGACGCGGCCGGACACACGGCGGCCGATGAGGCCGCCGCTGCAGTGACGCAGGCCGCCGGAACGATCTCCGTCCGGCCGCACGACCGTCGGCTTCGTGCCGCCTCCGACCGGCGCACGAGGTTGGCGCACGCCGTCCCGGCATCCGGGGCGCCCGTTGCCGGGCCCCGCTGCAAGTCCCGGACATCCGTCTTCCGTTCTCCCGTTCCGATTCCATGCTGACTGCGCTCGTGATGGTTTTCGTCGCCGCCTATGCGGCGATCGCGCTCGAACACCCGCTGAAGATCAACAAGTCGGCCTCCGCGCTGCTCGGCGCCGGCCTGCTGTGGACGATCTACGCCACCGTCACCGCCGACCACCAGCGTGTCGGCGCCGAGCTCGGCGAGTCGCTGATGGGCACGGCGCAGATCGTGTTCTTCCTGATGGGCGCGATGACCATCGTCGAGGTCGTCGACGCGCACGACGGTTTCGAGGTCATCACCGAGCGCATCCGCACCGCGACGCTGTCGTCGCTGCTGTGGCTGGTCGGCTTCGTCACCTTCTTCCTCAGCGCCATCCTCGACAACCTGACGACGACGATCGTCATGGTCTCGCTGATGCGCAAGCTGCTCGCCAAGCGCGACGACCGGCTGTTCTTCGCCGGCATCATCGTCATCGCCGCCAACGCCGGCGGCGCCTGGACGGCGATCGGCGACGTCACGACGACGATGCTGTGGATCGGCGGCCAGATCACCGCGCTGTCGATCATGCGCTCGGTGTTCCTGCCCTCGATCGTCAGCCTGCTGGTGCCGCTGGCGATCACCGCCTTCGTGCTGCGTGGCAAGCCGGTGATTGCACCGGCCGAGGCCGAGCGCGGCGAAGGCCGGGCGACGACGCCGTTCGAGCGCAAGCTGATGCTGTTCCTCGGCCTGGGCATCCTGGTCGCGGTGCCGGTGTTCAAGACGCTGACGCACCTGCCGCCGTTCATGGGCATCCTGTTCGGCCTGGGCATCCTGTGGCTGGTCGGCGACCTGATCCACCGCGACCAGGACGACGAGGCCAAGGAGCGCTTCACGCTGGCCGCCGCGCTGAGCCGCATCGACATGAGCTCGATCGTCTTCTTCATCGGCATCCTGCTGGCCGTGGCGACGCTGGAGCACACCCACGTGCTCGGCGGCATCGCCGAGTGGCTGGACCGCGAGGTCGGCCGGCTCGACGTCATCATCGTGCTCATCGGCCTGGTCAGCGCGGTCGTCGACAACGTGCCGCTGGTGGCCGCAGCGATGGGCATGTACGACCTGGCGGTCTACCCGCCCGACCACTTCATCTGGGAGTTCCTGGCGTACTGCGCCGGCACCGGCGGCTCGATCCTGATCATCGGCTCGGCCGCGGGCGTCGCCGCGATGGGCCTGGAGAAGATCGATTTCTTCTGGTACGTGCGCAAGATCAGCGGCCTGGCGCTGGTCGGCTATCTGGCCGGCGCGGCGGTCTACCTGCTGGAGCGTCACCTGAACTGAGCGCGCAGCCCCGGCAAGGCGCTTTGTGCGGCTGCGGGGCGCGGTTTCAGCGGTTCGAGATTGCGATTTTGGGGTTTGTCCGGGTCGCATTTCTCGCCAGATGAAGTCGTTTGTCGTTCGTCAATCCAGCTTGCCAGGGGCCCGGGTCCAATTCGTTTCAGGGTCGAACCGCCATCGCGGAGCGGCCCGGGTTTCGGCGGTCAACGTGGTCGCCGGCGTAGTGAAGTGGTCTGTCAGACCGATCTCTGGCTGCCCTGTGAACGACGCTTCATCCCGCCGCCGACCGGCGTCAGGAGTTGCCGACGCTTTGCATGCGTAGCCCCGCCCGCATCCGGCTCGACGCCGGCGCGGCTCGACTTTCGCACTTGGCATCGGACGCTCTTGCGGGCTGGGCGCTGTGGGGCGCATGAGTAGGACGGTCCGGGAGAGGTTTCGATGGAGCAGGTAGGGGTCTTCGGCATCGCGGGCGGCTTCATGGCGGCGCTGGGCGTCGCGCTGGCCGGTGTTCTCGCGTTCGCCAATCGTCGGCTGTCGGTGCAGGAGGATCCCCGCATCGACGAGGTCGAGAACCTGCTGCCCAAGTCCAACTGCGGTGCCTGCGGCCTGGCCGGCTGCCGCAACTTTGCCGAGAAGGTCGTCGCCGGCGAAGTCGTGCCGGCGCGCTGCACGGTCAGCAGCCCGGATCAGGTCGGTTCGATCGCCCAGTTGCTGGGCATCGGCGCCGGTGAGGTCGAAAAACGCGTGGCGCGTCTGGCCTGCGCCGGCGGCAAGCACGTGTCGCGCATGCGCGCCCACTACGCCGGCCTGGAGACCTGCCGCGCGGCGGCCGTGGTCAGCGGCGGCGGCAAGGAATGCGCCTGGGGCTGCCTGGGCCTGGGCGACTGCGTCGCCGTCTGCAAGCACGGCGCGATCACGCTGGACCTGCACGGCCTGCCGGTCGTCGACGTCGACAAGTGCACCGCCTGCAACGACTGCGTCGAGGTCTGCCCCAAGGGGCTGTTCTCGGTCGAGCCCGAGGACCGGCGGCTGTGGATCGCCTGCCGCAACCGCGCCGAGGGCGACGTCGCCGAAGCCTCCTGCGAAGTCGCCTGCACCGCCTGCGGCCGCTGCGTCGCCGACGCGCCCGCCGGGCTGATGGCGCTGAAGAACAACCTGGTGGAGATCGACTACGGCTGGAACGACCAGTCCGAGCGACGCTTCACCGACCGCTGCCCGACCGGCGCGATCGTCTGGTTCGACGACCGCGGCCGCCCGCTGCGCGGCCATGCCGCCAAGAAGATCCTGCGCCACGACGCGCTGCCGGTGCGCCAGTAGTTCCGCGCGCCCGCCCCACCGTTTTCAACATCCGTCCGAGGAATCCCAAATGCTGAAGAAGGTCATCGACTACCTGACCGGCGACAACCGCCGCGACAGCGAGCCGCAAACCGTCAAATACCCCGGCGTGCGCGACGCGGTCGACGGCAACACCGCCGTCATCATGGTCGAGCGCGAGGCCTCGGACGCCGCCGGTGCCTACCCGATCACGCCGTCGACGCAGATGGGCGAGTACTGGGCGCAGGAAGTCGCCGCCGGCCACCTGAACGTCTCCGACCGGCCGCTGATCTTCGTCGAGCCCGAGAGCGAACACGCCGCCGCCGGCGTCACCGCCGGCATGTCGATGACCGGCCTGCGCGCGACCAACTTCTCGTCGGGCCAGGGCATCGCCTTCATGCACGAGTCGCTGTACGCGACGGTCGGCAAGCGCCTGCCCTACGTGCTGAACATGGGCTGCCGCGCGATCACCAAGGCCAGCCTGAACGTGCACGCCGGCCACGACGACTACCACTGCATCGACGACACCGGCTTCATCCAGGTGATGGCCAAGAGCGCCACCGAGGCCGCCGACCTGAACCTCATCGCGCGCAAGCTCGCCGAGCTGTCGCTGACCCCGGCCATCGTCGGCCAGGACGGCTTCCTGACGACGCACCTGATCGAGTCCGCCCGCATCCCCGAGCGCGAGCTCGTCGCCGAGTACCTCGGCCGCCCCGACGACCTGATCGACTCGCCGACGCCGGCGCAGGCCATGGTCTACGGCCCCAAGCGCCGCCGCGTGCCGGCGATCTGGGACGTCGACGTGCCGCTGCTGTCGGGCTCGGTGCAGAACCAGGACGCCTACATGCAGGCCGTGGCTGCGCAGCGGCCGTACTTCTTCGACGCGATCGAAGCGCTGTCCGAGCAGTGCATGGCCGAGTACGCCGCGCTCACCGGCCGGCGCTACGGCCGCGTCGGCGGCTGGAAGCTGGAAGACGCCGATTACGTCATCGTCGGCATGGGCAGCATGGTCGTGCAGGCCGAGGCCGTGGCCGACTACCTGCGCGAGACGCGCAAGCTCAAGGTCGGGGTGCTGAACATCACGATGTTCCGCCCCTTCCCGGGCGACCTGGTCGGCCAGGCGCTGCGCGGCAAGAAGGGCGTCGTCGTGCTCGAGCGCACCGACCAGCCGCTGGCCGAGGACCTGCCGCTGATGCGTGAGGTGCGCGCCTCGGTGTCCAAGGCGCTGGAGAACGGCCTCGCCGGCTCGGACGCGCTGCCGCACAAGAACTACGCCTCGATCGCGCCGCAGGAGATGCCGCGCCTGTACTCGGGCTGCTACGGCCTGGGCTCGCGCGACCTGCAGCCCGAGGCGCTGATCGGCGCCATCGAGAACATGCTGCCCGGCGGCGCGAAGAAGCCGTTCTTCTACCTCTCGGTGGACGTCCAGCGCGACCCGCTGAACCCCAAGGACGAGCTGCACCAGCAGGCGGTGAAGGCGGGCTACCCCAAGGCCGCCGAGATGGTCGTGCGCGGCAGCGAGAACCCGAACCTGATGCCCAAGGGCGCGATCACGGTGCGCATGCACTCGATCGGCGGCTGGGGCGCGATGACCACCGGCAAGAACCTGGCGATGACGCTGTTCGAGCTGCTGGACTACGAGATCAAGGCCAACCCGAAGTACGGCTCCGAGAAGAAGGGCCAGCCGACGACCTACTACCTGTCGGCCGCGCCCGAGACGATCCGCGTGAACTGCGAGTACGTCAGCGTCGACGTCGTGCTCTCGCCGGACCCGGCGGTGTTCAGCCACTCCAACCCGCTGGCCGGGCTGAAGAAGGGCGGCGTCTTCATCATCCAGAGCAATCTGGGCGAGGGCACCTGGGCGGCGTTCCCGCGCTGGGCGCAGCAGATCATCGTCGACCAGCAGATCCGCGTCTTCTACCTCGACGCCTTCCAGATCGCGCGTGAGGAGGCCGGCAGCGCCGACCTGCAGCTGCGCATGCAGGGCAACGCCTTCCAGGGTGCGTTCTTCGCCGCCTCGCCGGTGCGCGAGAACGCCGGCCTGTCCGAGGAGGCGCTGTTCCGCGCCATCGAGAAGCAGCTCGAAGCGAAGTTCGGCTCCAAGGGCGCGCGTGTCGTGCAGAACAACGTCACCGTGGTGCGCCGCGGCTACGACGAGCTGCGCGAGATCGTCGACAAGACCGTCGGCACGACGGCCGCGCCGCGTGCCGTGGCCGCGCTGCCGATCACGCTGCTGCGCACGCCGCAGGGCGACGCCAAGTCGCTGCCGCCGGTGGCCGACATCCACCGCTTCTGGGAACAGACCGGCCACTTCTACGCCACCGGCAAGGGCAACGACAACCTGCTCGACCCGTTCATCGGCGCCTCGCTGGTGCCGGCGGCCAGCGGCATCTTCCGCGACATGACCGGCATCCGCTTCGAGCATCCTGAATGGGACGCCGACAAGTGCACGGCCTGCGGCAAGTGCGTCACCGCCTGCCCGGACAGCGCGATGCCGGGCCTCGTCAACAAGACCGACGAGGTCTTCGCCACGGCGCTCAACCGCGTCGAATGCGGCGGCACGCCGACGCGTTTCCTGCGCCGTGCGGTGCGCACCGCCGACAAGAAGCTGCGCGGCCTGATCGGCAAGGGTGACGGCGTCGCCGTGCGCCCGCTGATCGACCAGGCGATCGCCGCCACCGTCGCCGAGGCGCCGGAGGAGGACCGCGAGAAGATGGCCGCCGAGTTCGAACTGCTGAAGGCCCAGCTCGGCGACTTCAAGTTCTCGGCCACCAAGCCCTACTGGCAGGTGCGCGAGAAGAAGAACCCCGGCAGCGGCGGCCTGTTCTCGATCACCGTCAACCCGCTGACGTGCAAGGCCTGCGGCCTGTGCGTCAACGTCTGCAACGACGGCGCGCTGAAGATGGTCACGCAGAGCGAGGCCTCGGTCGAGCAGCTGCGCCGCGACTGGAGCTTCTGGCTGGACCTGCCGACGACCAGCCGCGAGTTCATCCGCGTCGAGAACATCGACGAGAAGAGCGGCGCGCTGGAGACGCTGCTGTTCGACAAGGCGGTCTACAACTCGATGAACTGCGGCGACGGCGCCTGCCTGGGCTGCGGCGAGAAGACCGCGATCCACCTCTTCACCTCGGCCGTCGCGGCGCTGATGCAGCACCGCGTCAAGCCTTTCGTGGCCAAGCTCGACACGCTGATCGAAGGCCTGCAGCAGCATCTGCGCACCCGCCTGGCCGAGTCGGTGGACGTCTCCGACACCGGCGCCGTGCTGCGTGCCGTCGAGGCCAACGCGACGCACGACCTGACGCTGTCCAAGCTGGCCGACAGCCTGGCCGCCGGCAAGCCCTCGCAGCCGCTGGACCCGGCCTGGGTGAAGCGGGTCGCGCAGTTGCTGGAGAAGCTGAAGGACCTGCGCTGGCGTTACGTCGAGGGCCCGACCGGCCGCGGCCGCGCCAACATGGGTATCGTCAACTCCACCGGCTGCACCTCGGTCTGGGGCTCGACCTACCCGTACCACCCGTATCCCTTCCCCTGGACCTCGCACCTGTTCCAGGACTCGCCGTCGGTGGCGATGGGCCTGTTCGAGGGCCACATGGCGAAGATGGCCGAAGGCTTCAAGACCGTGCGCATGGCCGAGATGGAGCTCGCCGGCAAGTACGTCGAGGAGCGTGACGGCAACTTCTTCAAGCGCTTCAACTGGGAACAGTTCAGCGACGAGGAGTGGAAGCTGTGCCCGCCGGTCGTCAGCCTCGGCGGCGACGGCGCGATGTACGACATCGGCTTCCAGAACCTGTCGCGCATGCTGATGTCGGGCAAGCCGGTGAAGGTGCTGGTCGTCGACACCCAGGTCTATTCCAACACCGGCGGCCAGGCCTGCACCTCGGGCTTCATCGGCCAGGTCTCGGACATGGCGCCGTACGGCAGCGCCTGGCACGGCAAGGTCGAGCCGCGCAAGGAGATCAGCCTGATCGGCATGGCGCACCGCACCGCGTTCGTCATGCAGGGCACGATCGCCCACGCGACCAAGCTGCTCGACGGCTTCATCGACGGCCTGAACTCGCGCCGCCCGGCGCTGTTCAACGTCTACGCCGTCTGCCCGCCGGAGCACGGCGTCGGCGACGACAAGAGCGTCGACCAGAGCAAGCTGGCCGTCGAGAGCCGCGCCTACCCGCTGTTCCGCTACGACCCGGACGCCGGCGCCACCTTCGCCGAGTGCGTCAGCCTGGCGGGCAACCCGGCGATGAGCGCCGACTGGCCGACCTACAAGCTGAAGTACCTCGACGAGAACGGCACCGAGCAGCGCATGGACCTGCCGGTGACCTTCGCCGACTTCGCCGCCACCGAGGCCCGCTTCTCCAAGCACTTCCGCAAGGCGCCGGCCGAGACCTGGAACGACGCGATGATCCCGCTGGCCGAGCTGCTGACGCTGCCGGCCGACGAGCGCGGCGGCCGCTTCCCCTACATCTGGGCGGTCGACGCCAAGCGCCGCCTGATGCGCCTGCTGGTCGCCCAGGAACTGGTGCGCGCCTGCGAGGAACGCCAGCAGTACTGGCGCCAGCTGCGCGACCTGGTGACGCGCGAGAAGCCGGCCGACATCCCGGCGATCACCGAGCGCGTGCGCGGCGAGCTGCTGCAGAAGCTGAGCTCGGCGCTGGCGGCGCCGGCGGCTGCGGCCCCGGTGGCGGCGGCGCCGGCCCCGGTGGTCGCGGCGCCGGTCGCGCCGGCCCCGGTGCAGGCTCCGGCTCAGACGGCCCCGGCCGCCAAGCCGGCCGCCGCGGCCGCCGAGGCCCCGGTGGTCAACGGCGCGCACGAGCCGGTCTGGGTCGACAGCCCCGAGTGCTCGGCCTGCGACGAGTGCATCACGCTGGCCCCGGGTGTCTTCGCCTACGACGGCCGCCGCCGCGCGGTGGTCATCAACCCGAAGGGTGCGAGCTACTCGGACATCGTGAAGGCGGCCGAGAAATGCACCGCCGGCTGCCTGCACCCGGGAACCCCGTGGAACCCGGCCGAGCCGAACCTGGAGAAGCTCAAGCAGCGCGCGGCCAAGTTCAACTGAACGGCGACGCGACACACCGATGAAGCTGCTCAACTTCCTGCGCGGCGAGACCTTCGCGCGCGGCATCCATCCGCCGGAGCACAAGCACACGGCGGCGACGCCGATCCGGCGCCTGCCCTGGGCCGACGAACTCGTCGTCCCGCTGGCGCAGCACATCGGCAAGCCGGCCCAGGCGGTCGTGCGTGTCGGCCAGGAGGTCGTGCGCGGCCAGCCGATCGCCAAGGCCGACGGCTGGCTGTCGGTGCCGCATCACGCGCCGGCCACCGGCGTCGTCAAGGCCATCGAGCTGCGGCCCACGGCACGCGGGCCGTGGACGCCGTCCATCGTCATCCGCCCGCACGCCGCGGCGACCCAGGAAGACCTCTGGGGCGTGGCGCGCGACGCCGACGCGATGACGCCCGACGAGATCCTGCAGGCCGTCTGGGACGCCGGCCTCGTCGGCCTGGGCGGCGCGGCCTTCCCGACGCACGCCAAGCTGAAGGTGCCGCCGCAGGCCAAGGTGCACACGCTGGTCATCAACGGCTGCGAGTGCGAGCCTTATCTGACCTGCGACCACCGCACGATGGTCGAGGAGGCGACGGCGCTGGTGCGCGGCATCGCGCTGTCGATGCGCGCCACCGGGGCCGTGCGCGCCATCGTCGGCATCGAGGACAACAAGCCCGACGCGGTGCTGGCGGTCAAGGCCGCGATCGCCCAGGCCGGGCTGGAGAACGTCTTCGCCGAGGCGGTGCCGACCAAGTACCCGCAGGGCTCGGAGAAGATGCTGATCATGTCGCTGTTCGGGGTGGAGATCCCCTCCGGGCAGCTGCCGGTGTCGCTGGGCATGGTGATGAACAACGTCGGCACGATGGCGGCGATCGGCAAGCTGCTGCCGGCCGGCCAGGGGCTGACCGAGCGTGTCGTCACGATTGCCGGCCCCGGCGTCGCCCGCCCGGGCGACTACCGCGTGCCGCTGGGCACGCCGATCTCCTTCGTGCTCGACTGGGCCGGCGCGCCGCGCGATGCCACCAGCGCCTGCCAGCTGGTGCTCGGCGGCCCGATGATGGGCCAGGCCGTCGCCGCGCTGGACACGCCGGTGACCAAGGGCGTCTCCGGCGTGCTCGTCTTCCGCCGCGAGGACATGGCCGAACGCGACGACCGCCGCACCTACCCGTGCATCAAGTGCGGCCAGTGCGTCGAGAGCTGCCCGATGGGCCTGAACCCGTCGGCGCTGGGCATGTTGGCGGCCAAGCGCGAGTACGACGAGATGGGCGCGCATTACCACCTCGGCGAGTGCTTCGAGTGCGGCTGCTGCACCTACGTCTGCCCGTCGAACATCCCGCTGGTGCAGCAGTTCCGCGTCGCCAAGCAGGTGCTGCGCGAACGCGCCGCGTCCGCTCCCGCCGCGCCCGCGGCCACGCGCAGCTGAGGGCCCGCACGATGAGCACCACGATCGAGATCCGCAGCGCGCCGCACATCAAGACGCAGCGCAGCGTCGAGCAGATCATGCGCAACGTCGTCGGCTCGCTGCTGCCGGTGTGCGCCTTCTTCGTCTACCAGTACGGCGTCTCGGCGCTGGCCTCGCTGGCCGTCGTCACCGCCGCCTGCCTGGCGACCGAACGTTTCTTCGTCAAGACCGGCACCCAGTCGGGGACGCTGGCCGACTGGTCGGCGGTCATCACCGGCATCCTGCTGGCGCTGTCGCTGCCGCCGGCCTTCCCGCTGTGGATGGGCGCGGTGGCCGGCATCGTCGCGATCGCGCTGGGCAAGGCGCTGTTCGGCGGCATCGGCTTCAACGTCTTCAACCCGGCGCTGGTCGGCCGGGCCTTCGTGCAGGCGGCGTTCCCGGTGGCGATCGCCACCTACACGCCGTCCTTCCTCGACGGCCGCTTCACCAGCTTCGTGCCGAGCACGCTGGCCTGGCCGCTGATGATGCCGGCCGACACCGCCGCCTGGCTGCAGAGCCTGCACCTGGACGGCGTCACCGGCGCCACGCCGCTGGCGAAGTGGAAGTTCGAGGGCGTCGCCGCCGACCCGCTGCAGCTGCTGTCCTCGCTGTCGGGCCACATGGCGGTGGGGCCGTCGCCGCTGCTGATCCTGGTCTGCGGCGCCTACCTCGCGCTGCGGCGTTATCTGGACTGGCGCATCCCGGCGGCCATCCTCGGCAGCGCCGGCCTGACGGCCTTCGCGCTGTACGCCTGGAACCCGGCACGCTTCCCGGACCCGTTCTTCATGATGTTCTCCGGCGGCCTGATGCTCGGCGCGGTCTACATGGCCACCGACATGGCGACCTCGCCGGTGACGCCACGCGGCATGTGGGTCTACGGCGGCCTGATCGGCGTGCTGACGGTGCTGATCCGCTACTACGGCGGCCTGCCCGAAGGCGTGATGTACGCGATCCTGATCGGCAACGCCGCGTCGCCGCTGATCGAGCGCTTCACGCAGCCGCGTCCCTTCGGCAAGAGCGGGCTGCTGCGCCCGCGCCGCGGCGCGACCTACGCGCTGCACCCCGAGTACATCTCGCGCGAGGAAGCCGGCGCCACGACGCCGAAGAAGCGCATGCCGATCAACAAGCCCCGCAAATGAACGCGCCCCAGTCCCCGGCGGCCCTGCCGCCGCCTCCGCCGACGCCCACGCGCGCAATGATCGCGACGCTGGGCCTCGTGGCCGCGATCTGCGGCCTGCTGATCGTCACCGCCTACGAAGGCAGCCTGCCGGCGGTGAAGGAGAACCGCCGCATCGCGCTCGAACGTGCCGTCGCCAAGGTGCTGCCCGGCGCGCAGAAGACGGTCTCCTACCTCGCGCTGGCCGACGGCCAGGTCGTGCCCGGCGCGCCCGACGGCGCCCCTGCCGGCGCGCTGCCCTTCCAGGCCGCCTACGACGCGCAAGGCGCGCTGATGGGCATCGCCGCCGAAGGCGCCGCCAAGGGCTACGCCGACACCGTGCGCGTGATGTTCGGCTACAAGCCGCAGTGCCAGTGCATCGTCGGCATCGCCGTCGTCAGCATGCGCGAGACGCCCGGCATCGGCGACAAGATCCTCACCGACGCCGCGTTCCTGAAGAACTTCGAGGCCCTGGACGTCAAGCTCGGCGCCGACCTGAAGGGCCTGGCCAACGCGGTGAAGACCGTCAAGCACGGCACCAAGACCGACGCCTGGCAGATCGACGCGATCTCAGGCGCCACCGTCACCTCGCGTGCGGTCGGCCGCGGCATCGACGAAGCCGCGCAGGCGCTGCTGCCGCGGCTGGTGCCCCAGCTCCAACAGATCGGAAAAGCCCCATGAGTTCACATCACGCCCATGGCGGCGCCGCGAGCACCGGCATGACCGGCGCCTGGGAGCAGCTCACCGAAGGCGTCTGGAAGCAGAACCCGACCTTCGTGATGATGCTCGGCATGTGCCCGACGCTGGCCGTCACAGTCTCGGGCATCAACGCGCTGTCGATGGGAGTCGCCACCGCGCTGGTGCTGATCGCCTCCTGTGGCCTGGTCTCGCTGCTGCGCAACGTCGTGCCCAAGGAAGTGCGCATCGCGACCTACATCGTGATCATCGCGACCTTCGTCACCGTCATCGACTACACGATCCAGATGGTGAGCCTGAAGCTGTACGAGGCGCTGGGCGCCTTCATCCAGCTCATCGTCGTGAACTGCATCATCCTCGGCCGCGCCGAGGCGCACGCCTCGAAGAACCCGCCGATCGCCTCGATGCTCAACGCCGCCGGCATGGGCGCGGGCTTCACGATCGGCCTGCTGTCGCTGGGCGTGGTGCGCGAGATCCTCGGCGCCGGCACGCTGTTCGGCTTCTCGCTGTTCGGCCCGCACTTCCAGCCCTGGGTCGTGATGGTGCTGCCGCCGGGCGGCTTCTTCGTGCTCGGCTCGTGGCTGCTGTTCTTCTCGTGGTGGGAAAAGCGCAAGCGCCGGCTGGCCGCCGCGGCCGCGACGCCCGCCACCGCCTCGTCGGGAGCTTGAGATGGCGCACGACACCGTCTTCCAGATCTTCATCGGCGCGCTGCTGGCCAACAACTTCGTACTCGCGATGTTCCTCGGCCTGTGCCCCTTCCTCGGGGTCTCGGGCAAGCTCGACACCGCGCTGCCGATGGGCGTGGCCACGACCTTCGTGATGGCCGTGGCATCGCTGTTCGCCTTCGGGCTGAACTGGCTGCTGAGCCTGGTCGGGCTCGAGTTCCTGCGCCTGATCTCCTACATCGTCGTCATCGCCTCGGCGGTGCAGCTCGTCGAGATGGTGCTGAAGAAGTACAGCCCGACGCTGTTCCGCGCGCTCGGCATCTACCTGCCGCTGATCACGACCAACTGCGCCGTGCTCGGCGTGGCGCTGATCCAGACCGCACGCGAGTACAGCCTGTGGCAGTCGCTGGCCTTCGCGATCGGCGGCGGCGCCGGCTTCACGCTGGCGCTGGTGCTGATGGCCGGCCTGCGCGAGCGCCTGCAGCTGGTCGAGGTGCCCGAGTTGGCACGCGGCTCGGCGCTGACGCTGATGCTCGCCGGCGTGCTGTCGCTGGCCTTCATGGGCTTCGCCGGCCTGGGCGGATGACATGCTGAACTACCTCGTCGCCTTCGGCGCGATCGCCGGCCTGATGGTCGGCTGGCTCGTCGTGCAGCGCATCGCACGCGGCTACGCCGAGCGCCACCCCGAGACCGGCCCGTACCGCGAGGTCGGCTGCTCCGGCGGCTGCGGCCATTGCGGCCAGCCCTGCGAACAGCCGGCCGAGGCCCCCGTCGCGCCGCCGCGCCCGCTATGAGAGCCCCCGACATGACCCTCACCGATGCCCCCGTGGCCGCGTCGCAGCTCAGCGCCGCGCTCGTCTCCAGCGCGCGCATCACGCCGGCCGAATCGCCCGAAGACGTGCGCCACCTGGTCTTCGAGACCCACGACCCATCCTTCGACATCCGCCTGGGCCAGTGCCTGCGCCTGCGTGTGCCCGGCCGCTACGGCCAGGCCTGGCACGAGCGCCTGTATTCGCTCGCCGACCTGGACGTCAGCGATCCCGAACGCACCGAGTTCGCGCTGCTGGTGCGCCGCTGCCACGAGATCGACGACTTCAACGGCGAGCGCCATCCCGGCGTCGCGTCCAACTATCTCTGCGACCTCAAGCCCGGCGAGCGCATCGAGTTCAGCGGCCCGGTCGGTCACCCGTTCCCGGTGCCGCCGGACCGCCACTCGCCGATGATCATGATCGGCATGGGCACCGGCATCGCGCCGTTCCGGGGCCTGGTGCGCCGCATCTACGAGACGCTGGGCCGCTGGGACGGCCCGGTGCGCCTGTTCTACGGCGCGCGCTCGGGGCTGGAGATGCTCTACATGAACGAGCAGAACACCGACATCGCGCAGTACTACGACGAAGCCAGCTTCAAGGCCTTCCAGGCCGTGAGCCCGCGGCCGCACCTGAGCGTGCTGTCGGCGCTGGGGCGCAGCGTCGAGGACAACGCCGCCGAGCTGCGCAGCCTGCTCGAGGACAAGCGTACCCATGTCTACATCGCCGGGCCCGAGGCGCTGAAGTCGGGCACCGAGGTCGCGCTGGCGCGCATCGCCGGTGCGCCCGGACGCTGGGCGCTGCTGCGCCAGACCTTCATCGCCGGCGGCCGCTGGCACGAGGTCCTGTACTGAACGCCGCGCGCGAAGGAAACAAGATGCTGATGAAGCGACGCACCCTGATCTCCGCCTCGCTGGGCCTGGGCGCCCTCGGGGTCCTGGCCTGGAGCCGGCGTGAAGCCGCCCCGGCCGCCACCGCGGCGCTGCCGCGCCACGAAGGCAGCGCGCGCGCCTTCGGCACCACGGTCCACCTCACCGTGCTGCACCCCGACGAAGCCGTGGCGCGCACGGCGATCGACGCCGCGCTGGCCGAGGTGAAGGCCGTCGATGCGCTGATGAGCCTGCGCCAGGACGGCAGCCAGCTCGTGCGCCTGAACCGCAACGGCGTCTTCGACTCGCCCGACGCGCGTTTCGTCGCCGTGCTGCAGGCCGGCCAGGAACTCGCGCGCATGACCGGCGGCGCCTTCGACCTGACGGTGCAGCCGCTGTGGAACGCGTTCGAAGCCGCGCACGAAGCCGGTGGCCTGCCGGACGCGGCGACCCTCGCCGCCGCGCGCGCCAAGGTCGGCTGGCAGCGGCTGAAGGTCTCGGCCGAACGCGTGACGCTGGCCGAGGCCGGCATGGGCATCACCGTCAACGGCCTTGCCCAGGGCTATGCCGCCGACCGCGCGCGCGCCGTGCTGCTGCAGCACGGCATCGCGCACGCGCTGCTGGACACCGGCGAGTTCGCGACCATCGGCGCCAAGGACGAAGGTCGTCCCTGGATGCTGGGCGTGCGCGACCCGCGCGACGCCGAAGCCGTGGCCGCGCGCCTGGCGATGGACGGCCGCGCGCTGTCGACTTCGGGCGACTACGAGACCTTCTTCACGCCCGACTTCGTGCACCACCACATCTTCGACCCGGCGGCCGGCGACTCGCCGACGCAGCTGGCCAGCGTTACCGTGCTCGCGCCCACCGGGCTGCAGGCCGACGGCCTGTCGACCGCCTTCATGGTGATGGGCGCCGAACGTTCGCTGGCGATGGCCGAGCGCCTGGACGGCGTCGATGCGCTGCTGATCGCCAAGGACGGCCGGCGCTGGACCAGCCGCGGCTTCACGACGGCCGCCTGATCCGCCGCGCCCGCGACGACGACGCCCGGCTGCGGCCGGGCGTTTTCACGTCACCAGTGGCGCACGCGCCCGGTGTCCAGGTGTACGAAGCGATCCTGCTCGTAGTAGCCGACGCCGCCGGCCTGCAGCGTCATCGCCGCGTCGCGCAGCTCCTTCAGCGGCACGCCGGCCAGGCGCACGTCGATCGCGCGGCCATCCATGTGCAGGCTGTGCCGCGCGACGCCGCCGCCACGCGTGTTGCGCAGCCGGTCGTTGGTCTCGGGGCAGCGGTAGCCCGAGATGACCTCGAAGACAGCGCTCTCGGTGCCGAGCAGGCTGCGCACGCGGTGCAGCAGTTCGAAGAGCTGCGGGTCGATGACGCCGACGCTGCCGGTGTAGTGGTCGCGCAGGAAGCGGTTCAGCGTGCCCAATGCCGCCGGCACGAACTGGCTGTCCACCGCATACACCAGGTCCAGCGACTCGCCGGTGTGGGTGTGGTTCATCGCCAGCGCGCGCGGGCCGGGCAGGGCAGCCAGCGCCGGGCGCGTGGCGGCGGCCACCGGCAGCACGCCGACGGCCAGCTTGGCGCCGTGGCGCAGGAAACGGCGGCGGTCCTGATTGCGCATCGTGGTCCTCCTCGTCAGTCGGCGCGGGCGGGCGCGGCGCGTTCGCGCAGCGCGGCCTGCAGGCGCGGGTCCTGACGGTAGATATCGTCGAAGAAAAACACGCGCCCGTCCTTGACGAGCGCGGTGCCGTAGGCGATCAGCACCCGCACCGGCGTCGTCAGCCGCAGCGTGCGCGACTCGCCGGCGTCCATCGCCTCGCGGATGCGCGCCTCGGGCCAGTCGGGCATGTCCTGCAGCACGAACATCGCCAGCGAAAGCGGGTCTTCGACACGCACGCAGCCGTGGCTGAAGTCGCGCCGGTCGCGCGCGAACAGGCCCGTCGACGGCGTGTGGTGCAGGTAGATCTGCTCGGCGTTGGGGAACACGAACTTGATGTCGCCCAGCGCGTTGCGCGGCCCGGGGCGCTGGCGGATGCGCCAGCGGCCGGCAGCCAGCGCGTCCAGCGCCTCGGCGGAGGCGCCGGTGTGCACGCTGCCGTCGGCGGCGACGAACTCGAAGCCTTCGCGTTCCAGGTAACCCGGGTCGCGGCGCAGCTTGGGCAGGGTCTCGGAGCGCACGATGGACGGCGGCACGTTCCAGTAGGGGCTGAACTCGACGGCACGCAGCTCGGCGTCGATCAGCGGCGTGCGTTTGTCCAGCGCCTGGCCGACGACGACGCGCATGCGCTGCACGATGGCGATGCGGCCGTCCTGCACCTCGTAGGCGCGCAGCACGAACTCCGGGATGTTGACGACGACCATGCGCGGCGATTCGAGCAGCGGCGTCCAGCGCAGGCGTTCCAGCGCCAGCGCCAGTTGCTCGGCGCGGGCCGCGGGCTTGATCTCCAGCCGCGAGAAGGTCGCCGCGCCGATGACGCCGTCGGCGCTGACGCCGTGGCGCTCCTGGAAGCGGCGCACGCCGCCGGCCAGCGGCTCGGCGTAGACCGCGCCGGCATGCGTGCCGGCCGGCAGGTCGCCCAGCGCCACCAGGCGCGCGGCCAGCGCCGGCAGGCCCGGCCAGGCGGCGCCGGGTTCGAGCTTGCGCGTGCGGCCGACGCTCGGCAGCGGCGGCAGCGGCGCCGCCCAGGCCGGGTCGTGTTCCAGCGTGCGGTAGCGCGCGAGCGCCTGGCGCAGCTCGCCGTACTGCGGCAGCACCGGCTCGGCGCGGCGCACGGCCAGCGCCAGCGAACCGGCGGCGAGGCCGGCGTCGAGCGCGGCGCGGGCGTCGAAGGGCTGGCGCTCGGGCAGCGTCAGCGTCGGGTACAGCACACGCGGGTCCAGGCGGCCGCGGTGCAGGTCGGCGAGGTAGCGCCGCATCGTGACGTCGAGTTCGGCTTCCAGCCGCGTCGCCAGCTCGGGCGAGGGCGCCCGCGCGGCGGCGTCCAGCGCCTGGACCAGCGCCGCGGCGTGGTAGTCCTCGGCGACGAGGCCGTGTTCGGGCGCGGCGGCCAGCAGCGTGGCGGCTTCACGGGCCAGCGGGCCGGGGCGTGAGCCGGCGTCGAACCACGGCGAGGCCTGGGCCGCGGCGGCGGCGATCACGAGAGCGAAGGCGGCGGCGCGGCGCGCGGACGGGGCAAGACGCATGCAGCCATTGTCCGCCCGGGCTGGCGGCCGGGCCAGCGTCGCCATGGTGACGGCGCGACGCCCGGGGGCGCCGCAGAATGGCCCGCAGACCATCCGAGGAGCCCGCCATGGCCGAAGCCTTCATCGTCGCCGCGCTGCGCACCCCCTGCGGGCGCCGCAACGGCCGTTTGAGCGGCTGGCATCCGGCCGACCTGGCGGCGCAGGTCATCGACGCGCTGGTCGCACGCTGCGGCGTCGACCCGGCGGCAGTGGACGACGTGATCCTCGGCTGCGTCGGCCAGGTCGGCGAGCAGGCGGCCAACGTCGCGCGCAACGCGGTGCTGGCTTCGTCGCTGCCCGAGTCGGTGCCGGGCACGACGGTCGACCGCCAGTGCGGCTCGTCGCAGCAGGCGCTGCATTTCGCCGCCCAGGCGGTGATGTCGGGCACGATGGACTGCGTCATCGCCGGCGGCGTCGAGAGCATGTCGCGCGTGCCGATGGGCTTGCCAATGGAACTGCCGCGCCAGGCCGGTTACGGCCACTACGTCAGCCCGGCGATCGCCGCGCGTTACCCGGGCGCCGAGTTCAGCCAGTTCACCGGCGCCGAGTTGCTGGCCACCCAGTACGGCCTGGCCAAGCCGGCGCTGGACGCCTGGGCGCTGCAGAGCCACCAGCGCGCCGCGGCCGCGACCCGCGACGGCGCTTTCGCCGCCGAGATCCTGCCGCTGGCCGTGCGCCGTGCTGACGGCTGCGGCGAAGCCGAGCCGCTGGCCGCCGACGAAGGCATCCGCGCCGACGCCAGCGCCCAGAGCATCGCCGGCGTTCGCCTGCTGCGCGAAGGCGGCACGGTCACCGCCGCCAACGCCAGCCAGATCGCCGACGGCGCCAGCGGCGTGCTGGTCGTCAACGAACGTGGCCTGCGCGCGCTGGGCCTGGCGCCGCTGGCGCGCATCCACACGATGACGGTCATCGGCCACGACCCGGTGGTCATGCTGGAGGCGCCGATCCCGGCCACCGCCGCGGCGCTGGCGCGTGCCGGGCTGGCGCTGGACGACATCGACTGCTTCGAGGTCAACGAGGCCTTCGCCTCGGTGCCGCTGGCCTGGCTGCAGGCCACCGGCGCCGACCCGGCGCGGCTCAACGTGCACGGCGGCGCGATCGCGCTCGGCCACCCGCTGGGCGCCTCGGGCACGCGGCTGATGGCGACGCTGGTGCACGCGCTGCGCCGCCGCCGCGGCCGCTGGGGGCTGCAGACGATGTGCGAAGGCGGCGGTCTGGCCAACGTCACCATCGTGGAGCGCGTGTGAGCGGCCCGCTCGCCGGGCTGCGTGTGATCGAGTTCGCCGGGCTCGGCCCGGCGCCGTTCGCCGCGATGCTGCTGGCCGACCTGGGCGCCGAAGTGCTGCGCATCACGCGCCCCGGCGTCGAGCCCGACCCGCGCGACGTCACGACACGCAGCCGCGCGGCGCTGGCGTTGGACCTGCGCGACCCCGACGGCGCCGCCGCGGCGCTGGCGCTGGCCGCACGCGCCGACCTGCTGATCGAAGGTTTCCGCCCCGGCGTGATGGAGCGCCTGGGCCTGGGGCCGGACGTCGTGCTGGCGCGCCGGCCCTCGCTGGTCTACGGCCGCATGACCGGCTGGGGCCAGGACGGGCCGCTGGCGCAGGCCGCCGGCCACGACATCGACTACATCGCGATCAGCGGCGCGCTGGCCGCGATCGGCGTGCCCGGCCGGCCGCCGGTGCCGCCGGCCAACTACCTGGGCGACTTCGGCGGCGGCGCGATGCTGCTCGTCGTCGGCCTGCTGGCGGCGCTGCACGAGGCCCGCAGCTCCGGCCGCGGCCAGGTCGTCGACGCCGCGATGTGCGACGGCGCCGCGCTGCTGTCGGCCTTCATGGTCGGCTGGAAGGCGCAAGGCCTGTGGTCGCGCCCGCGCGGCGAGAACATGCTCGACGGCGGCGCGCACTTCTACGCCTGCTACGACTGTGCCGACGGCAAGCCGATCGCCGTCGGCGCGATCGAACCGCAGTTCTACGCCGAGCTGCGCCGCCTGGCCGGGATCGACGACCCGGCTTTCGACGCCCAGTTGGACGCCGGGCGCTGGCCCGAGCTGAAGGACAAGCTGGCCGCGATCTTCCGCACCCGCACGCGCGCCGAATGGTGTGCGCTGCTCGAAGGCACGGACGCCTGCTTCGCCCCGGTGCTCGACTGGGACGAGGCGCCGCAGCACCCGCACAACGCCGCACGCGGCAACTGGCTGGAGGCCGGCGGCGTGATGCAGCCGGCGCCGGCACCCCGTTTTTCGCGCACCGCAGCGCGAACCCCCGAACCCCCGACGGCGACGACGCTCGCCGCCGCGCTGGCCGCGTGGCCGGCGCGCTGACCCCCGAGAGAGCACCACGATGGACTTCGAATACAGCCCCGAGAACCTGGAGATGCAGCGCACGCTGCGCCGCTTCCTCGACGAGGAGGTGCTGCCGCGCAACCGCGACTGGTACCGCATCGCCGACGAAGGCCGCTACCCGACCGAGGTCGTCGAGCCGCTGAAGGCCCGGGCGCGTGAACTCGGCCTGTGGAACCTGTTCCTGCCGGGGCTCAAGGCCGACGAGCCCGGCACCGCGCTCAGCAACCTGGACTACGCGCCGCTGGCCGAGCTGATGGGCCGCATCGGCTGGGCCTCGGAGGTCTTCAACTGCAACGCGCCGGACACCGGCAACATGGAGCTGCTGCACCTGTTCGCCACGCCCGAGCAGCACGAGCGCTGGCTGAAACCGCTGCTGGCCGGCGAGATCCGCTCGTGTTTCTCGATGACCGAGCCCGATGTCGCCAGCTCCGACGCGACCAACATCGAGACCACGATCCGCCGCGACGGGGACCATTACGTCGTCAACGGCCGCAAGTGGTTCTCCACCGGTGCCGCGCACCCGAACTGCAAGGTTGCCGTCGTGATGGGCGTCACCGACGAGCGCCCCGACGCCGACCGCCATCGTCGCCACTCGATGATCCTCGTGCCGCTGGACACGCCGGGCGTGCAGGTGGTGCGCAACGTCGCCGTGCTGTCGCACGTCGCGCCCGACGGCCATTGCGAGATCGTCTACCGCGACGTGCGTGTGCCGGTCGCCAACCTGCTGGGCGAAGAAGGCAGCGGCTTCGCGCTCGCCCAGGCGCGCCTGGGCCCGGGGCGTGTGCACCACTGCATGCGCACCATCGGCCAGTGCGAGCTGGCGATCGAGATGATGTGCGAGCGGGCGCTGGAGCGCCGCGCCTTCGGCCGCCACCTGGCCGATTTCGCCAACATCCAGGACTGGATCGCGCATTCGCGTGTCGAGGTCGACCAGGCGCGGCTGCTGGTGCTGCGCGCCGCGGCCAAGATGGACCGCGCCGGCAACCAGGCCGCGCGCATCGACGTCTCGGCGATCAAGCTCGTCGCCGCGCAGCTGCACCAGCGTGTGCTCGACCGCGCGATCCAGGTCTTCGGCGCGATGGGGCTGACGCCCGACACGCCGCTGGCGCAGATGTTCAGCTGGGGCCGCGCGATGCGTTTCTTCGACGGCCCGGACGAGGTGCACTGCCGCGTCATCGCGCGCGACGAACTTGGCAAGGCCAAGGCGCGGCGCGGCTCGACGGCGGCGTATTACCTGATCGGCTGATCGTTTCATAAATCGTTTCACGCGGGGGCCATGAAATGATCTAATCCCTTGTCGCCAAAAGACAAGATGGCGACGAGGATCGTTTCATCGTGCTCCCGCTCGTCGACTTCCTGCGGCGCCGCGGCCGGCAAGCGGCCGGCGCGCTCGCCGAACAACTGGGCATCAGCCGCGCGACGCTGATGCGGGCCGTGCGCGCCGCCGGCGACGAGCTCGTCGTGCGCGGTGCCGCGCGCCGCACCCAGTACGCCGCGCGCCGGGCGCTGCGCGGGCAGGCGGCGCCGCTGCCGGTCTACCGTGTCGACGCCGAGGGCACGCCACGGCAGATCGCCTGGCTGCACCTGACGGCGCCCGACGGCTCGGCGCTGGAGATGCTGCAGCCGCTGGGCTGGCCGCTGGACGAGGCCGCGCGCGACGGCTGGTTCGACGGCCTGCCGTACCCGCTGCAGGACTTGCGGCCGCAAGGTTTTCTCGGCCGCGCCTTCGCGCGCCACCACGCGGCAACGCTGCAGGTCGCCGACGATCCGGCCGCCTGGAGCGACGACGACACGCTGCACGCGCTGTCGCTGCTGGGCGAGGACGCGCCCGGCGACCTGATCGTCGGCGAGGCGGCCTGCCGGCGCTGGCTGCAGCGTGTCCGTGCCGTTCGTGCCGGCGAGGCCGAGCCGCCGCTGCGCGAGGCCGAACTGGCGCAGGCCTATCCCGCGCTCGCCGACGCCGCGATGGCCGCCGGCCTGCCGGGCTCGTCGGCCGGCGGCGAGTTCCCCAAGTTCACGGCCTGGCGCGAAGGTGCCGACGGCCGGCCGCAGGCCGTGCTCGTCAAGTTCAGCGGCTCGGACGACTCGCCCGGCACGCGGCGCTGGTCCGACCTGCTGGTCTGCGAACACCTGGCCGGCGGCGTGTTGCCCGTGCTGGGCCTGCCGGCGGCCGTCTCGCGCATCGTGCAGGCCGGCGGGCGGACCTTCCTCGAAGTCGAACGCTTCGACCGCCACGGCGCGCTGGGCCGCTCGGGGCTGCTGTCCTGGGGCGCGTTGAACGCCGAGTGTTTCGGCCTCGCCGGGCGCTCCTGGGCCGAAGCCGGGCGGGCACTGGCGGCGCGCGGCTGGCTGGCCGCCGAGGACGCCCAGGCGCTGGCGCGGCTGTGGCAGTTCGGCCGGCTGCTCGCCAACACCGACATGCACGACGGCAACCTGTCGTTCCAGCCTGGCGAAGGCGCTGCGCCGCTTCGTATCGCGCCGGTCTACGACATGCTGCCGATGCTTTACGCGCCGGCGCGCGGCGTCGAACTGCCGCCGCGCGAGTACCGGCCCGAGCTGCCGCTGCCGCAGGACGCCGCGGTCTGGCAGGCGGCGGCGCCGGTGGCGCTGGCCTTCTGGCAGCGCGCCGCGGCCGATGCGCGCATCGGCGCCGAGTTCCGCGCCGTCTGCGCCGAGAACGCCCGCCGGCTCGCCGCGCTGCTGGGCTGAATCCGGATGCCGCTCGCGCCGGGCCTGGGCTAGGCTGGCCCTTCGACACCAGACCGGAGACCCGATGATCCTCGACGACGACCACCGCGCGGTGCAGGACGCGGTGCGCGCCTACGTGCAGGACCGCATTGCGCCACACGCGGCCGAGTGGGACCGCAGCCACAGCTTCCCGCGCGAGGCGCTGGCCGGGCTGGCCGAACTGGGCTGCTACGGCGTGGCCGTGCCGGCCGAACTCGACGGCGCGGGGCTGGACTACCTGGCGCTGGCCGTGATCCTGGAAGAGATCGCCGCCGGCTGCGGCGCCACCAGCACCATCGTCAGCGTCAACAACTGCCCCGTCTGCAGCATCCTGATGGCCTGGGGCGACGAGGCGCAGAAACAGCAGTGGCTGCGCCCGCTGGCGCGTGGTGCGATGCTGGGCGCCTTCTGCCTGACCGAGCCGCAGGTCGGCTCCGAGGCCTCGGGCCTGCGCACGACCGCGCGGCGCGACGGCGACGACTACGTCATCGACGGCGTCAAGCAGTTCATCACCAGCGGCAAGAACGGCGACGTGGCGATCGTCGTCGCCGTCACCGACAAGGAGGCGGGCAAGAAGGGCTTCAGCGCCTTCCTGGTGCCGACTTCGACGCCGGGCTACGTCGTCGCGCGGCTCGAGGACAAGATGGGCCAGCACGCCAGCGACACCGCGCAGATCGTCTTCGAAGGCTGCCGCGTGCCGGCCGCGAACCGCATCGGTGCCGAAGGCGAGGGGCTCAAGGTCGCGCTGTCGGGGCTGGAAGGCGGGCGCATCGGCATCGCCTCGCAGTGCGTCGGCATGGCGCGCGCTGCGCTGGACGCCGCCACCGTCTACGCCAAGGAGCGCGTCGCCTTCGGCAAGCCGATCTACGAGCACCAGGCGGTGCAGTTCCGCCTGGCCGACGCGGCGACGCAGATCGAGGCCGCGCGCCAGCTGGTGCACCACGCCGCGGCGCTGAAGGACGCCGGCCTGCCGTGCCTGAAGGAGGCGGCGATGGCCAAGCTCTTCGCCAGCGAGATGGCCGAGCGCGTCTGCAGCACCGCGATCCAGACCTTCGGCGGCTACGGCTACGTCAACGACTTCCCGGTCGAGCGCATCTACCGCGACGTGCGCGTCTGCCAGATCTATGAAGGCACCAGCGACGTGCAGCGCATCTTGATCGGCCGCGCGCTGGCCTGAGGCCAGGTCTCAGCGCGGCACGAGAAAGGTCGACTTCTCGCGCCGCGACAGCGGCGCTTCGCCGTCGTGCGCGGCTTCGCTCAGAACGAAGGCCACCGGCACAGACTGCCCGGCCAGCGCTGCCGCAGCCTCGGCCGGCAGGCGCAGCCGCACGACGACCTGGGCCGCACCGGCGGCGTCGACCGTGATCGGCTGGGCGTCGACCACCAGCCCGGCCGGGCCTTCGGCGCTGACGACGAGCTGCTGCGGGTGTTCGCTGCGATTCGTCACCTGCAGCCGGTAGACGTTCTCGATCGCGCCTTCGTCGACCAGGCGCGCCAGCGTGCTGCGGTCCTTCAGCACGTCGAACTGGAAGGGGCTGCGCAGCGCCAGGCTGGCGGCGAACGCCAGCGTCAGCGCCGATAGCAGCGCGCCGTAGATCAGCACACGCGGGCGCAGCACGCGGCGCAGCGTCTCGCGCCGGCTCCAGCCGCCGGCCACGGCGTTCTCGGTCGAGTAGCGGATCAGCCCGCGTGCGTAACCCATCTTGTCCATCACGCCGTCGCAGGCGTCGATGCAGGCGGCGCAGCCGATGCACTCGTTCTGCAGGCCGTGGCGGATGTCGATGCCGGTCGGGCAGACCTGCACGCACAGCGTGCAGTCGACGCAGGAGCCCAGGCCCAGCGCACCGGCGTCGGCTTTCTTGGAGCGGGCGCCGCGCGGTTCGCCGCGGCCGGCGTCGTAGGCGATGACCAGCGAGTCGCGGTCGATCATCGCGCTCTGGAAACGCGCGTAGGGGCAGATGTACTTGCACATCTGCTCGCGCAGCAGGCCGGCGTTGCCGTAGGTGAAAGCGCCGTAGAACAGCGCCCAGAAGGCGCTCCAGCCGCCGATCTCGCCCTGCAGCGTGGCCGGCACGAACTCGCGGATCGGCGTGAACCAGCCGACGAAGGTCAGGCCGGTGACCAAGCTGAACACGGTCCACGCGGCGATCTTGCCGCTGCGGCGCGCGACCTTGGCGGCGCTCCAGGGCGCCCGGTCCAGGCGCATGCGCGCCAGGCGATCGCCTTCGAAGCGGCGCTCGATCCACATGAAGATCGAGGTGTAGACCGTCTGCGGGCAGGCGTAGCCGCACCACAGCCGCCCGGCGACCGCGGTGAAGAAGAACAGCGCCAGCGCCGACAGCACCAGCAGCCCGGCCAGGTAGATCAGGTCCTGCGGCACGAGCACCAGATCGAAGAGGTAGAAGCGCTGCGCGTCGAGGTCGAACAGCACCGCCTGGCGGCCGCCGATCTCCAGCCAGGGCAGGCCGTAGAAGAAGAGCTGCGTCAGCCAGACGAAGACCCAGCGCCAGGTGGCGTAGCGGCCGCTGACGGCGCGCGCGTAGATCGGCTGGCGCTTCTGGTAGAGCGAGACGACTTCCGGCGCCCCGGCGGCAGCGGCCACGGGGCGGATCGGGATCACGCGGGCATCGGGCATCTTCGTCACGGGCACTCCGGGGCGCCGCCGCGTCGCCGCAGCGGCCGGGGACACAAGGGGGCGTTCAGCGCTTCAGCTCGGCGCGCTTGAGCTTCACCGGGGCCCAGGCCTCGGCGTCGGGCAGCGCGGCGTGCAAGCGCGTGATCGCCGGCCAGGCGCGCGCCAGTTCGGCGTTCAGCGCCACGAAGTCCTGCTGGTCGCCGGGCACGTCCTCGTCGGCGTAGATCGCCTGCACCGGGCACTCGGGCACGCAGACCGCGCAGTCGATGCAGTCCTCGGGGTCGATGGCGAGGAAGTTCGGGCCTTCGCGGAAGGCGTCGGTCGGGCAGACGTCGACGCAGTCCGTGTACTTGCAGCGGATGCAGGACTCGGTGACGACGAAGGTCATCGTGCGCTCAGCCGCAGCAGCGGCCGCCCGAGCAGCAGGAGCCGGCGGCTTCGGCCGGCACGGCCTTGCGGATCTCCAGCTGCCAGACCTCGGGGCCGTCTTCCAGGTAGGCGACGGCGAAGCGGCCCGGGAAACGCTCGAGCAGCTGGCGTTGCAGCGGTGCCGGGTCGTGGTCGTCGACCAGCAGCAGGCCGTCACCGGCGGCCAGCGCCTGCAGGCGCGAGAAGACCAGCGTGTGGCGCTCGGCGGGGGCGACGGGGCGCAGGTCCAGAACGGAGGGGCTCGGGAAACTCATGGTCGGCGCAAAGATGTATGACGCGAGCAGATTAACCGAGGTCAAGCTCTAAAGCAACTCGCCAAATGCACCTTTATGCACGGAAAGCGGCGCCGGCCGCCTGCCGCTTCAGGCCTTGCGGCCCCAACGCTGCATCGCCTCGAGCAGCGCGGCCCGCGACACCGGCTTGGCCAGGTGCGCGTCGCAGCCGGCTTCGCGGCTGTCGCGCACGTCTTCGTCGTAGGCGTTGGCCGTCAGCGCGACGACCGGCGTGCGCGGCACGCCGCGCTCGGCTTCGAGCCGGCGCAGTGCGCGTGTCGCCGACAGCCCGTCCATCCGCGGCATCTGCATGTCCATGAAGACGAGGTCGTAGCGCTCGGCGGCCAGCCGCGCCAGCGCCTCCTGGCCGTCGGCGGCGACGTCGAGGCGGCCGACGTGGCCGGCGAGCATCGCGCTGACGATGTAGACGTTGAGCTCGTTGTCCTCGGCCAGCAGCACGCTGTCCAGCCAGACCATCGGCGGCGGTAGCACCGGCAGCACCGGCAGCACCGGCGGCGCCTCGCGCGGTGGCGCGGCCGGGGCGGCCGGCGGCGCCTCGTGCGCCGCCAGCGGCAGCTCCAGCGTGAAGGTCGATCCGGCGCCGGGCTCGCTGGCCAGCAGCACGTCGCCGCCCATGCGCTGGGCCATCGCACGCGTGATCGCCAGGCCCAGCCCGGTGCCGCCGTAGTCGCGCGAAATGCGCTCGTCGGCCTGCACGAAAGGCTCGAAGACCAGCCGCTGCTGCGCCGGCGCGATGCCGATGCCGGTGTCGCGCACCGTGAAGGCGATGCGGCCGCCGCCGCTGCGTGCCACGCGCAGCGAGACCTCGCCCTGGGGCGTGAACTTGATCGCGTTGCCGACCAGGTTGGTCAGCGCCTGCTCGATGCGGCGGCGGTCGCCGATCACCCAGGCCGGCAGCTCGGAGTCGACCTCGACGGCGAAACGCAGGCCTTTCTGCTCGGCGCGCGGGCGCAGCAGGCTGTCGACCGAGGCGATCGAGCTGCGCAGGGCGAATGGTTCGGCGGCCAGTTCGAGCCGGCCCGCCTCGATCTTGCCGAGGTCCAGCAGGTCGTCGATCAGTGCCGCCAGCGTCTGTCCGGCGTGGCGGAACACGTCGACATGGCGGCGCTGCTCGGCCGACAGCGCGGTGCCGGCCATCAGGTCGGCTACGCCGAGCACGGCGTTCAGCGGCGTGCGTATCTCGTGGCTGACGGTGGCCAGGAAGGCCGACTTGGCGGCGCTGGAGCGCGCCGCGACCTCGCGTTCCAGCGCCAGCCGGCGTTCGCATTCGGACTGCTCGCGGCGCTGCTGCACCAGCAGCGCGACCAGCGCCGCCGGCACCGCCGCCAGCGCGGCGGCCAGCGGCAGGCTGAGGGCTGCGGACTGCATCGCGCCGACGGCCGTGGCGACCAGCAGCAGCACGACGCCGGCCGAAGCCGCCAGCAGCATCCGCGTGCCGACACGCGTCAGCGCCGCCGCCAGCGCCGGCAGCAGCGCCAGCAGCAGCAGCGCCGCCTGCAGCGGCAGCGGCGCGGCACGCACCAGCCGGCCGTCGCGCAGCGCGGCATAGGTCTGCGCCGCGATCTCGGTGGCGTCCGCCTGGCCGGCGACGGTCATCGTGCGCCCGGCCAGCAGCGCGCTGCTGCCGACGAAGACGACACGGCCGTGCAGCGCCTGGGCCAGTTCGTGGCCGCCGGGCAGGGCCTCGGGGCCGGTGCTGGCCAGCGTCCAGGCGTCGCGGTACGAGATGCGCGGCACGCTGCCCTGCGGCGCCAGCAGCGGCCGCACGCGGCCTTGTGCATCGACCGGCCAGCGCCCGTCGACGTGGCCGCCGGCGGCGATCAGCGCCGCCAGCGCGACGCCGGGCAGGCGCTGGCTGCCGGCGGCATGCCACAGCGGCACGCGGCGCAGCACGCCGTCGTCGTCCAGCGGCGTCGTCACCACGCCCAGGCGCAAGGCCGCGGGGTTGGCCGGCTGCACCGAGACAGCGGGCAGCAGCAGCTCGCGCCAGCGCTGCGCGGCCGCTTCGCCGTCGGCCGCCGGCGAGGGCGCCATCGCGTCGATGCCGGCGGCGGCCAGCACCACCGGTGCGCCGGGCGCGCCCAGCGTGTCGGCGAGCTTGCGGTCGTCGAGCTTGCGGCCGTCGGCCGTGTGGCCGTCGGCGCTGGCGGCGCTCACCGGGCGGCCGTCGACGGTGTCGCGGCGCTCGGCCAGCAGCAGCTGCAGCACGACGGTGCGGGCGCCGTGGCGGCGCAGCCCGTCGATCAGCAGCGCATGCGTGTCGCGGGTGTAGGGCCAGGCGCCGTTGCCCTTCATGTCCTCGATCGAACGGTCGTCGGCGTCGACGATCAGCACGCCGGCCGGCGGCAGCGCCGGCGCTGCCAGCCGCTGCGCCCAATCGTCCAGCGGCTGCGACCACCAGGTCTGCAGCGGCGACAAGGCCACCACCAGGGCGGCGAGCAGGCCGGCGGCGGGGATGCTCCAGCGGCGTGGATCGACGCTCAGTGCAACCACAACAGCGCCGGCAACAGCCACCACCAGCGCCAGGCCCGGGGCACCTCGAACTGCTGCGCGCTGCCCCAGCCGCCGGCCCGGCCGTCGGCACCGACGGCGCGCACGCGCACGTCGTAGAGGCCCGCGCCCGGCGGCTCGAAGCTCCAGGCCGGGCCGTCGCTGCGGCCTTCGGCCACCGGCTCGGCGAACGCGGCGTCGCGTGCGACCTGGATCTCGTAGTGCACGCCCGGGCGCGGCGACGCCGGCCAGGCGAGCGAGACGCGATCGGACGCGGTGTCGGCCCGCGGCGGCTCGGCCGGCGGTGCCGGCGGCGGCTCGACGACCTGCAGCGCCAGCGCCTCGCCCCAGGGGCCGGCGTCGCCGCCGGCACGCACGCTGCGCAGGCGCCAGAAATAGTCGCCGGGCACGAGTTCGGCTTCGGTCTCGGTGGCGTTCAGCTCGCGGTCGACGAGCGGTGCGGCGAAGTCGGCCGTCGCGGCGATCTGCAGTCGGTAGTGCTCGGCCTCGGGATGGCGGGTCCAGCGCAGCGGCACGCGGCCGGCGTCGACCCGCGCGCCCGGTGTCGGCGTCATCGGCATCGGCGGCTCGGGCCGGGCCTTCAGTTCGAGCGCGACGCGCGCGTCCAGGCCTTCCAGTCCGTCGGCCGCGATCGCGCGCACGCGGAGTTCGTAGCGGCCATCGGGCAGCTCGTCGGGCCAGTCGGCGGCCGGGCTCTCGAAGCGGCCGTCCAGGCGCAGCCGGCTGTCGCCTTCGGCGTCGAAGACCTGCGCCCGGTAGGCGGCGGCGCCGGGTGTCGGCGTCCAGGCGAAGGCCAGCGGCAGGCGGCCGACGGCCGCAGCCGGTGCCTGCAGCAGCGGCGCCGGCAGCAGCGGCGCGGCAGGCTGCACGCCGCCGCGTGTGGCGACGATGCCCAGCCCGGCGCCGACCGGCCGGGCGCCGGCGGCGACGCGGCCCTCCAGCACTTCGAGCCGCGTGCCGGTCTCGTCGGTGCGGGCGCGGAACTCGGTGCCGCGCACCGCGAGGTTGACGACCGGGGTGCGGATCTGCAGGCGCGGGCGCGGCGGTGCCGCCGGCCGGGTCTGCACGCTGGCCTCGGCGCCGCCGGCTTCGAGCCGCAGCCGCGACTCGCGGTAGGCGCTGGCGCCGCGCCGCAGCAGCGCTTCGATGCGCAGCCGGCTGCCGGGTTCGACCAGCAGGCGCGAGCCGTCGTCGAAACGCAGCACCGTCGACGCCGATCGCGCCCCGGTGACGATCTCGTCGCCGTCGGCGACACGTTCGCCCGAGGCCAGCGGCCGCGGCGCTTCGCCGGGGCGGCGCAGCTCGACCTCGCCGTGAACGAACAGCACCTCGGCCTCGACCGGCCGCGTTCGCAGCCAGGCCACGGGGATCTGCAGCGTCTGGCCGACCGGCAGACGGCGAGGGTCGGCGACCTCGTTGTGCTGCTGCAGCGCCTGCCAGCCGATGCCCGGGCGCAGCAGCCGCGCCTGCAGCGCGATCAGCGTGTCGCCGGCGCGCACCCGGTAGGCCCACGCCGGGCCGTCGCCGGCGGCGTGCACCGGGGAACTCAACGCGACGAGGGCCAGCAGACCGGGCAGGGCGCCGCGGTGCATCGAAAGGTACGACATGCCGTGCGACCGACGACCCGAAGCCGTCGCGTAGGGATGCGACGGATTCTACGGGTCGGACCTGAGCCCGGTGATCAGCTCATGACGCGATGGCCGCCTGCGCCGCGGCCAGTCGCGCGATCGGCACGCGGAACGGCGAGCAGCTCACGTAACGCAGCCCGGCGCGGTGGAAGAAGCCGATCGAGGCCGGGTCGCCGCCGTGTTCGCCGCAGACGCCGAGCTCGATGTCCGGCCGCGTCGCACGCCCCTTGGCGACCGCCATCTCGACGAGCTGGCCGACGCCCTTCTGGTCGATCGAGCGGAACGGGTCGTGCTCGTACAGGCCGAGCTTCAGGTAACGCGGCAGGAAGCTGCCCGCGTCGTCGCGCGAGAAGCCCATCGTCATCTGCGTCAGGTCGTTGGTGCCGAAGGAGAAGAACTCGGCGCTCCTGGCGATGCTGTCGGCCACCAGCGCCGCGCGCGGCGTCTCGATCATCGTGCCCAGCATCCAGTGCACGGTCTCGCCGCGTTCGGCGAACACCTGCTCGGCGACGCGGCGGATCACCGCCGCCTGCTGGTCGAGCTCGCGAATCGTGCCGACCAGCGGCACCATGATCTCGGGCACGACCGCCGTGCCGCGCGACTTGGCGTTGAGCGCGGCCTCGAAGATCGCGCGCGCCTGCATCTCGGTGATCTCGGGGAAGCTGATGCCCAGCCGGCAGCCGCGGTGGCCGAGCATCGGGTTGAACTCGTGCAGTTCCTCGACACGCATCTTGATGCGCCCCAGCGAGACGCCCATGTCGCGCGCCATCGCCAGCTGGCCGGCGTCGTCGTGCGGCACGAACTCGTGCAGCGGCGGGTCGAGCAGGCGGATCGTCACCGGCAGCCCGTCCATCTCGCGGAACAGGCCCTCGAAGTCGCTGCGCTGCATCGGCAGCAGCTTGGCCAGCGCCTTGCGGCGGCCGGCCTCGTCCTCGGCGAGGATCATCTGGCGCACCGCGACGATGCGGTCGCCCTCGAAGAACATGTGCTCGGTGCGGCACAGGCCGATGCCGGTGGCGCCGAACTTGCGCGCGACGGCGGCTTCTTCGGGCGTGTCGGCGTTGGTGCGGATCTCCAGCGTGCGGTATTTGTCGGTCAGCGCCATCAGCTTGCCGAAGTCGCCCGACAGCTCGGCGTCGCGGGTGGCGATGCGGCCGAAATAGACCTCGCCGGTGGAGCCGTTCAGCGAGATCCATTCGCCTTCGGCGTAGACCGTGCCGTCCACCGTCATCGTGCGCGCCTTGAGGTCGACGTGCACCGCGCCGCAGCCGCTGACGCAGCACTTGCCCATGCCGCGTGCGACGACGGCCGCGTGCGAGGTCATGCCGCCGCGCGCCGTCAGGATGCCCTTGGCGACGCTCATGCCGCGCAGGTCCTCGGGCGAGGTCTCCTGGCGCACCAGGATCACGTCGCGGCCGCGCTGGCTCCAGGCCTCGGCCTCGTCGGCGAAGAAGACGATCTGGCCGGTGGCCGCCCCGGGCGAGGCGGGCAGGCCGCGTGCGATCGGCCTGGCCTGGGCCAGCGCACGCGGGTCGAACACCGGGTGCAGCAGGTCGTTCAGGCGGTCGGGCGCGATGCGTTCGAGCGCGGTCTTCTCGTCGATCATGCCCTGCTCGAGCATCTCCATCGCGATGCGCACCATCGCCGCGCCGGTGCGCTTGCCGTTGCGTGTCTGCAGCATCCACAGCCGGCCTTCCTGGATCGTGAACTCCAGGTCCTGCATGTCGCGGAAGTGGTTCTCCAGCGTCGTCTCGGCCTCGATCAGCTGGCGGTACAGATCGGGCATCAGCTCCTCGAGCGAGGGGTACTTCTCGGCGCGTTCGGCTTCGGGGACCAGGGCCAGTTCGGCCCAGCGCCGCGAGCCGACCAGCGACACCTGCTGCGGCGTGCGGATGCCGGCGACGACGTCCTCGCCCTGCGCGTTGACCAGGAACTCGCCGTTGAACAGATCCTCGCCGGTGCCGGCGTCGCGCGTGAAGGCCACGCCGGTGGCGCTGTGGTCGCCGAGGTTGCCGAAGACCATGGCCTGCACGTTGACCGCCGTGCCCCAGGACTCGGGGATGTCGTTGAGTTCGCGGTAGACGCGCGCCCGGTCGTTGTTCCAGCTGTCGAAGACGGCGACGATCGCGCCCCAGAGCTGTTCCCAGGGGTCGACGGGGAAGTCGCGGCCGATGCGCGCGCGGATCAGCGCCTTGAAGCGCGCGACCAGCTCCTTCAGGTCGGCGGCGTCGAGCTCGGTGTCGAGCTGCACGCCGCGCGCTTCCTTGACCATGTCGATGACGACCTCGAAGGGGTCGTGCTCCTCCTTGGACACGGGCTTGAGGCCCATGACGACGTCGCCGTACATCTGCACGAAGCGGCGGTAGGAGTCCCAGGCGAAACGTTCGTTGCCGGCCTTGCGCGCCAGGCCCTCCACGGCCTCGTCGTTGAGGCCGAGGTTGAGGATGGTGTCCATCATGCCGGGCATCGACGCCCGGGCGCCGGAGCGCACCGACAGCAGCAGCGGGTCTGCGGCGTCGCCGAAGCGTTTGCCCATCTCGGCCTCGACCGAGCGGATGCCGGCCAGCACCTCGTCGCGGATCATCTCCAGCAGCCGCTCGCGGCCGAGCGTGGTGTAGGCGGTGCAGGCCTCGGTGCTGATCGTGAAGCCCGGAGGCACCGGAATGCCCAGGCGGCACATCTCCGCGAGGTTGGCGCCCTTGCCGCCGAGCAGGTTCTTCATTCCGGCGGCACCTTCGGTGCCGTGGGAGCCGAACAGGTAGACGTACTTCGTCGAGGACATGACCGACACCTTTCGGACGGCCGGCGGCGGCCAGCCTCGGCGACCATTCTGCGCAACGCCGGGCGCGCGTCCAGCCCCGCGCTTCAATGCAGCGACGGTGTCGGCTTTTCAGGGCGCGCTGGGCAGGCGCGAGACGTAGTCGGCCAGCGCCGCCAGCTCGCTGAACGAGAAGCCGCGGATCGTCTCGACCATCTTCGGGTCGGCGTTGCCGCGCACGCCGTCGCGGATGTAGACCAGCTCGCGCAGCAGGTACTCGTAGTGCTGCCCGTTCAGGCGCGGATAGAAGCGTGCGGCGTCGCCGCTGCCGTCGGCACCGTGGCAGCTCGTGCACTGCGCCTCGTAGACGCGGCGGCCCTGCACGAGCTCGGTGCCGGCGCCGCGGCCGTTGGTCGGCGGCGACGGCAGCGCCGCGAGGTAGGCGGCGATGTCGACGACGTCCTGCGTGCTGACCAGCGCCTCGTCGATGAAGGGCCGCATCTTCGGGTTGAAGCGGCGGCCGGCGCGGATGTCGAGCATCTGCTTGACGAGCACGCTCGCGTGCTGGCCGGCCAGCCGCGGGTAGCTGCCGTCGGCGCGGCCCAGCGCGTTGGGCAGATGGCAGCCCTGGCAGACCTCGTAGGCCGCCTGGCCCCGCGTGGCGTCGGCGTGCCGGCCCAGGGCCTGCACACGTTCGTCGCGTTCGGCGCTGCCGGTGTCGGGCGGCGCCGCGAGCGAAGCGGTCGAGGCCCAGACCAGCGCCAGCGGCGCGAGGCGGTCGATGCGGCGCAGCTTCATGCGTTCTCCTCGGTTTGCGGGGCTCATGGCAGCGTCGCGAGGTATTCGGCGACGGCGGCGATCTCGTCGTCGCTCAGGCGTTCGGCCACCGTGCGCATCACCTTGGCCTTGTCGTTGCCGCGTGCGCCGTTCTTGAAGGCGCGCAGCTGCGCTGCCGTGTAGGCCGGGTGCTGGCCGGCCAGGCGCGGGTAGCGTTCGTTGCCCACGGCGCCCGGCTGGTGGCAGCCGACGCAGGCCGGCACGCCGGTGCCGGTGTTGCCTTCGCCGAAGATCGCCTGACCGGCGGCGACCAGGGCCTCGTTGTCGGCCTTGTTCGGCGCCGGCGGCTGGGCGGCGTAGTAGGCGGCCAGGCGTGCGATCTCGGCGTCGGGCACGTGCTCCAGCACCGGCGCCATCACGTCGTTGCGGCGTTTGCCGGCGAGGAAGTCGCGCAGCTGCTTTTCCAGGTAGACCGCCTGCTGCGCCGACAGCCGCGGGAACACCGGCACGAGGCTGTTGCCGGCGGGGCCGTGGCAGGCCGCGCAGAGGCTGTCGACGAGTGCCGGGGCGTCGTCGGCCAGGCTGGCCAGCGGCATCAGCGCCGCCGCCGCCAGCCAGCGCGCCAGGGTTTGCTGCAGCGTCGCCATCAGAACATCACTCCGATCAGCACGCCGAGCATCGTCGCGCGGTAGCTCTGCGGGCCGGTGTCCAGATAGGTCTGCTGGTTGTTCGACGGCGTCGGGTTGGCGGCGACGCCGTCGTAATGCCAGTCGGCGATGCGCGTGCGTTCGTGGCGCAGCAGCCAGCGGCTGTAGACCTTGGGCGTGTGCGTGACGACGAGGTTGAAGTCCAGCGCGTGCTGGCGGTAGCGCAGGTCGGGCAGGCCCGAGCCGATCAGCGCCAGCGCGGCCAGTTCGGTGTCGGTCGGCGCGCCGCTGGTCACCAGGCCGAGCGCGGCGGCGTTGTAGCTGTAGCCGGTGCTGGTGCGGCCGCTGACGTAGCCGTAATGGGCCTCGAAGCGATAACGGCCGAACTCGTGGTGCAGGCCGAAACCGGCCGAACGCGTGTCGTCCTTCTGTTCGACGGTCCAGCGCCGGCTGTTCGGATACAGCGGGCTGAAGTCCGAGGCGCTGCCGCACAAGGCCTCGAAGTTGTCGCCGGTGACGACGCCGCTGGAGCCGATGACGCTGATGCCGGCGGCCGTCTGCGCCGCGGTTGGCGTCGCGCGGGTGCTGATCGAGCCGTCGCTGTAGAAGTAGTAGTTGCTGCCGAGCACGCAGGCGTTGGTCTGCAGCCCGGCCTGCGCCATGCGGCTGCGCTGCAGGCCCAGCGTCGCCGAGACCGAGGTCTGCGTCGTCGGCTGCCAGTTCCAGTCGGCGTTCAGCGAGTTCAGCTGCTGCGTGCCGCCGCGGCCGTAGGCCGAGCCGGGGTAGCGCTGCTCGCGCGCCAGCGCCGCGAACGACAGGTCCATCGTGTCGCTCAGCGCGCGGTTGTAGCGCGCGTTCAGCGTCGCGGTGTCGCGGTCGGCGAGGTCGAACTTGCGCATCAGGTCGCTGGTGTGGATCCAGCTCGCGGCGTTGACGCCGCTGACGCTGGGCGTGGGCCCCAGCGACGAGCTGTAGAAGGACTCGTAAGGGTCGGCGACGTAGGTGCTGCCGCGGCGGCGCGCGTATTCGCCCGACAGGCGCAGCGTGCCGCTGGCGATGTCGCGGTCGACCCAGCCGGCCTTCAGCCGGTCTTCCCAGGTGCGTTTGCGCTCGCGGTTCTCGCGCTGCACCGTTTCGCGTTCGAGCATCAGGTTCAGGCTGCGGTGGCGGCCCAGGCGCCAGTCGCCGGCGAGGCTGGCGTTGTCCTGCTTCAGCCCGTACTGCGGCGCGCCGATGTTGACGTTGCCGGCGCTGGGCACCAGGCCCAGGGCCTTGATCGCGTCGAGGTCGCAGCGCAGCGTGTCGTAGGCGGTGGCCGGGGTGCCGGCCGGGTTCTGGCCGGCGGTGGCGTTCGGGATCGCGAAGACCGCGCCGCTGCCGTCGTTGATCAAGCGCCCCCACTGGCCGGTCAGCGGGTTGCAGGCCCAGTACTGCGGCGACTTGTCGATCGTCTCGTAGCGCCGCAAACGGGCTTTGACGTCGAGCGCCGCCAGCGGCTGCAGCGCCAGCGCGAAGTCGTACAGCCGCGAGTCGATGCGGCGTTCGGCGCTGTCGCGCGACAGCGAGGCCAGCGTGTCCCAGGCGCCGCCGGCGACGCCGTTGACGGCGGCGCTGCTCGAGCGCGTCATCGGGATCAGCGTGTCGTCCTGGCGCGACGAGGCCAGCGAGACGACGCCGGTGAAACGTGCGTTCGCCCACTCGGGCATCGCGTGCGCGAACTCGCCCTTGAGGTTGAAGTAGTCGTTGTCGGGCGGCAGGTCGAACACCGCCTCGGGGAAGCTGGCGATGCCGTTGGCCGCCGCCAGGAACAGCGGGCTCTCGACGGTCAGCGTGTCGATGCGGTTGCGGAACAGCGAGGCCGACATCACGAGGTTGGCGCTGCTGCGCTCGCCGTTCCACTGCAGCCCGGCGTAGATCTCGTGGGTGTCGTAGTCGATCGACTCGGCGGTCTCGACGCCGCCGGTGCCGCCGCCGCCGCCCATCACCATGCCGAACGGCCGCGCGCCCTGGCGCTTCTCGCTGGCGAAGCTGGCGAACAGCGACAGCGACTCGTCCAGCGGCAGGTCCAGCCGCAGGCCGCCTTTCTGGCGCAGCAGCGACAGAGTTCGCTCCGGCGCGGCGAGCGCCGCTTCGCCGATCGCGATGTCGGTGCTGGCCGCGGTGGCCGGCGCCTTGGGGCCGGCCGGCAGCTGCGACAGCGTCAGCCGGCTGCTGCCGATGCCGTTCCAGAGGCTGCGGTAGCCGCTGGTGAAGACGTGCGGCGTCTCGTTGTAGAAGGCCTTGAGCCGCCAGCCGTTGTAGCGCCCGGTGCTCAGCGTGGCGAAGCCGTCGTCGCGGCCCAGCGAGGCGGCGCTCAGGTCCAGGTAGTTCCGGCCGTCGGCGCTGTCGCCTTGCAGCCGCAGGCCGCCGAGCAGCAGCCCGGAGTCGAGGTCGCGGTATTCGAGCAGCTTGGCGGCGTCGCGGTCGCCGCCGACCTTCAGCCCGCCGCCTTCGACCTGGCCGCGCCAGCGCCAGCCTTCGCCGTCGGCGGGCTCGGCCACCCGTGCCGGCTGGGCGTTGAGCAGGCCGGTCGGGTTGCGTTTGACGCCGGCTTCGCCGATGCCGTCGGGGTCCAGCGCCGGCACGCGCAGCCCGGCGCCGGGCATCAGCACGTTGCCGGGGCTGGTGTCGGTGCCGACGCCGGAATCGGCGCGGGCCGGGGCCGCGGCCATCTGGGCGAGTGCGCTGCCGATCAGCAGGCCCAGCAGGCGGCGTTCGCACGAGGTCGAATGACGCATGGGACGGACTCCTGGTTGACGGGGTCAGCGCTGGAAGCGCGCGCCGGCGGGGTGGTTGCTGCCGTGGATCTGCACGTGGCAGTTCTGGCAGCTGCGGCCGACCATGCGCTGGCTGGTCGCGCCGCCGGGCAGCTGGCCGGCGCCGGCGGTCTGGTTGGCGCGGAAGAAGTTGTTCGGGTGGCCGACCGAGGGGCTGTGGCACTGCTGGCACAGCTGCGGCCGCGACGCGACGAGCAGCTTGTCGTGGTTGCTGCCGTGCGGGCTGTGGCAGTTGGTGCAGCTCTCGCGCACCGGCGCGTGCTCCCAGAGCATCGGCCCGCGCTTCTCGGCGTGGCAGCTGAAGCAGACGTTGTTCGTGCTGTCGGCCTTCAGCAGCGGCCGCGTCGTGCTGCCGTGCGGGTTGTGGCAGTCGACGCAGCTGACCTTGCCCTCGGGCAGCGGCATGTGCGAGCGCTTGTTGAACTCGGCACGCTGCTGCTGGTGGCAGCGCGAGCAGACCTCGTTGATCGTGCTGCGCGCTAGCAGGCTGTTGGTCGACACCTTCTGCATCGGGTTGTGGCAGTCGGCGCAGCCCAGTTCGTTGCCGGCGTGCGCCGAGCCCGGCCAGTGCAGCCGGTTGCCGCCTTTGTGGCAGCCCAGGCAGGACTCGTTCTGCCGCGCCACCGGCGTGTCCCAGCCCTTGGTGAAGCCGATGATCAGGTCCTTGTTCTTCGGGTCCTTGGCGTGCAGCGAACCGGGGCCGTGGCAGGCTTCGCAGACCAGGCGCTCGCGTTCGTTGCGCGGGTTCTGGCGGAAGGCCTTGGCGTGCGGCGTTTCGCTGTAGTGCAGGTTCTCCTGGCTGTGGCAGCCGGTGCAGGCCTTCTCGCCGATCGGAAAGGCCTCGGCCTTGAAGCCGGCCGGCGCGCTGGCCGCCGGGGCCGCCGTGGGCGCGGGTGCCGCCAGCGCTGTTGCGGCGGTGCACAGCAGTGCCATGAAGGCCTGTGCCACGAAGGCACGCCAGCCGCTGCGGCCGGACGCGGTGTCGCCCATGTCTCCCCCTGTTCGTTCTGGTTCTCGGGGGCCACGATAGGCAGGCGGCGGCGGCCCGCTTGTCCGCGGCTGAACCGCGGCTTGACTGCAACTGAAGCGCGGCCGCGGGGGATTTCCCCCGTCGCGCTCACACCGCGCTGGGCGGCACGCCGAAACGGCGCTTGAAGCTGCGGCTGAAATGCGCCGGGCTGGTGAAGCCCCAGGCCCAGGCGACCTCGGCCACCGGCCGGCCGCGGCGCGTGCGCAGCGCCTGCCAGCAGGCCTGCAGGCGTTGCTCCTGCACCCACTGCATCACCTGCGCGCCGTCGGCGAACAAGCGGTGCAGGTAGCGTGTGGACACGCCCAGGTGGGCGGCGATGTGCGCGACGTCCAGACGGTGGTCGTGCAGGCGTTCGAGGATGAAGGCTTCGGCACGCCGGCGCTGGCGCGTCGCCGCGCTCTCGCCGACCGGCGCCGTGGCGCCGGCCGTGTCGTGCGCGGCGACACGTTCGATCAGGCGCAGCAGCGCGTCGCCCAGCGCCAGGCGCTCGGGGCCGGCCAGGTCGGCGTGATGGCCCCAGACGTAACGCGCCAGCGTCGCCGCGGCGCGCACGTCGGAGCGCCGCGCGTCCAGGCGCCGCAGAGCCGGCGCGCAGCTCGCCAGCGGCAGGTCGACGAGCAGCTGGCGAAACGCGCGCTGCGGCTCGATCCAGATGTCGCGCCCGGGCGGCAGCAGGCAGACCTCGCCCGGGCCGACGCGGCTGGGGCGGCGCCGGCCGCCGACCTCGGCGCTGCCTTCGATCTGCACCAGCATCGAGACGTCGCCGGCGCGGCGCACGACGCGGTGCGGCGAGCCGCCGATCTCCAGCAGCCGCAGCGTGCCGCGTTCGAGTTCCAGTTCGGCGTGGCGTTCGGGCCCGTCCGGTGCCGGTGCTGGGCGCTCATCACAAGTCGGCGACAAACGTTCAGCGTGCATCTGGCGGCCCTGATCTCGGTATGGTTTTGCCGCAATCTATGAACGCACGCTTAACGAATACATACGGACGGGCCCTATCGGGCCCAACCCGGATGGCGCCGCCGCCGCGGCTGGGTCAGTCCGCCGGCTTCAGCAGGATCAGCAGCTCCTTGGCCTGCACACGCTCGCCCGGTTTGACGTGCACCGCCTCGACGACGGCGTCGCGGTCGGCGGCGACGTGGGTCTCCATCTTCATCGCCTCCAGCGCCAGCAGCGTGTCGCCGGCGGCCACGCGCTGGCCCGGCGCGACGGCGACGCTGACGATGGCGCCGGGCATCGGTGCCGCCACCTGCCAGGGGTTGCCCGGCTCGGCCATCGGCCGCGCGGCGGCAGCCTGAACGCCGGCGCGCGGCACACGCACCGTGCGCGCCTGGCCGTTGAGTTCGAACTGAACCTTGTGCGCGGTGTCGCCGTCGGCGGCGACGCTCTGCAGCATCACCAGCAGCGACTTGCCCGGGTCGATCTCGACGGCGATCTCCTGCTGCGGCTGAGGGCCGTAGAAGAACACCGGCGTCGGCAGCATCGAGACGTCGCCGTAGCGCCGCAGATGCTCGTGGTACTCGCGCGCCACCTTCGGGTACATCAGCCAGGAGGCCAGGCCGCGATCGTCGAGCTTGACGCCGCAGTCGCGCTCGGCCTTCTCGCGCGCCGCGTCCAGGTCCACCGGCGGAATGCGGTCGCCGGGGCGGTAGGGCGCCGGCGGCGCGGCCTCGGGCGCCAGCTTCAGCACCTTGCGCGACAGCGCCTCGGGGAAACCGTCGGGCGGGAAGCCGAGCTCGCCGCGGAACAACGAGACCACCGACTCGGGGAAGGCGATGTCGCGCGCCGGGTCGGCGACGTCGGCCGGCGTCAGGTCCTGGGCGACCATCATCAGCGCCATGTCGCCGACGACCTTGGAGGTCGGCGTCACCTTGACGATGTCGCCAAAGAGCCGGTTGACGTCGGCATAGGCGCGCGAGACCTCGGTCCAGCGGTGCGCCAGGCCCAGCGCACGCGCCTGCTCGCGCAGGTTGGTGTACTGGCCGCCGGGCATCTCGTGGCGATAGACGTCGGCGGTGCCGGAGCGGATCTCCGACTCGAAGGGCGAATAGAAGCGGCGCACGCCCTCCCAGTACATCGACGCCGCGTGCAGCGCGTCCTGCGGCAGGCCGGGGTCGCGGTCGGTGCCGGCCAGCGCCGCGGCGATCGAGGACAGGTTGGGCTGCGAGGTCAGCCCGCTCATCGCGTCGAGCGCGCCGTCCACCGCGTCGCAGCCGGCCTCGATCGCCGCCAGCACCGAGGCCGCGGCGGCGCCGCTGGTGTCGTGGGTGTGGAAGTGCACCGGCAGCCCGGTTTCTTCCTTGATCGCCTTGACCAGCGCCGCGGCGGCACGCGGCCGGCAGATGCCGGCCATGTCCTTGATGCCCAGCACGTGCACGCCGGCCTGCTGCAGCGCACGCGCGGTCTTCACGTAGTAGCCGAGGTCGTACTTGGCGCGCGCCGGGTCGAAGGGATCGCCGGTGACGCAGATCGCGCCTTCGCAGAGCGCGCCGCTGTCGAGCACGGCGTCGATCGCGACGCGCATGTTCTCGACCCAGTTCAGCGAGTCGAAGACGCGGAACAGGTCGATGCCTTCCCTGGCCGCGGTGCGCACGAACTGCTGCACGACGTTGTCGGCGTAGTTCGTGTAGCCGACGGCGTTGGAGCCGCGCAGCAGCATCTGGAACAACACGTTGGGCACGCGCGTGCGCAGCGCCGCCAGGCGCTCCCACGGGTCTTCCTTCAGGAAGCGCATCGCGACGTCGAAGGTCGCGCCGCCCCAGCACTCCAGCGAGAACAGGCCCGACAGTTCGCGGGCGTAGTACGGCGCGATCGGCAGCATGTCGGCGGTGCGCATGCGCGTGGCCAGCAGCGACTGGTGCGCGTCGCGCATCGTCGTGTCGGTCATCAGCACACGTTTCTGCGCCAGCATCCAGTCGGCGAAGCCCTTGGCGCCCAGTTGCTGCAGCAACTGGCGCGTGCCGGGCGGCGGCGGCGTTTCGTCGTCGACCCGCGGCAGCACCGGCTTGGGCAGAGGCAGTTCGGGCAGCGCGCGGCCGCGCACCTCGGGGTTGCCGTCGACCGTGACCTCGCCGAGGAAACGCAGCAGCTTGGTCGCGCGGTCGCGGCGCGCGGCGAAAGCCAGCAGCTCGGGCGTCTGCTCGATGAAGCGCGTCGTCACGTCCCCGGCGGCGAACTTCGGGTGGTTGATGACGTTCTCGAGGAACTGCAGATTGGTCGCCAGCCCGCGCACGCGGAACTCGCGCAGCGCGCGGTCCATGCGCTGGATCGTTTCGCCGGCGGTCGGCGCCCAGGCGGTCACCTTGACCAGCAGCGAGTCGTAATAGGGCGTGATGACGGCGCCGCCGTAGGCCGTGCCGGCGTCCAGCCGGATGCCGAAACCGGCGGCGCTGCGGTAGGCGGCGATGGCGCCGTAGTCGGGCAGGAAGCCGTTCTCGGGGTCCTCGGTCGTCACGCGGCACTGCAGCGCGTGGCCGTTGAGCGGGATCTGCGCCTGCGGCGGCACGCCGGCCGACGGGCGCGCCGGGTCGTCGTCGCCGACGCCGATCCAGGCGCCTTCGGTGACCCGGATCTGGGCCTTGACGATGTCGACGCCAGTGATCATCTCGGTCACCGTGTGCTCGACCTGGATGCGCGGGTTGACCTCGATGAACCAGCAGCGGCCGGTGTCGGCGTCCATCAGGAACTCGACCGTGCCGGCGTGCGTGTAGCCGACCGAACGCATCAGCCGCAGCGCGCTGTCGCAGAGCTCGGCGCGAGCCGCGCCGTCGAGATAGGGCGCCGGGGCGCGCTCGACGACCTTCTGGTTGCGGCGCTGCACGGTGCAGTCGCGCTCGTGCAGGTGCACCAGGTTGCCGTGCCGGTCGCCGAGGATCTGGACCTCGACGTGGCGCGCGCGGCGGATCAGCTTCTCGAAATAGACCTCGTCGTTGCCGAAGGCGGCCAGCGCCTCGCGCCGCGCCGACTCCAGCGCCGCCGGCAGCTCGGCCGCGCTTTCGACGACGCGCATGCCGCGGCCACCGCCGCCCCAGCTGGCCTTCAGCATCACCGGGAAGCCGATCTGCTCGGCCAGGCGGCGGCATTCGTCGACCTCGCGCGGCAGCGGCGGCGTCGCCGGCATCACCGGCACGCCGGCGGCCACCGCGGCGTGGCGCGCGGCGACCTTGTTGCCCAGCACGCGCATCACCTCGGGCGAAGGCCCGATCCAGCGCAGGCCGGCGGCGATCACGCGTTCGGCGAACTCGGGGTTCTCCGACAGGAAGCCGTAGCCGGGGTGGATGGCGTCGACGCCGGCGCGGCGCGCGATGCGCAGGATGTCGTCGCCGTCGAGGTAGGCCTCCAGCGGCTTCTTGCCTTCGCCGACGAGATAGCTCTCGTCGGCCTTGAAGCGGTGCAGCGCCTGGCGGTCCTGCTGCGAATAGATCGCCACCGTGCGCATGCGCATCTCGCTGGCCGCGCGCATCACGCGGATCGCGATCTCGGACCGGTTGGCGATCAGGATGGACCGGATCGGACGAAACTCCATCGAGGCTCCCGCGCGGGCGGTCGACGAAGTCCTGGCGCGCCGCCGCCCGTCCGCCGGCGCGCCTGAAGGCAGGTCAGAAGCCGATCGCGAACAGCAGCGCCGCGCAGACCAGGCTGCCCACGGTGGCGAAGCCGTAGAAGAACACCGCCGCGCCGTGCCCGGCGTGCACGCCGAGATCGTGCAGGCTGTGCAGCATGCGGTGGCAGCCGTGGAACAGGAACAGCGCGATCACCGCCAGCACCGCCAGCTTGCCCAGCGGGTGCAGCACGAAGGCGTGCACGTGGGCGTAGCTCAGCGCGTCGGGCGACAGCACGATGGCCAGCGGCGCCAGCACGCCGGTGATCAGGATCAGCGCCGGGCCGATCAGCGCCGACAGCATGCCGCCGGCGCCGAAGAGCGACCAGAAGATCGGTTCGTGCGAACGTTTCATCGCGTCACCCCCGCGACGACGGCGACGAGGCCGATCGAGACGACGAGCGCGGCGATCCAGCCGCCGACCGTCACCAGCCGCGGCGGGAAGGGCAGCTTGGGCGCGGTCTTCGGCATGACGCCGAACCAGGTGAAGCTGTGATAAGCCACCAGCGCCGCGGCGACGAGATGGAAGACGATCGCCAGCGGCGAGGCCAGCGCCGCGCGCCAGGCCTCGTACTCGGCCTCGCCCTGCGCCAGCCGCGCCAGGCCGACGAGCAGCACCAGCGCGTAGGCCGCGAGCAGCACCGCGCTGCCTTCGCGGATCATGTAGAGCACGTAGAACGGGTTCTTCGTCCACCAGCCGGCCATCGGGCGCTGGTAGGTCTTCAGCGTCGGCTTGTAGCGGCTCATCGCGCGCCTCCCTTGGGCGCGAGCAGCTTGCGCACGCCGAAGTAGTCCATCGTGCTGTTCACCTTGTTCTGGTTGATCGCGTGCGCCGGGTCCACGCCCTTGGGGCAGACCTCGGAGCAGTAGCCCACCAGCGTGCAGCCCCAGACACCTTCCTCGGCGTTGGCGACGTCGGCACGCGCCTCCCAGCCGCGGTCGCGCGAGTCGGCGTTGTAGCGGTGCATCAGCGCCAGCGCGGCCGGGCCGATGAACTCGGGCTTGAGCCCCACCTGCGGGCAGGCGGCGTAACACAGCAGGCAGTTGATGCACTGCGAGAACTGGTAGTACTGGTCCAGCTGCGCCGGCGTCTGCCGGCTCGGGCCGTCGGCGACGCTGCGGTTCTCGCAGGGCTGGATCCAGGGCTTGACCGACTCCAGCTTGTCGAGAAACTCGTTCTGGTCGACGACCAGATCGCGCACGATGGCGAAGTTGGCCAGCGGCTCGACACGCACCTTGTTCGGCCAGTAGTCGCGCAGGAAGGCGTGGCAGGACAGCTGCGGCACGCCGTTGATCATCTTGCCGCAGCTGCCGCAGATCGCCATGCGGCAGGACCAGCGGAAGGTCAGGCTGCCGTCGAAGTGGTCCTTGATGTACTGCAGGCCCTGCAGCACCGAGGTGTCGTCGTCGAACGGCACCTGCCAGCTCTGGAAGCGCGGTGCGCTGTCCGTTTCGGGATTGAAGCGCAGGCATTCGATCTCGATCGTGCGCCCGGTCGCGGGCGTCGGGGTCGTGTCCGTCATGGGGCTCAGGTCAGGATGGCCTTGGTGCCGGCGCCGCCGTAGCTGCGTGCGCGCGGCGCCGAGGTGGTGATGACGACGGGGCGGTGCGAGATCGCCGGAGCCTCGTCGCCGCGGCGTTCGGCCAGCGTGTGCACGAGGAAACGTTCGTCGTCGCGTTCGGTGTAGCCGTCCAGGCGCTGGTGGGCGCCGCGCGACTCCTTGCGCTCGCGCGCCGAGTGCGCCATCGCCTCGGCCACTTCGAGCATCGAGCCGAGCTCGATCGCCGACAGCCACTCGGTGTTGAAGGCGCGGCTGCGGTCGTCGAGCTTGACGCCGGCACGCCAGCGCGCGCGCAGCTCGGCCAGCGTCGAGCAGGCTTCGGCCAGGCCGGACTCCTCGCGGTAGATGCCGACGTTCTTCTCCATGCACTCGCCCAGCGCCTCGCGCAGCACGGCGACACGTTCGCCGCGCTCGTGCTGGTGCAGCGCCTCCAGGCGCGTGACCGCGGCCTGGGCCTGGCGCTCCAGCGACGCCGCAGACGTCGCGCCGGCCGAGCGCACGTACTGCGCCGCCGCTTCGCCGGCGACGCGGCCGAAGACGACGATCTCCGACAGCGAGTTCGAGCCCAGCCGGTTGGCGCCGTGGATGCCGACGCTGGAGCACTCGCCGGCGGCGTAGAGGCCGGGCAGCGAGGTCTCGGTGCGGCCGTTGGTGGCGATGCCGCCCATCGTGTAGTGCACCGCCGGGCGCACCGGGATCGGGTCGTGCACCGGGTCGATGCCGGCGAAGGTCTTGGCGACCTCGGTGATCAGCGGCAGGCGCTCGTGGATCTTCTTCGCGCCGAGGTGGCGCAGGTCGAGGTTGACGGCGCTGCCGTGGCGAGTCGTCAGCGTGTTGCCCTTGCGTTCCTCGTGCCAGAAGGCCTGCGACAGGCGGTCGCGCGGCCCCAGCTCCATCGCCTTCGGGCGCGGCCACGGGTCCAGCGGCCCGAGTCCGTAGTCCTGCAGGTAGCGGTGGCCGTCCTTGTTGGTCAGGATCGCGCCTTCGCCGCGGCAGCCTTCGGTGATCAGGATGCCGCTGCCGGGCAGGGCGGTCGGGTGGTACTGCACGAACTCCATGTCGCGCAGCGCGACGCCGTGGCGGTAGGCCAGGCCCATGCCGTCGCCGGTGACGATGCCGGCGTTGGTGTTCTGGCTGTAGACGCGCCCGGCGCCGCCGGTGGCCAGGATCACGGCCTTGGCGCGCAGCAGGAAGAACTTGCCGGTGGCGATCTCGATCGCCAGCACGCCTTGCACGCGGCCGTCCTCGACCAGCAGCTCGGCGACGAAGAACTCGTCGAAACGCTGGATTCCCGGGTACTTCAGCGAGGTCTGGAACAGCGTGTGCAACATGTGGAAGCCGGTCTTGTCGGCGGCGAACCACGTGCGCTGCACCTTCATGCCGCCGAAGAAGCGCACGTTGATGCTGCCGTCGTCCTTGCGGCTCCAGGGGCATCCCCAGTGCTCCAGGCGGACCATCTCCTCGGTGCAGCGCTCGACGAAGAAGCGCACGACGTCCTGGTCGCAGAGCCAGTCGCCGCCGGAGACGGTGTCGTCGAAATGGTTGTCCAGCGAGTCGTCGTCACGGATGACGCCGGCCGAGCCGCCTTCGGCGGCCACCGTGTGGCTGCGCATCGGCACCACCTTGGACACCAGGGCGACCTTGAGTTTCGGATCCGCCTCCTGGGCGGCGATCGCCGCGCGCAGGCCGGCTCCGCCGCCGCCGACGATCACGATGTCGCTGTCGATTGTTTCCATCCAAACTCCGATATCCTCCGCCCGCGCCGCAGAACGCGGCCCGCGCGCCGGTCGCCCTTATACCGGGATTGGCTTTCGCGTACCCCCGGTTTCCGCACATGGTCGGTGCATAGCCGACCACGTCACCCCGCCTCGGGCGTTGCAGGGTCGGCTACAAGCACTATGCTTGCCCGCTGCGCGTCGGAGCGGTTTCCCGTCGCGTTTTTTCGCATGCCCTCGATCCCACCTGCCGCCCCCCCGCTGGAAGAGCTCCAGGGAACCGTTCTCTACATCGAGGACGTGGAGATGAACTACGCCGTCGTCGAGGGCATCCTCGCACGCCATCCGGGCATCCGGCTGATGCGTGCGGCGACCGGCCTCGACGGCGTGCGCATGGTGCAGGAATGCCGGCCCGACTTCGTGCTGCTGGACATGCACCTGCCCGACATCTCCGGGCTGGAGGTCGTGCGCCGGCTCAGCGAGGAGATCGCCGAGCGGCGGCTGCGCATCACCATCCTCACCGCCGACACGCTGACGATGGACGTGCTGAAGGCGATGAGCCTGGGCGCCTTCGAGTACCTGGTGAAGCCGGTCGAGGTGCGCACCATCGAGGACTGCGTGCGCCGCGCGCTGCTGGCCAAGCGCCAGCAGGCCGGAAACCGCTGATCCCGGGGCGCGAACAGCGCCCGCTTCGCCCGCCTGTTGCCCGTTTCGGCCGTCCGGCCGCTGCCTAGCATCGTGGGCGTCGGCTCCACTCCCGCGGGCCGGGACGGAGCACCCGATGAAGGCAGTGGCGGCATGGGCCTGCGCGCTGGTGATGGGCGCGGCGGCTGCCGCCGAGACGCCGCGATCGGCAGCCGAGGCGCTGGTGGGGCACGTGCGTGCGACGCAGGACGCCGGCGGCCGGCCCTGGGCCGTGGTCGACAAGGGCGCGGCCAAGCTCAGCGTCTTCGATGCCGAGGGCCGGCTCGTCGCCGAGGCGCCGGTGCTGCTCGGGCTGGCGCGTGGCGACGATTCCGTGCCCGGTGTCGGCGAACGTGCCGCGCATCTGCCGCCGGGCGAACGCACGACGCCGGCCGGGCGTTTCGAGGCCGAACCCGGCCGCAACCTGCGCGGCGAGACGGTGGTGTGGGTCGATTACGACACGGCCTTCGCCATCCACCGCCTGCGCCCGGCACCGGCGTCCGAACGGCGGCCGCAGCGCCTGGCGTCGCCGACGCCCGCGGACAACCGCATCTCGGCCGGCTGCGTCGTCGTCGAGCCGGGCTTCTTCGAGAAGGTGGTGCTGGCGCAGCTCGGCCGCGGCCACTCGGTGGTCTACGTGCTGCCCGAGACGCGCGACTGGCGCACGCTGTTCGCCGATCCGGGCTGACTCACAGCAGCCCGGGCACGAAACGCTTCGTGCGTGCACGGTAGGCGGCGTAACCGGGGTGCCGCTCGGACATCCAGCGCTCTTCCAGCGAGGACTTGGCCCACAGCACCGCGGCCAGCGCCGCGGCCGAGACCAGCGTCGGCAGCGTCGGCGCGACGGCGATCGCCGCCAGCGCGAGCAGCAGCAGCGCGCTGTACATCGGATGCCGGATCCAGGCGTAGATGCCGTGTTCGACGAGGCGGCCGCCGGCGCGCGGTTCAGGGTGGATGTTGAAGTTGCCGGGCCGGTTGGCCTTCACCGCGGCCAGGCCGACGGCGAGGGCCAGCGTCGCCAGTGCGATCGCCAGCGCCGGGACGGCGGCACGGTTCCAGTGCGGGAGCGCCGAGCCGGCCAGTGCGGCCAGCAGCAGGAACTGCAGCGCGACCAGCCACGCGCCGGCGCGGCGCCCGGAGGCGTCGCTCACGCCGCCTCGCGGCGCAGCAGCCGGACCAGCAGCGGGCGTTCGAAGGCCGCGCCGTCCGCGCCGCAGTGCGGCATGAAGGCCGCACGCACACGCTCGACGAGCGCGTCGTTCAGCGTGTAGGTGGCGAAGCTCGACTGCATCATGCGCCGCTGGAACTCGGCGAAGTCGGCGAAGCGCACCGGCTGCGCGAAGCGGTGGCGCACGATCTCGGTCCAGGGGCCGTTCGCCAGCGCCGCGTCCAGCGCCGCCTGCGCCGCCGCGCGCACCGTGCCCTCGTCGTTGTACAGGCGCACGATGTCGTTCAGGCCCCCGTCGTAGACCGGCTCGGAGACATAGAGCAGGCCGCCGGGCACGAGCACGCGTGCGGCTTCGGCCAGCGCCTGGCCCATCGCCGCGATCGGCACGTGGTGCAGCGACTTCAGCATCAGCGCCAGGTCGAAGCTGGCGTCGGGCGCCGGCACGGCCTCGGCGCCCCCGGCGACGAACGTCAGCCCGGGTGTCGGCGGCGCCGCCAGGTTCTTGGCGTGCTGCACCGCGTCGACCTCGAGCGCGGTGACCCGGCAGTCGGGATGGCGGGCGAGCACGGCGCGCACCAGGCGGGCATCGCCGCAGCCGAGTTCGACGATGCGCCGGCCGGCCAGCGGCACCACGGCCGACAACACCTCGTATTCGTCGTGGCAGAGCGTCGGCGCGTTCATGGCGTGTCGGGGTGAGCTTGAATACCGGCAATGGTATCGGGCGCGTCGCCGCAGGCGCTGCGCAGGAACTCGACGATGTGCCCGGCGTGCGGCGCCAGCGCCTCGCGCAGGTCGTGGTCGCCGTCGACCGCGAGCAGCCGGGTGCCGGGCGCCGCGGCGGCCTGCAGCCGCAGTGCGTCGTCGAAGGGCGCCGTCGTGTCGTGGCGGCCGTGCACCAGCAGCACCGGGCAGCGCGCGCGGCGCACGGTGGCCAGCGGCGCGATGTCGTCGAAACGTGCGCCGATGACCTGCTGCACGTGGCGGATCACGTACCAGCCCAGCGGCCGGTAGGGCACACGCTTTTCGGCCAGGAAACGCCGCATCACCTCGTCCGGGTGGGCGAAGGCCGAGAGGCTGACGACGCCGCGCACACCGCCCGTGCGTGCCGCGTGCAGCAGCGAGGCGGCGGCGCCGACCGAGTGGCCGACCAGCGCCAGGCGGTCGGCCTGCACCTCGGGGCGTGTGCCCAGCCAGGCCAGGCCGGCGGCGATGTCCTCGGCGAAACGCGGCATCGAGGTGAAGGCCTCGTCGTCGCTGCCGCCGTGGCAGCGTGCGTCCAGCAGCAGCACGGCGAAGCCGGCGGCCACCAGCGGCGGCGCCACCGGCCACATCGTCGTCGCGTTGGCACCCCAGCCGTGCATCGCCAGCACCGCGGGCGCCGGTGTTTGTTCAGGCAGCACCAGCCAGCCGAAGAGCTTTCGGCCGCGCGGGCCGGGGATGCGCACCTCGTGCACACGCGAGGCGTCGAGCGCATGGCGCACGTGCGTGCCGTCGTGTGCCATGCGCGGCGCACGCAGCCCGCGCAGGATGGCGTGGTGCGCCAGCGTGCGCAGCGCGACGGCGCCGGCGGCGACGCCTGCGGTCTCGGCCAGCATCGGTTCAGTCCCAGGGCCGGCCGGCGGCGCGCCAGGCGTCGATGCGCGGCTTCAAGGCGCGGCGGCGCTCCAGGCTCTCGGGGCGCCAGACCTCGGCGGCGTCGTAGTACTCGGCCACGGCGCGCGTGCCCTCGGGCAACGCCAGCCAGGGCTGTTTCGTCGACGTGAAGATGTGGATGTCCGGCGGCAGGCGGTCGGGGTCGTCGAGCGTGCCGACACGCACGAAGGCGACCAGCGGCCCGCTGCCGGCGTAATGGCTCCAGACGGCGATGCGGCAGTGCGGGCAGCGTGCGATGCGCTGGCCCTGGCCGCTGGCCGAGGGCGTGAGCACGATCTCCGGCGATTCGCCGGTGCTTTCCAGCCGGTCGCGCTCGATCATCGCGTTCAGCGCGAAGGCCGTTCCGGTCTCGCGCTGGCACCAGCGGCAGTGGCAGGCGTGCACCACGAGCGGCGCGCCGTGCAGGCGGTAACGCACGCGGCCGCAGTCGCAGCCGCCTTCGAGAATCGTCGGGTCGCTCATGGCCGCGCCGGCGCCCGATGAGTGGGCGCCCGGCGTGCCGATGCTAGCCCTTCAGGCGTTGAGGGCCGGCGCCGGGCGGCGGGTGCGTACGCGCACGATGACGTCGACTTCGCTCAGCTCCAGGCCGTCGCCGAGTTCGGGCAGGCCCAGCACCTGGATCGCCGGGCCGGTCAGATCGGCGACCTCGCCGGTGTCGACGTTGTAGACGTGGTGGTGCGGCGTCACGGTCGAGTCGTAGACCGTCGCCGAGCCTTCGATCGGCAGCGCTTTGAGCAGGCGCTGGCGCACGAAGAGCTGCAGCACCGCGTAGACCGTGGCACGCGACAGCCCGGGCAGGTGTTCGCGCGCGGCGCGCAGCACCTGCTCGGCCGTCATGTGCACCGGTGCCGAGAACAGCACCGTGCCGACGGCCACGCGTTGCAGCGTCGGCAGGATGCCGGCGTCGCGCAGCTTCTGCTGGATGGAGGCGGAGCGGGTGAGGTCCATGGGTGTTCGGCGTGTCCGAGAGCTGGACGCAGTCCAGATGTTGGAGCGATTTCAATCCCGTCCGTGGGTCGCCGTCCTGCGCTGGGTCAAGCCGGGGCCGGGAAAGCGTCACGCTGCGGCGCTTGTTCTGCCGGGGCGCGCCGACTATGATTGCTGCATTAAAAATACAGCTTTAAGCCGGCGATGAAACTGACCAGCTTCACCGACTACAGCCTGCGGGTGCTGATCTACCTGGCCACGCGCCCGGGCCGGCGCGCGACGATCGGCGAGATCGCGGCCAAGTTCTCGGCCTCCGAGAACCACCTGACCAAGGTCGTGCACTTCCTGGCCACCGAAGGCGTGCTGGCGACGGTGCGCGGCAAGGGCGGCGGTCTGGGGCTGGCGCGGCCGCCGCAGGACATCGTCGTCGGCGACATCGTGCGTCGCACCGAGGGCCAGGCGATGCCGGCCGAGTGTTTCGGCAGCGGCGGCGCCTGCGCGATCGCGCCGTGCTGCCGGCTGCGCGGCGTGCTCGGCGAGGCCGTCGACGCCTTCTACGCGGTGCTCGACCGCTACACGCTGGAAGACCTGGTCGCCAACCGCGACCAGCTCGACGGCATCCTGCGCATCGGCGAGATGCCGGTGGCCGCCCCGATGGAGCTGCGGGCATGACGACGATCCCGCTGCATTTCACGCCGCGCGAACCGGTGCGCGGCTTCGGCTTCTGGCGCCTGGGTTTCCGTCCGTTCTACCTGCTGGCCGCCGGTTTCGCCGCGCTGTCGATCGCCTTGTGGGCGCTGCAGTTCGGCGGCCTGCTGGGCGCCGCCTATCTCGCCGGGCCGCTGTGGCACGCGCACGAGATGCTGTTCGGCTTCACGCTGGCGGTCGTCGTCGGCTTTCTGTTCACCGCCGGGCGCAACTGGTCGGGCCAGCCGACGCCGACCGGCGGCGCGCTGGCGGCGCTGGCCGGGCTCTGGCTCGCCGGCCGGCTGCTGCTGCTGACGCCCTGGGGCCTGGCGGCCGCGGTGGTCAACATCGCCTTCCCGCTGCTGGCCGCCGTCGGCCTGGGGCGTGCGCTGTACGCCGGGCGCAACCAGCGCAACTACTTCTTCGTCGCGCTGCTGGTGGCGATGGCCGGCGCGCAGGCGCTGTTCCACCTGACGCTGCTCGGCGTGCTCGACCTGCCGCTGCGCGCGGGCATCCAGATCGGGCTGGACGTCGTGCTCTTCGTGATGGCCGTCGTCGCCGGCCGCGTGGTGCCGATGTTCACCAACAACGGTGTGCCGGGCACCGGCGCCGAACGCCGGCCGCGTGTCGAACAGGTGGCGCTGGGCAGCGTGCTGGCGCTGCTGGCCGCCGACGTGCTGGGCCTGCCGGGCGTGGCCGTCGCCGCGCTTGCCGCTGTCGCCGCGCTGGCGCACGGCCTGCGGCTGGCGCTGTGGCGGCCGCAGCGCACGCGGCCCAACCCGCTGGTCTGGATCCTGCACGCCGCCTACGCCTGGATCCCGCTGCACCTCGCGCTGCGCGCCGCGGCCGAGCTCGGCTGGGCCCAGGCCTCGCTGGCGACGCACGCGCTGACCGCCGGCGCGATCGGCGCGCTGACGCTGGGCATGATGACGCGCACCGCGCGCGGCCACACCGGCCGGCCGCTGCGCGCCGACCGCTGGGACATCGCCGCCTACGTGCTGGTGCTGGCCGGCGGAGTGGTGCGCGTGCTGGGGCCGCTGCTGCTGCCGGGCTTGATGCAGGCCGAGATCGTCGTCTCGGGCGCCTGCTGGGCCGCGGCCTTCGCGGTCTACGCCTGGCGCTACGCGCCTTCGCTGTGGCGCGTGCGCGCCGACGGCCAGCCCGGCTGACACCCGCGTGACGGCCGGGGCCGGCCGCCAGCGGGCAAGATCGGCCGCATGAGCGCTCTGCATCCTTCGGCGTCGGTCGACGCCTTCAACGCCCGCGGCGTCGGCCACCTGCCGGGCCATCTGGGCATCGTCGTCACCGCCGTCGCGGCGCGCGAGCTGCGCGCCGAACTCGCGGTGCAGCCCTGGCTGATGGCGCCCAACGGCTACCTGCACGCCGGCAGCGTCGTCACGCTGGCCGACACCGCCTGCGGCTACGGCTGCGTCGCCCACCTGCCCGAAGGCGCCAGCGGCTTCACGACCGTCGAGCTGAAGTCCAACCACCTCGGCACCGCACGCGACGGCGTGCTCGACGTCGTCGCGACGCTGGCCCACGGCGGCCGCACGACGCAGGTCTGGGACGCCGTCGTCACGCACCGCGACAGCGGCCGCACGCTGGCGCTGTTCCGCTGCACGCAGATGCTGCTGTACCCGCGCTAGGGGCGCTGGACGACGACCGGCTGCTCCGCCGCAGCGCGGGCGCGCAGCTGGCCGCAGCCGCCAGCGACGTCCTGGCCGGCCGAGCGCCGCAGCCGCGTCAGCACGCCGCGCCGGCCGAGCGCGCGCGCCATCTCGGCGGCGCGTTCCCAGGGCGGGCGGCGGAAGGCGTCGCCCTCGGTCTCGTTGTACGGGATCAGGTTCATCATCGCGTAGCGCCCGGCCAGCAGGCGCGCGATCGCGTCGACCTCGTCGTCGCCGTCGTTGATGCCGTCGAGCAGCGTCCACTGGTACTGGATCGGGTAGCCGGTGGCGCGGGCGTAGCGTTCGCCGGCCTCGACGATCTCCTCGGGCGCGATCTTCGGTGCACGCGGCAGCAGGCGTTCGCGCAGCTCGGCCTTGGTGGTGTGCAGCGACAGCGCCAGCGCCGGCTTCACGCGGCCCAAGGGCAGGCGCTCGAAGGCGCGCGGGTCGCCGACGGTCGAGAACACCAGGTTCTTGTGGCCGATGCCGCCGGCGGTGCCGAGCAGGTCGATCGCTTCGAGCACCGCGTCGAGGTTGTGCGAAGGCTCGCCCATGCCCATGAACACGACCTTGGAGACGCTGCGCCGCTGCCGCGCCAGCACGACCTGGGCGACGATCTCGGCGCTGCCGAGCTGGCGCAGCAGGCCGTCGCGCCCGGTCATGCAGAAGACGCAGCCGACGGCGCAGCCGACCTGGGTCGAGACGCAGAGCCCGTCGCGCGGCAGCAGCACGCTCTCGACGGTCTGGCCGTCGCCCAGGCCGACGAGCAGGCGCTCGGCGCCGTCTTCGGCCGGGTGCGCCGACTGCAGCGTCGCCAGCGCGCCCAGCGAGTCGAACAGCGCCGGCAGCGCCTCGAACAGCGGGCGCGGGTAGAAGTGCTCGGCCTGGCCGCGGCCGGCGGTCGGCGCGCGGCACTGCACCCAGTTGCGCAGCAGGCGTTCCTCGTGGCCGGGGCCGGCACCCAGCGCGCGCAGGCGCTGGCGCAGTTCGGCGATGCCGCGCGGCGCGCCGGCGGCGTGGGCGGGGCTCATCGGCTCTCTCCTTCGGCGGCGTCGAGTTCACGCAGCCGCCGGTACAGCGTGCGTTCGCTGATGCCCAGTTCACGCGCCAGGTCGGCGCGGCGGCCGCCGTGCGCGGCCAGGCGTTCTCGCAGCGCCTGGCGCGAGATCTCGCGCAGCGACGGGGCCGGCACCTCGGCCGCGGGCGCCGGGCGCGCCAGCGGCAGCCCGGCGGCCAGCGCACGTTCGACGTGCACGGGCTCGATGACCGGGCCGTCGCAGAACAGCGCCGCACGTTCGAGCACGTTGCGCAGCTCGCGCACGTTGCCCGGGAAGCGGTGGCGCGCCAGCCGTGTCAGCGCCGCCGGTGCCAGCGCCAGGCGGCGGCGCGGCGCGACACGCTCGAGCAGCGCCTCGGCCAGCAGCGCCAGGTCGCCTTCGCGCTCGCGCAACGGCGGTAGCCGGATCGGGAAGGTCGCCAGGCGGTAGTACAGGTCTTCGCGGAAACGCCCGTCGGCGACCATCGCGCCCAGGTCGCGGTGCGTGGCCGCGACGACACGCACGTCGGTACGCCGCAGCTCGCTGCTGCCGACGCGGCGGAAGGTGCCGCTTTCCAGCAGCCGCAGCAGCTTGACCTGCATCGCCAGCGGGATGTCGCCGACCTCGTCGAGGAACAGCGTGCCGCCGTTGGCGGTCTCGGCGAGGCCGGTGCGCATGCTGGTGGCGCCGGTGAAGGCGCCGCGTTCGTGGCCGAAGACCTCGGCCTCGAACAGCGTCTCGGGCAGGCTGGCGCAGTCGACGACGACCAGCGCCTGCGCCGCACGCGCGCTGGCTTCGTGCACCGCGCGCGCGACCAGCTCCTTGCCGGTGCCCGACTCGCCGAGCAGCAGCACGCTGGCTTCGGACGGCGCGACACGGGCCACCTGCTCGAGCATCTCGCGGAACGCAGGCGAGCGCCCGATCAGCCCTTGCTGCGCCGGCTGGCCCTGCGCGCTGCGCAGTGGCGCCATGCGCTCGACGAAGAGCACGGCCTCGCCGGCGGCGTCGGCCAGCGGCGTCAGCTCGATGTCGATGTAGGCCTCGCCCTGCGGCGTGTGGTGCAGGTGCAGCACGCGTTCGCGCTGGCCCGACTCGCGCGACCGGGCGTAGGGGCAGGACTCGCCGGCCAGGTCGCAGGGCACGTCGAAGCGGTGCGAGACCTCGTAGCAGGTGCGCCCGAGCACCGACGCCTCCGGGCTGTACTGGCGGCGGTAGGCAGCGTTGGCGGCGACGATGCGGTAGCGCCGGTCGAAGACGATGTGCGGCTCGGCCAGGCCTTCGAGATAACTCGCGAGCTCGGGCGGCGCCTGGGGCCGCTCGGCGGCCCGGGTCTTGGGGGACATGCGGGCAGTGTAGCGTGCCGGCCTGCCGTCGGTGTCAGTTCTGGCTGTCACGGATGGCAGTCATGCGACCTTGCGGGCTTCAGGGTCTTGCAGATAAGTCCCTGTCGGGAAACGAGTTTCCGGCTTTCTGGCGGTTGGCACGCGGCTTGATTGGAAATGCCTGACACGCAACCCGCGAAGAAGGACTGACTCGATGGACATGACGCTGCCCGCACCGGGATCGCCCGCCAATGCCGAACGCCGCACCTGGATCATGGTGACCAGCGCGGCCGGGGGCGCAGCCGCGGTCGCCACGGCGATCCCGTTCGTCTCGACGCTCGCCCCGAGCGAGCGTGCCAAGGCCGCCGGCGCGCCGGTGGAGGTCGACATCTCCTCGCTCGCTCCGGGCGAGCTGAGAACCGTGGAATGGCGCGGCAAGCCGGTGTGGATCGTTCGCCGCACCCCGGAGATGCTGGCGTCGCTGAACGGCCACGACGACCAGCTCGTCGACCCGAAGTCCGAGCGCAAGCAGCAGCCCGACTACGCGCAGAACGCCACGCGTTCGATCAACCCCGAGGTCTTCGTCGCGGTCGGCATCTGCACCCACCTCGGCTGCTCGCCGAGCAAGGTCAACAAGGGCAGCGGCAACCCCAGCGTGCCGGCCGACTGGCCGGGCGGCTTCTTCTGCCCCTGCCACGGCTCGACCTTCGACGGCGCCGGCCGCGTCTTCAAGAACAAACCCGCGCCGACGAACCTGGAGATCCCGCCGCACGTCTACGTCGCCGAGAACCGGCTGCTGATCGGCGAGGACAAGAGCGCCGCGGCCTGAGTTCGGCCTGACGGCCGCCGGCGCCTGCCGCGGGTCACCCCGCCTCGGATGCCGGACGCCTGCAGGCCACCTTGTCACGCCCGGCCGCCGCCGGGCGTTTTTTCGTCACTGGTCGGCGAACGCGCGCTCGATGACGAAGTCGCCCGGCGTCGTCGTGTTGCCTTCCTTGAAGCGCATGCCTTCGAGCATGTGCTTCAGGTCGCGCAGCATCGCCGGGCTGCCGCAGATCATCACCCGGTCGTGGATCGGGTCGAGCATCGGCAGGTCCAGGTCGTCGAACATCTTGCCCGACTGGATCAGCTCGGTGATGCGGCCGCGGTTGCGGTAGTTCTCGCGCGTCACCGTCGGGTAGTACAGCAGCTGGCTCTGGATCATCTCGCCCAGGAACTCGTGCTCGGGCAGGTTCTTCGTGAGCAGGTCGTGATAGGCCAGCTCGTCGACCTGGCGCACGCCGTGCACGAGGATGACCTTCTCGAACTTCTCGTAGGTCTCCGGGTCGCGGATGATCGACATGAACGGGGCCAGCCCGGTGCCGGTCGAGAACAGGTACAGGCGCTTGCCGGGCAGCAGGTAGTCGATCAGCAGCGTGCCGGTGGGCTTGCGGCCGACGATGATGCTGTCGCCCACCTGGATGTGCTGCAGCCGCGAGGTCAGCGGGCCATTGGGCACCTTGATGCTGAGGAACTCGAGGTGCTCCTCGTAGTTGGGGCTGACGATGCTGTAGGCGCGCAGCAGCGGCTTGCCCTCCACACGCAGCCCGATCATCGTGAAGTGACCGTTGGAGAAACGCAGCGACTGGTCGCGCGTCGTCGTGAACGTGAACAGGCGGTCAGTCCAGTGATGGACGCTCAGGACACGCTCTTCGTTGAATGCACTCATAACCGGGCGAGGTTGAACCAGATCAAATGCTACACATTCGCGAATACCCTGATGCGCTCCCCCTTGCCGGCGACGTGGCGAATTCCCGCCATCCGGGTGTGGCCGGCGGCGGCTACAGTCTCGGCCGATGGATGAATTGAAGGGCGCCGCGGGCGCCGACGAAGTCTGTGTCGCGGTGCTCTGCGCCGCCTGGTGCCGCACCTGCGACGCCTATGCACCGGTGCTGGATGCGGTGGCCGCCGAGTTTCCCGGCCTGGCGCGGCGCTGGATCGACATCGAGGACGAGGCCGACCTGGTCGGCGACCTGGACGTCGAGACCTTCCCGACGGTGCTCGTCTTCGACCGCGCCGCGGTGCGTTTCTGCGGCCCGCTGACGCCGCAGCCCGAGACCTTGCGCCGCGTGCTGCGCGCTGCGCTGGACGACCCACGGCCGGCGCGGGCGCTGGCGCCCGAGGTCGCCGAACTGGCCGGGCGGCTGCGCGACGAGGTCTTCGCGTGAGTTCGTACCGCGTGCCGCCGGACGCACGCGCCGCAGCCTCGCTGCTGCTCGTTCGCGACGGCGCCGCGGGGCCCGAACTGCTGCTGATGCGCCGTGCCGAACGCGCCGGCGACTACCGCAGTGGCCTGTGCGTCTTCCCGGGTGGCGTGCTCGACGCCCGCGACCGCGACGCGCAGGCCTGGGTCGTCGGCGACGACGACGCCGTCTGGTCGGCGCGCTTGGGCCTGGCCCAAGGCGGGCAGGACTACGCCGTCGCCGCGCTGCGCGAGTGTTTCGAGGAGGTCGGCCTGCTGCTCGCCGACCGGCCCTTCGACGCCGTCGCCGCGGCCGTGTGGCGGCGCCGGCTGCACGCCGGCGAGGTCGGCATCGCCGAGGTCTGCGCCGCGCTGGGCGTGAAGCTGGACCTGCGCGCTCTGAGCTACCACAGCCACTGGCTGACGCCGCCCGGCGTGCCCAAGCGTTTCGACACGCGTTTCTTCGCCGTGGCGGCGCCTGTCGGCCAGCATGCCGAGGTCGACGGCGCCGAGGCGGTCGAGCTGATGTGGCTGACGCCGCAGGCCGCGCTGGACCCGGCGCGCGGCCTGAAGCTGCTGCCGGTGACCGAGCGCACGCTGGAGGAGCTGCTGCGTTTCGCCGATGCCGCCTCGGCGCTGGCCGACTCGGCGGCGCGGCGCGACATCCGCCTGACGATGCCGCGCGCCGCGCGCCAGGCCGACGGCCGGCGCACGGTGCTGATGCCCGAACACCACGCCTGGGCCGAGGTCGGCCGGCTCGACCCCGAGGGCCGCGGCGACGCGCTCGGCGAGCTGGTCGCCGGCCGCGCCGTGCGGTTGTCGCCGCGCATCGTGCGTGTCACCGCGCCCAACCCCGGGCTGATGACCGGCCCGGGCACCAACAGCTACTTCGTCGGCAGCGGCGACGCCTGGACCGTCATCGACCCCGGCCCGGCCGATGAGCGCCATCTGCAGGCGCTGCTGGCCGCGGCACCCGGGCGCATCGAACGCATCCTCGTCACCCACACCCACCGCGACCATTCGCCCGGCGCGGCGGCGCTGGCCGCGGCCACCGGCGCGCCGGTGATGGGGCGCCGGCCGGAGTTCCACGACGGCCAGGACACGAGCTTCCGGCCCGAGCACGAACCCGCCGACGGGGAGCGCCTGGACTGCGGCGGCTCCGTGCTGCGTGTGATCGCGACGCCGGGCCACGCCTCCAACCACCTGTGTTTCCTGCTCGAGGACGAGGACCTGCTGTTCACCGGCGACCACGTGATGCAGGGCTCGACCGTCGTCATCAACCCGCCCGACGGCGACATGGTGGCCTACCTGGCGTCGCTGGAGCGGCTGCGCGCGGCGCCGCCGGTCTGGCTGGCGCCGGGGCACGGCTTCCTCGTCGCCGAGCCGCGCGCGGTGTTCGACGCGCTGATCCGCCACCGGCTGCGGCGCGAGGAGCGGGTCGTGCGCGCCTTGGCGCGGCTCGGCGAAGGCGACCTGGACATGCTGCTGCCCGAGGTCTATGCCGACGTGCCGGCGCTGCTGCACGCGCCGGCGCGGCGTTCGCTGCTGGCGCATCTGCTGAAACTCGCCGCCGACGGCGTGGCCGCCAGCGACGACGGCGTGGCCTGGCGCTACGTCGGCCCGGGTTCGCGCCAGTCGCCGTCGACCAGCAGCTCGTAGGGCCGGAACAGGCTCTTGTAGGCCATCTTCGTGCTCTCGGCGATCCAGTAGCCCAGGTACAGGTGCGGCAGCCCGAGCTGGCGCGTCTGCTCGACCTGCCAGAGCACGCTGTAGGTGCCGTAGCTGGCGCGTTCGTCGGGCTCGTAGAAGGTGTAGACGGCCGAGATGCCGTCGTTGAGCACGTCGACGATGGACACCATCTTCAACTCGCCCTCGGGGCTGCGGAACTCGACGAGGCGCGAGTTGACGCGGCTTTGCAGCAGGAACTGCGTGTACTGGTCGACGCTGTCGTGGTCCATGCCGCCGCCGGCGTGGCGCCCCGACTGGTAGCGCAGGTAGAGCTGGTAGTGCTCGGGCACGAAACATAGGCGCAGCACGCGCGCCTTCAGCGCCTCGTGCTGCTTCCAGGCCCGGCGCTGGCTGCGCGAGGGCACGAAGCGGTCCACCGGCACGCGCAGCGGCACGCAGGCGCGGCAGCCGTCGCAATAGGGCCGGTAGGTGAACATGCCGCTGCGGCGAAAGCCGGCGGCGACCAGCGCCGAGTAGGCGTCGGCGTGGATCAGGTGGCTGGGCGTGGCGACCTGAGACCGCGCCTGCACGCCCGGCAGGTAGCTGCACGGGTAGGGCGCGGTCGCGTAGAACTGCAGCGACGAGAGGGGAAGCTCCTTCGGATGCGTCACGGGGGTGTCGTTCCGGCGCCGGGGGCGACTACGGCGCGAGCCGCTCCCACAGCGAAGCATCATAGGACCAACGGCCAATGTCCTCCGCGGCGCAGGCGATCGCAAGGTGGCGCTCGAAGGCCTCGCGCCCGATCTCGTGCGCGCCCAGCGAGGCCAGGTGGCGCGTGTTCTGCTGGCAGTCGATGAGGTCTATGCCGTTCTCGCGTGCGAACGTGACCAGCGCCGCCAGCGCGATCTTCGAGGCGTCGGTGCGCTGCGCGAACATCGACTCGCCGAAGAACATGCGGCCGATGCCGACGCCGTACAGGCCGCCGACCAGCTCGCCGTCCATCCAGGTCTCGAAGCTGTGCACGCGCCCAAGGCGATGCCACTCGCGGTAGGCGTTCATCACCTGCGGCACGATCCAGGTGCCGTCCTGGCCTTCGCGCGGCGTGCCGGCGCAGGCCGCGATGACGCGGTCGAAGGCCTGGTCGACGCGGATCTCGCAGCCCGGCGTGCGCACGAAGCGTCGCAGCGTCTTGCGCAGCGAGTGCGAGACGCGGAACTCCGCCGTCGGCAGCACCATGCGCGGGTCCGGGCTCCACCAGAGCACCGGCTGGCCCGGGCCGTACCAGGGGAAGATGCCTTTGCGATAGGCCTCCTCCAGCCGCCCCGGCGTCACCCGGCCGCCGGCGGCGACGAGGCCCGGCGCGTCGGACTCGGGCCCCAGCGCGTGCCGCGCCGGCGGCAGCGGCGTGTCCTCGTCGATCCAGGCGATCGGCAGCATCGTGACCGGCGTCAGCGGCCCAGCTGCAGCTGCAGGAAGGCGTATTCGAGCGCCGTCATCTGCGCGCGCTGGCCGTTGTCGGCCGCGCCGCCGTGGCCGCCCTCGATGTTCTCCCAGTACAGCACGTCGTGGCCCTGGCGGCGCATGCGCTCTGCCATGCGGCGCGCGTGGCCCGGGTGCACGCGGTCGTCGCGGGTCGAGGTGACGAACAGCACGCGCGGCATCTTCACGCCGGCACGCACGTTCTGGAACGGGCTGTAGCGCGAGATGAAGCTCCACTGCGCCGGGTCGTCCGGGTCGCCGTACTCGGCCATCCACGAGGCCCCGGCCAGCAGCTTGGTGTAGCGCTTCATGTCCAGCAGCGGCACCTGGCAGACGACGGCGTTGAACAGCTCGGGGCGCTGCACCATCACCGCGCCGACCAGCAGGCCGCCGTTGCTGCCGCCTTCGATGCCGAGGTGGCGCGGGCTCGTGACGCGCGTGGCGATCAGGTCTTCGGCGACGGCGGCGAAGTCGTCGTAGGCCTTCTGGCGGTTGGCGCCGACGGCGGCCTGGTGCCAGGCCGGGCCGAACTCGCCGCCGCCTCGGATGTTGGCGAGCACGAAGACGCCGCCGCGCTGCAGCCAGCTCGAGCCGACGATGCCCGAGTAGTAGGGCTGCATCGAGACCTCGAAGCCGCCGTAGCCGTAGAGCAGCGTCGGGTTGGCGCCGTCGGCCTTCGCATCGCGCGGCCAGATGACGAAGTAGGGCACGCGCGTGCCGTCGCGGCTGGTGGCGAAACGCTGCTCGACGCGCATGCCGGCGGCGTCGTAGAACGAGGGCCGCGACTTCAGCACCTCGCGCTCGTCGCGGCCGACGTGGCCCAGCGACAGCGTGTCCGGCGTCAGGAAGTCGGTGTACTGCAGCAGGTAGGCGTCGGCCAGCGGGTCGTCGGCGAGTTCCGGGTCGTGCAAGGCCACCGCCGACAAGGTGCCGGGGAAGGGCGCGGCGACCTCGCGGCGCTGCCAGCGGCCGTCGACCGGACGCCACTCCTCCAGGCGGCCGGCGACCTTGTCCAGGATCTCGACGATCAGCGTGTCGCGCGTCGCCGTCATGCCGGCCAGCGAGCGTGTCGCCGTCGGTTCGAACAGCGCGTCGAAGGCGCGTTCGCCGCGCAGGTAGGCCTCGGCGTCGGCGACCAGCAGCGAGCCGCTCTTCCAGGTACGCCCGGCCACCGTCCAGTCGCTGCGCAGCGTGATCAGCACGCGGCTCTTCCAGAAGCCGAAGCCGGCGTCGTCGGGCTTGTCGATGCGCAGCAGGCGCTCGCCCTGCTGCAGGAACATCTCGCTGCGGTAGAAGTCCACCGAGCGCTGGAACACCGTGCGTTCGTAGCCCGGCGTGTGGTCGATCGACACGCCCGCAGCGACGTCGGTCTTCTGACCCTCGAACAGCGTCGTCGCCGCGGCCAGCGGCGTGCCGCGGCGCCAGCGCTTGACGACGCGCGGGTAGCCCGAGTCGGTCAGCGAGCCGGGGCCGAAGTCGGTGCCGACGGCGATCTCGTCGGCGCTGATCCAGTCGACTTCGCTCTTGGCCTCGGGCAGCACGAAGCCGCCGTCGACGAAACGCTTGGCCACCGTGTCGAACTCGCGCACGACGTGGGCGTCGGCACCGCCGCGCGAGAGCTTGACGAGCACGCGGCGGTACTCGGGGCCGAGCGCCACCGCGCCGCCCCAGGTCCAGTTCTCGCCTTCGGCGCGGCCCAGCGCGTCGACGTCGAGCACCGTCTCCCAGGCCGGTTCGCGCTTGCGGTATTCGGCGAGCGTCGTGCGCCGCCACAGACCGCGCGGGTTGTGCTCGTCCTGCCAGAGGTTGTAGAGCCAGGGGCCGCGGCGCACGACGGCGGGGATGCGGTCGCGCGAGTCGAGGATGGCGCGGATGCGCGCACGGGTGGCCTCGAAGCCCGGCTGCTTCTGCAGCAGGGCCTCGCTCTCGGCGTTGCGCGCGCGTACCCAGGCGAGCGCACGCTCGCCCTGCACGTCCTCGAGCCACAGCAGCTCGTCGTCGGGAAGGTTGTCGGCAAGAGTCATCGTCGGCAGGGCGGCTGCCAGCGGCAGCGCGAAACTGAAGTCACGGCGGGAGATCATCGGGGAACAGGTCCTTCAATCGGCAGGCCAGAGGCGCACGGGAGCGATCTCGACACTCGACTCGGCATTGCCGACCCAGACGTGTCCGTCCTGCACCGTGACCTGAAGTTGCATCGAGCGCTGGGCGAGCCGGGCCAGTTCCTGCGTCTGTGGCGCCGGCAACTGCCAGACCCGGAGATTGCGCAGCCGCGTGATCTTGCCCTGCAGACCGCTCCACCAGACCGGCACCGACTGGCCGTAGGCGTAGAGCGTCACCAGGTCGGCACGGCCGCAGGCCTTGGTGAGCCGGCGTTCGTCGGTCTGGCCGATCTCGATCCAGTGGCGCAGGCGGCCGTCGAGGTCGCGCTGCCAGAGCGCGGGTTCGTCGGCGTCGGACAGGCCGCGCGTGAACTGCAGGTTGTCGGCCGCGTCGCCGGTGTCGGCCTGCAGCGCGAAGGCCAGCACGCGCACCATCAGGCGTTCCTCCGTCTCCGAAGGATGCAGGGCGAGGGTCAGGGAATGGTCCGCGTACAGCGGCCGGTCCATGTCGGCCACCGCGACGGCAGCCTTGTAGATCGTCGATTTGAGCGCCATGAAGGCCCGGGGGAGGCGGCAACGGCGCCGCGCCGCGCACTGTGCCACAGCGGCGACGAACGGCCCGCCGCCCGGGCCCGTCCCGACGACGGGGGGCGTCGCGGATGGCATCATCCCGGGTTCGGCCGGCGGTCGCCGGCCACCCCATATCGCAAGGATCGTTCATGAACCGCAACGTTGCACCGCGCCTGGCCGCGGCCCTGCTGATCGTCTGCGGCGGCACGCTGGCCGTCGCCCCGGGCGCCATTGCCCAGAACAAGACCGAAGGTCGCACGCTGACGCTGGGCGGCAGCGGCGGTGCCGGCGGCCCGATCCTGACGCGCAAGGAACTGCGCGACTGCCTCGAACGCCAGGAGGCGGTGACCAAGGCCCGCGCCGAGATCGACGCCGAGCGCACGGCGCTGGACAAGGACCGCACGACGATCGCCCAGGAACAGGAGGCGCTCAAGACCGCCCGTGCCGGCATCGATTCTTCGCGCGAGGCCGTCGCCAGCCTGAACCAGCGTTATCGCGAGCTCGGCGAGCGCGTCGAAGCCTGGAACGATCGCTCAAAGGCGGCGCAGGAGCGTTCCGGCGCGACGGCCGAGCGCGAGCGCCGCCAGCTCGAGCGCGAGCGCCAGGAGATCCAGAAGACCCAGACCGCGCTGGACGCCGAGCGCGAGAAGCTGGCCAGCGGCAACGAGCAGTCCGTCAACGACTACAACGATCGTGCCGCCAAGGTCGACGGGCGCGTCAAGGACTGGAACGCGCGCAACAACGCGCTGTTCGAGCGCGCCGAGAAGGTCAACGCCGACCGCGACCTCTGGGCCGGCGAATGCGCCAACCGCCGCTACCGCGAGGACGACGAGATCCTGCTGAAGAAGGGCGCCAAGTGAGCGCCGCGGTGTCGACCCCCGGCGGGGCGAACCCGCTGCTGCAGGACTGGACCGCGCCGTTCGGCCTGCCGCCTTTCGATGCCCTGGACCCGGCGCACTTCCGCCCCGCGTTCGAGGCCGCGATGCAGGCCCACCGCGACGAGCTCGCGGCGATCGGCGCCAGCGCCGAGGCGCCGAGCTTCGAGAACACCGTCGCGGCCTTCGACCGCAGCGGCCGGCTGCTGGCGCGCATCGACGCCGTCTTCTACAACCTGACGGCCTCGCACACCTCGGCCGCGCTGCAGGCGGTGCAGCGCGAGATGGCCGGCCCGCTGGCCGCGCACGACAACGCGGTCTACATGGACGCGGCGCTGTTCGCGCGCCTGGACACCCTGCACGCGCGCCGCGCCGAGCTGGGCCTGGAGCCCGAGCAGCTGCGCCTGCTCGAACGCATCCACCTGGACTTCGTGCGCGCCGGCGCGCGCCTGCAGGGCGCGGCGCAGAAGCGTTACGCCGAGGTGATGGAGGAGCTCGCCGCGCTGACGACGCGTTTCGCGCAGAACGTGCTGCACGACGAGGCCTCGTTCCGCCTGGAGCTGAAGACCGAGGACGACCTCGCCGGCCTGCCCGGCTTCGTGCGCGCCGCCGCGCGCCAGGCCGCGGCCGACCGCGGGCTCGACGGTCACGTCGTGACGCTGTCGCGCTCGCTGGTCGTGCCCTTCCTGACCTACTCCGAACGCCGCGACCTGCGCGAAGCCGCCTGGCGCGCCTGGGTCTCGCGCGGCGAGCACGCCGGCGAGCACGACAACCGCGAGGTCGCGCGCGACATCCTGCGCCTGCGCCGCGAGCAGGCCTCGCTGCACGGCCAGGCCTGCTACGCCGACTACGCGCTGGCCGACACGATGGCCGGCCGCCAGGCGGCGGTGCAGCAGCTGCTGGGCGAGGTCTGGCCGCGGGCGCTGGACGCCGTGGCGCGCGAGCGCGCCGCGCTGGAAGAGGTCAAGGCCGCCGCCGGCGTGCCGGGCACGATCGAGGCCTGGGACTGGCGCTACTGGGCCGAGAAGGTGCGCCAGCAGCGCTACGCCGTCGACGACGCCGAGGTCAAGCCGTACTTCGCGCTGGAGAACGTGGTCGCCGCGGCCTTCGACTGCGCCGGCCGGCTCTTCGGCCTGCAGTTCGTGCGCCGCGCCGACCTGCCGGTCTACCACCCCGACGTGCACGCCTACGAGGTGCGCGACGCCGCGGGCACGGCGATCGGCGTGTTCCTGCAAGACAACTTCGCGCGCCCGAGCAAACGCAGCGGCGCCTGGATGAGCCCGCTGCGCTGGCAGAGCCGCAACGCGCCCGACGGCGGCGCCGAGCTGGCGGTCATCCTGAACAACAACAACTTCGCCAAGGGCGAGCCCGGCCGGCCGACGCTGCTGTCGATGGACGACGTGCGCACGCTGTTCCACGAGTTCGGCCACGGTCTGCATGGCCTGCTGTCCAGCGTGCGCTACGCGCGCCTGTCGGGCACTCAGGTGCTGCGCGACTTCGTCGAGCTGCCCTCGCAGCTCTTCGAGCACTGGGCCACCGTGCCCGAGGTGCTGGCGCGCCATGCCCGCCACGTCGACACCGGCGCGCCGATCCCCGAGGACCTGGTGCGCCGGCTCGAAGCCGCACGCCGCTTCAACCAGGGCTACGAGACCGTGCGCTACTGCGCCAGCGCGATCGTCGACATGGCGGTGCACGCGCTGCCCGACGCCGAGCCGCCGGCCGACCTGTGCGCCTTCGAGGCCGAGCTGATGGCCGCGCAGGGGCTGCCGGCCGCGGTGGGCATGAACCACCGTCTGGTGCACTTCCAGCACCTGTTCTCGAGCTCGGGCTACGCCGCCGGCTACTACGTCTACCTCTGGGCCGAGGTGCTGGACGCCGACGGCTACGACGCCTTCGTCGAGGCCGGCAGCCCGTTCGACACCCAGGTCGCCGCGGCGCTCAAGCGCCACATCTACTCGGCCGGCAACAGCCAGGAGCCGGGTGCGGCCTACGCCGCGTTCCGCGGCCGTGCGCCGACGGTGCGGCCGCTGCTGGAGAAACGCGGCCTGCTCGCCGCCGAGCCGGCCTGAAGCCGGCGGCCGCTTCCGGCGTTCAGCCCGGGGGCGGCCCGAACATCGCGGCGATCGAGGCCATGAAGGCGCGGAAGTCCAGCGGCTTGGTCCAGTAGTCGATCATGCCGGCGGACAGCGCGCGCTGGATCTCCTCGGGCATAGCGTTGGCCGACAGTGCGACCACCGGCGTCGTCGCCGTCGCCGGCTGCGCGCGCAGCCGGCGCATCACCTCGTGGCCGTCGATGTCGGGCAGCTGCATGTCCAGCAGGATCAGGTCGGGCTGCAGCTCGGCGGCGCGGCGCACGCCGGTGACACCGTCCTCGGCGACGATCAGCGTCAGGTCGGGCCGGCGCGCGATCAGCTCCGAGATGATCAGCGCGTTGACCGGGTTGTCCTCGACGTAGAGCACGGTGGCCTGCGGCTGCCGTGGCCCGGCCGGCGACAGCGGCCACAGCGCGCGCGTGTCGTTCGGCTCCGGTGCCGGCAGCGGTGCGTCGGTGCCGTCGGCCAGCGTCAGCTCGACGACCGTGCCGACGCCGGGCGTGCTGCGTACCGCGATCGAGCCGCCCATGCGCTCGATCAGCGACTTCACGATGACCAGCCCGATGCCGGTGCCGGGAATGCCTTCGCGTTCCAGCCCCAGCCGGTTGAAGGGCTCGAAGAGGTGGCGCAGCTGCTGCTCGTTCATGCCGCGGCCGGTGTCGGCCACGCTGAGCAGCACCTTGCCTTCGCGGCGGCGGCTCTGCAGCTCGACGCTGCCACCGTCGCGGTTGTACTTGATGGCGTTGGTCAGCAGGTTCTGCAGCACCTGGCGCAGGCGCACGCCGTCGGCGAGCACCGTGCCGTCCAGCGCCCCGGTCGACAGGGTGATGCCGCGGCCGGCCCGCAGCGGCTCGACGATCTCCAGCGTCTGCTCGACCAGCGCGCGTAGCGGCACGCGTTCGGCGGCGACGCGCATCTCGCCGCCTTCCAGGCTGGCGAGGTCGAGCACGTCGTCGACCAGCGCCAGCAGCTGCTGCCCGGCACCGCGCACCGCCTGCAGGTGGCGGCGGCGCTGCGCGTCCTCGGGGCCGGGGGCGCAGTTGGCCAGCAGCAGCTCGGTGAAGCCCAGCACCGCGTTCAGCGGCGTGCGCAGCTCGTGGCTCATGCGCGAGAGGAAACGCGACTTGGCCTGGCTCTCGCGCAGCGCGATCGCGCGCTCCTGGCGCGCGGCCTCGGCCGCGCGGCGGTCGGTGATGTCCCACTCGACGCCGATGCGCCGGCGCGGCCGGCCCTCGGCGTCGGGCAGCACCGTCGAGCGCTCGGCGATCCAGCGCACCGTGCCGTCGGGCCAGACGACGCGGAACTCCAGGTCGGGCTCGGAGTCGGGGTGCAGCGGCTCCAGCAGGTGCAGCCGCATCGTGTCGCGGTCGGCCTCGTGCACGAAGGCCAGGCGCTCGTCGATCGTCGGCGGCGCCGCACGCGGCGGCAGGCCGCGCAGGCGCCACATCTGCTCGTCCCAGATCGCGCTGCCGTCGCGCACGTCGAGCTCCCAGGTGCCGACGCCGGCGCCGCGTGCGGCGAGCATCGCGCGTTCGCTGGCCTGGTGCAGCGCGGTCTCGGCGCGGCGGCGGTCGGTGAGGTCGAGCACGATGCCGAACATCGTGTCGCCGGCCGGGCCGTCGAAGCCGGCGCGCACGCTCAGCTCGCGCACCTCGCCATCGGTGCGCACGATGCGCACCAGCACGTCGCTCTGGCGGTGTCCGCTGCGGCGCCACTGCTCGAAGCGGCGGTCGATGCGTTCGCGGTCGCCGGGGTGCACGAAACGCTGCAGCCACTCGGCCCAGCTCGGCGCCGGATCCTGCGGCCCCAGGCCGTGGATGGCCCGCAGCTGCTCGTTCCAGGTGACCAGCGGCGGCTCGACGCTCCAGTAGCCGATGCCGGCGGTGCGCGTGACGAGCTCGAAGCGCCGGCCCAGTTCGGCGACGCGGCGCGACTCGTCGACGCGTTCGGTGACGTCCATCGCCACGCCGATGAAGGCCACCGGCCGGCCCTGGCCGTCGCGCTCGACGGCGCGGCGCACGAGCATGCTGCGCCAGGCCTCGCCGTCGGGACGGCGGTAGCGCAGCTCGGTGTCCACCGGTTCGTCGCTGGCCAGCACGGCCTGGCGCTGCGCGTCCAGGCGCGGCAGGTCCTGCGGGTGCACGAGCTCGCGCAGCTGGGCGGCGGGCAGGCCGCGGGGCTCCAGCGGCAGGCCCAGCACCTGGGCGGCGCGCGGGTTGTAGTGCACGCGGTCGTCGCCCAGGTCGTGGCGCCACAGCGCGATGCCGGTCATGTCGGCGGCCATCGCGATCTGCGACATCGTCGAGTCGTGCGAATGGGCCAGCGACCAGGCCAGCGTGTCGTCGACGAGAAAGCCGACGGCGCGCGAGGCGCGGCCCTGCTCGTCGGGCAGCACGACGCACTCGCACAGCAGCGAGCGCAGCTGGCCCGCCGGCGTGCGCGCGTGGTAGCGGTAGCGGTGGTGCCCGAGGCGCTGCAGCGTCTGGCGGATCGAGCCGACGAAGCCTTCGTGGTCGGCGGCGACGATGGCGCGTTCGGCCTCCTCCATCGGCGGCGCCTCGCCTTCGCCGTCCAGGCCGCGCATCGCGAACACGCGCCGGTCCCAGAAGCCGCGGCCGGTCCGCAGGTCGCGCTCCCAGCGGCCCAGACGGCCGACCGAGACGGCCACGTCCTGCAGCGCGCGCAGCTCGTCGCGCTCGGCTTCGACGGCACGTTCGGCGTCGCGCGAGACCAGCGACAGCAGCAGGCTGCCGTCGGCCAGGCGGGCCGGCGTGACGGCGATCCAGCGCGCGCCGGCCGGCGCGTGGCGGCGCAGCTCGAAGCTCCGGCGCTCGTCCCAGCCCTGTGCCAGGCGGGCCGCGGCCTCGGCGTCCAGGCCGAGCAGCTCGGCGGCCGGCGTGCCGGGGGCGGCGCCCTCGCGGCCCAGCAGCGTGCGGGCCGCGGCGTTCAGCCGCTGCAGGCGGCCGTCGGCGTCCAGCGCCAGCGTCGCCGCGGGAAGGGCTTCGAACCAGTCGACGGGGGCGAGATCCGCTGCCGTGGGCGCGGGCGGGGGCGTCGATTCACGGCGCGGCATTCGGGACGGCTGGCGAGTTCTGATCGATCGGGCCGCCAGTATGACGCCGTCACATCGGTTTGGAGTGCCGCGGCGGCGACGCTGCGGCGCCCGCGCGACTGCCGTTCACATCGGCTTGAAGCGCCAGGCGTAGGCCTGGCTGACCGCCAGGCGCTCGGCGTGATCACGCAGATGCAGCGTGATGCGGCCCAGCTCGTCGCGGTGCGCGCGTGCGATGGCGCTGGCACGCACGATGCAGCCGCGGTGGACCTGCCAGAAGAGCTCGCCGTCCAGCCCTTCGGCGATCTCCTTGAGCGGTTTGCGCACGTGCGCTTCGTCGTTCGACGTGACGACGCGCGTGTACTTTTCGTCGCTTTGGAAGAACAGCACCTCGTCGATGCCGAACATCTTGATCGTGTCGCCGACGCTGGCGCTGATCCAGCGCAGCCGCGTCGCCGCGTCGCGCTGCGCGAACTGGCTGCCCAGGCGCTGCAGCAGCGCGTCCAGCTCGGGCGCCTGGGCGCGCGCGGCCAGGCGCTCGCGCAGCCGGGCCACGGTCTGCGCCAGGCGGTCGGCGGCGATGGGCTTGAGCAGGTAGTCCACCGCGCCGGCGTCGAAAGCCTCGATCGCGTAGCTGTCGTAGGCGGTCGTGAACACCGCGTGGCAGCGGCCGCTGGCCGCGCGCGCGACGTCCAGGCCGCTGAGCCCCGGCATGCGGATGTCGAGGAAGGCGACGTCGGGCTGGCAGCGCTCGATGGCCTCGACGGCCGCCGGCCCGTGTTCGCACTCGGCGACGATGCGCAGCTCGGGCCAGGCGGCGGCGAGCATGCGGCGCAGCTCGGCGCGCGGCAGGTCCTCGTCGTCGGCCAGCAGGGCGGTGGGTTCGTTCATCGTCGGGTCCTTCAGGCTTCGGCTTCTTCCAGCGGCACGGTGATCGTCGCCGAGACGCCGCCGCCGGGGCGCGCCTTCAGCGTCAGCGCGGCACGATCGCCGTAGAGCTGCGCCAGGCGCTCGCGGATGTTGGCCAGCCCCAGCCCGGTGCCGGCGGCCGAGGCGCCGAAGCCGGCGCCGTCGTCCTCGACGACCAGGGCGAGGCGGCCGTCCTCGCTGCGTTCGGCGCGTACATCGACACGCGCCGGGCCGATCTTCGGCTCGACGCCGTGCTTGACGGCGTTCTCGGCCAGCGAGATCAGCATCAGCGGCGGGAAACGGTGGCGCAGCAGCGGCTCCTCGGCCTGCACCGACCAGCCGAGCCGCGGCATGCGCGCGGCCATCAGCCCGAGGTAGGCGCGCACGATCTCGAACTGGCCGCCGACGGTGGCCTGGGCCGAGCCGTCGCTGCGCAGGCGCGGGATCGCGGCGCGCAGGTATTCGACGAGGCGGTCGATCATCTCGGCGGCGCGTGCCGGGTCGGTGGCGATCGCGCTGCGTACGCCGGCCAGCGTGTTGAACAGGAAATGCGGCTCGACCTGCGCGGCCAGCACCGACAGCCGCAGCTCGGCTTCGCGCCGCTGTGCCTGGGCCTCGGCGAGCGCGCGTTCGCGCGCCAGCGCCGCCAGGCCTTCGCGCTCGCGGCGCAGGCCGCGCAGCCCCAAGCCGCCGGCGAGCAGGAAGGCGACGCCGGCGCGCGTGACGAAGTTGGAGATCTGGCTGGCCGGGTCGTCCGGGTCGCTGCCGCGGGTTCCCGAGTGCGGTTCGGCCTCGTCGTCGGGCGAGCGGATCGTCATGCCGATCAGCATCACGATCCGGCGGCGCTTGCCGTGTTCGTCGACGTTGCCGGTGCGTTCGGCGATGAACTGCTTCAGCGGCTCGGCACCCCAGGCGTGGAAGGCCTGCGTCGCGGCGACGACGGCCAGGATGGCCAGCACCAGTGCCCACCATTCGCGGCGATCGTCCCAGCGCTGCCGGCGCACCCAGACGCCCAGCGCCGGGCCGAGCAGCGCCGGGCCCGTCAGCGTCAGCACCAGCTCGGCGATGCCCGGCCACGGCCGGTCGGCCGGGTTGTCGTTGGTCAGCACCGTCAGCACCAGCACGACGAAGACGCTGCCCAGGATCAGCGCCATGCGCCACAGCCGGCCACGCGCCCAGGCCGGGCTGAACACCGGCCAGCGGCGGTAGCGTGTGAACCAGCCGTGGTCGCGGCCGGTGAGTTCGGCCGGCAGCGGCTGGTCCAGCGCGGTCACGGGAATCGTCATGGGGCGAGAGCGTAGCGCCTGGCCGGGCGCGCCACGGCGCACGCGACGAACGCCGCGCCGGAGCCGACGAAGGCCGTCAATCGGCGATCGTGTCGGCGCCCACCGCCGAGGCCGGCTTCGGCGCCGCGCCCTTCAAGTTGAGCCAGGCGCTGGCCGCGCCGCAGGCGGCGATGACCGCCATGCCGACCCAGGCCCAGCCGTCGGGCAGGTGGCGGAAGACGATCCAGCCGACCAGCGCCGCGGCGCCGATCTGGGCGTAGACGAAGGGCATCAGCGTCGAGGTCGGCGCCATGCCCATTGCCAGGATCAGCATCAGGTGGCCGCCGGTGCCCAGCAGGCCGATCAGCATCATCCAGCCCCATTGCGCCGGCGTCGCCGCGGCCAGCGCGCCGAGCGCGTCCACGGGGCCGGCGAACAGCAGCGGCAGCAGGATCGCGGTGCCGGTGAAGCCGGTCCAGAAGTGCGTCGTGTACGGGTTCTCCAGCGCCGCCATGCGGCTGGTCAGCACCTGGAACGAGGCGTAGGTGAAGGCGCCGCCCAGCGGGAACAGCACCGCCCAGCCGAAGACGCCGCTGCCCGGGCGGATGACGATCAGCGCGCCGACGAAGGCGCCGATGACCAGCAGCCAGCGCAGCCGCGAGACGCGTTCGCCGAGGAACCAGCCGGCCAGCAGCGTCACCAGCACCGGCGTCAGCATGTTGATCGCGGTGAACTCGGGCACCGGCATGGCCTGCACGCCGAAGAAGCTGAAGCCGCTGGTGGCCAGCAGCAGCGCGCCGCGCAGCGCCTGGAATCGCGGGTGCGCGCTGCGGAAACCGTGTTTCGGGTCGAGAGCCAGCCAGACCGTCATCGCCAGTGCCTGGAAGGCGTAGCGCACGGTCAGCAGCACCAGCACCGGCAGCGCCGCGCCCAGCCAGCGCACGCTGTTGTCCATCGTGCCGAAGCACGCGGCCATCGCCAGCACCAGTGCGATGCCGAGCCCGGGGCGGCGCCCGGTCATGGCGTGGCCATCGGCCTGGCGGCCGGTCCCGCCGGGCGGGAACGAGCCCCGGGGCTCATGCGCGCTGGATGCGCCCGGCCAGCGCCTGCCAGACCGGCGTCAGCCGTCCGGGCAGGTCGGGCAGGGCACCGAGGTCGACGCGGCTCTCGTCGGGCGAATGGAAGTCGCTGCCGCGCGAGGCGAGCAGCTCGAACTCGAGCGCGGTGTCGGCGTACTGCAGCTGCTCGGCCACGGTGTGGCTGCCGGTGACGACCTCGACGGCCTGCCCGCCGTGGGCGACGAACTCGCTGAACAGCGCGTACTCGGCGGTCGGCGAGAAGCGGTAGCGCGCCGGGTGCGCGATGACGGCCACGCCGCCGGCGCCGGTGATCCAGCGCACCGCGTCGCCCAGCCCCGCCCAGTGGTGCGGCACGTGGCCGGGCTTGCCGGCGGCCAGGTAGTGGCGGAAGACCTCGTGCGTCTCGGCGAAGTAACCGGCTTCGACCAGCCAGCGCGCGAAGTGGGTGCGCGAGATCAGCTCGGGGTTGCCGACGTAGCGCAGCGCGCCCTCGAAGGCGCCGCGGATGCCGACCGCGGCCAGCGCCTGGCTCATGCGTTCGGCACGTTCGCGCCGTCCCGAGCGGATGGCCTGCAGCCCGGCGACGAGCGCCTCGTCCTCGGGGTCGACGCCCAGGCCGACGATGTGCACCGACTCGCCGGCGAAGGTCACCGAGATCTCGCAGCCGGCGAGAAAGCCCATGCCGAGATCCAGCGCCGCTTCGCGGGCGCGGGCGACGCCGCCCAGTTCGTCGTGGTCGGTCAGCGCCCAGAGTTCGACGCCTTGCGCGTGGGCGCGCGTGGCGAGGGCTTCGGGACTCAGCGTGCCGTCGGAGACGTCGGAATGCGAGTGGAGGTCGGCGTTGATCAGCTGCACCGCCCGGGATTCTAGGAAGCGGGGCGCGGGTTCACCGCGCCAGGGTCATCGTGCGCCCGCAGCGTGCCGCCAGCGACTCGTCGTGGGTGACGACGACGAAGGCCGTGCCCTGCTCGCGCGACAGGCCCAGCATCAGATCGAAGACGGCGCCGGCGGTGCCGCGGTCGAGGTTGCCGGTGGGCTCGTCGGCGAGCACGCAGGCCGGGCGCGTGACCAGCGCCCGCGCGATCGCGACGCGCTGGCGCTCGCCGCCGGACAGCTGCGCCGGGTGGTGCGCCACGCGTGCGGCCAGGCCGACGGCGGCCAGCATGCGCTCGGCGGCCTCGCGCGCGGCCTCGGGGCTCTCGCGGCGGATGCGCAGCGGCATCGCCACGTTGTCCAGCGCGCTGAACTCGGGCAGCAGGTGGTGGAACTGGTAGACGAAGCCCAGGTGCCGGTTGCGCCAGCGGCCCTGTTCGGCGGCGTCCATCGTCGCGAAGTCGCGGCCCATCAGCGTCACGCGGCCGGACGTCGGCCGGTCCAGTCCGCCCAGCAGGTGCAGCAGCGTGCTCTTGCCCGAGCCCGAGGCGCCGACGACGGCCAGCGTCTCGCCGCGGCGCACGTGCAGGCTGACGCCGCGCAGCACCGTGACGTCGAGATCGCCTTCCTGGAAACGCTTGTGCAGCTCGACCGCGTCGAGCACGCGGTCCGGATCGTGTTCACTCATAACGCAGCGCCTCGGCCGGGTTCACGCGGCTGGCACGCCAGCTCGGGTACAGCGTGGCGACGAAGGACAGCAGCAGCGAGACGACGGCGATCGGCACGATGTCGGCCATCATCGGTTCGCTGGGCATGCGGCTGATCAGGTAGATGCTGCCGGGCAGGAAGGCCACGCCCAGCAGGCGTTCGAGCGCCGGCACGATGACGTCGATGTTGAAGGCCACCAGCAGGCCCAGCGCGACGCCGCTCAAGGTGCCGATGATCCCGGCCGTCGCGCCCTGGACGATGAAGATGCCCATGATCGAGCGCGGGCTGGCGCCCAGCGTGCGCAGGATGGCGATGTCGGCGCGTTTGTCGGTCACCGTCATCACCAGCGTCGACACGAGGTTGAACGCGGCGACGGCGACGATCAGCGTCAGGATGATGGCCATCATGCGCTTCTCGACCTGCACCGCATCGAACCAGTTGCGGTTGGTCTGCGTCCAGTCGCGCACGATCACCGACGGGCCCAGCGCCTGAGCCAGTTCGTCGCCGACGCGGCGCGCCTGGTGCACGTCGGCCAGCTTCAGCTGCACGCCGGTCGGGCCGCCGGTCTGGAACAGGCGCGCGGCGTCGTCCATCGCGATCAGCACCAGGCCGCTGTCGTACTCGTAGTGCCCGGCCTGGAAGGTGCCGGTGACGGTGAACTGCTTGAGCCGCGGCACGACGCCGGCCGGCGTGAACTGGCCACCCGGCGCGGCGATCGTGATCGTGTCGCCGACTCGCACGCCCAGCAGCCGCGCGAGCTCGGCGCCGATCACCGCGTGCCACTGGCCGGGCTGCAGCGCCGCCAGTTCGCGGTCGCGCAGCTGGTGCGCCAGGTCGGTGACCTCGGCTTCGGCCGCCGGATCGATGCCGCGCACGACCGCGCCTCGCAGCACGTCGCCGCGGCCGACCAGGGTCTGCGCGGCGACGAAGGGCGCGGCGCCGACGACCTGCGGGTTGGTGCGTGCCGCCGCCACCGTGGCCTGCCAGTCGGGCAGGGCGCCGCCGCCGGCGTCGTGGATCTCGACGGCCGAGATCACGCTCAGCATGCGGTCGCGCACTTCCTTCTGGAAACCGTTCATCACGCTGAGCACGATGATCAGCGCGGCCACGCCGAGCGTGATGCCGAGCACCGAGATCGCGGAGATGAACGAGATGAAGCCGTTGCGTCGGCCGGCCCGTCCGGCGCGCGTGTAGCGCCAGCCGACGTGCCACTCGTAAGGCAGGTTCATGGGGCCGGGATGCTAACCCGCCGGCCGCGGCCGACCCCGCGCGGCGCCGGATAATGCGCGCCGTGCACCTGATCGTTCCTTTCGCGGCGCCGCTGTCGGACGCCGGTCGCGCCGCGTTGCGCAGCCTGGAGCTGCCGCGGCTGCGCGAACTGCTCGCCCGCCTGCCGGCGCGCGTGCACGACGACGGCGTGGAGACCAGTTTCAGCCCGCCGCACGAACGTGCGCTGGCGCTCGCGCTCGGCTTCGCCGGCGGCGACGGCCAGTTGCCCTGGGCCGCCTGGCATGCCGCGCAGGACGGCGCCACCGACCTCGGCGACCTCGCCTGGGGCGAGCTGACGCCGGCCCACTGGCGCCTGGGCACCGAGCAGGTCAGCTTCCTCGACCCCGAGTCGCTGGCGCTCGACGAGGCCGGCTCGCGCGCCTTCTTCGAGCTCGTCGCGCCGCTGTTCACCAGCGAAGGCTGTCTGCTGCGCTGGGCGGCACCGCTGCGCTGGTACCTGGCCCACGAGAGCCTGGCCGAGCTGCGCACGGCGTCGCCGGACCGCGTCATCGGCCGCCACGTCGACCCCTGGCTCACCGACCAGCCGGCGGTGCGCCTGGTGCGGCGGCTGCAGAACGAGGTCCAGATGCTGCTGTACACGCACCCGCTGAACGACAAACGCGAGGCGCGCGGCCTGCCGACCGTCAACTCCTTCTGGCTCAGCGGCTGCGGCCCGGCGCAGCCGGTGCGCGGCCGTGTGCCGACGGTCGACTACCGGCTGCGCAGCCCGGCGCTGAACGAAGACTGGGCCGGCTGGTGCCAGGCCTGGCGAACGCTGGACGCCGGCCCGATCACCGAGCTGCTGGCGGCCCGCGTGCGCGGCCAGGCGGTCAAGCTGACGCTGTGCGGCGAACGGTCCTCGGTGGCCTGCGAAGCCGGCGGCGCCTGGCAGTCGCTGCGCGCGCGCCTGGCGCGCCCGGCGCCGAACGAACTGCTGGAGACGCTGTGATCCTCCAGTCCCGCGACGTGCCGCCGCGTGCGGCCTTCGCGCTCGAACAGGCCGGCGTGCACCCGCTGCTGGCGCGGCTGCTGGCCGCACGCGGCGTGCGCGCCGCCGACGAGCTCGACACCCACCCGGCGCGCCTGCTGCGCCCCGACGCGCTGCGTGGCGCCGCCGAGGCCGGCCGGCTGCTGGCCGACACCATCGCCGGCGGCGGCCGCATCTGCGTCGTCGCCGATTACGACTGCGACGGCGCCACCGCCTGCGCCGTCGCGCTGCGCGGCCTGGCGATGCTGGGCGCGCGCCGCGAACACCTGCACTACGTCGTGCCCGACCGTGCGGTGCACGGCTATGGCCTGACGCCGGCCATCGTCGAGCTGGCGCGCGAAAAGCGCCCGGATCTGCTGGTCACCGTCGACAACGGCATCGCCAGCCTCGAAGGCGTGGCGCACGCGCGGGCGCTGGGCCTGGCAGTGCTGGTCACCGACCACCACCTGCCGGCGATGGACGCCTCGGGCGTCGTGCTGCCGGCGGCCGACGTCATCGTCAACCCGAACCAGCCCGGCTGCGGCTTCGACAGCAAGGCGCTGGCCGGCGTCGGCGTCGTCTTCTACGTGCTGCTGGCCGCGCGTGCCGAGCTGCGCGCGCGCGGGCGCTTCGACGCCGCGACGCAGCCGCGGCTGGAGTCGCTGCTCGACCTGGTGGCGCTGGGCACGGTGGCCGACGTCGTGCGCCTGGACGCCAACAACCGCCGCCTCGTCGGCCTGGGCCTGGCGCGCGTGCGTGCCGGGCGCATGCAGCCGGGCGTCGCGGCGCTGTTCGCCGTCGCCCGCCGGGCGCCCGAGCGGGCCGCGTCCTTCGACTTCGGCTTCGCGCTCGGGCCGCGCATCAACGCCGCCGGCCGCCTGGCCGACATGACGCTGGGCATCGAGTGCCTGCTGACCGACGACACGATGCGCGCCGCCGAACTGGCGGCGCAGCTCGACGCGATCAACCGCGAGCGCCGCGAGGTCGAGGCCGGCATGCGCGAGGCCGCCGAAGCGACGGTGCAGCGCTACGGCGACACCGACACGCCGCCGGCCGTCGCGCTCTTCGACCCCGGCTTCCACGAAGGCGTGGTCGGCATCGTCGCCGGCCGGCTCAAGGACCGGCTGCACCGGCCGACCTTCGCTTTCGCCTGCGGTGCCGACGGCGCGCTGAAGGGCTCCGGGCGATCCATTCCCGGCTTCCACCTGCGCGACGCGCTGGACCTGGTCGCCAAGCGCCACCCCGGGCTGCTGCTGCGTTTCGGCGGCCACGCGATGGCCGCCGGCTGCACGCTGGCCGCGGGTGGCTTCGAAACCTTCGAGCAGGCGCTGCGTGCCGTCGCCGGCGAATGGCTGGACGCGGCGACGCTGGAGCGCCGGCTGGCCGTCGACGGCCCGCTGGAGCCGCAGTGGTTCGACGCGCCGACGGTGGCGCTGCTCGACGCCCAGGTCTGGGGCCAGGGTTTCGAGGCGCCGGTGTTCTGCGACGAGGTGCAGGTCGTGCAGCAGCGCCTGGTCGGCGAGAAGCACACCAAGCTGCGCCTGCGCCACGGCAGCGCCGTGCGCGAGGCGATCTGGTTCGGCCACGCCGACCCGGTGCCCGAACGCCTGCGCCTGGCCTACCGCTTGTCGCTGGACGAGTGGAACGGCCAGCAGCGTGTGCAGATGGTGGTCGAAGCGGGGCTCGAAGCCACGGCCTGAGCGCCGCCGACGCAGCAGGGGATTGCGCCGGCCGCTGCGCGGCGAACAATGCCTTCCTTCCCCGGAAGGAGGCGACCATGCCCGCTGCGCTGCGCGACATGCCCGACGAAGGGCTGGAACTGGTGAAGAGCTTCGAGGGCATTCCCGACGGGGACCCGAGCACGGTCAACATCGACCCCTATCTCGACCCGGTCGGCATCTGGACCATCGGCTGGGGCCATGCCATCGCCGACAGCGCCGGGCGCTGGCTGCGCGGGCCGGCGGCGCGCGACCAGGCGCTGGCCGCCTATCCGGGCGGCATCACCCGGGCCCAGGCCGAGACCCTGCTGCGCGCCGACCTGCTCGACGCCTGCCGCGACGTGCAGCGCCTGGTGACGGTGCCCCTGACCGACGCGCAGTTCGGCGCGCTCGTCAGCTTCGCCTTCAACCTCGGTGCCGGCAGCCTGATGAAGTCCACGCTGCTCAAGCAGCTCAACGCCGGCGACGCCGCCGGCGCGGCCGAGCAGTTCCTGGTCTGGGACAAGGGCCGCGTCGACGGCGTGCTCAAGCCGCTGCCGGGGCTGACGCGCCGCCGTCGCGCCGAGCGTGCGCTGTTCCTCGGCGAGGACTGGCGCGCGGCCGGTGGCGTGCGCACCGTGCGCGGCGCGGTCGTGCTGCCGCTGGCCTCGCGTTCGATCGCGCGCCGTGCCGAAGCCGAGGAGCAAGCCCCGCCGGCGCGCAAACGCCCCGCGCGCGGCGCCGTGCTGGCGACGCAGGACCCGCTGCAGCTGCGCCTGCCGGCCGGCAAACCGCGGCGTGCCGCGGCCAAGCGGGCGAAGAAACGTTCGGAGCCGGCGCCGGCCTGAAGTCGCGGGGCGCGTCAGGCGACGCGCCCGAACCACCACAGCGACAGCCCCGAGGCCAGCAGCGCCAGCAGCGCGCCGACGCCGGCGAACAGCGCCGTGATCTCGGTCTCCTTGCGCTCGACGACCATGCGCGAGCCCAGGCTCTGGTAGACCTTCTTCAGGTCCTCGGCGGTGCCGGCGTAGAAGTACTCGCCCATCGTCATCTGGGCGATCTGCTTGAGCGTGTCCTCGTCCAGGCGCACGCGCATCGACCAGCCCTCGAAGCCGATGATCTCGCCCTTGGTCGTGCCGATGCCCACCGTGTAGACGCGGATGCCGCGGTCGGCGGCCATCTTCGCGGCGTCGATCGGGTCGGGGCCGGTGGTGCGCTGGCCGTCGGTCAGCAGGATCATCGCCGCCGAGCCGTAGGAGCCCACAGGCACCGGCGTGAAGTCGGTCTTCTTTTCCGGGTCGCCCAGCATGCGCGGCATCGCACGCTGGCCGGTCACCTGCTGGATGTCGATGCCGGCATTGGGGAAGATCGTCGCCAGCGACAGCACGATGCCGCTGCCGATCGCCGTGCCGCGCTGCAGCTGGAAGCGCTCGATGGCGGCCAGCACGTCGTCGCGGCTGGTCGTCGGCGCCTGCACGACGGCGGCGGTGCCGGCAAAGGACACGACGCCGACGCGCACCTCGCGCGGCAGCGACTCGACGAAGGCGCGCGCCGCCTCCTGCGCCGCGACCAGCCGGTTGGGCTTGACGTCCTCGGCGCGCATGCTGCCCGAGACGTCCATCGCCAGGATGATCGTGCGCTCGGCCATCGGCAGCGTCAGCGTCGCCGTCGGCCGCGCCAGCGCGAGCAGCAGCGCGGCCAGCGCCAGCGCCATCAGCGCCGGCGGCACATGGCGGCGCCAGCCCGGGCCGCGGCCCAGCGCCTGCTTGACGATCGCGACGCTGGCCAGGCGCACTGTCGCGCGGCGGCGCCGGCGCAGGATCCACAGGTACAGCAGCACCAGCACCGGCAGCAGGGCCAGCGCCGGCAGCATCTGCGGCCACAAAAAGCTCATCCCCCGGCCCCCAACGGTTCGGCACGTTCGCGCAGATGCGCCGGCAGCCGCGGCGAGGCCTTCAGCCGCGCGCGCTGGCGGCGCAGGTCGGCAAACCGCAGCAGCGCGTCGAGCAGGTCCTCGTCGGTGGCGAGTTCCAGCACGTCGACTCCCGACTCGGAGAGCGCGCCGCGCAGCTTCTCTTCCTCGGCGGCGGCGAGCGCGTCGTGGCGGGCGCGGAAATCGGGGTCGGCGGCGTCGACCAGCAGCTGCTCGCCGGTCTCGGCGTCCTCGACGGTCACCAGGCCGACGTCGGGCAGCGCCATCTCGGCCGGGTCGAGCACGCGCACCGCGACGACCTCATGACGCCGCGCCAGCCGGCCCAGCGCCGGCCCCCAGCCGGGCGTGCTGATGAAGTCGGAGACGACGAAGACCACCGAACGCCGGCGCAGGATGCCGCCGGCCGTGTCCAGCAGCTCGGCCAGCGTCGTCGGCGAGTTCCCGGGCACTGGTTTGTCGGACGCCTGCATGCGGCGCAGCAGCTCCAGCACGTGGCGGCGCGTCGCCGAAGGCGGCAGCACGTGTTCGACCTTGCGGCCGTAGAGCACCGCGCCGACGCGGTTGCCGTGGCGCGTGAAGACGCGCGCCAGCGCACCGACGAAGCCTTGCGAGACCTCGCGCTTGCTTCGCCCACGCGAGCCGAAGTCGACGCTGGGCGACAGGTCGAGCAGGAACCAGGCGGACAGGTCGCGGTCCTCGACGAACTGGCGCACGTAGGGCTGCTGCAGCCGCGCGGTGACGTTCCAGTCGATGTGGCGCACGTCGTCGAAGAGCTGGTATTCGCGCAGGTCGGCGAGGTCGACGCCGGTGCCGCGCAGCAGCGTGCGCCAGTCGCCCTGCAGCACGCCGTCCAGGCGGCGCAGCACCGTCCACTCCAGGCGGCGCAGCAGGTCCTCGGCCGACTCAGGCACCGACGCTCCCGTCGAAACGCCCCCCGGCCAGCGGCTTGTCGGGCGGGGCGATCTTCTTCATCACGCGCTGCACGATGGCGTCGGCGCTCACGCCCTCGGCCAGCGCCTCGTAGCTCAGCACCAGGCGGTGGCGCATCACGTCGGCCACCATGCCGGCCACGTCCTCGGGCAGGGCGTAGCGCCGGCCGGCCAGCAGCGCCAGCGCGCGGGCGCCTTCGATCATGCCGATCGTCGCGCGCGGGCTGGCGCCGTAGGTGATCAGCCGGCCGAGGTCGGCGAGGTCGTGGCGCGCCGGCGTGCGCGTCGCCGAGACCAGCTTCACCGCGTACTGGATCAGCGCCGGGTCGACGTAGACCTCGCGGCACTGGCGCTGCAGCGCGGCCAGCGCGAAGGTGTCGGCCACCGGGTCGATCTCGACGGCCGGGCCGGTGACGCGCTGGGCGATGACGAATTCCTCTTCCTCGCTCGGGTAGTCGACCAGCACCTTCATCATGAAGCGGTCGACCTGGGCCTCGGGCAGCGGGTAGGTGCCTTCGGTCTCGATCGGGTTCTGCGTCGCCATCACGACGAAGGGCTCGGGCACGCGGTGGGTCTCGCCGGCGATCGTCACCTGGCGTTCCTGCATCACCTCCAGCAGCGCGCTCTGCACCTTGGCCGGCGCGCGGTTGATCTCGTCGGCCAAGAGCAGGTTGGCGAACACCGGGCCCAGCGAGGTCGAGAACTCGCCGGTCTTCTGGTTGTAGATGCGCGTGCCGACGAGGTCCGAGGGCACGAGGTCGGGCGTGAACTGGATGCGCTTGAAGCTGCCGCGGATCGCACGCGCCAGCGTCTTGACGGTCAGCGTCTTGGCCAGGCCGGGCACGCCTTCGACGAGCAGGTGACCCTGCGCGAGCAGGGCCACGAGCACCCGCTCGAGGAAACGGTCCTGGCCGACGACGACCCGCTTGACCTCGTAGAGCAGGCGCTCCATCAGCGCCGGGGTGGTATCGCTCTCGGGTGGTGTCACTGGGCTCTCCGTGGATCGCCGCTCAGAACGGCGGCATGCCGGCGGCGGCCGCGGCATTCTCGATCGGCACGGCAAAGCCGATGCCGACGAAGGTGCGCTCCTCCGACGGGTTCAGGATGGCGGTGACGATGCCGACGACCTGGCCGTCCATCGTCACCAAGGGGCCGCCCGAGTTGCCGGGGTTGGCGGCGGCGTCGAACTGGATCAGGTTGGTCAGCGTGCGTTTGCCCGTCTCGGAGCGGAACTCGCGGTTGAGCCCCGAGACGATGCCGTAGCTCACCGACGGGCCGATGCCGAACGGGTGGCCGACGGCGATGACGTGGTCGCCCGGGCGCAGGTCGGCCGTGCTGCGCATCGTGGCGGCGACCAGGTCGTCGGGAATTCGGTCGGCACGCAGCACGGCCAAGTCGTTCTCGGTCTGCACGCCGACCAGGCGCGCCGGCGACTCGGTGCCGTCGGCGAAGGTCACGCGCAGCTTGTTCGCGCCCCAGACGACGTGCAGATTGGTCAGGATGGTGCCGTTGTCGATGACGACGACGCCGGTGCCCAGGCTGCGCTGCATCGCGCGTTCGGCGTCGTCGGCCGGGTCGTGGCCTTCGGCGTGGCCTTCAGCGTGGCCGTCACCCAGGGCGACGACACGCACCACCGACGGCGCGATCGCCTCGTAGGCCTTGGCCGCGGCCGAGGGCAGGGGTTCCTTCTCCAGCGAGGCGCGCACCGCGGCGTCGATGTCGTCCTGGGTCAGCACGCGGGCGCCGTGGCCCAGCGGGCCGGCGGCCAGCAGCACCGCGACGGCGACGGCAGCGCCACCGGCGGCCCACCAGGCCTCGGCCGGCACACGGCGGCGGCGCGCACGCGCAGCGGGCGCCGCGGGAGCGGCGTCGACGGGGGGCGGCGCGGGCGGGGTGGCCTCGGCAGGCCGGCGCGAACGGCTGTAAAGCGGTGCCTTCTTCATCGTCGATGGCTCCTGCACCGGGAACCGCCGGAGACGGTAACACGTTCGGCCGACCGGCCGCATCCGCGCTTGGCGGCATCATCGCGCCATGTGGGTGGACACGCATTGCCATCTCGACGCCGCGGAATTCGCCGCCGACCGCGACGCGGTCGTCGCTCGGGCGCGCGCCGCGGGCGTCGTGCTGCAGGTGATTCCGGCGGTCGAGGCGGCCAACTTCGATGCCGTGCGCGAACTCGCGCAGCGCCACGGCCTGGCCTATGCGCTGGGCATCCATCCGCTGTACGTCGGCCGCGCCGCCGACGAGGATCTGGAGCGCCTGGCCGACGAACTGCGCCGCCGCCGCGACGACCCGCGCCTGGTGGCCGTCGGCGAGATCGGCCTGGACCTTTTCGTCGCCGGCCTGGACCTGGAACGCCAGCGCCGCTTCTACCTCGCCCAGCTGGCGCTGGCGCGCGACGCCGGGCTGCCGGTGATCCTGCACGTGCGGCGTTCGGCCGACCTGCTGCTGCACGGGTTGCGCCGCGTCGACGTGCCGGGCGGCATCGCGCACGCCTTCAACGGCAGCGACGCCCAGGCGGCGCAGTTCGCCGCGCTCGGGCTGCGCCTGGGCTTCGGCGGCGCGATGAGCTTCGAGCGTGCGCTGCAGATCCGCCGCCTGGCCGCGGTGCTGCCCGAGCACGTGCCGGTGCTGGAGACCGATGCCCCGGACATCCCGCCGCAATGGCTGTACCGCAGCGCCGCCGAGCGTGCCGCCGGCGCCCGGCCGGGGCGCAACGAACCGGCCGAGTTGCCGCGCATCGCCGGCACCCTGGCCGGGCTCCGGGGCTGGACGCCCGAGCACACCGCCGCGGTGACCACCGCCAACGCCTTCGCCGCGCTGCCGCGCCTGGCGGCGCTGAAGGCCGGCCCGTCGTCATGAGCGAGCGCCTCGTCGGCCTGGCGCCGGTGGCCGACGCCCGCACCCGCCTCGTCGTGCTCGGCAGCTTTCCCAGCGTCGCCTCGCTGGGCGCCGGGCAGTACTACGCCCATCCGCGCAACCAGTTCTGGCCCATCCTGTCGGCGCTCTGGGGACTGGACCTGCGCGCCATGCCGTACCCCGAGCGGCTGCAGGAGGTGCTGCGCCACGGCCTGGGCATCTGGGACGTCTACGCCGCCTGCCGCCGCGAAGGCAGCCTGGACACGGCGATCGAGGACGCCGAGCTCAACGACTTCGCCGCGCTGCGCCGCCTGGCGCCGGCGCTGCACGCGGTGGCGCACAACGGCGGCGAGTCGGCGCGCGCGATGAAGCGTTTGCGTGCGCTGGGCTTCGAGACGCTGCGCCTGCCGTCGACCAGCCCGGCCAACGCCAGCTGGAGCTTCGAGCGCAAGCTCGCCGCCTGGCGCGAGGTGTTCGTGGCCCACGGCCTGGCTTGACCGCATCGGCGGGGCCTGCGGCGCCGCACGGTCACAATGCGGCGGCACGAGCAAGAGCAGGGGGATCGCGGGAGATGTCACGAGGGTGGACGCGCTGGTGGGCAGCGCTGACGGCGGGCCTGCTGGCCGCCGGGGCGGTCGCGGCAGCGCCGAAGACCGCCGGCTACGAGATCGGCCGCGAGCCGGCCTGGGTGCAACCGATGTCGGCCAACGGCCTGGACGCCGGGCTGCCGGCGGCGCCGCTGCAAGTCCTGCTGGTCGACGAGCAGACGCGGCTGCCGGCCGGGCGCGGGCCCAGCGAACGCTACCGCCACGTCGTGCGCCTGGTGCGCGACGGCAGCGGGCTGGAGCCCGCCTCGCAGATCAGCATCGACTTCGACCCGAGCTACGAGCGCCTGACGCTGCACCGGCTCGAAGTGCGCCGCGGCAGCACGCGCATCAACAAGCTCGACGCGCGCCGCGTGCGCCTGCTCGAACGCGAGACCGGGCTCGAGCAGCAGCGCCTGGACGGCCGGCGCACGGCCTCGATCGTGCTCGACGACGTGCGTGTCGGCGACCGCATCGAGTTCGCCTACACGCTGGTCGGCGACAACCCGGTGTTCGACGGCCGCTTCGTGCAGGTCGGATGGACGCGCCACGGCCTGGGGCCGACCGGGCTGTTCCGCTACCGCCTGCTGGTGCCGGCGCAGCGCAGCATCCAGCACCGTGCCGGCGCTGCCGAGGTCGCCGACGGAGGCCGCAGTGCCGACGGCCTGAAGATCACCGAGTTCCGCCGCCGTGCGGTGCCCAAGTTCGTCGAAGACCCGTACGCGCCGGCCGAGAGCTGGCTGGGCGACATGCTGCAGCTCAGCGAGTTCGCCGACTGGGGCGAGGTCGCGCGCTGGGCCGAGACCTTGTTCGAGCCCGCGCTGCGGCCTTCGGCCGAGGTCACGGCGCAGGCCGAGGCGCTGCGTGGCGCCGGCCGCGACGCCCAGCTGCTGGCGCTGCTGGACTTCGTGCAGACCCAGGTGCGCTACTTCGGCACCGAGATCGGCGCCAGCTCGCACCGCCCGGCCGCCGCCGCGCAGACGCTGGCGCAGCGCTATGGCGACTGCAAGGACAAGGTGGCGCTGCTCGGCGCGCTGGCGCGTGCCGCTGGCGTGCGCGCGACGCCGGTGCTGGTGTCGAACTCGATGCGCCGCGACGTCGTCGGCATGCTGCCCAGCCCGCTGGCCTTCGACCACGTCGTCGCCGAGCTGCAGCCCGAAGGCCGCAGCCTGCTCGTCGACCCGACGCGGTCGATGCAGACCGGGCCGCTGGACGAACGCATCGCGCGCGGCCTGGGCTGGGGTCTGCCGGCGCGCGCCGACGCCACGGCGCTGGTCGAGCTGCCCGGCCACGCGGGCCAGCTGCAGGCCGAGGGCCAGGACGTGCTGCGTTTCGGCTCGCTGGCGAAGCCGGCGGCCTTCGAGTCGGTGCAGACCTTCTACGGCGACATCGCCGAGGCGCTGCGCGCCCAGCGTGCGGCGCGCGGCGCCGACGAGTTCGAGCGCGACCTGCGTGCCGACCACCTGCGCCAGTACCCGGGCCTGACGGCCGACGGCGCGCTGGAGATGGCCGACGTGCCGGGCCGCAACGCGGTGCGCCTGGTGCAGCGCTACACGCTGGCGCCGCCCTGGCGCTTCCCCGAACAGCGTGTCTTCGTCGCCGATTACGGCCTGCCGCTCTTGATGTCGGTGCTGCGCCTGCCCGACGGCTCGGACCGCGCGCGCGGGCTGCGCCTGGCCAACCCCGGGCGCTACCGCCAGAGCGTCGAGTTCCACTTCGACGAACCGACCTTCGGCCGCACGAGCAGCTCGCGCGCCGAGGAGTCGGCCGCCGCCTTCCGCCTGCAGCTGCGCGCCGAGATGTCGCCGCAGGCGCAGCGCCTGGAAGCCGAGCTGGAGATGCTGCATGACCGCGTCGCCGCGGCCGACTTCGCGGCCTATCGCGAGCGTCTGCCACGCGTCTTCGCGCGCCTGTCGGGCGTGGTGCAGGTGCCGGCGGTGACGCCGGCGCAGGCCGAGACCATGCGCCAGCGCTACTCCGCGCTGGACGCCGACGTGCGCTCGGGCCGGCTGCGCATCGTCACCGAGATGCAGCGCGAGGCGCTCGGCCGCCGCGTGCTGCTGGACACCGTGCTCGGCGGCGACCGCCTCGCGCCGGCGCTGCGCGCGCAGACGCTGACCGAACGCGCGATGCTGCTCGACCACCTGGGCGAGGTCGACGCCGCGCGCGCCGATCTGCAGGCCTCGCTGGCGCTGGATCCCGAGTCGGCCGCCACGCACACCGCCGCGGCGGTCAACGCGCTGATCCGTGGTGCCTACGACGAGGTCGAGCAGCAGGCCGGCGAAGCGCTGCGCCGCGCGCCGTCGGACATGGAGGCGCTGCTGACGCGTGCGCGTGGCGCCTATCTGCGCGGCGACGGCGACGCGGCGCGCGCCGGCTTCGAGGCCGCGCTGAAGGACCGCTCGGTGCGCGACGAAGGCTACGCGCCGATCTGGCTGTACCTCGCGGTGCGCCGCACCGGCGGCGACGGCGGCGCCGCGCTGCGCCAGGTGGCGCCGGCCGGGCAGCGCGCCTGGCCGCACCCGGTGGCACGCTGGCTGGCCGGCGAGGCCAGCTTCGACGACGCGCTGGCCGCCACGCGCGACAGCGGCCGCGCCGACCCGGGGCGCGAATGCGAGCTGCAGTTCTTCGCCGGCCAGAAGGCGCTGCTCGACGGCGACCGCGCCGCCGCGCGCCGCCATTTCCGCCGCAGCGTCGACACCGGCGTGACCGAATTCATCGAGTACGGGATGTCCCGACTCGAACTCCAGCGCCTGGACGGCGCACGCTGATCCCCGATGTCCGAACACGATTTCTCATCCCTGCCCGAAGCCACGCTCAGCGAATCCGACGGCGTGCGTTACCTGCACCTGGGCTCGATCTGGGTGCAGGGCGCGATGCGCATCCGCAAGCCCCAGGTCGTCGAGCTGGAGTACGTGCAGCGCATGCTCGCCAGCCTGCTGTGGCTGCCCAGCGAGGCCGTCGGCCAGGGCCGCGCGCTGCAGCTCGGGCTGGGCGCGGCGGCGATCACGCGCTTCACGCACAAGGCGCTGCGCATGCCGACGACGGTGGTCGAGCTCAACCCGCAGGTCGTCGCCGTCTGCCGCAACTGGTTCCACCTGCCGGCCGAGGCCGACGTCGTCGTCGCCGATGCCGGGCGCTGGCTGCGCGAGCAGGCCGAGCCGCAGAGCGTGCAGCTGCTGCACGTCGATCTCTACGACCACGAGGCCGCTGCGCCGGTGCTCGACGACGAAGACTTCTACGCCGGCTGCCGCGCGGTGCTGGAGGACGGCGGGCTGATGAGCGTGAACCTCTTCGGCCGCGACGCCAGCTTCGAGCGCAGCATCGCGCGCATCGCCGCGGTCTTCGGCGCCGACCAGGTCTGGAGCCTCAGGCCGACGAAGGAGGGCAACACCGTCGTCGTCGCCGGCCGTCACGTCGAGATGCCGGCGCGCAACGTGCTCAACGAACGCGCCGCTACGATCGAAGCCCGCTTCGGCGCCTACGGGCTGCCGGCGCGCAAGTGGCTGCGCATGCTCCGGCCTTATGCCGGGCCGCAACCCGCACGAGAGGCATGATGAACCGCAAGACCGCGCGTGGACGGCTCGACTGGCGAGAACTGCTCGACTGGCTGCGCGAGGACGGCTGGATCGCCCCGGCCGACGCCGAACGTGTGGTGCGGCGCTTCGGCGCCGGCGCTTCGAGCCTGCACGCGCTGGTGCGCCTGGGCGGCGCCGGCCTGGTGCGCGCGGGCAGCGGCGAGGCGCTGGACACCGAGGCGCTGACCGCCTGGCTGGCCGGCCGCGCCGGCATGCCCTATCTGCGCATCGACCCGCTGCGCGTGGACGTCGGCCGCGTCGCCGAGGTGATGAGCGTGCACTACGCCGAGAGCCGGCGTGCGCTGCCGGTGGCGGTCTCGCCGACCGAGGTGACGGTGGCCACCGCCGAGCCCTTCGACGTCGCCTGGGTACCCGAGATCGAGGCCCACACCCGGCGCACGCTGCGGCTGGTGGTCGCCAACCCCGAGGACGTGCGCCGCTACACGACCGAGTTCTACGCCCTGGCCAAGTCGGTGAGGGCGGCGCAGAAGAGCGGCGAGGTCTCGGCCGTGGCCAGCTTCGAGCAGCTGGTCGAGCTCGGCCGCGCCAAGGGCACGCTGGACGCCAACGACCAGGGCGTGGTGCAGGTCGTCGACTGGCTCTGGCAGTACGCCTTCGATCAGCGCGCCAGCGACATCCACCTCGAGCCGCGGCGCGACATGGGCGCGATCCGCTTTCGCATCGACGGCGTGCTGCACACCGTCTACCAGGTGCCGCTGACGGTGATGAGCGCGATGGTCGCGCGCATCAAGCTGCTCGGCCGCATGGACGTCGTCGAGCGCCGCCGGCCGCTGGACGGGCGCATCAAGACCGTGCGCCCCGACGCCGGCGGCGAGGTCGAGATGCGGCTGTCGACGATGCCCACGGCTTTCGGCGAGAAGCTGGTGATGCGCATCTTCGACCCCGAGACCGTGGTCAAGGGCGTCGAGGCGCTGGGTTTCGGCGCTGCCGAGGCCAAGGCCTGGCAGGCGCTGACCGGGCGTGCGCACGGCATCATCCTCGTCACCGGCCCCACCGGCAGCGGCAAGACGACGACGCTGTACGCGACGCTCAAGTCGCTGGCCAACGAAGAAGTCAACGTCTGCACGATCGAGGACCCGATCGAGATGATCGAGCCGGCCTTCAACCAGACCCAGGTGCAGCCGGCGCTGGACATGGGCTTCGCCGAAGGCCTGCGCGCGCTGATGCGCCAGGACCCGGACATCATCATGGTCGGCGAGATCCGCGACCTGCAGACCGCCGAGATGGCGATCCAGGCGGCGCTGACCGGCCACCTCGTCTTCAGCACGCTGCACACCAACGACTCGGCCAGCGCGATCACGCGCCTGGCCGACCTGGGCGTGCCGCCGTACCTGATCTCGGCCACCGTCATCGGCGTGCTCGCCCAGCGCCTGACGCGCACGCTGTGCCCGGCCTGCAAGCAGCCCGACGAGGCGACGACGCGCGAGACGCTGGAGGCGATGGTCAAGCCCTGGCGGCTGTCGGGCGGCATCCGCGCCTACAAGCCGGTGGGCTGCCTGGAGTGCCGCCACACCGGCTACCGCGGCCGCGCCGGGCTCTACGAGCTGCTGACGATGGACGAGGCCGCGCGCTCGCACGTGCACCCGACGCTGGACGCCGACGCGCTGCGCCGCCAGGGCATCAAGGGCGGCATGCGCCCGCTGCGCCTGGCCGGCGCGATGAAGGTCGCCGAAGGGCTGACGACGATCGAGGAAGTGCTGCGCAGCACGCCCTCGCTGAGCTGAGCCCCGGCCGGCGGCGCCGGCTTACGTGATATCCACATCGGCGCGCCGAAGGCCGGCTGCCAGAATCCGCCACGCTTTGGCTGGAGGAGACAAGTCTTGAAAATCAAGAGCCAGAAAGATTTCTGGTCGGGCCTGATGTTCGTTGCCGTCGGGGCCGGTTTCGCCTGGGGCGCGCAGGAGTACAGCTTCGGCTCGGCGGCACGCCCCGGCCCGGGCTACTTCCCCTTCGGCCTGGGCATCCTGCTCGCGATCCTGGGCGCGATGGTGCTGTTCAAGTCGCTGACGCTGGCCACCGAGGACGGCGACCCGATCGGCCCCTGGGCCTTCAAGCCGCTGACGATCATCGTCGGCTCGGTCGTCGTCTTCGGCCTGGCCTTGCCGCACCTGGGCCTGTTCATCGCGCTGCCGCTGCTGGTCTTCATCGCGGCGGCGGCCGGCGACGAGTTCCACTGGAAGGACGCGCTGATCAACGCCATCGTGCTGACCGCCGGCAGCTGGGCCATCTTCATCAAGGGCCTCAGTCTGACCATCCCTCTGCTGCCTTCGTTCATCGGTTGAGGGGCACGACGACATGGACCTGCTGAACAACCTGGCGCTCGGCTTCGGCGTCGCCTTCACCTTCCAGAACCTGGCCTACGCCTTCGGCGGGGCGATCCTCGGCACGCTGATCGGCGTGCTGCCGGGCCTGGGCCCGGTGGCGACGATCGCGATGCTGCTGCCCAGCATCTACGCGCTGGACGCGACCCCGGCGCTGATCATGCTGGCCGGCATCTACTACGGCGCCCAGTACGGCGGCTCGACGACCGCGATCCTGATCAACGTGCCGGGCGAATCGAGTTCGGTCGTGACCGCGATCGACGGCTACCAGATGGCACGCCGCGGCCGCGCCGGCGCGGCGCTGGCCGCCGCCGGCCTGGGCTCGTTCTTCGCCGGCTGCGTCGGCACGGTGATCATCGCCGCGTTCGCGCCGCCGCTGACCGAGCTGGCCTTCAAGTTCGGCCCGGCCGAGTACTTCAGCCTGATGGTGCTGGGCCTGATCGGCGCCGTCGTGCTGGCCTCGGGCTCGCTGGTCAAGGCGATCGCGATGATCGTGCTGGGCCTGCTGCTCGGCCAGATCAACACCGACGTCATCTCCGGCGTGCCGCGCTACAGCTTCGACATCCCCGAGCTGACCGACGGCATCGGCTTCGTCGCGATCGCGATGGGCGTCTTCGGCTTCGGCGAGATCATCGCCAACCTCGGCCAGCCCTCGGAGAAGCGCGAGGTCTTCACCAAGGACGTCAAGGGCCTGTGGCCGACGCGCCAGGATTTCAAGAACGCCTGGCCGGCGGTGTTGCGCGGCACCTCGCTGGGCTCGATCCTCGGCGTGCTGCCCGGCGGCGGCGCGCTGCTGGCCTCGTTCGCGGCCTACACGGTCGAGAAGAAGATGGGCATGAAGCCGGGCGAAGTGCCGTTCGGCAAGGGCAACATCCGCGGCGTCGCCGGCCCGGAGAGCGCCAACAACGCCGGCGCGCAGACCTCGTTCATCCCGATGCTGACGCTGGGCATCCCGCCCAACGCGGTGATGGCGCTGATGGTCGGCGCGATGACGATCAAGGGCATCCAGCCCGGCCCGCAGGTGATGGCCAGCGACCCGCAGCTGTTCTGGGGCCTGATCGCGTCGATGTGGGTCGGCAACCTGATGCTGGTGATCCTGAACCTGCCGCTGATCGGCATCTGGATCAAGCTGCTGACGGTGCCTTACCGCTTCCTGTTCCCGGCGATCATGGCCTTCTGCTGCATCGGCCTGTACACGCTGAACAACAACAACTTCGACGTCTTCATGGGCGCGGCCTTCGCCGTCGTCGGCTACGCCTTCTACAAGCTGGGCTGCGAGCCGGCGCCGCTGCTGCTGGGCTTCATCCTCGGACCGATGATGGAAGAGAACCTGCGCCGCGCGCTGCTGCTGTCGCGCGGCGACTGGGGCACCTTCTTCACGCGCCCGCTTTCGGCCGGCCTGCTGGTCGCGGCGGCGCTGATGGTGGTCGTCGTGATGCTGCCGTCGATCAAGTCCAAGCGGGAAGAGGCGTTTCAGGACGCGGATTGAGGACGTGAAAGGGTCCCTGCGGACCCTTTCTCGCCTCGATCCGGGGGCGAGCTCTGCGAGCCCGCGGCCTGCAAGGCGATTGAGGACGTGAAAGGGTCCCTGCGGACCCTTTCTCGCCTCGATCCGGGGGCGAGCTCCGCGAGCCCGCGGCCTGCAAGGCGACTAGTTCGGGCGCTCACCCGATCTAGCAACGAGGCCCCGCGGGGCCTCGTTCTCTTTCGGCGTGCCGCGCATCCCTGCACGCGCCTCGGAAAGGCGAGGGCCGTTAACCTCGGCGCCTCGCTGCCGTCGCCCGACTCTTGAAACTCCCTGCTGCACTCGCCCCGCTGGAAGGCCCGGTCTTCCGCGGGCTGTGGTTCGCCTGGCTGGCGGCCAACATGACGATGTGGATGAACGACGTCGCGGCCGCCTGGCTGATGACGACGCTCACCGCCAGCCCGGTGATGGTGGCGCTGGTGCAGACCGCCTCGACGCTGCCGGTCTTCCTGCTCGGCCTGCCCAGCGGCGCGCTGGCCGACATCGTCGACCGGCGGCTGTACTTCGCCGCGACGCAGCTCTGGGTGTCGCTGGTGGCGCTGCTGATCGCCACGCTGGCGGTGGCCGGGATGCTGACGCCGTCGCTGCTGCTGCTGCTCACCTTCCTCAATGGCATCGGCCTGGCGATGCGCTGGCCGGTGTTCTCGGCCATCGTGCCCGAGGTCGTCGAGCGCGACCGCCTGCCGGCGGCGATGGCGCTCAACGGCATCTCGATGAACATGTCGCGCGTGCTGGGGCCGGTGGCCGCCGGCGCGCTGCTGGCCAGCCTGGGCACGGCCTCGGTCTTCGTGCTCAACGCGCTGCTGGCCGGCGTCGCCTTCGTGCTGATCCTGCGCTGGCGCTCGATGGCACGCACCAGCGCGCTGCCGGGCGAACGTTTCGTCGGCGCGATGCGCGTCGGCCTGCAGCACGTGCGCCAGTCGCCGCGCATGCGCGCCGTCATCGTGCGCGTCTTCCTGTTCTTCCTGCAGTCGAGCGCGCTGCTGGCGCTGCTGCCGCTGGTCGCCTTGCGCCTGCACGGCGGTGGCGCCGGCACCTTCACGCTGCTGATGGCCAGCCTGGGCGCCGGGGCGATCTTCGCCGCGCTGATGTTCCCGCGCTGGCGGCAGCGCTTCAACCGCGACCAGTTCGTCACCACCGGCGCGCTGATCCAGGCCATCGCCGCAGCGCTCGCCGCCTCGGTGACCGAGGTCTGGCTGGCGGTGCCCGCGGTCTTCGTCGCCGGCATGGCCTGGATCTCGACGGCCAACACGCTGTCGGTCTCGGCCCAGCTGGCGCTGCCGAACTGGGTGCGTGCGCGCGGCATGGCGATCTACCAGATGGCGCTGATGGCCGGCACGGCCTTCGGCGCGATGGCTTTCGGCAAGCTCGCCGGCATGTTTGGCGTCGCCGAGGCCATCGCCGCGGCCTCGGTGTTCGGCGTGCTCGTGCTGGCCTGGTCGCGGCGCTGGTCGGTCGAAGGCGCCGACGTCGACTACTCGCCCGCCGTGCCGCGGGCCGCAGCCGAGCCGGCGATCCCGATCGAGCCCGGCGACGGCCCGGTGATGGTCACCGTCGAGTACCAGGTCGACGAAGCCGACGTGCCCGAGTTCACGGCGCTGATGCAGCTGACACGCGCGGCGCGGCTGCGCCAGGGCGCGCTGTCGTGGGCGCTGTTCCGCGACACCGCGCAGCCCGGGCGCTGGGTCGAGCACTTCGTGGACGAGAACTGGATCGAGCACCAGCGCCGGCTCGAGCGTTTCACCGCCGAGGACGCCGAACTGCGCGCGCGCCGCACGGCGCTGCACCGCGGCAGCGAGCCGCCGCCGCTGCGCCGCTTCGTCGCCAACCGCGAAGCCCCGCCGCATCGCGGCTGACTTGACGACTGGCGAAGCCCCCGACCCACGCCGCCGCGCCACGCTGGAGACAATCGCCCGATGGACTTCGCCTCGCCCGACTTCTTCGACTGGAGTGCCGGCTACGCCAGTCGCCGTCTGCCGGTGTTCGCGCGCAACCTGGTCGCCACCTCGCACCCGCTGGCCGCACAGGCCGGGCTGCGCATCATGGCCGCCGGCGGCAACGCGGTCGACGCCGCGGTGGCCACCGCCGCGGTGATGACCGTCGTCGAGCCCTGCAGCAACGGCCTGGGCTCCGACGCCTTCTGCATCCTCTGGGACGGCGAGCGCCTGCACGGTCTCAACGCCTCGGGCCGCGCGCCGGCGGCCTGGACGCCCGAGTACTTCCGCCGCCGCCACGGCGACGGCGCTCGCACGCCGCCGGCGCGCGGCTGGGACGCGGTCACGGTGCCCGGCGCGGTGTCGGCCTGGGTCGCGCTGGCCGAACGTTTCGGCCGCCTGCCGCTGGCGCAACTGCTGGAGCCCGCCGCGGAGATCGCCGAACGCGGCTACGCGGTGCCGGTCGTCGTCGGCGACAAATGGGTCGCGGCGGCGCAGCTGCCGTCGCTGACCTCGCAGCCGGGTTTTGCCGAGACCTTCCTGCCGCGCGGCCGTGCACCGCGCATCGGCGAACGCTTCTGCATGCCCGGCGCCGCGCGTGCGCTGCGCGCGATCGGCGCGACGCGCGGCGAGGCCTTCTACGGCGGCGAGATCGCCGCCGCGCTGGTGCGCCAGTCGCAGGCCCAGGGCGGGGCGCACACGCTGGCCGACTTCGCCGGCTACGCGCCCGAATGGGTCGAGCCGATCGCCATGGACTATCACGGCGTCACGCTGCACGAGATCCCGCCCAACGGCCAGGGCATCGCGGCGCTGATCGCGCTGGGCATCCTGCGCCACGTCGACCTGACCGAACACGACGCTGACAGCGTCGAGGCGCGCCACCTGCAGATCGAGGCGATGAAGCTCGCCTTCGCCGACGTCTACCACCACGTCGCCGAGCCCTCGGCGATGGCGCTGTCGGCCGCCGAGCTGCTGTCGCCCGGCTATCTGGCCGAACGCGCGAAGCTGATAGACCCGAAGCGCGCCCAGGACTTCCGCGCCGGCAACCCGGCCAAGGGCGGCACGATCTACCTCAGCGCCGCCGACGAGAGCGGCATGATGGTCAGCTTCATCCAGAGCAACTACATGGGTTTCGGCTCGGGCGTCGTCGTGCCCGAGTGGGGGCTGTCGCTGCAGAACCGCGGCCACGCCTTCAGCCTGGATCCCGGCAGCGCCAACGTCGTCGCGCCGGGCAAACGCCCGTTCCACACCATCATCCCGGGCTTCGTCACCGCCGGCGGCCGGCCGCTGATGAGCTTCGGCGTGATGGGCGCCAACATGCAGCCGCAAGGCCATCTGCAGACCCTGCTGCGCATGGTCGACTGGTTCCAGAACCCGCAGGCCGCCTGCGACGCGCCGCGCTGGCGCTTCAACAGCGGGCTGACGCTCAACATCGAAGCGGCGATGGACCCGGCCGTCGTGCAGGGCCTGGCCGCACTGGGCCACCGGCTGGACGTCATCGACGACAGCTACCAGGACTTCGGCGCCGGCCAGTTCATCTGGCGCCTGGGCGACCCGGCGGTCGAGGGCTACGTCGCCGCCAGCGACCCGCGCCGCGACGGCCTGGTCGCGGGCTGGTGATGGGCGCGGTGGACGCAGCGCGCGCCGGCCGCGACAAGCCGGTCGGCGCCGGCCTGGCGCTGGCCGCCGCCGGCTCGGTGGCCTTCTCGGGCAAGGCGATCATCGCCAAACTGGCCTACCGCCACGGCGTCGACGCGATCACGCTGGTCATGTACCGCATGCTGTTCGCGCTGCCGCTGTTCATGGCCATCGCCTGGTGGGCCGGGCGCGGCAAGCCGGCGCTGACACGGCGCGACTGGGGCGTGGTGCTGCTGCTCGGCTTCAGCGGCTACTACCTGGCCAGCACGCTGGACTTCGCCGGGCTGCAGTACATCAGCGCCAGCCTGGAGCGGCTGATCCTCTACCTCAACCCGACGATCGTGCTCTTCCTGGGCGTCGTGCTGTTCCGCCAGCGCGTGACCTGGTGCCAGCTTGCGGCGCTGGCGGTCAGCTACGCCGGCGTGCTGCTGGTCTTCGGCCACGAGGTGACGCTGGCCGGGCCGCGCACGGCGCTGGGCGCGGCGCTGGTCTTCGGCAGCGCGGTCAGCTACGCGATCTATCTGGTGGCCAGCGGCGCCGAGGTGCGGCGCCTGGGCGCGATGCGCCTCACCGGGCTGGCGAGCTGCGTCGCCTGCGTGCTGTGCATCGCCCAGTTCGCCTTGCTTCGGCCGCTGGCGGCGGCCGAGGTGGCGCCGGCGGTGCTGTGGCTGTCGGTGCTCAACGCCACGGCCTGCACGGTGGCGCCGGTGCTGATGGTGATGATGGCCATCGAACGCATCGGCCCGACGCTGACCGCGCAGACCGGGATGATCGGGCCGCTGTCGACGATCCTGATGGGCGTGGTGCTGCTCGACGAGCCGTTCAACGGCTGGATCGTCGCCGGCACGGGGCTGGTGCTGGCCGGCATCACGCTGCTGGCACGCGCCCGCTGAACTTGGGAAGGAAGAGCACATGGACCTGGGAATCGCAGGACGCTGGGCGCTGGTCTGCGCCGCCAGCAAGGGGCTGGGCAAGGGCTGCGCACGCGCGCTGGTCGGCGAGGGCGTCAACGTCGTCGTCACCGCGCGCGGCGCCGAGGCGCTGGAGGCCACCGCGGCCGAGCTGCGGGCGCTGAACCCGGCGGTCGAGGTGCGTGCGGTGGCCGGCGACATCACGACCGAAGCCGGCCGCGCCGCGGCGCTGGCCGCCGCGCCGCAGGTCGACATCCTCGTCAACAACGCCGGCGGGCCGCCGCCGGGCGATTTCCGCCAGTGGGAGCGCGAAGCCTGGATCGCCGCGCTGGACGCCAACATGCTGGCGCCGATCGCGCTGATGCGTGCCACGGTCGACGCGATGGCCGCACGCGGCTTCGGCCGCGTCGTCAACATCACCTCGGGCGCGGTGAAGGCGCCGATCGACGTGCTCGGCCTGTCCAACGGCGCGCGTTCGGGCCTCACCGGCTTCGTCGCCGGCCTGGCGCGCCAGCCGGCGCTGGCCGGGCGCAACGTGACGATCAACAACCTGCTGCCCGGCGCCTTCGACACCGACCGCCTGCGCGGCACGCTGGCCGCCGGCGCCGCCAGGAGCGGCCAGCCGCTGGAGGCGGTGATCGAGGCCCGCCGGCGCCAGGCCCCGGCCGGGCGCTTCGGCACGGCCGACGAGTTCGGCGCCTTCTGCGCCTTCCTCTGCAGCGCCCAGGCCGGTTTCTTCACCGGCCAGAACCTGCTGCTCGACGGCGGCGCCTACCCGGGCACGTTCTGAGCCCCGCGATTCCCATGACCACTCCCGACACCCTGCCCACCGACCGTGAACCGACGCGCGCCGAAGTCGACGCACTGGACACGCCCGTCGTGCTCGAGTTCGGCACCGGCTGGTGCCCGCACTGCCTGGGCGCGCAGCCGGCGATCACCGCCGTGCGCGCACAGTTCCCGGGCATCGCCCACCGCCAGGTCGAAGACGGCCGCGGCCGGCCGCTGGGGCGTTCGTTCGCCGTCAAGCTGTGGCCGACGCTGGTGTTCCTGCACCGCGGCCGCGAGCTCGCGCGGGTCGTGCGCCCGCAGGGGGAGGACGAGCTGCGCCGCGCCTGGCAGGCGCTGGCCGACGCGGCGGCCTGATCAGGCGAGCACGATCTTGCGGCCGAAAGGCGCCTCGGCGTGGGCGTCCTTCTCGGTCACCGCCCAGACCACCGGCCAGTGCGGGCGAAAGCGCGCCGGGCCGTCCAGGTCGGTCAGCACGACGCCGATGTCCGGCAGGTGCTTGTCGGCTTCTTCGAGCAGCGGCGTGAAGTCGGTGCCGCCGCCGCCCTGGAACTCGATGCCGCGCAGGTCCGACTGGCCGGGCTTGAAACGTTCGACACGCTGCACGCGTTCGTCGCCGACGATCAGCACCAGCCCGGTCTCCAGCCGCCGCGTGATGGCCTCGATCTCGCGCGCGAAACGTTCCATCAGCGTGGTGTCGATCGAACCCGAGACGTCGACGACGACCGCCAGCCGCGGCACGCGTTTGCTCTGCGACCAGCCGGGCTCGAAAGGCATGCGCCGCGAGCCCATGCGGCCCTGGTTGGCGATGTAGGAGCGCGCCGGGCGCGACCACGACACCTCGGCGCGCGGCGACAGCGCGCGGCCGAGCTGCATGCGCAGCACCTGTTCCCAGGGCGTGCGTGTCTTCGGCAGGTCGGCCAGCAGCGTGCGCAGCATCGAGTGCGCGCCGTCGCCGGCGTGCGCGCGCAGCAGGCGCTCGCGCCATTCGCGCGAGGCCTCGGCCTCGTCCTCGGGGCTGCCGGCGCCCTGGCGGCCGGGCAGCAGGTCGGGCACCAGGCCGCGCGCCAGCGAACGTGCGCGCGCCGCGCGCGGGCCGTCGGCCTGCTGGCCGCTGGCGTTCTCGCTCTCCTGGGCCGACTTGTCGCTGCTGCGCTTGGCGGCCTTGCCGTCCTCGCTGCCCTCCTGCTGCTTGCGGCCCTGGCGCTTGCCGTCGCGGCCGTCCTGGCGGCGGTCGTCGATCTCGCGGTACAGGCGCTCGACGTCCCATTCGAGCAGCGCCTTGTCCAGCGTCTGCTCGATGCCCAGCGAGGCGGCGAGCAGGCGGTCCAGCGTCACCGCGGCGGCCGGCAGTTCCAGCCAGCTGAGGTGGCTCAGCGTGCTGTCGACGATGGCGTCGGCGCAGAGGTTGAAAAGCTGCAGGTCGACGTCGCCGACCACCTGCTGGAGCTCGCTGTAGCGCTGCGGGTGGCGCAGCGCGACGTGCAGCACCTCGTGGGCGACGAGTCCGGCCTGCTGCGGCAGCGTCAGCGCCTCGAAGGCGGGGCCGTACCAGATCGTGTGGCCGTCGGTGGCGATCGTCGGCACCGGCTCGTCGGCCGCACGGTCGCGGTGGTGGGCCCACAGCGCCAGGCCGCCGGTGGACGGCGCGAACTCGACCAGACGCTGCACCGCGCGCGTGCCGCGGTGCAGGTGCACCGAGGACGGTTCAGGCATCGTGGCCTTCGCGCTGGCGGCGTTCGCTGTAGCGGCGGTAGGCCGGGCTGTCGAGGATCGTGCCTTCCATGCCGCCTTCCAGCGCCTTCTGCATCAGCAGCTCCATCGCCAGCGTCTGCGCCTCGCGGATCGGCAGCGCGACCTGGGTGCGTGCGTCGGGCAGCTGCTCGATGATCTCCAGCGCGCGGTCCAGCGTCGGGTCGTCGTTGGCCGCGGCCAGCAGGCCATAGATCATCCCGTACAGGCCGTCCAGCGTGCGCGGCAGCAGCGCCGCCGTCTCCTCGCCGGAACGTGCGGCCAGCAGCTTGATGACGTCGGCGCCGGACTGGATCTCGCGCAGCACGCCGAAGAACTCGGCGGCGTTGGCCGCGCCGATGCGGCCCTGCACGAAGACCCGCTTGGCGCTCTCGCCGAGGCCGCTCTTGAGCACGTTGGACACGTCCTCCCAGCCGCGCGGGCTGGCGCCGATCAGGTGGTCGGCGGCGAGCTGGGCCTGGGTGTCGTCGAGCTTGTCGGGCCGCACCTTCAGGTAGGCCATGACCTCGGGCGCGAAGTCGTTGGCCATCGCGTGCTGCAGGAAGGCGTCGACGACGGTCTGCACGTTGAAGTGGAACATGCGGTCGGCCAGCGCCGTGCCCATGTCGTGGCAGACCGCGCCGTGGAAGCTGGCGTTGCCCGCGGCCACCACCATCCAGCCCGGCGGCAGCTCGTAGCGGCCGACGCGGCGGTCCAGGATCAGCGAGTAGGCCGAGACCTGCAGCCGCTGGTCGGCGGCGGTCAGCTCGTCGAGGAAGAGCAGGCCCTCGGGCTGGTCGGCCTGGGGCAAGAACTCGGGCGGGAACCAGACCGTCTTCTCCAGCCGGTCGTCGGCGTAGATCGCGCCGCGGATGTCCACCGGCTCGATCGTCGTCAGCCGCAGGTCGATCAGCGGCACGCCGTGGTGCTCGGCGACCTGGCGCACGACCGAGGACTTGCCGACGCCGCGTGTGCCCCAGAGCATCGAGGCGCGACGGCGCAGCACGGGGTCGCCGAACTGCTCGACCAGCGCGGACTTGGCCGCGGCGATCGAGACCGGGGGGATGTTCATCGGGTTGCCGAGCATCGTGGGGCGTTCTTGTCGTGAGGGGGCCGATCAGGCCGAGTCGGCCTGCGCTTGCGGCTCCCAGGACCCGGCACGTGCGAGCCGCGGCACGGGCGGGATCTCCAGCCGGGGCATCTCGCCCAGGCAGAAGAACAGCATCAGCAGGAAGGCCGGCGAATGGAAGACCAGCATGCGCCAGATCGAGTTCTCCGACAGCTGCACCAGCGGCACCGTCGCGGCGCCGGCGATCAGGCCGATGCTGACCAGCAGCGGCACCGCGCGGCGCAGCGTGACGCGCCAGCGTTCGCGGTTCATCGTCTCGTGGAAGCGCCGCGGCGTGTCGGCCAGCGTGTGCGCGAGGTGTTCGAGCGTGCGCGCGAACTTGGTCTCGGCGTCGCGGCTGCGCTCGACGCCACCGCCCTTGAGCCGCAGCGCGCCGCGCCAGCCTTCGCGCCCGCGCGCCAGGCAGGTCCAGGGCCAGCCCATCACCGCCAGCAGGTCGTCGGGCAGGGCCAGCGTGCGCCCGTGCTCGGGCACCAGCTGCAGCTCGGCGTTGACGCCGGAGACGCTGGAGACCTTCATCGTCACATCCAGGCCGCAGACGCGGGCCTGTGCGGCGGTCAGGATGACGCTGCTGCTGCCATCGCCGGAACGGCAGGCGCGGTGCGACAAGGCCGCCCGCCAGCCGCCGCCTGCGACGAACTGGCGCTGCAGCGGCACCGCTTCCAGGCGCTGGACCAGCTCGTCGACGTCCGGGCCGTCGGCGACCAGCACCGCTTCGAGGCCGTCGGCACTGCGTGTGCGCCGCGTCAGGCGGTGGTCGTCGGCGTCGAAGCTCTCCAGCTCGAGCTCTTCGTGCAGCGCGGGCGCGTCGTCGGCGGCGGGATGCTCTTTCGGCTTGAAGCGCAGGCGGCGGGCGACGCGGTCGCTCGCGGCCAGGTCCACACGCCGCCCGCGCCGGCTCAGCGGTGCGACCAGCGTGAGGATCTCGTGGTGGGTCAGCGGGACAGGGCTGCTCATCGGCTCACCTCGTTCACGAACCAAGCGTAGCGCCGGAACGGGCGCTTGTGGGACGCAGCCACGGCAAGCGGTGTACCGTGCCGCCGGAGGCCGGATGGCACCGGACTCCGAACGTTAGCCTTCGGCTGCAAAGTGCGAGAATTGTGCGCGCTGTCGGCGGGGTTGTGCAGCACATTTGCCATATTGCGACCCGTCAAATCGGCCCTCGTGAGGCAGTGCACGCAGTCGGAAGGTGGCGGGGGCCGCAAGCCTCCAGGCAGACCCCGAGATACGGCTTGAGCGTCGTCAAGCGGCGTGTCAGGCCTCGCGCAGCACCCGCCGCATCGCCAGGCCGGCGCGCCGGCGGGCCTGGGTCGCGGCCATCGTGTACTCGCGTTCGGCTTCGGCGCGCAGCTCCAGCGCCCGCGCCAGCGCCTGCTCGAAGCGCTCGACGCTGTAGGTGTTCTCGCTGCCGATGTGCACGCTGGTGCGCCGCGACGGCGCGCCGAAGCGCGGCAGCAGCACCGACAGCACGGCGGTGCGCGTGCCGGTGCCGCGTTTGGTGCGGATGATCGGCCCGGAGATGCCCGGCGGCAGCGTGCTCGTCTTGTGCGCGCTGGGCGAGCGCTGCAGCGTCACCGGAGCGGGCAGGGCGGCGATGCGCCGCATCAGCTCGCGCGTGGCCTGGTCGAAGGCCTGGCGCGCGCCGCTGCCGTCGCGCGAGTGGTCGGAGAACAGCCGCGTGCCCTGGTAGCGCACCTGCCAGCCGTGGGTGGCGCCCGTGTCGATGCGCTGGATGCCCTGGGGCACCAGAAAACGTTCGCCGCTGAAGAGCACGAGTTCGCGGTACTTCATCGCCGGTCCTTGCGCTGCATTCTGCCGCGCCCGCAGAGCGCCCGGCGAAGCCCTCGCGGGCCCCGTGGATGCGTGGAACTGACCCCCGCGAACGGGTCAGTTCGACACATCGCCGTCACACGGCCGGGCTACGATGCGTTCCATTCAAGGCACGAAACCGACCGCACATTGGGCGGAACCGGGAACCCGTGACCCAGTGCCTGGAAGCCCGAGTCGATGCGCCGCCACGGCCTCGCCTCTCGACCCGGGACGAGCCCGCAGCCGGCAACGGCGAGCGGGCTTTGTTTTTTCAGCGCGAGCGGCCCAGGCGCCGGGCGTTGGCCACCGCCTTGCGGTGCACCGGCGCGATGCCGGCGGCCATCACCTGCTGCGCCGTGTTCTGCCAGTGGCGGTGCAGCGCCAGGCCTCCGCCGCCCAGCCAGGGCATCCACGCTGCCCGGCACAAGGCGAAGGCCAGCCGCTGCTGCGACATCAGCATCTGCCAGCCCATCGCCGTCCAGGCGTTGGCGAAGGCGACGCCTTTTTCGTTGACCATGCCGCTGAACTCGCGCCGGTCGCGCGCCCCGGGCATCGGCCCGGCCAGCGCCATGCGCGCCAGGCGGTGGCCGACGACTGCCGGCACCGCGAAAGCGAGTTCTCCGACCTGGCGCGCCAGGCGGGTCTGCTGCCGTCGCGCCGTCATGCGTCGCACTCCAGCGAAAGTGTGTGGGGGGTCATCGTGGCTCCAAGGCAAGGCGCCGTCCGCGGCGCCCGTTCCGGCCTACGGCAGGCGCCGTGCCCGCGTCAGGCGGGGGCGTCGGCCGAGGCCGGGTTGTCGCCGCCCAGTTCGTGCCAGCCGACGAGGGTGTCGCGGCCGCGGCGCTTGGCCGCGTACATCGCGTCGTCGGCGCGCCGGATCAGCTGCCGCAGCTCGGGCCGCTCGCCGGCTTCGCAGCCGGCGTAGCCGATGCTCAGGCTGAGCGCTGCGCAGCCTGCCGGCACCGCGATGCGCTCGGCCTCCAGCCGGCGCCGCAGGCGCTGCAGCAGCCGCGGCGCCTGTGCCGGCGCCAGGCCCGGCAGCAGCAGCACGAACTCCTCGCCGCCCCAGCGGCCGCAGCGGTCGGTGTTGCGCAGCGTCGCGCCGATCACCGCGCCCAGCCGGCGCAGCACCTGGTCGCCGGCGGCGTGGCCGCCGAGGTCGTTGATGCGCTTGAAGTGGTCGACGTCGACGAAGGCCAGCGTCAGCGGGTGGCCCAGGCGCGCGGCGGCGGCGATGCCGTGTTCGAGTTCGGCTTCGAAGGCGCCGCGGCGCAGCGTGCCGGTCAGCGTGTCGATGCGTGCCGCTTGGCGCGCGGCGACCACCTGGCGTCCGAGCATCATGCCCAGCCAGGTGATGTGGAAGATGCCCGAGACGATGGCAAACGGGATCAGCGAACGCGCGCCGCGCACCGGGTCGACCTCGAAGCGGCTGGGCACGACCTCCGGCTGCAGCGTGATCTGCACCAGGAAGGCCGCCACCGGCAGACTCATCAGCGCGAACGGCAGCAGCGGCAGCCAGCCGTAGCGGCCGAACTCGGCCAGGATGCCGGCGCGCAGCCAGATCAGCGGACCGACGAGCAGCAGCAGGAAGCAGCCCTGGTAGACCGCCAGCCGCAGCACCTGGTCGGCGCCGGCCGGCAGCGGCAGCCACATCGCCGTGACGCCGACGGCGCAGACGCCGAACCAGAAGCGCGCCTGGCGCAGGCGGTGGTGCACGAAGGCATCGGCGCCGCAGCAGACCAGCGTCGCGCTGGCCAGGCCCAGCGTCATGATCCACGGCGCCACCGGCCCGAGCGCGCCGTCCTGGCCGACGTGCAGCCAGGCGGTCGCCGCGTCGCTGGCGCACAGTGCCAGGAACATCAGCGCCGGGCGGCGCTCCTGCGGCATCAGCAGCGCGATCAGCCCCCAGCACAGCGCGAACAGCGCCAGCTGGATCAGCGCCAGCGCCAGGGCGAGCTCGTGTGCCACTCAGGCGCGGGCGCCGCGGCGGAGCAGCAGCCGCCAGACGAAGCGCAGCCCGAGCAGCGTCGCCAGCGCCTCGGCCAGCGTCGTGATGAAGGCCAGCGCCGGGTGCCGGCCTTCGGCGCGGCGGCGGAACTTGGCCAGCGCACGGTCGCGCGAGGTCTCGATGCTGTCGTAGAAGCTCGGGATGACGAGCAGCGTCAACAGCGTGCTGGTGATCGTGCCGCCGATGATGGCGACGGCCATCGGGCGGTAGAACTCGCCGCCTTCGCCGACGCCGACGGCCACCGGCAGCATGCCGGCGATCAGCGCCAGCGTCGTCATCAGGATCGGCCGCAGCCGCTGGCGGCCGGCGGCAGCCAGCGCCTCCTCGCGGTCCAGGCCCTCGGCCTCGCGGGCGCGCGCGGCATCCAGCAGCAGGATCGCGTTCTTGGCCACCAGGCCCATCAGCATGATGACGCCGATGAAGCTCATCAGGTTGAGCGTGCCGCCGGTGGCCAGCAGCGCCAGCACGACGCCGATCAGCGACAGCGGCAGCGACACCATCACCGCCAGCGGCGTCGTGAACGAGCCGAACTGCATCACCAGGATCAGGTACATCAGGCCGATGCCGGCGATCAGCGCCGTGCCCAGGTCGCGGAAGATCATCGCCTGGTCGCGCGAGGTGCCGGCCAGCTCCAGCGCGTAGCCGGGCGGGAAGTCCAGCGAGCGCGCGATCTTCAGCGCGTCGGCCGTCACCTCGCCGGCCGAGCGGCCCTGGGCGTTGGCGGCCACCGAGATCATGCGTTTGCCGTCGGCGTGCTGGATCTGCGACGGCCCGCGGCCGACGGTGACGGTGGCGATCTGCTCCAGCGGCACCAGCGCGTTGCTGCCGCTCACCGCGATCGGCAGGCGCTCGATGTTGCCGGCGTCGACGCGGTCCTCGGGGTGCAGGCGCACGGCGACGTCGCGCGTCTCGCCGCTGGGGTCGATCCAGTCGCCGGCCTCGACGCCGGCGAACGCCACGCGCAGCGCCTGCGCCGCGTCGCTGGCCGAGATGCCCAGCGTGTTGGCGAGCCCCCGGTCGAGCTCGATCTTCAGCTCGACCTGCGGGTCCTGCTCGGACAGCGCGACGTCGACCGCACCCGGCACCTGGCGCAGCCGGGCCATGAACTCGTTGGTGATCTCCAGCAGCCGGCGCGAGTCGGGGCCGGAGAAGCGGATCTGCACCGGCTTCTGCGCGCCGTTGTTCAGGTCATCGATGACGGCGTACTCGGCGCCGACCAGGCGCGAGACGCGGGCGCGCAGGTCGGTCGCGATCTCGGTGCCCGAGCGCCGGCGCTCGGTGCTCTTGCCGATGTCGACGAAGACGCGGCCGCCGTTCGGATTGACCGAGCTGTTGGTGGCCACGGTCTCGGGCATCTGGCGCGCCAGCGCCGCCGCGGCCTCGACCTTCAGCCGCGCGTATTCCAGGCTGCTCGAGGCCGGCGTGCGCACCTCGACGGCGATGGTGCCGACGTCCGAGGTCGGCAGGAAGCTCGTGCCGCCGAACTTGGCCTGCAGTCCCAGCGCGACGAGAAAGCTCGCCACCGCGAACGCCGTCATCCAGCGCCGGTGGTGCAGCGCCCAGCCGACGACACGCGAATAACGTTCGGCCAGTTCGTCGAACCAGGCGTTGAGGCGCGCCAGCCTGGCCTCGATGCCGCGTTTGGGCTGCAGATGCCGCCCCGGCGGGTCGCCCCAGTAGGCCGACAGCATCGGGTCGAGCGTGAAGCTGACGAACAGGCTGACCAGCACCGAGGCGACGACCGTCAGGCCGAAGGGCCGGAACCACTCGCCGGCCAGGCCGGGCATGACGCCGATCGGGATGAACACGGCGACGATGGAGAAGGTCGTCGCCGTCACCGCCAGGCCGATCTCCGAGGTGCCCTGCAGCGCCGCGGAGATGCGGTCCTTGCCCATCTCCAGGTGGCGCACGATGTTCTCGCGCACGACGATGGCGTCGTCGATCAGCACGCCGATGGCCAGCGACAGGCCCAAGAGGCTCATGAAGTTGAGCGTGAAGCCGCAGGCCCAGACGGCGATGAAGGCCGCCAGCACCGAGGTCGGCAGCGACAGCGCGGTGATCAGCGTCGAGCGCCAGGAGTTCAGGAACAGGTAGACGACGAACACCGTCAGCCCGGCGCCGAAGACCAGCGCGTGGATCACGTTGTCCAGGCTGCTCTGCGCCTCCTCGCCGCCGTCGCGCGTGACGGTCAGCGTCGTGCCCTCGGGCAGCGTCTTGCGGATGTCCTCGGCGACGCGGCGCACCTGGTCGGCGACGCTGACCGTGCTGGCTTCGCGGGTGCGCGTGATCGACAGGCCGACGTTGGGGTTGCCGTTGCGGATCGAGCGGCTGGTCAGCTCGGCGTAGCCGTCCTCGATCACCGCGACCTGCGACAGCCGCACCAGCTCGTTGCCGCGGCGCTTGATGACGATCTGGCCGAAGTCCGCCGGGTGCTCGATGCGGCCGACCAGGCGGATGCTCTGGTCCTCCAGCGTGCCGCGCACCTTGCCCACCGGCGCGGTGGCGTTCTGGGCGCGCAGCGCGGCCACGACCTCGGTAACCGAGACCTCGTACTCGCGCAGCTTCTGCGAGCGCAGCAGCACCGAGAGCTCGCGCGACAGCGAGCCGTTGACGTTGACCACCGCCACGCCCGGGATCGCGCGGAAGCGGTCGGCAAGCTGGTCCTCGGCCAGGCGCGAGATCTCGGCGTGGCTCTGCGTCGTCGACGACAGCGCCAGCTGCATGATCGGCTGGGTGTTCGGGTCCAGCCGCTGCAGCACCGGCTCGCGCATCTCCACCGGCAGCTTGTGGCGCACCGAGCCGATCGCGTTGCGCACCTCGTCGGAGGCCAGCACCAGGTCCTTGCCGAAGTCGAAGACGATGACCAGCGTCGCGCTGCCTTCGGCCGAGGTCGAGCGCAGCTGGTCGACGCCGGAGATGCCCTGCAGCGCCTTCTCGATGCGGTCGACGACCTCGCGCTCCACCGTCTCGGGCGAGGCGCCGGGGTAGGGGATGGTCACGGCCAGCACCGGCTGCTCGGCGTCGGGCAGCTGGTTGACCTTCAGCCGCGACAGCGCGAGCAGGCCCAGGGCCATCAGGCCGATGATGACGACGACCATCGCCACCGGCTTCTTGACGCTGAATTCGGACAGCAGCATGCCGCGCCTCACTTGGCGGCCGAAGCCGCGGCGGCGCTGGCGGCCGCGCCCAGCTCGTAGGCCTGGCCCGGCGCGAGCGTGCGCGACGGGTTGCGCAGCACGCGGTCGCCGGCGGCCAGCCCGGCGAGCACCGGGTAGAGCCCGCTGCGCTCGTCGCGCTCGCCCAGCTTGACGGCCACGCGCTGCAGCGTCTTGCCGTCCAGGCGCCAGACGGCGGCGGCCTCGCCGCTGCGCACGATCGGGCTCTCGGGCAGCGTCAGGCGGTCGCTGCTGCCGGTCTCGACGCGGCCTTCGGCGAACAGGCCGGCGACACGCGGCGCCTTGGCGGCGTCGGCGAAGTCGACGATCAGCGCCACCTGGCGCGTCGTCGCGTTGGCCGCGGCGTCGATGCGGCGCACGCGGCCGGCGAACTCCTCGTTGCCGTAGCCGTTGACGCGGAAACGCACCGTCTGCCCGGTCTTCAGCTCGGCCACGCGGTCGGCCGAGACCAGGCCCTCGAAGCGCATGCTCGTCGGGTCGATGACCTTCACCAGCTCGCGCCCGATCTGCACCGTGTCGCCGACCGAGACGCGGCGCTCGCTGACGACGCCGTCGAAGGGCGCGCGCACCAGCGTGCGCGTGACCTGCTGTCGTGCCGACACCGCGCGGGCGCGGGCGGCGACGAGTTCGCTCTGCGTGGTGTTGCGCCGGATCTCGGCGTCTTCCAGCGCCTGCGTGGAGATCATGCCCTGCTGCTGCAGCGTCCTCAGGCGCTGCACCTGGCGCTCGGCCTGCTCGTAAGCCTGCGTCGCCGCGCGCACCGACTCGTCGGCCGAGGTCTGGCTCTCGCGCAGCGCGGTGTCGTCCAGGCGCATCAGCAGGTCGCCGCGGCGCACCGCCTCGCCGTTGTCCTTGAGCACCTGGACGACGACCGCGGCCACCTCGGCGGCCAGGTCGGCGCGGCGTTCGGGCTGGATCGAGCCGGTGATCACCGGGCCGCCGGCGATCGCGCTGGACTGCACCGTGACGATGTCTTCCGGGGCGACGATCAGCGTCGCGGCGGCGGAGGAGGCGGCGCCGGCGGGGCCGGGGGTTCCGGGTTTGCCGCAGGCGGCGAGCAGGCAGGCGAGACAGACGGCGGTCAGGACGCGGCGCATGGATTCCGGCTTGGCCGCGGGGGGCGCGGCGCGGTCGACAAAAGCCGCGAGCGTAACGTCAGCCGGCACCGGCCGGGCGCCGGCTGCGACGAACGGGGGGTGGCGCGGCGCGGAGGCTCCGCGGCCGCGACGAACGCCGCCCCGTGGGGACATCGCCGGCCGCGCTACGCTTGGGCGCTGCGCCGCCGTGGCCGGCGCGCCTGCCGAGACGATGTTCGAGACCCTCAAAGACCTGTTCGACACCCTTGTCCCGCCGCGCGATGCGCGCGACGACGTCCCCCCGCTGCAGCTCGCCTGCGCCGCCTTGCTGGTCGAGGTGATGCGCTCCGAGAGAGAGGTCACACCGGCGGCGCGCGCCTCGGTCGTCGCCGAGCTGCGCCAGCAGTTCGGCCTCGCCGACGACGCGCTGCAGCAGCTCGTCGCGCTCGCCGAACGCGCCGTGGCCGAGGCCAGCGACCTGTTCGGCTTCACCTCGGCTGTCGACGAGGCCTGGGACACCGGGCAGAAGATCGCCATCGTCGAGGCGATGTGGCGCGTGGCCTATGCCGACGGCGTGCTCGGCGACCACGAGCAGCACCTGCTGTGGCGCATCGCCGACCTGCTGCACGTGCCGCACGGCGCCTACGTGCATGCCAGGCGCCGCGCCCGCGAGGCGGCCGGCGCATGAAGGCCTTGCGGCAGGCTTTGCCGTCGATGGCCGACCGGCGCACTGACCCAATCCGGTGCGCTGTCCCCTCCGGCCCCCGTACACTGGCGCCCCGGCTGCCGCGCGACGGCAGCGGTGATCGCCCATGACGACGTCTCTTCCGCCCCCCAAACCCTTTTCGATGATCCGCGAGTTCCATCTCGCGGACTGGTTCACCCTCGGCAACGCGATCTGCGGCATCGGGGCGCTGTTCTCGACGATGACCTATCTCGAGACCGGCGACGTGCTGCACGTGTACTTCGCCGCCGCGCTGGTGCTGGCCGCGCTGGTCTTCGACGTGCTCGACGGCCGCATCGCGCGCTGGCGACAGAAGAGTTCGGCGATGGGTCGCGAGCTCGACTCGCTGGCCGACGTGATCTCCTTCGGCGTCGCCCCGGCCATCATGGCCTACGGCGTCGGCATGCAGGGCCTGTACGACCGCATCGTGCTGGTCTACTTCGTCGCCTGCGGCGTGTCGCGGCTGGCGCGCTACAACGTCACTGCCGAGGCGCTGTCCGAAGGCACCGGCAAGGTCAAGTACTTCGAGGGCACGCCGATCCCGACCTCGATCCTGATCGTCGCGATGCTGGCCATCGCCGCCGCGCTGGGCGACGTGCGCCAGGAACTCTGGTTCGGCCACCTGCAGTTCGGCGGCTTCACGCTGCACCCGCTGGTGCTGGTCTACGCGATCTCGGGTTCGCTGATGATCAGCCGCATCCGCATCCCCAAGCTCTGATCGCCTGCCCGGCGGGCGCTGGCGCCTGCCGGGTTCTCCACGCGCCAGCCGCCGCCAGCCGTTCACGTTCGTCCCCGAGGATCCTGCCGTGACCGTCCTGACGCCGTCCGTCCCCTGGCGCCGTGCCGCCGCCGCCGTCGCCGCCTGCGCGGCCGTGGCCGCCTGCGCCGCCCCCGCACCGCTCGTGCCCGAGCGCCCCGTCGTCCTGCTCGGCGAGGTGCACGACAACGCCGCCGCGCACGCGCTGCGCCTGGCCGCTTTCGAGGCCTTGCTGGCGCGCGGCGCGCGCCCGGCGCTGGTGATGGAGCAGTTCGACCGCGAGCGCCAGGGCGCGCTCGACGCCGCACGCGCCGCCGGCGGCGACGCCGACGCGCTGATCGCCGCGGCCGGCGGCCCGGGCTGGGACTGGAGCTTCTACCGCCCCTTCGTCGCCGCCGCCCTGCGCGCCGGCGTGCCGATCGTGGCCGCCAACGTCTCGCGCGCCGATGCCCGGCTGGTGATGCGCGAGGGTCTGGCCGCGCAAGGCTTCGACGCCGCGGTGCCGGCGCCGGTGCTCGACACGCTGGCCGGCGAGATCGAAGGCTCGCACTGCGGCCAGCTCGACGCCGCGATGGCGCGCCGCATGGCGCTGGCCCAGGTGGCGCGTGACCAGAGCATGGCGCGCGCGCTGGAAGCCCACGCCGCCGGCGGCGCCGTGCTGCTGGCCGGCAACGGCCACGTTCGCACCGACGTCGGCGCGCCGCGCTGGCTGAGCCCGGCGACACGCGCGCGTTCCGAGGCGATCGGCGTCGTCGAAGCCGGCGACGAGGTCAGCGCCTTCGACCGCCGCGTCGAGGTGCCGCGCCAGAACCGCGCCGACCCCTGCGCCGCGATGCGCGCCGCGCCGGCGGCCTCGGCCGCGCGCTGATCAAACGGGCGGCGCCAGCAGGCCCTCGAACAGCGGCTGCAGCATCAGCCGCGCGACGTCTTCGCTGCCGGCCTCCGGCACCCACAGCGGCAGCTCGGCGCCGGCGTTGACGACGGCCAGCAGCACCTCGGCGGCCAGCGCCGGGTCCAGCGGCCGGATCGAGCCGTCGACCAGGCCGGCCAGCAGCAGCTCGGCGCAGCGTGCCGCCAGGCGTTCGCCGCTGCGCTGCACACGTTCGCGCTCGGCGGCGTCGGGCAGGGCGCTGGTGGCCGAGGCGCGCAGCAGCGGCCCCTGGGCCGACAGCTGGAAACGCGCCATCGCGCGCGCCGCCGCGCCGGCGCGTTGCCAGCCGCTGCCCGGCGCCGCCTCGGCGGCGCGCAGCGCCGCGCGCTGCAGCTCGAAGCTGCGGTCGAAACAGGCCGAGATCAGGTCGTGCTTGGTGTCGTGGCGGTGATAGAAGGCGCCCTTGCTGAGGTGCAGCCGCGCGGCGATGCGCTCCACCGACGCGCCGCGGTAACCCTGCTCGTTGACCAGCGCCGTGGCCGCCTGCAGAAAGGCCTCGGCCGCGGCGTCTTCGGCCGGCGGTGCCAGCACGATGGCCGGCCGCTCGGCCACCTGCGCCCAGCGTGAGCCCGGCGCCGCCAGCCCGTGCGCCAGCAGCTCGGCGACCCGCGCCGCAGCACGTTCGTAGCACTCCAGCTCGTGCCTGACGATCCAGGTGCGCAGCCAGTTGGCCACCGACAGCACGACGTGGCCACGCGCGTTGCGCTCGGCGCGCGACAGGCGCGGCGCGTCCTCGGCGTCGAGCAGCGCCCGCACCCGGCGGTACATCGTGTTGTAGGCCGCGAACACCGGCTCGGCCTGCGACTCGGGCAGCGCACGCACGTCGTTGAAGGCCACCAGGTCGGGGCGCCGCCCGGCGTGCACCTCGGCCAGCCGGGCGGCGAAGCCGCAGAAGAAGCGCCGCAGCCGCGCCTCCAGCGCCGGCTCGGCGGCGGCTTCGGCCGCCAGTTCGTCGACCGCGGCGACGGCGCGCAGCAGGCAGGCCGCGGCCAGTTCCTCCTTGCGCCGGAAGTAGTGCGTCAGGCTGTTCGTCGCCAGCCCGACGGCGCCGGCGATGTCGGCCAGCGTCGCGCCGCGCAGGCCTTGTTCGTTGAAGCGGCGCGCCGCGGCGTCCAGCAGCGCCTCGCGGCGACGGGTGCCGTGCGGGGCGTGGGCGGACGCGGCGTCGGGCGGCGGGGAGGCGGTGGTGCCGGGCATGGCGCAACGATGCCGCCCGAGTTCCGTGCCGCGCCCTGTGGTTTGTGCCGATGTCGGGTTTTCGAGGGTCCGGGTATGGTCGCTTCCGCGGTCGATTCCTTGTCTTTCTCTCGCTTGATCGGGGGCAACAAGGCCCCGGCCGAAAAACGGGTTTGTCCAGGCGGCGGGTGCCGCCGGTGCCGGAGACCACGCGATGCTGACTGCCGAACCGATCGAGCTGCCGCTGCTGCGCCGCCCGCTGCCCGCCTGGGCGACGCTGCCGGCGCACCAGGAACTGCGCCTGGGCGAGAAGGCCGCGCTGCAGTCCGGCCCCTGGTTCGCCGGCCTGTCGCCGGGGCTGCGCGACGCGATCCTGTCGCGCGGCCAGGTGCGGCGCGTGGCCGCCGGCGTGCGCATCGGCAGCCGCGGCGACCTGTCGGCCTGCTGGTTCGGCGTCGCGCGCGGCGCGGTGCGCCTGGGCACGGCGCTGTCCGACGGCCGCAGTTTCACGCTGGACTTCGTCGGCCCCGGCCAGTGGTTCGGCGACATCGCCGCCATCGACGACCGGCCCTCGGACCTGGACGCCGTGGCCCACATGCCGTCGACGCTGGTGGTGCTGGCCAAACCGACGCTGCGCGAGCTGATGGACCAGCACGCCGAGCTGCGCGACGCGCTGCTGCAGCTGAACTGCCAGCGCCTGCGGCGCATGTTCCGCCGCTTCGAGGAACTGCACACGATGCCGCTGGCCCAGCGCCTGGCGCGCCAGGTGCAGCGGCTGGCGCGTCAGTTCGGCCACGACGGGCCCGAAGGCACGCGCATCGAGCTCGACGTCTCGCAGGCCGAACTGGCGGCCAGCGTCGGCGGCAGCCGCCAGCGCGTGAACCGCGCCTGGCGCGCGATGCTGCAGCAGGGCCTGGTCGAACGTTCGGGCTCGCGCCTGGTCGTCGTCGACGAAGCCGGCCTGGCCCAGGTGGCCGCACACGGGCTGGAAGACTGCCCCGAATGAGCTTAGTGTCGGGGCGCCGATGACCGCCGCCTCGACCCCGTCCGCTCCGTCCCCGCCGCAAGCCGCCTGGCACGCGCTGGACGGCGCCGCCGTCGCCCAGGCGCTGCAGAGCGACATGACCCGCGGCCTGAGCGCCGCCGAAGCCGCGCGCCGCCTCGCTGCCCACGGCGCCAACACCTTGCCCGAGCCGCCGCCGCGGCCGGCCTGGCACGTGCTGCTGCAGCAGTTCCGCAGCCCGCTGATCTACATCCTGTTCGTCGCCGCGCTGATCGCACTGGCGCTGGGCCACTACGGCGACGCCGCGGTCATCCTGGCCGTCGTCGCCGTCAACGCCGCCATCGGCGCGGCGCAGGAAGGCCGCGCCGAACGCTCGATGGCCGCGCTGCGGCAGTTGTCGGCGCTGCGTGTGCGTGTGCGCCGCGACGGCGCCGAGACCGAGGTGGCGGCGCGCGAGCTGGTGCCCGGCGACCTGCTGGCGCTGGCCGCCGGCGACGCGGTGGGGGCGGATGCCCGCCTCGTCGACGCCGCCCAGTGCCGTGCCGCCGAAGCCGCGCTGACCGGCGAATCGGTGCCGGTGGCCAAGAGCACCAGCCCGGTGCCCGAGGCCACCGGCCTGGCCGACCGCCACGACATGCTCTATTCCGGCACCTACGTCACCGGCGGGCGCGCGCTGGCGCTGGTGGTGGCCACCGGGGCGCACACCGAGGTCGGCCGCATCGCCGGGCTGACCGAAGGCGCGGCCGACCAGCGCACGCCGCTGGAGCGCCGCATCGAACGTTTCGGCCGCTGGCTGGTGGGCGCGTCGCTGGTGCTGTTCGTCGCCGTGATGCTGCTGGGCCTGTGGCGCGGGCTGCCGGCCGTCGAGGTGCTGATGGTGGCGATCAGCCAGATGGTCTCGGTGGTGCCCGAGGGCCTGCCGGTGGCGGTGACGATCGCGCTGGCCGTCGGCATGCAGCGCATGGCCTCGCGCGGCGCGGTGATCCGCCGCCTGTCGGCCGTCGAGACGCTGGGCTCGACCACCGTCATCTGCAGCGACAAGACCGGCACGCTGACGCGCAACGAGATGACGGTGACGCGGCTGTGGTGGCCCGAGGGCGCCGCCGGCCTGCGGGCCGACGTCGCCGGCAGCGGCTACGCGCCCGAAGGCGCCATCAGCCGCGACGGCGCCCCGGCCGCCGGCCCGGCGCTGACGGCGCTGGCCGAGGCCGCCGCGCTGTGCAACGACGCCACGCTGCGCCAGGCCGCCGACGGCCGCTGGAGCGTGGCCGGCGACCCGACCGAAGGCGCGCTTTGCACGCTGGCCGCCAAGGCCGGCGTCGACGTGGCCGAGGTGCGCGCCGCCGCGCCGCGGCTGGCCGAGCTGCCCTTCGACGCCGACCGCCAGCTGATGGCGACGCTGCACGACGACGGCCGCGGCGGCGCGCGCCTGCTGGTCAAGGGTGCGCCCGAGGCGGTGCTGAAGCTCTTGCCGCCCGGCGAGGCGGTGGCCGCGGCGCGTGCCGAGGCCGAGGCGCTGGCCGGCGGCGCGCTGCGCGTTCTGGCCTTCGCCGCCGCCGACGGCCTGCCGGCCGACGCCAGCCCCGAGCCCGAAGCCCACGCCGGCCGGCTGCGCCTGCTGGGGCTGGCCGGCCAGATCGACCCGCCGCGCGAGGAAGCGCGTGCGGCGGTGGCCGCCTGCCACGCCGCCGGCGTGCGTGTCGTCATGGTCACCGGCGACCACCGGCTGACCGGGCTGGCGATCGCACGCGCGCTGGGCATCGCCGGGCCCGATGACCGCGCCGTCGACGGGCCGACGCTGGAGCGCCTGGGCGAAGCCGAGCTGCGCGACGGCATCGCGCATATCGCTGTCTTCGCGCGGGTGCAGCCGGCGCAGAAGCTGCGCATTGTCGAGGCGCTGCAGGCCGGCGGCGAGGTCGTCGCGATGACCGGCGACGGTGTCAACGACGCGCCGGCGCTGGCGCGTGCCGACGTCGGCGTGGCGATGGGCATCACCGGCACCGAGGTGGCCAAGAGCGCGGCGCGCATCGTCGTCACCGACGACGACTTCGCCACCATCGTCGGCGCCGTCGAGCAGGGGCGGGTGGTCTACGGCAACCTGAAGAAGGTCATCCTCTACCTCTTCGCCACTTCGCTGGACGAGGTGGCGCTGCTGCTGCTGGCGCTGGGCGGCGGCCAGCCGCTGCCGCTGCTGGCGGTGCAGATCCTCTGGATCAACATCGTCACCGAAGGCACGCTGACCGTGAACCTGGTGATGGACCCGCCCGACGGCGACGAGATGCGCCGCCCGCCGACGCCGCGCGACGAGCCGCTGGTGGACCGCGCGATGCTGGGCCGCATCGCGCTGATGGCGACCACCGCGGTGGCCGTGACCTACGGCTGGTACGCCACGCGCGTGGGCGCCGGGCTGCCGATCGAGCAGGTGCGCACCGAGACCTTCACGCTGATGGCGATGTGCCAGTGGTTCAACGTGCTGAACTGCCAGTCGCGCTGGCGCTCGGTGTTCAGCCTGGGTTGGTTGCGCAACCCCTGGCTGGCGGGCGGCCTGGCGCTGGGCATCGCCTTGCAGGTGGCCGTGGTGCACTGGGCGCCGCTGGGCGCGCTGTTCCACACCGTGGCGCTGCCGGCGGCCACCTGGGGCACGCTCGCCGTGCTGGCCAGCGCCGTGCTGTGGGTGGAGGAGGCGCGCAAGCTGCTGGCGCGGCTGCGGGGCGGCCCGCGCCGCGCCGCCCACTCCTCAAACTGAACGGAGCCTCCCTCACGGAGGGAGGCTGGAGGGTGCGGTTGAACATGCGGGAGCACCCTCTCGGAGGGGGCTCGGGGGAGCCGTGCATTCAACCGCAGGTGAGCAGTCTGGGCGGCAAGGCCGCCAGGACTGCTAACCGACTTGCACCGACACCGTGCGCGGCTTGCCGGGTGCGAGCTTGGGCAGCTCGACGCGCAGCACGCCGTTGCGGTAGCTGGCGCGGGCCTCTTCGCCGCGCACCGGCACCGGCAGCGGCACCGTGCGCTGGAACGCGCCGTAGGCGCACTGCATCACGCGCCAGCGGCCTTCGGTGCTTTCGCGCTCGAAACGCTTGCTGCCGCGCACGACCAGCGTCTCGCCCTGCACCTGGACGTCGAAGTCTTCCTTCTCCAGGCCCGGGGCCTCGAGGCGCACGACGAGGCGGTCGTCGTCCTCGAAGACTTCGCCGCCCATCATCGCCCAGCCGGCGCTGGGCATCCACAGCGTGTCGTCCACGTGTTCGCGCGCGGGCAGGGCGGTGTCGTCACCCGGCCGCAGCCGGGTCAGCGCGCCGGCGGCCGACTGGCGCAGGCGGTCCCAACCTTCGGTGACGCTGTCCCACAGCGTGCCGAAGCCTTGGCGGATCTCGTCGATCTTCATGGCGTTGCTCCGATGGGGATGGGGTGATGCTGCTGGAAAAAGCGCCGGCCGCGGCGGCGGCCGGCGTGTCGTCACGCGGTCAGGCGACCTGGACGGCGATCTTGCGCGGCTGGGCGTGCTCGGCCTTGGGGATGCGCACGCGCAGCACGCCTTGCGACAGCTCGGCGCTGACCTTCTCGGCGTCGAGCTCCTTGCTCAGCGTGAAGCCGCGGCGGTAGCGCGAGAGCTGCACCTCGGCGTGCTGCGGCTGCAGCGCCTGCGGCAGGGCCAGCGCCATCTCGGCTTCCAGCGTCAGCTGGTCGCCTTCGACGCGCAGGTGCAGGTTCTCGCGCGGCACGCCGGGCAGGTCGGCGTAGAGCGTGATGCCGGTGGCGTCCTCGACGACGTCCACCGGGGGCAGCAGCGCGGGCTCGCGGGCGGCGGTGGTGGCCGCGGTGTCACGGGTTTGGGTGACGGCGTTCATGGTGTCCTCCGAAGTCGGGCGTTCAGTTGACGGCGATGCGGCGCGGCTGGGCGGCGGCGCGGCGCTGGACGCTGACGCGCAGCACGCCGTCCTTGTAGTCGGCCGTGACGGCGTTGGGGTCGATGTCGTCGGGCAGGCTGACGACGCGGCGGAAGCGGCCGGTGAAGCGCTCCTGCAGGTGCACGGTGCGCTTGCTGTCGCTGCCGGCTTCGGCTTGCGGCGGCAGGCCGGCCTTGCGTTCACCGTCGATCGTGAGCACGCCGCGGTCGAGGTTGACGTCGATGGTGGCCGGGTCCAGGCCCGGTGCGAAGGCGTAGACCTCGAACGCGCTGTCGGTGCTGCCGACGTTGAGCGCCGGATACCCGCCGCGGCCGATGCCGCGAATGCTGGGTGAGCCTTCGAACACCGACGTCAGGTCGCGCTGCAGGCGATCCAGCTCGGCGAAGACGTCGCGCGGGAACAGGGTGCGGTACATGGTTGACCTCCTAGTGTCGGGTTGCGGCCGGCGGGGCTTGTTGGGTGCCGCCGCTGGCTGTACCGGTCAGTTAGGGGTCGGGTCTGGCGCTTTCAAGAGGGGTCTTGTTGCGTGCCTTGGGGGCGTCTTGTCGCTACTTGTTGGCGCTCGGGACCGTGTTTGGGTGGTGCGGCTGTGTGGATTTGATCTGGCGCAGTCGGCGGCGCCGGGTCGGTTGCACGCTGGCGCTCGCTGTATGCCGCGGTCGTCGGGTGGCCGGTTCCGGTCATGTCCCCCGGCCCGGCTGCGCCGGGCCTCCTCCTAATACTTCTACAGGGACTTCCCACCGAGTCAACACGCGATGGCTCCGGTCAATCGTCTTCCAGCTGAGGCGTGCGCCGCGAGGCTGCATCGGCACAGAGAACAGACTGCACATCTACAGACGGCCTTGTTGCACGGCTTGCCCGTGCGGGCCCAGATACGAACCGCTCGGCGGGGCTCCATTCCCTACTCGTCGACGCCTGTGGCGCGACATTGGATTAGTCGAGCTTGCCCGCCGCCGGTCTGACCTGTGTGATGCATCTTCTGCCGCACGCCTGGAGGAAGTCGGTGAATTCGGGGCCGGTCGCGTCAACAGGCGGCGGCCGCGCCGCCGGGTTTGCTGCTGACGTGGTCGGGATCGAAGCGCTGTCCCTTGGCGAGTACCGCCCAGAGGATGCGGGCGTTCTTGTTGGCCATGGCCACGACGGCCTTTTGCCAGCCCACGCGCGCGGTGAGTTGCACCAGCCAGCGCGAGATCCGGTCGTCGCGTTTGTGCGCGGTCATGACAGCGGACTTGGCGCCCTGGATGAGCAGGGTGCGCAGGTAGGTGTCACCGTGTCGGGTGATGCGTCCGAGTTTGGCTTTCCCGCCGCTGGAGTTCTGGCTCGGCGCCAGGCCGACCCAGGATCCGAACTGCGCGCCGCTCTTGAACTGGCGGAAGTCGCCGACGGTGGCCACCGCTGCCGAGGCGCCCACCGCTCCGATGCCGATGAGCCTGGCGGCCGTCTGCACCTGCGCGTCGGCCTTGAGGTGTGCGGTGATGCGCTCGTCGCACCAGGCGATGTGGCAATCGAGTTCGACCCACTGCAGCCGCGCACGTTGCAGTGCCACGCGAGCCAGCCACGGCATCTCGCTGGTGGCGTCTTCCAGCGCGTCGGCCAGGCCTTCGCGCAGCGCCTCGGGTGTCTGAGCGAAGCTGATGCCGAACTCGGCGAGCAGGCCGCGGATGCGGTTGATGCAGGCCGTGCGCTCGACCTTGTAGCCCTCGCGCAGCCGGTGCACGGCCAGCACCGCTTGCTGCTCGGCGCTCTTGACCGGCACGAAGTGCATCTGCGGGCGGCTGGCTGCCTCGCAGATGGCCGCCGCGTCGTTGGCGTCGTTCTTGGCGCGCCGGCCCTGCAGTCGGTACGGCCCGACGAAGTGGCCCGCCAGCAGCCGCGGCTGCAAACCCATCTCTTGCAGCCGGCGGGCCCAGTGGTGCGCGCCGCTGCAGGTCTCCATCGCCACCGTACAGCCCGGCGGCAGTTGCGCGCACCAGGCCAGAAACTTCTCGCGCGGCAGCGCTCGGGCCACCACCACGTGCCCGGCGGCATCCACCGCGTGCACCTGGATCACGCGTTTGGCCAGATCCACGCCTACTCGGACGACAGGCATTGCAGGAGGCTTTTCCACGGACTTCTCCTTTCCAGCGTCGGACTGATCCCTCCCTCAATCCTGGCGTCTCGGCGACGTGCTGGTTGCGGGAAGTCCCTTCGTATTCCCTACACCGGCCACCCGACGTCCGCGGCAGGGCTGGGTTGTCCTCTTGATCGTGTTGGCGTCCCCCCCAAAGGGGGCGGTGTGCTTGGCGGACCTCGGAGAGCGCCTCAAAATCAATTATCTGAAGTCTTGTGGAACGCGAAGTATGTCGACTGAAGTTATATCGCAGAGTCTTGCGATTAATCTGAAATCTAGCAAGATTGCGCACAACCATGGGGTCGTCGTTAGCTTCCGTGAGTGGGTGGGAGGTGATCCAAAACTTGTGGTTGGGTCTCCCGGACAGCCGAACGTAATCCGTGTAATGCAACTGGGGGATGCGGTGCTCTATGAGACGCTAACCCACGGCCTGATTGAGGTCCGTCTCACGGATTCTCGGTCCTCGGACATTGTTGTTCTCTTGACTTGTGTTAGTCCGCGTCTGGGGTTTTCTGCTGCTTTCGATGAGTCGGATATTCAGAATGCGCCGTTTTCAACGGATGAAGTGACGCGAATTGAAAGCGACATAGCGTCAATCAAGGAGTCAATGTCAAGTCGTGCTGACATTGAGGCTGACAAGCTGGAGCTTTTGTACCGCAAACTGGATGAGATTGCGGCGGCGTCCCGGCGAATGGGAAGAAAAGACTGGGCAATGTTCGTCGCTGGCACTCTTACAAACGTGATAGTCGGTGCAGCATTCTCGCCGGAAGCTGCTCGTGCGCTTCTGGTGGTCACAAATTCGGCGCTGGGTTGGATATTCCAGAATGCTCTTCGCTTGTTGTCTGCCTGAAGTATTGGGTATCGAGTTTTTTGGCCGCAGCAAGCTGGGCGAAAGTGCCTATCGTTGATTCTTCGTTGGGCGCCCTGGGTAAAAACTACTGCGAGTTCTATGACTATAAGAAGAGCATCAATTCGGTTGCCCGTCATCCCACGCCCGGTCGAAGGATCGGCGGCTGTTTTTGTCGCGGGCGAAGGATTCTCCGGCCCGTTCTTCAAGGGTGATGGTGCCATTGATTTGGTTTGTGGTCGTTGCTTGCATCGACTTGCTGAAGCACTTCACCCTGGTCAAATTCAGAATCTGGTTCTCCAGTGTCCGGCGTGTCACGGTCACAACGTTGTTGTATCAATCCACGCATTAGAGAATTTCGTCTCTCAAGTACAGTCCGTCCCTGCTGCGCCGGAGAAGATAACTCATCTTAAAGTCGCTCTTGAGAACGCGCGCGAAAAGAAGTCATCCACGCAAGAAGTGATGGCGCTGATTGAAGAGATCGCGCCAGACTTTGACACAATAAAAGAACTTCTGGTCCCTAAGGGTCCTGGTGATTTCTATGGTCTTCTAGGTTTTGTGATTGGATTCTTGGCTTGGCTTCAAGCACGAAAGCAGTCAAAACAACCTCCATCCGTAGTAATCAACAATTACTTCTCGGAGAGAGATCCATTCCGCGGAGTAGGACCAAACGAAATATGCCCTTGCGGCAGCGGGAAGAAGTACAAGCGGTGTCACGGCAAATGATGCCCAAGTCGCCATTCCATCGGCCCGCCTCCGGCGGCTGGTGAATTCAAACATTAGACAACTCGAGTATCTTTCTGTTCTCTAGCGAGCCATGTCCAAGACATCAAATCCGAGACCCAATCCAGATTCTGTAAACGAGCAGATGGCGGAAGACAAGCAAGCCCTCTCGGATATGTACCCCGCGCTAGCCGAGCAAAAGCCGCAGCATCCGATCGAGCAAGCGATCGAGCGCTATTTGCTATCGCTCCGGAATATTGGCCAAACTATCACCATTGTGATGCCCCATTTGCAGAAGTGGCAGATCGCGGAGATCAACAAGTGCGAGAAGAAGCTCAGCCACTTCCTGCCGAACGAGGGCGCTGGCCCCGAGCCGCATACCGTTCAGCTTGACTCCGCTCGAGACTTCGCTGAACTTACCTCGACGTTGAGGCAGTTGGAAGAACTGCACACCAATAAGTCTCTTCCTGTGCTGGCTCGAAGTCTCTTTATGCAGATGTTCTGCGAGTTTGATGCCTTCATGGGATCTCTTTTGAAGGCTGTATACATCAAGAACCAAGAGCTACTTAAGGGTATTGCGAAAGAGATTACTCTTCGGGAGCTCTTTGCGTTCCGTGATCTTGATGCGGTAAAACGCGCCATGCTGGATAAGGAGATCGAGACATTTCGCAGAGATAGCTACGTCGAGCAATTTGCAAGTCTTGAGAAGAAATTTCAGATAACACTGCGGAAGTTCGATGAATGGGCGGAGTTTGTTGAGTTGGGTCAGCGAAGAAATGTATTCACTCATAACGATGGAACGGTAAGCGATCAGTATCTCACTGTCTGCGAGAGGGAGGGGCTGCAATTCCAGTCTCGTCCACTTCTTGGTTCAACGTTGCAGGTTGATGCTAAATACTTTGGACGTGCGTTAACCGTTATGTCAAAGGTGGGCTACATGATAGGTCACACCCTTTGGGCAAAGGTTTTTCCCGGCGAGCATGATCAACTGCATGAGTCCCTCAACGACCGTCTTTACCAAGCGCTGGAGCACAAGCGCTGGAAGACGGCGACCGAACTCGGTTCTTTTGCGTTATCGGATCCAATGCGCAAGAACGCTTCTGACATACAAGTTCGAGTACGAGCAATCAATTGCGCCATCGCATACAAGTTTGCCGGCGACGATGCGTCATGCAAGAGGCTTCTTAATTCTTTCGACTGGTCGGCCAGTTATCGCGACTTTAAGCTCGCGATCCTCGTCTTGACAGATGAGTTTGATAATGCGGTAAAAATGATGGAGCGCATTGGCAGGTCCGGCGAAATCCTTGAGCAATCTTCGTATTACACTTGGCCGCTCTTCAATAAGTTTCGGGAGCGGCCTGAGTTCTATGTAACATATGAGAAGATTTATGGTGAGCCGTACCTCGCGCAGGTATCAACCGACGGGAAGAGTGCAATGGTCGGGGTTCACGATACTGGCATGAGGTCAGATACTAAAAAAGCAGAGTTTCAACGGGCAAAAACCGATAAACCTTCGTTCGCTCGGTCAGATAACGGGACGCAGCGGCAGTCTGCTGCAACGTCGAGGTCGCGTCGTAAATCCGCATCGGCCAAACGCGTCGCCTCTCAAGAAGCTCCTTCTAAGTGATTGCGGCACAGTGGTTCGTGGCGAGGTGCCGTCCCCGATGAACTGTCAGAGTGCCGGCTTGCGGGTGGCTCGGGATCAACACATCGGCATGCCTCGTCTCCCATCGATAACCAGGATAGATATCTTTCATGAGCGTGGGTGTGAAAACCGGGATCGCAAACGCCGTGCGGCTCGACAGGAGGACCGGGTACAGGGGCGAGCGAAGCCGGCGGCCTCGTTCGCGCTTGGTGGTGCCGTCGTGGCTGTGCCTCGTCGTCGCCGCGGTGACGCTCCTCATGGCCGCACCCGCCGCCGATGCAGCGTCGATGAACAAGTGCGTCATCAACGGCACCGTCACCTTCCAGCAGGCGCCGTGCCCTTCGACGCAGCCGCGCAAGGACCCGACGCTCGAAGAGTTGAATGCCGCGGAGAAGGCCCGTCGGGCGGCAGCGGCATCGGCGGCGGCCTCCGACCGCAGGGGGACGGCGCCGATGCCGGCCGCCACGTCGTCCCGCTTCAGTTGCGACGGCCGCACGCGGTGCACGCAGATGCACTCGTGCGAGGAAGCCAAGTTCTTCATCGCCCACTGTCCCAACACCGAGATGGACGGCGACCACGACGGCATTCCCTGCGAGCAGCAGTGGTGCCACTGACGCTCTGACAAGGCGCGCCGCAACCTGCCAGCGCCCCTCCACCGCACGGGAGCCGGTCGCCGGGGCGTGTCCCGCAGTGAAGTATTAGGAGGAGGGCGGGCGCAGCCCGCCCGGGGGACATGAACGGAGGGACACGCCCCGGTGACCGGCTCTCGCGCCAATGCCGGCGTGCCGCCGCAACCCAACCCAGAAGCGGCCGAACCGCAACAAAAACGAAGAGGCCCGCCTCGCCCACCCAGAGCAGCAGCGGCCCAAGAACCTCAAATCAAGGCGCCGAAGCCGCGAGACCCGCAAGCCCCGGCGCCCCAGCCACCGATCAGAAGCTGTCCACCAGCCCCATCCCCGGATCGCTGACCGAGTGCCGGCCGGTCTCCATGCGCCCCGCCAGGCGGCGCAGGAAGCTCGGGTCCTGGTCGCTGGTGACGATGAAGTCGTACCACCAGCCGGTGGCGTCCAGGTTCCAGTACAGGGCCTGCTCGCCGCGGCCGCTGAACTTCAGCTCCCAGGCCGTGCCGCTGCCGCCGGCGGCGCCGCCGCTGCCGGTGGCCGTCAGGCTGCCGTAGACCTTGTTGGAGCGCACGCGCAGCGTCACCGGGCCGGTGCCGTCGTTGCGCGCTTCCAGGCGCAGGCCGCCGTTGCGCGGGTCGTAGCTCAGCTGCACCTCGGGCGACGGCGCCACGCGCGCGCGCAGCGCCGTCAGGTCGCCCTTGAAGCGGCGGTGGAAGCCGTTCGGGCCCAGCACCCAGAAGTCGTAGCGGCCGGCGTTGTCGGTCTGCACGTTCCACACGTCGTCCAGCAGGCGGCGCGGCTGCACCATGTAGCGGTGCGGCACCGGGTACTGCTGGTCGCGGAAGGCCAGCAGCGCGGCCGGGTCCGTCGGGATCGGCTGGCGGCTCGGCATCGCGTCGAGCTTGAGCTTGTCGTAGACGTGGAACACCGCCGCGGCGCGGCCGCTGTTGCGGAAGACGAGGCGCAGCCTGCCCAGGCGCTCCTGCACCTGCGCCACCACGTTCAGCTCGTAGGGCAGGGCGCGCGACGGGCGGTAGCCGGTGGCCTGGGCGGGCAGGCTGCGGCCGGCCGGCGGCGTGATCTGCGGCAGCGCCTGCTGCGCGGCGCGCAGCGCGTCGGCCTCGGCCTTGGTCTTGCGGCCGGCCAGCGTCGGCAGCGGTTCGCGGTTCGGGTTGGCGAAGTTGAAGGCGCTCGTCAGGTCGCCCAGCACCGCGCGGCGGAACGGGGCGATGTTCGGCTCCTTGACGCCGAAGCGCGCTTCCAGGAAGCGGATCACCGAGGTGTGGTCGAAGGCCTGCGAGTTGACCCAGCCGCCGCGGCTCCACGGCGAGATCACGTACATCGGCACGCGCACGCCGGGGCCGTAGACGCGGCCGTCCTGGGCGCCGTAGTCGTAGTTGCTGCCGCCCTTCTGCGGCTGGCCGGTGGTGCCCGGGGGCGAGGGGTAGTTGTTGTATTCGTAGGCCAGCTCGGCGGCCGACAGCGTCGTCTTGCCGGCCAGGCTGCCGTCGGGCAGCGGCGCCGGCGCGGCCGGCGAGGGCACGTGGTCGAAGTAGCCGTCGTTCTCGTCGAAGTTGACGAAGAGCACGGTCTTGCTCCAGACGTCGGGGTTGGCCGTCAACGCGTCCAGCACCTGCTGGATGTACCAGGCGCCTTGCACCGGGCTGGACGGGCCGGGGTGCTCGGAATAGGTGGCCGGCGCCACCACCCACGACACCTGCGGCAGCTTGCCGTTCAGGCAGTCCTCGCGGAACTTCTTGAAGTAGCCGTCGACGTCGCCGGCGGTGCCCGGCATCGTGTTGGCCACGCCCTTGTACAGCGGGTTGTGGGCGTCGTCGCTGGCCGGGTCGTAGGCCGGGTAGGGGCCGCCGTCGGTGCCCACCGGCTTGCCCGAGGCCTGGTTGGCGGCGCGGTACTGCTTGAAGCCGACCAGCGAGTTGTCGCCGTAGTTGTCGGGCATGTTCTCGTAGACGATCCAGCTCACGCCGGCGGCCTGCAGGCGCTCGGGGTAGGTCTTCCACTCGTAGCCCACGCTGCCGTCGTCGCTGGGGCTGAAGCCGTCCCACTCGTTGTTCAGCGAGGCCACGCCGGTGCCGCTGGGGCCGTTGGTGCCGGTCCACAGGAACATGCGGTTCGAGTTGGTGCCGGTGTGCATCGAGCAGTGGTAGCCGTCGCAGACCGTGAAGGCGTTGGCCAGCGCGTACTGGAAGGGCATCTCGGCCTCTTCGTAGTACGACATCGAGGCCGTCTTCTTCACCGCCGGCCAGTAGCCGTAGCGGCCGTCCAGCCAGGCCAGCTGGCCGTCGACCCAGCTGTGCGGCGTGCCCGAGACGCGCTGCGCGTTGCCCTTGGTCCAGTCCAGGTGGTAGGGCGTCACGGGGTTGCCGCTGGCGTCCAGCTGCTCCCAGACGCTGCGGCCGCCGGGCTGCGGCACCGTGAAGCGGTCGCCGAAGCCGCGCGTGCCCTTCAGCATGCCGAAGTAGTGGTCGAACGAGCGGTTCTCCTGCATCAGGATGACCACGTGCTTCACGTCCCGGATCGTGCCGGTCTCGTTGTACGCGGGGATGGCCAGCGCCTTGCGGATGCTGGGCGGGAACGCGCTCAGGGTGGCCGCAGCGATGCCCGAATGGGCGGCGCCCTGGAGGAACTTGCGACGGGAGGTGGTCACGGTGGTGAGCTCCTGGGTTTTGGATGAAGCGCTGCCCGGCACGCGGCCGCGGCAACGGGTTTTCGTCGGCTCCGGCTCGGGCGGCCGGGGCGTGTGCATCCTTGGCGGCGCGGGTGACAGCGGCGTGTCGGGCAGATGCCGGCGGCGCCGGCGCGGGGCCTGTTCCGGGGGCTTGATTCCGGCGCCGATCTGTGCGGCGGCCTCTTGAATCAGCCGCCCCCGCCGCCATCTGCAGGGTCGGAGGCATCACACGGTGGAGTTCAAGGACTATTACCAGGTGCTGGGCGTGGCCCGCGACGCGACTCAGGACGCGGTCAAGAAGGCCTATCGCAAGCTCGCGCGGCAGTTCCACCCGGACGTCAGCAAGGCGCCCGACGCGGCGGCGCGCATGAGCGAGGTCAACGAGGCCTATGCCGTGCTGTCCGACCCCGAACGCCGCGCCGCCTACGACCAGGTCGGCCGCGGCCACCAGGCCGGCGAACGCTTCACGCCGCCGCCCGACTGGGACGCCGGCTTCGAGTTCCAGGGCCGCGCCCCGGGTGCCGGCGCCGAGTTCGGCGGCGACTTCAGCGACTTCTTCGAGCAGCTTTTCGGCCGCGCCGGCATGCAGCGCGGTGCCGCCCGCCATGGCCGCGGCGGCGCGATGCGCGGCGAGGACCACCACGCCAAGATCGTGCTCGACCTCGAAGCCGCGCTGCGCGGCGGCGTGCACCGCGTCTCGCTACGTCAGCCGCAGCTGGGGCCCGACGGCCACGTCGTGCTCGCCGAACGCACGCTGGAGGTGACGCTGCCGGCCGGCGTGCGCCCGGGCCGGCTGGTGCGCCTGGCCGGGCAGGGCGGGCCGGGTCAGCCGCCGGGCGATCTGTTCCTGGAAGTGGTGCTGCATGACCACCCGCGCTGGCGCGTCGACGGTGCCGACCTCGTCGGCGAGCTGCCGGTCGCGCCCTGGGAAGCGGCGCTGGGCGGCGTGCTGCCGGTGGCGCTGCCCGACGGCAGCACGCTGCAGGTGCGGGTGCCGGCCGGCGCCCAGGCCGGCCAGCGGCTCACGCTGCGCGGCCGCGGGCTGCCGGGCACGCCGCCGGGCGATCTGGATCTGGTCGTGCGCGTCGTGCTGCCCAGCGCGCTGGACCCGCGGGCGCGCGCGCTGTACGAACGCATGGCGCAGGAGCTGCCGGACTTCGACGCGCGCAAGGTGGCCGCCGCCGAAGCCGAACGCCGTGGTGGAGACGAGCGATGAGCGAAACGACGCTGCGCCTGCTCGACGAGGCGCTGCTGACCCTGGACGAACTCTGCCGCGCCGCGCCGGTGGCGCCGGGCTGGGTGGCCGAACGCATCGAGGCCGGCTTCGTGCGGCCGGCCGGCGGCGGCCGTGGCGACTGGCGTTTCGACGCCGTCGCGCTGCGCCGCGTGCGCCGCATGGCGCTGCTGGAGCGCGAGTTCGACGCCGTGCCCGAGCTGGCCGCGCTGGTGGCCGACCTGGAGGACGAGATCGCCCGGCTGCGCCGCCGGATGCGGTGAAGACGCGACACGGCGCGTGACAGAATCGCGCGCCGCCGGCGCTCGCCGGCAACCGCTGATCACCGCCGTGGCCGACACCCCCACCACCACCTCGCCGGGCTCCGGCCTCGAAGGGCGCGCGCTCGCCTGCCGGCGCGGGCGCCGGCTGCTGTTCGAAGGCGTCGACATCCAGTTGAAGCCCGGCAGCATCACCTGGCTGCGCGGCACCAACGGCAGCGGCAAGACCAGCCTGATGCGCATCCTCGCCGGGCTGTCGACGCCCGAAGCCGGCGAGCTGCTGTGGAACGGCCGCCCGGTGCGCGAAGCCGGCGCCGCCGCGCGCGAGGCGGTGCTCTACATCGGCCACGCCAATGCGCTCAAAGACGACCTGACGCTGGGCGAGTCGCTGGCTTTCCTCGGCCGCCTGGGCGGTGTGCAGGACGCGAGCGAGCGCGCCGCCGCAGCGCTGGAGCAGGCGGAGCTGGCCGACCGCCGCGCCGCCGCGGTGCGCACGCTGTCGCAAGGCCAGCGCCGCCGCGGCGCGCTGGCGCGCCTGGCGCTGGACGAACGCGCGCGCACCTGGATCCTCGACGAGCCTTACGACGCGCTGGACGCGCAGAGCACCGCGCGCCTGTCGGCGCTGCTGCTGGCGCACGCGGCGCGCGGCGGTGCGGTGCTCTTGACCAGCCACCAGGTCGTCGAGCTGGCCGGCGCGGTGGAATACGACCTGGAAACGCGCCGCGTCCAGAACGCACGCCGCGGCCGCGTAACGGTCTGACAAACATCAAGAAAGCCGCGAAGATCGCGGCACGGTCGGTGCGGCGCGGTTAAGGTCTGGACTCAGTCCAGATCGGCTGTCGCTGCCCCCGCCGCGCCACCGCTGCAGCGGGTCCGACACTTTTGCCGAGACGAACCGTGACCGCCCATTCCCGCCATCCGCGCCGTGCCGCGGCCCTCGTGCTGATCACCGGGCTGGGCCTCGCCGCCCCGGCCTTCGCGCTCGACGAGGGCGCCGCCGAAGCCTTGGTGCGACGCAACAACTGCCTGAAGTGCCACGGCGTCGACAAGGACAAGGACGGCCCTTCGTTCCAGAAGACGGCCAAGAAGTACCGCGGCAAGGCCGGCGCCGTCGACCGCGTGGTCGAGCACCTGACCAGCGGCGAGAAGGCCAAGTTCCCCGACGGCCACGAAGAGGATCACAAGATCGTGCGCGCCGAGCGCGCCGACCTGGAGAACCTCGCGCAGTGGATCCTGTCGCGCTGAGTCGCTGAGGAAGGCCGCTCTTGGCGCGTGATTCCGGTCGACGTCGCTCCCGCTGGCCCTGGGCCGTGCTGCTGCTGGGCATCGTGCTCGGCGCGCTGGGCCTGGCCGGCGCGTCGGTGGCGCTGGACCGCGTCGAGACGCAGGCTTTCTGCACCTCCTGCCACACGATGCAGACGCCGGCGGCCGAGATGAAGTTCTCGCTGCACCACGCCAACCGCAGCGGCGTCGCCGCGGGTTGCGCCGACTGCCACGTGCCGCCCGGCACCGTGGCGCGTGTCTGGCGCCATGCGCAGGCCTCGCGCGAGCTCTGGCACGAGTGGAAGGGCACGATCGCCACGCCCGAGATGTACGAGATGCAGCGCCTGGAGATGGCGCAGCGCGAGTGGGCGCGGCTGGAGTCCAACGGCTCGGCCGAGTGCCGCGTCTGCCATTCCTTCGAGGCGATGGCGCCCGACGTGCAGAAGAAGAGCGCCTACGCCCGCCACCAGCGTGCGCAGGCCGAGGGCAAGAGCTGCATCGCCTGCCACAAGGGTGTCGCGCACGAGCTGCCGCGCGAATGGATCGACCCCGACGAGGACGCCTCGGCGCGCCCCGCGGAAAGGCCCGCGGCGGGGTGAGCCTGCGCATCCCGGTGATCCCACGCCTCCTTACAATCGTTGGTTTGCCCCGCATGAGCCTCATGTTCCGTCTCCCACGTCGATCCCGAGCATGAGTTCCGTGTTGCTGGCCACCACGCAGCGTGACCTGCTGCTCGCCGGGCGTCGCCGCATCGAGGCGCTGCTGCCGCTGGGCTTCTTCATCGTCGCCGCGTCGCTGTTCCCGATCGGCGTCGGCCCCGAGCCGCAGACGCTGCGCCAGATCGGCCCCGGCGTGGTCTGGGTCTGCGCGCTGCTGGCGGCGATGCTGTCGGTGACGCAGATGTTCGCCTCCGACCACCAGGACGGCTCGCTCGAGCAGATGCTGCTGGCGCCGCAGCCGCTGGTGATGCTGGTCACCGGCAAGGTGCTGGCGCACTGGCTGACGACCGGGCTGCCGCTCGTGATCGCCGCGCCGCTGATCGGCCTGCTCTTCGACATGAACGGCGCGGCCATCGTCGCGCTGACCGCGACGCTGCTCGTCGGCACCCCGGTGCTGAGCCTGCTGGGCGCCGTCGGCGCCGCGCTGACGCTGGGCCTGCGCAGCGGTGCCGCGCTCGTCTTCCTGCTCGTGCTGCCGCTGACGGTGCCGACGCTGATCTTCGGCACCGGCGCCGTCGGTGCGGTCGAAAGCGGCCTGTCGCCGGCCGCCCATTTCTCCTTGCTCGGCGCGGTGCTGATCCTCACCGCGCTCGGCGCGCCGCCGGCCACCGCCGCGGCGCTGCGCATCTCGCTCGACTGACCCCTCGGACCATGACCCAACGCCTGCGCTGGTCGACGTTTTCCGCGCCTTCGCGCTTCTATTCGATGGCCGGCCGCCTCGTGCCCTGGTGCTGGGCGGTGACGGTGCTGTTCGCCATCGCCGGCCTCTACATGGGCTTCGGCATCGCGCCCACCGACTTCCAGCAGGGCGACGCCTACCGGATCATCTTCATCCACGTGCCGGCGGCCTGGATGTCGATGGTCATCTACCTCGTGATGGCCTTCTTCGCCGCCGTCGGCTGGGCGATGAACGCGCGCATGGCGTCGATGTACGCCCGGGCGCTGGCGCCCACCGGCGCGATGTTCACCTTCCTCGCGCTGTGGACCGGCGCGCTGTGGGGCAAGCCGACCTGGGGCACCTGGTGGGTCTGGGACGCGCGCCTGACGTCCGAGTTCATCCTGCTGCTGCTGTACTTCGGCTACATCGCGCTCACCGAAGCCATCGACGACGCCCGCCGCGCGGCCAACGCCGGCGCGCTGCTGGCCATCGTCGGCGCGGTCAACGTGCCGATCATCTATTTCTCGGTGAAGTGGTGGAACACGCTGCACCAGGGCGCCACGGTCAGCATGACCGCGGCGCCGAAGATGGCCTCGACCATGCTGACGGCCATGCTGCTGATGACGGTCGCCTGCTGGGCCTACAGTTTCGCCGTCGTGTTCACGCGCGCCCGCGCCATCGTGCTGGAGCAGGAGTCGGACACCGATTGGGTCCGCTCGCTGACCGGCGCTCGTTGAGGGACCTCTGATGTACTGGAACTCCTGGGACGAATTCCTCGCCATGGGCGGCTACGGCCTCTATGTCTGGGGCTCCTACGGCGTGATGCTGGCCGCGATGCTGGCCGAGTCGCACTTCGCCGAGCGCCGCCGGCGCAAGGCCTTCGCCGCCGCACGCGACGGAGGCGAGCAATGAAGCCGCGCCACAAACGCGCCGCGATCGCGCTGGGCGTGCTGGCCGCCGTCGGCGTCGCCGCCGCGCTGGTGCTCAACGCCTTCAACAGCAACCTCGTGTTCTTCTACACGCCGACCCAGGTCGCGACGAAAGAGGCGCCCGAGGGCCGCACCTTCCGCATCGGCGGCATGGTGCGCGAAGGCAGCGTCGTGCGCGACGGCGTCACGGTGCGCTTCGTCGTCACCGACACCGCCAGGGACGTGCCGGTGCGCTTCGAAGGCGTGCTGCCCGACCTGTTCAAGGAAGGCAAGGGCGTCGTCGCCCAGGGCCAGCTCGGCTCGGACGGCGTGTTCACCGCGCGCGAGGTGCTCGCCAAGCACGACGAGAACTACATGCCGCCCGAAGCCGCCGACGCGATGCAGCGCGCCGAGAAGATGAAGCACTCGGCCGACACGCTGTCCAAGGGGGACTCGAAATGATTCCCGAACTCGGCCATCTGCTGCTCTTCTTCGCGCTCGCCGTCTCGCTGGTGCTGGGCGTGCTGCCGATCGTCGGCGCGCACCGCGGCCGCGGCGACTGGATGGCGCTGGCGCGCCCGCTGTCGGGCTGGCTGGCGCTGCTGGTCTTCGCCGCCTACCTGGTGCTGACGATCTCGTTCCTGCGCCACGACTTTTCGGTGGCCTACGTCGCCGAGAACTCCAACTCGACGCTGCCGACGATGTATGTCGTGGCCGCGGTCTGGGGCGGCCACGAAGGCTCGCTGCTGCTGTGGGTGCTGATGCTCGCCGTCTGGACGGTGGCGGTGGCGCTCTTCAGCCGCTCGCTGCCGCTGGCCTTCGTCGCGCGCATCCTCGGCGTGATGGGGCTGGTGGCCGCGGGCTTCCTGCTGTTCATGCTGCTGACCAGCAACCCCTTCGACCGCCTGATCCCGGCGGTGCCCGACGGCCGCGACCTGAACCCGCTGCTGCAGGACCCGGGCATGGTCTTCCACCCGCCGATGCTCTACATGGGCTACGTCGGCTTCTCGGTGGCTTTCGCCTTCGCGATCGCGGCGCTCTTGGGCGGCAACCTCGACGCCGGTTGGGCGCGCTGGACGCGGCCCTGGACGACGGCGGCCTGGATCTTCCTCACCTTCGGCATCGCGCTGGGCTCGTGGTGGGCCTACAACGAGCTGGGCTGGGGCGGCTGGTGGTTCTGGGACCCGGTCGAGAACGCCTCGTTCATGCCCTGGCTGGTGGGCACGGCGCTGATCCACTCGCTGGCCGTGACCGAGAAGCGCGGCAGCTTCAAGGTCTGGACGGTGTGGCTGGCGATCACCGCGTTCTCGCTGTCGCTGCTGGGCACCTTCCTCGTGCGCTCGGGCGTGCTGTCCTCGGTGCACGCCTTCGCCACCGACCCGCGCCGCGGCCTGTTCATCCTCGGCTTCCTGGTGATCGTCATCGGCAGCTCGCTGGCGCTGTTCGCCTGGCGCGCGCCCAAGGTCGGCCTGGGCCAGCGTTTCGGCCTGCTGTCGCGCGAGTCGCTGCTGCTGGTCAACAACATGGTGCTCACGGTGGCCACCGGCGCGGTGCTGCTGGGCACGCTGTACCCGCTGTTCCTCGACGCGCTGGGCATGGGCAAGATCTCGGTCGGCCCGCCGTACTTCGACACCGTCTTCGGCCTGCTGATGGCGCCGCTGGTGCTGGTGCTGGGCATCGGCCCGCTGACGCGCTGGAAGCGTGACGAAGCCGGCCCGCTGCTGCGCCGCCTGGTGCTGCCGCTGGTCGCGACGGTGGCCGCCGCGCTGGCCACCGGCTGGGCCGCGGGCCACATTTCGGCGGTGACCACCGGCGGCCTGGCGATGGCCTACTGGATCGTCTTCGCGACGCTCGTCGACCTGCGCCAGCGGCTGTGGCCGGCCGGCGGCCAGGCCGGCCAGCTGCTGCACCGCGCACGCCTGATCCCGCGCGCGATGGCCGGCATGATGCTGGCCCACCTCGGCGTGGCCGTGTTCGCCTTCGGCGTCTCGATGGTCAAGACCTACGAGACCGAACGCGACGTCAAGATGGGCCCCGGCGACACGACGACCGTCGGCGGCTACACCTTCACGATGAAGGAAGTGCGCGAAGTCCAGGGCCCGAACTTCGTCGCCGCCGAAGGCGTGCTCGACATCACGCGCGACGGCAAGCCGGTCGGCACGCTGTCGCCGCAGAAGCGCATCTACCGCGTGCAGCAGATGCCGATGACCGAGGCCGCGGTCGACGGCAACCTCTGGCGCGACCTGTACGTGTCGATGGGCGAGCAGCTCGAGGGCGGCGCCTGGGTCGTGCGCGTGCACTACAAGCCCTTCGTCTCCTGGATCTGGGGCGGCTGCCTGCTGATGATGGCCGGCGGCCTGCTCGCCGCGGCCGACCGCCGCTACCGCGTGCGCCAGGCTGCTCCGGCCGGCGCGGCGCGTTCCGCTTCCGCCGAGAGCCTCGCATGAACCGTTTCCTCTGGCCGCTGGTGGCCTTCCTGGTGCTGGTCGGCTTTCTCGCCGTCGGCCTGAACCTGAACCCGCGCGAGGTGCCGTCGCCGCTGATCGACAAGCCGGCGCCCGAGTTCCGCACGACGCTGCTGCACGAGCCCGAGCGCAGCGTCGGCAAGCAGGACCTCGTCGGCAAGGTCTGGATCCTCAACGTCTGGGCCTCGTGGTGCACCGCCTGCCGCGAGGAGCACCCGGTGCTCGTCGAGTGGACGAAGAAGGCCGGCGTGCCGGTCTACGGCCTGAACTACAAGGACGAGCCGGGCGCCGCCAAGCAGTGGCTGCAGCGCCTGGGCGATCCGTACACGGCCTCGCTGGTCGACCGCGACGGCCGCATCGGCATCGACTTCGGCGTCTATGGCGTGCCCGAGACCTTCGTCGTCGACAAGACCGGGGTCATCCGCTACAAGCACATCGGCCCGGTGACGCCGCAGGCGCTGCGCGACACGATCGAACCGCTGGTGAGGAAGCTCAACAATGGCTGAACGCGTGATCGCCTGGGCGCGCCGCGTCGCGCTCGCTCTGGCCTGCTGCGCCGGCGTGACCGCCTTCGCGGCCGAAGCGCCGCCGGTGGCGCAGGACCCGGTCGTCGAGGCGCGCATGATCAAGCTCGCCGAGGAGCTGCGCTGCCTGGTCTGCCAGAACGAGACCATCGCCGCCTCGCACGCCGACCTCGCCGTCGACCTGCGCCAGCAGATGCGCGAGATGCTGCAGAAGGGCATGAGCGAGGACGACATCCGCGGCTACATGACCGACCGCTACGGCGACTTCGTGCTCTACAAGCCGCCGTTCAAGCCGACGACCGCGCTGCTGTGGGTCGGCCCGCCGGTGCTGCTGGTGCTGGCGCTGGCCGCCCTGTTCATCACCTTGCGCCGGCGCCAGCGTGCCGCGCCCGAGGCTTTCGACCCCGACACCCCCGACGATGATGACGAACCCCGCCTCCCTCGATGAGCTCAAGCGCCAGCTCGCGGAGCTGGACGAGCTGAGCCGCCAGGGAGTGCTGACCGGCGATGCCGCGCGCAGCGCCCGCGAAGACCTGGAACGCCGCATCGTCGCCGCCGTCACCGCGCAGGGCGCGGCCGCGGCGCCGGCGCCTGCCGCCGAACCGGCGCCGCGTGTGCCGATGAAGCTGTCGCTGGCGATCGCCGCCTTCGTGCTCGTCGTCGGTGCCGCCGGCTACGCCGTGCACGGCGACTGGCAGGGCTGGAAGGTCGGCCCGCCCGATCCGGCGCTGCGCGAGCAGGCCGCCGCGGCGCAGGACGGCCAGCCCAGCCAGCAGCAGATCGAAGGCCTGGTCGGCGCGCTCGAGGAGCGGCTGAAGTCCACGCCCGACGACGTGCAGGCCTGGCAGATGCTCGGCCGCACCTACGCCGCGCTGGGCCGTGCCGACGACGCGCTCAAGGCCTTCCGCAAGGTCGGCGAGCTGAAACCCGGCGACGCCCAGGCGCTGGCCGACCTGGCCGACGCGATCGGCATGGTCAACAACCGTTCGCTCGACGGCGAGCCCGAGAAGCTGATCGCCCAGGCGCTGAAGGCCGATCCGAACAACGTCAAGGCGCTGGCGCTGGGCGGCACGATCGCCTTCAACCGCGAGCAGTACCCGAAGGCCGTGGACCTGTGGGAGCGTGCGATCCGCAACGCCGGCCCGGCGGGCGAGTTCGCCCAGCAGCTGCAGGGCGCGGTCGACGAGGCGCGCAAGCGTGGCGGCATGCCGCCGGCGGCGCCGGTGGCCCAGGCCGCGCCGCAGGCGCCGGCCACGCCGGCCAGTGCCGGCGCCGTGGCCGCCGCGGGCGCGACGATCACCGGCCGCGTCGAGCTGGCGCCGGCGCTGCGCGAGCGCATCGCCCCGGGCGACACGGTCTTCGTCTTCGCGCGGCCGGCCGACGGTTCGCGCATGCCGCTGGCCATCGTCAAGCGCACCGCCGGCGAGCTGCCCTTCGAGTTCACGCTCGACGACAGCCAGGCGATGACGCAGGAGATGCGGCTGTCGACGCAGAAGAACGTCATCGTCGGCGTGCGCGTCAGCAAGACCGGCGACGCGATGCCCAAGGCCGGCGATCTGCAGGGCACGAGCCAGCCGGTGGCCGTCGGCAGCAAAGGCGTGCGCCTCGTCATCGACGAGACCGTCCAATGAAGCAGGCCCGCCGGGGGCGGGCCTGAGGCTTCAGACGGCTTCGAGCACCGGCCGCGGCGCGGCCGGCGCCGGTGCGGCGAGGAAGTTGTCCAGCTCGTTGAAGAACGGCCGCGGCACTTCGAAGTACGGCATCGCGCCGGTCGGGTAGACCGAGAAGCGCCAGTTCGGCTTGCCGGCGACGCTGGACATCGCGCGGTAGTCGGTGAAGTCGCCGAGCACGCCGTGGCTGGCCCAGACCGGCTGCGTGATCGAGTCGTAGACACGCTGGATGTCGGCGCTGAACAGCTTGCCGGACAGGAAGGCCAGCGGCGCGAAGCGGGCGCCGGGCTGGCGCGCGGTGGCCACGCAATAGGCCCACAGCGTCTCGTCGATGCGCTTGCTGCCCCAGGTGCGTTCGAGGAAGTAGCGCACGACGCCGGGACGGGTCAGCCCGCGGTACAGCGGGTCGGCCCAGAGCTTCATCGTCAGCAGCTTGTACAGCCAGGGCTTGCCCAGCGTGCTGCCGGTCGGGCCGCGCAGCGTGCGCCGTCCGCTGAAGCCGGTGGGGCTGACCAGCGCGATGCGGCCGAAGGCCTCGGGCGCCACCAGCGCGGCGCGGGCGACGAACTCGCAGCCCAGCGACACGCCCAGCACGTCGACCGGGCCGGGGCCGCAGCGCTCGCGGATCGGGCCGAGCATCGCCAGCACGGCGTCGGTCATCAGCTGCGGCGTGTAGTCGCGGTCGCTGCGCTCGCTGCTGCCGAAGCCGGGCAGGTCCAGCGCGAAGACCGTGCGCTCCTGGACCGCGTGGTCGAAGATCGGCCGCACGTCGGCCGCCGAACCGGCGGCGTTGACGCTGTGCACCAGCAGCAACGGGCGGCCGCGACCGGCCACGTAGTAGCCGAGGTCGCCCAGGCGGTGGTGCTCGCCGGCCAGGGCCGGCGGCAGCGGGGTGTGCGGGGCGGCGGATTGGGGCGAGGTGTGCTTGTCCATGGCGACATCGTTGCCCGAAGCGCTGCCGCCGGTGGTCGGTCCAGCGCGCAGCCCCGTGTAGGACAGGGGCTCGCGTGAATCCTCAACGCCCGCGGGGGTCGTCGCGGCGCGGGAACCAGTGTTCGATCAGCGCCGCGGCGCGGTCGCGGCCGCCGATGCCGAAGGCCAGCGCCAGCGCGAAGACGATGCCGGTGAGCAGGATCAGGAAGGTCTGCTGCACCAGGCCGCCGCCGATGTCGAGATGGTCGATGGCGATCAGCAGCACGAAGGTGACGATCGCGTACTGGACGATGCGCGCCAGGATCTCGGCGTCGCCGATGCCCGAGGCGCGGCACCAGGCCAGCACCGACTGGCCGACGAAACGCGCGAAGTACAGGCCGAAGACCAGCACCAGCAGCGCCACCAGCAGCCGCGGCAGGAACAGCAGCACGCGCGACAGCAGCTCGGTCACCTGCGACAGCCCCAGGCCGTTGAAGGCCACGACCAGCGCGCCCAGCAGCACCAGCCAGAAGACGATCAGCGCGAACAGGTCGCTGGTCGTCTTGTCGGTGCCGCCTTGCTGCAGGAAACCGTCGAAGCCGGCGCGTTCGGTCAGCACGTGGAAGTTCAGCGCCTTCAGCGCGCGGCCGGTGGCGTAGCGCGCGGCCTTGGCGAGCAGCCAGCCGGCCACGGCGATGGCCAGCGCGATGCCCAGCCGCGGCAGGAAGACGCCCGCCTGCGCGAGCAGCGTGCGCAGCGGGTCGAAGGCGAGTTCCAGCGAGTCCATGCAATGTCTCCGTCTACGGGCCCAGGCGCTGGGCGAGCGTCGCCAGGGCGGCCAGCGGGGCGGTGGCGCCGGCCGGGCGGCGCCGCAGTTCGTCGTGCAGCTCGCGCAGCGCGGCGTCGATCTCGAACAGCGCCAGCGTCGAGGCCGGGCCCTCGAAGGCGTCGGCACCGGCGACCAGGCCCAGCGCCAGCGCCCGCTCGGCATAGCTGTCGACGAAGGCGCGGCGCAGTTCGCCGGCCCAGGCGTCGGCCAGCGCCTCGCGGCGCCGGTTCTCGGCTTCGGTGTGGGCGCCGCGCTGCAGCGCCGCGGCCCGCACCAGGTCCAGCGAATGCAGCAGGCCGGCGACGTCGCGCAGCGGCGACTGGCGCGCCCGGCGTTCGGCCGGCGGCAGCGAGGGGTCGCCCTCGAAGTCGGCGAGCACGAAGTCCTCGTGCACCAGCAGCACCTCCTGCAGCCGCAGTGCGCCGTGGATGCGCAGCTTGGGCCCGCCGGCGCCGTGCGCGGCGCAGGCCGCCAGCCGGTCGCGCAGCGTGCGTTCGCCGGCCGCCAGACGGCGCGCCAGCGGCTGCTGCGCTGCAGGCAGGCGCGGCGTGGCCTCGGCCAGCAGCGCCAGCGTCGTGTGCGCGAGCTGCGCCGTCGCGGCGGCCGCGCGGCGCAGGTCTTCGGGCTGCAGCGGCTCGGGGTCGAAGGCGGCGTCGCCGCGGCGCAGCGCCAGCGCCTCGTGCAGCGCGGCCAGCCGTTCGGCCAGCGCCCGCACGCGCGCCATCAGCCCGCCTTCGGCGGCGCCGACCGACTCGGCCGGCGCCGGGGCGGCACGTTCGAGGTGGCGCGTCAGCTGCATCAGCGCGAAGTCCCAGGCGTTGCCCTGGTGCACGACCCAGGGCTGCAGCACCGCCAGCGTCGACACCGTGCCGTCGGCGGCGACGTGTTCGACGTGGCCGACCGGCACGACGGCGTGCTCGAAGTGCGCCACCTCGCGCAGGTGGCGGCCCATCTCGACCTCGACGTTGACGCCCGGCCGCAGCCGGCGCAGCAGCTTGACGAAGAGGCGGTCGCCGAGCTGCAGCGTCGTGTTGCGGCCCTGCGGCACGGCGCGCACCGCCAGCGTGTCCAGCTCGGCCGCGATGCCGGCGTCGAAGCCGCGCAGCGCGACGAAACGGATCTGGCCGCCGCCAGCCGCCGGCAGGCTGCGCCCGGCGGCGACCGCGGCCACCAGCGCGCGGCAGAAGGCCTCGTCGCCGCCGGCGTCGCCGAGCAGGCCGATGCGCGCCTGCATGCGCGCCTTTGCCAGCGCCGCGGGGCCGAGCTGGCCCAGCCGGCCCTGGTCGGCCTCGTCGTCCTCCCAGGCCACGGCCAGCGGTGAGAACCAGCGTGCATCCTCGTGCGGGCCGCCGCGCGTGTCGACCAGCGCCAGCAGCCACTCGCGCCCGTCCTGGGCCAGCGTCGCGTGCGTGCCGATGCGCGCCTGTGCCGGCGGCTCGCCGGCGTCGAACCAGCGCTGGCGTGCCAGGTGCGGCGGCAGCAGCTCGTCTTCGAGCTGGGCCAGGGTCTTGCCGGCCATCGCGATGCGCCAGGGCACGACGCGGTCGCGGAAGAAGCTGTTCCAGCCGTCGAACATCACCAGCACCGGCAGGTGCTCGACCGGGCGGCGGTCGGCGTGCCAGTCGGGCGGCGCGGCGTCGGTGGCCAGGCGGAACCAGAAGAAGCCGTGGCCGGCCAGCGTCAGCAGATAGGGCAGCTCGCCGATCGGCGGGAAGGCGGTGTGCGCGCCCATCTCGACCGGCACCCGGCCCTTGTAGCGCGAGAGGTCCAGCTCCACCGGCTGCGGCGCGCGGCCGAGGTTGGCGACGCAGAGCACGACCTCGTCGCCCAGCTCGCGCAGATAGGCCAGCACCTTGCGGTTGCCCGGGTGCAGCATGCGGATGCGGCCGCGGCCGAAGACCTGGGTCGAGCGGCGGATCGCCAGCATGCGCCGGGTCCAGTTCAGCAGCGAGGAGGCGTCGCGGCTCTGGGCCTCGACGTTGACCGCCTCGAAGCCGTAGATCGGGTCCTGGATGGCGGGCAGCACCAGGCGCTGCGGGTCGGCGCGCGAGAAGCCGCCGTTGCGGTCGCTGGTCCACTGCATCGGCGTGCGCACGCCGTCGCGGTCGCCGAGGAAGATGTTGTCGCCCATGCCGATCTCGTCGCCGTAGTACAGCACCGGCGAGCCCGGCATCGACAGCAGCAGGCTGTTCATCAGCTTGATGCGCTCGGCGTCGTTCTCCAGCAGCGGCGCCAGCCGCCGGCGGATGCCGAGGTTCAGCCGCGCGCGCGGGTCGGCGGCGTACATCGAGTACATGTAGTCGCGCTCGCGGCTGGTCACCATCTCGAGCGTCAGCTCGTCGTGGTTGCGCAGGAAGATCGCCCACTGGCACTGCGGCGAGATGTCGGGCGTCTGCTGCAGGATCTCGACGACGGGGTGGCGGTCCTCCTGCGCGATCGCCATGTACATGCGCGGCATCAGCGGAAAGTGGTACGCCATGTGGCATTCGTCGTCTTCGCCGAAGTACTCGCGCACGTCCTCGGGCCACATGTTGGCCTCGGCCAGCAGCAGCTTGCCGGGGTACTTGGCGTCCAGGCGGCGGCGGATCTCCTTGATGACCTCGTGCGTCTCGCGCAGGTTCTCGTTGCTCGTGCCCTCGCGCTCTACGAGGTAGGGAATGGCGTCGAGGCGGAAGCCGTCGACGCCTTGTTCGAGCCAGAACTCCATGATCCCGAACACCGCCTCGCGCACCGCGGGGTTGTCGAAGTTCAGGTCGGGCTGGTGGCTGAAGAAGCGGTGCCAGAAGTACTGGCCGGCGACCTCGTCCCAGGTCCAGTTCGACTTCTCGGTGTCGGTGAAGATGATGCGCGTGCCGGCGTACCTCGTCGGGTCGTCGCTCCAGACGTAGAAGTCGCGCTCCGGCGAGCCGCGCGGCGCCCGGCGCGCGCGCTGGAACCAGGGGTGCTGGTCCGAGGTGTGGTTGACGACGAGCTCGGTGATGACACGCAGCCCGCGCGCATGCGCCTCGGCGACCAGCCGGGCGACGTCGGCGGCCGTGCCGTAGGCCGGGTTGACGGCCATGAAGTCGGCGACGTCGTAGCCGTCGTCGCGCAGCGGCGAGGGGTAGAAGGGCAGCAGCCAGATCGTGTTGACGCCCAGGTCACGCACGTAGTCGAGCTTGGAGATTAGGCCGGCCAGGTCGCCGATGCCGTCGCCGTTGCTGTCGGCGAAGGACTTGATGTGCAGCTCGTAGATGACGGCGTCCTTGAACCACAGCGGGTCCAGCGCCGGTGCGGCGGCGTCGGCGGGTGGCTGGGTCTGGGTCGCGGTGATGGCGCTGAGGTCTTCGCCCTTCATGGTCCTCTTGGCGGGTACGGCATGGAGCCGCGTCGCGCGGCCTGCGGGGGACCGTAACCGATCGCCCTGCCGGGGACGAAATCCTCCGGCGGGGGAGGGGGCTTAGGGGGCGCTCAGCCGTGGTCCCAGGCGGCGCCTTCGCCGAAGCGCTCGCCCAGGTACTCGACGAAGGCCCGCACGCGCGCCGGCAGCAGCCGGCGCTGCGGCATCACGGCCCAGATGCCGGTCGTCGACGGCGGGTGGCCGGGCAGCACGATCTGCAGACGCCCGGCGCGCAGGTCCTCGGCGACGTGCCAGGTCGAGTGCATCGCGATGCCGTTGCCGGCCACCGCGGCGTCGCGCAGCAGCTCGCCGAAGTTGCTCTCGACGCGGCCCTGCACGCGCACCGCGACCTCGCCGCCGTGGCCGTCGGCCAGCGTCCAGTGCGTCGGCCGGCCCTGGGCGCCGGTCAGCACCAGGCAGTCGTGCTGCGCCAGGTCGGCCGGCAGTTGCGGCGTGCCGCGGCGGTGCAGGTAGTCGGGCGAGGCGACGAGCACGCGGCGGTTGGGTGCCAGGCGCCGCGCCACCAGCGTCGAGTCGTCGAGCGCGCCGACGCGGATCGCGAGGTCGAAGCCGGCGGTGACGAGATCGACGACACGGTCGTCGAGATCGACGCTGAGCCGCAGCTGCGGGTGGCGGGCGAGGAACTCCGGCAGCAGCGGCGACAGGTGCAGCCGGCCGAAGGTGGCCGAGGTCGTGACGCGCAGCGTGCCGCTGACTTCGCCCGACGCCTGGCGCAGCCCGGCGACCAGCGCGTCCAGATCCTCGACGAGGCCACGGCCTTGTTCGGCGAGCACGCGGCCTTCGGGAGTCGGGTGCAGGCGGCGTGTCGTTCGGTGCAGCAGGCGCACGCCCAGCTCCTGTTCCAGCCGCGCCAGGCGCTGGCTGGCGACGGCCGGGCTCAGGTCCAGCGCGCGAGCGGCGGCGCTGATCGAGCCTTCGTCGAGCACGCGCAGGAAGAGGTTCAGATCGGCAAGACGGTTCACGACTTTCAATGAAAGTTTGAAGCTGATTGTGGATTAGGAGACTGTTTCTGCAAAGCGCGAGCGCCGAGCATTCGCGCCTCACAAACACCTGCCTCGCGATGAACGCCCCTGCCACCCGTCTCCCCGTCGCGCTGTATGCGCTGACCGCCGGTGCCTTCGGCATCGGCACGACCGAGTTCGTCATCATGGGCCTGCTGCTGCAGGTCTCGGCCGACCTCGGCGTGTCGGTCGCCGCCGCCGGCTTGCTGATCTCGGGCTACGCGCTCGGCGTCTTCGTCGGCGCGCCGCTGCTGACGGCGGCCACCGCGCGCCTGCCGCGCAAGACCGTGCTGCTGGCGCTGATGGCCGTCTTCACGCTCGGCAACCTGGCCTGCGCGCTGGCGCCGGACTACCCGCTGCTGATGGCGGCCCGCGTGCTGACCTCGCTGGCGCACGGCAGCTTCTTCGGCGTCGGCTCGGTCGTCGCGACGCGGCTGGTGGTGCCCGAACGCCAGGCCAGCGCGATCGCGGTGCTGTTCACCGGCCTCACCGCGGCGACGCTGCTCGGCGTGCCCGCCGGCGCATGGCTGGGCCTGCAGCACGGCTGGCGCGCCACCTTCTGGGCCGTCGCGGCGCTGGGAGTGCTGGCGACGCTGGTCATCGCCTGGTGCGTGCCGGCCGACCGCGCGCCCGAGGCCGCGCCGTCGCTGGCCGAGGAGATCAAGGTCGTCGTGCGGCCGCAGGTGCTGCTGGCGCTGGCGGCCACGGTGTTCGGTTACGCCGGCGTGTTCGCGGTCTTCACCTACATCCAACCGCTGCTGACGCGGCTGGCGGGTTTCGACGACGCCGCGGTGTCGCCGATCCTGCTGGTCTTCGGCCTCGGTTTCGTCGTCGGCAACCTGCTCGGCGGGCGTCTGGCCGACCGCCGCCTGGTGCCGACGCTGCTCGGCACGCTGGCTGTGCTGGCGCTGGTGCTCGGTGCGATGGGCGTGGCACTGTGGCATCCGTGGAGCGCGGTGCTGTTCACCGGGCTGCTGGGCGCGGCCGCCTTCGCCACCGTCGCACCGCTGCAGATGCGCGTGCTGCAGCAGGCCCGCGGCGCTGGCCAGAACCTGGCGTCGAGCCTGAACATCGCCGCCTTCAACCTCGGCAACGCGATCGGCGCCGCGTTCGGCGCGCAGGTCGTCGACAGTGCGCTGGGCCTGGGCGCGCTGCCCGCGCTGGCGGCGCTGCTGACGCTGGCCGGCCTGGCGCTGGCGGCCGTCGGCGTGACGCTGGAGCGCCGCCTGCCGCAGCCCGACGCCGCCGCCTGCACGGCGGCGTCCTGAACTCTTTGCAAGGAGCCATGAGATGAATGCGACGCAAACCCGCACGACGCGACCGGTGCTGATCGTGCTGACCAGCCACGGCAGCAAGGGTGCCAGCGGCGAGCCCACCGGCTTCTACCTCGGCGAAGCCACGCACCCGATGGCGGTGCTGCAGGACGCCGGCATCCCGGTCGAGCTGGCCTCGATCCAGGGCGGCGAGCCGCCGGTGGACGGCCTGGATCTCGACGACCCGGTGAACCGGCGCTACTGGGACGACCCGGCGTTCCGTGAGACGCTGCGCCACACGCCGCGGCTGGACGAGGTCGACGCCTCGCGTTACGCGGCGATCCTGTTCGCCGGTGGTCACGGGGCGGTCTGGGACTTCCCCGACAGCCCGGCGGTGCAACGCCAGACGCGTGCCGTCTGGGAGCAGGGCGGGGTGGTCGCGGCGGTCTGCCACGGGCCGGCGGCGCTGGTCAACGTCAGGCTCTCCGACGGCTCGTTCCTGGTCGCCGGCCGCCACCTGGCCGCCTTCACCGACGACGAGGAGCGCGCGGTGAAACTCGAGCGCGTCGTGCCGTTCCTGCTCGCATCGACGCAGGCCGAGCGCGGTGCGATCCACCACGCGGCGCCGAACTGGACGCCCAGCGTGCAGGTCGACGGCCGGTTGGTCACCGGGCAGAACCCGCAGTCGGCGCACGGCGTCGGCGTGGCCCTGCGCGACCTGCTGCAGCGCGACGCAGGTTGAGGATTCAGCGGCAGACGCGGTAGGGGCCACGGTCCAGGTGCAGGTGGTCGGCGTGGGCGCGGTTGTAGTCGGGGCCTAAGACCCCGTCGAAGAAGCCGCAGGCGCCGGCGTGCAGGTCGTGCAGGAACGCGGCCTCGGCGCCGCGGCCGGTCCAGTCGGCCGCGACGCGCACGCGGCGGCCGTCGGCCAGCACGACGCCGGCGAGGTCCAGCGCGTCGGCGCGTGCGTGGCGACTCCAGGAGCCGCTGTCGCGGCCGTAGACGCGGCGGCAGGCATAACTGCCGAAGTGTTCCAACCGTCGCACCGGCATGCCGAAGTGGCGCTGCGCCGCCGGCTGCAGCACGTGCCGCTCCCACAGCGCCAACGACGCCGCGGCGCGGCAGGACAGCAGCGTCGGCGCCAGCGCCGCGCCGGCGGTGCGGCGCAGCAGCAGCGCGTCGTCGAAGCCGCAGCCCTCGGCGGTCTCGCGCGGCGCCGCCGGTGTCGCGGCGAAGCCGGCCGCGTCGACGAACGCCCGGCAAGCGCCGGGCTGCTGGTCCAGCCGCTCGAGCTTGTACCGCGTCAGCCAGCCGGGCGCCTCGTGCAGCGACAGCGGCGCCCAGGGCTTGTGGCGGTCCGGGATCGTCCACAGCCGGCCGTACGACAGGCCGAGGGCGAGCAGCAGGGTCAGCACGACGGCGAACAGGCGCATCCGGGTCGGAGGCGGCGGGCCGTGCCGCGGTTCCGTCACCGCGCCGGGCCGACAATCGCCGCATGGTCCAGCCTCCCCAAGCCCTGCTGTTCGACGTCGGCGGCGTGCTGATCGACGTCGACTTCGCCCGCGTGCTCGCCGCCTGGGCGCCGTATTCGGCCTTGCCGCACGACGAACTGCGGCGGCGTTTCGGCGTCGACGAAGCCTACCGCCGCCACGAACGCGGCGAACTGGCGGCGGAGGCCTACTTCGCGCACGTCGCCGACACGCTGCAGCTGACGGCGACGCCGGCCCAGATCGAGGCCGGCTGGAACACGATCTTCGGCCCGGAGATCGTCGCCACGCGCCGCTGGCTGCAGCAGGCCGCGCGGCGGCGGCCCTGCCATCTGTTCTCCAACACCAACGCCAGCCACGCGCGCGAATGGTTGCGCCGCTATCCGGAGCTGGTGGCCAGCGTCGAGCGCCTCTTCCTGTCGCACGAGATGGGCCTGCGCAAGCCCGAGCCGGCGGCTTTCGCCCGCGTCTGCGACACGCTGGAACTGGCGCCGGGCGCGGTGCTGTTCTTCGACGACCTGGCCGAGAACGTCGCCGCGGCGCAGGAGGCCGGGCTGCAGGCGGTTCAGGTCGGCTCGCCGGCCGACGTCGAGGCCGCGCTGCGCGCGGCGGGGTTGGTCTGAGTCACCAGACCCAGAAGATAAGCGTCCAGCTGGTGACGGCCAGGCCCAGCGGCAGCGCGTAGAGCGCCGTCGCGGCCAGGCGGTTCGTCCAGCCGGCGCCGCCGCGCGCCAGCAGTCGCCAGCCCAGCCACAGCGACCAGACGGCCGCGCCGGCCAGCAGCAGCGCGCGCGCACTGGCGACGCCCGGCGGTACCCAGCCTTCGGCGCGCAGCTGGGTCAGCGTCGTCATCGTCAGCCCGAGGAACAGCCCGGCGCCGGCGACCGGCACCAGCCCCATCGCCAGCGAGTCCCAGCCGATGCCGCCGGCCAGCCGTGCCGCGGCGCGCAGCGCGGCCCAGCCGAGCACGCCGGTGACGAGGGCGTAGACGCCGATGTAGCCGCTGACCAGCAGCCCGTCGAGCCAGGTGAAGGCGTCGTTGACCTCGGGGAAGTGGGTCAGCAGCCACCAGGGCGCGTTGTCCTGCAGCAGGACGAAGGAATCGTGGTCGATCAGCCAGGTGGCGGCGGCCTGGCGCGCGGCGGTGAACCAGGGGCTCACGCTCCACTGGAAGGCGCCGACGGCCACCCCCAGCGTGCCGAAGATCAGCAGCAGCGCCAGCGCACTGTCGGTGCGCGACGGCGTTGCCGCCAGCACTTCCTGGCTCGGCGAACGCGCGGCGAGCTCGATCGCGTCGCGGTGGCCGCTGCAGCGCCCGCAGGCGTGGCAGTCCGAGGCGCCGGTCATGTGGCGCAGGTCGACGAGCGGCGCGCAGTCCACCCGCGGCGGCGGGCCGGGGTAGGCCTTCCACGCCGCTTCGTCGACGCGGTAGTGCAAGGGCGCGATCTTGGCCAGCAGCGAGAAGACGCCGCTGACGGGGCAGAGGTAGCGGCACCAGACGCGTTTCTCGCGCCCGTAGACGAAGCCGACCGCGGCGGCCAGCAGCGTCGAGCCGCCGAGGATCAGCAGCGCCGGCGCGGCGTACTGGTAGACGCTGACCAGCTGGCCGTAGACCGTCGTGCAGACGAAGGCCACGACCGGCCAGCCGCTCCAGCGCACCCAGCGCGGAATCGACAGCCCCAGGCCGTGGCGGCTGGCGTATTCGGTCACCGCGCCTTCGGGGCAGAACACGCCGCACCAGACGCGGCCGAACAGCGCCGTGCTGAGGATCACGCCGGGCCACCACAGGCCCCAGAACGCGAACTGCGCCGCCAGCGTCAGGTTGGAGACGATGCTCGAGCCGGTCGGCGGCAACGGCAGGAACACCGGCAGGACGACGAGCGTGGCATAGAAGGCGACGACGAACCACTGGATGCCCAGCACCCAGCGGCGGTGGCGGCGCAGCGCGTCGCCGATCCGCGCCAGCCGCGTCTTGCGCGGGCGGGCCATGAAACGGATCGGGACGGCAGCAGTCATCGTGGTCTCAGGCCGCGGCAGCGCGCGGCGTGGCGCCGCGGCGCATGGCCCAGATCGTGGCGCCCCAGAACACGAGGTAGCCGATCAGCACCGTCGCCGACGGGCGGGCGCGGTAGCCGAGGAAGTCGGCGAGCACACGACCCAGGCCGCTGCCGTCGTCGAGCAGGCCGGAGCTGTCCCAGACCGGGTCGACCAGCGGCGGGATCCAGTCCATGCCGATCATGCGGTCCAGGCCGCCGGCCAGCAGCGAGGCGGCGATCAGCAGCAGCAGAACTTCGCTGATCCCGAACAGCACGCGGTAGCTGAGGAAACGTGCGCCGCGTGAGATCAGCCAGGCGGTGGCGGCGGCGAGCACGAAGCCCGCGGTGGCGGCGCCGGCGTTGGCGGCCAGCGCCGAGCCGCCGGACTCCAGCCCCAGGCCGTAGAGGAAGACCACGGTCTCGGCGCCTTCTCGCGCGACGGCGAAGGCGGTGACCAGGCCGACGCCCAGGGCGCCCGAGGCCTGCCCGGCCTGGCGTTCCAGTTCGCGTTTCATGCCGCGGCCGTGGCGGCGCATCCACAGCACCATCTGCACGATCAGCGCGGCGGCGGTGAAGACCATCACGACCTGGAAGATCTCCAGCGCCTGGCCTTCGAGTTCGCTCTGCACCGCGAAGGTCGCGGCGCCCAAAGCGGCAGCCAGCAGCAGGCCGCCGGCCGCGCCCAGCCAGAGGCCGCGGCGCAGCGGTGCGGGCTGGTCCTGGCGCGAGATCCAGGCCAGCAGCACGCCGATGACGAGCATCGCCTCGAGGCTCTCGCGCCAGACGACGATCAATGCATTGAACATGAGAACGATTATCCGTCCGATTACGGATTCACTTCGCGACGATCAGCATCTCCGAGTGCTCGGGATGGAACTCGTCGAAGAACTTGTAGCTGCCGGGGCGCAGCGGATGGATGACGACGAAGGAGCTGGCGCCGGGGCCCAGCACCTTCTCGACGCGCAGGTCGAGGTTCTCGAACTCGGCAGGGCCGGGGCCCTCGTTCTTGATCGTCAGCTTGATCTTGACGCCCGCCGGCACTTCCAGGCGCGCGGGCTCGATGCGGCCGTTCTTGATGACGACGGCGTAGGTGGCGAGGCTCTGGGACCACGCGGTGCCCGCCGCAAGGGCGAGCACCGCGGCCAGGGCCGCACGGCGCGTGACGCGGGCGGCCACGGCGGTCAGAACCCGAGTGTGGCGCGCAGGCCGAAGGCCTTGACGTCGCTCGCGCCGTCGTCGCCGCCCGGGCGGGAGATCCACTGGAAGTCAGGCGTCAGCGCGATCTTCTCGTTGACGTGGTAGCGGTAGTAGATCTCGGCGACCCGCTCGTTGCCGCTGGAGGTGCTGACGCGGCGATAGTCGTTGCTGGTGCGCAGCAGGCCGGCGGCCAGACCGATGCCGTCGGAGGCGCGGCCCCAGGCGTCGCCCGAGAACTCGCCGCCCAGCGTCAGCGCGCGGTTGAAGCTCGCCGTGCCCGAACTGCGGTTGCCGTAGCGGCCGAACAGCGTCAGGTCGTCGGTGACTCGCTGGTCGAGCGACAGGCCCCAGCCGCTGTGCGCCTGCTCGTTGCCGTCCAGGTCGGTGGCGCGGCCGTTGCGCCAGGCGTAGAGCCGGTAGTTGCCTTGCAGGCCGTCGAACAGCCGCGTCGAGTACTCGAGCTGACCGATGACGAAGGGCTTGCCCAGCGAGCCGGAGAAGTTGGTCGCCGGCCCGGAGCCGAACACCGCCACCGAGGCGCTCCAGACGCCGGACTTGTCCGTCTCGTTGACGTAGGCGGCTCGGAACCCCGGCGTGAAGCCGTAGGCGTCGACCCCGGCGTCGCCGCCCGAGTCGAGCAGCGGGTTGTGCACGAAGGCGTTGTTCAGGAAGAACGCCGTCTCGTCGTCGGCCGTCGCGTTCTGGTCGAAGAACACGAACGGGTCCATCTTGCCGACCGTGAACTCCAGGCGCTGGCGCGAGTACGGCTTGTAGCCGTCGAAGGGCAGCGGCACGTTCAGCTGATACCAGGCCTGGGCCAGCACCGCGAACGAGGAGTCGGGGTCGTTGACGCCGGCGACCTGGAAGGTCGACGAGTTCGTCGTGCTGGTGTAGGTCGGACGCAGCGCGACGCCTTCGCCCTGGCCGAAACGCAGCTGGGCGTAGATCGTGCCTTCGGCCTGGCCGATCTCGCCGCCGGGCAGCGTGACCTCGATGTCGCCGCGGTAGTTCAGGCGCGACTCGCGCTTGCCGGTCTCGGTGCCGGCGCCGTTGACACGCTGGGCGACGGCGACGAGGCCGCCTTCGACCTTGATGCCTTCGAGCGCCTCGACCTGGCGCACCGGCTTCTGCATCGCCAGCGTCTGCGTCTCGACGGCCTTCAGGCGCGTGACGAGTTCGGGCTCGTTCTCGCTCAGGCGGTCGGTCAGCAAGGCCTGGTCGGTCGCGGCCTGGGCCTCTTCCAGCGCCTTGACGCGGGCCTCGATCGGCGCGGCCTTGGGCGCGGTGGCGGAGAGCTCGCCGACCTTCTTCTCGAGCTCCTGGTTGCGCTGCTCGAGCTGGCCGAAACGCGCGGCCAGTTCACGCAGCTGGGCCTTCAACTGCTCGATCTCGCTGCCGGCGGCCTGCGCGCCGCCGGCCAGGCCGGCCAGCGTCAGCGCGGCGACGAGCCGGGCGTTGCGCAACACGAACCCGTGTCTCGGGGGCAGGGTGGACATGGTTCAGTACCCGCCCTTCTTGCCGATGCCGGCGTAGGTGAAGTCCCATTCGACGGTGAAGGGCTTGAACCAGGGGCGCACGCCAGTCTCGCGGTCGGTGTGGCGGCCGTACAGCGGCGAAGCCGGGTTCTCCTTGGCGTTGGGCGGGTAGACCGTGTACTTGACCTTGTACTTGCCCGGGCCCTGCAGCTTGACGTTGTCGCCGTAGTGCGGGCCGTCGCTGGCGACCATCGCCATCATGTTGCCGGCGATCGGGGCGCCCGAGCCGCCGATCTTCGTGATCTCGTACTTGATCAGCAGGTAGGGGATCCAGAAGCCTTCGGGGTAGCCGTTGGCGTTGTTGGCCAGCGCGTGGATGTCGGCTTCGATGTGGATGTCCGACTCCGCGGCCTTGCGCATGTGGCCCTCGGGCTCCATGTCGATCGGCTGCAGGTAGACCGCGGCGATCTCCATGCCGGCCAGGTTCTGCGGCGTGCCGATCGGGTACTCGAGCGCGTAGGCGGAAGACGTGAAGCAGGCGGCGGCAACGGCCAGGGCGGCACCCCAGTGGGACGGTTTCATCGATAAGCCTTCTGTTAGGAGAGATGCAAATGCGATTGGTTCGCAATAACAAACGCAATGCTGCCCCTCCAAACCGGCGGCGTCAACCGCGTGGCTTGCCCTTTGTCAATTGATCGGCCCCAGGATGCCAAAGCCTTCCTCAAAGCGACGCAGTGCGTGGCGCCTGCGCATCAGTGCGCGGCCGCCGGCCGCGGCTTCAGTTCCAGCGCCAGGTCCAGATGACGTCGAAGGCGCTGTCGTCGCCGGTCTGGGCGCGCACCGTGAAGCGCCGGGCGACACGGTAGATCAGCTGCCAGGAGCCCGCGGTCGCGTTGACCCCGCGTTCGTAGCCCACGTAGAGCCGATCGCTGAGCTGCTTGCCGATCGTCACGACGGTGTCGCGTGCGTCGCCTTCGCCGCTCTGCGACACCGAGAGTTCGTCCAGCCCCAGGCGCTGCAGCAGCCCGGTCGACGGGCCGCCGCCTTCGCCGGCCAGCAGCGCCAACGCCGCCTGCTGCAGGATCGCCGTGTCGGCGCGGCCCAGGCCCTCGGAGGCGCGCCCGGTGACCAGCCAGGACAGCTTGTCCAGCTCGCTCATGTCGGGCTCGCTGTACAGGCGCACGCGCGGGTCGCTGGCGCTGCCCTGGACCGTCACGCCGACGCGCACGTCCAGATCGGGGCGCACGGCCAGGATGTCCAGCCGGGGGGCGGCGACCTCGCCGCTGAAGCGGATCAGCCCGCGTTCGATGACCAGGTTCTGGCCGTAGGCCCGGTAGCGCCCGCCGACGGTGCGCACCAGGCCGTTGATCGCCAGCCGGCCTTCGGGCGTCGACACGCGCAGCGTGCCGGTGAGCCCGGTGTCGATGCCTCGGCCCTTGAGGCGCAGGTCGTCGCCGAGCGCGATCTCGAGCGCGACGCGGCTGTTCTTCATCAGCGGGCTGGGCTCGCGTGCGGCGGCCGGTGCCGCCGGCCGCTGGCCCGGGGCGAGCGGCCGGTTCTCGACGACGACGTCGGCGTCCAGCGACGGCGCCTCGCTCTGCGAGATGTCGATGCGGCCGCGGTCGACGGCGAACTTGCCGTCCACCGTCAGCGACTGCGCGCGCAAGCCCACCGCCGCACGGCCGCTGACGGAGACGCGCCTGTCGACCCGCGTCAGCGCGTCGAAGCGATCGGCGACGATGCTCAGGTCGGCCGCCGGCTGCGTACCCAGGCGCGCGCTGCCGTCGATCGCCAGGCTGCCGTCGCCGCCGCGGAAGCGCAGGTGGTCCAGCCGCACTTCGTCGCCGCGCAGCGTGACGAGCAGCGAGCCGCCGCTCAGGTCCACGCCCTGCAGCAGGTTGCCGAGTTCGAGCCTGGAGCCTTCGACACGGCCGCCGAACTGCGGCGCCGCCGCGGTGCCCGAGACCTGCGCCGTCGTGAACAGCGTGCCGCCCAGGCGCCAGCCGGCCGGCAGCCAGGCGCTCCAGACGTCGACGTCCGGGATGCGCATCTCGACCACGCCGTCGACCGGCGCCTGCGGCGCGGGCCAGGCCAGCGACGGTTCGGTGCGCACCGTCTGCGAGCCGGCGATGACGCCGATCTGCGTGCCGACCACGGCCTGGGTGGTCTCCCAGCGGCCGTCGTGCGCAGCGAGCGCGAAACGCAGGCCGGTGAAGCCGAAGGCCAGCGGCAGGTTGCCGCGCACGACACGGAGGTCGCCGGCCGTGCGTTCGAGCACGACGTCGGCGTCGAAACGTTCTGCCCGGCGGATGTCGACGCGGCCGGCGATCTTCAGGTCGCCGCTCCAGCCGGCGTCGGGCTGGGCGCGTTGCAGCCAGGGCGCGACGGCCAGCGGCTCCAGCTCGGCGGCCAGCCGCAGCCGCGACGGCGCACCTTCGCGCGGCGGCGCCTGCCAGCCGGCTTCGCTCCAGCGCAGCGCCGTGCCCAGCAGCGTGATGCGGCCCGGGGCCAGGCTGGCCTGGCGGGCCGCACCGCCGGGCGCGAAGTCGGCGCCGAACTCCAGGTCGCGCGCCTGCACCCAGGGCGTCGCACCGGGCGTGCCGGCGCTCAGTTCGGCGATCGTGGCGCGCCATTGGCCGCCGCCGGCACGTGCCGGTTTCCAGGCGCCGCCGGCGCGCAGCGAGAGCGTCGTCGGGCCGGCGGCGGGCGCCGGCGCGGCGTCGGTCCAGGCCGGGGGCTTCAGCGGGCTTTGCGCCTGCACCACGATGCGGTGGCTGCCCAGCGTGCCGGCAACACTCGCGTCCAGGCGTTCCAGACGCTGCTCGCCGCGCGCCAGGCCGCGGGCCTGCAGCGACAGCTCCAGCGGCGCCTTGGCGTCCTCGGTGGCCAGATTCCAGCGCGCCTGCGCGTGCTGCAGCACGAAGCTGCTGCTCTTCAGCCCGTCGGCGTCGAGCCGGCCTTCGCTGCGCAGCGAAGGCCAGCGGCCGTCGGCGCGTGCGTCCAGCGCCAGCGTGCCGGCGCTGGGCCACCAGGCCTGGGCGCCCGGCAGCAGCGCGGCCAGCGGCGCCAGCGCCGCCGGTGCCTGGCCGTCGACGACGAGGCGGGCGCTGTCGCGTGTACCGCTGCGCAGCGCCAGCGTCGCGCGGTTGCCGGCGGCCGTGAGTTCGGCGTCGAGCTGGGTGGCGCGGTTGCCGGCCTTCAGCGTCGCGCCAGCCTTCAGCGGCACGCCCAGCAGCACGCTGTCGGCGAGCTCCGCGCGCGCCTGGCCGGCCAGCGCTGCCAGCAGCTCGGGCAGCGGCTGGCCGAAGGCCGCTTGCGGTAGCGCGAGATCGGCGTTCCAGCGCCCGTCCAGCCGGTTCGGGCCGCGCCGCCACGGCGAGCCTTCGGCGCCGCGCCACCACAGCGAGGGATCGAAGCGCGCCAGTTCGCCCTGCGTCTTCAGGCGCCAGCCTTGCGCCGTGTCGCGCACGGCGTTCGCCTGGCCTTCGAGGCGGGCGTCGCCGGCGGCGAGCACGAAACGCGATAGCTCGGCGTTCAGGCTGCCGTCGGCCGGCTGGCGAAGGTGCGCTTGCAGCGCCAGCCGCAGCGGCCGGCCGCGTGCGGCGTCGAGGCGGCCGCCGATCTCGGCGCTGGCCTGGGCGGCCAGCGTGCCGGCGGCCACGCCCGAGCCGGGCAGGGGCAGGCCGCGCAGTTCGAAGTTCAGCGGCCCGGCGGCGGTGAGCGCCGGCAGCCGCCGGTCGAGTTCGGCCGGCCGCAGGCCGTCGAGCGCCAGCGACAGCGTCAGCGCGTCGCCGTCCCAGCGGCCGCTGCCGTGCAGCCGGCCGGCCGCACGTTCGCCGGCCAGACGCGCTTCGAAGGACTGCAGTTCGAGGCTGCGGCGCTGGTCCAGACGGCCGGACACGCGCGCCAGCAGCGAGGCCAGCGGCAGCCGGCCGGCGTCCCAGGCGCCGGGCTGCGTGTTGCGCAGATCGATGTCGGCCTGCGCCGGCACGTCTCGGCCCTGGCTGTCGACGACGATGCGCCCGTCCAGCCGCGTCGCCGGCAGCGCCGCGGCGAGCTGCGACAGGTCCAGCGCGCGTGTCGTCGCCTGCAGCGACTCCAGCGGCCAGGGCGCGAAGGGCGCGACGCGGGCCTGGGCGTCGACGCGCACGTCGCCGTCGCCGCGCAGCGTCGCATCGAGCTGCAGCCGGGTGACCGGGCCGCTGGCCGCCAGCGTCGCCGTCCAGGGCTGGGCGGCGCCGGGTTCGGCGCCGGCGTCGATGCGCAGCTGCACGGCACGTTCGCCGTCGGCCTGCACGCGGCCGGTGGCGCGGGCCTGTCCGCCGGGCCAGGCGAGTTCCAGGCGATCGACCCGGTGCAGCGCGCCGCGCTCGGCGCCGAGCACGAGGTCGGCATGCAGCTCGGAAAGCGGCGGCGCACTGCCGATCTGCAGCGTTCGGACGGCCAGGCCGCGGATCTCCAGCGCCAGCGGCAGGCGCAGGTCTTCGGGCGCCGTGCGCCGTGCCTGGGCCGGTTCGGCGGGCGCCGTCCCGGGGGTCCAGGCGACGCGGCTGGCGCTCGGCGTGTCGAGCACGAGGCCGATCCAGGCTCCCGGGTGCGGCCGCCATTGCCAGGCGAGGTCGCGCCAGGCGAGATCGTCGACCTCCAGCCGCGCGCCGTCGGCGCCTTGCCAGCGCAGCGTGCGCGTGGCGAAGGCGCCGCCGACCGGCCGGCCCTGCGGCTCGACGACTTCGAGCCCGGGCACATGGGCAAACAGCCAGCGCCAGCCGGCTTCACTGTTCCAGATCCAGGCCAGCAGCGCGCCGCCGGCGACGAGCAGCGCGGCGAGCAGGCCCAGCACCCAGGCGAGGCGCCGCGGCGGCGGCGTGGTGTTGGCGGTGTCGGCAGCGGCCATGGTTCAGAAGGTCACGCCGACGCTGAGGTGCAGGCGCACGCTGCCCGTCTCCTGGCCGCGTGCGACGTCGATGCTGAGCGGCCCGATCGGGCTGCGGTAACGCAGGCCGACGCCGTAGCCGACGGCCGGGCTGTAGTCCTGCCAGCGTTCGGCGGCGCGGCCGGCGTCGACGAAGACCGCGCCCCAGAGCTGCGGCATGCGTTCAAGGATGGGCCGCGCGATCTCGGCGCTGGCCGTCGCCAGCACCTTGCCGCCGTAGACGATGCCGTCCTGCGTCGGGGCCAGCGAGCGGTATTCGTAGCCCCGCACCGAGCCGTCGCCGCCGGCGCGAAACAGCAGCGAGTCCGGCGGCGTCACGTCGTCGCGCGCGTAGACCTCGCCGGCCTCGAGCCGCAGCGAGCCGTACCAGCCGCCGAACGGCCGGTACGCCGCCAGCCGGCCGTAGGCGCGCACGAAGGGCCCGGTGCCACCCGGGTCCGAACGCGCCCGGCCGCCGCCGACCTGGCCCGAGAACACCCAGCCGTCGGTGGGCAGCAGCACGTTGTCGACGTGGCGCCAGATGCCCTGGTAGTGCAGGCTCAGCGCGTCGGCGTTGGTTTCGGTGCCGTCGTCCAGCCGGCGCAGCGAACGTTCGGCCTCCACGTAGACCAGGCGGTCGATGCGCGGCGTCTCCTGGGCACGGCCCAGGCGCAGCCGCAGCGAGGAGACGACGTCGGTCGAGGACTCGATGCGTTCGGCGGCGCCGCCGACGAGGTTGCGGTACAGCCCGGGCAGCGTGTGCGTGCTGAGCTCGCCGGTCCACGAGCGCCGCACGCGGCCCAGCTCGAAAGCGTTGCGTGCCGTCAGCGCCTGGCCGAAGACGCGCCGGTGCACGTGCTCGACGGTGCCGCGCGGGCCGACGTCGGCGCTGATGCCGATGCCGAAGGTCGCCTCCTGGCGTTCGCGCTCGGCGAGCCGGATCGTCACCGCCGCGTGCTCCGGGTCCTCGGCGCGCGCATCGAGCTGCACCGAGGCGGTGGTGAACAGGCCTGAGCGCTGCAGCCGTTCCTGAACGTCGAGCAGCAGCTTCTCGGTGGCCGGCGTGCCGGGGCGGAAGTCGGCGATGTTGCGCACCGTCTGCTCGTCGTGCAGCTTCAGCCCGCGGATGCGCAGCTCGCCGGTGCGAAACAGCGGCCCGCTGTCGGCGACCAGTTCCAGATCGACACGGTGCTCGCCGGCGTCCACGCGCGCCAGCGTCGACACCCAGTCGGCACGGGCGTAACCCAGGGCGCGCAAGCGGGCCAGCGCGGCGCGTTTGGCCGCCGTCCATTCGGCATTGCGGAAGGGCTCGCCGCGCTCCAGCGGCCAGTCCTCCCGCAGCGCGGCGTCGCCGGCCACGGCTTCGGCCTCGCCGCGCGACAGCGCCTCGGCCAGCGCGCCCTGGATGCGGATGTCGACCTTGCGCACCCGCGCCCGCGGGCCGGGCTCGACACGCACCTCGACCACCGGCGGCTCGCCGGGCAGCTGCTGCACCGCGACCTGCGGCGTGAAGAAGCCTTCGGTCTCGACCAGCGAGCGCACCTGCTCGGGCGCGGCGGCGACGAGGCGGTCGATCTCGCGCGGCGCCAGCTGGCGGCCGTTGGCCAGCGCCGGCAGCCGGGCCAGGTCGAGCTGCTGCTCGAGCAGCTCGCGCACGGTGTCGGGCGCCTCCACGCGCAGCGTCAGCACCGGCGCCGAGGCGCTCGCTGCGGGTTCGGAGGCGGCCTGGCCGTCACCGGCCGGCGTCGCCGCGGAGGGCTCGCGCGACAGCCCGGCGCAGCCGCCGAGCGCGAGACAGGCCAGCCAGGCCGCGGGCAGGGCGGCGGCGCGGATCACGCGCGGCCCTCGGCGGGCATCCGGGTGTGTGCGGGAAACGGAACAGGAGGCACCGGGCTGGGCGGCAGGAACATCGGCCAATGCTTTCATCGAGCGGGGGCTGCTGGCAAGAGGCGCCGCCTGGGCGCGGGGTTTGCCGCGCCCGGGCGGCGGCCGCCCGCCGGGTGGGGGCATTGGCTGTGCCCGTAGAGTGAATCGCACGCCCGGTCGGCGGCGCATCGACAAGGAGGAACTGCTCTTGGATTTCTCGTGGACCACCGTGCTCAACGAGCTGGACTACGGCCGCTGGAACGAGCCGCTGCGCTCGGGCCTGCGCATCGTGCTGATCATCGCCGCCGCCTGGCTGCTGGCGACGCTGCTGCAGCGCCTCGTGCGCGCGATGAACACGCGTTTCAGCGACCACCTCGAAGGCGACGCGCTGCGCCGCGCCGAGACCATCAACCGCGTCGCGCGCTACCTGATCGGCATCGTCGTCGGCGCGCTGGCGACGATGACGGTGCTGGCGGAGGTCGGCATCTCGCTGGCGCCGATCCTGGGCGCGGCCGGTGTCGTCGGCATCGCGGTCGGCTTCGGCGCGCAGTCGCTGGTCAAGGATTACTTCACCGGCTTCTTCATCCTGTTCGAAGACCAGATCCGCACCGGCGACGTCGTCGAGATCGCCGGCATCGGCGGCCTGGTCGAGGACATCACGCTGCGCCACGTGCGCCTGCGCGACTACGACGGCAACGTGCACTACGTGCCCAACAGCCTGATCACGACGGTGACCAACCGCGGCCGCCAGTTCGCCTTCTCGGTGGCCGATCTGCGCATCGCCTACCGCGAGGACCTGGACGAGGTCTGCAACGTCGTGCGCGAGGTCGCCGCCGGCCTGCGTGCCGACGAACGTTTCGTCCACCGCATCCTGCAGGACCTGGAGATCGCCGGCGTCGAACGCTGGGACGAGAGCGCGGTGACGCTGCGCGTGCGCTTCAAGGTCGCGCCGCTGGCGCAGTGGGACGTGCGGCGCGAGTTCCTGCGCCGCCTGAAGCGCGCCTTCGACGAGCGCGGCATCGAGATCCCGTATCCTCATCTGACGGTCTACGCCGGCGCCGACAAGGACGGTCGCGCCCCGGCGCTGCCGCTGGGCATCCGCCGCCATGCGCCGGACGCGGCCAACGTCTGAACCCGGAGGTCCTCGATGAGCGAATCCCACAGCATCGGCCTGGTCGTCGGCAGCCTGCGCCGCGACTCCTTCAACCGCCGCCTGGCGCAGGCGCTGGCGATGATGGCGCCCGCGCCCTGGCAGCTGGAGATCGTCGAGATCGGCGATCTGCCGCTCTACGACCAGGACGACGACGCCTCGCCGGCCGACAGCGTGCGCCGCTTCAAGGCCCGGATCGCCGCCTGCCGCGGCGTGATCTTCGTGACCCCGGAGTACAACCGTTCGATCCCGGGCGTGCTGAAGAACGCGCTGGACCACGCCTCGCGGCCCTACGGCCAGAGCGTCTGGGCCGGCAAGCCGGCCGGTGTCGTCGGCGTGTCGATCGGCGCCATCGGCACGGCGCTGGCGCAGCAGCATCTGCGCAACGTGCTCGCCTATCTGGCGATGCCGACGCTGACCCAGCCCGAGGTCTATCTGCAGGCCAAGGACGGCTTCTTCGCCGCCGACGGCGGCCTGGCCGACGAAGGCACGCGGCGTTTCGTCCAGGGCTGGCTCGACGCCTTCCTGGCCTGGGTGGAGCGCCAGGCGCCGGCCTGAATCGCGACGCGGCGCGCCGTGATCGCCGGATGTGCGCCGTTTTTCGCGTTCTTTTGAACGCACTGTTACCGACTGCTTCCGTTCACGACGCGGCTGCGACACACTGAGCGCATCGGTCAGGGTTCGCCCAGGCCGTCAGCCGGCCGCCGCAAGGCGGCCGATGGGCAAACCCGGCGAAAGCCGGGGACGCAAAGCTTCCGGGCTACGGGCGGCAACGCCTACGCCAGCGGGGTTGCCGCCACGGGCCGTCGCCCGGGTGTCAGGCCGCGCCTTTGTGTCCCGTACGTCACGAGCGGCCGATGCAGCGACCTGTCTTTCCCCGAACGATCTCCCTGCGCGGCCTGGCCTTGGGCCTGCTCGCCGCATGCGCCGGCGGCGCCTGGGCTCAGGACGTCGGCCGCATCGTCGTGCGCTACAAGCCGGTGGTGCAGGCCGCCGGCGTGTCCGCCGAAGCGACGGCCGCGACGATGTCCCAGCGCGCCAACACGATGGCCACGCGCGCCGGCGTGCGGCTGAAGACCTTGCGCACGACGGGCTCCACCGCCGCGGTCTACGAGACCCGCGACGCCGTCGACGAACACGAGTTGCGCGCGATGGCGCTGCGCATGGCGCGGGACCCGGCGGTGCTGTCGGCCGAACCCGACGTGCGCGTCGCGGCGACGAGCAACGACACCTATTTCTCGATGCAGTGGGCGCTGGGCTCGCCCGCGGCCAAGGCCGGTGCCGGCAACTTCGTCGCCGCCTGGCCGTACACCACCGGCAACGACGTCGTCGTCGCGGTGCTCGACACCGGCATGACGGCGCATCCGGACCTGCAGAGCCGCCAGTTCGCCGGCTACGACTTCGTCTCCGACGCCACGATGGGCGCCGACGGCAGCGGCCGCGACGCCGATCCCACCGACCCCGGCGACGCCTGCCCCAGCAGCGGCAGCGCGAGCAGCTGGCACGGCACGGCGGTGGCTTCGCAGATCGCGGCCATCGCCGACAACGGCTACGGCATCGCCGGCGGCGCTCCGGGCGCGCGCATCCAGCAGGTGCGCGTGCTGGGCAAGTGCGGCGGCTGGCTGTCCGACACCTCGGACGCCATCGCCTGGCTGGCCGGGCGCAGCTTCACCGGCATCCCGGCGCCGTCGGTGCGGCCCAGGGTCATCAACCTGAGCCTGGGCGGCGGCACCAGCTGCCCGAGCTACATGCAGGACGCGATCAACCTGGCCAATGCGGCCGGCATCGTCGTCATCGCCGCCGCCGGCAACGACGGCGCGGCGACGATCAGCTCGCCGGCCAACTGCAGCGGCGTCATCGCCGTGGCCGCGTCGACCGCCACCGGCGACCTGGCGAGCTACTCGAACTACTCGTCGCAGGTGGCGATCACCGCGCCGGGTGGCGGCCAGTGCCGCCAGGCCACCGCCGGCTGCGACACGACGCCGACGATCGCCTCGGGCGTCGACGGCAGCTCGAGCTTCGTCGGCTACACGCCGGCGCGCTACTTCGCCGGCACCTCGGCGGCGACGCCGCACGTCTCGGCCGCCGCGGCGCTGCTGCTGGCCTACTCGCCGTCGCTGACGCCGGCGCAGGTGCGCTCGGCGCTGCTGTCGGGCGCGCGGCCGTTCCCGGCGGGCACCTTCTGCACCACCGCCGGCCGCTGCGGCTCCGGCCTGCTGGACGCCTCGCGTTCGCTGGCGACGCTGGCCGCGCCGCTGGTGACGATCACGTCGACGGCCGGCGTCACGACCGGCAGCAACGGCGTGCAGGCCGGCCTGGTGGCCCGCGGCGCGTCGGCGACGCTGAAGGCCGCGGTGCCGTCGGGCAGCGGCTACAGCTACGCCTGGCAGCAGGCCAGCGGCAGCGCGGCGACGATCGTCTCCGGCCGCAGCGCCGATACGCTGGTCTTCACCGCGCCGGCTACCGCCGGGCTGATCTCGTTCGCCGTGACCGCCACGTCGCCGTCGGGCGTGACGGCGCGCAACACCGTTTCGCTGCGCGTCAACAGCGCGCCCGACACGCTGCCGGCCTCGCTGCCCGAAGCGATGGTCGGCACCGCCTACTCGAAGCCGCTGCCGACGACCGACGGCGACGGCGACACGCTGAGCTTCGCGCTGGTCTCCGGCCCGAGCGGGCTGACGGTGTCCTCGGCCGGCGTCGTGACCTGGAGCGCGCCGGTGCAGGGCAGCTACTCGGTGACGGTCGCCGCGCGCGACCCCTTCGGCCAGACGACCCAGCGCGCGATCGCGCTGACCGTTAAGGCGAAGGTCGCGCTGCCGGTGGTGCCGGGCGGCACGCTCGGCGCCCGCGTCGGCACGGCCTTCAGTGCCGCTACCGGCGTCACCGGCCCGTCGGGCGTGGCGATCAGCTACGCGCTCGCCGGCCAGCCCGCGGGGCTGACGATCAGCAGCGCCGGCGTCCTGAGCTGGCCCGCCCCGGTGGCCGGCAGCTACAGCATCCGCGTCACAGCGACGAACGCCGGCGGCTCGGCCTCGGGCGTCTACGCGCTGACCGTCAAGCCGGCCAACCGCGCGCCGGTCGTCACCGCCAAGAGCTACACCGCCGTGGTCGGCACCAAGTGGACCGGCCAGGTGACGGCCAGCGACGCCGACGGCGATGCGCTGCGCTACGAGCTGATCTCGGGCGTGCCGTCGGGCATGACGATCAATGCCGCCGGCCTGATGGCCTGGGCGGCGCCGGTCGCCGGCAGCTACAAGGTCGGCGTGCGTGCCACCGATCCGTCGGGCGCGTCCGCTGTGGCGACGATGACCCTCGTCGTCAGCAAGCCCAACAGCGCGCCGACGATGGACGGCGCCTCCTATGCCGCCAAAGCCAACGTCGCCTTCGCCGCCCAGTTGCAGGCCCGCGACGCCGAAGGCGATGCGATCAACTACGCCTTCACCGGCGGCGTGCCGGCCGGCCTGACGCTCAGCACTGCCGGCCGCCTGAGCTGGGCCAAGCCGGTGCGCGGCAGCTGGACGGTGACGGTGCGCGTCGCCGACGCGCGCGGCGCGGCGATGACGACGACGCTGAAGATCGTCGTCAGCTGAGCCCGGCGCGGCGTCGGCGCGTCGCGGCGCGCACGTAGTCGCTCTGGAAGCAGCGCCGCTCGCCGCCGGCGAACTCGACGGTGACCGTCAGCGCGTCGGCCTCGGCGACGACGCCGCGGCCGTAGCGCCGCACCTGCACCCAGTCGCCCGGCGCGAAAGCCGCCCGGGCGGTGGCGGGTGGCCGCTCGACGTCGGCCTCGTCGGCGCGCTGCATCGCCGCCTGGTGCGCGGCGGCGATGCGGTGGCAGTTGTCGCAGTGGCCGCAGCCGTCGAACGGCGGCTTCTCGCCCAGCGCCTCGAGCACGACCTTCCAGCGGCAGGCGCCGGTCTGGGCGTAGAACACCATCTGCTCGAGCAGCGCCCGGTCTTCGGCGCGTTTGTCGCGCCAGCCGCGGTCCAGTGCCGCCAGCCGTTCGGGCGTGAGTTCGCGGCGCAGCAGCCGCAGCCGGCCTTCTGCGTCGGCGGCGACGATGCGCTCACGGCGCAGCAGGCTCAGTGCCACCTGCAGCTTGGATTTGGGCCGCTGCAGCCGCTGCTGCAGCGTCGCCAGCAGCCAGTGGCCGGCGCCCTCGAGCGGCGGCTCGTGCAGCGCCCGGTAGACGCCGTCGAGTTCGGCGATGCCGGGGTAGCGGTTGGCGAGGAAGAACTGCTGCACCGCCTGGTCGCCGTGCTGGAACAGCAGCAGGCACAGCGCCCGCTCGCCGTCGCGCCCGGCGCGGCCGGCTTCCTGGTAGTAGCGGTCCAGCCCGGCCGGTACCTGGTAGTGCAGCACGAAGCGCGTGTCGGGCTTGTCGATGCCCAGGCCGAAGGCGTTGGTCGCGACGACGACCCGCGCTCGGCCGTCCATGAACTCGTCCTGCGCCTGGTGGCGCGCGCCGGCGGCCAGGCGGCCGTGATACAGCGTGGCCTCGACGCCGGCGCCCACCAGTGCCGCGTGCACCGTCTCGGCGGCCTTGATCGTCGCGCAGTAGACGATGCCCGCGCCCGGCATCGCCGCCACGCGCTCGACGCAGCGCGCCAGCTTCTCGTCTTCGCGCGAGGCCTGTTCGACGACGAGGTCCAGGTTCGGCCGGTAGCCGCCGGCCTGCAGCACGCCGCCGGCGGGGATGCCGAGCTGGGCCGCGATGTCCGCGGCGACCTCGGCGGCGGCGGTGGCGGTCAGCGCCAGCACCGGCGGCTGGCCCAGCCGGCGCCGTGCCGGGCCGATCTCCAGGAACGCCGGGCGGAAGTCGTGGCCCCACTGCGAGATGCAGTGCGCCTCGTCGACGACCAGCAGCGCCGCCGGCCGCGCCGCCAGCCGTGCCATGAACTCGGGATCGGCCAGGCGTTCGGGCGTCGTGAAGACGAAGCGCGCCGAACCTTCGTCCAGCGCACGCTCGGCCGCGGCCAGGGCCTCGGCGTCCAGCGTGCTGTTGAACTGCACCGCGGCGATGCCCAGCGCACGCAGCTTGTCGCACTGGTCCTTCATCAGCGCGATCAGCGGCGAGACGACGACCGTGCGGCCGTCCAGCAGCACGCCGGGCAGCTGGTAGCACAGCGACTTGCCGGCGCCGGTGGGCATCACCGCCAGCAGGCTCTCGCCGGCGAGCACGCGTTCGATCAGCTCGCGCTGGCCTTCGCGCAAACGGTCCAGTCCGAAGCTGCGGCGCAGCGTCAGTTCGATGCGGCGGTGGGGCGAGGGGCGGCGCGGTGTGTCGGGCATGGGCGGCGCCGCGCCCGGCAAGCAGCGTGCCCCGTGGGGCGGCAGAATTCGCCGAACGCCGTGCGACACGGCCCGGAGAGCACGATGACCGGTTCCGCCGCCGTCCCCGATTTCGCCGCCTTCGAAGCCGAGATGCGCGGCCGCGGCTTCGACACCGTGATCGAGCGCCGCATGGAGCCGGGCACCGTGCTCGACGACCACGAGCACTGCTTCGCGCTGGAGTTGCTGGTCGTCGAAGGCGAGATGACGGTGCAGCACCACGGCATCACGCGCCGCCTGCTGCCCGGCGACCGCCTCGTGCTGCCGCGCGGCGAGCCGCACGCCGAGACCTACGGGGCGCAGGGCGCGGTGTTCTGGGTGGCGCGGCGGCACGCCGCCTGATTCAGCCGGGCGCGCGCCAGACGACGGCCGCGAAGCCGGGCAGCCGGCCCGGCGTGCGTTGCGGCACCGTGCACAGCACCTCGGTCCAGCCTTCGGGCGCCGCGACGGCCTGCTCGGCGGGCCCGAGGTTCAGCCAGGTCAGCGTGCGCGGCGCGGCCAGGCGCACGAGCTTGGTCGCCGCGTCGCCGTCGACCTGCACCGCACCGCGTTCGCGCGGGCCCAGCTCGCCGGCGCGCTTCAGGGCGATCAGCCTGCGGTAGCGCTCCAGCACGAAGCGGCCCTCGGGCGTCGCGGCGCGCGGCCAGCGCAGCTTGGCGGCGAGAAAGGTCGAACGCGCGTGCGGGTTCGGCGGGTCGAAACCCGGCACGAAACCGTTCTCGGCGCGGCGCCCGGCGCGCACGCCGCGCACGACGCGGCGGTCGCCGAAGTCCTCGAAGAACAGGAAGGGCGTCGTTTCGCCCCATTCCTCGCCCATGAACAGCATCGGGACGAAGGGGCTGGCGAACATCGCCACCGCGGCCAGCAGCGCGCGCTCGGGGCCGACCAGCGCCGCCAGGCGCTCGCCGCCGGGGCGGTTGCCGACCTGGTCGTGGTTCTGCACGTGCACGACGTGTTCGTGCGGCAGCGTCGCCGCCGGGTCGCTGCCGGTGAAGTGGCGGCGGAAGCGGTCCAGCCGCGTGCCGTCGAGCACCCAGCCGCGCGCCAGCGCCGTCACCACATCCTCGAAGCGGCCGAAGCTGGCGTAATGGCGCCAGCGCTCGCCGGTGAGCCAGGCCACCAGCGCGTGGTTCAGGTCGTCGTTCCACTGCGCGTCGCAGCCCAGGCCGTCGGCGGCGGTGACGCGCGCGTTGTTGCGCAGGTGCTCGGCGATGGTCAGCACGCGGCGGCGCTGGCGCCGGCCGATCTCGCGCGCCAGCTCGCTCAGCTCGCGCACGATGGGCACCGGGCTGTTGTCGTGGATCTCCGAGGCCGCGTCCAGGCGCACGCCGTCGAAGCCGACGTCCTCGACCCAGAAGCGCAGGTTCTCGGCGAAGTACTCGCGCACGCCGTAGGCGTACTCGCCGTCGAAGTTGATCGCCGCGCCCCAGGGCGTGGCCGCGGCGCGCGTGTAGGGCGCGAACTGGCCGGTGTAATTGCCTTCGGGCCCGAAGTGGTTGTAGACGACGTCCAGCAGCACCGCGAGGCCCAAGGCGTGCGCCTGCTCGATGAACTGCCGCAGCTCGGCCCAGGAACCGTAGGCCGCGTGCAGCGCGAACGGCTGCACGCCGTCGTAGCCCCAGTTGCGTTCGCCGGGGAAGGCGGCCAGCGGCATCAGCTCGACGACGTTGACGCCCAGGGCCGCCAGATGGCCCAGGCGCTGGGTGGCTGCCGCCAGCGTGCCTTCGGGCGTGAACGTGCCGACGTGCAGCTCGTAGATCACCGCGTCGTCGATCTCGACGCCACGCCAGCCGGGGCTGGCCGCCGGCACGATGTCGACGACCTCGCTCGGCCCGTGCACGCCTTCGGGCTGGCGGCGCGAAGCCGGGTCGGGCCAGGCGGCGCCGTCGACCTCGACGCGGTAGCGCGTGCCGGCCGGCAGCGCCTCGGTGGCCGCGCTCCAGTAGCCCAGCGCGTCGCCGTCCAGCACCAGCGGCGCGCGGCCGTCGTCGAAGACGATGCGCAGCGCCAGCTTCTCCGGCGCGAAGACGCGGAAGGCCGAACGGCCGTCGGCCAGCCGGTGGTGGCCCAGGCGGCCGAGCGGCGGGAACACCGGAGCCGTCCTCAGAGCCGGTCGTAGAGCTGCGCCATGCGGTGCAGGCGCGTGGCCGCTTCGGGCGGCACTTCGTTCCAGCTGAAGCGCCAGGCCCAGTTGCCGGTGCCGGTGCCGGGGAAGTTCATGCGGTGGCGGCCGTCCAGGCCCATCACGTCCTGCATCGGGTAGATCGCGGTGTCGGCGATGCTGGCGCAGGCGCAGCGGATCAGGTCCCAGTGCGGCGTGTGGCCGTCGGTGGCCAGGTACTCGCGCAGGTGGTGGCGAGACGCCTCGCTGGCGCTGGCGTACCAGCCGATCGTCGTGTCGTTGTCGTGCGTGCCGGTGTAGACGACGGTGTCGGGCTCGTAGCGGTGCGGCAGGAAACGGCGCTCGGCGTTGATGTCCTCGCCCCAGGCGAACTGCAGGATGCGCATGCCGGGGAAGTCGTTGCGCTTGCGCAGCGCGTCGACGTCGGGCGTGATAACGCCCAGGTCCTCGGCGATGACCGGCAGCTCGCCCAGCGCCGCGGCGATGGCCTCGAACAGCGCCTCGCCCGGCGCCGGCACCCAGCGGCCGTTGACCGCCGTCGGCTCGCTGGCCGGGATCTCCCAGTAGGCCGCGAAACCGCGGAAATGGTCGATGCGCAGCATGTCGACGAGCTCGAAGCTGCGCTTGATGCGCTGGATCCACCAGGCGAAGCCTTCGGCGGCGTGGGCCTCCCAGCGGTACAGCGGGTTGCCCCAGCGCTGGCCGGTGGCCGAGAAGCCGTCGGGCGGCACGCCGGCGATGACGCTGGGCTCGCCGCGACCGTCGAGGATGAACAGCTCCGGCCGCGCCCAGACCTCGGCGCTGTGGTGGGCGATGAAGATCGGCGCGTCGCCGACGATCTGCACGCCGCGCGTGTTGGCGTAGGCGCGCAGCCGGCCCCACTGGCGGAAGAAGCGCCACTGGCAGAAGGTCCAGAAGTCCACGCGTTCGGCGTGCTGCTTGCGCGCGGCGGCCAGGGCCTTCTTCTCACGCCGGGCCAGCGGCGCCGGCCAGTCGCTCCAGCTGCCCGGGTGGGCTTCGGCCAGCGCCATGAAGAGCGCGTAGTCGTCCAGCCAGTCGGCGTGGGCGGCCTTGAACTCGGCCAGGTCGGCGCGGTCGGCGGCGCTCGCCGAGGCGGCGAAACGGCCCGCGGCGCGTGCCAGCCGGTCCATGCGGAAGGGCACGACGGCGTCGAAGTTCACCTGGCGGTCGTCGGCACCGGCCGGCGGCGCCAGCTCTTCCGGCTCCAGCCAGCCGTGCTGCGCGAGGTCGTCGAGGTCGACGAGCAGCACGTTGCCGGCGAAGGCCGAACTGCTCATGTAGGGCGAGTTGCCCGGCCCGATGCCGCCCAGCGGCAGGATCTGCCAGAGCTTCTGGCCACCGACGGCCAGCCAGTCGACGAAGTGGTAGGCGCTGGCGCCGAAGTCGCCCGAACCGTGCGGGCCGGGCAGGGAAGTGGGATGCAGCAGCACGCCGCTGCGACGGGGAAAACGCATGAACTTCTGGTCTCAGGTGATGACGTCCGGCGCTTCGCGGCCGGTCCACGCCGGGATGCCCGCGATGTCGCGGGCCAGGGTGATCAGCGGCGCGAGCGCCGCCTGCGGATCGAGCCCGTGGCGTGCCGGGTCGGGCTCGAACTGTTCGATGTAGACGCGCAGCGTCGCGCCGCTGGTGCCGGTGCCCGACAGCCGGTAGACGATGCGCGAGCCGTCGGCAAAACCGATGCGCAGGCCCTGGTGGCGCGAGACGCTGGCGTCGACCGGGTCGGAATACTCGAAGTCGTCGGCCAGCACGATGCGCCGGCCGGCGATCGATTCGCCCGGCATGCGCGGCAGGCGCTCGAGCAGATGCTCCATCAGCCCTTGCGCGGCTTCGGTCTCGACGGCTTCGTAGTCGTGGCGCGTGTAGTAGTGGCGGCCGTAGGTCGCCCAGTGCTCGGCGGCGATCTCGCGCACGCTCTGGCGGCGCGCCGCGAGGATGCTCAGCCACAGCAGCACCGCCCAGACGCCGTCCTTCTCGCGCACGTGGTCGCTGCCCGTGCCGGCGCTCTCCTCGCCGCACAAGGTGATGCGGCCGGCGTCGAGCAGGTTGCCGAAGAACTTCCAGCCGGTCGGCGTCTCGTAGCACGGGATGCCCAGCGTCTGGGCGACGCGGTCGACGGCGGCGCTGGTCGGCATCGAGCGTGCGACGCCGGCCAGGCCCTGCGCGTAGGCCGGGGCGCAGCGTGCGTTGGCCGCCAGCATCGCCAGCGAGTCCGACGGCGAGACGAAGATCCCGCGGCCGATGATCAGGTTGCGGTCGCCGTCGCCGTCGGAGGCAGCGCCGAGGTCGGGCGCGTCGGCGCCCATCATCTCGTCGTACAGCGCCTTGGCGTGCACGAGGTTGGGGTCGGGGTGGTGGCCGCCGAAGTCGGGCAGCGGCGTGCCGCTGATCACCGTGCCGGCCGGCGCGCCCAGTTCGCGTTCGAAGATCGCGTGCGCGTACGGCCCGGTGACGGCGTGCATCGCGTCGAAGCGCAGCCGGAAGCCGCTGGCGAACAGCGCGCGCAGCGCGTCGAAGTCGAACAGGCGCTGCATCAGCGCCAGGTAGTCGGCCACCGGGTCGACGACCTCGACGGCCAGCGTGCCCAGGCTGCGTGTGCCCGGCGTGTCGAGGTCGAGGTCGGGCGTGTCGAGCGTCAGGTATTCGGTGATCGCGAGCGTGCGCGCGTAGATCGCGTCGGTGATGCGCTCGGGCGCCGGGCCGCCGTTGGCGGCGTTGAACTTGATGCCGAAGTCGCCGTCGGGGCCGCCGGGGTTGTGGCTGGCCGACAGGATCAGCCCGCCGAAAGCCTGGTGGGCGCGGATCACGCAGGACGCCGCCGGCGTCGACAGGATGCCGCCGGCGCCGACGATCACGCGTGCGAAGCCGTTGGCCGCGGCCATGCGGATCACGGTCTGGATCGCTTCGCGGTTGTGGAAGCGGCCGTCGCCGCCGACGACCAGCGCCAGGCCGGCGAAGCCCGCGGGCGGGCGTACGGCGTCGAACACCGACTGCACGAAGTTCTCGACGTAGTGCGGGCGGGCGAACTCGGCGACCTTCTTGCGCAGGCCGCTGGTGCCGGGCTTCATGCCGGCGATCGGGGTCGTGGGGACACGCGTGACGATCATGGACGGGCGGGGGTGGCGGGCGACAGCGGCAAGGGTAACGCGCCGCGGCGGCGGTGCCACGCCACGAGGGGCGTTGCCGCCCCGTTCCGGTGGGGGGTGGGGGTCAGCTTTCGGCGTCGCCGTCGCCGCTGGGCGGACGCGGCCGGCGCGCCAGCCGGGCCATCGCGGCCTCGCCCAGCCGCGTGCGCAGCGCCTCGCGCAGCAGCACCTCGACCTCGGCGTTGACGCTGCGCAGGTCGGCCGCGGCCAGGCGTTCGACCTCGGCCCACAGCAGCGGGTCGATGCGCAGCGCGAAGGCTTTCTTGCCGGGGCTGGCCACGGCCGTGCGGCCTCAGGCGTAGAGGGTGCCGGTGTTGACCACCGGCGTCGCGTCGCGGTCGGCGCAAAGCACGACGAGCAGGTTGCTGACCATCGCCGCCTTGCGCTCGTCGTCGAGTTCGACCAGGCCGCGCTGCTGCAGGCCCTGCAGCGCCAGCTCGACCATGCCGACGGCGCCCTGGACGATCTTGGCGCGCGCGGCGACCACCGCCTCGGCCTGCTGGCGGCGCAGCATCGTGCCGGCGATCTCGGGCGCGTAGGCCAGGTGGGTCAGCTTGGCGTCGACGACGACGATGCCGGCCTGGGCGAAACGCGCCTGCAGCTCGGCGCGCAGCCCGGCGCTGACCTCGTCGGTCGACGAGCGCAGCGTCACCTCGGGCGCGGCGGCCGTGCCGTCGGCTTCCAGGTTGTCGTAGGCGTAGCGCGAGGCCAGGTGGCGCACCGCGGCCTCGGCCTGGGTCAGCACGTAGGCTTCGTAGTCCTCGACCTCGAACAGCGCCCGTGCCGTGTCCTCGACGCGCCAGAGCACCGCGGCGGCGATCTCGATCGGGTTGCCGCGCAGGTCGTTGACCTTGAGCTTGTCGCTGTTGAAGTTGTGTGCGCGCACCGAGATCTTGCGCTTGCTCGTGAACGGGTTGGCCCAGCGCAGCCCGGTCTCGCGGTCGCTGCCGCGGTAGCGGCCGAAGAACAGCAGCAGCGCCGCCTGGTTGGGCTGCAGCACGTAGAGCCCGCCCCAGACCAGCGGCCCGCCGAGCACCAGCAGTACGGTCAGCAGCAGGTGCACCGGTGCGCCCAGCGGCGGCTCCGGACGCAGCATCGTCACCACGGCGACGATGCCGGCCAGCACCATCAGCAGCCCCAGCCCGACGAAAGGCCAGCCGTTGAGCGAGCGCGCGGGGCGTTCGTGGACGGTGTTCTCGAGGCTCATCGCGGGGCTCCGGTTGATGTCAAAGTGATATCACTCTAGGGTCGGGAAGCGCTGCGGTCAATGCAGAGCATGGGGGTCAGCGCAGCGCGTGCCAGACCAGCCCGGCCGCTGCCGCCGCCGCGATCACCGGCACCGGCCCGACCCGCCAGCGCAGCAGCGCCAGCGCGGCGGCGACGCCGACCGCCAGCGCCGCCAGGTCCGGGCCGCCGGCCCAGCCACGGGGCCACAGCACGTGCCAGGCGAAGAACAGTGCCAGGTTGGCGATGACGCCGACCACCGCCGCCGACACGCCGGCCAGCGGCGCGGTGAAACGCGGCCGGCCATGCGTGGCCTCGATCAGCGGGCCGCCGGCGAGGATGAACCAGAACGACGGCAGGAAGGTGAAGAAGGCCGCCGTCGCCGCCGCCAGCACGGCCGACGCCGCGGCCGAGTCCGCACCGAAGGCCGGCTGCGTCCAGCCGCCGACGAAACCGACGAAGACGACGACGATGATCAGCGGCCCGGGTGTGGTCTCGCCCAGCGCCAGCCCGTCCAGGGTCTGGGCGGCCGTCAGCCAGCCGTAGTGGCCGACGGCCGCCTGGAAGACGTAAGGCAGCACCGCGTAGGCGCCGCCGAAGCTCAGCAGCGCGGCCTTCGTGAAGAACAGGCCCATCTGCGCCGGCGTCGATCCCGGCCCGGCGACGAGCACCAGTACGCCGAGCGCCGCCACCCACAGCGCCACGCAGGCCAGCGTCACCTTCAGCAGCTGCGGCCAGCCGCCGCGTGCGTGCGCCGGCGGCGGCGTGTCGTCGTCGATCAGTGCCGGCGCGTGCGGCGCGGGCGGGGCCTCGCCATGCAGCGCGAGGCCGAAGGCCTGCGGCACGAAGCGGGCGCCGATCGCGCCGGCCAGCGCCGCCGCCGCGACGACGGCCGGGAAGGGCAGCGAGAACGCCGCCAGCGCGACGAAGGCCGCCGCGGCGATCGCCCAGCGCAGCGGGTGGCCCAGCGTGCGCCCGCCGATGCGCACCGCGGCGGCCAGCACCAGCGCCGTGACCGCCGGCTTCACGCCCCACAGCGCCGCAGCCACCGCCGGCAACTGGCCGTAGCCGAGGTAGGCCCAGGCCAGCAGCATCAGCAGCAGCGCCGACGGCAGCACGAACAGCGTGCCGGCGACGAGCGCGCCCGGCGTGCGGTGCATCAGCCAGCCGATGTAGGTGGCGAGCTGCTGGGCCTCGGGGCCGGGCAGCAGCATGCAGTAGTTCAGCGCGTGCAGGAAACGCCGCTCGGAGATCCAGCGCCGGCGCACGACGAGTTCCTCGTGCATCAGCGCGATCTGGCCGGCCGGCCCGCCGAAGCTGATGCAGCCCAGGCGCAGCCACCAGCCGAAGGCGCTGCGCAGCGGCACCGGGGCGGGCGGAGGATCGGCGGGCGCGGCGTTCATGAGGCGGCGATCGGCAGGCGCGGCAACTTGACTCCGAAGTGAAGGGCTTGTCGCCCGCTCTTGCACCGATCGCGAACGGCCGGGCGGCGCCATCCTAGCGGCCGATTCCTGCCACACGGCCCCGCCTCCCGATGACCGCACTCGCCGCCCGCCGCCTCTACGTCCTGGACCTCGCTCGCCGCCTCGGCGACATGGACTGCGGAGCGGCCTTGCTGCATCCGCTGGAGTACCGCGTGATCGCCCGCCGCCTGAAGCAGGCCCTGGCCGGGCTGCCCGAGGTGCTGCTGGTCGGCGTCGCGCCGGACGAGCTCGCGGCCATCATCCCGCTGCTCGAAGCGCGCCACTTCGACGAGCACGGCGTGCTTCGCGGCGAGCTGTCCGAGGCCGCCCGCGTCGAAGCCGCGGCCTTGCTCGACCGCCTGGGCTGCCGCCACCGCTGAGCGCGGCGGCACGGCCGCCGCTCGCTTCCATTTCGCCTGTAATGGCGTCACCATGGGTTTTCCCTGAGTGACGAATTGCACTAATGCGACAATTGCGTTTCCGCGCGCGTTTGGGCCGCGGGGAGACGCCAATGGAATCGACCAGCCGTAATCGACCTTTTTATCGTTCGTTGTACGTACAAGTACTTATTGCAATCGCCATTGGCGTCGCATTGGGCCATTTCTGGCCCGAGACCGGCGCCGCGATGAAGCCGCTGGGCGACGGCTTCATCAAGCTGATCAAGATGATCATCGCGCCGATCATCTTCTGCACCGTCGTCGTCGGCATCGCCGGCATGGAAGACATGAAGCAGGTCGGCAAGACCGGCGGTCTGGCCCTGCTGTACTTCGAGGTCGTCAGCTCGATCGCGCTGGTCATCGGCCTGGTGATCATCAACGTCGTCAAGCCCGGCGCCGGCATGCACGTCGACCCGGCGACGCTGAACTCCTCGGCCGTCGCCGCCTATACCGGCCCCGGCAAGATGGAAGGCACGGTCGACTTCCTGCTGCACGTCATTCCGACGACCGTCGTCGATGCATTCGCCAAGGGCGAGATCCTGCAGGTGCTGTTCTTCTCGGTGCTGTTCGGTTTCGCGCTGCACCGTTTCGGCGGCCGCGGTTCGATGGTCTTCGAATTCATCGAGAAGACCAGCCACGTGCTGTTCGGCATCGTCGGCATCATCATGAAGGTCGCGCCGATCGGCGCATTCGGCGCGATGGCGTTCACGATCGGCAAGTACGGCATCGGCACGCTGCTGTCGCTGGGCGCGCTGATGGCGACCTTCTACACGACCTGCCTGCTGTTCATCTTCGTCGTGCTCGGCACCATCGCCCGCGCGCACGGCTTCTCGGTCTGGAAGTTCTGCCGCTACATCAAGGAAGAGCTGCTGATCGTGCTCGGCACCTCGTCGTCGGAGTCGGTGCTGCCGCGCATGATGGCCAAGCTGGAGAACCTGGGCGCGCGCAAGTCGGTCGTCGGCCTGGTGATCCCGACCGGCTACTCGTTCAACCTCGACGGCACCTCGATCTACCTGACGATGGCCGCGGTCTTCATCGCCCAGGCCACCGACACGCCGCTGACGCTGACCCAGCAGCTCACGCTGCTGCTGGTGCTGCTGCTGACCTCCAAGGGCGCGGCCGGCGTCACCGGCAGCGGCTTCATCGTGCTGGCGGCGACGCTGTCGGCCGTCGGCCACGTGCCGGTCGCCGGGCTGGCGCTGATCCTGGGCATCGACCGCTTCATGTCCGAGGCGCGTGCGCTGACCAACCTGATCGGCAACGGCGTCGCGACCCTGGTCGTCGCCAAGTGGACCGGCGGCCTGGACGGCGAGCGCCTGCGCCGCCAGCTCGACGGCGAGACCGAGGTCGAGGCCCAGGAACCCGAGGCCGTGCTCGATGCGGTCGAGGACCACATGGCCGTGCCGCCCCAGGTGCAAACGGCGCAGCGCTGACGCGCCGGCCGGTCGCGCTACAGTGCCGCGGCCGGCCCATGAAGCTCCTTCACCACCTAGCCGCCGCCGCGCTCGCCGCCGCGGCCGCCGGCGTGCCGGCGCAGACGCTGCTGACGCCCGGCTACCGCGTGACGATCGAGCCACGCTGCCCGGAAGGCGAGGTCGCGTGCGCCGAGGTCGGCTACCGCGGCGTCAGCCGGCGCAGCGGCCGCGCCATCACGCTCGAAGGCCGCACGCTGCACACCCGCTGCGCCGACGGCGTCACGCCCTGCCGCTTTCTCGGCTGGGAGTTCCACAACGGCGACACCGTCTACCGCGTGCTCGAGTCGGGTGAGCTGATCGTGCAGCGCGGCGAGCGCCTGCTGGTGCACGAACGCGGCGAGTGGCGGCCCTGAGCCTGCGCCCCTGACATACGGCCGACACACGGCCTGCCCAGAATGCCGGCATCGGCGTGCGAAACCGGTCGCAACACTGGGCGATTCACGGGAACCCGTCACCCGGCATGGCCGATGCCAATCCTGCGCCTCGCCGCTTCCTGCGGCGGGGCGTTCTTGCAAGAGGATCCGCCGTGCCGACGTCCCGCCGTCTCCTGCCGCGCGCCGCCGTGGCCTGCCTCGCGCTGCTGCCGCTGCTGGCATCGGCGCACACCGGCGACGGCGTGGTCGGCGGTTTCGCCTCGGGCTTCCTGCATCCGCTGCTCGGCTGGGACCACGTCGCGGCGATGGTCGCCGTGGGCCTGTGGGGCGCCTTCCTCGGCCGGCCGGCGATCTGGGTGCTGCCGGTCGTCTTCCCGCTGGTGATGACGGTGGGCGGCGCGCTCGGCGTGGCCGGCGTGCCGCTGCCGGGCGTCGAGATCGGCATCGCGATGTCGGCGGTGCTGCTGGGCGGTGCGGTGGCCTTCGCCGCGCGGCCGGCGCTGTGGGTCGCGGCGCTGCTGGTCGGCGCTTTCGCCGTCTTCCATGGCCATGCGCACGGCACGGAACTGCCAGGCGCCGCCGATCCGGTGGCCTACAGCCTGGGCTTCGTCGTCGCCACCGGGCTGCTGCACCTGGCCGGCATCGCGCTGGGCGAAACGGTGCGCTGGCCGCACGGGCGTGCCGTCGTGCGCGCCACCGGCGCGCTGATCGCCGGCGCCGGCGTCTTCTTCCTCGGCCGCGCCTTCTGATGCGCAAGCGCCTGGCCGCCACGGCGGCCTTCGCCTTGCCGCTGCCGGTGTGGGCCCACGGCGCCGTCAAGGGCGTCGACGCCTTCTACGACGGGGCCTTGCACCTGCTGCTGACGCCGGCCGCCGCCATCGCGCTGCTGGCGCTGGGGCTGGCGCTCGGCCAGCGCGGGCTGCAGGCGGCGCGCCCGGCGCTCGGCGCGCTCGCACTGGCCTTGCTGGTGGGACTGTGCTTCGGCGCCGCACCCGGCCCGGCGGCGGCGCGCGAGCTGCTGCTCGCGCTGGCCGTGCTGGCGGGCCTGTCGGTCGTGCTGCACCGGCCCTGGCCGCCGCAGGCGCTGGCGGCGATCGCGGCGCTGGCCGGCGCTGCCGCCGGGTGGGTGAGTGCGCCGGGGGCCGCCACGGGCGCCGTCCGTTTCGGCGGCCTGCTGGGCGCCTTCGTCGCCGCGCTGCTGCTGGCCGCCTGCGCCGCCGGCCTGGTGCAGCAGGCCCGCCCGGCCTGGGCGCGCATCGGCGTGCGCGTCGCCGGCTCCTGGCTGACGGCGAGCGCGGTGATGGTGTTGATGCTGGTCGTCGTGCGCGGCTGAGCGATTTCGCCGCGGCTGGCGATCCCGCGAGCAAGGTGCCGGGCCGGCGTGCCGCTGCGGCGCACGCAGGCTAGCCTCGTGCCGATGCCGCCGGTCGACGAAGCGGCGGTCGGGAGGATCGATGACGACGATTTCCGGGTCCTGTCTCTGCGGCGCGGTGCGCTACCGCTGCACCGCGCCGGCCGTGCTGTCGGGCAACTGCCATTGCCGCGACTGCCAGCGCTCCTCGGGCAGCGCCTACGCGCCGACCTTCTTCGTGCCGCAGCAGGCGCTGGAGATCAGCGGCGAAGTCGCTTACTACGGCAGTCCGGGCAGCAGCGGGCGTATCGTGCGCCGCGGCTTCTGCCCGAGCTGCGGCTCGCAGCTCTTCGGCATCGCCGAGGCGATGCCCGGCCTGGTCGGCGTTCGCGCCGGCACGCTCGACGACGCGTCGCAGTACGTGCCGCACGTGGACATCTTCGTCGGCCAGGCGGCACCGTGGGACCACCTGCCGGAGAACGCGGTGTGCTTCGCCGGCGCACCGCCGCGCTGAACGCCGCCGGCAAGGCGTTTGCCCCGGCCGCGACCAGGAGGAACGCCGATGACGGACACCGCTCCACGCCCGCGCCGCAAGGCGGCTGCATTCGACGCCGACGAACGTGCGGCGATGCGCGAGCGCGCCCGCGAGGCGGCAGCGCCCGGCACGGCCGACGGCGAACGTGCCGTGCTCGACAAGATCGCCGAACTGCCCGAGGCCGACCGCGCCTTGGCCGAGCAGCTGCACCGCCTGATCCTGCAGGCGGCGCCCACGCTGGCGCCGCGCACCTGGTACGGCATGCCGGCCTACGCGCGCGACGGCAAGGTGTTGTGCTTCTTCCAGCCGGCCAGCAAGTTCAAGGCGCGCTACGCGACGCTGGGCTTCAGCGACGGCGCGGCTCTGGACGAGGGCACGATGTGGCCCACCGCGTTCGCGCTGCGCGAACTGGGCGCTGCCGAGCAGGCGCGTGTGCTCGAACTCGTGCGCCGCGCCGCCGCGGCCGGCTGACCCTGGGAGACCGTCATGGACGAAGACCGCACCGCCGCCACCGAACGCACGCTGCCGCACCCGCCCGAGGCGGTGTTCGCCGCCTTCGAGACACCCGAACGCCTGGCCGCCTGGTGGGGCCCGGCGGGCTTCACCAACGAGTTCGAACGTTTCGACTTCCGCGTCGGCGGCCGCTGGGTCTTCGTGATGCAGGCGCCCGACGGCACGCGCTATCCGAACGAGAACGAGTTCGTGCTCATCGAGCCGCCGTCGAGGATCGTGCTGCGCCACGTCGTGCCGCCGCTGTTCACGCTCGACGTGCAGTTGGAGCCGGTGGCCGGCGGCACGCGGCTGGGGTGGCAGCAGGTCTTCGACGACGCAGGCACCGCGCAGGCGCTGCGCCACGTCGTCGAGCCGGCCAACGAGCAGAACCTGGACCGGCTCGAGGCCGTGCTCGCCGCCGGTGGCTGAGGCCCGCACGCGCGGCCTCGGTCATCATCGCGGCATGGCCCACGATCTTCGACATCACGCGAACAACGCGCTCGGCGCGGCCGTCGTTCTGGCGATGGCGCTGGCCGGCACGCTCGAAGTCGATCCGGCAGCCGAGCAGCCGGTGACGACACCGTTGCGGTGGCTGCTGGGCGTCGGCATGCTGTTCGCCGTCGTGCTGCACCTGCTGCTGCGCCGGCGTGCAGGACGCGAACCAGGGAGATCAGAACCATGAAGACCGCCGTGCTCGTCGTCGACGTCCAGACCTTGTTGTGCCTCGGCCCCTGGGCGGTGCACGAGGCCGAGGCCGTCATCACGCGCATCAACGCCGTGACGGCCGCGGCGCGTGCCGCCGGCGCGCCGGTGGTGCTGGTGCAGCACGAAGGCGACGAGCCGATGCGCCGCGGAACGCCCGGCTGGCAGCTCGACGACCGGCTCGAGGTCCAGCCCGCCGACCTGCGCCTGGGCAAGACCGCCTGCGACGCCTTCCACGAGACCGGGCTGCACGACCTGCTGCAGGCCAACGGCGTGCGCGAGCTCGTCGTCTGCGGCTTCCAGACCGAGTTCTGCATCGACTCGACGGTGCGCGGCGCGCTCGCCCACGGCTACCCGGTCACGCTGGTCGCCGACGGCCATTCGACGCTGGACAACGCCGTGCTCGCGGCGCCGCAGATCGTCGCCCACCACAACACGACGCTGGCCGCGATCGACAGCTACGGGCCGCGCGTGCGCTGCGTGCCTGCGCCCGAAGTCGGCTTCGAGGCCGCCTGATCAGGCGGCGACGATCTTCACGATGCGCGCGCAGGCCCACCAGGCGGCGACACTGCCCATCGCGTAGAGCGCCGGCCCCCGCGTGCGCGCGAAGCCGGGCCAGGGCGCCAGCGCGCGGCAGACGGCCCAGGCGGCGGCGATGACCAGCAGCTGGCCGATCTCGACGCCGACGTTGAAGCCGACCAGCGCCGTCAGCAGATGGTTCTCGGGCAGGCCGAACTGGCGCAGCGCGCCGGCGAAGCCCAGCCCGTGCACCAGGCCGAAACCGAAGGCCACCAGCGCCGGCCAGCGCCGCGACAGCGTGTCCTCGCGCCGCAGCGCCTCGGCGGCGACGAGCACGATCGACAGCGCGATCGTCGCCTCCACCGGCGGCGGCCGCAGCGACAGCCAGCCCAGAGCGCTTAAGGCCAGCGTCAGGCTGTGCGCGACGGTGAAGGCGGTGACGGTCCAGACCAGCCGGCGGTTGAAGCCGACCAGGAACAGCAGCCCGGCGACGAACATCAGGTGGTCGGTGCCGGTCAGGATGTGCTGCACGCCCAGGCCGACGTAGGCGCGGGCGATCTCGGCGAAACCGCGCCGGTCCTCGGCGCTGCCGAAGAGCTGCACCTCGGGCTGGGCCGCGGTCAGCGTCGCGACGCGCGAGCCGCCGTCGCGCCAGAACATCTTGACGATGACCGCCGAGTAGCGTTTGCCGACGCCGTCGACGGCGAGCCGGCCCTTGAGCCCGGCGTCGCCGCAGCGCAGCAGGTTGCCGTCTGCCGTGCACGGCGCCGGCCAGCGCGGCACGAGGTCGGTGCCGACCGGGCGCGCGGTGGCCGTCCACTGCCAGAGGAACTCGCCCGGCGCGGTCTCGCGCAGTTCCATCTCGGCGATGCTCATCTCGTGCGCCGCGGCGGCGCCGGCGACCAGCGCCAGCCAGGCGAGCAGCAGCCCGCGCAGCACGCGCCTCATCGCGCCGCCTCCTCGACGCGCACGCGGTACTTCCTGGCCAGCTCGCGCACGGCGGCGGTGCGGCGTTCGGCCATCACCGTGTCGGTCCAGTCCTGCAGCAGCACGCCCTGCAGGGCCTCGAACTGCGCCAGGCGGCCCGGCGTCGAGCCGTCGACGCGGATCGCGCGCCAGCCGTCCTTGGCGTGCAGCGCGTGCCATTCGCCGGGCGTGGCCTCGGCCAGCGCGGCGGCGAAGTCCTCGCCGTAGCTCGGCGCCAGGCTGGCTTGCGGCCGGCCCTTGAAGACTCGCAGCCCGGCGTCGAGCTCGCCCGGCGCGCCGTGGTTCAGGCGTTCGACCAGCGCGCGTACCGCGCTCTCGCTGGCCTCGCCGGCGAGCACGGCTTCCTGGAAGTCGAAACGCGGCGGCTCGTCGTACTTGGCGCGGTGGGCCTCGAACCAGGCGCGCAGCGTCTTCTCGTCGGCGGCGGGCGGCTTCAGATTCGCGTCGACGACCGACAGCGCCTTGAAGATCACACGCTCGCGGATCGCGTCGTCGCCGCGGTCGACCTGCAGCGCCAGGCCTTCGCGGTACAGCACCTCGTTGTCGACCCAGACCTGGCGCAGCGCGGCCAGCTCCTTGGCGTCGGGGTCGCGGCCGCGCGAGCCGCGGAACAACTCGCGCGCCTTGTCGTCGACCTCGGCGCCGACGACGATGGTGCGCGGGTCCTCGCTCGCGCCGACGATCCAGTGGTCGACGGCGAACAGCGCGACGCCGGCGATCGCGAAGTGCAGCAGCGGCTCGCGCAGCCAGCGCGGCAGCGGCCGGCGCGGCGCCGGGGTGGAGGAGGGCGCGGCGGCGGCGCCCGGCGGGGATGTCAGCTCGTTGGACATGCACGGTGCGGCGCGCGGGCGCCGCCGGAAGATGACTCGGGAACGCGAAAAGGCGCCGCGCGCGATGCGCGGCGCCCTCGGGGGGCCGGGGCCGGGGCGATTACTTGACGCCCGCGACGCGCGTGCCGCCGCTGACCTCGATGAAGATCGGGTTGCTGTAGAACCACAGGTCGGACCAGGCGGCGACGTCGTAGGCGACGTACTTGACGCCGTTCACCGTCGGCAGGTGGTTCGGGCAGCCGTCGATCGCCGCGCCGCTGTAGGTCGTGCCGTTCTCCGGCACGTTGCTGCCGGTGACGGTGCAAGGGATCTTCAGGTTCGCGGTGTTGCTGGCGTTGGTGTAGAGGTCGGCCAGCGGGTTGCCGTTGGCGTCGGTCTCCCAGGGCACGCCGGCCGGCAGGTTGCTGCCGCGCAGGCGCAGATACTGCGAGCCCGAGACCGCCGGGATGCGGAAGGTCATGCGCTTGTATTGCGTGTCGGTGCGCAGCGTCTTCCAGGTCGCCGAGCTGAAGGTCTTGATGACCGAGGCCGTGGTGTTCTTCGCCGCCGCCGGCACCGTCTCCATCGACGGGTTGGCCAGCCAGGTGTTGGGCCAGGCACCGGCGTAGTCGGCGGCGCCGACCTGGCGGTAGCCGCCGACCATGCCGCGGATGACGTCGACATGGTCCAGCACCGGCTTGTTCAGCGGCTGGTGGATGTTGACCTGGGCCAGCGACGGGTTGGCGAAGGTGTAGGGCGAGTAGTTCGTGCCCGAGGGGTCGCGCACGACCACCGAAACGACGATGTCCGCGCCCGGGCGCACGACGAGCTTCTCGCCCATCGTCGCGCAGCCCGGCATGTCCAGGTCGGTGTTGCCGCGGGCGGCCGACAGCGCCAGCGCCTCGACGATGTCCTCGCGGCGGTCCTCGTTGCCGCGGTACTGCACGCAGGCGACGAAGGCCAGGCGGTCGATCAGCTGGCCGGTGGCGGTGAAGCTGTTGCCGCTGCGCAGGCCGTCGACGATGGTCTGCGGACGCAGCTTCTGGTCGCTGCCCGGACGCACCATCACGTGGTCACGCTGGTACTCGCCGGGGAAGAAGTCCTGCGTCGAGCGGCGGTCGTCGGGGCCGAAGCTGCCGCGGTTGTGCCAGTCGGAGCTGGCGAAGAACCACCAGTTGCGGCCTTCGCCGAGCAGCGAATCCCAGACGCCGCCGACGATCGCGCCGTAGACGCCGGTGCCGCCCCAGGTGGTGCCGCCGACCGAGTCGACCTTGACGCCGTTGATCGTGTTGCGGTTCGGCGAGTACTCGCCGCGGTTGTCCGAGGCGTGGTGGCCCGGCTGGGTCTCGAAGCCGAAGGCGATCGTCGGGCCGGCGTTGTTGAAGTCGCGCAGGTGCTCGACGTTGTAGCCGTTGTTGCCGTCCGGGTTGAACGGGCCGGCGCGCTCCAGGTGGGCCGGCACGTAGTAGGCGCCCGAGACGTGCTTCTGCGCCAGCCACTTGATCGCCTCGACCGTCTTGGCGTGGCCGCGCTCGCCCGAGCCGGTGCCGCTGGCCGGCATCAGCTTGGCGGCGGTGACGTTCCAGCTCGGGTCGGCCGAGTTCAGGCTGCCGGCCACCGAGCAGTCCCAGTTGTTGCCGGTCGTGCCGCCTACCGTCGCATTGCCGCGGCTGGTGTCGGTGTCGGCGCGGTCGAAGCAGTACTCCCACTGCGACAGCGCGCTGGCGTTGCCCAGCGCGGTGTAGCCGGCCGAGGTCGGCAGCTTGGCCGTGTCCATGGCCTTCGGCATCTGGCCGGTGATCACCGACATCGACGAGTGCTCGTGGCCGGCGACGACCGACTCCAGGCCCAGGAACATCGGCTTGTTCTTGTACGCCGACAGGTACTCCAGCAGCGGGTACTGGAACTCCTGCAGCGACTGCCAGCGCCACATGTTCTGGCTGGGCGCGGTGCCCGAGGCCAGGCCCTTGGGCTGGACCGCCGGGTTGGTGTTCTGCCAGGTCGTCGTCGGGCCCTGCACGCTGCTGCCGTCGGCGGAGTAGACCAGCGGGTAGGCCGGCGTCGCCAGCGTCGAGTCCTCGGCCAGCGTGCAGTTGCGGTTGCCGTTGCCGCCGTGGCCGGCTTGCACGAACCAGTCCAGGCCCCAGGGCGTGTCGGTCTTGTCGGTGGCCTTCTTCACCAGCTTCTGCATCGAGATCGAACCGTCCGAGCAGGTGGTGTGGTTGTGGAAGTCGCCGGTCACGTACTGGCCGGCGCCCTTGGCGGCGCGGGCCAGATCCGGCGCGCTGACCAGCACCGTCGACCCGAGTGCCGCCAGGGCGGCAAGGGCGAGCGGGCTGCGAACGAAATGAAGCTTCATCGCGGACTCCTGACGTCTTTCTCGGTGGGACGCTGCGTGGCCGGGCGCGACGAGCACCCTCCCTCCCGCAGTCGCCGGGCGATCCTAGGAATCGGTCATGAAGCGTCCGTGACGCTTGCGTGGCGGCGCCGGCGCCGCGGCAACCGGCTTCAGGGGGCCGGCGACGTGCTCTGCTAGAGGAAGCGGCCGTAGTCGACGTTGAGCGTCGCGGCCACCGTGCCGCCGCGTTCGAACACCAGTTCGAGGGGGTAGCTGCGCGCGATCTCCAGCGGGTGGCGCAGGCCGACCAAGCGCAACGTCGGGCCGCCGTCGCCGAACACCGTCTCGCGGCCGGCAGGGATCGGGACGTCGACGCCGTCGTGGCCGTCCACCCGGGCCCCCGTCGCCACCGGCGAGCGCAGCGCGACGAGGCGGTCGTCGCTCGCGACCTCGTCGATCTTCAGGCTGACGATGCAGCTGTCGGCGTAGGGCGCGGTGGCGCGTGTCCACGGGTGCGTGACGCGCAGCGTCGTCGCGAAGAACTCGCAGGCGCGGGCGCGCGGCAGTACGGCGGCAGTGCACAGCAGCAGGCCGGCCTGGAGCAGGGCGCGGCGCGACGGGGCAGGGGACATCTCGTGACTCCGGCAAGGCGTGGCGCGCACGATGCTGGCGACGCTCGATGAAGCCGGCGTGACAGTCCCCACGCTGTCACGAAAGCGTCGCCGCTGCGGCCTATCGTCACCCGCCCATGGCAGCGCTGACCCTCGACGAGCGCAGCGCGCGGCGGCCGGGCCTCGGCGCGCCGGCCGCGCTCGGGCTGATGCTGGCCTCGGGCTTCTCGGGCCTGGGGCTGCAGATCGTCTGGACGCGCCAGGGCGCGCTCTGGCTGGGCCACGAGACGGCGGCGGTGCTGGCCGTCGTCGCCGCCTTCTTCGCCGGGCTGGCGCTGGGCGCGTCGACGCTGGGCGCCTGGCTGGAACGCAGCGCCCGGCCGGTGCGCGGCTACGCCTTCTGCGAAGCGCTGATCGGCTCGTGGAGCCTGGTGCTGGCCGCCTTCGGTGCCCGGGCCGGCGGCTGGCTGGCGGCGCTGGCCGGCCCGGCGCCCGCGCCGGCCTGGCAGTGGACCGTCGCGTTCGCCGCGACCTTCGTGCTGCTGCTGCCGGCGACCGCGGCGATGGGCGCGACGCTGCCGGCGCTGCAGCGGGCGCTGGCCGGTCGGCCCGGGGCTTCGGTGGCGGCGCTGTACGCCGCCAACACCGCCGGCGCGGTGCTCGGCGTGCTGCTGCTGGCCTTCTGGCTGCTGCCTTCGATCGGGCTGGTGCGCAGCGCCGCGGTCTGCGCGGCGCTGAACCTGGGCTGCGCGCTGCTGGCGCCGGCGGTGCTCGGCGGCCCGCTGGCCCCGGCGCCGCGGCGCGACGCGGCGGCCGCGGCGTCGCTGCTGCCGCGCCTGGCGGCGACCGGGCTGCTGGGCATCGGCTACGAGGTGATCGTCGTGCGTGTGCTCGGCCAGGTGGCCGAAGACACGGTCTACACCTTCGCGCTGCTGCTGGCGGTCTACCTGGTCGGCAGCGCGGCCGGCGCCGCCTGGCAGGCGCGGCGGCCGGCGGCCAGCGTCGACGGCCTGCTGCGCGCCTTGGCCGCGGCCTGCCTGGCCGGCGGTGCCAGCCTGTGGTTCGCGCCGGCGATCAAGGCCGCGGTGCTGGCGGCGGGCGGCGCGAGCTACGGCGCGGCGCTGGCCGCCGAGGCGGTGCTGGCGCTGGCCGCGTTCGCGCTGCCGACGCTGCTGATGGGTGCCCTCTTCGCCCGTCTGGCCGAGCAGGGCGTCGCCGCCGGCCTGGGCCTGGGCCGGCTGCTCGGGCTCAACACGCTGGGGGCGGCGGTGGCGCCGCTGGTCTTCGGCGTCGGGCTGCTGCCGGCGGCGGGCGCCAAGGTGGCGCTGGCCGTCGTCGCCGCGGGCTACCTGGCGCTGGCCTCGGCGGCGGCGCTGCGTTCGCGCGCCACCTGGGCCGTCGGTGCCGCGGCCGGCGCGATGGTGATCGCGGCGCCGGCGCTGGTCTTCGTCGACCTGCCGCCCGGCGGCCGGCTGCTGGCGCTGCACGAAGGCGCGACGGCGACGGTCAGCGTCGTCGAGGACGCCGGCGGCAGCGCCTGGCTGAAGATCGACAACCGCGCCCCCGAAGGCAGCAGCGCCACGCGCTGGGCCGACGCGCGCCAGGCCTGGCTGCCGCTGCTGCTGCACCCGGACCCGCGGCACGCGCTGTTCCTGGGGCTGGGCACCGGCATCACCGCGGCCTCGGCCGCCGAAGATCCGCGGCTCACCGTCGACGCCGTCGAACTGCTGCCCGAGGTCGCGGCGCTGTCGCCGCGTTTCACCGCCGGTTTCGCCACCGGCGACCGGCTGCGGATCGTCGTCGCCGACGCGCGCCGCCACGTGCGCGCCAGCCGGGAACGTTACGACCTCGTCGTCGCCGACAACGTGCATCCGGCGCGCAGCGGCAGCGGCAACCTGCTGACCGCCGAACATTTCGCCGCGGTGCACGAACGCCTGGCCGCGGGCGGCCTGTTCTGCCAATGGCTGCCGCTGCACCAGATGGATCTGGAGAGCCTGCGCAGCGTCGTGCGCGCCTTCCGCGAGGTCTGGCCCGACGCGGTGGCGGTGCTGGCGACGAACAGCCTGGACACGCCGGTGCTGGGCCTGATCGGCCGCGCCGGCGGCACGCGGCTGTCGCCCGAGGCGCTGCACCAGCGTTTGCGCAGCGCGCCGCAGGCGTCACGCTGGGGTTTCGACGACGAGTTCGCGCTGCTGGGCAGCGTGATCGCCGGCCCGCGTGCGCTGGCGCGTCTGTCGGCCGACGCGGCCGTCAACAGCGACGACCGCCCCTTCGTCGCCTACCGCGCGCCGCGCCTGAGCTACGCGCCGGACTCGCGCCCGCGCGATCGCCTGCTGGCGCTGCTGGCCGCGCTGGACGTCGCGGCCGACGAGCTGCCGGCCGACCCCGGCGCGTTGGCGCCGCGGCTGGCGGCGTACCGTCAGGCGCGCGACCGATTCCTCGCCGCCGGGCGCGAGGTCGTGCCCAGCGCCGACGTGCGACGCATGCTGGCCCAGGTGCAGGCGCCGCTGCTGGACGCCCTGCGCCTGAGCCCCGACTTCCGCCCGGCCTACGAGCCGCTGGTGGCGATGGCGGTGGCGCTGGCGCCGCAGGACCCGGCCGCCGCACGCGACCTGCTGGCCGAACTGGTGCGCCTGCAGCCGGCCTGGCCCGAAGCCCGGCAGATGCTCGACGGGCCGCGCTGAACGCTCAGGCGCAGGCCTCGGGTTCGGGCTCGCGCGCCGTCCCGCGCGCCAGCAGGCGCTCGAACGCCGCCGCCGGCACCGGGCGCGAGAACAGGTAACCCTGCTGCAGCACGCAGCCGCGGCCGAGCAGGAAGGCCGACTGTTCCTCGGTCTCCACGCCCTCGGCGACCACCTGCAGGCCGAGTTCGCTGCCCAGCGTGATGATCGCCGCGGCCAGCGCGCCGTCGCGGCCGCCGCGCGCGACGTCGGTGACGAAGGCGCGGTCGATCTTCACCTCGGTCATCGGCAGGCGGTTCAGGTAGCTCAGCGACGAGTAGCCGGTGCCGAAGTCGTCCAGCGACAGGCCGTAGCCGCGTGCGCGCAGCCGCTCCAGCACCTCGACGGCCGTGTTCACGTCCCGCATCAGCATCGTTTCGGTCAGCTCCAGCACCAGGCACGACGGCTCCAGGCCGTGCACCATCATCAGCTCGTCGAGCTGGTCGGCCAGACGGCTGTCGACCAGGCTCACCGCCGGCAGGTTGACCGACAGCGGCAGCGGCCGCAGCCCGGCCTCGGCCCAGCGCCGCTGGCTGGCGCAGGCGGCGTGCAGCACCCAGTCGGTCAGCGGCACGATCAGCCCGCTCTCCTCGGCCAGCGCGATGAAGCGGCCCGGCGGGATCAGCCCGCGTTCGGGATGCTGCCAGCGCACCAGCGCCTCGGCGCCGACGATGCGCCCGTTGCGCGCGTCGACCTTGGGCTGGTAGTGCAGGCAGAGCTGGCCGGCCTCGATCGCGTGGCGCAGCTCGGTCTCGAGCAGCGCGCGCTCGCGCGAGCGTGCGTTCAGCGCTTCGTCGAAGAACTGGTGCCGCGCGCCGCCGGCGGCCTTGGCCGCGCGTGCGGCCAGTTCGGCGCAGCGCATCAGGCCGGCGACGTCCTGTGCGTCGCCGGGGCACAGCGCGATGCCGAAGCTGGCCGTCAGCAGCAGCGGCCGCGCCCGGCCTGCGAGCTCGACCGGCTGGCGGATCGCCGCCTGCAGCCGCTGCGCCACGAGTGCCGCGCGTTCCTGGCTGTCCAGGTCGGTGACCAGCACCGAGAAGGCGTTGTCGCCGAGGCGGGCGACGACGCCGTCCTCGTCGGCCACCGGCGCCAGCGCCGCCAGGTCGCCGCCGCGGATCATCGAGCGCACGCGCTGGGCGACGATGGCCAGCACCGCGTCGCCCTGGCCGTGGCCGTAGACGTCGTCGATGCTGCCGAAGCGGTCGATCTCGGCGTGCAGCACCGCGCAGCCGCGCGCGCCGCGGCGCGCACGCTCCAGCGCGGTGGCGGCGAGTTCGCCGAACAGGCGGCGGTTGGGCAGGCCGGTGATCTCGTCGTAATGCGCCAGCAGCTGGGCGCGCAGCTCGGCCGCGGCGCGCGAGTCGTCGAGTTCGGCGCGTGCCATGAACTCCTTGCGCAGCACGAACTCGCGCCACCAGCCGATGCCCGAGGCGAGGATGAACAGCGTGCCGACGTGGTAGCTCCAGTAGGCGGCCTCGCGCAGCGTCAGCGCCTCGTGGCCCCACAGCGCGACCTCGAAGGCCGCGAGGATCGCCAGCCCCGAGACCAGCGCGTAGCGGAACTGCACGCCCAGCACGACGAAGCAATAGAACTGCAGGAAGGTGAAGTTCAGCACCCCGACCCAGCTCGTCAGCCCGGCGCCGCCCTCGGCGTCCAGGCGCTGCAGGATCACGAACAGGCACAGCGCGGCCGTGACGATGAACCCCGCCATCACCGGCTGCCAGTGGCGCCGCCAGCGCGGCTGCAGCGAATAGGCCAGCCCGGCCAGCAGCACCGGCACGGCCAGCGTCAGGCGCAGCAGGTTGGCGCCGTCGCCGCGGTGGGCGAGGCAGTCGACGAGGTAGTCGCCGGCGATCAGCACGATGCCCAGCACCAGGCTGGCCTGGGCGAAGCGGAAGTAGTAGGCGACGTAGTGGCGCAGGAAACGCTGCTCGAACGCCGCGTCGGCGAATCGCAGCAGCAGCCGCAGCGGCAGCGCGGTGGCGGGCGGACGGGCGTGGCCGCCGGGTGTTGGGGTTTCGGGAGCGTGCATCGGGGTGCAGACAAGCCGGTTCGAGAGCGCCGGGCGCGGCTCCCGCGCCGCCCGGCTTGCGACCATCATCTCGTCACGAATGACGCTTGGCTGAGGCCCGCCCGACGCGAAGCGCAGGCTCGAGTGACATCTGCACGGGGCGCGGGGTGGGTAAACCAGGAAGGCGGTCGCCGGTCCGTCGCGGCTTGATCGACGTCATGCCCGGTGATATCGTTGTTGCAACTCATTCGCAATAGCGAATCTTCTCATCACCGACTCCGGCACGGCTTCCGGCCTGCCGTCTTCCCCATGAGCCGATCCCTCCGCGCGCGGCGCCCGCGCCGCGCGATGCCCGTCTGTTGCCTCAACGCGGTGCTCGCCGCGCTGCCGCTGTCGGCCGCGGCCGCCGACGGCGCCGCCGACACGACGGCACAGGCCCCGACGTCCGAAGTCGTCGTCGTCACCGCCACGCGCGGCAGCAAGGCGCTGGACAAGATCCCCGGCGCCGTCAGCGTCATCTCGCGCAGCGACATCGACACCCAGGGCCTGGTCAGCGAGGACCCGAGCGCGCTCTTGTCGCTGCAGGTGCCGGGTTACGCGCCGGCGCGGCAGAAGCTGACGAACTTCGGCGAAGGCCTGCGTGGGCGCAACGCGCTGCTGCTGCTGGACGGCATCCCGCAGACCAACCCGCTGCGTTTCGGCGGCCGCGAGGGCTATTTCGCCGACCCGATGATCGTCGAGCGCATCGAGGTCGTCAGCGGCGCCTCGGCGGTGCAGGGCATGGGCGCCACCGGCGGCATCGTCAACACGATCACGCGCCGGCCCACCGAGGTCGGCACGCGCCAGACCGTCGAACTCAAGTACGGCACCCAGGCGCACGCCGACACGCAGTCCTGGAAGACCGGCTACATGGTCGAGCACAAGAGTGCCGAGGCCGACGGCTGGGACCTGCTGGCCTACGTCGGCCTGCGCAGCCAGGACGTCGGCATCGACGGCGCCGGCCGATACCTCGCCACCGAGTCGCTGCACCGCGCCGGCGACGCCTTCGTCAAGATCGGCCGCGACTTCGGCGACCAGCGCCTGCAGCTGATGCTCAACCGCTTCGACGCCGACGGCTTCGACGACTGGGTCGACGTGCCCGGCGACCGCGACGCCGGGCGGCCGACCACCTCGCGCCCCGGCACGCCGGCCTGGGACGCGCCGCGCAACCGCGTGCGTTCGGCCAGCCTGGAGTGGAGCCACGCCGACCTGGGCGGCGGCTACGCCAGCGCCCAGCTCTTCAAGCAGGACTTCGAGGCGCGCTACAGCGGCGGCGTCATCTCGACCTTCCAGGACGCGGCCATCGCCCCGGTGGGCACGCTGGTCGACCAGAGCGAGATCGAGGCCGACAAATGGGGCCTGCGCACGAGCTGGGTGCGGCCCGACGCCGGCATCGCCGGCCTGGAGTTCACCGCCGGCGTGGACCTGCTGCACGACACCTCGTCCCAGCGCCTGACGCAGACCGGCCGCACCTGGGTGCCGCCGCTGCGCTACGAGAGCCTGGCGCCGTTCACCCAGCTCGAATACACACGCGGCAACCTGACGCTGCGCGGCGGCCTGCGCGACGAGCGCAACTCGCTGGACGTCGCCGACTACCGCACGCTCGCGTTCTACGGCAACCGCGCCGTCGAAGGCGGCAAACGCGACGCGCACGAGCTGGTCAAGAGCCTGGGCGGCGTCTGGCGCTTCGACGCCAGCGGCTGGTCGGCCTTCGCCTCGTACAACGAAGGTTTCGGCCCGCCCGACGCCGGCCTGATCCTGCGCGCGGTGAAGACCGCCGGCCAGTCGGTCGACAAGCTCGTCGACCTGCAGCCCGTCGTCACGCGCAACCGCGAGCTCGGCGTCAGCTGGCGCGGCGCGACGGCCAACTTCAGCGCCTCGGTCTACCGCTCGCGTTCGGACCTGGGCAGCCAGATCATCGTCGTCAACGGCATCGGCAGCGTGCAGCGTGTGCCGATCGAGGTGAAGGGCTTCGAGTTCGCCGGCCAGTGGCGGCCGCTGCCGGCGCTGCGCCTGGACGCGACCTACGCCCGCACGCGCGGCCGCACCGCCGCGGCGGCCGGTGAGCCGCTGGACCTGGACCTCGGCGCACGCTCGCAGGGCCCGGACAAGCTGGTGCTCGGCGGCCAGTGGGCCTTCGCGCCGGCCTGGCGCGCGCAGCTCAACGTCGCGCGCTGGTTCTCGCGCGACGCCAACGAAGGCAAGTTCAGCGGCAGCACCTCGCTGGAGGAGCACTTCGAGGGTTACACCGTCGCCGACCTCGCGCTGCGCTGGGCCTCGCCCTGGGGCGAACTCGGCGCCGGCATCGAGAACCTGTTCGACCGCCGCTACATCACCTACTACAGCCAGTCGCACTACGCCGGCACCGACGACGACTACTACGCCGGCCGCGGCCGCACGCTGACGATGAGCTGGCGGCGCAGCTTCTGAGCGCCACGATGCGCAAGGCGCTCGCCGCGCTGCACCGCTGGGCCGCGCTGGCGGCCGGCGCGCTGCTGCTGGTCCTGGGGCTCAGCGGCAGCCTGATGGTCTGGCAGGCCGAAGTCGACGCGGCGCTGAACCCGGCCTGGTTCGCGCCGCCGGCGCTGCGCTGCACGCCGGCCGAACGCCCGGTCGCGACGACGCTGGCGCTGCTGGCCCAGGCCGCGCCGGGCGCGAAGCCGGCGATCGTCGTCGCGCCGGCCGTGCCGGGCGCCGCCTACCAGGTCTGGGAGCGGCGCGACGGCCGCGGCCTGCGGCGCGAGCATTTCGTCGACGCCGACTGCGGCCGCTACCTCGGCACGCGGCTGCGTGGTGACGCGCGCCTGGACCGCGCCCACGCCGTGCCGCTGCTCTACGAACTGCACAGCCGGCTGCTGGCCGGCGAGACGGGGCACACCGTCGTCGGCGTCGGCGCGCTGGTCTTGCTGGCGCTGGCGCTCAGCGGCCTCTGGCTGGCGCTGCCGCGGCGCCACGGCCTCGAGGCCTGGCGGCGCGTGCTGAGCGTCAGACGCGGCAGTGCCGGGCCGCGCTTCTGGTACGAGCTGCACCGCGCCGCCGGCCTGTGGCTGCTGCCGCTGGCGTTGCTGCTGCCGCTGACCGGCGCGGCGCTGGTCTTCGCCGACGCGAGCAAGGCGCTGGTCGGCACGGTGCTGCCACTGCAGCCCTGGCCGCGCCTGGCGCGCGGCGATGCGGCGCCGGCGCGTCTGGCGCCCGACGACTATGTGGCGCGCGGCGCGGCGCTGTTCCCGCAGGCGCGCTGGTCGCGCCTGACGCTGCCCGATGCCGGCGGCACGGCCGAACTGCGCCTGCTGCAGCCCGGCGAAGCGCGCGCCGACACCGGCATGACGCGGGTACGGCTCGATGCCGAGGGCCGCGTCGTCGCGGTGCACGACCCGCTGCGCGCACCCGCCGGCAACCGCGTCGTCGACTGGATGTTCCCGCTGCACAGCGCCGAGACGCTGGGCCTCGTGGCCCGGCTGCTGTGGACGGTGTTCGGCCTGCTGCCGGCCTTGCTGCTGGGCAGCGGGCTGTGGTTGTGGTGGCGGCGCCGGCGGCGGTGACGGCGAAGCCGGCCGCGCCCGGCGTGTTCAGTCGGGGTCGGCCGAGCTCAGCACCTTCCAGAGCTCGTGCTGCGCGCTGTCCAGGCGCGCGAGGAGCGCCGCCATCGCCTGCGGGTCGGCGCCGGGGTGGCGCAGCAGCTGGTTCAGCCGCGTCGACGCGTCCAGCATCGCGACCAGCCCCAGGTTGCCGACCGAGCCCTTGAGCCAGTGGGTCAGGTGCTCGGCCTCCTGCAGGTCGCCGTCGGCCAGCGCGCGCTTGAGCGCGGCGAGGTCCTGGACGTTGCGCTCGGCCAGCATGCGCAGCAGTTCGAGGTATCGGCCGGCGTTGTTGCGCAGGATGCGCAGGCCGCGTTCGAGGTCCAGGCCGGGTACCAGCGCCAGCCGCGTCAGCAGCAGGTCCTGCTTCGACGGTGCCGGCGCCACCGGCGCGGCCGCCGCCGTCGCGGCGCGCTCCCCGACAGCACGCGGCAGCCACTTCAGCAGGCAGGCGTAGAGCGTGTCGGGTTCCACCGGCTTGGCGACGAAGTCGTTCATGCCGGCGTCCAGGCAGGCCGCACGGTCCTCGGCGAAGGCGTTGGCCGTCATCGCGACGATGGGTCGCTGCGCCCAGCCCGGCAGGCGGCGGATCGCGCGGCAGGCCTCCAGCCCGTCCATCTCGGGCATCTGCACGTCCATCAGCACCAGGTCGTACGGCGTGGCGCCGGCTTTCTCGACGGCGATCCTGCCGTTGCCGGCGAGGTCCACCCACAGGCCGACGGCGTGCAGCAGCTCCAGCGCCACCTCGGTGTTGATCGCGTTGTCCTCGGCCAGCAGCACGTGGGCGCCGGAGTGCTGTTCGCGCAGCGTGCGGTCGGCCGAGGCCGGGCGCTCGGCCAGCGTGCGCAGGCCCTGGCCGCGCCGGATCCAGGCGCTGAACCAGAAGGTGCTGCCTTGGCCGGGCACGCTGTCGCAGCCGACTTCGCCGCCCATCAGCCGGGCCAGCCGCTGGGTGATCGCCAGACCCAGGCCGGTGCCGCCGAACTTGCGCGTCGTGCTCGAGTCGGCCTGCTCGAACTCCTGGAACAGCCGGGCCCGCACCTGCGGCGTGATGCCGATGCCGGTGTCGCGCACCGAGAACCTCACGAGCAGGCGGCCGTCGCGCTCCTCGAGCAGCTCGGAGGCCAGCACGAGGCCGCCTTGCTCGGTGAACTTGACCGCGTTGGCGGCGAAGTTCAGCAGCGCCTGGCGGATGCGCAGCAGATCGCCACGCAGCCACACCGGCACGTGGTCGGTGTCGATGGCCACCGTCAGCCCCTTCTGGCGCGCCGACTCGCCGATCACCGAGGCGATCTGGTCGAGCACCTGCTCGAGGGCGAAGTCGTTCTCCTCCAGGACGAGCTTGCCGGCCTCGATCTTGGACAGGTCCAGGATGTCGTTGATCAGCGACATCAGATGCCGTCCCGAGGCGTCCACCTTGGCCAGCCGCTCGGCCTGGCGCGGTGTCGGCTCGTCCTTGCGCAGCAGGTGCACCAGGCCGGTGATCGCGTTCAGCGGGGTGCGGATCTCGTGGCTCATGTTGGCGAGGAAGGCGCTCTTCGCGACGTTGGCCGCCTCGGCCGCCACCTTGGCGGCCAGCAGCTCGCGCGTGCGCTCGGAGACCGTGTTCTCGAGTTCCTGGCGGTAACGCTCCTGCGCCAGCGCCGCGCTGCGCCGCGCCGTGACGTCCGACAGCAGCAGCACGCCGCCCACCCGGCGACCGTCCTCGACCAGCGGGTTGAGCGTGCAGTCGACGAACAGCGTGCTGCCGTCCTCGCGCGCCAGACGGGCCTCGACCGCGGCGAGGCCCTCGCCGCGGGACAAGCCCTCCAGGATGCGCACCCAAGGCGAGGCGAGGCCGTCGACCTCTTCGCCGGCCGGCTGCAGGCGCTGCAGCACCGCGGTCGCCGCCTCGGGCTCGCGCACGCCCAGGACCGCCTCCCCGGCCGGGTTGACGAAGCTGACACGGCCTTCGACATCCAGCCCGCAGATGCCTTCGCCCACCGAGTCCAGCAGGCGCTGGAAACGATCGTTGCTCTCCTCCAGACGGCCCGCGGCGAGCTCGAGCGCGTACTCCGCGCGCCCGCGCCGCCACATCAGCCAGATCAGGCCGGCCAGACCCAGCAGCACCGCGGCCACCGACAGCGCCGCGGTGCGCTGCCACTGCGCCAGCACATCGGAGGTCGCGAGCCCGACCGCGATGTAGAACGGGTAGCTGCCGACGGCCTTGTAGGCGTAGATGCGCTCGACGCCGTCGATCACCGCGCGAAAGCGCACCGTGCCCTCGCGCCCGCCGGCCCGGATGCTGTCGAGCATGCGGCTGCTGCCCGGCACCTGGTTCACCGCGTCGGGCCGGTCGGGGATGCGCATCACCAGCGTCGCGTCGTCGCTGCGCCGCAGCGTCACCACGCCCTGGGGCCCGATCCGGATCCCGCTGACCAGCGTGCGGAAGTGGTCCAGCTGCAGCGGCGCCAGCGCGATGCCGGCGAAACCGCCGGCCTTGTCGCGGATCGGCACCGCGATGAACACGTGCGGCCGCCCGGAGAGCCGGCCGGGCAGGACCTCGGAGAAGACGATCGGCGTCTGCGGGTTCGCGCGCAGCAGGTCGTAGTAGGCACGGCCGACGGCCGTGGCCGGCGGGCCGGTCTCGATGCGCTGCGACAGGTACAGCGCGTTGCCGTCGCGGTCGATGACGACCAGGCCCGAGATCTCCGGGAAGTTGCGCGCCAGCCGCGCCAGGCGCTGGTGCAGGCGCTCGGCATAGCGCTCGCGCGCCGCCAGGTTCAGCGCTTCCAGCGGCAGCTCGCTGGCGAGATCTTCCAGCGTCACCTGGGCGCGGCGCAGCGTCGCGTCCAGCCGCGTCTCCAGCACCTCCACCAGGTTCTTCGAGTTGGCCTTCGCCAGGGCCATCTGGTCCTGGTAGGAGGTCCAGAGGAAGACCGCGAGCAGCAGGCCGACGCCGGCGACGAGCCACAGCGCCAAGCCAGCGTGGGACGCACAGACCGCAAACGCATTCACCGCTCCCCTCGGCCACCATCGGACCACGTGCACGCAGGGTGCAACGCCGGGCACGCCTCGCGGCGCGCCCGTGGGGCGGCGGTGACCCCCCGTCACGCCGGCCCTGGCTCCGGACCCTCGACCCTGCTTCTACACCGGGCCGCGAGCGGCCGCCCTAGGATGAACCAAGGTCGAGTCCGTCAGCTTGGCAATCGACGCCGGAGGCGGCGGCCGGCGCCCGCATCAGCCCGGGCGCCCGGGCTCCGCGGGCCGCTCCAGCCAGCGCAGCAGCAGCCGGTAAAGCGCCGCCGGGTCGACCGGCTTGCTGATGAAGTCGTCCATGCCTGCAGCCTGGCAACGTGCGCGGTCCTCGGCGAAAGCGTTGGCGGTCATCGCGACGATCGGCAGCTCGGCCGAGCTGCGCCGGGCGCGGATCGCGCGGCTGGCGTCCAGGCCGTCGAGCGTGGGCATCTGCATGTCCATCAGCACCAGCCGGTAGTCGCCGGCCAGCGCCATCTCGACCGCGTCGCGGCCGTCGCGGGCCAGCTCGACGGCGAGCCCCGCTTCCTCGAGGATGGCCTGGGCGACCTCGGCGTTGACCGGGTTGTCCTCGGCCAGCAGCACGCGGGCGCCGGCATGGCGGCGGCGCAGCGTCTGCTCGGCCTCGGCGACGGCGCCTTGTGCTGGCTCGCTGGCGGCCGCCGGGTCGCGGCGCAGCCGGGCGGTGAACCAGAAGCGGCTGCCGACGCCGGGCTCGCTGCTGGCGCCGGCTTCGCCGCCCATCAGCTCGGCCAGCCGGCGCGTGATCGCCAGCCCCAGACCGGTGCCGCCGGCACGCCGCGTGGTCGAGGGATCGGCCTGCTCGAAGGCCGCGAACAGCCGCGGCAGCACCTCCGGCGCGATGCCGATGCCGCTGTCCTGGACCTCGAAACGCAGCAGCGCGCCGTGTTCGTCCTGCGACACGAGCTGCGCGCGGATCGTCACGCTGCCGTGCTCGGTGAACTTGACGGCGTTGTTGGCGTAGTTCAGCAGCGCCTGCTGCAGCCGCGTCGGGTCGCCGACCAGGTCGCGCGGCATGCGGTCGAGTTCGCTCGTCAGGTTCAGCCCCTTGGCCTCGGCGCGTTCGTCGAGCATCGACAGCACGTCGGCGACGAGGGTTTCGACCCGCAGCGGCAGCGTCTCCAGCGCCAGCTTGCCGGCCTCGATCTTGGACAGGTCGAGCACGGCGTTGAGCACCTCCAGCAGGTGCCGGGCCGCGGCCTCCAGCTTGGCGAGCCGGTCGGACTGGCGCTCGCTCAGCTCCTCGCGGCGGATCAGGTGCGACATGCCGATCATCGCGTTGAGCGGCGTGCGGATCTCGTGGCTCATGTTGGCCAGGAAGGCGCTCTTGGCGAGGTTGGCGGCCTCGGCGCGCTGGCTGGCCTCGGCGAGCTGGCGGGTGCGGCGCTCGACGGTCTCCTCCAGTTGCTGGCGGTGCTCGGCCAGCGCCTGCTGGGCCTGCAGCCGGTCGCTGACGTCCAGCGCGACGCCGTCCCAGTAGGTCGAGCCGTCGGCGCGGCGCTGCGGGCGCGAGCGCACGTCCAGCCAGCGCACGCGGCCGTCGGGCAGCTCGAAGCGCAGCGTGGCGTGGAAGTCGCCGAGCCCGGCGGCGCTGCGCGCCTCGTCGTCGAGGTAGCGCGCGCGCTCCTCGGGCGGCAGCAGCGCGAACAGCGGCTCGGCGTCGGCCATCACCTCGGCCGGCCGCAGCCCCAGCGCGGCCTCGATGCCGCTGCTGACGTGGTCGAAGCGCCGCCGGTCGGCGACGAGCTCGTAGCGGTAGATGAAGCCGGCGGGCAGGTTGTCGCCCATCGAGCGCAGCTGCTGCTCGCTGGCCAGCAGCCGGCCGGCGCTGCTGCGGTACTCCCACTCGATGCGCTGCGAGTTCATGCTGATCAGCGTCAGCGTGACGAGCTGCACCGACAGGATCTGCGCCAGCGCGTAGACGCCGCCGAAGCCCTTCAGCGACTCGAACGCCGTGCTGACGTTGCCCAGCTCCTGCGCCGCGCGCAGCAGCGTGATCAGCGCGAACAGCGTCAGCCACAGCGCCAGCAGCAGGTCGTTGGAGCCGAAGTGCGGCGGCCGCCGGCGCAGCGTGACGGCGACGGTCGCCAGGCTCAGCGCGCTGGAGAACAGGCAGTAGCAGACGATGCGCGCCGGCAGCTGCGCCGGCTCCAGGCTGAACCAGCCGAAGACCGGCAGGAACAGCAGCGCCAGTCCGGCTTCGAGCCCGGCGCCGACCTCGATGCCGCGGAACACCAGCAGGCCGCGCAGGATCAGCGCGTGGCCGGCGATCAGCACGGCGTTGCGCCCGACCCGCGTCGCCCAGCCTGGCGGCAGCACGTCGGGGATCAGCAGCGCCGTGCCCAGCGCCAGGCAGGCGATGCCGGCGGTCCAGAAACCGAAGCCGGGATAGGTCTTGCGCGTGCGCAGCACCACGCCCATCACCAGGGCGGCCGCGGAGGACAGCAGCGCGTTGGCGGTCAGCAGGGTCGCGGCGTCCATTGCCCCATCGTAGCCAAGCGCGCCGGCCGTGCCGCGCCGGCCCCTCGGTCAGGGTGACGAGGCGCGCCGGGCGCTTCAGGCCCAGGCTTTCAGCGCGCGCAGCAGCGGCCGCTTCTTCTCCTGGTGCGCCTGCATGCGGCGCAGGATGTCGTCGAGCGTGCGGATGGCCTCGACGACGTACGGCCCCTTGTTGAGCATCACGCACTCGGCACGCCCGGCCATCGCCGCGTCGGTGATCTCGGCGCGGCTGGGCTGGCCGGTCTTGGCCAGGCCTTCGAGCACCTGGGTGGCCCAGACCACCGGCAGGTGCGCGGCCTCGCAGGCCCAGAGGATCTCCTCCTGCACCTCGGCCAGGCGCTCGAAGCCGCACTCCACCGCCAGGTCGCCGCGCGCGATCATCACGCCGGCCGCCGGGCCGGCCATCGCCGCCAGCAGGATCTCCGGCAGGGCCTCGAAGCCGCGCCGGGTCTCGACCTTCAGCATCAGCGCCGGCGACGGGCCGGGCAGGGCGGCGAGCGCCGTGCGCAGCGCCTGCACGTCGGCCGCGCACTGGGTGAACGACAGCCCGACCAGGTCGGCATGCGCGGCCACGGCCGGCAGGTCGGCCAGGTCCTGGGCGGTCAGCGCCGGCAGGTCCAGCAGCGTGTCGGGCAGGTTGATGCCCTTGTCGGCGCCGAGCTTCTGGCCGCCGTCGCGGGCATGGGTGATCTCGACCTCGACCTTGCGCGTGCCGCTGCGGCGCACGACGCCGCCCAGGTGGCCGTCGTCGAACCAGACGCGGTCGCCCTTGCGCACCTGGGCCAGGGCCTGCGGCAGCGTGCAGCCGATGGCCGGCAGCGCGGCCTCGGGGTCGGCCGGGTGGGCTTCGCGCTCGGGCTGCAGCGTCAGCCGCATGCCGCGGTGCAGCAGCAGCGCGCCGGGCTCGCGCGGCAGCGCCTGCAGGCGTGCGCCCCTGGTGTCGCCGGTACGCAGGACTTCGGTCGTCTCGCCCAGCCAGAGGCTGCGCCGGCACTCCAGCAGCACGCCGGCGCTGCGCCGCTCCGCGACGCGCAGGCGGCGGCGCCGGCCGCGCGTGTCGACGAGCTCGACGCGGTCGCCGGCGTCCAGCGCCTCCAGCCAGTCGCGCTCGACGGCCAATGTCAGCGCTGCGCCCGGCACCTCGCCGGCGTCGCCTGCGGCGCGCAGCCCCAGCCGCGCCGGCTGCAGGCAGCGGCCCAGCGCGTCGCGCTCCGGGCGCAGGTGGGCCACCGCCGGCCCGGGGCGCAGCGCGCCGGTGCGCAGCTTGGGCCCGCCCAGGTCCATCAGCACGCGCACCGGGCGGCCGCAGCGGCGCGCGTGGTGGCGCACGCGCCGGGCCATCGCTTCCCAGGCCGCGGCGTCGTCGTGGGCGCAGTTGATGCGCGCGATGTCCATGCCGGCGGCCACCAGCGCGGCCACCAGCGTGTCGTCCTGCGCCGCCTCGCTGGGCAGGGTGACCATGATGCGGGCGCTGCGCTCGGCCGGCGCTGCGCCCAGCAGGGCCTCGGTGTGGCGGGCCAGCAGCCGCCCGCCCTGGCCCAGGCCGGCCGGCTCCTCCTGCCGGCGCGAGGCCCAGTCGCGGCCGACGATGCGGTGCAGGATGCCCAGCACCTGGTCGAGGTTGGCGAGCACGTGGGTCTCGGCGCGGCCCAGCGAGGACAGGCCGATGCCGGCCAGCCGCTCCTGCACGCGGCGCAGGTCGTAGCGGCGCAGCGCCAGGTAGTGCGCGAGGTTGGCGGCACTGGCGCGGTAGGCCGGGTCGACGCCGGCGAGCTGGGGCGCCAGCCGCGCCTCGTGCTCGAGCATCGATTCGCGCAGCACCTGCAGCTCGGCGATCAGCGCCTCGCAGCCGGTGCGGTCCCAGGGTTCGGCGCTGGCGCCGGCGGCGGCTTCGGCGCCGTGGGTGGACAGGTTCATCGGTCGGTCTTCTCCCGGCAGCCACTCTGCGCCCGCCGCATGGCGTTTTCGTGACCGTCACCGGCGCGTCACGGCCGGGCCCCAGGATGCGGCCATGACGACGATCGACCTCGTCTACTTCAACGCCGGCGGCGGCCATCGGGCCGCGGTGCAGGCGCTGCAGGAGACGGCGAAGGAACAGGGCCGGGCGTGGAACCTGCGCCCGGTGAACCTGGTGCGCGTGCTGGACCCCGGCGCGAGCTTCCAGCGCCTCACCGGCTTCGAGCCCGAGGACTACTACAACCTGCGGCTGCGCCGCGGCTGGACCGCCGGCCTGGGCCACGAGCTCAAGCTGCTGCAGGGCCTGATCCGCCTGGCGCACCGGCCGATGCTCTCGGCGCTGCGGCGCCACTGGCTGCAGAGCCGTCCCGACCTCGTGGTCTCGGTCGTGCCCAACTTCAACCGCGTGCTCGGCGAGTCGGTGCAGGCCGCCTGGCAGGACCTGCCCTTCGCCACGGTGATGACCGACCTGGCCGACCACCCGCCGCGCTTCTGGATCGAGCCGCGGGTCGAGCAGCACCTGGTCTGCGGCACGCCGCGTGCGGCCGAGCAGGCGCTGGCCGCCGGCGTGCCGGCCTCGCGCCTGCACCGCGTCTCGGGCATGGTGCTGCGGCCGGCCTTCTACCGCCCCGCCTCCGGCGACCGGCGCGTCGACCGTGCTGCGCTCGGCCTGGACCCCGACCGCCCGGTGGCCGCGGTGATGTTCGGCGGCCACGGCTCGCGCCAGATGCTGAAGATCGCGCGCGCGCTGGGCGACGTGCAGCTGGTGCTGCTGTGCGGCCACAACGCGGCGCTGCAGACCGAGCTGGCGGCGATGCGCCGCGCCGCGCCGCACGTCGCGCTGGGCTTCACGCAGAACGTGCCTCGGGTGCTGCAGCTGGCCGATGTCTTCGTCGGCAAGCCGGGGCCGGGCTCGATCAGCGAGGCGGTGCAGCTCGGCCTGCCGGTGCTGACCATCGAGAACGCCTCGACGCTGCCGCAGGAGCGCTACAACGTGCAGTGGCTGCGCGAGCTGGGGCTGGGGCTGGCCGTGGGCTCGCTGCGCGAGCTGCCGCAGGCCATGGCCGAGCTGCTGCAGCGCCTGCCGCAGTACCAGGCGCGTGTGCGCTGGGTCGACAACCGCGCCGCGGCCGAGGTGCTGGATGTCTTCGACGAGCTGCTGCGCCCGCGCCGGGCGCAGTTCCCCGACGACGAGCCCGAGGCGCTGGCCGCCTGAGCCGGTTCAGGCGACCGGCTCGGCTTCGGCGCGGGCTTCGGCCGGCGCGGGCAGGGCGGCGGCCGGTGCTCGGCGCCCGCCGCGCACGATCTCCAGCCGGCCGTCGGCGTGTTCGACGAGCGCCGTCAGGCTCTCGACCCAGTCGCCGTCGTTGCAATAGAGCACGCCGTCGATGGTACGGATCTCGGCGTGGTGGATGTGGCCGCAGACGACGCCGTGCGCGCCGCGCCGGCGCGCCTCGTGCGCGAGCACGGTCTCGAAGTCGTCGATGTAGCTCACCGCGCGCTTGACCTTGTGCTTCAGGTAGCCCGACAGGCTCCAGTACGGCAGGCCGAAATGCGCGCGGGCGCGGTTGAACCAGCGGTTGAGCTCCAGGGCCAGCGTGTAGGCGGCGTCGCCGACGTGCGCCAGCCAGCGCGCGTGCTGCACGATGCCGTCGAACAGGTCGCCGTGGGTCACCCAGAGCACGCGGCCGTCGGCGGTCTCGTGCAGGCAGTCCTCGACGACCTCGACGCCGCCGAAGCTCAGCTCGACGTAGCGTCGCGCGAAGCCGTCGTGGTTGCCGGGCACGAAGACCACGCGTGTGCCCTTGCGCGCCTTGCGCAGGATCTTCTGCACGACGTCGTTGTGCGCCTGCGGCCAGTACCAGCTGCGTTTGAGCTGCCAGCCGTCGACGATGTCGCCGACCAGGTACAGCGTCTCGCATTCCAGGTCGCGCAGGAAGGCGAGCAGCGGCTGCGCCTGGCAGCCGGGCGTGCCGAGGTGGATGTCGGAGATCCAGGCCGTGCGCACCCGCAGCGGCACGCCGTCCGCGGCGCCGTCTCGGGCGTCGGGCGGGGAGGAGGGCGCCGTCTGCATGGACCGGCATCGTCGCCGGCCGGCGTGACGGCGTGGTGACGCCCTCAGTGCACCGCGCCGGGGCCGTCGTCCACCGTCCACGGCCGCAGCGCGGCCGGGGTGCGGAAGTCCTGCGGCGACTCGAAGTCGGCGCGCGCGGCGCCGCGCATCGCCTCGGGCGGCTGCGGGAAGCCGCTGCGGCCGCGGTAGTCGGCCGGCGGCTGCGCCGCGGCGCGCTGCAGGCTGGCGGCGACCGCGACGTCGAGCAGCGCGACGCCGGCCACGGCCGCGATGGCCGCCTGGCGCCCGGGCCGGTCGCGGCCGGTGGCCAGCGTCGCCATGTCCAGCGCGTCGCCGCCGACGCGGGCCCACATCCACGGCGCCGGGCGGCGCGTGGACAGCAGCGCCAGCCCGGTGGCGACTTCACGCAGCCCGTAGGCCCGCACCAGGCCGGCCTGGCCGGGCAGGCCGACGCGGCGCGCCAGGCCGCGTGCGGCGACCAGCTCGACGACACCCAGCCCGAGGCTGAACCAGCCGAGCGCGCGCGCCAGCGAGCGCGCCTGTCGATGCGAAGGGACCATCTCGTGCTCCTCGGGGTTCAGGGCTTGAGGACGACCTTGATGCAGCCGTCCTCCTTGTCGCGGAAGGTCTTGTAGAGCCCGGGCCCGTCCTCGAGCCCGGCGCTGTGGGTGATGACGAAGGACGGGTCGATCTGGCCGTCGCGGATGCGGCGCAGCAGGTCCTCGGTCCAGCGCGGCACGTGGGTCTGGCCGGTGCGCAGCGTCAGCCCCTTGTTCATCAGCGCGCCCATCGGGATCTTGTCGACGAAGCCGCCGTAGACGCCCGGCACCGACAGGATGCCCGCCGGGCGGCAGGCCATGATCATCTCGCGCAGCACGTGCGGGCGGTCGGTCTCCAGCATCACGGCCTGCTTGGCACGGTCGACGATCGAGTCGAGCGAGCGCGTCGCGTGGGCTTCCATGCCGACGGCGTCGATGCATTTCTGCGGCCCCTTGCCGCCGGTGAGCTCGGCCAGGCGTTCGAGCACCGGCTCCTCGTCGAAGTCGATGGTGATCGCGCCGCCGGCGGCGGCCATCGCCAGGCGCTCGGGCACGCGGTCGATGGCGATCACCTGGCGCGCGCCCAGCAGCAGCGCGCTGCGGATCGCGAACTGGCCCACCGGGCCGGCGCCCCAGACGCAGACCGTGTCCTCGGGCTCGATGTCGCAGGCCACCGCGGCCTGCCAGCCGGTGGGGAAGATGTCGCCGAGGAACAGCACCTGCTCGTCGGACAGGCCCTCGGGGATCTTCAGCGGGCCGCAGTCGGCGTAAGGCACGCGCACGTACTCGGCCTGGCCGCCGGGGTAGCCGCCGGTCAGGTGGGTGTAGCCGTAGAGGCCGGCGGTGCTGTGGCCGAAGGCCTTGTCGGCCAGCTTCTTGTTGCGGTTGCTGCGCTCGCAGACCGAGAAGTTGCCGCGCCGGCACTGCTCGCATTCGCCGCAGCTGATCGTGAACGGCACGACGACGCGGTCGCCGACCTTCAGCGCCTTGTTGTCGCGGCCGACCTCGACGACCTCGCCCATGAACTCGTGGCCCATGACGTCGCCGTGTTCCATGCCCGGCATGACGCCGTCGAACAGGTGCAGGTCCGAGCCGCAGATCGCGCAGCTCGTCACCTTGAGGATCGCGTCGCGGCCGTCCTCGATGCCCGGATCGGGCACCGTGTCGCAGCGGATGTCGTGCTTGCCGTGCCAGCAAAGGGCGCGCATCGTGGATCTCCTGCCCGAGGGCCTCAGGCTGTGCCGAGGCCGCGGCAAGCGATGTGCCGTGTCAGCGCCGCGGGCGCGTGCGCCAGCAGCGCCGGAACTCGGCGGCGAACGGCCCCAGCACCAGCAGCAGCGAGGCACCGAAGAACGCCGCCAGGTACCAGCCGGGCAGCGGCTCGGCCTTCCAGCGCAGCGACCAGTCGGCGGCCTCGCGGCCCAGCCCCAGCGCGGCCAGGGCCTGGCCGGCGTCGAGCACGACGATGCCCGCGAATGCCGTCCACGGCAGCACCTGCTGCAGCCCGTGCACCAGCTGTTCGTACCAGGGGATGTCGCGCCGCGTGTCGGCGTAGGCCAGGTCGGCCCAGGTCGTCGCCTCGTGGGCCACGCAGGCGGCGAACATCAGCGCCAGCGCGGCGGCGCTGGCTTCGAGCAGCAGCGCCACCAGCACCGCGACGCCGAGCTCGGCCAGCATCGCCAGGTGCAGCGCCGACTCGCGCAGCCCGGCGCTGGCCTCGATGCGCTGCAGGCGGTGGCAGAGCCAGTCGGCGCTGCCTGCGAGCATCCAGACCGGCGCCAGCACGCCGAGCAGGGCGATCTGCAGCAGCGTGCGGGTGTCGTCCACCTCAGCGCCGCAGCGCGACCAGGCCGCCCAGCGCCAGCCCGACGGCGAAGCTGCCGTAGACCAGCGACAGGCTGGGCCGCGACAGCCGGTGTTCGAAGCCCGGCGTCAGCCGCCGCGGCACGAGCTGCAGGTCGACCAGCGCGGCCACCGCGGTGACGGCGGCGGCGTCAGCCATCGCGTTCAGCGGCGTCGGCCGCCGCCGGCGCGCGCGGATCAGGTCGTAGACCCCGGCCCACAGCATCGACGAAGCGATGTGGATCGCGGTGCCGGTGGCGGTGTGGCGCAGCGAGGGTTCGTCCTGGCGCAGCGCGCGGCGCGGCCAGATCCAGTGGCTGATCGCGTTGAGCGGCGCCGACGGCGTGCTCTCCTCGCGGCCGCGCCAGACCAGCGCCACGGTGGACAGGCCGGCGGCCAGCAGGCCGTCGGTGAGGGTGTCGCGCACGACGCTGCGCGGCGCCAGTGAGATCGTCGTCGTCATCGGTCGCTCCGTGCCGTCGCCCGGGCGGCGGAATGCCGATTGCCTGGCCGGCGGCCGCTTTTGGCAAGCGCTGTTCCCATGCGAATCCTCCTCACCGGCAGCAGCGGCTTCATCGGCGGGCGTCTGCGCGAGGCTTTGCAGGCGGCGGGGCACGAACCGATCTGCGCCGGCCGCCGGCCCGACGGCAGCGGCTGCCGCTTCGTCGCCGCCGACTTCGCCGGCCCGCCACCGCGCTGGAGCGAGCACCTGGACGGCGTCGACGCGGTCGTCAACACCGTCGGCATCTTTCGCGAGACCCCGGGCGCACGCTTCGCCGACCTGCACGTCGCCGGGCCGGTGGCCTTGTTCGAGGCCTGTGCCGCGGCCGGCGTGCGCCGCGTCGTGCAGCTCTCGGCGCTGGGTGCCGACGACGAGGCCGAGAGCGGCTTCCACCGCAGCAAACACGCCGCCGACCGGCGGCTGCTGGCGCTGCCGCTGGACGCCTGCGTCGTGATGCCGTCGCTGGTCTTCGGCGAAGGCGGCGCCAGCAGCGCGGCCTTTCTCACCTGGGCCTCGCTGCCGGTGCTGCCGCTGCCGGCCGGCGGCCGGCAGGCGATCCAGCCGGTGCACGTCGACGAGGTCGTCGCGGCGCTGGTCGTGCTGATCGAGGCGCCGCCGGGCCGCTGGCGCGGACGGCGCATCGCGCTGGTCGGGCCCGAGCCGACGACGCTGGCGGCCTATCTGCAGGGCTTGCGCGCCGGGCTGGGGCTGGCGCCGGCCCGCACGGTCACGGTGCCGGCGCCGTTGATGGCGGCCGTCGCGGCGGCCGGCACCGGGCTGCTCGACCGCGACGCCTGGCGCATGCTGCAGCGGGGCAACACGGCCGACGCCCAGGACCTGACGACGCTGATCGGCGGTCCGCCGCGGCCGGTGGCGGCCTTCGTGCCGCACGAGCTGGCGCCGGCGCTGCGCACGAAGGCCGAGGCCGGCTGGACCGTGCCGCTGCTGCGGCTGGCGCTGGCGACGCTGTGGCTGGTGACGGCCTGGGTCTCGCTGTTCGTCTTCCCGCGCGACGAGAGCCTGGCGCTGCTGGCGCGTTCCGGCGTGCCCGAAGCGCTGCGGCTGCCGGCGCTGTTCGGCGCCGCCGGGCTGGACGCGGTGTTCGGCGTCGCGACGCTGTGGCCCGGCCGGCACCGCCGGCTGTGGGCGCTGCAGGCGGCGTTGGTGCTGGGCTACAGCGCGGTCATCGGCGTCGCGCTGCCCGAGTTCTGGGCGCACCCGTACGGGCCGCTGACGAAGAACCTGCCGATCCTCGCGCTGCTGGTGCTGCTCTGGGCGCGCGACCGCTGATGGACTACCTCGTCGCCAAGTGTCTGCACGTGCTGTCTTCGGCGCTGCTGTTCGGCGCCGGCGCCGGCTCGGCTTTCCACCTGCTGCTGGCCAGCCTGTCGGGGCGCACGATGGCGGTGGCGGTCGTCGCGCGCCAGGTCGTCTGGGCAGACTGGCTGTTCACCGCGACGACGGTGGTCTTCCAGCCGGCCAGCGGCTGGTATCTGCTGCAGGTGCTGCAACTGCCGGCGTCCACGCCCTGGGTGCGCGACGCGATCGTGCTCTACGTTCTGGCCGTGGCCTGCTGGCTGCCGGTCGTCGTGCTGCAGATGCGCATGCGCCGCCTGGCCGAGGCGGCGGCGGCGGCCGGGGCGCCGCTGCCGCCGGCCTACCGGCGCTGCCTGCTCGCCTGGGTGGCGCTGGGCGTGCCGGCCTTCGTCGCCTTCGTCGCGGTGTTCTGGCTGATGGTCGCCAAGCCGGGCTGAAGGGTCAGAGCGGGCGGCCGAGGCGCTTCTCGATCTCGCGGCGCTCCCATTCGGGGCCCAGGAAACGCGACTCGCCCCAGACCTTGATGCCCTGCATGACGACAGCGATGCCCCAGCCCAACGCCGGCCAGACCACCCACAGGTGCTGCGGCCGCGTCAGCAGGTTGATGGCCAGCAGCATCAGCATCACGGCGACGTAGGTCGCGAGGTGGCCGTAGAAGGCGCGCAGGCGGCGCACCTGGCGCATCGCCAGCCGTTCCTCGGCGTTGACGCGGGTGCTGGCCGGCGTCGGCGCGGCGGTGGGGGCAGGGGGCGGATCGAAGCGGTCAGCGGCCATCGTAGGCTCCGGGGCGGTGGGCGGCGCTTCGGCCGGCATCAGGACGGAGAAGTCGATCTCGAAGACCGACGCCAGCGATTTCAGGGTTTCGGCGCTGGCCGGCTGGCCGCGCTCGATGCGCTGGATGGTGCGTACGCTGAGCCCGCTCAGTTCGGCCAGTTGCTCCTGCGACCAGCCGCGTTGGATCCTCAGTTTCTGCACCAGCATCGTGACTCCCTGCAATCGACGGCCTCCAGCGTGCCCGGCCCGGCGGTTGCGGACCACGTCAACGGCCCGACAGCGACCCGACAGCCGCCCGACAGCGGCGCGACAAGGGCCCACCCGACCTGTGTGATGATGCCGCAGCTGGCCGCCGCGCATGACGGCTGTCATCCTTCCGTCCGGCTTGGGCTGCATCAAAACCCCAGCGCCCGGCGGGCGCCTAATCGGCTGGTCGGCCGCCATCGCGGCGGACCGGCGAACTCACGTCAGGAGATCCGCATGGCCTCAATGTCGAACCTTTCGATCGTCAGGGCCGTCGTCCGGGAGATCCTTCCCCGCACGGGGTTGGCCTATCTGGACGGCGAAGACCAGCGCGAATGGACCGTCACCAAGAGCACGCCGGGTGCCGACTTCGCCCATCTCAGCCCGGGTGACCGGGTGGAACTCAGCGTCGAACGCCACGACGCGTGGCTGATCGTCTCGGGCTATTCCGAGCTCGACCACTAGGCTTCAGCCCGGGTCCAGCACCCTCAGCCGGATGCCGTCCACCGGCACGGCCGGCAGGCGCGACATCTTCAGCGCCATCACCTGCGGCGGCACGATGACCCGCATGTGCAGCAGCCGCCCCAGCGCCAGCCGCATCAGCTGCGCCGCCAGGTCTTCGCCGGGGCAGCGGTGCCCGCCGGCGACGTCGCCGCCACCCTGCGCCAGGAACTCGTAAGGGCCGGGCTGCCGGCGCAACCACCGTTCGGGCAGAAAGGACTGCGGCGTGCGCCAGATGCGCGCGTCGTGGTGGGTGCCGAACACGTCCAGCAGCACGCGGCGCCCGGCCGGGAAGTGCAGCCCGCACCAGTCGAAATCGGTGCGCACGCGCGCGACGATCGCCGGGAAGAACGGGTAGTGGCGCCGGATCTCGTCGATGAAGGCCGGCGCCAGGTTCTCGCCGTCGGGCGACGCGAGCGTCGCGCGCCAGGCCGGAAAGCGCTGCAGCGCATGGGCGACGAAACTGATCCACACCGACACCGCGACCACCGGCCGCAGCAGGTTCAGCAGCTCGACCGCCGCGGTGTGGGCCGGCAGCGGCCGGCCGTCGAGGTCGCGATAGGCGACGATGGCCTGTGCCGCGCAGCCCGGCGGCAGCGCCGTGCGCCCGGCGCGTGCGTGCTCGACCAGCGCCGTCAGCCAGGCCTCGGCGCGTGAACGCGCCCAGCGCGCCTGCAGGTGCGCGATCGGGCCGGCCGCGGCCTCGTCGAACAGCGCGACCAGCTGCCGCGTGCGCCGGGCGACGTCGGCCTCGGGCAGCGGCACGCCGGCCCAGCGGCAGGCGGCACGCGCGAGCAGCGGCTGCACCTCGCGGTACAGCGTCACCGGTTGCGGCGTCGCGGCCCAGCCGGCGGCGGCGCGGTCCCATTCCTCGCCGACGATCGAGACCAGTGTCTGGACGCTGTCGGCGCCGGTCAGGCCGACGAGCAGCGCCTTGCGCACGCGGTGCGCGTCGCCGTCCAGCGTCTGCACGCCGCCGTGGCCGAAGAGCGTGGCTTGCATCGGCTCCGGCGCCGCGCCGGCACGCACGAAGCGGCTCTCGTCGTAGAACAGCTCGGCGGCCAGCGGGCCGGACATGCAGATCGTCGGCCGCATCAGCAGCCGGATCTGGAAGACGTCGGCACCGAGCGTTGCGCAGCCGCGCGCGATGAAGCGGTACGGGTCGGCCAGCCAGGCCAGCGTGTGGTCGAAGCCGGGCAGCCGTGGCAGCGGGGCGGGGGTGGCGCGGGTGGCCAGCGGGGGCAGGACGTGCGGCATCGGGCGGTTCGTGGGGGACCTGGCCCCCTGCGGGCAAGCGCCGTGCGCGCCGGCCGCTCAGCCCCCGCGATCGGGGCGGGGCGGCGGTTCGCCCCGGACCTCGGCCTGCACCGAGCGGCGGCCTTCGCGCCGGGCGCGTGTGACCTTTCGGTACTGGTACAGGCCGAAAACCAGCGCGATCAGCAGCGTGATCGCGAACAGCGCGGGAACAAGGCCGACGTCCATGGGGCACTCCTGAAGTTGCCGCCGAGGCGGCAAGCCCGGTGCCCGCGTCTTCAGGCCTCGCGCAAGGCCGCTTCGCCCACCGGCAGCCAGCGCAGCAGCTGCGCGTACAGGCGCTCGGCGGCCACCGGCTTGGCGAGGTGATCGTTCATGCCGGCGGCCAGGCAGGCGTCGCGGTCCTCGCCGAAGGCGTTGGCGGTCATCGCGATGATCGGCACGCGGCGCCCGCCGGGCAGGGCACGCAGCGCCCGCGTCGCCTGCAGTCCGTCGAGCACTGGCATCTGCACGTCCATCAGGATGGCGGCGTAGGCCGTGGTGCCGGCGCGCTCGACGGCCTGCTGGCCGTCGGTCGCCATGTCGACGACCAGGCCCGCGCACTCGAGCAGCTCCTCGGCGACGAGCTGGTTGATCTCGTTGTCCTCGGCGACGAGCACGCGGGCGCCGGCGTGGCGGCGGCGCACCAGCGCCTCGAGGTCCTCGTCGAGCTCGGGTTCGGCGGCCACGACATGCGGCGCGTCGTCGTCGGCCGGCTCGAGCTGCACCTCGACCGTGAAGCTGCTGCCCTGGCCGGGCACGCTGCGCACCTCGATGCGGCCGTTCATCAGGTCCACGAGGTGGCGGCAGATCGCCAGGCCCAGGCCGGTGCCGCCGTAGCGCCGCGTCGTCGAGCTGTCGGCCTGCTCGAAGGGGTCGAAGAGCAGCGCCTGGCGCTCGGGTTCGATGCCGATGCCGGTGTCCGACACCTCCAGGTGCAGCCGCGGCGCCTCGGGATCGTGGCGGTCGAGGCTGCAGGCCAGCCGCACCTCGCCGCGTTCGGTGAACTTGACGGCGTTGCCCAGCAGGTTGAGCAGCAGCTGGGCGAGCCGGGTCGGGTCGCCGCGCAGGCGTTCGCCGCCGGCGCGGTTGTCGATGACCAGCTGCAGCCGCTTCTCGGCCGCGAGATCGGCGACCATGCCGCGCGTGCGTTCGACCAGTTCGTCGAGCGCGAAGTCCACGCGTTCGAGCGACAGCTTGCCGGACTCGATCTTCGACAGGTCGAGCACGTCGTTGACCAGCGACAGCAGGTGGTCGACGGCGCGTGCGATGACCGACAGCGAGCGGTGCTGCGTGGGCGTGGCCTCGCGCTGCAGCAGGTGCACCATGCCGGTGATCGCATTCAGCGGCGTGCGGATCTCGTGGCTCATGTTGGCCAGGAACGCGGTCTTCGCGCGGCTCGCGTCCTCGGCCTTGCGCGTGCGTTCGGCCACCAGGGCCTCGAGGTGGTGGCGGTGGCGTTCGAGCTCGGCGACGATGCGCCGGCGCTCGGTCGTGTCGCGCAGCAGGCCCAGCACCGCCGGCCGGCCCTGGTGCTCGAAACGCGCCGCGCGCAGCTCCATCCAGACGCGGTGGCCGTCGCGATGCAGCAGCGCGACGTCGTACTGGCGCTCGGGTTCGGGCGCGGCCGGCGCCAGGCGCTGGCGGTAGCGCTCCTGCCACAGCCCCAGCGACTCGGGCGCGACGACGGCGTCGAAGCGCCGGCCCTCGAACTCGAGGCGGCTCCAGCCCAGCAGCGTCGGCAGCGCCGGGTTGACGAAGACGAAACGTTCGTCCTGGGCCACGAACAGGCCGTCGCCGAGCGAGCCGACGATCGTGCGGTTGAAGGCCTCGCTCTGCGCCAGCGCGCGCATCGCGCGTTCGGCGTCGTGGCGGCGCTGCACGTCGTGCAGGCAGCGTTCGATGGCCGGCGCCAGCCGCGCCATGCGGTCCTTGAGCACGAAGTCGGCGACGCCGCGGTGCAGCAGGTCGACGGCCAGCTCTTCGCCGATGGTGCCGGTGACGAGGATCACCGGCACCTCGGGCAGGCGCTCGCGCACCAGGGCCAGCGTGGCGTCGAAGTCCAGGCCGGGCAGCGAATGGTCGACCAGCACGACCTGCCAGCCGCCTTCGGCGAGCGCGCTGCGCACCGCCTCGGGCGAGGCCGCGCGCCGGCATTCGGCGCCCATGCCGTGCTGGCGCAGATGGCGGCGCACCAGCTCGTAATCGGTTTCCAGGTCCTCGATGACGAGGATGCGGTCGGCCACGCCCAGCGGCGGCGGCGTCGGGACGTTCATCTCAACCCCGTGTCAGCGGTTCGTTGGTCGCCAGCCAGTACACGCCCAGGCTGGCCACGCGTTCGGCGAACTCGCCGAAGTCCACCGGCTTGCGCACGAAGCTGTTGGCGCCGCCTTCGTAGCAGGCCAGGCGGTCGGCGTCCTCGTCGCTGGAGGTCAGCACGACGATCGGCAGGGTGCGCGTGCGGGCGTCGGCGCGCAGGCGCTGCAGCACCTCGACGCCGGTCAGCTTGGGCAGGCCGATGTCCAGCAGCACGACGGTGGGCAGCCCGGGCCCGGCGCGGCCGGCGAACTCGCCTTCGCGGAACAGGTAGTCCAGCGCCTGCTGGCCGTCGCGCACGACGTCGACGCGGTTGGCGACCCGGGCCCGGTTGAGCGCGCGCAGCGTCAGCAGTTCGTCCTGCGGGTTGTCTTCCACGAGCAGGATCACGCGTTCGCTCATGCCGTCGCTCCTTCGTTGACACCGGCCCGCGGCCGCTCCGGCAGGGTGAAGCGGAAGCGGGCGCCCCGGCCGGGGCTGCCTTCGGCCTCGATGCGCCCGCCGTGCCGGTGGACGATGCGCTGCACCGTCGCCAGCCCGATCCCGAGGCCGGGAAACTCGTCCTGGCGGTGCAGCCGGGCGAAGGCCTTGAAGAGCCGCCCGGCATGCGCCATGTCGAAGCCGGCGCCATTGTCCTCCACGCAGATCCAGCGCGAGCCGTCATCGATGATCGAGAACACGCGGATGCGGGCCCCGGCGCAGCCGGCGGTGTACTTCCAGGCGTTGCCGACCAGGTTGTTGACCAGCGCGGCCAGCATGCGCCGGTCGCCGGTGGCGACCAGGCCGGGTTCGATCTCGACGGCCACCTCGCGCCCGGGCTCGGCGCGGCGCAGGTCGGCCAGCGTCTGCTCGGCCAGCGCCGAGAGGTCCACCGGCGCCACCGACAGCGCGCCGCGCAGCGTGCGCGACAGCGTCAGCAGGCCCTCGACGAGGTCGCCCATGCGCTGGCCGGCGAGCACGATCTGGTCGAGGTAGCCGCGGGCCGGCGGCGGCAGCTCGGCGCCGTGGTCCTCGATCAGCGCCTGCGAGAAGCCGGTCATCGCGCGCAGCGGCGCCCGCAGGTCGTGCGAGACGGCGTAGGCGAAGGCGTCGAGCTCGGCGTTGGCACCCTGCAGCTCGGCGGTGCGGGCGGCCACGCGCGCTTCCAGCTGGGCGTTGAGTTCGCGCAGCGCGGCCTGCGCCTGGCGCTGCTCGGTGATGTCGTGCAGCACGACCTGCACGCCGCGGCCTTCGGCCAGCGCCAGGCCGATGGCCGTCGACTCGACCTCGGCGATGCCGCCGTCCAGGCGCCGGATGCGGTGCTCCAGCGTCGGCGTCGGCGCGCCGCCGGGTTCGAGCGCGGCCTGCTGGCGCAGCCGCAGCTCGGCCAGCCCGGCGTCGTCGGTGTGGAAGAGGCCGGCCGTGTCCAGCCCGACCAGCGCGTCGGCGCCGGGTGCACCGAACAGCCGCACGCAGGCCTGGTTGGCGATCAGCAGGTGGTCCTCGATCGCGAGGTAGATCGCCACCGGTGCGTCGCGGAACAGGGTTTCGTAGCGCGCCGTGGCGAGCTGCTGCTCGGCCAGCCGGCGCGCGAGCGTGTCGTGCAGCCGGCGCAGCGCGTGCGCGACCTCGGCGACCTCGTCCTCGCGCTCGGGCGGGATGGCCGCGAACTGCGGCGGCTGGTCGTGCACGACGCGCAGCGCGGCGGCCGACAGCTCGCCGATCGGCCGCGCCACGCGCGCCGCCAGCCACAGGCTCAGCAGCATGAAAGCCGCGGTGCCGAGCGCGCCCAGGAGCAGCAGCCGGCGCGACATCTCGATGGCCGGCTGGAAGGCGAGCGCGGCCGGCTGGCGCAGCAGCACCACCAGGCCCGAGGCGCCTTCGCCGCCGGGGCTGCGTTCCCAGTCGCTCAGGAACTCGCCTTCGCCGGGCCAGGTCACGAGCCCTGGGTCGGCCTCGGGGTCCGGCGGCACCGCCGGCGGCCGGTCCAGCCAGGCCGGCGGGCCCAGCAGCACGCGGCCGTCGCGGTCCAGCACCGCGCTCTCGATGCCGTTGTCGACGTTCAGGTCGTTCTTCAGCGAACGGTGCAGCTCGCGCAGCCAGTCCCAGCGCAGCCGCGCGACGAGCACGCCGGTCGTGCGGCCGGCGGTGTCGGTCATCGGCAGCCCCATGTCGATCAGCTGCGGCGGCTGGCCGTCGACCAGCCCCAGGCTGGCGGTCAGCGCGCCGGCCGGGCGCCGGCTGCCGATCCACGGCGCGTGGGCGGCGGGCGCGAACCAGGGTTCGGCCTGCAGATCGGCGCCTTCGAGCAGCGCGTTCGTCGCCACCCGCACCTGGCCGTCGGGCGCGACGATGGCGATCCAGGCGAAGGCCGGCTGCTGCGCGCGCAGGCCCTCGAGCAGCAGCCGGGCGTCGCCGGGATCGAACAGGCCGCTGGCCAGCAAGGGCTGGTCGGCGGTGGCCTGCAGCTGTTCCAGGCGCTGGCGCAGCGCGCCGTCGAGCACGCGCGCCAGCAGCAGCGCCTCGCGGCGCATCGAGTAGCCCTGCTGCTCGACGAGCTGGCCGCGCTGCACGATGCCGACGACGGCCGCCGTCACCAGCGCCAGCGCCAGGCCGCTGCCGCCCAGCAGCAGCGCGAAGCGCGCGCGCAGGCTGCGCCTGGGGTCCGTCCAGCGCGGCAGCATCGTGATCAGCGGCCTCCGTAGCCGGCGGCGCGCAGCTCGCGCTCGGCGGTCGTCTGCGCGGCGTGCAAGGCCTGGTCGACGCTGGCGCGCCCGCTCAGCGCGGCGGCGAGCTGCTGGCCGATGGCCACGCCGATGGTCTGGAACTCGGGAATCGCCGCGTACTGGATGCCGCGGTAGGGGCTGCGCGGCAAGGTCGGGTCGTCGGGGTCGGCGCTGTCGATCGCCTTGCGTTCGGCGGCGGCGAAGGCGCCGGCCACACGCTGGAACTGCGGGTGCTCGTAGGTCGAGCGGCGCGTGCCGGTGGGCACCGCGGCCCAGCCGCGTTCGCGTGCGACGAGTTCGGTGTAGGCCCTGGACGTGGCCCAGGCGGCGAAGCGGCGTGCCTCCTGCGGGTGCTCGCTGGTCGTCGGCACCGCCAGCGACCAGGTCCACAGCCAGTTCGCGCCCTTGGCGGTGACCGCACGCGGCGCCTGGGCGAAGCCGACACGGCCGGCGACGCGGCTCGCCGCCGGGTCGCTGAGGAATCCGGCGGCGATCGTCGCGTCGACCCACAGCGCGCAGCGGCCGGCGCGGAACAGGCCGAGCAGCTCGTTGTAGCCGTTGGCCGCCGATCCCGGCGGGCCGTAGCGCTGCAGCAGCTCGACGTAAAGCGACACCGCCTCGCGCCAGGGCTTGCTCTCGAGCTGCGGACGCCAGTTCAGGTCGGCCCACTGGCCGCCGAAGGCGTTGGCCATGGTCATCACCAGCGCCAGGTTCTCGCCCCAGCCGGGCTTGCCGCGCAGGCAGATGCCGTAGACCCCGTTGGCCGGGTCGTGCAGGCGTTCGGCGGCCTCGCGCACCTGGCGCCAGCTCGGGCGGTCGGGGAAGACGATGCCGGCGCGTTCGGCCAGGTCGCGGCGGTAGTAGAGCATCGAGCTCTCGCCGTAGAACGGTGCCGCGTAGAGCCGGCCGTCCAGCGTCAGCCCGGCGCGGATCGCCGGCAGCAGGTCGGCGAGGTCGTAGTCGGGCGGGGGGTCGATCGGCCGCAGCCAGCCGCGGCGGGCCCAGATCTGGGTCTCGTACATGCCGATCGTCAGCACGTCGTAGCGCGAGCTGCCGCGGGCCATGTCGGTGGACACCCGCTGGCGCAGCGTCGCCTCCTCCAGCGTCACCCAGCGCACGCGCACGTCGGGGTTGGCGCGCTCGAAATGCGGCGTCAGGCGCTGCATCTCGATCATGTGCTCGTTGTTGACGGTGGCGACGACGATCTCGGTGGCGCCGAGCGCCGGCAGCGCCAACGCCGCCAGCCAGCATCCGAGTGCCGCGATCCGCCTCCTCATCGAGTCCCCCGCCGGCGGCTGCAGCCGCCTGTGGCCGCGATTGTTGGCCTGTCGCGCGCTGCAGGGCAACGCCGCAGAGCCCGCGCAGGCGGCCGGCGCGGGTAAATCCGCAACAAATCCCGCGCGCGGGCATCCGCCTTGCCGGGTGTAACGGCTCGCATCCGGCGGGCGAAGACTCAGCGCGAGGCAGCCATGACGACCAAGGGCCGCGTCCCGAACGACGCGATGGTGGATCTGATGTCCGGTGGCGAAGAGGCCGAGGCGCTGTTCGAGGCCTGGCTGGCCGAAGGCCCGCCGCGCCAGCCGCTGCCGCCGGTGCAGGTGGTGGTGGGCCCGCCGCGGCCCGAGGCCATGCCGCCGCCGGGCGACGACGAGGGCAAGCCGGGCACCGCGTCCTGGCGCGACCCGGCGGCCCAGCCGCCGCGGCGCCCCGGCTGAGGCCGGGTCACGTGCCGAGCGCGCCCAGCGCGCGCAGCACGTCCCAGCAGGCGCCCATGTCGTGGTAGTCGGTCTTGCCGGCCGGGCTCTTCTCGTCGGTCAGCTTGCGGTTGTCGTGGCCGAGGATGCGGTACCAGGCGCCGTGCTCGTGGTCGACGAAGTGGCGCCAGACGTAGGCCCAGAGGCGTTCGTACCAGCCCCAGTAGCGCGCGTCGTCCAGGCGCAGCGCCAGCCAGGCGGCGGCGGCCAGGCTCTCGGCCTGGACCCAGTGGTACTTGTCGCCGTCGCAGACGCTGCGGTCGGGGCCGAAACCGTAGACCAGGCCGCCGTGCGCGGCGTCCCAGCCGTGGGCCAGCGCGGTGTCGAACCAGCGCGGCGCGGTCTCGCGCAGCCAGGCCGGCGCGGCCTCGCCCAGGCGGGCGTCGAGCTGCAGCAGCAGCTTGGCCCATTCGGTGAGGTGGCCGACCTGGAAGCCCCAGGGGCGGAAGATGTTGCTGCGGTCGTGGCGGTTGTAGTCCCAGTCGATGGTCCACGGGCCGTCGCCGTCGCGCCGCCAGTGCTCCCAGATCAGCCCGCCGCCGCAGGTGGCCAGGCGCTGGGTCACGCCGTGCGCCAGGTCCAGCGCCCGCTGCAGGTGGCGCGCCTCGCCGGTGGCCTCGTGCGCGGCCAGCATCGCCTCGCAGGCGTGCATGTTGGCGTTCTGGCCGCGGTAGGGCGACAGCCGCCAGTCGGCGTCGGCCTCGTCGGCGTAGAGCCCGGCCGACGGCTCCCAGAAGCGGCGCTCCATCAGCGCCACGGTGTCGTCCAGCCCGGCACGTGCCTCGTCGATGCCGGCCATCAGCGCGTGGGCGTGGGCCAGCAGCACGAAAGCCAGGCCGTAGCAGTGGTTGGTGGCGTCGGTGACGGTGGCGCGGCCTTCGTGCCAGTCCAGCGTCCAGGCGTAGCCGCCGTTCGGCTGGCGGTGCGCGTCGTGCAGGAAACGCAGGCCGTGGCGCACGAGTTCGCGGTCGGGCTCGCTGCCGAAATGGCGGGCCGCCAGCGCGTGCACGACGACGAAACGTGTGCTGCTGACGAGGTGGCGCGTGCGCCGGTCGTAGACCGGGCCGTCGTCGATGAAGAAGTGGAAGAAGCCGCCGCTCGGGTCGACTGCGCGGCCGGCGTAGAAGGCGAGCGTGTCGCGGATGTGGCCGCGCAGGAACTCGGGCGAACGGAAGTCGGGCGACGCGCGGCCGTCGGGCGCGGCGGAGGCGGTATCGGACATCGGCAGAAGAGATGCTGACGGCAAAGACGCGCAACGATACGACGCGCCCGCGGCGCAGCGAAATCCGGGGTTTCAGGCGCCGGCGACTCGCGGCAAGGCGTCGTCCAGCCGTGCGTGCAGCGCCTGCAGGACGCCCAGCGCGTCGGCGAGTTCGTTCGCCGGCAGGCCGGCGGCCAGCCGCGCCGCCCAGGTGGCGTGCAGCGCCGCGGCGCGTGCGTGCTCGCGCTGGCCCGCGGCGCTCAAGGCGTACAGCGGCGAGCGCCGGTGGCGCGGGTTGGGCTGGGCGGCGAGCAGGCCGCAGGCGGCCAGCAGGTCGAGCTGCTTCTGCGCACCCTGGCGCGTGACACCCAGCGCCGCGGCGAGCTGCGGCGCCGATTGCGGCTGGCCGGCGCGCACGATCGTGTCGAGCAGCTGCCAGCGGGCGCCGGTCAGCCCCAGCGGTTCGAGCAGCGCGTCGGTGCGGGCCAGGCGGCGGGCTTCGAAGCGCAACGTCGCGAGCATCAGTTCTGAGACAAAGGCGGCGGGCGCGGGGCGGTTCTGCTTCATCGTGGTGCCTTTTAGCTTGCCAACCAGTTTCCGCTAACGACAACCGGTTTGCAAATCCGCCCCGCGCTTGGGCGCGTGCCGTGCCCGACTTTGCGCCGGCTCAGTTTCCTCGCGTGGCAGCGCGGAATCGATTCAACTTTTGCCGCCGGCGGACGATACGCGAGCATGACCGCCGCCGTCCGCGGCAGCGCCCATTCGCATCGACTCGTCAGAACTCATGCTCCGTCTGCTCCGCCGTTACACGCTTCGAACCCGATTGCTCGCTTCGATGGCGGTGCTCGCCGCTGCCTTGCTCGGCCTCGGCGCCTGGGGGGTGGTCGAGAACCGCATCGTCACGCAGCGCACCGCGGCGCTGTTCGACAGCGCCCAGGAGGGCTCGGACGCCGTCGCCCGGCTGCGCGAGTCGCTGGCCAACCTGCGCCGGCTGCAGGCCGACGCCATCGCCTCGGGCTCCAACCCGGTCGAGGTCGAGCGCCTGGTCGGGCTGTGGAAGAGCGAAGCCGAACGCGTGAAGAAGCTCGACGCCGATCTGATGAAGATCGACTCGGACAACACGACCATCGAGGCGCTGGTCAAGCAGCAGCTCGCCCAGCTGGAGCAGTACACCGGCATCGTCGGCCCGCTGCTGGACAAGCTGCAGTCGGCGGTGCTGGACAGCGCCGGCGCGCTGGCCTACGCCGAGAGCGCCGAGGAGCACGTCGTCGCGCTGCGCACGACGGCCGACGCGATGCTCAAGGCCAGCCAGTCGCGCCAGGCGCAGATCCGCGGCGAACTCGCCGACGCGTCGGCGCTGGCCGCGAACCTGCGGCTGGGTCTGACCGTGCTCGCCGTCGCCGTGCTGCTGCCGGCGCTGTGGCTGACGCTGCGTTCGGTCTGCGAACCGCTGCAGGACGCCGTCGCCGCCGCCGACCGCATCGCCCGCGGCGACCTCGGCCAGGACCTTGCCACCGAAGGCCAGGACGAGACCGCCGCGCTGCTGCGCTCGCTGCAGCAGATGCAGCTGGCGCTGCGCCGCCTGGTCGGCCAGGTGCGCGAGTCGGCCGAGTCGATCCAGACCGCCAGCGGCGAGGTCGCCGCCGGCAACGCCGACCTCAGCCAGCGCACCGAGGAGCAGGCCAGCAACCTGCAGCAGACCGCCTCGTCGATGGAGATGCTGACCGACTCGGTGCGCCACAACGCCGACTCGGCGCAGCGCGCCAACGAGCTCGCCAGCGACGCCGCCGGCGCCGCCGCGCAGGGCGGCAAGGTGGTCGGCCAGGCGGTGACGACGATGCACGACATCGCCGCGTCGTCGCAGAAGATCGCCGAGATCATCTCGGTCATCGACGGCATCGCCTTCCAGACCAACATCCTGGCGCTGAACGCCGCCGTCGAGGCGGCACGCGCCGGTGAACAAGGCCGCGGTTTCGCGGTCGTCGCCGGCGAGGTGCGTTCGCTGGCCCAGCGCTCGGCCGAGGCGGCGCGCGAGATCAAGACCCTGATCACAGCCAGCGTCGAGCGTGTCGAGTCCGGCACCCGCCAGGTCAGCGACGCCGGCCAGGCGATGCAGGAGATCGTCGGCAAGGTCGAGCGTGTCAGCCAGCTGATCCACGACATCTCCGGCGCGACGACGGCGCAGTCGCGCGACATCGGCCAGGTCGGCGACGCCGTCGGCCAGCTCGACCGCGTGACGCAGCAGAACGCCGCGCTCGTCGAGCAGAGCGCCGCGGCCGCGGCGAGCCTGCGCGCGCAGGCCTCGCGCCTGGCCGAGGTGGTCGGCGTGTTCCGCGTCTGATCGGCCGGCGGGCTTGACGCCGGTCAGCCCGGCGTCGGTTCGCCCGCTGCGCGGGCCCGGGCCGGTCCCGGGCTTGCTTGGCAGCCGGCATGCATCCGCACGCCGCCGCCTTTGTCGGACTCCCGACACCCGCTCCCGCCCCGGCCGCGCCGCCGGCGGGCTTCGTGCCGCGCCGGCTCGCGCGCGGCCAGGTGCTGTGCGCGCCGGGCGACGGCCGCAACCTCGTCTTCTTCGTCGCCAGCGGCCGGCTGCGCGTGCACCTCGCCGGCACCAACCGCGAGCTGACGCTGGCCTTCCTGGAGCCGGGCGACGTCTATTCGACACACTCGCCGGCCTGGGTGACGGCGGCCGCGGCGTCCACCGTCTGGACCATCGACACCCGCGCCTTCCTGCAGCGCCTGTCGGACGACCCGGCGCTCTTGCCGCCGGTGATGGCGGTGCTGGGCCGCCTGCTGACCGGTGCCGTCGGCCTGGTCGAGGACCTCGCCTTCCGCGAGGTGCCGTCGCGGCTCGCGCGCTTCGTGCTCGGGCTGGCGCAGCGCCGCGGCGAACGTTCGGGCGAGGCGCTGCTGCTGCCGCTGGACCTGAGCTTCGAGGACATCGCCAGCCTGCTGGGCAGCACGCGGCAGACGGTGTCGGCGCTGGTCAGCCAGTGGCAGCGCGAAGGCCTGCTCGAACGCCGCGGCCGGCGTTGCCTGCGCATCCCGTCGGCGCAGGCGCTGCAGGCGCTGGAGGCCATCGCTGGCCGGCGCGAACCGGGCGAAGCGTCGCCTGGACGACGGACGGCGGCCGCGCCCCGCGCGCACAGTGCATCGTGTCCGTCCACCCGGAGCCGACTTCCGTGAGCCACTCCCCCTGCGGCGATTGCCGCAAGACCGACCGCTACGTCAGCTTCGCCGGCATCGACTGCGCCGGCAACGCCCGCCGCATCATCGAGATCATCGACACCCATCTCGCGGTGCCGGGCCGGCGCGACCGTTTCTGGGACTACTTCGACCGCAAGCGCCAAGGAGGTTCGGGGCCGCGGCCCGACGACCTGTTCCTCGTGCACTCGCACCTCAACCAGATCCGCGAGTACTTCGAAGCCTGGGCCGACGAAGCGGCGATCGTGCTGCTCGACCGCGTCGAGGAGGAGTGCTGCTGAAGATGTATGCGCCGTGCAGATCTGCACGGCGAAAGCTGCGTTCATCTTGAAACAGTATAAATGCGAGAAACAAATAATCCGATTCCAAGAACTGCACAGTTTGAACGGTTGCCGTTCGTGGGAAGGACTTCTCCGTGCTCGCATTGCTCGACCGATGGTCGTTGTCGCGAAAGCTGACGCTGATCGGCGTGCTGGCCTTCGCGCTGCTCGTCGTGCCCGGCACGCTGGCGGTCACCGCCGCCGTCGAGCAGGTCCGCCAGGCGAAGCACGAGCTGCAGGGGCTGGCCCCGGCGACGGCGCTGATGCAGCTCGCCCGGCTGACGGCCCAGCACCGCGGGCTGTCCAACGCGGCGCTCGGCGGCAATGCCGACGCCGAGGCGCAGCGGGCTGCGGTGCGCCAGAAGATCGATGCCGCTTCGACCCAGGCGCGCGACGCGCTGGCGACCCTGGGTGACGCCGGGCTGGGTCGGCGGTTCCAGGAGCTGGTCGCCGCCGAGCGCGATCTGACCGAGGCCGTCGCGGCGCGGCGCATCGACCCGCCGAAGAGCTTCCAGCGCCACACCGAACTCGTCGACCGTCAGCTCGACCTGCTGTACGACCTGACGGCCGTCGCCGAGATCGTGCTGCACCCGGTGGCCTCGGGCTACTTTCTGCAGGACGCGACGCTCAACCACCTGCCGCAGCTGTCCGAGCTGCTGGGCCAGCTGCGCGGCACCGGCATGGGTTTGCTGGTGCGCGGCGAAGCCACGCCGACGCAGCGCGCCCGGGTCGCCGGCCTGGTGGAACGGGTTCGCGGCGCGAACGCCGAGCTTGCACGGGCGCTGGAGCACGCGGTCGACGCCGACGCCTCGCTCGCCGGCACGCTGGGCGCCCGGGCGCACGAAGCGCACGAGGCGGTCGACCGTGGCCTGGAGTTCGTTTCGCACGAGGTCGTCGACGCCGCGGTGCTCGACCACCCCAGCGCCGATTGGTGGAAGCGCACCACCGAGGTCATCGACCTGCAGTACGCGCTGGCCGAAGTGGCCGTCGCCGCGCTGCAGGCCGAGCTCGAGCATTACGCCAGCGCGCGTGTCAGCCGCCTGGGCTGGGCGCTGGCACTGCTGGTGCTGCTGGGGGCGGCCACCGCCTGGCTGATGTGGCAGATCGCGCGCCGCAGCGCGCACTCGCTGGAGACGGCGATCGACGCCGCCAACGCCGTCGCCGCAGGCGACCTCGGCCGGCGCCTGCCGCTGCCGCCCGAACACGCCCGCGACGAGGGCCAGCGCATGCTGCGGGCGATGCACGCGATGTGCGCCCAGCTCGTCGGGCTGGTCGGCACGGTGCGCGACAACGCCTCGCAGATCGCCACCGCCAGCAGCGAGATCGCCAACGGCAATGCCGACCTCAGCGCCCGCACCGAGCAGCAGGCCGCCAGCCTGCAGCAGACCGCGGCGAGCATGGACGAGATGACGGCCACCGTCGCCCAGACCTCCGAACACGCCCACCAGGCCAGCCGCATGGCCGCGGCGGCCGCCGAGGCCGCCGGCCGCGGCGGCGAGGTCGTGCAGCGCGTCGCCTCGACGATGGCCGAGATCGAGGCCGGCTCGCGGCGCATCGGCGACATCGTCGGCACGATCGACTCGATCGCCTTCCAGACCAACATCCTGGCGCTCAACGCCGCCGTCGAGGCGGCGCGCGCCGGCGAGCACGGCCGCGGTTTCGCCGTCGTCGCCTCCGAGGTACGGGCGCTGTCGCAGCGCAGCGCCGAGGCGGCGCGCCAGGTGCGCACGCTGATCGCCGCCAGCGGCAGCTCGGTCGAGGCCGGCGGCACGCTGGCGCGCGCCGCGGGCGAGGACATGCACGCCATCGTCGAGCAGGTGCGCCGCGTCGCCGCGCTGATCGCCGAGATCACCGCCGCCAGCGGCGAGCAGACGGTGGGCATCGGCCAGGTCAACAGTGCCGTCGGCGACCTGGACCGCACGACGCAGCAGAACGCCGCGCTGGTCGAGCAGAGTGCCGCCGCCGCCGACAGCCTGCGCCAGCAGGCGGCCCGGCTGGCCGAGGCGGTGGGCGCGTTCCGTCTCTGAGCCGCGATCGCGGCCGGCCGCAGGCATACCGTTTGCCCCTTGGGCCGGTCATGCCGAGCCGGCCCCTGCCGTCATCCCGGAATCCTCTTCGTTGCCGGACGCCCGAACCGTTGCCGGCCTGGGCGGGGCGATCGTGAACCCGGTGTCGAGGGCGCTTCCGCTGCGCGCCTACCTGCGGCGGCTGGTGTGGTGGTGCATGCTGCCGACGCTGCTGCTGGCCGTCGGGCTGGGGCTGCACGGCATCCGCGCCGCGCGCGAGGCCCAGGACCGCCAGGCCGAGGCGCTGGCGCGCGGGCTGGCAGCCGCGGTCGACCAGCACCTCGCCGCCCGCCTCGGCGCGCTGCAGGTGCTGGCCGAGTCGGCCGACGACGGCGACAGTCCCGAGGTCCTCTACCGGGCCGCGGCGAGTTTCCGCAGCTCTTTCGGTGGTCAGGTCGCGCTCAGCGAGGCGGGCCACCACCTCGTCTTCCACACGCAGCGGCCTTACGGCAGCCCCTTGCCGCCGATGTCTGCGCCGGCGCGCGCGCTGGCGCAGCGGTCGGTCGAGCTGCGGCGCGCGCTCGTCACCGACGCCTTCCGCGGCAGCGTCGCCGGCCATGACGTGGTGGCCGTGCTCGCCCCGCTGGGGCCGCATTCCGGCCGGCCCGGGGCGCTGCTGTGGTCGACGCTGGAGCCCTCGGAGCTGGCCTCCTGGCTGGGCACGGCGCCGCGGCCCGAGGGCGCGCTGCTGGCGCTGCTCGACGGTGGCGGCCGCGTGCTCGCCGGCGACGCCGCGATCGGCACCCACGACGGCGACCATCGTTTCGTCGGCCGCAGCTCGCTGTCGTCGTGGAGCGTCGTCGTCGACGTGCCGCGCGGCCGCGAGCGCGCCGCGGTGGTCACCGCGGCACAGTGGCTGGCGCTGGCGATGGCGGCGGCCGCGCTCAGCGGCCTGCTCGGCGGCGCCATCGCCAGCCGGCCGCTGTCGCGCGGGCTCGATGCGCTGGTCGAGCGGCGCGGCCCGCCCGACGCCCGGCCGATCGCCGAGATCGAGGCGGTGCGCGGCCGCCTCGACGAAGCCGAGCGCGCCCGCGTCGGAGCGCTCGGCGAACTGGACGAACACCGCGCGCTGCTGCGCCGCGTCGTCGACAGCATGAACGACATCGTCGTGATGACCGACGCCGAGCGCCGCATCTGCCTCGTCAACCAGGCGTTCACGCGCCAGTTCGGCTACCCGCCGGACGAGGTGATCGGGCGCACCACCGAGTTCCTTTACGCCGACCCGGCGCAGTACGCCTTCCTCGCCCAGGAGCGCCTGCCGGCCGAGCGCCCGCCGGCCGGCGCGACCTACGAGATGCGCTACCGCCGCCGCGACGGCAGCAGCTTCTGGGCCGACACCGATGCCGTGCGCCTGAGCGGCGAGGACGGGCGCATCAGCGGCATGCTGGGCGTGATGCGCGACGTCTCGCAGCGGCGCAACGCCGAGCAGCGGCTGCGACAGTCGGCGGCGCTGCTGTCGGCCTTCGTCGAACACGCGCCGCACAGCATCGCGCTGTTCGACGCCGGCATGGTCTGCCTGGCCGCCAGCGCGCGCTGGCGGCGCGATTTCGGAGTCGGCCTGCAGGTCGTCGGCCGTGCGCACTACGAGATCTTCCCCGACCTGCCGCCGGCCTGGCACGAGGCCCATGCCCAGGCGCTGGCCGGCATCCCGCAGGGCAGCGAGCGCGAGCTGTGGGTGCGCGCCGACGGCTCGCGCATGTGGCTGTCCTGGGCCGTCGTGCCCTGGCGCGGCGAGGACGGTGCCATCGGCGGCGTGATCATCTCGACCGAAGACATCACGGTGCGTGTCGCCTCGGCCGAGGCGCTGCGCGAGAGCACCGAACGGTTCGAGCGCGTGTTCCGCCACAGCCCGGTCGCCATCGCGATCGCCGACAGCCGCGACGGCCGCCTGGTCGACGCCAACCCGGCTTTCGAGGCGCTGCTGGGCTGGCAGCGCGACGAGCTGCTGGGCCGCAGCAGCGTGGACCTGGGGATCTGGGCCGTCGGCGAGGACCGCGACGCCGTCGTGCATCGCGTGCTCGCCGAAGGCGCGGTGCAGCTGGAGGCGCGCTGGTGCGCGCGCGACGGTACGCCAGTGGACGTCGTGTTCTCGGGCGCGCGCGTGGACATCGACGGCGTGCCGCACCTCGTCGGCATGGCCGCCGACATCCGCGAACAGAAGGCCGCGCGCGCCGCGCTCGAGCGCGAGCAGGAGGAACTCGAGAGCCTGGTCGCGCGCCGCACCGCCGAGCTCGAGGCGATGCAGGTCGAGCTGGCCCGGCGCGCGCAGCAGGCCGAGGCCGCCAACCGCGCCAAGAGCGCCTTCCTGGCCAACATGAGCCACGAGATCCGCACGCCGATGAACGCCATCCTCGGCATGGCGCACCTGCTGGCGCGCGAGATCTCCGAGCCGCGCCAGCGCGAACGCCTGGCCAAGATCGGCGACGCCGGCGAGCACCTGCTGCAAGTGATCAACGACATCCTCGACCTGTCCAAGATCGAGGCCGGCAAGATGCAGCTCGAGCAGACCGAGTTCGCGCTCGACGAGCTGCTGGCGCGCTGCTTCGAGATCGTCGGCGAGCGCGCCAGCGCCAAGGGACTGGAGCTGGTGCTGGACACCGACCGCGTGCCGGCGCGCCTGCTCGGCGACCCGACGCGGCTGTCGCAGGCGCTGATTAACCTGCTGGCCAACGCGATCAAGTTCACCGAGCACGGCTGGGTCGGGCTGCGCACCGAGCTGATGCAGGACGACGGCGAGCGGCTGCTGGTGCGTTTCGAGGTGCGCGACACCGGCGAAGGCATCACGCCGGAGCGCCAGGCGCGGCTGTTCCACGCCTTCGAGCAGGCCGACGCGTCGAGCACGCGTCGCCACGGCGGCACCGGCCTCGGGCTGGCGCTGACGCGCCACATCGCCGAGCTGATGGGCGGTGACGTCGGCGTGCAGAGCACGCCCGGCGCCGGCAGCCGCTTCTGGTTCAGCGCCTGGCTGGCCCAGGTGCCCGAGCTGCGCGCGCCGGCCGCGCCGGCGACCGCGCCGCCGGTGCTGGCCGGCATGACGGCGCTGCTCGTCGACGACCTGCAGGAAGCGCGTGTCGTGCTCGCCGAGCGGCTGCAGCGCATGGGCCTGACGGTCGACGCGGCCGACGGCGGCGAGGCCGCGCTCGCCCAGGCGCGCCGGCGTCTGGATGCCGGCGGCGGCTACGACATCGCGCTCGTCGACTGGCTGATGGCGCCGATGGACGGCCTGGAGACGACGCGCCAGCTGGCCGCGCTGCTGGGCCCGCGCATGCCGCCGACGGTGCTCGTCACCGCGGCCGACGAGCCGGGCATCGGCGCCCTGGCCGCGGCGGTGGGCTGCGTCGCCGTGCTCGCCAAGCCGGTGACGCCGTCGGCGCTGCTGGACACCGTGCTGCGCGTCGTGCGCCGGCGCGACGCCGCGGCCGAGTCCGCGCCGGCCCCGGTCGGCGACGCCGAGCGCCGGCTGCGTGCGCTGTACGCCGGCCAGCGTGTGCTGCTGGCCGAGGACAACCCGATCAACCAGGAAGTCGCCGAGGAGCTGCTGCGCACGGTCGGCCTGCTCGTCGACACCGCGGTCGACGGCCGCCAGGCGGTCGACCGGGCGCTCGCCGGCGGCCACGCGCTGGTGCTGATGGACCTGCAGATGCCGGGGCTCGACGGCTTTGCCGCGACGCGCGAGATCCGCGCCCGGCTGGGGCCGGCGCTGCCGATCGTCGCGATGACCGCCAACGCCTTCGACGAAGACCGCGAGCTCTGCCTGCAGGCCGGCATGAACGACCACGTGCCCAAGCCGGTGAGCCCGGAGCAGCTGTACGCGACGCTGCTGCGCTGGCTGCCGGCGGCCGCGGGCGCGGCGACGCCGCCGCCTGCCGCCGCCGGAGACACGCTGCTGCCGGCGCGTCTGGCCGGCGTGCCGGGGCTGGAAGTCGGGGCGGCGCTCGAGCGCCTGGGCGGCAGCGCGGCGATGTTCGAGCGCCTGCTGCGGCGTTTCGTCGCCACCTATGGCGACGGCGTCCCGGCCCTCGTCGCCGCCGCGCGTGCCGGCGACGGCATGGCCTGCCGCCACGCCGCGCATTCGCTGCGCGGTGCCGCGGCCACCGTCGGTGCGGCAGCGCTGGTGCAGCGGCTGGCGGCGCTGGAGCGGGCGCTGGGCGAACACGGCCTGACGCCGGCCGACCGCGACGAGGCGATCGCGCTGGACACGGCGCTGCGCCAGCTCGTCGCGCGGCTGGACGCGGCGCTGGCCTGAGCCCCGGTCGCCCGCCGCCGGGCACGGGCACTCGGGGCGGCGTTCGACGCGTCGGCGGCGAGCGGCTAGGCTCCAGGCATCACCTTCGTGCCTGCCCCCCGATGCCGTTGCCGCTTTCGTCCTCGTCCCGTCTTTGCCTGCTCTCTGCGGCCGCCGCATGCGTGCTCGCCGGCTGCGCCTCGGCGCCCGCCGGCATCGACGCCCAGTGGCGCGCGCCCGACGCCGGCCGGCCCCTGGGCGGCGGCGTGCGCGTGCTCGTCGCCTGCGAGGCCGCCGAGACGGCGCTGGTGCGCCTGTGCGTCGAACGGTTCAGCGCCGAGCTGACGGCCCGCGGCGCCACCGCCGTGGCCGCGCCCGACGCGCCTCCGCCGGCGGCTGCCGGCCCGCGCGACGATGCACGCTACGTCGCGCTGGCGCGCCAGGCCGGCGCCCAGGCGGTCTGGGTCGGCAGCGTCTCGGCGGCGCCGGCCGAGCCGCGGTCCAGCGGCATGTCGATCGGGCTCGGCGGCTTTCACATCGGCGGCGGGGGCAGCGGGGTCGGGGTCGGCGTGACGCTGCCGGTCGGTTCGGCCGGCACTGCCGCGGTCGAGTACGCCGCCGAGGCGCGCATCACCGAGGTCGCCGGCGGCCGGCTGCAATGGACGGCGCGTGCCGCTTCGGGCGGCGGCGGCGACGCCGGCGCGCAGCTCGACGGCCTGTCGCGCCGTCTCGTCGACGCGGCGGCCGCCGCCGGCCTGTTCTGAGTCCCGCGGTCCCGGTGCGTTTCGTCGCGCTGATCGCGCTGCTGCACGCGCTGATCGCGTGGCGCTTGGCCGCGCCGCTGCCGCTGGCCGGGGTGCTGGCCGTCGTCGCCGTCGCCGCGCTGTCGACAGCGCTGATCCCGATGTCCTTCGCCGGCCGCCGCGGGCGCGACCGCGCCGTCGCCGACCGCTGGTCCTGGGCCGGTTTCATCGCGATGGGGCACTTCGCGATCGTCTTCGCGCTGGTGCTGCTGCGCGAGGCCTGGCTGCTCGCCGCCGCGGGGCTGGGCTGGGCGCCGCAGGCGCGCGACAGCGCGCTGGTTGTGCTGCTGCTGGCGCCGCTGCTAACGCTGGTGGCGATCGCCGGTGCCCGCCGCACGCCAAAGCTGCGCACCGTGCGCGTGCCGCTGCCCGGGCTGCCGCCGGCGCTGGAAGGCTTCACGATCGTGCAGATCAGCGACCTGCACGTCGGCCCGACGATCAAGCGCGGCTGGGTGCAGGCCGTCGTCGAGCGCGCCAATGCCGCCGGCGCCGACCTCGTCGCACTCACCGGAGACCTGGTCGACGGCCGCGTCGAGGATCTGCGCGAGGACTTCGCGCCGCTGGCCGCGCTGCGCGCGCGCCACGGCGTCTTCGCCGTCACCGGCAACCACGACTACTACTCGGGCGCGCTGCCGTGGATCGCCGAGTGGCGGCGCTGCGGCATCGTGCCGCTGGTCGACGAACACCGCGTCGTCGAACACGGCGGTGCCCGGCTGGTCGTCGCCGGCGTCGCCGACTTCAACGCCGCAGGCTTCGAGCCTTCGCACCGCAGCGACGCACGCCGGGCGCTGGACGGCGCACCGGCCGGGGCGCCCCGGCTGCTGCTGGCGCACCAGCCGCGCAGCGCCGCGGCGGCGGCCGAGGCGGGCGCCGATCTGCAGCTCTCCGGTCACACCCACGGCGGCCAGATCTGGCCCTGGGGGCTGCTGGTGCCGCTGCAGCAGCCGATCACCGCCGGGCTGCAGCGTGTCGGCCGCATGCGCGTCTACGTCAGCCGCGGCACCGGCTACTGGGGCCCGCCGCTGCGCCTGGGTGCGCCGTCGGAGATAACGCGGCTGGTGCTGGTGCGGGAGGCCGGCCGCTAGCGCGGCAGAATCCGGGCACCGCTCAATGCCGGAGCCTCGATGACCTCAGCCAGCCGCCGCCGTGCCCTGCAGACCCTGGCCGCCGCCGCGGCCATGCCCTGGCTGGCGGCGGCGCGCGCCGAGGGCCGCACGATCCGGCTGCTGGTCGGTTTCCCGCCCGGCGGCGGCACCGATGCGATCGCACGCGTGCTCGCCGAGCGGCTGAAGGACGAGCTGGGCGCCACGGTCATCGTCGACAACCGCCCCGGTGCCGGCGGCCAGCTCGCCGCGCAGGCGCTGAAGGCCGCCGCGCCGGATGGCACGACCTTCTTCCTGTCGCACGACCACACGATCTCGATCCTGCCGCTGGTCGTGCGCCAGCCGGGTTTCGACCCGGCGCACGACTTCGTGCCGGTGGCCGGTTTCGCCAGCTTTCCGAACGCCTTCGCGGTGTCCTCGGGCACGCCGGCGCGCACGCTGGGCGAGTACGTCGCCTGGGTGCGCAAGCAGGGCGGCAAGAGTGCGGTCGGCGTTCCGGCGGCGGCCTCGGTGCCGGAGTTCCTGGTCAAGGTCGTCGGCCAGCGCCACGGGCTGGACCTGGTCGCCGTGCCCTACCGCGGCAGCGCGCCGATGATGTCCGACATGCTGGGGCAGCAGATCGCCGCCGGCGTCGGTTCGGTGCCCGACTTCATCGAGAACCACCGCCACGGCCGGCTGCGCATCGTCGCCGTGATGGGCTCCCAGCGCCTGGCGCAGATGCCCGAGGTGCCGACGCTGGCCGAGTCCGGCGTGCCGGGTTTCGACGAGCTGCCGTACTACGGCGTCTTCGCACCGGCGGGCACGGCGAAGGCGACGATCGACGGCTTCGCTGCGGCCTTGTCGCGCGTGCTCGCGCAGCCGTCGGTGCACGAGCGGCTGACGGCGATGGGGCTGTCGGTCGGCTACGTCGGCCCGGCGCAGCTCGGCGCGCGCGAGCGCGCCTACACCGCGGCCTGTGCGCGCATCATCAAGGCCAGCGGCTTCCAGCCGCAGTGAAGGCCGCCGGCCGGCGCCGCGCCAGCGCCCGCTGGCGCAGCTCGCAGGCCAGCGCGCTGGAGCCGGTGATGGCGACCGAGGTCCCCAGCGCCAGCGGCCACCACGAGCCGCTGGCCGCGGAGATCGCGGCGCCGCCGACGACGCCGGCCAGGCCGGCCACGTAATGGTGCAGGGCAGGGCAGAGCAGCAGGTTCATCGTCCTTCTCCTCGTCGGTCGCCGTCGCGGCGGGTTCAGCTCACCAGGAAGTCGATCACCACCGCACCGGGGACGCGCTGGCGGTAGGTGGCGCGCACGCGGCCACCGAAGTGCTGCTCGATCTGCATCAGCAGCGGCAGCGGGTCATGGTCGTTGGCGAAACGCATCGTCTCGCCGGGGTCCAGCGCGTCGAGCGCGCCGAAGATCGCCGCGTGGCGGAAACGCTTGGCGATGCCGCGCGCGTCGAAAACATGGATGCCGTCCTCGGACGGCTGGGAGCAGGAACAGGACATCAGCTTGGCCTCGTTGAAGATGCATTCAGCGTATTGCTTCTGAATGATCAAATCCTTAAGATGCTTCAACTATGCAGCTTCAAGCAGTCCTGCCACCGGCGGCCGAGACCGCCTCCGACGAGCCCGATGCACCGGACGGGCCGCGTCTGCTCGGCGACCTCGCGGTCTGGCTGGTCATCGCCGCCGAACTGCTGACCTTCGGGCTGCTGTTCGTCTCCTATGCCTTCGCGCGGCTGCAGGATCCGGCGGCGTTCGACGCCTTGCAGGCCACGCTGGACTTGGAACGCGGGGCGCTGAACACGGTGCTGCTGGTCAGCGGCAGCGCCGCGGTGGCGCATGCGGTGGCGTCGTTCGAGCGTGGCCGCACGCCGGCAGCGCGGCGCTGGCTGCTGGCCGCGCTGGGCTGCGGCCTCGGCTTCACGGTGCTGAAGTCGGCGGAGATCGCCGCCAAGGTGGCCGCCGGCGCCGACCTGTCGGCCGAGACCTTCTGGATGTTCTATCTGCTGCTGTCGGGCTTTCACCTGCTGCACGTCGTCGCCGCGGCGGTGTTCCTGGCCATCGTCTGGTGGCTGGCCGGGCGCGGCGCCTACGGACCGGGCCGCACCCACGTGCCGGAGACCGCGGCCGCCTTCTGGCACATGGTCGATCTGCTGTGGATCGTGCTGTTCCCGCTGCTCTACGTGATGAGGTGAACATGTCGCGCATCGATCTCGTCTGGGCCGGCCTGGTCGCGGCCACGCTGGTGACCTTCGCCGTCGGCGAGTCGGGCGGCGCCGACGGCGCCGCGACCTGGCCGGTGCTGCTGGTCTTCGCGCTGGCGCTGGCCAAGGGCGCGGCCGTGGCGCTGGACTTCATGGGGCTGGCCTCGGCCCCGGCGCTGTGGCGCCGCATCGTGCTGGGCTGGCTGGGCGGCGTGGTCGCCTTGGTGCTGCTGGCCTGGTGGCTGGCGCGCATGACCTGAATGCGGGGGTGACCCCGGCCCGCGGGGTTCAGAGCGCGAAGGCGCCGGCGGAACATGCCGCCATGGACACGCCCAAGCCCGAATCCACCGCGTCCCAGGTTCCCGCCTCGGCCCGTGCCGCGCTGGCGGCGCTCGTCGAACTGCGCGACGAGCTGCAGAAGATGCACGCCGAACTCGAGTACCTGCGCCTGATGCTGCGCCTGAACGCGCGCGACTGATCGTCGCCGCCGGCCGCCGGCGCCTTCGCGGCCGCCGCGGCAATGATGACCGGGTGTCACCGGGACATGACGAAATGCGACCGGGAATCACCGCCAGGTGATATTTGGACATACCCCGTGGAATATCGTGACGCTGCCGTCATGAATATCGTTCGAGGGGAATGATGGGGGGATTTGTGGGCGCTATTTGAGGATTCTCCCGGGGGCTACCTTCCTAAGCTGACAGCACTTGGAAGGAGCGCCCATGAGCACCATCGGAACCCTCGCTTCGGCGTACATCAATCCCCGCACCGACGTCGGTGCCTACGAACGCAACACCAAGGCCTTCGGCCCCGTCGTCGCCACCGCGATCGGTGCTGCCGATGCCGCCAGCGGCGTCTGCGAATCGACCTGCTCGTTCAGCAGCGACGCGCTGAACGCGCTCGACGACTGGGTCGACCAGGGCGTCGCCGCGGTCAACTCGGTCGGCGACACCGTGGTCGGCCTGGCGAACGCCGTGCAGGACGGCGTCGTCGGCACGGTCGACGGCGTCAAGAGCGCGTTCGACAGCGTCGTCGACACCGTGTCCGGCGCCGCGCAGAGCGTGGCTAGCACCGTCGGCAGCGCCGTCGACGAGGTCGAGAGCCTGGCCTCCGGGACCGCCGACGCCGTGTCCGACGCCGCGGGTGCGGTCGCCGACGGGGCCGGCAAGGTGTTGGACGGCGTCGTCGACGCCTTCGACACCGTCGCCGGCTATGCCGCGATGGGAGCGCTGTCCGTCGGGCAGGCGATCCATGAAGCCGTCTGACAGGCGCCGTGCGGCGGTGCTGGCTGTCAGCGCGGCGGCCTTGCTGCCGGGCTGCTCGATCGTCTCGCCGGTGCCCGCGCTGGAACTGATGAAAGCCGCCAGCGGCGCCGTGCACCACGCCATCCTGTACGGCCCGAGCCAAGCCACGAACACCGTCTTCCACGATTCGGGGGACGTTTCAGCGGTTTGCATCGAATATCGCCCGGACGGCCACATCGTGGATTTAGTGCCGGCACTGCAGGCCGAACTGAAAAAACGCAATGTCGACAGCCGGGTCTATGAAACGGGGACCCCGCTGGAAACCTGCAAAGCCTGGGTGAAATACAGCGCGACGATCGACTGGGATACCGCGCTGTTCGGTGACGAATACCACCCGTATCTGCGTCAGGCATCGCTCACGCTGCAGACCGGGAACGGCCGCACGCTGGCCACCAGCCAGTACCGGCTCGAAGGCCTGCTCGAAGCGGGCAAATGGTCGAGCACACGCGAAAAGCTCTCGCCGGTGGTCTCCGCACTGCTCACCGGCGACTGATTCCTGCAAACCCAACTCCGAGAACGCCGTCATGAAGAACCCTTCGATCCTCGGGCCGCTGGTGGGCCTGGCTGCCGTGCTGGCCGGTTGCGCCGACACGCCGACCACCTCGCTGCGCGTGCCGACCGCCGTCACCGCCGTCGCGCCGCCGGCCTACGTCGAGCGCGCGCCGACCGGCTCGCTGTTCCAGCCGAACGCGCCGATCGCGACGATGTTCTCGGGCGAGAAGCGGCCGCGTGCCATCGGCGACACGCTGAAGGTCGAGATCAACGAGAAGCTGACGGCCAACCAGAAGGTGGCCACCGACACCAGCCGCGAGAACAAGATCGCGACCAAGGGGCCGGGCACCGACTCGGAGAACGTGCGTGGCGCGCTGAAAAGCCTGCTGAACCTGGACGCCACGGCCAGCGGCAGCGATTCCTTCGTCGGCAAGGGCTCGACCGAGAACTCCAACAAGTTCACCGGGCGCATCGCCGCCTCGGTCATCAACGTGCTGCCCAACGGCTACCTGGTGGTCGCCGGCGAGCGCAGCATCGCCTACAACGAAGGCGTGACGACGCTGCGTTTCTCGGGCGTCGTGAACCCCGACGACATCAAGGCCGGCAACGTCGTCGCCTCCGGCGACATCGTCGATGCGCGCCTGGAGGCGGTGGGCCGCGGCGGCGTGGCCGACACCGCGTCGCGCAGCTGGATGCAGCGCTTCCTCAGCAAGGGGCTGGCGATCTGGTGAGTTGGGTGTCGAGCCAGGCCTCGATCGCGGCTCCGAGTTCGTTCTCGTGGCGGCGCATCAGCCAGTGGCCGGCGTCGAGTTCGAGCACACGGTTGGCCGGCTCGCGGGCGATGCGCTCGAGCCAGCGCCGCGACTGGAAGGCGAAGGGCTTGCGCCGGCCCCAGGCGTAGAACATCGGGCACTCGGGCACGAAGACCCGGGGCCGGCCGAAACCGCCGGCAGCGCCGAACCACTGCACCGCATACGGCCAGCCCATCGCGGCGGTGGCGTGTTCGGGGTCCGGCGCGTGGAAGAGGCGGGCGGCCGAGCGTGCGACGGCGTCGCCGGGCGCGCCGCCCACGCGCCAGGCGGTGGCCAGCGTCAGCTGGTAGGCGAGTGCGCCCAGCTGGCCTCGCCAGCCCATCTCGGCGCGGTTGGCCTTCGATCCGGCGTCGCCGCCGATGTCCAGCGCGACGATGGCGCGCACACGATCGGGGTGGCGTTCGGCGAAGCGATAGCCGAAGAAGCAGCCCCAGTCGTGCAGCACGAGCACGACCGGCCGCCCGGGGCTCGCGGCGTCGCAGACTGCCTGCAGCGTGGCCACGACCTCGTCGAGCGAACGCGCGCGTGGGTCGTCACCGGGGGCGAAACCCGGCAGCGTGAAACGTGCGCAGCGCCGGCGCGGGGCCAGCGCTGCGACCAGACCGTCCCATACGCTGTGGCGGTCGGGCCAGCCGTGAACGAAGACGAGGGTGTCCTCGCCACGGCCTTCGAGATGGACGGTGACACCGCCGGCCTGCAGCGTCGAGACGTCGACGGCCGGCGGTGCGCTCGTCACGGCTTGCGGCCGAGCGCGTGCGCCGCATCGCGCACGTCGCCCACCTTCTTCTGCGTCTTGCCTTCGGCCTGACGGGCCAGGCCCTTGGCCTGCATCTCGTGGTCGCCGACAGCTTCGCCGGTCTTGCGCTGGATCTTGCCGGCCATGTCCTTGGCGGCGCCCTTCACGTGATCGCTGTTCATGCAGTGCTCCTGGTGTCGCGGCACGGTGGCCGCATGAGCACAGGATGCGTGGTGCCGCGGGCGCCGCCTGCCGGCCGGCAGCGCGCTCGCGGGTGGGAACCATCCTACGGCCTCCGGGGACTGCCTGTTTCTTGAGCATTCCAGGGAAAACCCTCGGCTCACAGTCACTTACGAGTCGCGCCCCCGGGTTGTCCACAGGGATACCCAGTGCCGCCGGGGACAGACCGCCGCCTGCCGCGGCCTTGTCTTGTGATCTGTGAAGCAGGTCACGCTGCGGGCCACGCCATGGTGAAACCATCGTTTCAGCGAGGGAATGACGTGCTCCAGGTCGCATTCAGCGACTCAACTCCGACCTGTGCGGCGCCGATGCAGCGGGGTATCTGCGTTCCCGGTCGCCTGACCTGTCGCGCACTCTCGTTCGCGTCAACCGGAGTTCTTGATGAAGACATGGAACGATCTGCGCATCGGCCTGAAGCTCGGCGTCGGCTTTGCAGTCGTGATGCTGGCGACGGCCGTCGTCGCGGTGTTCGGCCGCTATGCCCTCGAAGGCGTCGGCGGTCAGGTCCACGAGCTGGTCGAGCATCGCCAGGCCAGCGTCGGCAAGGCGCGTGACGTCAAGGACGAGCTCAACATCGTCGCGCGCGGCGTGCGCAACGTCGCGCTGCTGCAGGATGCCAAGCAGATCGACGCCGAGATCGAGCGCATCCGCGGCTGCGAAGCCCGCATCGCCAAGCTGCTCGACGGCCTGAAGGCCGGCGACCTGGATGGCGAGGGCTCGAAGCGCCTGGACGCCGTCTTCGGCGCCCGCGAGACCTACACCCCGCTGCTGACCCGGGCGCTGGAGCTGGCCACCGCCAACCAGGATGCCGAAGCCCGCGACATGCTGCTCAAGCAGGTGCGGCCGGCCCAGGCGGCCTATCTGAAGTCGCTGGACACCTACGTCGAACACGAGGTCGCGCGCATGCGCGCCAGTGCCGAAGCGACCGAGGCCGCGATCGCGCGCGCCGAGACGGTGATGCTGCTCGTCGCGCTGTTCGCGCTCGGCTGCGGCGGCGCGCTGGGCTGGCTGATCACGCGCAGCGTGACGCGGCCGCTGCGCTCGGCGCTGCAGGTGACCGAACGCGTGTCGGCCGGCGATCTGTCCGGCCCGGTGCCGGCCGGTGGCCGCGACGAACTGGGCGTGCTGCTGCGTTCGCTGGACGGCATGCAGGACAGCCTGCGCCAGCTGGTCGGCGGCGTGCGCGGCAACGCCGAGAGCGTGGCCACGGCCAGCGCCGAGATCGCGCGTGGCAACCAGGACCTGAGCCAGCGCACCGAGGAACAGGCCGGCGCGCTGCAGCAGACCGCGGCGACGATGGAGCAGCTGGGCGCCACGGTGCGCCAGAACGCGACCAGCGCGCGTGAGGCCAACACGCTGGCGCACGGCGCTTCGCAGGTCGCGGCCCAGGGCGGGGCGGCGGTCGACGAGATGCTGGGTTCGATGAAGAGCATCACCGCCTCGTCGCGCCAGGTCGCCGACATCGTCGGCGTCATCGACGCGATCGCCTTCCAGACCAACATCCTGGCGCTGAACGCCGCGGTCGAGTCGGCGCGTGCCGGCGAAGCCGGACGCGGCTTCGCCGTCGTCGCCGGCGAGGTGCGCACGCTGGCCCAGCGCAGCGCCGAGTCGGCGCGCCAGATCCGCACCCTGATCGGCCAGAGCGTCGAGCGCATCGAGCAGGGCGCCGCCCAGGCCGAACGCGTGGGCCGCACGATGCACGAGGTGGTGCAGGCCATCGGCCGCGTCAACACGGTGATCGAGACGATCAGCACCGCCAGCGCCGAGCAGAGCGACGGCATCGACCAGGTCGGCCACGCGGTCGGCCAGATGGACACCGTGACGCAGCAGAACGCCGCGCTGGTCGAAGAGAGCGCTGCCGCCGCCGAGAGCCTGCGCATGCAGGCGCAGCAGCTGGTCGGCGCGGTGTCGCGCTTCCAGCTGCCGCAGGCGGCCTGAAACGACAAAGCCCGCCGGGAGGCGGGCTTTGTTCAGCGGGGCCGGGTGGCGATCAGCCGCAGGCGCCGATGTGGCCGCAGTTGGTGCACTTGGTGCAGCCGTCGATGTGGTGCATGTCGTGGGCACCGCATTCCGGGCACTTCGAGCCGGTACCGGCCGCGAACTGCATGCCGTTGGCCGGCTTGGGCTCGGCGGCTTCTTCGACCGCCGGTGCCGGCACCGGGGCGCTGAGGCGCGCAGCGTAGGCGCGCGCCAGTTCACGCACCGGCAGTTGTGCGCCGGTGGCGGTGAGGAAACCGCGCGCGAACAGCAGCTGCTGCACCGCGTAGGCCAGGGCCGCGACCTCGGAGTCGTGGAAACGCGGGATCTGCGTGCCGTCGCCGCGCAGCAGCATGCCGCTGCGCACCGCGCCGTTGGTCCAGGCGATCTCGCGCAGGTTCTCCAGCGCCTTCTCGATCGAGGCGCCCGAACGCGCGGCCAGCGACAGGAGGCGCATCGCGCCGTCGAGCCACTGGTCCTGCTCGCCTTGCAGCAGGAACTCGACCGGGCGTTCGATCGTCACCTTCTGGCCGTCGACGACGCCGTCCACCGGCAGGAAGCCGACGGTGACGTACATCGAGCGCTTGCCGGCCTGGGTCCACATCTCGACCTTCTCGGTGATGCTCGAGATGCGGCCGACCGGGCGGCCGACGTGCTTGGTCAGCGGGTCTTCGTCGCGCGGCACGGCCGGCGCGGCCGGCGCCGCGGCCGGGGTGCCGACGGACAGCACCGAGCCCAGCACCGAGTTCGGACGGTAGGTCGCCAGGCCCTTCAGGCCGGCCTTCCAGGCGTCGAGGTAGAGGTTCTGGAAGTCTTCGTACGGGTAGTCGGCCGGCACGTTGACCGTCTTGCTGATCGAGGTGTCCAGGTAGGGCTGGACGGCCTCGAGCATGCGCATGTGGTCGTTGGCCGACATCTCCAGCGCGGTGACGAACTGCGGCGGCAGCTTCGTCACGTCGCCGCCGAGGTGGCGGAACAGGCGCCAGGCGCGGTCGGCGACCTCGAAGACGCGGTGCGAACCGTCGGCTTCGCGCTTCTTGCGGTTGTAGGTCCAGGAGAACGGCGGCTCGATGCCGTTGCTGGCGTTGTCGGCGAAGGCCAGCGAGATCGTGCCGGTCGGCGCGATGGCCAGCAGGTGGCTGTTGCGGATGCCGTTCTTGCGGATCGACTTGCGGATCGATTCCGGCAGGCGCTTGGCGAAGCCGCTGGCCAGGTACTTGGTCTTGTTCAGCAGCGGGAAGGCGCCGCGTTCGCCGGCGAGGTCGACCGAGGCCAGGTAGGCGGCGTCGCGCATCGTCTCGGCAATCTTGGCGGCCAGCGCCCGGCCTTCGTCGCTGTCGTAACGGATGCCCAGCATCACCAGCGAGCTGCCCAGGCCCAGGAAGCCGAGGCCGACGCGGCGCTTGGCGGCGGCTTCCTCGCGCTGCTGCGGCAGCGGCCAGTAGGTCACGTCGAGCACGTTGTCGAGCATGCGCACGCCCACGCGCACGACGGCCGCGAAGCCCTCGAAGTCGAAGCGCGCCTCGTCGGAGAAGGCGCCGACGACGTGGCGCGTCAGGTCCACCGAGCCCAGGCAGCAGCAGCCGTAGTCGGGCAGCGGCTCCTCGGCGCAGGGGTTGGTGGCCTCGATCGTCTCGCAGTAGTGCAGATTGTTCTCGCGGTTCATCTGGTCGATGAACAGCACGCCCGGCTCGGCGTGGTCGTAGGTCGACCGCATGATCTGGTCCCACAGATCACGCGCCTTGACGCTGCGGTAGATCCACTTGCCGTCGGCACGCTGCTGGGCGCCGGCCTGGACCAGCTCGTCGTGCGGACGCGCGGCGTGCGCCAGCTCGAACTCGGCGTCGTCGACGACGGCCTGCACCAGCGCGTCGGTGACGCCGACGCTGATGTTGAAGTTGCGCAGCTCGCCCTTGTCCTTGGCGTGGATGAAGGCTTCGATGTCCGGGTGGTCGCAGCGCAGCACGCCCATCTGCGCGCCGCGGCGCGCGCCGGCGGATTCGACGGTCTCGCAGGAGGCGTCGAAGACGCGCATGAAGGACACCGGGCCCGAAGCGCGCGAATGCGTCTGCGTCACCAGCGCGCCTTGCGGGCGGATGCGGCTGAAGTCGTAGCCGACGCCGCCGCCGCGGCGCATGGTCTCGGCGGCTTCGGTGACGGCGGTGTAGATGCCGGGCTTGTCGCCTTCGTAGCCGGTGATCGAGTCGCCGACCGGCTGCACGAAGCAGTTGATCAGCGTCGCCTGGATGTCGGTGCCGGCGGCCGACATGATGCGGCCGGCGGGCACGAAGCCGCGCCGCATCGCCCACAGGAACTCGGCCTCGCGCGCAGAGCGTGCGTCTTCGGTCTCGATCGAGGCCAGCGCACGGGCGACACGCGCCTGCACCTGAGCGATGTTCTGTTCGTCGCCCTTGGCGTACTTCTCCAGCAGGGCGACGGTGGCAATTTCCTGGGGTTCCAGGGCATCGAGCAGGTGCTTGTCGGGTGCGTTCATCGGCAACGGAAATGGCGACGCCGCGCAACGCGCGGCGTTGGGTTGAGGGACAGCTTCTGGGGTTCGGACAACGGGGCGAGCGTTCTCCGGCGGGGCAAAGAGACGACCCGGCGTTGACCCCGGGGCCCCGGATCCGCAGGCGCGCTGTGGGCCTGCGGCGACCGCCATCGGCGCCGTGTGGCGCGTCTGGAGCGTGCGGGATTTTAGTCCAAGCGCCCACCGCCGGCAGGCTCTTTCGGCGAGCCAGAGCGCTGCGCCGGGGCCTTCGGCGCCGTCATCCGGCGTAACTCGTTCCCCCGCCACGACAATCGGCGCGACACCTCGCCGCGACGCTTTCACCGTCGTGGCGCAGGCCCGACAACGTGGCCGACAGGGACTTGCCGGGCGACGCCGCGGCGGCCCGGCGCGGCCTGCGGAGAAGCCGATGATCCGTCTCGACAATCCCGAGAACCACCGCCGGCGCAGCGCGCCGCGCAACACCGCGCGCTTCGTCCTGGCGGCCTGGCTGCTGGCGCTGGCCGGCGCCGCCGGCGCGGCGACGGTCGCACCCGGTGCGCCGCTGCCGGCGCTGGCGTTGCAGGACCAGAACGAGCGCCCGTGGAGCGTCGCCCCCGGCACGCGGCGCCTGGTGTTCGCCGCCGACCGCGCCGGCAGCGAGCTGGTGCAGTCGGCGCTCGGCGCCGACGGTGCGCAGCGCCTGGCCGCGGCACGCGCGGTCTACGTCGCCGACATCCACGCCATGCCGGCGCTGGTGACGCGGCTGTTCGCGCTGCCGGCCCTGCGCTCGCTGCCGTACCCGGTCGGCCTGGTGCGCGACGACCAGGCCGCCGCCGAGCTGCCGCGCCGCGCCGGTCAGGCGACGGTGCTCGAACTCGACGCCCAGGGCGCTGTCGCGGCCGTGCACTACGCCGCCGACGCCGCGGCGTTGCAGGCGCTGCTGCCGCCGGCCGACTGAGCGCGCGTTCTCAGGGCGCCGTGTGCGCCGAGCGCTCGAACTGCCCGACGTCCAGCCCCTGCGCCCGCAGGCGCTGCATCAGCGCCTCGTAGCGCGCCGGCTCGACCTGCGGCGTGCGCGACAGCACCCAGGCGTAGGCGCGGCGCGGGTCGGTGATCGCCGCCAGCGAGTAGTCGGCGTCGAGATCGACGATCCAGTAGTCGCCCCAGACGAAAGGCAGCCAGGACAGCCAGGCCGGCGCGAAACGCACCTTCAGCGTCGGCGACTGCGGCCCGCCGATCTGGCGTGCCTGGCCCAGGGCCTCGTCCATCGTGCCGTCGGCCAGGCGGCAGCGGTTGCGCACCTGCAGCGTGCCGTCTTCGCGCAGCGTGTAGTTCGCGCTGGTGTCGGCGACGCACTGGCGCTGGAAGCGGTTGGGGAAACGCGCGATCTCGTACCAGGTGCCCAGGTAGCGTGGCACCTCCAGGCGTTCGATCGTGCGCAGCGCGCCGTCGGAAGTCTGGGCGTGGGCCGTGGCGCAGGCGGCGGTCAGGATCAGGCTGGCAAGGAACTTCAGGGTCATGGCCGCGATGATCGCCGCAGCACGATGCCCCGTCGTCGCGCGGCGTCAACGGCGGCTTGAGGAAGAATCGCGCCCCCTGCAGCGTGCCGCCGGCGCGCCTGCCGCCTTCGACCATGACGCTAGCCGAGATCCGCGCCGCGCTGGCCGCCGAACAGGCCGCCACGCCGTCCTATTACGACTTCAAGGTCGAGCGCCTGGAGCGCGACGGCGCGCTGTGGCGCGTCACGCTCGAAGCCGGCTACGTCTACGCCGAGGGCCAGCGGCCGGGCGCGGCCTCGGCCCAGGCGCTGCTCGACGAGAGCCTGGACGGCGCCTCGGCCTGGTGGGGCGAGCCGCACAAGGGCGGCGCCGCGGTGCTGGCGGTCGTCGTCGAGGACGACCAGCTGATCCTGCAGAACGCCAGCGGCCCGCCACCGGGGCCGGGGCGGCTGATCCGCGTCTACCCGCCGCGTTTCCTCGACGCGCTGGTCGCCGCCTGGGACGATGGCGACTGGGCGGCGCGCGCACTGGCCGCCGAGGCGGCGCTGGCCCGGCCGGCCGAGACCGCCGCGCCGGCGCTGACCGGCGCGCCGTTCCGCTGGCTGCGCAGCGCGCAACGTCAGGCGCTGGCGCTGCCGCGCTGGACCAGCAGCTTCCTCTGGGGCCCGCCGGGCACCGGCAAGACGACGACGCTGGGCGTGCTGCTGGCCGAGACGCTGGACGCCGAGCCCGAGGCGCGTGTGCTGCTGCTGTCGACGACCAACCAGGCCGTCGACCTGGCCACCGTCGCCGTCGACAAGGCGCTGGAGAAGGGCCGGCGCGAACGCTGGCGCGAGGCCGTGCGCCGCCTCGGCTCGCGCTTCAACCCGGCGCTGTACGCCGGCCGCGAGCACCTGATCCCCAACGCCGATCGCGTGCTGCTCGCGCGCCTGGCACGCGCCGAGTCCGAGCGCCCGTCGGCGCGCGACCTGGAAGCGCTGGAGGCCTGGAGCCGGCGTGTCGCCGAACTGCGCGCCGAGCTGCGTGCGGCCTCGCTGGCGGTGCTGCGCGCCAGCCGGCTGGCGGCGATGACGACGGCGCGCGCCGTCGCGACGCTGAATACGCTGCGCGAACTGGCCGACGGCGCCGCGCCGCCTTTCGACCTGATCGTCTTCGACGAAGCCAGCCAGGTGCCGCTGGCGCAGGCGCTGGCGCTGATGCCGCTGGGACAGCGCTGCCTGTTCGCCGGCGACCCGAGCCAGCTCTCGCCGGTGCAGCGGGCGCCCGAGCGCGAGGCGCGGCGCTGGCTGGGGCGCTCGGCGTTCGCGGCGATGCCGCGCCGTGCGCCCTCGGTCGTGCTGCTGGACGAGCAGTCGCGCATGGCCGCGCCGATCGGCGCGCTGGTCGGCGACCTCTATTACGACGGCGCGCTGCGTGTCGCCGCCGACGCCGAGGCTTCGCCCGGCTGGCTCGCGGCGCGGCGGCGGGTGCTGGGCCCTGCCGCCGAGGACGTGCACGTGCACGTCGAGCCGGTGGCGCGCGACGGCGCCTGGTCGGCCGCCTGGCGCGGCCCGGTGCGCCCCGAGTCGGCCGACGCGATCGCGGCGCTGGTCGCCGACGTGCTGGCCGGCGGCAGCTGGCAGGCGCACGAGATCGTCGTGCTGACGCCGTTTCGCGCCCAGCGTGCGCTGATCCGGCAACGGCTGGAGGCCGCCGGGGTCGACGGCGTGCGCGTCAGCACCGTGCACCGCGCCCAGGGCAGCGAAGCCGCGGCGGTGCTCTTCGACCCGGCCGACGGCAGCCAGCCCTTTCTGCAGACCGAGGAGGCGGCGCGCCTGGTCAACGTCGCGCTGAGCCGCGCCCAGGCCAAGGTGCTGCTGTGGCTGTCGCCGGCCGACCGCGCCAACCCGCTGCTGGCGCCCATCGTGCGCCGGCTGCGCCTGGCCGGCGATACACGTGAGGCGCTGGACCTGCTCGAGCTGGCGCGCGCGCCGGACTTCCCGGCCAACACCGCCGGACGGCGTGTGCGCGCCGGGCGCCACGTCGGCGAGGTGCTGCGCGTCGCGCCCGACGGCAGCCGTTTCTGGCTGGTCAACGAACGCAGCGGCGCCGAGCAGGAGATCGACGCCGGGTTCTGGCGCGCCAAGGCGCGTGCCGCCGGGCGCTGAGCGCCGTCAGGCGAGCGTCGCCATGTCGACGACGAAGCGGTAGCGCACGTCGCTCTTCAGCATGCGCTCGTAGGCCGTGTTGATCTCGTCCATGCGGATCGTCTCGGTGTCGCTGACGATGCCGTGCTGGGCGCAGAAGTCCAGCATCTGCTGCGTCTCGCGGATGCCTCCGATCAGCGAGCCGCCCAGGCGCCGGCGCTTGAAGATCAGCGCGAAGACGTCGGGCGAGGGGTGGCGCTCGGCCGGCGCGCCGACCAGGGTCATCGTGCCGTCGCGCTTGAGCAGCGCCAGGAAGGCGTCGAGGTCGTGCGGCGCGGCCACGGTGTTGAGGATGAAGTCCAGCCGGCCGGCCTGGCGCGCCATCTGCGCCGGGTCCCTGGAGACGACGACCTCGTCGGCGCCCAGGCGCTTGCCGTCCTCGATCTTTTCGGGCGAGGTGGTGAACAGCACGACGTGCGCGCCCAGCGCGTGCGCGAGCTTGACCCCCATGTGGCCCAGGCCGCCGAGGCCGACGATGCCGACCTTCTTGCCCGGCCCGGCCTCCCACTGGCGCAGCGGCGACCAGGTCGTGATGCCGGCGCACAGCAGCGGCGCGACGCCGGCCAGCTGCGACTCGGGGTGGCAGATGCGCAGCACGAAGGACTGCTTGACGACGATGCTCTGCGAGTAGCCGCCGAAGGTGTTCTCGCCGCCGAAGACCGGGCCGTTGTAGGTGCCGGTGAAGCCGTTGTCGCAGTACTGTTCCTCGCCTTCGGCGCACGACGGGCAGTGGCCGCAGCTGTCGACCATGCAGCCGACGCCGGCCAGGTCGCCGACCTTGAACTTCGTCACCGCCGAACCGACGGCCGTGACGCGGCCGACGATCTCGTGGCCCGGCACCGAGGGGTAGAGCGTGTTCTTCCACTCGTTGCGCGCGGTGTGCAGGTCCGAATGGCAGACGCCGCACCAGAGGATGCGGATCTGCACGTCCTCGGGGCCGGGTTCGCGGCGTTCGATCGTGAAGGGGCCGAGCGGGCTCTGCGCGTCCTGCGCGGCGTAGGCCTGGATCGTGGGCATGGCGACTCCTGGTGGGCGGGTGGGGCGGATGGATGAGGCCACGAACGCTGGGGCCGTCACGCGGCGCTCTTACGATAGCGGGCGCGGCGATTTCGTGTCCGGCCCGGGACAACCGATCGTCGCCCGGGGACGTTTGATCACGATGACCATGTTTTTGCCGCTGCCGGCCCGCCGTCGGGCCGGAGCCCTCGCCCTGTTGCTGGCCGCAGCCGTCGTCGCCGGCTGCAGCACGCCGAACAAGATCGCCGTCTCGGTCTACCAGAACGAGCACTTCAAGCCCGACGAGACCTTCTCGCGCCAGTTCGAGGCCGACGCGCCGACGACCTGCGAAGCCTCGCGTCTGGCGCTGCTGAGCCAGGGCTACGTCGTGACCTCCGCGACGCCGGAACTGGTGGTCGGCAACAAGCACTTCCAGCCCGACGGCGACATCCACGTGCAGATCACCTTCACCGTGACCTGCGCGCCCGACCCCTTCGACAAGACCTCGACGACGGCCTTCGTCAACGCGGTGCAGGACCGCTACGCGCTGAAGAAGGCCTCGTCCTCGGCCAGCGTCGGCCTGCCGGTGGGCTCGCTGTCGATCCCGCTGTCGGCGTCCGACGATTCGCTGGTCAAGGTCGGCAGCATGACGATCCCGGCCGGCAGCTTCTACGACCGCTTCTTCGCCCTGGTGCAGCGCTATGTGCGCAGCCGGGTCTGCGGTGGCGAGGAACGCTGTGCGGCCACCGAAGCGGCTGCGGTGGAAGCGGCGCGCATCGAGGCGGCCAAGGCCGCCGCGGCGGCTGCGGCGGCAACGCCCTGAGTCGGTTGCCGGCCCAGGAGCCATGACCCGCCTGCTGATCATCGAAGACAACCCCGAGCTGGTCGCCAACCTCTACGCGTTCTTCGAGCCGCTGGGTTATGTGCTGGACGACGCGCGCGACGGCCTCACCGGCCTGCGCATGGCGACGCAGAACGTCTACGACGCCGTCCTTCTCGACCTGATGCTGCCGCGGCTGGACGGCATGACGCTGTGCCGCCGGCTGCGCGAAGAGTTCCAGAATCCCGTTCCGGTGCTGATGCTGACCGCACGCGACCCGGTCGAAGACCGCGTCGAGGGTTTTGCGCTGGGCGCCGACGACTATCTCGTCAAACCTTTTTCGCTGAAGGAACTGGACGCGCGCATCAAGGCCCTGGTGCGCCGTGCGCAAGGGCGCCAGGTGCAGGGCACGCTGGTCTGGGAGGATCTGCGGGTGGAGACCCGTGCGCCGCAGGCCTCGCGCCAGGGCCGGCCCCTCGCGCTGACGCCGACCACGCACAAGCTGCTGCTGAGCCTGGTGCGTGCCGCGCCCGATGTCGTCAAGAAACAGGAGCTGGAATACCTGCTGTGGGGCGACCAGCCACCCGAAAGCGGCGCCTTGCGCACCCACGTCCACGACTTGCGGCAGCAGCTTGACAAGAACTTCACGAGCCCGCTGATAGAAACCGTGCACGGCGTCGGCTGGCGCCTGAACAAGCCTCCCCGGCCGGCGGAGGAATGATCGGCTGGACAACGGGAGGCAGCACCATGGGATTCGGTTTGCGCGCGATGACGCTGCGCACGCGCATCACCGTGTCCTTCGTGGCGCTGATGGTGGCCGCGATGGCTTTCGTCGTCGCGGCGGAGCAGCTGGACTACGACGAGTTGCGGGCCTACGTGATCTCCGAGAGCCTGCACGACGAGGTTCGGCGGCTGCAGGCGGAGATCGCCCGCGGCGGTGCGCCCGCCATGCCGGCGGGCAGCGAGTTCTACGACGAGCAGACCGTGCCGCAAGGGCTGCGCCCGTATGCGCCGGGTTATCACGCGCTGCCCAAACCCGGCGACGGGCACCTGCAGGTATTCGAGCTCGGCGGCCGGCGCTACTACCTGCTGCAGGACGGCGAGCATTACGCCTATCTCGAGCACGTCATCGATGCCTACGCGGCGCTGGTGATCCTGGCGTGCATCCTGGGTGCCTTCTGGATCGGACGCAAAACCTCGGCGCGGGTCATCGCGCCGATCACGCGGCTGGCCGAGGCGGTGCAGAACAAGCAGAAACCTCTGCCGTTCCAGGAGGCCAGCGACGAAATCGGCGTGCTGGCGCGTGCTTTTGCCCGCCACAGCGACGAGCTCGAGCAGTTCCTGCAGCGTGAACGCTGTTTCGCCGGGGATGCCAGCCACGAGTTGCGCACGCCGCTGGCGATCATCGGCGGTGCCGCCGAAACCCTGGTGCACCAGTTGCCCGCCGACAGTCATCTGACGGCGAGCGCCGAGCGCATCGTGCGCACGGTGCAGGAGATGCAACGCCAGCTGGCCTGCCTGCTGCTGCTGTCGCGCGACCCTCAAACCCTGGCCAGAACCGAAGTGCCGCTGCGTCCGCTGATCGAAGAATGCATGGCGCGCTGCCAACCCTGGCTGGCGAACAAACCGGTGCTGCTGGTCGTCGACGCACCGGCCGAAACCCGTGTCGACACCCACGCCGAACTCGCCCGCAGCGTGATCTGGAACCTGCTGCGCAACGCCTGCCAGTACACCGACGAAGGCGAGGTGCGCGTCACGCTGCAGGGCTCGAGGCTGGTCATCTCGGATACCGGGCCGGGCCTGCCGCCCACCCTCGATCCGCAGCAGTTCCGGCGCTTCACGCCGAGCGCGCGTCAGAGCGGCGAAGGGCTGGGCCTGTCGATCGTGCAGCGCATCGTCGAGCACCTGGGCTGGCAGATGCGGGTCGAGAGTTCGGCGCGGGGCTGCCGCTTCACGCTGTTGATGGCGGCGGCGGATTAGGTCGCCGGCGCCGTTTCGCGGCAGGCGGCAAAAAGGTCCAGATCACGCTGGTAGACCTTGGTTTTCACGCCGAACAGCCCGAGCACCGAGTGGTACAGGTTGTCGTGGCTGTAGGCTTTTTCGCTCGCGTTGGCGCGCAGGCAGGCCAGGCCCAGGCGGGCATTGCGCGCGAACTCCGGCGAGAACCACATCAGCATCGGCACCTGGGTCTGTTCCTTGGGTGCGATGAGGTAGGGCGTGCCGTGCAGATACATGCCGCGCTCGCCCAGCGATTCACCGTGGTCGGAGACGTAGACCAGCGCCACGTCGCGCTCGGCTGAATAGCTCTGCAGCAGCTCGATGGTCTTGCCGAGCATGCTGTCGGTGTAGACCAGGGTGTTGTCGTAGGTGTTGACCAGCGCTTCGTTGCTGCACTTCTGGATCTGGTTGCTGTCGCAGGTCGGGCTGAAGACCCTGGCCTGCGGCGGATAACGCTCGAAGTAGGTCGGGCCGTGGCTGCCGATCTGGTGCAGCACGATCAGCGCGTCGCCCGGCATCGCGGTGATGCGTTCGTCGAGCCGGTGCAGCAGAACCTCGTCATAGCAGGTCCCGTCCTGGTTGAGGCACGAGCCGGCGACCTTCAGCGCCGGCATGTCCTCGCTGGGCACACGCTCGCACTGGCCTTTGCAGCCGCCGTTGTTGTTGTTGCGCCAGAGGATGTCCAGGCCGGTGCGCTGCAGCACGTCGAGCAGGTTTTCCTCGGTGGCCGCACGCACCTCGTCGTAGTCCGCGCGCGGCAGACGCGAGAACATGCAGGGCAGCGAAACCGCCGTCGCCGTGCCGCAGGACGCTACGTTGCGAAAGCTGATGACGTCTCCGCGTTGCGCCAGCAGGGGGTTTGTCGCCCGGTGATAACCGTTGAGCTGGAAGTTCTGCGCGCGCGCGGTTTCGCCGACGACGAGGATCACCAGTTTGGGCCGTGCGCCGGCCGCCGGCGCAGCACGCGTCGCGTCTTCGGCCACCGTGCGCAGCGGCTGGGATTTCGCGCTGAACTGGCGCTTCAGGTAACCGTGGGTGCTGCGCACGAAGTTCAGCGGCAGCACCTGGTCCTTGATCTGTCGGTTGTTGCGCAGCAGCGAGGCGTAGTCCTTGTAGAACACCAGCGTCACGGCGGCCAGCACGGCCAGCGTCACGAAGGCGTTGGCCAGCCACTGCATCGCCACCTGGCGCGCCCGCCCGTCCTGCTGCACACGCAGCGCCAGCAGCGCGCCGGCCGGCAACACGCCGAGCAGGAGGATCGTCAGCATCAGCGGCGCCGACAGATACGAACCGAGCTCGGCCTGGTTCGTCTCGAAGACGTTCTGGACCATGCTGCGGTCGATCAGCACCTGGTACTCGAACATGAAGTACTGGCAGGCCGCGGCGATGACGACGAGCAGCGCCAGCAGCGGCTTGCGCAGATACGGCAGCGCCACGACCGGCGCCAGCAGCAGGTTCAGCAGGCAGAAGAGAAAGACCGGCAGGCTGATCGCGAAGAGCAGGCCGTGCAGGCCGGCGATCTCGACCTTGGGCCCCAGCGAGTGCCACAGCACGAGGTTGCCGAAGCTGGCGAAGAAGAGCGCGGCGACCCAGCCCAGTTGCACCGGATTGAGCCGCAGGGACAGCAGACGTCGAAGCACGTGATTCGCGGGAGCGGAAAGCCGCGCAGTGTCGTGAAGCGTCTGTCAAGAAGTCGTCAAGAGCGTGCTCGAGCGCTCGCCGGGTGGTCGCCCGGCCCCTGCGAGCACGCCGCGGCCGCGCCCGGGGGAATTGACGGCAATAACGAAATAAACGCCATAAAAACCACGGCGGCAATTTGACTTGATGCAAGTCCGGCGGCACTTCGGACGGTAACTTAGGCGCACTTTCCGATTCGCCCTGAGCCCGCCGGTGAACGTCACGGAAAAAGCCGACAGCGGCGGGCCGATAACCGATCCGGAGGACATCATGGAAGTTCTCGAAGTTATTCCCAGCAAAACCCTCAAGCAAACCCGCGAAAACCGCGCGGACGAAACCCGGGCGAGCGTCGCCGCCGCGCCCCGAGCGCCGGCCGAGCGCGCCTTCCTCGAGCGCCTGCTGCTCGACGACGAGGCCCGGGAAGCGGAGCTCGAGCACGTCGCCGTGCTCGGCTACAACTGACCCTCATCCCGAAGGCCAGCCCGCACACCCTGACGCCGAGGGTCGTCAGCACCGCCAGAACCTCCTCCTGAGCCACGCCGCCTGAAGGCGGCCGGGGGCATCCCTGCGTCACCAGGCGCCGAACCTGCGGGTTCGGCAGCGCCTAGGCGGCGCTCGCCCCGAAAACGGCGTGGGAGACGGCGGTGGACGCTCCTCCGAATATCAAAGTTCTCGTTCACGAGAAACCCCGTCCGGCGCGCCCGAGATAAGCAACAGGGCGCCGGAGAAATAGACAGACTCCCCCCGACATATGCCGGGGATACCCGCAAGACGGAACCCAACGGAGCGATACGATGAGTGAAGCAAGCCCCGCAACCCTGGAGGCGGTGCCCGGCGGCACGGCCCCCACCGGGCAGAAGTTCTGGCCCCACGGCTGGTGGCGCCTCATGGAGGCCAAGGTCGGCGTCATACCGCTGCCGCTGTTCGTGCTGGCGGGCGCCCTGGTGTTGGCGCTGGCCAAGACCAAGGGCGGCCTGACCAACGAGCTGACGGTGATGGCCGTGACGCTGGCGTTCTTCGGTTTCGCCTGCGGCGAGCTCGGCAAACGCATCCCGGTGATCGGCAAGATGGGGGCGGCCGCGATCTGCGCGACCTTCATCCCGTCGGCGCTCGTCTACTACGGCCTGCTGCCGGACATCGTCGTCGAGGCGACGACGAAGTTCTACAAGGCCACCGGCATCCTCTACCTGTACATCTGCTGCATCATCGTCGGCAGCATCATGAGCATGGATCGCAGGACGCTGATCCAGGGCTTCATGAAGATCGTGATCCCGATGGCCTGCGCGGCGGTCGCCGGCATGGTCGTCGGCACGCTGACCGGCGTGCTCGTCGGCAAGAGCGTCTTCGAGACCTTCTTCTTCATCGTGCTGCCGTGCATGGCCGGCGGTGTCGGTGAAGGCGCGATCCCGCTGTCGATCGGCTTCGCCGAAATCATGCATCAGGACCAGGGCGAGATGTTCGGCCGGATCATCCCGATGGTGATGATGGCCAACGTCGTGGCGATCATGCTCTCCGGCGTGCTCGGCGCGATCGGCAACCGCCGTCCGCACCTGACCGGCAACGGCAAGCTGCTGCCCGGCAGTGCCGACGACGAGGAACTCGCCGCCAAGAGCGAAGCCTCCGGCAAGGGCCTCGACGTCACCGGCCTGGCCGCCGCGGCGCTGATGGCCATCAGCCTGTACATGGTCGGCATGCTGGGCTTCCGCGTGATCGGTCTGCCGGCGCCGGTGGGCATGCTGTTCGTCGCCGTGCTGGTCAAGCTGACCCAGGCCGCGTCGCCGTCGCTGACCGAAGGTGCACGCACGGTCTACAAGTTCTTCCAGACCTCGGTGACCTACCCGGTGCTGTTCGCCGTCGGCGTCGCCATCACGCCCTGGGAACGCCTGATCGCCGCCTTCGCGCTGGACAACATCGCCGTCATCGTCGCCACCGTCTTCGCGGTGGTCGGCACCGGCTTCCTGGTCTCGCGCAAGCTCGGCATGTACCCGGTCGACGCCGCGGTCGTGTCCTGCACGCAGTGCGGCCAGGGCGGCACCGGCGACGTCGCCATCCTGTCGGCTTCCAACCGCATGCAGCTGATGCCGTTCGCGCAGATCGCCACGCGCATCGGCGGCGCCATCAACGTGACCGTCTCGCTGCTGGTGCTGTCGCGCCTGGTGGCCTGAGCCCCGCGTCCCTTCCCACTCCCCGGCGTCGGCGCCTTGCCGCCGCGGCATCGCCGACGCCCCAGACACGAGAGAACCTCATGAAACTGCTCAGTTTCCGCAACAGCCGCGGCAAGCGCAGCTACGGCATCCGCACCGAACGCGGCATCGTCGACCTCGGCAGCCGCCTCGGCGAACGTTTCCCCTCGCTGCGTGCGCTGCTGTCGGTGCACGGCGGCATCGCACTGGCCCGCCACCACGAGGCGAGCGCGCCGGACTACCAGGAAGACGAGGTCAGCTTCCTGCCGGTCATCGAGCACCCGAACAAGATCTTCTGCGTCGGCATGAACTACGCCGCCAAGCGCCAGGAGTTCAACGAGACCAACCCGGCGCCGACGCTGTTCGTGCGTTTCCCCGACTCGCAGACCGGCCACCGCTGCCCGGTGATCAAGCCCGCGCACAGCCGCGAGTTCGATTACGAGGGCGAGCTCGCCGTGATCATCGGCACCGGCGGCCGCGGCATACGGCGTGAGGACGCGCTGCTGCACGTGGCCGGCTACGCCTGCTACATGGACGGCTCGGCGCGCGACTGGCAGCACACCTGGTTCACCGCCGGCAAGAACTGGCGCGAGACCGGTGCCTTCGGCCCGTGGATGGTGACCAGCGACGAGCTGCCCGACCCGCAGCAGCTGCAGCTGCGCACCTTCCTCAACGGCCAGCAGGTGCAGGACGACTCGACGGCCAACATGATCCATCCGGTGGCCGCGCTGATCGAGTACATCAGCACCTTCAGCCTGCTGTCGCCCGGCGACGTGATCATCACCGGCTCGCCCGGCGGCGTCGGCAAGAAGCGCGTGCCGCCGCTGTTCATGAAGGCCGGCGACACGATCGAGGTCGAGATCTCCGGCATCGGCCGGCTGTCCAACGTCATCGCCGACGAGGTGCTCGAGCCTTTCGAGGGCTACGAAGTGCCGCGCGTGGCCGAGACCGCCACCGCATGAGCCGGGCGGATGCGACCCGGCCGCCGGCATCGCCCGGCGTGCCGCGTCCATCCGCGTCGACGGAGCGCCCATCGTGAGCGACGACATCGAGTTTTACGCCATCGACCCGCGCGAGGCGCCGCAGGAGCGTGCCGAGGTGCGCGAACTGCTGGCGCAGTGCGACCTGGACCTCGAGGAAGGCATCGAGACCTTCGTCGTCGGGCGCCACGGCCGCCGGCTGGTGGCCTGCGCCGGGCTGGACCACAACATCGTCAAGTGCGTGGCCACGGCGCCCGACTGGCGCGGCAGCTCGCTGTCGCTGACGCTGATGAGCGAGATCGTGCACCTGGCGCTCGAACGCGGCCATCTGCACCTGTTCCTGTACACGCGGCCGCGCAACGTCGAGTTCTTCGCCGGCTGCGGCTTCCACGCGCTGGCCGAGGTGCCGGGCCACGTCAGCCTGATGGAGAACACGCCGGTGGGCATCAGCGGCTACTGCCGCCGCCTGGCCGCCGAGCGCCGGCCCGGGCAGCGCATCGGCTGCATCGTGATGAACGCCAACCCGTTCACGCGCGGCCACGAATACCTGGTGCGGCTGGCTGCGGCGCAGTGCGACTGGCTGCACCTGTTCGTCGTGCGCGAGGACGTCTCGCAGTTCTCCTACCGCGACCGCTTCGCGCTGGTTCACAAGGGCGTCGCCGGCGTGCCGCGGCTGACGCTGCACCACGGCTCGGAGTACATGGTCTCGCGCGCCAGCTTTCCCGACTACTTCTTCAAGGAGAAGGGCATCGTCGGCGACTGCTGCACCGCGATCGACCTGCTGCTGTTCCGCGACTACATCGCGCCGGCGCTGGGCGTGACGCACCGCTTCGTCGGCACCGAGCCCTTCTGCGCGACCACGCGCAAATACAACGCCGACATGCAGTACTGGCTGCAGCAGGCGCCTTCGGCGGCGCCGCCGGTGGCCGTCGTCGAGGTGCCGCGCACGTCCTGCGAGGGCGTGCCGATCTCGGCGTCCGAGGTGCGGCGGCTGCTGCGCGCCGGCCATCCGGGCCGCATCGCGTCGCTGGTGCCGCCGGACACGCTGCAACTGCTCAACGACAAGTACTCGCCCGTGTTCCGCCGCGAGCGGCCGGAGGTGAGTGCCTAGCACGGCCTGCCGTGCATCCCCGGGCCGGCCGTACCGACCGGCCCAACGAAAGAGGTCAACGATGCAAATCGTCAAGGAAGCCCTGGCAGGGACGCTGGAATCCAGCGACCTGCTGGTCAAGGTCGCTCCAGCCGCCGACGGGCGCCTGGAGCTGGTCATCGAGAGCGAAGTGATGCGCCAGTTCGGCGCCCAGATCCGCCGTGTCGTCGCCGAGACGCTGGAGCGCCTGGGCGTGACGGCCGGCCTCGTCGTCGTCGAGGACAAGGGGGCGCTGGACTGCGCCATTCGTGCCCGCGTGCAGACCGCCGTGCTGCGCGGTGCCGGGCAAGTGCAGATCGACTGGAGCCGACTGTCATGATACTGCGCCGAAGCATGCTGTTCCTGCCCGGGGCCAACGCCGCGATGCTGAGCACCGCGTTCGTCTACAAGCCCGACTCGATCATGTTCGACCTGGAGGACGCGGTCTCGCTGCGCGAGAAGGACGCCGCGCGGCTGCTGGTCTTCCATGCGCTGCAGAACCCGGCCTACGCCGACATCGAGACGGTGGTGCGCATCAACCCGCTGGCCACGCCCTTCGGCCTGGCCGACCTGGAAGCCGTGGTGCGTGCCGGTGTCGACATCGTGCGTCTGCCCAAGACCGACAGCGCCGCCGACGTGCACGAGCTGGAGGCCCAGGTCGAACGCATCGAGCGCGAATGCGGCCGCGAAGTCGGCTCGACGCGGCTGATGGCGGCCATCGAATCCGCCTCGGGTGTCGTCAACGCGCTGGCCATCGCCACCGCGAGCAAGCGCCTGGTCGGCATCGCGCTGGCCGGCTTCGACTACGTGATGGACATGCAGACCGAGCGCGGCGACGGCACCGAGCTGTTCTACGCGCGCTGCGCGGTGCTGCACGCCGCGCGTGTGGCCGGTATCGACGCCTTCGACGTCGTCTATTCGGACGTCAACGACGAAGCCGGCTTCCTGCGCGAGGTCGAGCTGATCCGCAAGCTCGGCTTCAACGGCAAGTCGCTGATCAACCCGCGCCAGATCGAGCTGCTGCACAACGCCTACGCGCCGACCGAAGAGGACGTCGAGCACGCGCAGCGCGTGATCGCCGCCGCCGACAAGGCCGAGCGCGAAGGCCTGGGCGTCGTCTCGCTCAACGGAAAGATGATCGACGCGCCCATCGTCAACCACGCCCGCCGGGTGCTGCAGCGCGCCCAGGCCTCGGGCGTGCGCAAGTGACCCCCTTCGGAGTTCCTGCCATGAACACCCCACTGCAAGACGTGCTGCGCCAGGAGCCGGCGCTGCGCGGGCTCGAAGCCTTCCAGAACTACGCCCGCCACACGCCGCACCTGCGCGACCCGCAGGCCAAGCGCACCCGCAAGATCGCCGCCTCGCTCCAGGAGGCAGTGCGCCGCGTCGGCCTGAAGGACGGCATGACGATCTCCTTCCACCACGCGTTCCGCGAGGGTGACAAGACGATCAACCACGTCGTCCAGGTGCTGGCCGACATGGGCCTGCGCAACCTGACGCTGGCCTCCTCGTCGCTGCTCAGCTGCAACACGCCGCTGATCGAGCACATCCGCAACGGCGTCATCAGCCGCATCTACACCTCGGGCATGCGCGGCAAGCTCGCCGAGGCGATCTCCAACGGGCTGATGGAGCACCCGGTGCACATCCACTCGCACGGCGGCCGCGTGCACCTGATCAAGAGCGGCGAGCTGAAGATCGATGTCGCCTTCCTCGGCGTCTCGGCCTGCGACGAGTTCGGCAACGCCAACGGCGTCAGCGGCAAGTCGCGCTGCGGCTCGCTGGGCTACGCCAAGGTCGACGCGCAGTTCGCGCGCCAGGTCGTGCTGCTGACCGAGGACTTCGTCGAGTTCCCGAACACGCCGGCCAGCATCTCGCAGGACCAGGTCGACTGCATCGTCAAGGTCGAGCAGGTCGGCGACCCGTCGAAGATCAGCGTCGGCGCCGCGCGCGTGACGAGCAACCCGCGCGAACTGCTGATCGCGCGCTGGGCCGCCGACGTGATGGAGCACTCGGGCTACTTCCGCGACGGCTTCTCGCTGCAGACCGGCTCGGGCGCCTCGTCGACCGCGGCCACGCGTTTCCTCGAGCCGCGCATGCGCAAGGCCGGCATCAAGGCCGCGTTCGCGCTGGGCGGCATCACCGGCGGCATCGTCGACCTGCACCGCAAGGGCCTGATCACGAAGCTGGTCGACACGCAGAGCTTCGACGCCGACGCCGCCGAGTCGCTGCGCAGCTCGCCCGAGCACGTCGAGGTCTCGACCAACGAGTACGCCAACCCGAGCTCCAAGGGCACGTTCTGCGACCGCGTCGACCTGGTCATCCTGTCGGCGCTGGAGATCGACCTGGACTTCAACGTCAACGTCATCACCGGCTCGGACGGCGTGATGCGTGGCGCCTCGGGCGGCCACAGCGACGTCGCCGCGGCGGCCAATCTGGCGATCGTCGTCGCGCCGCTGATCCGCAGCCGCATCCCGACCATCGTGCGCCGCGTGACGACCGTCGTCACGCCGGGCGAGTGCATCGGCGTGCTGGTCACCGACCACGGCATCGCGGTGAACCCGAACCGCCCCGACGTCGCCGAGCGCCTGCGCGCCGCCGGCCTGCCGGTGATGGACATCGAGGAGCTGCATGCGCGCTCGCTGGCGCTGACCGGCGAGCCGCAGGCCATCGAGTTCCTCGACAAGATCGTCGGCGTCGTGCGCTACCGCGACGGCTCGGTGATCGACGTCGTGCGCCAGGTCAAGCCCTGAGGGGAGGGCGCATGGACGGCAGCACCACGCCCGTGCCGGTGACGCTGGAGCAGATGCTGGCGGCGCGCGAGGAGCGCGTGCGCAGCCAGCAGGCGGCGCTGGCGGCCCACGGGCTGCCGCTGCTGTCGCTGACGCTGGTGGCGCCCGGGCCGGTGAAGGACAGCGCCGCGCTGCGCGAGGTGTTCTGCGTCGCGCTGGAGCGGCTGGAGGCGCTGTGCCGCGAGCACGGCTGGCGCATCGCCGCCTGCCGCGCCTGGCGGCAGGTCACCGGCTGCGAGGCGCTGCTGGCGATCGACGCCGACGCCGTGCAGCTCAAGCGCGCCGCGGTGGCGCTGGAGGACACGCATGCGCTCGGCCGTCTGTGGGACCTGGACGTGCTGGGCCCGGACGGGCGCTCGCTGTCGCGCACCGCACTCGGCCTGGCGCCGCGGCGCTGCCTGGTCTGCGACGAGGCGGCCCACGCCTGCGCGCGCTCGCGTGCACACCCGCTCGAACAACTGCAGGCGGCGATGGCCCGCCTGCTGGAGAACCATCGCCATGCGGCCGTTTGCTGACTTCGTCGCGCCCGCGGCAGGGGGGAGCGCGCGTGCACCGGCGGCCGCTGTGCGCCGGCCCGCGATCCTGGACACCCGCCGCGTCGCCGGCTGGGGCCACGAGGCCCTGATCCGCGAGGTCGAGCTGAGCCCCAAGCCGGGTCTCGTCGACCGCTTCAACAACGGCGCGCACGACGACATGGACCTCGCCATGTTCCGCGCCAGCGCCGCGGCCATCGAGCCCTGGCTCGGCGTCTTTTTCCGTTTCGGGCGCCGCGAATGCGAGCGGCCGGCGGTCGAGTTCCTGCCGCGGCTGCGGCCGCAGGGCCAGGCCTGCGAGCGGGCGATGTTGCGCGCCACCGGCGGCGTCAACACCCACAAGGGCAGCGTCTTCGCGCTCGGGCTGCTGAGCGCCGCCGCCGGCCGCTTGACCGGGCGTGGCGTGTCCGCCGATGCCGACGGGCTGTGCCTGGAGGTGGCGGCGATCTGCGACGGCCTCGTCTCGCGCGAGCTGCGCGACGGCGGGCCGGCGGCCACCGCCGGGGAGCGCCTGTACCGCGAGCACGGCCTGCCAGGCGCACGCGGCGAAGCCGCCAGCGGCTTCGCCACCGTGCGCCGCCACGGGCTGCCGGCCTGGCGCCGCGCACGCGCCGCCGGCCACGGCGAAGAGGCCGCGCTGCACGCCGTGCTGCTGAATCTGCTCGCCTACAATCAGGACACGAATCTCGTGGCGCGCGGCGGGATCTCGGCCCTGCATTTCGTCCAGACGCGCGCGCGGGCCCTGCTCGACGCCGGCGGCATCGACGCCGCGGACCATCTGGCCGAGATGCGCCGTCTCGACCGCGAGATGACCGAGCGCCACATCAGCCCGGGCGGCAGTGCCGACCTGCTGGCGGTGACGTGGTTCCTGTCCCGCTTCAGCCTTTACCAGGACGACGGCGGCCGGGTCGGCTCCTCGGCGCGCGGCTGCGTGGACTGAGGCCGCCTGCGGCCCCGGCACCCGCGATGACCCGCCGTTCTCCCGCCCGCGCCGCCGCGCGGCTCGCCCGCTGAGGCCGCCGTGGACCTGCTGCGCGCGCGTTTCACCGACGACACGCCCCGGCCGGCGGGCCCGCCGGCGGCCGGCTGGACCGCCCGCCTGGCGCGCCTGGCGACCTTCCAGGTGCGGCTGTTCATGCTGCTGCTGTGCGTGTCGGCCTCGCTGCTGTTCGTCGTCGGCTACTACGTCTTCGAGCGCATGCACGCGACGCTGTACGAAAACCTCGGCCAGCACGCCGTCGTGCAGGCGCAGCAGATCGCGGCGATCCCGGAGATGGTCGCCGCGGTGCGCACGCGCGACCTGCCGGTCGTCGAGCGCATCGCCAAGACGATGCTGCAGCGCACCGACGCCAGCTTCATCGTCATCGGCGACGCCCAGGGGCGGCGCCTGTACCACCCCAAGCTGCCGCCGGGCACGCCGATGGTCGGCGACGACAACACGCCGGTGCTGCACGACGGCCTCAGCGAGGTCACGGTGCGCACCGGCTCGCTGGGCTACGCGCTGCGCGGCAAGGCGCCGATCAAGGACGCCGACGGCACGGTCATCGGCGTCGTCTCGGTGGGCTATCTGCAGGACGTGATCTTCGACCGCGACGTCGCCCAGCGCGGGCCGGTCGTCGTCTTCCTCACCTTTGCGCTGGGCGCCACCTTCCTCAGCGCCTGGTTCTTCGCGCGCAGCATCAAGCGCCAGATGCTGGGCATGGAGCCGGCCGAGATCTCGCGCCTGGTGCGCCAGCAGGAGGCGGTGTTCGACTCGATCATGGAAGGCGTCATCGCCGTCGACCGCCACGACCGCGTGCGTGCGATCAACCACGCCGCGCGCGACATCGTCGGCGACACCCGGCCCAGCCACGAGATCATCGGCTGCCTGCTTGCCGACGTCGTCGGCAGCGGCGCGCCGAGCTGCGGCGAAGGCGGCGACTCGGCGCCCGAGATCCGCGACGCCGTGCTGCTGTTCAACAACGTGCAGGTCATCGCCAACCGGCTGCCGGTCATCGTCGCCGGCAAGCCGGTGGGCGCCGTGCTCAGCTTCCGGCGCAAGGACGACATCGCGACGCTCAGCCTGCAGCTCTCGCAGGTGAGGCGCCACGCCGAGAACCTGCGCGTGGTACGCCACGAGCACATGAACTGGCTGTCGACGATCTCCGGCCTGCTGGAGATGAAGCACTACGACGAGGCGCTGCAGCTGGCGCGCATGCAGTCGCGCACCCAGCAGCGGGTGCTGGACACGATCTCGCAGGCTTTCTTCAACGCCCCGGTGTGCGGCATGCTGCTGGGCAAGTATTACCGCGCGCGCGAACTCGGGCTGGAACTGGTTTTCGACCCCGGCTGCCGCCTGACCAGCCTGCCCGAGACGCTGAAGGTCTCGGAGTGGCTGTCGATCATCGGCAACCTGCTGGACAACGCCTTCGACGCCGCGCTGGCGCTGGGCGAACGCGGCCAGCGCGTGGCCTTCCTGATGATCGAGTCCGACGACGAGATCGTCATCGAGGTCGCCGACACCGGCGTCGGCGTCGACGCCAGCGTGCGCGAGACGCTGTTCGACCTGGGCGTCAGCAGCAAGCCCGGCGGCGAGCACGGCATCGGCCTGCACCTGGTGAAGACCTACGTCGAGCAGGCGGGCGGTACGATCATCATCGAAGAGAACGAGCCGCGCGGCACCATCTTCTCGTTGTTCATTCCCAAAGGAGCCGCCCGTGCTGCCGAAGCATGACGTCTTGATCGTCGAGGACGAAGCGCGCCAGGCCAAGTTGCACGCCGACTTCGTCGGCCAGCACCCGCGGCTGCGTGCGGCCGGCATCGCGACCACGATGGCCGAGGCGCGCCGCCAACTGGAGAGCCTGCAGCCGCGGCTGATCCTGCTGGACAACTACCTGCCCGACGGCAACGGCATCGACCTGCTCGAGCATCTGGTGACGCAGAAGATCGACGCCCACGTCGTCTTCATCACCGCGGCCAGCGAGATGGAGACCTGCAGCAAGGCGATCCGCCTCGGGGCCTTCGACTACATCATCAAGCCGATCGCCTACGACCGGCTGCAGGCGGCGCTGGAGCGCTTCTGCCAGTTCCTCGATTCGCAGGCCGCGCACCGGCAGGTCGACCAGCGCCGCGTCGACGAGCTCTACAAGCTGCAGTCCAAGGCGGCGCTGGAAGAGCGCCGCACCAAGGGCATCGACCCGCTGACGCTGTCGCGGCTGAAGGACCACTTCCTCGACGGCGGCCAGGAAGAGACCGCGGAAACGATCGCACGCGCGGTCGGCATCAGCAAGACCACCGCGCGGCGCTATCTGGAGTACCTGGTCGAGATGCGTTTCGTCGCCGCCGAGATCACCTACGGCAAGGTCGGCCGCCCGGAGCGCACCTACCGGCTGCTGCGGCCCGCGGCCAACGAGGGCGAATGAACGAGGCGGCGGCGCGGCCATGAGCTGGCAGTCGATGATGGACGCCCGGGCCTGCCCGGACACCACGGCCGCGCTGCAGGCCGCCGCGAGCGAACTCGACTTCGTGCTCGTGCCGGGGCGCTACGACTCCGGGCCCGAGCACTGGCAGTCCTGCTGGGAGCGCTGCCTGCCGCTGTGGCGGCGCATCACGCTGCAGAACTGGCAGGACCCGGACGTCGACCGCTGGGTCGGCGCCATCGGCCGGCTGACGGCGCGCAGCGAGCGCCGCGCGATCCTCGTCGGCCACAGCCTGGGCGCTCTGGCCTCGTGCTGCATGGCGGTCGACCATCCGGGCCGCGTCGCCGGCCTGTTGCTGGTGGCGCCGGCCGAGCCGGCGCGCTTCGAGGCCGAGGAGCGTGTGCCGGCCGGGCCGCTGCCGGTGCCCAGCGTGCTCGTCGCCAGCCACAACGACCCGTTCATGAGTTTCCGGCGTGCCGAGCACTGGGCGCGCACCTGGGGCAGCGAACTCGTCGACCTCGGCGAGGCCGGGCACATCAACGTCGAGTCGGGCTTCGGGCCGTGGACTTATGGGCTGGAGCTGCTGCGGCGCTTGAGCGATCGCGCGCGGAGCTGAGCGACGGGCCGCACGGAGCCGGCGCCGCGCACGCGTTCCGTCGCATGGAGGGCAGGCACGCAAACTGCCCGCGCCCGGCCCATGGCGTGTTCCGATCGCTTCCGCGTCGCGCGGCTGTTCCGTCACCTGGCCAGGCGCTGCGCGTCGGGCGTCGTGCCGGCGGCGCTGGTCGGCGCCGCGTTCGCCGCCGCGGCCGATGCCGCCGAACTGCGCGCCCCCGAGTCGTTCGCCGGCGTCGGCGAGCGCGCGGAGCAGTCGCGGGCGCTGTTTCGCGAAGCGGGCAAGGTGCTGCAGCACCCGCGCTGCCTGAACTGCCATCCGGTGGGCGAACGCCCGACCCAGGGCACGGCGATGCGGCCGCACGAGCCGCGGGTGGTGCGCGGTCCGGACGACCGCGGCGCGGCGGCGATGCGCTGCACGACCTGCCACCAGCAGGCCAACTACGAGCCCTCCGGCGTGCCCGGTCACCCGCTCTGGCACGTCGCGCCGCGGTCGATGGCCTGGCAGGGCCTGTCGCTCGGCGAGATCTGCCGGCAGCTCAAGGACGAGCGTCGCAACGGTGGCAAGACGCTGGCCGAGATCCACGAACACATGGCGCACGACAGCCTGGTCGGCTGGGGATGGCAGCCCGGCGGGGGGCGCGAGCCCGCTCCCGGGACCCAGCAGCAGTTCGGGGCGCTGATCGCGGCCTGGATCCAGACCGGAGCCGAGTGTCCGCGCGACGACGGCGCTCGCGCGGCGGCACGCTGAGCGCCCGGACCGTTTCTTCCAGGAGAGCGCATGGCGATCGACATCGAAGTGAACGGCCGGATCCGCCGCGTCGACGCGGATCCCGAGACGCCGCTGCTGTGGGTGATTCGTGAAGAGCTGGGCCTGACCGGCACCAAGTACGGCTGCGGCATCGCGCAGTGCGGCGCCTGCACGGTGCACCTCGACGGCGAGACGCGGCGCTCGTGCTCGACCCCGGTGGCCGCCGCCGTCGGGCACCGCGTCACGACCATCGAAGGCCTAGCCTCGCCGACGGCCAAGGCGGTGCAGCAGGCCTGGATCGCGCTGGACGTCGTGCAGTGCGGCTACTGCCAGTCGGGACAGATCATGTCGGCCGTCGCGCTGCTCGAGCGGCTGCCTCGTCCCAGCGACGAGGACATCGACCTGGCGATGGCCGGCAACATCTGCCGCTGCGCGACCTACCAACGGATCCGGGCCGCGATTCACGTCGCGGCCAGGCAACTGTCCTGAGGAGCCCGGCATGCACCCGCTGATCCGCGAGATGGAGGCGCGTGCCGCCCGGCAGGCGCGGGGCCCGACGCGGCGCACCGTGCTCAAGGCCGGCGCGGGCTCGGGCCTGATCGTGCTGTGCGGCGCCTGCTCGACGCCGCCGGCCGTGCCGCGCACCGGCGGCGTCGCGGCCGACGGCACCGGGACCGGCCCGTTCGCGCCCAACGCCTTCGTGCGCATCGGCAGCGACGACATCGTGACCATCGTCTGCAAGCACCACGAGATGGGGCAGGGCAACATGACCGGCCTGGCCTCCATCGTCGCCGACGAACTCGACGCCGACTGGGCCCGGGTGCGCGCCGAACAGGCGCCGTCCAACGCCAAGCTCTACAACAACCTCGCCTTCGGCCCGATGCAGGGCACCGGCGGCTCGTCGGCGATCGCCAACGCCTACGAGCAGATGCGCGAAGCCGGCGCGACGGCCCGGGCGATGCTGGTGGCCGCCGCCGCGCAGGCCTGGGGTGTCGATCCGGCGGAGATCCGGACCCGCGCCAGCGTGCTGTCGCATGCGTCCGGGCGCCGCGCGACCTACGGCGAGATGGCCGAGGCGGCATCGCGCCTGCCGCTGCCCGACAAGCCGGCACTGAAGTCTCCGGCGCAGTTCGTCTACATCGGCAAGGAACGCGGCGCGCCCCGGGTCGACTCGCCGTCCAAGTGCGACGGCACGGCGGTCTACACCTCGGACGTGAAGCTGCCCGGCCTGCTCACCGCGCTGATCGCCTGGCCGCCGAGCTTCGGCGCCCGCCTGGTCTCGTTCGACGCCTCGGCGGCGCGGCAGGTCAAGGGCGTGGTCGACGTGGTGCAGGTGCCCGAAGGCGTCGCCGTGGTCGCGACGGGCACCTGGGCCGCCCTGCAGGGGAGGCGTGCCCTGGTGGTGCAGTGGGACGAATCGGCCGGTCGCGCGCTCGATTCCGACGCGCTGCTGGCCTCGTACCGCGCCCAGGCCGCCCGGCCGGGCCTGCCGTTCACCAAGCCGGCCGCATCGCAGTCTGCCGCCGCCGGCGTGAAGACCGTCGACGCGGTCTACGAGTTCCCCTTCCTCGCCCACGCGACGATGGAGCCGATGAACTGCGTGGCCTGGCTGCACGACGGCCAGCTCGACACCTGGTCGGGCCACCAGTTTCCCAGCCTCGACCACCAGTTCGCCGCCCAGGCGGCCGGTCTGCCGATGGAGCGGGTGCATCTGCACTCGGTGCTCTCCGGCGGCAGCTTCGGGCGCCGCGCCAACGGCGCCGCGGACTTCACCGTCGCCGCGGTCCATGTCGCCAAGGCCATCGGCGGGCGCGCGCCGGTGCGGCTGCAGTACATGCGCGAAGACGACATGGGCGCGGGCTACTACCGCCCGCTGGTGCTGCACGCGGTGCGCGCCAGCGTCGATGGCCGCGGCCGCATCGCCGACTGGTCGCACACCATCGTCGGCCAGTCGATCATGGCCGGCACGCCGATGGCGTCGATGATCAAGGAGGGCATCGACGAGACCTTGGTCGAGGGGGTGCACCCGTCGGCCTACGACCTGCCGATGCTGCGCGGGCAGGCGCACATGCCGGTGCTGCCGGTGCGGCCGCTGTGGTGGCGCTCGGTGGGCAACACGCACACCGCGTTCGTGATGGAGACCATGGTCGATGAACTGGCCGAGGCGGCCGGGCGCGACCCGCTGGAGTTCCGCCTCAAGCTGCTGCACCGCAGTCCGCGGGCGGCCGGCGTGCTGCGGCTGGCCGCCGAGAAGGCGGGCTGGGGCCGGGCCGGCGCGCCGGGCAGCGCGCTGGGCCTGGCGGTCCACGAGTCGTTCAAGAGCTTCGTCGCCCAGGTGGCCGAGGTGTCGATGCGCGACGGCAAGCTCAAGGTCGAACGCGTGGTCTGCGCCGTCGACTGCGGTCTGGCGGTCAACCCCGACGTCGTGCGGGCGCAGATGGAAGGCGGCATCGGCTTCGCGCTGGGCGCGCTCTACTACGGCGAGATCGAACTGCGCGGCGGTCGTGCGGTGCAGCGCAACTTCGACGGCTATCGCTCGCTTCGCCTGCACGAGATGCCTCGCGTCGAGGTCCACATCGTCCCCAGCCCGGAGGCCCCGACCGGCGTCGGCGAGCCCGGCGTGCCGCCTCTGGCGCCGGCCGTCGTCAACGCGATGGCCCGGCTGGGTGTCCCGCGCGTGCGCCGACTGCCGCTCAGCCGTGGCCACTTCGTCGCCACCTGAGGCGGCGGCGGCCGGCCGTTGCGCACGCCGGGTTCCGTGCGTGCACCGGGAGCTGTCATGGCGCTATGGGGTGGGTGCTACTGCGGCGCGGTGCGTTACCGCGCCGATACCGTCTTCGACGCGGGTTACTGCCATTGCTCCATCTGTCGGCGCATCTCGGGCGCCGCCGCCGTCTGCTGGTTCAGCGTCCGGGAAGAGGACTTCGAGCTGATCCAGGGCGAGGTCGCGCAGCTCGCGTCCTCGCCGCACTTCACCCGTCATTTCTGCCCGCGCTGCGGAACGCATCTGTTCGGACGCGACGATCTGCCTGCGCCGCCGTCCGTCGGCAGCCGCCTGGTCTCGGCGATGCTGGGGACGCTGGACGAGCCTGACCGCGTCGCCCCGCGGCTGCACCAGTGGTGGTCCAGCCGCGTCTTCTGGGTCGAGCAGGCGGACGGGCTGCCCCGCTTCGAGACCGGACTCATTCCTCACCCGGACAAGCGACGAAGCAGGAGCGCGCCGTGACCCGACGCCGACGCAGGCGACGGACACTCGGGGCGCGCGCACGGCACGACAGACTCCCGCCCGGCCGTGGCGCCCAGCGCCACCTTCCCACCCGCACCGGTCGGGCCCGGGTGGCCTGCCCCCGGGCGGTGGGCCCTCAACCAGTAGATCGGTCGTGAGCAAGCCGTCAACGCCAGGTGGGAGAGTGGGGCGCCCTCCGTCCGACGAGGTGGTGGCGGCATTCCACGACGTCTTCGACGGCTGTCCCGAAGCCGTCGTCCTGATGCAGACCGCAGGATCGGTCTGCGCTGCCAACCCGGCCGCGTTTGCGGCATTCGGCGCGCCGCCGGCCTCGGCGTCGGATGGCGACGAACCCTGGCGCGCGGCCAGCCTCTTCGACGAGGACGATGCGCGGCTGAAGCCCCTGCTGGCCGAGCTGCAGGCGCGAGGCGCGGCGCGCGGCGAGGTCCGCATGCGCCGTTTCTCGGCCGAGCGCTTCGACGCCGAGGTGTCGGCCTTTTCTTTCGCCGGGCCGGCGCCGGCGAGCGCTTGCGTGGCCATCGTGCGCGACCTGACGGCGCAGCGCGCGGCCGAGGCGCGTGCGGTTCAAAGCGAACAGCGGCTCGGATTCGCGCTCGAGACCGCCGCCATCGGCGACTGGAGCCTGGACCTGGACACCGGCACGGTCCTGCGCTCGCTGCAGCACGCACGCTGCTTCGGCGAGCACGACGCCCAGGCGCCGTGGAGCTTCCAGATCTTCCTGCAGCGGGTCGAACCCGATGACCGCGACAAGGTGGAGCAGGGCCTGCTTCGTGCGCGCCAGGGCGACGGGGTCCACGACGTCGAGTTCCGGGTGCGCTGGCCCGACGGGTCCTTGCACTGGCTGTGGGCCAAGGGCCGCTTCTACTTCGACGCCGAGGGGCGCCCGCGACGCCTCGCCGGCGTCGTCGCCGACGTCACCGAGCGCCGGCAGGCGCGCGAGAAGCTGGAGTTCTCCCGCCAGATGTTCGAGGCCGCGTTCGCCAACAACCCGGCGGCCATCGCGCTGACGCGGCTCGTGGACGGAAGCGTCTTCGACGTCAACGACACCTGGCTGGCGATGACCGGGGAACGGCGCGAGGACATCGTCGGCCGCTCGGCGCGTTTCATGTGGCCGAACGCCGTGGACTCCCGGCGTTTCCTCGACGTGCTGCGCGCGCAGGGTGCGGTGCACGGCTGGGAGCAGGAGTTCCGCCGGCGCTCCGGCACGCCCTTCGTCGTCCAGATCTCGGCCCAGTCGCTGTCGATGCACGGCGAGCCGATGATCCTGTCGACCCTGGTCGACATCGGCGACCGCAAGCGCGCCGAGGAGGCCTTGCGCGAGCGCGAGGCCCTGCTGAGCACGCTGACCGAGCGTGCGCGCGTCGGCATGGTGATGGTCGACAGCGAGCGCCGCTACGTGTTCGCCAATGCCGCCTACGCGCAGATCCTGGATCTGCCCACCGCCGACATCGTCGGCCAGCGCATCGCCGACGTCCTGCCCGCGGTCTACGACGAGCAGGTGCGCCCCAAGCTCGACTCGGCGTTTGCGGGCCAGTCCGTCCATTACGAACTGACGCTGCCGCGCCGCGGCGACTGGGACAGCGACCATGTGTTCACCGTCGCCTACGACCCGCCGGTGTCGACCTCGCACGGTCCCTGCGTCATCGTCGTCATCGTCGACATCACCGACCGGGCGCGCGCCGAACGCGCCTTGCAGGAGCTCGCCGGCGGCCTGGAGCAGCGGGTCCTCGAGCGCACCGTCCAGCTGGCCGGCGCACGCGACGCCGAAGCCGCGGCCAACCGCGCCAAGAGCACGTTCCTGGCCAACATGAGCCACGAGATCCGCACGCCGATGAACGCCATCATCGGCCTGACCCACCTGCTGGCGCGCGATGCCAGGGAGTCTCTGCAGCGCTCGCGTCTGGCCAAGATCGACGTCGCGGCCAAGCACCTGCTCCAGATCATCAACGACATCCTCGACCTGTCGCGCATCGACGCCGGCAAGATGCAGCTGGAGGACACCGAGTTCTTGCTCGACGACGTGCTGGAGCGCGCCATGGAGATGGTGACGCAGCGGGCGCGCGAGAAAGACCTCGAACTGGTGGTCGACACGCGCGACACCCCGGAGCGCCTGCGCGGCGACCCGACGCGGCTGACGCAGGCGCTCATCAACCTGCTGGCGAACGCGGTGAAGTTCACCGCCGCCGGATGGATCCGGCTCGACGTCGAGGTGGTGGAGCGCGCTGCGCAGGAAGTGCTGCTGCGCTTTCGCGTGCAGGACACCGGGGTCGGCATCGCCGGCGAGGTGCTGCCGACCTTGTTCAGCGCCTTCCAGCAGGCCGACAGCACGACGACCCGCCGCTTCGGCGGCACCGGTCTCGGTCTGGCGCTGACCCGCCACCTCAGCGGCCTGATGGGCGGGGACGTGGGCGTCGAGAGCCGGCCGGGCGCCGGCAGCACGTTCTGGTTCACCGCCCGCCTGCGCGAAGGGCCGGCGCCGGAGGCGCTTTCCGGGGCCGAGCGCTGGTCGGGCCGCCGGGCCTTGCTCGTCGACGACCTGCCGGAATCGCTGCATGCTCTGGGCGATGCGCTGACGCGGCTGGGGCTCGACGTCGTCGCCTTCGCCGACCCCGCCGCGGCGGTCGAGCACGTCGCCGACGAGGCCGGGCACGAGGCGCCCCGGGCCTACGACGTCCTGATGCTGGACTGGCGCATGGGCCCGCCCGACGGTTTCCAGACCCTCGCGCGATTGACGGCGCTGCTGGGGGCCCGGCGGCCGCCGGCCGTTCTGGTGACGGCCCACGACGAGGACGCCTTGCAGCAGCGGGCCCGGGACGCCGGATTCGGCGCCGTGCTGCTGAAGCCGATCACCGCGTCGAGCCTGCACGACGCCCTCGTCGGCATGTTCCGCCCGCCGGTGACCGAGCCGGCGGAGCCGCCGTCCGGGCCGGACCGGCGCAGCGACGTCGAGTCCCGCTTGCGCCTGGGGCATGCCGGGCGGCGCGTGCTGCTGGCCGAGGACAACCCGATCAACCGCGAGGTGGCGGTGGAGCTGCTGTCGTCCGTGGGCCTGGTCGTGCGCACGGCCGAGGACGGTCGGGAGGCGGTGAGCAGCGTGCTGGCCGACCGTTTCGACCTGGTGCTGATGGACATGCAGATGCCGACGATGGACGGGCTGAAGGCGACACGGGAGATCCGGGCCGCGGGGCATCGCGAACTGCCGATCATCGCCATGACCGCCAACGCGTTCGACGAGGATCGCGAGGTCTGCCTGGCCGCCGGCATGAACGACCACGTGGCCAAGCCGGTCGATCCCGATGACCTCTATGCGGCGCTGCTGCGCTGGCTCCCCGGCGCCGCCGGCGACGCATCCGCCGGCGATGCGCCGGGGCGCGCCGCGCCCGCCGCGCGGGACACGCGCTCGCTGGAGGAGCGGCTGGCGGCGGTCGAGGGCCTGGACATCCAGGCGGCCTTGCGCAACGTGGGCGGCCGGGCCGCGGTGCTCGGGCGCGTGCTGGAGCAGTTCGTCCTGCGATACCAGGACGGCGCCGGGGAACTGGACCTGCGCGCCGCGCATTCCCTCCGCGGCGCCTGCGCGATCGTCGGCGCGGCGGCCTTGCAGGAGGCGCTGGCGAGCTACGAGCGCTGCTGGGACGCGCCGAGCGACGCCGGGGAGCGCCAGCGCCGGGCCGACGAGATCAACACCGGGCTCATCGCGCTGACCTCGTCGCTGCGCTCGGTGCTGGACCGCTGACACGGCGGCGGCCGGCGCAGCGCGACCAGCGGGCTGGCGAGCTCGGGCATGCCGCTTGCCCCGGCGACCCATCCAACTGTTCCCGATCGATGCTCCCACAACGCAACTCAGATCGAGCGACGACCGGCGTTCCCGGGCTCGACGATGTCCTGGATGGGGGGCTGGTCAGCCATCAGCTGTACCTGGTCGACGGGAACCCGGGGGCGGGAAAGACGACCCTGGCGCTGCAGTTCCTGCTCGAAGGGCGGCGTGCGGGCGAGCGCTGCCTCTACGTGACGCTGTCGGAAAGCCGCGCCGAGCTCGCGGCCGGCGCGGCATCGCACGGCTGGGTGCTCGACGGCATCGAGGTGCTCGAACTCGCGACCGACCTGAGCAACCTCGGCGCGGGCGAACTGACGATGTTCAATCCGTCGGAGGTCGAGCTCACCGAGACGACACGACGGGTGCTGGACATGTTCGAGCGCATGCAGCCGCAGCGCATGGTGCTGGACTCGCTGTCGGAGTTGCGCCTGCTCGCGCAGACCTCGCTTCGCTACCGCCGCCAGATCCTGGCCTTGAAGCAGTTCTTCAGCGGCCGCGGCTGCACGGTGCTGCTGCTGGACGACCGCACGGCCGAGGTCCGGGACCTGCAGTTGCAGAGCATCGCCCACGGGGTGATCTCGCTGGACCACGAGGCGCCGCCTTACGGCCCGGCCCGGCGGCGGCTGAACGTGGCGAAGTTCCGCGGCAGCAACTTCCGCAGCGGCTACCAGGACATGGCGATCCGCGCCGCCGGCGTCGAGGTCTACCCCCGGCTGGTGGCGTCGGAGCACATCAAGCCCTTCGCGCGCGACGTCGTCGCCAGCGGCGTGCAGCGGCTGGACGCGCTGCTCGGCGGCGGCATCGAACGCGGGACGTCGACGCTGCTCGTGGGGCCGGCCGGCTGCGGCAAGTCGACGATCACGCTGCAGTACGCCGCCGCTGCCGCCGGGCGCGGCGACCACGTGGCCGTCTTCCTGTTCGAGGAATCGCGCGTGCTGTTGCTGGCCCGGGCGGCCGGCCTGGGCATGTCCATCCACGAGGGCGAGGGGCCGGGGCGCGTGTCGCTGACCCGTGTCGACCCGTCGGCGATCTCGCCCGGCGAGTTCGCGCAGGCGGTGCGACGGGCCGTCGATCACGGTGGCGCGCGCGTCATCGTGATCGACAGCCTCAACGGCCTGCTGAACACGATGCCGGCAGGCCAGTCGATGCAGGCCCAGTTGCACGAGCTGCTGACCTACCTCGGCAACAAGGGCGTCGCAACCTTCCTGGTGGCCGCGCAGAGCGGCGTGCTGGGCCTCACGATGCGCGCGCCGATCGACACCAGCTACCTGGCCGACACCGTCGTGCTCTTCAGGATGTTCGAGCATCTCGGCGCGGTGAAGAAGTCGGTGGCGGTCATCAAGAAGCGCAGCGGCCGGCACGAGGAATCGATCCGCGAGCTCTGGTTCGATGCCGACGGCGTGCATCTCAGCGATCCCCTTCTGCACCTGCGCGGGGTGTTGTCGGGCGTGCCCGAGGAGACCGCCGGGCCCCAGCCCGATCCGGCGTCGGGCGCCGCGCCGGATCTTGCCGTCCCGGATGCCGCCAACGGGGGCATCCGGCATGACGAGTGACGAACGAGCCCCCGCGGAGCACCGCGTCCTGCTGCTGACGCCGACCCAGCGCGACGGCCAGATCGCGCTGCGCCTGCTCTCGGCGGCCGGCATCGCCTGCCTGGAATGCGCGGACAGCCAGGCCTTGGCCTGGGAGATCGAGCTCGGGGTCGGCGCCATCGTGATGACCGACGTGGCCGTCTCGGATCCGAACTTCCGGCTGGTCCGCGCGGCGCTGGCGAACCAGCCCGACTGGTCCAAGGTGCCGGTGGTGCTGCTCAGCCGCGAGCGCGATCTGCCCTGGGCCGCGCAGCGTCTGATCGACGAGCTCGACAACGTCACGGTCATCGACCGTCCGTCCTCCCTGCGGACACTGCTGAGCTCGGTCCAGGCGGCGCTGCGCGGCCGCCGCTGGCAGTACGAGATCCGCGACCGCTTGGTCGAGCAGACCTTCGCCCGGGCCGCGCTGCAACAGGCCGACCGGCGCAAGGACGAGTTCCTCGCCACGCTGTCGCACGAGCTGCGCAACGGCCTGGCGCCGCTGGTCTACAACGTCGCCATCGGCAACCGCAGCCTGGACAACACGCCGTTGCTGCAGGAACTCTTCGCGCGCACGGGGCGCCAGGTGCACCACCTGGTGCGGCTGGTCGACGACCTGCTCGACGTGGCGCGCATCAGCACGGGCAAGATCGAGCTGAGCCTGGAGCGGCTGAACGTGCTGGACATCGTGAACCTGGCGCTCGACGCCTGCCGCGCCGAGGTTCAGCGCAAGCGCCACCGCTTCGTCATCGTCGAGGAGTGCGGCACCGATCTCGTCGTGCGCGGCGACCGCGTCCGGCTGACCCAGGTCCTGTCGAATCTGCTGTCCAACGCGGCCAAGTACATGGACGCCGGGGGCACCATCACCGTGCGCGTCGCCCACGATGCCGGCCAGGCCGTCGTCGAGGTCTCCGACACCGGCGTGGGCATTCCGCGCGAGTCGCTGCACAAGGTGTTCGACCTGTTCTCGCAGGTGCGCAACCAGCAGGCCTACTCTCAGGGCGGGCTGGGCATCGGGCTGTCGCTGGTCAAGCAGCTCGTGGAGATGCAAGGCGGCAGCGTGAGTGCCGCGAGCGACGGCCCCGGACGCGGCAGCACCTTCGCCGTGCGGCTTCCGGTGGTCGAGGCGGCCGAGCCGGCAGCCGCGGCGCCCGTCGCCGACGGCGCGGGCGAGCGGCCCGCCGAGCGGCCCTTGCACGTGCTCGTGGTCGACGACCAGTTCGACGTCGCCTCGTCGCTGGCCGACATGCTGCGCCTCGAGGGCCACGACGTCGAGGTCGCCAACAACGGCGTTCAGGCCTTGAACCTCGCGCGCGGACGGCGGCCCGACCTGGTGCTGCTCGACCTGGGCATGCCGGGGATGGACGGCTTCGAAGTCGCCCGCCGTCTGCGCATGCAGCTCGACGGCGAGCCACGCGTGCGGATCGTCGCGCTCACCGGCTGGGGGCAGGAAAGCGACCGCGAACGGACCAAAGCGGCATCCTTCGACAGCCACCTGGTCAAGCCGCCGGCACCGGCCGAACTGGAAGTGCTGCTCGCTCAGGCGCGGCAGGCGTCGCCATGACGCCGTGGCGGGCGATCGTGCCGCCGGCCTCGCGCGCCCGCCGCGGCCACAGCCGGACCGGCCATCAGGCCGAGCGGGGCCGCCGCGCGGCCACGGCATCGGGCACGAAGCGCGCGGCCAGCAGCAGCAGGGCCAGCAGCGCCGGCAGCCAGCGCAGGTCGGTGGCCACCGGCTGCGGCCGCGCCAGCGCCGGGTCGAGCATCGCGTCGGCCGCGGCCTGCGGCGCGGACAGCCGCCGGTAGCCCAGCCCCAGCAGCTTGCCCAGCGCCTGCAGGTGCTCTTCGCGCAGTTCCGACAGGTGCTCGTGCGCGCTGCCCGGGGTGTCGGGGCCGAAACGCTGCACCACGTCGTCGGCGGCCCACCAGCCGAGGCGGCGGCCGTTGCGGTCGACGCGCGGGATGCGCGCCGGCACGTCGCCGCCGACGCCGATCAGCCAGCCGCCGGTCTCGCCGGGCGTGATGTCCTGCATCGGGGGCTGCACCTCGCGGTGGCGCAGCGGCGGCGCTTCCTGGCCGTCGGTGAAGAACACGACACGCGTGTCCGGGTCGATCGCACGCGCCGCCCGCAGCACCCAGGTCGTGCCCTTGCCGATGTTGCTGGCGTTGGCCCAGCGCATGCGCCCGTCGACCTGCTCGAGCGACGCGAGCAGGGCGTCGTAATGGGCGCAGACCTCCACCGGCAGCATCAGCGGCATCACGCGGTAGTCGGCGAAGACCGCCCAGCCGATGCGCGAGCCGCAGGGCAGGCGACGCAGTGCCTCGCGCGCTGCGGCGCGCGCGAAGGCCAGCCGCGTCGCCGGCACGCCGGCCAGCTGCTGGTCCTCGACTTCCATGCTCTGCGTGACGTCGAAGGTCACGAGGTACTGGAAGGTGGCGCGCTGCAGCGTCAGCGGCGGCAGCCACACCGCCGCGGCCAGCAGCGCCGCCGCAGCGGCGATCGGCAGGTTCTGGCGCGAGCCCAGGCCGCGCGCCAGCCAGCGCCAGGCGCTCAAGGCAGGTCTCCCGGCTTCATGCCGCGCAGCGAGATCTCGCGGCGCTCGACCGGCTCGTTGTCTTCCTCCTGCGGCGCGGCGTCTTCCTCGGGCGCGGCGCGCAGCGCCCGCTCGAGGTTGTAGCGCGCGTCCCAGGCCTGCGGGTCGGCGCGCAGCAGGTCGCGGTAGCGCTGCTTGGCCAGCTCGATGAGCGGCCCGGCCTCGCCGCGCTGGCCCTGTGCCAGGCCCTGGCGCAGCACGAGGTTGCCGAGGTTGTACTGGGCGTCGCGGCTGATCGAGTCGCCGCCGCCGGGCTGCACGAGGCCGCTGTAGAGCTTGAAGGCCTCGTCGAAGGCGCCGGCCTTGGCGAGGGCGGCGGCATGGGCCAGCCGCACCGGGCGCGGCGCGTCGCGTGCCACCGCAGCGTCCGGCCGCGACGCGGCGCCGACGGCGTTCAGCAGCTGGTGCTGGCGCTGGAGCTGCAGACCGTGCCAGGCTGCGACAGCGGCCGCGGCCAGCGTCGCGAGCGCGAAGGCGGCGTGTGCGGAGAGTCGTTTCATGCGGTTCGCCAGTCGTCGAGTTGCAGCGCCCGGCAGGCCAGCAGCCCCAGGCAGCACAGCAGTGCGGCGAGGAAGCAGCCGGGGCTGTAGTCCAGCCGCGGCACCTGCTGGAGGTCGCTGAGCGGGTAGTTCTGCTGCCGGTCGATCTCGGCGATGGCCGAGGCCAGCGCCTGCGGATCGTCGGTCTGGAACAGGTGGTAGGGCGTGGCCAGCGTCTTGAAGAACGCGTGCAGCGCGGCCTCCTCCTCGGAGTCCAGCGTGCCGGCGACCGGCCGCGTCAGGTCGGGCGAGTTCGGCCCGCTGCGGATGTAGATCCAGTACAGGCCGATGCGCTGCCGCGCCAGGCCGGCGGCGATGCGCCGGCGCTGCTCGTCGTCGAGCTGGGCGCCGCCGTCGGAGACGACGATGACGATGCGGCTGCCGGTGTAGCGCCGGTGCTCGAACTGCCCGATGGCCGCCAGCAGCGCAGGCCCCATCAGCGTGTCGGGCAGGCCGCGACCGATGGCGGTGGCCTTCAGCCCGGCCAGCACGGTGGCGTGGTCCTGCGTGAACGGCGCCACCAGCATCGCGCTGGTGCTGAAGGTCATCAGCGCGAAGCGGTCGTCGGGGCGGCGCTCGACGAAGTCGGCGAGCAGCTCGCGCACGACCTGGTTCTTGGTCGGCCGGCTGGCGTTGATCTGGCCGCCGGACTTAACGTCGCGCTGCATCAGGTTGGCGTCCATGCTGGAGCTGCGGTCCATCAGGATCAGCACCTCGGCGCCCTTGCCGGTGCGCAGCACCTGGGTGCCGCTCCGACCGGGCCCCGCCAGCCCGATCACCGCGGCGCAGATCGCGCCGCAGGCGAAACCCCGCCACAGCAGGCCGGCGGCGCGGCCCCAGGGATCGGCGGGCAGCCAGCCCACGGCCGCGAAGCTCAGCGTGTCGCGGCGCCGCCGCAGCAGCGGCAGCACGGCCAGCGGCAACAGCAGCAGCCACGCGGCTTGGAGGAAATCGAAGTCCATCGGCTCAGCGCTGGTGGCGGCGTTCGACGTCGCGCAACGCGCGGGCCAGCGCGTGCAGCGACGGCGCCGGCCCGGCCGCGCCGGTCGTGCCGGCGAAGAAACGCAGCTCGGACTGGCGGAAGAAGGCCTCCAGCTGGGGCGCCAGCGGACTCAGCTGCGGCGACTCGGCCAGCAGCCGCGGCAGCGTGCCGCCGTGCACGACGTGGCCGGCGCTGGTGTTCAGCGCGCGGTGCAGCACCCGCCAGGCCTCGGCGCTGTCGGCCTCGGTGCGGCGCAGCTCGCGCCAGGCCCGTGCGAACGGCAGCCGGCGCGCCTCGTACAGGTTGCGTGCGGCCCACCAGCCGCCCCAGGCCGCCAACAGGGCGGCCAGTGCCGCGAGCGACGCCGTCAGGCGCCGCCGCGGGCCGTCGTCGGGCACCGGCACGGCTGCACGGTCGGGCTGCAGCGCCTGCAGCGCGCCCTGGTCGAAGGTGGCACGCGACGTCATCGGGCCGATGCTGACCGGCCAGGTCGGCACCTGCAGCGGGCCGGCCGCGGTGGCCAGCGTCAGCGCCGGCAGCGAGGCCGCCAGCAGCGTGCGCGGCGAGTTGACGACCTGGTACTCGATCACCAGCCAGCGCCCACCGGCGTCGTCGCGCTCGACGCGCAGCGCGCGGCGCTCCAGGTACAGGCCGACACGATCCAGCGGCAGCGCTGCGGCGTCGACATCGTGTCCGTCGGGCAGCCGCACACGCTGGCTCAGCACGTCGCCCAGCAGGTGGCCGAAGCTGCGCGGCTGCTCGACGGTCGCCACGGGTGCGGCCGGTGCCGCCGGCGGCCCCAGGCACACCAGCGCCAGCACGAGTGCGGCGAGGCCCGGCGGCTTCATGCCACGGCCTCCATGAAGTAACGGGTCAGCGCCTCGGCGTCGAAACGGCCCTGCAACTCGAACGGCGCCAGGCCATGCGCCGCGAACAGCGCCTGCAGCTCGGTGCGGCGCCGCGCCACGGCTTCGGCCCAGCGCCGGCGCAGCGGCTCGCGCAGCCACAAGGTGCGGCGCAGGCCGGTCTCGGCGTCGCTGACGGCCAGCAGCGCGTGCGCGGCCGGCGGCGCCGTCTCGGCCGGATCCCAGGCGACGATCGGCAGCACGCAGGCCGGCGCCAGCTGTTCGAGCACGCCGTGCAGCGCCTGCAGCGGCCAGTGGAAGTCCGACACCAGGAAGACCAGCCCGGGGCGGCCGGCCAGCGGCGCCACGGTCTGCTGCAGCGCCCGGGGCGTCAGCTCGTGGGCGCGGTCGTGCTGGTCGGGCGCTTCGGCATGGCAACGGCGCAGGGCCTCGGCCATCAGCTGGCCGGCGCCCCGGCTGTGGCGCGCGGGCATGAACAGATCCTCGCGCCGGCCGTGGTCGAAAGCCAGCAGCCCCAGTGCGTCGCCGCTGCGGTAGGCGCTGCGGCCCAGCGCCTCGACGAAGTCGGCGACGACGTCCAGCTTGCGGTGCCGGGCGCCGAAATGCATCGACGCCGAGACGTCGACGACCGCGTGAACGGCGACCGCGACGCGCTGGCGCGGCAGGCGCACCAGCCAGTCGCCGCGCGGGTCGCGCAGGCTGGCGCGCAGGTCGATGCGGCGCGGGTCCGGGTGGTCGAACAGCCGCCGGTGCGCCGCGAACACCTGGCCGGCACCCAGGCTGCTGCCGCGGTGTGCGCCCGGCCGCTGGCCGCCGAAGACGGCGGGCAGCCGGTAATGGAACTCGGCCGCCGCCGGGCCGGAACGAGGCCCGGACAAGTCCTGAGCTCTCATGGCGCCGCCACCCGGTCGACGATCTGCTGCACCAGCGCCGGCGCCAGCTCGGCGCGGCGCAGCTCGTAGACCGGCGTGAAGAACACGCGGTGCGCCAGCACCGACGGCAGCACCGTCAGCAGGTCCGCCGGCAGCAGGTGGGTGCGGCCTTCGAGCCAGGCGACGACGCGCGCGGCGCGCAGCAGCGCGCTCATGCCGCGCGGGCTGGCGCCGGCCAGCACCAGGCGGCGCATGTCGACGCCGTCGAGCTGCACGCCGAAGCGCTGCGGGGCCTCGGTGGCTTCCCAGACCTCCAGCACGTAGCGCTCCAGCGTCGGGCTGGCCGTCACCGAGGACTGGATCAGCGTGCCGATCGTGTTGAGCTGCCCGGCCGGCAGGATCGCCGCCGGCACCTGCTCGATCAGCCGGTCGGCGTCGTGGAACACGGTGTCGAAGACCAGCGCCCGCCTAAGCTCGCGCTCGGCGGGCTTGCCCATGTTCAGCTCGAACATGAAGCGGTCGCGTGCCGCCGACGCGAGCTCGAAGGTCTCCTCCTTCTCGACCTTGTTGCGGTCGGCGAAGACCGTCATGTGCGGGAAGCGGTACTCGCGGTTGAAGGCCGACACCGTGCGCTCGGCCATCGCGCGCAGCAGCAGCGACTGCACCTGCGGCCGGGCGCGGTTGATCTCGTTGAAGAAGAAGGTCGTCAGGCGCTCGCCGTGGCGCAGCAGCGGGCCCGGGTCGATGCGCGGCCGGCCGTCGGCGTCGACGTAGGTGTGATAGATCAGGTCGCCGGGCATCAGGTCGACGGTGCCCTCGACACGCTCGAAGTCGCCGCCGACGGCGCGTGCGAAGGCGCGCAGCACCGTCGTCTTGCCGACGCCGACGTCGCCTTCGAGCAGCACATGGCCGCGTGCGAACAGGGCGACGGTGATCAGGCGGATCGTCGGCGCCTGGCCGATCACCGCGCGGGCGACCTCGCGCTCCAGGCGCAGGGCCAGTTCACGCCAGTCTTGAAGTTCTCGTTCGGGGTCCATCGGCGGCTCACGGTGTGGGTTCGGGGCGCAGTCCGCCGCGCCGCGGGCCGGGAAGGCCGCGGCGGAGCGCCTGCGGGCAGGAGAGGGCGGGCCGCTCAGCCCGTCGGCGGCGGGCGTTCAGTCATCGCAGCGCCCCGCGGGCAAGCCGGGCACCGGGAACGGCAGCGCCGCGGCGACGTCGTCGACGCGCACCAGGCCGATGCTCAGCGCGAACCAGACCAGCTGGGCGTCGGTGCGCACGCCGATGCGGCTCTTGATCGCGTAGTGGTAGTTGCGCACCGTCTTCTCGCTGAGGTTCAGCGCGTCGGCGATCGCGTCGCTGGTGTGGCCGGAGGCGACCAGGCGCAGGATCTCGACCTCGCGCGGGCCCAGGTCGTCGAGCACCGCCACCGGGTCGGCCAGGCGCTGGGTCTCGATCGCCTGCCGAGTGTCCTCGCACAGCGCCTGCTCGCCCTGCGACACGGCCAGCACCGCGCGCACCAGCTCCTTGGGGCCGCTGCTCTTGGTGACGTAGCCCCAGGCGCCGGCCTGCAGCACCTTCAGCGCCATCGACGCGCCGCTGTGCATCGTCACCATCAGCACACGCGCGTCGGCGTCGCGCTGGCGGATGTGGCGCAGCGCGTCCAGGCCGCTGGCACCGGGCAGCAGCATGTCCATCACGACGACGTCGGGGCGGTGGCGGCAGAAGGCCTCGTAGGCGCTGTCGGCGTCCACCGCTTCGGCGCAGACGCTCAGGCTGGGCTGGCGCTCGAGCAGCCGGCGATAGCCTTCGCGCACCACCGGGTGGTCGTCGACGAGCAGGACGCTGACCGGCTTCATGCGGCGGCGCGGTGCAGGGCCGCGTCGTTGGCCGGCAGCGGGACCACCGCCGCGACGCGGATGCCGGCGCTGCCGTTGGCGATGGCCAGCGTGCCGCCGAGCGCGCTCAGGCGCTCGCGCAGGCCGGGAATGCCGTGGCCGCCGATACGGCCGATGCGCGCCGCGTCGCCGCCGCCGTCGTCCTCGACGGTGATCGCCACCGCCTCGCCGTCGCGCGCCACGCGCAGCGCCACCTGCGTCGGCACGCCGTGGCGCGCGGCGTTGTTCAGGCACTCCTGGGCGATGCGGTAGACGTCGATCGCGATCGGCCGCGGCAGCGCGGCGATCGCGCCGTGGACCTGCAGCTGGAACACCGAACGCGAGGCCGTCAGCAGGTTGTGCTCGCTGATCAGCTGGCGCAGGCTGGCCTCCAGCCCGATCTCCTCGATGTCCTGGGTGCGCAGCCGTACCAGCGCGCTGCGCAGCGTCTTCATCATGCGCGCCTGGGCGCGGCCGATGGCCTGCGCCTCCTCGGCGATGTCGGGGCGATCGGCCGGCGCGCCGGCTTCGATCGACGCGGCCAGCGCGGCGGTCGCCGTCAGGCACTGGCCGAACTCGTCGTGCAGGTCGCGCGCCAGCGCGCGGCGTTCGTTCTCCTGCACCTGCAGCAGCCGCGTCGTCAGCAGGTTGCGCTCCTCGTGGGTATGAGCCAGGCGGCCGGCGAGCTGGTTCACCGCGCCGGCGATCAGCGCGAACTCGCCGGTCCGGAACGCGGGCAGGCGCCAGGCCAGCTCGCCGTCCTCCAGGCGGCGCAGGCCGGCGACGATGGCACGGGCCGGGCGCAGCGTGCGGCCGATCATCAACGCCGTCAGCAGCGCGATCGCCGCGGCCATGCCGGCGGCGATGCCCGCGACCAGCGAGACCTGCTGCCAGGCCAGGCGGATCGCCGCGCCGCGGTCGGGCGTGTTGACGATGTAGCCGGCGGCCGGTGCGCGCGCGAACAGCGGCCGCCGTGCCGAGCTGTCGTGGCGGAACAGCGCGCCGTAGCCGGCGACGAACCACGCCGGGGCCTGCGGCCCCAGCGCCGCGGTCTGGCTGCACAGCGTGCGCTCCGGCTCGCCGTGCAGCGCGAAGCTGACGCAGACGCCGGGCGAGATCAGGTTCAGCGTCTCGAAGGACTGCCAGTCCGACACCGGGATGTTGAGACCGGCACGTGCGCGGCCGCGCCACAGCAGTTCCTGCCAGTACAGCGCTTCCAGGTGCCGGCCCACGCGCTGGGCCGACAGCTCGGCTTCGTGTTCGACGCTGCGGTGCGTGTCGACGACGATCCAGGCGATGGCCGCGAGCAGGCAGGCGACGGTGATGACGACCAGCCGGACGACGAGTTGGGGCAGCAGGTTCATCGCCGGGCGCTCCGTTTCACTTCTGGTGAGCCAAGTGTCGGCTCGGCTTCACCGGCGCCGCAAGGCGTGCAAACACCGCCGGGGCGTCGTCGGGCAAATTGCCCAGCCGAGGCCCGCGCCAAGGCCCAGGCCGCCGCGGCCCCCCGGCAGCTGGCTGGCGATGGTGCTGCAGCACCACCTGGCCATCGCGCTGACCGCGCACTCGCTGGCCGGCGGCAGGCTCGCCCAGCGTCACGTCCAGGAGTTCGAGCGCTACATGAAGGGCGCCGACGACCGTGCGCCCCGGTCGCCCGTGGCGGGCGGCGTGGCGTACACCGTCTGACGCGCAGCGTGCCTCGAGGCCGTGACCGTCCGCGCCGGGGGACGGCGCGGCCGCGTCAGGGGCCGGCCACGCCCCCGGCGTCGTCGAGCAGCTGCTGCAAGGCGTCGAACGCGACCGGCTTGGTCAGGTGCCGGTCGAAGCCCGATTCCCGGGCGCGATGCCGGTCCGCGTCGCTGCCCCAGCCGGTGAGCGCCACCAGCAGGCTGTCGCGTCGGCCGTCCCAGTGCGCCGTGAGTTCCTGTGCCAGCTCGTAGCCGTTGCGGCGGGGCAGGCCGATGTCCAGCAGGATCAGCTGCGGCCGGAAGTCGCGTGCGGCCTCGAGCAGGCCGTCGCCGTCGTATCGCAAGCGGACCTCGTGTCCGGCGCCGCTCAGCAACGCGGCCAGCATCTCGGCCGCGTCGACGTTGTCGTCGACGATCAGGATGCGCCTGCCGCCAGCTTGGGGCGAGGCGTGCGCAGGCGCCTCGGCGAGCCGGCGGCCCGGATCGGCCACGCGAGGCAGCCGCACCTCGAAGCGGCTGCCCTGGTCGCGCCCGGCGCTGACGAGCTCGACCGTTCCGCCGTGCAGGCCGACGAGCTGGCGCACCAGCGACAGGCCGATGCCGAGGCCGCTTCCCGGGCCGGGATCCGTGCGCGCCTGGAAGAAGAGGTCGAAGATCTCGCTGGCCAGCTCGGGCGGAACGCCGATCCCGTTGTCCGAGACCGCCAGGCGCACGAAACCGTCGCCGTCATCGCGAAGCCGCACCTCGATGCGGCCGCCCGGCGGCGTGTAGCGCGCGGCGTTGCTCAGCAGGTTGCTGACGACCTGGACCAAACGGGCGTGGTCGGCGTGCGCGTGGCAGCCCTCGGCCGGCAGGTCCAGCGTGAGCCGGTGGCCGGCCTGTTCGAGCAGCGAGCGTGCCGCCTCCACCGCGGCTTGCACGACCTCGCGCAGGTCGACCGTCTCCATGCGAAGTTCGAGCTTGCCGCTGCCGATCCGCGAGACATCGAGCAGGTCCTCGGTGAGGCGCACGATGTGCCGGATCTGCCGGTCCATGATCCCGAGCACGCGTTCGGACAGGTCGGCGGCGGCATGCCGCTGCAGCATCGACACGCCGTGCTGGATGGTCGCCAGCGGGTTGCGCAGCTCGTGCGCCAGCATCGCGATGAAGTGGTTCTTGTTCTGGTCGGCCTGCGCCAGGATGCGTTCGGCGCGTTTGCGCTCGCTGATGTCGATGACGAAGCCGACCAGCAGCCGGCCGTCGCCGCTGAGCCGCGCGCAGGCGACGAGCACCGGCACGCGGTGGCCGGCCGCGTGCAGGTACTCCTTCTCGTAGATCCTGGACACGCCGTCGCGGGCGACCTCGGCGATCGCGTGGCGGTCCGCATCCAGATGCTCGGGCGGCGTGACCTCGTCCCAGCGCAGGGCGCCTGCGTCGAGCTCGGCACTGCTGCGGCCCAGCAGGCGCAGATAGGCGCTGTTGGCCCCCAGGATGCGGCCGCTCTCGTCACCGGTGACCATGCCGATGGGGCTGGCCTCGAAGATGCGGCGCAGGCGGTCCTCGCTCTCACGCAGTGCGGCTTGCACCTCGTGGCTCTTCGTGACGTCGCGGAAGAAGACCGCCAGGCCTTCGCGCGAGGGGTAGCAGTGGCACTCGATCCAGCTGTTCAAGGGCTCGGGGTAGAACGCCTCGAAGTGCACCGGCTCGCCGCTGTCCATCGCGCGGCGGTATTCGGCCCCGAAGCGCGAGGTCGCGGCGTGCGGGAACAGGTCCCACAGGCATCGGCCCAGCACGTCCTCGCGGCGCAGCCCGAACATGCGCGCACCCTGCTCGCTGAAGTAGGTGTAGCGCCAGGCCTGGTCGAGGAAGGCGAAGCCGTCGGTGATGCTGCCGAGGATCTGGTTCAGCGAGTCGTTGGAGGCGGCCAGCTGCTGCTCGAGCCGCTTGCGCTCGGTGATGTCGCGCGAGATCCCGAGCAGGCCCGCGACCTGGCCCTCGCGGCGCCAGGGCATCTTGCGCGACAGCCAGACGACGGGCCTGCCGTCCGGCCGCGGCACCACCTCCTCGATCTCCTCGGCGATGCCCGACTCCATGATGCGCCGGTCGTTGCGCATGACGGCCTCGGCGGCGGCGGGATCCTGCAGGAGCTCGCGATCCGTGCGCCCCAGCACCTCGTGCGCCGGTTTGCCGATGAGTGCCAGCGTCGCAGGGTTGGCCAGCAGCAGCCGGCCCTCCAGATCCTTGGCGAAGATGACGTCGGGGGAGGCGTCGGAGACCGCGCGCAGCAGCGCGGCGCTGTGCGCGGCATCGTCGACGGTCGGCGCTGACGCCCGGTCGTCGCCATCGGGCGCGAGGGCATGCGGGTGGGCCACCAGCAGCACGGCCGCGACGCCGCCCGCGTCGCCGAGCAGCGGCGTCACGGACAGGTCGAGCGTCGTTCGCGTCCGCAGTCCGTCGCGCCGCAGCTCCCAGGGCAGGCGCTGCGGCGCTCGCGCTTCGCCGGCGTAGCCGGCACGGATCATCGGGTCGAGCGCCGGCGCCTGCGGGCTGGACGCCGTCTCGAAGGGCAAGCCGAAGCAGCGCGGATGCGAATCGCCGCACAGCGGCGCAAAGGCATCGTTGTAGACCAGCACGCGCCGCGGGCCGAGCAGCAGCGCCATGGGCTGGAGACTGCGCCACAGCAGCGGGATCACGGTCGCCAGTTCGCCGTCCCGGGCCATCGCGCACGCATCGGCATCCGCGGCCCACGAGGCCAGCAGCGCAGTGAAGAGCTGCGCGGCGCGGGCCGGGCCTGCACCAGGAGCGGAACTCGACGACGGGTCACACATGCGGCGGCGTCCGACGGGAAACGAGACGCGGCAAGGCTAACCCAGCCGACAGAGGCCTTCCGTGCCGTCCGGCCCGTCCGGATCTATCGCTTGGGGGGTGCGCGGCGAGCGCAAGGGCGCGAGAAGCGCTTACGGGCGCGCCCACGCAGGCCGCGCATGAATCCGGCGGCCCCGAAAAGCCAAAAGGGTCAGCGATTTGCATCGCTGACCCTTCGGTTTGTTTGGCTCCCCGACCTGGGCTCGAACCAGGGACCTACGGATTAACAGTCCGGCGCTCTACCGACTGAGCTATCGGGGAAGGAAGACCAAGAGTATAGCCCGAAAACTCAGTTTGTCAAAACTTGAGTGATGCGCTGGCTCTCCAGGTACGCGATTGCAGCGGGTACAGGTAGACGTGGTCGAACTGGTAGGGCGACTCTTTCCAGGCCTTGCGGTCGAAGACGTTGTCGACGCCGGTGCGCCAGGTGATGCTGCGCCCGCCGGCCAGTGTCTGCGTCCAGCGGGCACCCAGGTCCAGGCTGGCCCAGCCGGGGATGCGCACGCTGTCGTCGTAGGGCAGCACGACGCGGTCGCCTTCGGCGCGCAGGTCGGCCTGCAGCAGCAGCCCGGCGGCCTGCGGCACGCGCCAGTCGGCGCCGACGCGCAGCGTGCGCGCCGGCACGTTCTCCGGCCGCAGGCCGTCGCCGCTGCCGCTCTCGTGGCGCACGGCGTCCAGCAGCATCGCGCTGGCGCGCCAGTCGACGGCGCCGGTGCGCCAGACGACGCTGGCTTCGACGCCGCGGTGGCGCTGCTCGCCGACGACGCCTTGGCGGCACGAGTCGGGGACGTCGTCGGCGCAGCCGGCGTTCAGCTCGCCGGTGCGCGGGCGTTCGATCTGGAACAGCGCGACGCTGCTCTCGACTTCCCGCCCGGCGTACTTGAGGCCGATCTCGCGCTGGCGGCTCTTCAGCGCCGGCAGCGCCTGGCCGGCGTTGGCGTAGCGCGGACGGTTCGGCACGACGGCCGACTCGACGCCGCGGCCCCAGCTCGCGTAGACCATCGTCGCCGACGTGAGCTGGTAGGCCAGCGCGGCCCAGGGCGTGGTGAAGCTCTGGTCGTAATCGGTGGCGCGCAGGCTGCCGGTGCTGTCCGGGCTCGTTCTCCAGCTCTCGCGCGCCAGCCGGGTGTGGCGCAGCCCGGTCCACAGGCTCCAGCCGCCGGGCAGCGTCATCGCGTCGCGCACGAAGAGCTCGGTGCTGGTCTCGTCACGGTCGGTGTTGGCGTCCGGGTAGCCGGCCGACGGCGGCGACACCAGGCTGCCGTCGTCCTTGCCGGTGCCGGCGATGTCGAAGACCTGATCCTCGAAACGCCCGCGGTAGCGGCTGCGCAGTGCGCCGAACTCGATCGCATGCTCGACGGCGCCGGTGCGCGCCGTGCCGCTGGCCGCGATCTCCAACGCGGCACTGTCGCGGCGCTCGTCGAGGCTGGTGTACTGCCAGTAGCTGAAGCTGCCGTCGGGGGCGAAGCGGTCGCACCACTGCGGGCACTGGTAGTCGGCGTTGTAGACCCCGTAAGGGAAGGCCGTGCGGTCGTCGGTGCGCAGCTTCTGCACCATCGCCTGGGCGCGCAGCTGCCAGTCTTCGGCGATGCGCTGGCGCCAGCGCAGCGAGGCCGTCGTGCCCTCCATCTCCACCGGGCCGTTCCAGGGCTGGTGGTTCAGGTTGTTCAGCAGGTCGATGTCGTGCGCGTCGGGCACGGTGTTGCCGCGCATGCTGTAGCCGGCGGCGCTGGGCTGCTGCTGGCGGCTGTTCTCGATCTCGAACTCGACGATGCTGCCGGGGTTCAGCTGCCAGTCCAGCGCCACGGCCAGCAGGCGACGGTGGCCGTCGCTGTCGCGCAGCCGCGGCTCCATGTCCTCGTAAGCGGCGTTGACGCGCCAGCCGAAGGCGCCGTCGGGGCCGCTGCGGTCGCCGACGTCGACGGCCGCGCCGGTCGTGCCCGCACCTTCCCACCACACCGTGGCGCTGCGCTTGTCGGCCACCGGGCGCTTGACGCGCAGGTTCACCAGGCCGCCGGGCGCGCTGGTGCCGGCCTGCATGCCGCTGGCACCCTTGAGCACCTCGACGGCTTCCTTGTTCTCAAGGGCGAACGCGGTCTCGCCGCTGACCGGCAGGCCGTCGCGGCGGATGTTGAAGCGGTTGTCCAGCGTGTAGCCGCGCACCGAGAGCCCGGCCCAGTAGCCCGGCGAGTCGTAGGCCACGGAGATGCCGGCGTCCAGCCGCGTGACCTCGCCCAGCCGGGTGACGTTCTCGTCGGCCAGGCGCTCGGCGCTCCAGCTCTGCGCCTGCAGCGGCGTGCGCGCGTCGGTCTGGCCGGGGAAGCCGGCGAAAGCCGGCAGGCGCTCGGCCGCGCCGGTGATGGTGATCGTCTCGGTGCTCTGCGCCTGGGCGGCGCAGGCAGAGGCGAACAGGGCCGCGGCGAGGGCGCAGCGGGTCGGGACGTGATGATTGGTTGCCATCGGAAGCCTTGGACGATGGCAGGTCGGCATACCGGAGCGCGGCACGGCGCAGGACCGCGCCGTGGAACCCGTGGTGTGCTTCCCTGCGCGAGCATTACCTCGTGCCGTCCGGTGAAGGACGGGTCGCCGCCTCGGCCTAACGGCTTCGGCGGGCGATCAGGTTCAAAGGGACTCTCTCAGTCGGCCGTCCGCGTTTGGCAGGCGGCCAACACCCCTAGCGAATGCCTCGTGCACCGGGTCGGGTGCATGAAGCGGCGCGGATCATAACGGGGCCGGCGGGCCGCCGGCGACGATCCGTGTCAATCCTGCGACGGCGTCTCGACGCCCAGCAGCCGGTGCAGCTGCGGGCTGGAAGTCGTGTACTGCAGCAGCGCGCGGCGCTCCGGGTCGACGTAGGGCACGGCGGCGAAGGCGGCCAGCGTGGCCTCGTGGAAGCCGCAGAGGATCAGCTTGCGTTTGCCCGGGTAGTGGCAGATGTCGCCGACGGCGAAGACGCCCGGTGTGCTCGTTTCGAAGGTCGCCGGGTTCACGGTGACCAGCTTGTGGTCCAGCTCCAGCCCCCATTCGGCGATCGGGCCCAGCTTGGGGCTCAGGCCGTGGAAGACGAGCAGGGTGTCCAGCGCCAGCGTCGTGCTGCTGCCGTCCGGGCGCATCAGCACCAGGCGGGCCAGGCGCTCGCCGTCGGTCTCGAAGCCGGTCGGCTGGCCGATGACGACCTCCACCGCGCCGGCCTCGCGCAGCTCGGCCAGGCGGCGCAGCGTCGCGGGCAGGGCACGGAACTCGTCGCGCCGATGCAGCAGCGTCACGCGCGCCGGGCGGGCCTGGTCGGTGCTGGCGAAGTGGATCGCCCAGTCGAGTGCCGAATCGCCGCCGCCGGCGACGACCAGGTGCTGGCCGGCAAAGGCCGCCGCGTCGGCGACGCGGTAGAAGAGCTGGCGCCCGGCGAAACGTTCGATGCCCGGCAGGCGCAGCGCCTTGGGCTGGAAGGAGCCGACGCCGCCGGCGACGAAGACCGTGCGCGCGACAAAACGCGTGCCGGTGCTGGTGGCGACGTCGAAGCGGCCGTCGGCGGCGCGTTCCAGCGAACGCACCTCCTGGCCGAGATGGAAGTTCGCGCCGAAAGGCGCGATCTGCTGCCGTAGCCGCTCGACGAGCTCACGCCCGGTGCACACGGGCACGCCGGGGATGTCGTAGATCGGCTTGTCGGCGTAGAGCTCGGCGCACTGGCCACCGACGTGCGGCAGCGAGTCGACGACGTGGGCGCGGATGTCCTGCAGCCCGAGTTCGAAGACCTGGAACAGCCCGACCGGGCCGGCGCCGATGATCAGCGCGTCGGTCTCGATCGGGGATACGACGGCGGGAGCGCCGGGCGAGGGGGAAACAGTCATGCGTTCGCCGGGCGCCGCCCGGGTCAGCGCTGCAGGTGCGGCAGCTTGTTCTTGCGGTCCTTCCACTCGTCGGCGTCGGGCAGCGAGCCCTTGCGCTTGGTGATGCTCGGCCAGACCTTGGCGAGCTCGGCGTTGAGCTGGACGAACTGCAGCTGGTCCGAAGGCACGTCTTCCTCGGGCAGGATCGCGTTGGCCGGGCACTCGGGGATGCAGACCGCGCAGTCGATGCACTCCTCGGGATCGATGACGAGGAAGTTCGGCCCTTCACGGAAGCAGTCGACGGGGCACACATCCACGCAATCGGTGTACTTGCAGCGGATGCAGGAATCGAGAACGACGTGAGTCATTGGAACGGGCTCGGTTGTGATGTCAGGAACTGACGCGGTCGCGGGCGAGGGCGCCAAGCGGGCGGAATTTTACGCCGCGCCCTCGGGGGTCCCGGCTTGATCTTGCTCATGCGTCAGGGTGAGCGCCGACGCACCGGCGCCGACGATGACGACGGTCGGCTGCCCGGCGTGGCGCGCGCTCGCGTCGGCCAGCGAAGCGACGTCGTGGTGGCTGCGCAGCTCGTCGGGCCAGCCGGCGCGCGAGACGACGAGTGCCGGCGTGTCGGCCGGCCAGCCGGCGGCGCGCAGGCGTTCGCCGAGCACGCCGAGCTGGCTGCCGGCCATGTAGAAGACCTGGGTGTCGGCGGCGTGCGTCACCTCCAGCCGCCGTTCACGGGTCATCGCGGTGCTGAAGGCGACGCTGCGGCCGCGGGCGCGGCGCGTCAGCGGGCGCTGCGCCGAGGCGGCTGCGGCCAGCGCGGCGCTGACGCCGGGCACCACTTCGCTGTCGATGCCGGCGCGGGCCAGTGCGGCCAGCTCTTCTTCGAGCCGGCCGAACAGGCTGGGGTCGCCGCCCTTGAGGCGCACGACGACGGCGTGACGCCGCGCCATCTCGACGAGCAGGGCGTCGATCTCGGCCTGGTGGGTGGAATGGCGATAGCCGCGTTTGCCGACGTCGATCCACTCGGCGCGCGGTGCGAGTTCGCGCAACGCTGGGTCGGTCAGCGCGTCGCAGAGCACGACCTCGGCCTCGGCGAGGCGTCGCGCGCCGCGCACGGTGATCAGGTCTGCGGCGCCGGGGCCGGCGCCGATGAAGACGACGCGGCCCATCAGCGGCGCCGTTGTATCACGCGGCGATCGGCTCGGGCCGCAGGTGCAGCCCGCACTCCTTGGCGCCTTCCTGCTCCCACCACCAGCGCCCGGCGCGGTGGTCCTCGCCCAGCGAAACGGCGCGCGTGCAGGGCGCGCAGCCGATGCTCGGGAAGAACTGGTCGTGCAGCGGGTTGTACGGCACGTCGTGCGTGGCCACGTAGTGCCAGATGTCGGCTTCGCTCCAGTCGGCCAGCGGGTAGAACTTCTCGCGGCTGTCGGCGTCGAGCTCGAAGTGCGGCACGCGCGAACGCGATTCCGACTGCTCGCGGCGCAGCCCGGTGATCCAGGCGGTGCGGCCCTCGAGCAGGCGGCGCATCGGCTCCTTCTTGCGCACATCGCAGCAGCTCTTGCGCAGCTCGACGCTGCGGTACATCGCGTCCTCGCCGTGGCGGCGCACGAACTGGACGACGGCTTCCTGCTGCGGGCGGAAGACCTGCACCTCGACGCCGTAGCGCTGGCGGATGCGCGGGATCAGCGCCAGTGTCTCGGCGTGCAGCGCGCCGGTGTCCAGCGTCGCGACCGGGATCGCCAGGCCGTGGCGCGCGATCAGGTCGGTGATGACCATGCCTTCGACGCCCAGGCTGGTGGCCTGGACGATGCGGCCGGCGTGGTCGGCGGCGGCCTCGCGCAGCAGCGCGACGGCGTGCGCGACCCGGGCATCGTGGCCGCGGGTCTTGCGGGCATGCAGTTCGATGGCGGTAGGCATACGTTCAGGCCGCTCGGGCGTACGGGGTGGGTTGGGCGCCGACGGCGTCGCGCTGGTACTGGCCGGGGAAACGCCCCAGCGTGCGCAGCGCGACCGCCGGATCCTGGTCGGCGCGCAGCTGGGCGGCGTCGAAGCCGCAGCGCTGCAGCATCGGCAGCATGTCGCCGACGACGTCGCCGGCGGCGATCAGCTCGCCGGCGTAGCGCAGACGCAGGCGCAGCAGAACGGCCTGCGAGTAGGCGCGGCCGTCGGTCCACTTCGGGAAGTGCAGCACGACGGCGCGGGCGGCGGCGATCTCGTCGCGGCGCTCGAGCACGTCGACGGCGTTGTCGAGGGCCAGCGCGTCGGCGGGCAGCGGGGAGTTCTGGTCGATCAGGCGCATGGACATCTCGGATCAGGCTTCGGCCGCGGCGGTGCTGCGGCGCACGGCGTCGGCGGCGGCGCGCAGCGGGGCGATGCCCAGGCGGCGCACGGTGTCGACGAAACGTTCGCCGGCCTGGCGCTCGGCGCGGTAGACCTCGACCAGCGCCTCGACGACGTCGGGCACCTCGTCGGCGGCGAAGGACGGGCCGATCACCTTGCCGGCCGCGGCCGGGCCGTTGGCCAGCGAGCCGTCGGAGCCGGCGACCGTCACCTGGAACCACTCGCTGCCGTCCTTGTCGACGCCGAGGATGCCGATGTGGCCGGTGTGGTGGTGGCCGCAGGAGTTCATGCAGCCGCTGATGTGCAGGTCGAGGTCGCCGAGCTCGTAGAGCGCGTCCAGGTCCTCGAAGCGCTCGCGGATCGCCGCGGCGATTGGCAACGAACGGGCGTTGGCCAGCGAGCAGAGGTCGCCGCCGGGGCAGGCGATCATGTCGGTCAGCAGGCCGATGTTGGGCGTCGCGAAGCCGTCTTCGCGCGCGGCCAGCCACAGCGCGCGCAGCTCGTGCTCGGCGACCCAGGGCAGCAGCAGGTTCTGGTCGTGGGTGACGCGCAGTTCGCCATGGCTGAAGCGCTCGGCCAGCTCGGCGGCACGGTCCATCTGGTCGGCTGTGACGTCGCCGGGCGCCTGGCCGGCGCGCTTGAGCGACAGCGTCACGGCGCGGTAGCCGGCGAGGCGGTGGGCGTGCACGTTGCGCTCCAGCCAGCGCGTGTAGGCCTTGGGCGCGTCGGCGTCGACGGCGTGGGCCGGCGGCGCGGCTTCGGTCACCGGGGCGACGAAGTTCGCGGCGACGCGGTCGAGCTCGGCCTGCGGCAGCTCGGGCGCGCCGTCGGCCAGCAGCGCCTCGTATTCGGCGTGCACCTCGCGGATGAACTGCTCGCCCAGCGCCTTGACGAGGATCTTGATGCGCGCCTTGTAGATGTTGTCGCGCCGGCCGTGCAGGTTGTAGACGCGCACCACGGCCTCGAGGAAGACCAGGATGCGCTGCCAGGGCACGAAGGCCGCGACCTCGGTGGCGATGATCGGCGTGCGACCCATGCCGCCGCCGACCAGCACGCGAAAACCCACCTGGCCGGCGTCGTCGCGCAGCAGCTGCAGGCCGACGTCGTGCCAGGCGATGACCGCCCGGTCGTCGGTCGCGCCGGTGATCGCGACCTTGAACTTGCGCGGCAGGAAGGCGAACTCGGGGTGCAGCGTGCTCCACTGGCGCAGCAGCTCTGCGTAGGGGCGCGGGTCGACGATCTCGTCGGGCGCGATGCCGGCCAGCGCGTCGGTCGTCACGTTGCGGATGCAGTTGCCGCTGGTCTGCACGCCGTGCAGGTCGGCTTCGGCCAGCAGCTCCATCACGTCGGCCGAGCGCTCCAGCGGGATCCAGTTGAACTGGCAGTTGTGGCGCGTCGTGAAGTGGCCGAAGCCGCCGCGTTCGTTGGGCGTGCCGGCGTCCTGCAGATCGAACTCGCGCGCCACGCGCGCCAGGGCGCGCAGCTGGCGCGAGGACAGCTCGCCATAGGGCACCGCGATGCGCGCCATCGGCGCGTGGCGCTGCACGTACCAGCCGTTCTGCAGCCGCAGCGGACGGAACAGCTCGTCGGGCAGCTGGCCGGCCAGATGGCGTTCGAGCTGGTCGCGGAACTGCGCGGCGCGGGCCCGGATGAACTGGCGGTCGAACTCGGTGTACTGGTACATGGACGGCAGGATTCGCTTTTGCCGCGACTGTAGAGACGCAGCTTATAGGTTCAAACTACAGAATTATCTCGTGCTTATCGCTGATGGTTATGAGTAAGCCTTCTTACAATCACCAGCGACCATGCGCAGACTTCTCGGGACGCTCCTCGTCCTTCTCCTGGCCGCGTGCCAGAGCGTGCCGCTCCCGGCACCGACCCCCTCCCACCCCGTCACCGACTCCGCCACGACGCCCAAGCCGCCGCCGCGCCCGCCGCGCATCGGCCTGGCGCTGGGCGGGGGCGCCGCGCGCGGCTTCTCGCACATCGGCGTGATCCAGGTGCTCGAGGAGAACGGCATCCGCCCGGACCTCGTCGCCGGCACCTCGGCCGGCAGCCTGGTCGCCGCGCTCTACGCCTCGGGCAAGAGCGGCGCGGAGCTGGGCATGCTGGCGATGACGATGGACGAAGGCGCGATCACCGACTGGGCCTTCCCCGGTCGGGCGCTGCTGCGGGGCGAGGCGCTGGCGCGCTACGTGCGCGAGCACACCGGCGGCCGCGCGATCGAGCAGATGCGGCTGCCCCTGGGCATCGTCGCCACCGACCTGGACAGCGGCGCGCCGATCCTGTTCCAGCGCGGCGACACCGGCACCGCGGTGCGCGCGTCCAGCGCCGTGCCGGCGGTGTTCCAGCCGGTGACGGTCGGCGGCCGCGAGTACGTCGACGGCGGCCTGGTGTCGCCGGTGCCGGTGCGTTTCGCGCGCCAGATGGGCGCCGAACTGGTCATCGCCGTCGACATCTCGGCGGTGCCCGACGGTGCGCCGACCGGCGACGCGATGAAGATGCTGCTGCAGACCTTCTCGATCATGAGCCGCAGCATCAACACCTACGAACTGCGTGACGCCGACGTCGTGCTGCGCCCGGCGCTGAACGGCGTCTCCAGCGCCGACTTCACGGCGCGCAAGCGCTCGATCCAGGCCGGCCGCGAAGCCGCGCTGGCGGCGCTGCCGGCGATCAAGGCCAAGATCGCGGCGCTGACGCGCTGACCGGCGCTCAAGCGACGACGTTGCGGATGAAGCGCGTCGTCGCCTCGCCGGCGTTGACGTAGGCGTAGGGCTGCGAACTGGGGTAGACGAGGTAGTCGCCCGCGGTCAGCTCGCGCGCGCCGTCGGCCAGTTCCAGCCGCAGCCGGCCTTCGACGACGACGATCATCTCGTGCCAGCCCTCAGGGTCGGGTTCGGCGTCGTAGCGCTCGCCCGGCGCCAGCGTCCAGGCCCAGAGCTGGGCCTCGTGGCGCGCCGGCACGCTGGCCTGCAGCACCGCGACGCTGCCGTCGTGGCGGCCGCGCCAGGCGACGGCGTCCAGGCGCAGCGTCTGCGCTGCCGGGTCTCGCACCAGGTCGACGAAGCCGACGCCCAGCGCCTCGGCCAGCCGGTCCAGCCGCGACAGGCTGATGTTGGTGTCGCCCTGTTCGAGCGCGACGATCATGCGCCGGCTCAGGCCCGAGGCTTCGGCCAGCGCGGCCTGGCTCAGCCCGGCCTGCTGGCGCGCGGCACGCAGGTTCTGCCCGACGAAGGCGAGCACGTCACCGTGGCGCGAGGCAATGTGCAGTTTATTGCTCATGTTATCCTGAGCAGTATGTTGCACATGTTCGATCGCGGCAAGGCCGCCTGGCCGTTCAGCCGCCAGGAAGCGGCGCTGATCGCGATCACCATGCTCTGGGGCACGACCTTCCTGATCGTGCACCTGGCGATGCGCCACAGCGGGCCGTTCTTCTTCGTCGGCCTGCGTTTCGTCACCGCGGGGCTGGTCGCGCTGCTGGTGTTCCGCCGTGCGCTGGCCGGCCTGACGCGTGAGGAGCTGTGGGCCGGCACCGCGATCGGCGTCTCAATCTTTCTCGGCTACGGCCTGCAGACGCTGGGGCTGCAGACGATCAGCAGCAGCAAGTCGGCGTTCATCACCGCGCTTTACGTGCCGTTGGTGCCGCTGCTGCAATGGCTGGTGCTGCGCGAGGCGCCCAAGCCGATGGCGATGCTGGGCATCGTGCTGGCTTTCGCCGGGCTGGTGCTGCTCGCCGGGCCGGAAGCCGGCAGCGGCGCGATCGGGCCGGGCGAACTGGCGACCATCCTCAGCGCCTTTGCGATCGCCGCCGAGATCCTGCTGATCGGCCGTTTCGCCCGCCGCGTCGACGTGCGCCGCATCACCGCGGTGCAGTTGCTGGCGGCCGGTCTGCTGTCTTGGGCGGCGATGCCGGTGCTCGGCGAAACGATCCCGGCGTTTTCCTGGGTCTGGCTCGCCGCCGCGGTCGGGCTCGGTGCGGCCAGCGTCGCGATCCAGCTGACGATCAACTGGGCCCAGCGTTTGGTGGCGCCGGTGCGCGCGACGATCATCTACGCCGGCGAGCCGGTCTGGGGCGGCGTCGTCGGCCGCCTGGCCGGCGACCGCCTGCCGCCCGAGGCTTTCGTCGGCGCCGCGCTGGTGCTCGCCGGCACGCTGGTCAGCGAACTCAGGCTGCGGCGCCGCAGGGTCAGCGACTGAAGTCGCCGGCGGCTTCGGGCTGGTAGGGCAGGGCCTCGATGCGCGCGGTGTGCTCTTCGCCGGCCGGGCCGCGCCAGCCGATGCTGTCGCCGACGCGTGCGCCCAGCAGCGCCATGCCCAGCGGCGAGAACACCGAGATGCGCCCGACGCCGTCCGTCAGGTCGTCGGGATAGCAGAGCGTCAGCTCCAACCGCTCGCCGCCGCGCGACAGGACGACACGCGAGCGCATCGTGACGACGTCGGCGGGCAGCGTCTTCGGGTCGACGACCTCGGCCAGGTCGAGCATGTCGCGCGCATGGCCAGCGAGCGCCTCCGACATGCGGGTGCCGGGGCGCGGCACCGACACGAGGTTGAAGAGGCGGACGTGGTCGAGCCAGCCGAGCTGGCGTTCGTGGACGAGAGTGTTCAAGCGGTTCTCCGGTGTGCAGGCGTTGTCCCTGGGGGCGGGGCCCGGCGACCGGAGAAGGGAGGGAAGTTCCGAGGGAGGTCGCCGGGCTCAGGAGAGTGCGGCGGCGACCGGCTGGCGCCATGCGCGCAGCACCACGCCCGCCGCGAAGGCGTGCTGGGTGAAGGCGGAGCGAGACGACATGGGCCGATGGTAAGCCGGGCAGGCGGCGCTTGAAAAGAAAGAGCCCGGCGCGGGGCCGGGCTGAAGACATCGTTGCGGTTGCGCGGATGCCGAGGAGACAACCTTCCAGAGAACGCCGGGGCGAGCCCCGACGAAACTCAGATGCGGTGCGCCCCGCAGGATTTCAAGACTCAGGCGGCGGTGCGCTTGGCGCGGCCGGTGCTCTGCGTGGCCTTGACGGCGGTGTTCGTGACGGCCTGGAAGTTGGCTTCGGCCACTTCGGCGGCCTGCTTGGCGGCCTTCTGCACGCTCTCGAACGCGTTGTTGGCGGCCGAGACGGCCGAGCGCACCAGCGCGGCGGCGCTCTCGGTGCCGGCCGGGGCGTTCTTCACCGCAGTGTCGACCAGCGCCAGCGTGGTCTTCTGCGCGTCGGCCAGCGTCGCTTCGGCGACCTTGGAGAACTCGGCGTTGGTGCCGGCCAGGATGTCGTACAGGTGACGGCTGTAGGCGGCGGCCTTCTCGGCGCTCGGTTGCAACAGGCCGGCCTGCAGCGTCAGCAGTTCCTGCGGATCCTTCACCGACAGCGCGGCCTTGGTCGTTTCAGCCAGTTCGCTCAGCGAGGTCTTGGTGACCTGCAGGTTCAGCTCGACCAGCTTCTCCACGCCTTCGAAGGCGGTCTGGGTCAGGCCGAACAGGGTCTCGACCTGGGCCTTTTGCGCGGCAAGCCATTGTTCCGGGGTGTAGGTCATGTCGATCTCCGTGTGTGGGTGACAGAATTGCTGCACTGCAGCATGAGTTGAAGTATAGGGATCGATCCCGGCACTGCAAGCGATTTTTGCTGCACCGCAACATTCTAGGGAGCCGTTCCTAGAATCGACCGCGATGCGCGCCTTCCACTCGGACCGCTTCGTGCTGCCGCTGCCGGCCGGCCACCCCTTCCCGATGAGCAAGTACCGCTTGCTGCGCGAGGCGGTGGCGGCGACGCTGCCGCAGATCGCCGTCGAAGCGGCACCGGCGGCCAGCGACGGTGAACTGGCGCTGGCGCACGAACCGGCCTGGATCGACGCCGTCAGCCACGGCACGACCAGCGCCGCGCAGCAGCGCGAGATCGGCTTCCCCTGGAGCGAGGCGATGGCCGAACGCGCCCGGCGCTCGGTCGGCGCGACGATCGCCGCGGCGCGTGCCGCGCTGTTCGACGGCGACGGCGTCGCCGCCAACCTGGCCGGCGGCACGCACCACGCCTACGCGCACAAAGGCTCGGGCTACTGCGTGTTCAACGACGTCGCCGTGGCCGCCCGCCTGATGCAGGCCGAGTGGCACCGCATGCACCGCGCCGGGCTGCAGGTGCTGGTCGTCGACCTCGACGTGCACCAGGGCAACGGCACGGCCTCGATCTTCCGCGACGACGCCAGCGTCTTCACGCTGTCCTTGCACGGCGCGAAGAACTTCCCGTTCCGCAAGGAAGCCAGCGACCTGGACGTCGAACTGCCCGACGGCTGCGCCGACGCCGAGTACCTGGCGGCGCTGGACGCCGCGCTGGCCGAGGCCTGGCGCCGATTGCCGACGCCGCCCGGGCTGGCCTTCTATCTGGCCGGCGCCGACCCGCACGAGGGCGACCGCCTGGGCCGCCTGAAGCTGAGCGCCGAAGGCCTTGCCGAACGCGACCGGCGCGTCTTCGCCGCGCTGGCCGCGCGCCGCGTGCCGGTCGTCGTGACGATGGCCGGCGGCTACGGCCGCGACATCGCCGTCACCGTCGAGATCCAGCGCCGCACGCTGGAAAACGCGTTGGCGGCGCAGCGCGCCTGGACCGGAGAATCGTCCGCATGAGCCACCGCCCGCAGCCGCTGCCGCGCAGCCACTACCCACGTTTCGACTCGATCACGACACGCTGGATGGACAACGACGTCTACGGCCACGTCAACAACGTCGTCTACTACAGCTTCTTCGACACCGCGGTGAACCGCTGGCTGATCGAGGCCGGCGCGCTGGACATCCACGCCGGCGAGGTCATCGGCCTGGTCGTCGAGACCCGGTGCCAGTACTTCGCGCCGCTGGCCTTCCCGCAGCGCGTCGACGCGGGCCTGCGCGTCGCGCACGTCGGCCGCTCCAGCGTGCGCTACGAGGTCGGCCTGTTCGCCGAAGGCGAGCCGACGACGGCTGCCGCCGGCCACTTCATCCACGTCTACGTCGACCGGGCCACGCGGCGCCCGGTCGCGCTGCCGCCGGCGCTGCTCGCCGCCCTGCAACCGCTCGTCCTTCCCGCATGAGACCCACACCCGAAACCATCTCCGCGGTCGATGCCGCGATCACGTCGCGCCGCTCGATCCGCGCCTTCCGTCCCGACCCGGTGCCGCGCGAGACCGTCGAACGCATCCTCGAGGTCGCTTCGCGTGCACCCTCGGGCACCAACGTGCAGCCCTGGAAGGTGACGGTGCTGACCGGGGCCGCCAAGGCTCGGCTGTCGGCACGCATTCGCGCCGCCTACGACGACCCGGCCGAACGTGCGCGCCACGCCGAGGAGTACGCCTATTACCCGGCCGAATGGGTCTCGCCCTACATCGAGCGCCGGCGCAAGGTCGGCTGGGACCTGTACGGGCTGCTGGGCATCGCCAAGACCGACAAGGCGCGCATGCACGCGCAGCACGGCCGCAACTACGCCTTCTTCGACGCGCCGGTGGGCTTGATCTTCACGATAGCCCGCGTGCTCGGCCAGGGCAGCTGGCTGGACTACGGCATGTTCCTGCAGAACGTGATGGTCGCCGCGCGGGCCCGCGGGCTCGACACCTGCCCGCAGGCCGCGTTCACGCAGTTCCACCGCATCGTCGCCGACGAGCTGGCCTTGCCCGACAGCGAGATGCTCGTCTGCGGCATGGCGCTCGGATACGCCGACCCCGAGGCGCCCGAGAATGCCCTCGTCACAGAGCGCGAGCCCGTCGCGGGTTTCGCGCGTTTCCTGGAGTCCTGAATGTCCCGTCCCGCCGTGCTCGTCGCCCGAGCCGTGTTCCCCGAAGTCCTCGAGCGCCTGAGCCGCCATTTCGAGGTCGAAGCCAACCCCGACGACAGCGCCTGGAGCCGCGAGGAGCTGCTTGCCCGACTGGCCGGCAAGTCCGGCCTGTTCGCCACCGGCAGCGTGCAGGTCGACGCCGCGCTGCTCGAGGCCTGCCCGCAGCTGCGGGTCGTGGCCAACATGGCGGTCGGCTACAACAATCTGGACATCCCCGCCTTCAACGCCCGCGGCGTGCTGGCGACCAACACGCCCGAGGTGCTGACCGAGACCACGGCCGACTTCGGCTTCGGCCTGATGCTGGCCGCCGCGCGCCGCATGAGCGAGGCCGAGCGCTATCTGCGCGCCGGCGAGTGGAAACGCTGGCGCTACGACACGCTGACCGGCACCGACGTGCACGGCGCGACGCTGGGCATTCTCGGCATGGGCCGCATCGGCCAGGCCATCGCGCGCCGCGGCGCGCTGGGCTTCGGCATGAAGGTCATCTATCACAACCGCAGCCGCCTGCCGGCCGAGCAGGAGGCGCCGATCGGCGCGCGCTGGGTCGACAAGGCGACGCTGCTGGCCGAAGCCGACCACCTGGTGCTGGTGCTGCCCTACAGCCCCGAGAGCCACCACGCGATCGGCGCGGCCGAACTGGCGGCGATGAAGCCGACGGCGACGCTGACCAACGTCGCGCGTGGCGGCATCGTCGACGACCGCGCGCTGATCGCCGCGCTGCGCGAGCAGCGCATCGCCGCCGCCGCGCTCGACGTCTACGAAGGCGAGCCGGCCTTCGACCCCGGCTTCCTGGAGCTGCCCAACGTCGTGCTGACGCCGCACATCGCCAGCGCGACGGTGGCCACGCGCCGGGCGATGGCCGAGCTGGCGGCCGACAACCTGATCGCGGCGCTCACCGGCGGCACGCCGCCGACGCCGGTCAACCCCGAGGTGCTGGCGCGGCGCTGATCAGCCGCGTGCCGGCAGCAGCGCCAGCAACTGCTCGAGCAGCTGCGCCACCTCGGACTGGCTGTCGAGAAAGAACCGCGCCTGTGAGGCCGGTTCGCGGCCGACGCGCAGCGTCAGCCAGTGCAGCGGCGCGCGTTCGAACACGACCTCGTCGTTGACGTCGTCGCCGACGAAGAGCGCGCTCTCGCAGCCGGCGGCGGCGACCAGCGCGAAGATCGCGTCGGCCTTGTCCGGCGCGTCGGCGCCCACGACGTTGACGACGCACTTGCCGCCGAAGCGCCGCAGGCCGGTGTCCAGCGTGCCCAGCGTCGTGTCGATCGCGGCCAGCGCCGCGTCGCGGTCGCGCGCCAGGCGGTAGTGCAGGGCCAGCGAATGCTGCTTGTCCTCGATGCGCACACCGGCGGCGGCCAGCGCCGGTTCGGTCTCGCCGAGGTGGCGGCGCAGCGCGTCGAGTGCCAGCGTCGTCTGCGCCGAGGTCGGCGCGATCGGGTTCTCGGCGCCGTGGTTGCCGACCACCCAGGCCGGCTCGAAGCCCAGCCGCGGGCGCACGTCGCCGATCGAGCGCCCGGTGACGATGGCCAGCGGCCGGCGCGCGGCGAGCTGCGCCAGTCGGCGCGACAGCGCCGCCGAGATGCGTGCGTCCTCGGGGCGCGCGACGATGGGCGCCAGCGTGCCGTCGAAGTCGAAGGCCAGCAGCGGGTCGCGGCGGCAGATGGCTTCCAGTGCGGCCTGGCCTTCGGGCGAAAAGAGATGTCGTTTGGGCGTGTTCATCGGCTGCGGTGCCGGTAGCGCTCGACGCGGGCCTCGATGCGTTCGCGCAGGCGCGAGCGTCCGGCGTCGGCAAGCATCAGGCCCGCCCAGCGGAAGACGTTGGCCTCGCGGATCGTCATTCGCAGGCTGGCCATGCGTTCGCGCTGCTCGGCGCGCGGCATCGTCAGCGCGCGGTGCAGCGCGTCGGCCGTCTCCTCGACGTGGTAGGGGTTCACGATCAGGGCTTCGTTCAGTTCGCGTGCGGCACCGGCGAAGCGGCTGAGGATCAGCACGCCTGCTTCGTCGTCGCGCGCCGCGCAGTACTCCTTGCAGACCAGGTTCATGCCGTCGTGCAGGCTGGTGACGACGCAGACCTCGCTGGCGCGGTAGAGCTCGTTGACGGCGTCGCTGTCGTGGTGCTCCGCGAGCAGCCGCACCGGCTGCCAGTGTTCGTTGCCGAAACGCGTGTTGATGCGTTCGGTGATCTCCTTGATGCGGTCCTGGAAGACGCGGTACTCGGGCAGCGAGCTGCGCGTCGGCGCGGCCACCTGCACGAAGCTGAAGCGGTCGATCCAGCGCGGGTACTTCTCCAGCAGGCGCTCGACGGCGTGCAGGCGCTCGACGATGCCCTTGGTGTAGTCGAAGCGGTCGACGCCGCAGGCGATCAGCTGGTCCTCGGGCAGGCCCAGGCGGCGGCGTACCGCGAGGCGGCACTCGTCGACCGAGGGCCAGCGCGCCACCGTCGCCTCGTCGGGCCACTCGATGGAGATCGGGTAGCTCTCGATGAAGGTCTCGTCGTCGCGGTAGGACACGACCGAGTGCTCGTGTTCGATGCGCGCCTCGAGATAGCGGTCCACCGTCTCGATGAAGTTCTTGCAGTGGTAGCGCGTGTGAAAGCCCAGGATCGTGCTGCCCAGCATGCCTTCGAGCAGCTCGCGGCGCCACGGGCAGATGCCGAAGCTCTCGGGGTTGGGCCAGGGGATATGCCAGAAGGTCAGGATCGTCGCGCGCGGCAGCTTGGCGCGCACCATCGCCGGCAGCAGCGCGAAGTGGTAGTCCTGCACCAGCACGATCGGGTCTTCGCTGCGCGCCTCGGCGACCACCGCGTCGGCGAAACGCTGATTGACCTCGCGGTAGCGCTGCCAGTCGGACTCGCGGAACACCGGGCGCACGTGGGCCACGTGGCACAGCGGCCACAAGCCTTCGTTGGCGAAACCGAAGTAGTAGCCGGCTTCCTCTTCCTCGGTGAGCCAGAGGCGGCGCAGCGTGTAGTCCTCGTGGCCCGGCGGCACGCGGATGCGGTCGTTCGCGTCGACGACCTCGCGGTCGGCGCTGCCGCTGCCGTGCGCGATCCAGGTGCCTGAGCAGGCGCGCATCACCGGTTCGACGGCGGTCACCAGGCCGCTGGCCGGGCGTTTGACGACGACGCTGCCGTCTTCGTTGCGCTGGTGCAGGTAGGGCTCGCGGTTGGAGACGACGATGACCTCGTCTCCGCGCAGCTGGGTGCGCAGCAGCAGGCGCAGGCGCTCGGCAGTCCATTCGGACTCAAGCCCCAGCGAGCGCCGGTACTCGTCTTCGAGGTCGCGCAGCCGCGAGCGCAGCTCCAGCGCCAGCGGTTCCAGCTCGGGCGAGGGCTCGTCGACCAGCGGCCGCACGATGCCTTCGCCGCGCAGCAGCGCACGCGCGCCGCGCATCCAGCCGCGCCAGCTGACCTGGGCGACGACCATCGTGATCAGCGAGATCGTCACGCCCAGCGCGATGATCAGGATCAGCAGGTAGCGCCGCGTGTCCTGGCTGCGACGCTCGATGAAGCTCATGTCCTGCAGCAGCACCAGTTCGCCGACCTGGCCGGTCTCGCCCTGCACCGGGTAGATGCCGGCGTGCACCGCGCCGCCGGCGATCGACAGCTCGGGGTCGGGGCGCGACGCGGCCTCGCGCACCTGGGCGCAGGACAGGTCGGGCGGGAAACCGTAGCTGGCCACCGCCAGCCGGTCGCCGGGTTCGCACAGGCCGATGGCGACCATGCGTTCGTCCTGTACGGCGCGGTTGAACAGGCTGCGCAGGCGGTTGGCACGGCGGCCGTCGGACAGCGACTCGACGATCGAGTCCGACAGCGTGTTGGCGACGAGGTTGCCGCGGGTGCTGAGGTCGCGCGCGAACCAGCGCAGCGTCAGTTTGTCCATCAACGGCAGCGCCAGGTAGGCGGCTGCCACCAGCGTCGCGACCAGCGGGAGCAGGAAGCGCAGCTGCAGGCGCAGGGTTCGCATCAGGGCGGTGGAACGGGCGATCGAGGCGTCCGAGCAGTTCAAAGAGAGGTGGGCACTGTAGCGAGCGACCCTCACATTCGTGAGAACCCTCACGGATCGCGGGCATGAATCCCGCTTTCGCCGGCGGCACCAGGCCGGGGCCGGGCCTGAGACAATGGCGCGATGCCCGAATGGACCGTTCCGGCGCTGCTGGCGCTGAACCTGCTGCTGCTGGCCTGGATCGCACTGCGCCGCCCCGATGACGGGGCCGAGCGCCGACTCGAGACCGAACTGCGCGACGAGTTCGCGCGCACGACGACCACGCTGCGTGCCGACCTGGCGACGCTGCAGCGCTCGCTGCTGGCCCACGGCGGCGAGAACCAGCGCACGCAGAACGAGCAGATCGACGCGATCCGCCGCCAGTTCGCCGCGTCGCAGGTGCAGGCCGAGGCCTCGATGCGCCGCTTCGGCGAGACGCTGGCCGAGCGCCTGCAGGCGCTGTCCGACGCCAACGAACGCCGCCTGGCCGCGCTGCAGGACGGCAACGAGCGCAAGCTCGAGCAGATGCGCGCCACGGTCGACGAGAAGCTGCAGTCGACGCTGGAGCAGCGCCTGGGCGAGAGCTTCCGCCAGGTCGCCGAACGCCTGGAGCAGGTGCACCGCGGCCTGGGCGAGATGCAGACGCTGGCGCGCGACGTCGGTGCGCTGAGCCGGGTGCTGACGAACGTGAAGACACGCGGCGTCTTCGGCGAGGTGCAGCTCGCCGCGCTGCTGGAGCAGGTGTTCACGGCCGAGCAGTACGCGGCCAACGTCGCCACCGTGCCCGGCAGCAACGAACGCGTGGAGTTCGCGATCCGCCTGCCGGGCCAGAAGGACGGTGCGCCGCTGTGGCTGCCGATCGACGCCAAGTTCCCGCGCGAGGACTACGAACGCCTGCTCGACGCCCACGAGCGCGCCGACGCCGCCGGCGTCGAGACCGCGGCGCGTGCGATCGAGCAGCGTCTGCGCGCCGAGGCGCGCACGATCCGCCAGAAGTACGTCGCGCCGCCGCACACCACCGACTTCGCGATCCTCTTCGTGCCCACCGAAGGCCTGTATGCCGAGGCGCTGCGCCGCCCCGGGCTGGTCGACGCGCTGCAGCGCGAGCACCGCGTGATGCTCGCCGGGCCGACGACGCTGCTGGCGACGCTCAACAGCCTGCAGATGGGTTTCCGCACGCTGGCGCTGGAACGCCGCTCGGCCGAGGTCTGGGAGGTGCTGGGCGCGGTGAAGACCGAGTTCGGCAAGTTCGGCGAGGTGCTCGCCAAGACCAAGAAGAAGCTCGAAGAGGCGCACGGCGCGATCGACCAGGCCGAGGTGCGCACGCGGCAGATGGCACGCCAGCTGAAGGGCGTCGAGGCCTTGCCCGAAGGCCGTGCGGTCGAGCTGCTGCCCACCCAGGGCGAGGGCCGTGATGGCTGAGACCGACGCGACACCGCAGCGCGGCCCCGGCTGGCTGGCGGCGCTGATCGCCGGCCAGGTGGGGCTGCACGCGGCGATGGCCGGCTTGCGCATGGCCGCGCCGCTGCAGGCGCTGCGCGAGGGCTTCAGCCCCTGGGCCGTCGGCCTGCTGCTGGCGCTGTTCGCCGCCGCGCCGGTGGCGCTGGCGCTGCACTCGGGCCGCCTGGCCGACCGTCACGGTTACCACCGGCCGGTGCACATCGCCGTCGGGCTGGAAGTCGGCGCGCTGCTGCTGGCGGTGGCGGCCAGCTTCGCCGGCGGCACGCCGGGTTTCGTGCTGCTCTGCGTCGCGGCGATGCTGGCCGGCGCAGGCGCCAACATGGGCATGCTGACGATCCAGCGCACCGCCGGGCTGGCGGCGCACGACGGGCCGGAACGGGTGCGTGTCTTCAGCTGGCTGGGCATCGCGCCCTCGTTTTCCAACGTCGTCGGCCCGGTGGCGATCGGCTTCGCGATCGACCTCGCCGGCTTCGGCGCCGGTTACGCGCTGATGCTGCTGCTGCCGCTGGTGACGCTTTTCACCTCTCGGCGCGTGGCGCGCGTGGTGCCCCAGGCACGCCCGCCGCGCGACGGCACGGCCTGGGACTTGCTGGACTCGCCGGGCCTGAAACGCCTGCTGCTCGTCAACTGGCTGCTGTCGATGTGCTGGGACGTGCACAGCTTCGCGGTGCCCATCCTCGGCCACGAACGCGGCTACAGCGCCTCGACGATCGGCCTGGTGCTGGGCACGTTCACGATGTCGGTGACGGCGGTGCGCGCCGTGATTCCCTGGATCGCCGACCGCCTGGACGAAACGACGGTCGTGCGTGCCGCGATGCTGGGCACCGGCGTCGTCTTCGCCGCCTATCCGCTGGCCTCGTCGCCGTGGGCGATGGGCGGCTGCGCGGTGCTGCTGGGCGTGACGCTGGGCGCGGTGCAGCCGATGATCATGTCGACGCTGCACCAGCTGACGCCGGCCCACCGCCACGGCGAGGCGCTGGCTTTCCGTTCGATGGCGATCAACGCCTCGAGCACGGTGATGCCGCTGGTCTTCGGTGCCGCCGGCACGGTGGTCGGCGCGGCGGTGCTGTTCTGGGCCGTCGGCGGCGCGGTCGGTGCCGGCTCTTGGGTCGCGCGGCGGCCGACCGAAAGCGCCTAGAAGCGGAAGCCGCCTTCGGCAGGCGGCGGCGCCTCGGCCGGCGAGGCCGATGCCGGCTCGGTGGCGGGGCGCGCGGTGCGCGCCGGTGCGGCTTCGGTGAGCGGCGTCACCGGCGGCGGCTGCCAGCTGCGCGGCAGCTTCGATTCCTTTGGATAGCCGGCGGCATCCAGATAGGAGTTCCAGTCGGCCGGCGCCAGGCCGCGCAGCACCTGCTGGCCGACCGTCAGCGCCGGCACGGTGCGCGCGCCGGTCAGGCGTTCCAGCGCCAAGGTGTCGTCGTCGCTGGCGATGCGGCGTTCGCGGTAGGGCACGCCCCGCTGCAGCAGCAGGGCACGCGCGTTGTCGCAAGGCGGGCAGTCGGCGGCGGTGTAGAGCTGCACCGGGTAACGGGCGCTGGCCTGGCGCAGTTCCAGCGGCAGCGAGGCGTCGCCCAGCGGCGTCGTCTCGCCGTTGCGGCCCAGGCTGGTGATGCGCGCGTTGGCCGCGGCCGGCGGCCGGTCGGTGTAGGTGATGCTGCCGTCGGGCCCGATCACCTTGTACAGCGACCAGGCCGGGGACGCGGCCGCGACCAGCGCGGCGGCGATGGCGAGCTTCAGCGGGGCGGACATGCTGCCAATCTAGCGCAGGACCGCGGCGTCGGGCGCGTCCATGCCCTGGTGGCGCAACAGCGCGTCGAGACGGGGTTCACGCCCGCGGAACGCGACGAAGCTGGCCAGCGCCGGACGGCTGCCGCCGGCTTCGAGGATGCACTCGCGGAAACGCCGCCCGGTCGCCGCGTCGAAGACACCGGCTTCCTCGAAGGCGCTGAAGGCGTCGGCCGACAGCACCTCGGCCCAGGCGTAGCTGTAGTAGCCCGCCGAGTAGCCGCCGTCGAACAGATGCGTGAAGCTGTGCGGGAAGCGGTGCCAGTCGGGCATCGCCCAGCCGCCGATCTCGGCGCGCACTTCCTCGGCCAGCGCCATCACGCGCCCTTCGTTGCCCGGCTCGGCATGCAGCCGCATGTCGAACAGGCCGAACTCGGCGTGGCGCAGCATCATCAGCCCGCTCTGGAAGTTCTTCGCCGCGACCATGCGCTCGAAGAGCTCGCGCGGCAGCGGCTCGCCGGTGTCGACGTGCGCCGACAGCCGCGACAGCACCTCCCACTCCCAGGCGAAGTTCTCCATGAACTGGCTGGGCAGCTCGACGGCGTCCCACTCGACGCCGGAGATGCCGGCCACCGCCAGTTCGTCGACCTGGGTCAGCATGTGGTGCAGGCCGTGGCCGAACTCGTGGAACAGCGTGACGACGTCGTCGTGCGACAGCAGCGCCGGCTTGTCGCCGACCGGCGGCGCGAAGTTGCAGACCAGGTGCGCCAGCGGCCATTGCAGGCCGCCGCCGTCGGGGCGCGCCCAGCGGCCGCGCGCGTCGTCCATCCAGGCGCCCGACTGCTTGCCCGGGCGGGCGTGCAGGTCGAGGTAGACGCCGGCGATCGTGCGGCCGTCGCGGCGCAGCTCGCAGAAGCGCACGTCGGGGTGCCAGACCGGCGCTTCGGCGGCAACGATCTCGACCTCGAACAGCGTGCGCACCAGGCCGAACAGGCCGTCGAGCACACGCGGCTCGGTGAAGTACTGGCGGACCTCGGCGTTGGAGAAGGCGTAGCGCGACTGCTTCAGGCGCTCGCTGGCGTAGCGCCGGTCCCAGGGCTCCAGCGTCGACAGGCCCAGCTCGCGCGCGGCGAAGTCTTCGAGTTCCTGCTTGTCGGCCTGCGCGAACGGCCGCGCGCGGCGCGCCAGGTCGCGGATGAAGTCCATCACCTGCGCCGGCGTCTCGGCCATCTTGGGCACCAGCGAGAGCTCGGCGTGGCTGGCCAGGCCCAGCAGCGTGGCTTCCTCCTGGCGCAGCGCGACGAGTTCGGCGATCAGCGGGCCGTTGTCGAGCTCGGCGGCACCGAACTCGCTGGCGCGTGTGGCGTCGGCGCGGAACAGCTGTTCGCGCAGGCCGCGGTCGTGCGCGTACTGCAGCACCGGGCGCAGCAACGGCTCGTGCAGCGTCAGCTTGTGGCCCTCGCGGCCTTCGGCGGCGGCGGCCGCTCGCGTGGCCTCGACGACGTCGGCCGGCACGCCGGCCAGCGCGGCGGTGTCGACGTAGAGCGCGAAGCCGTCGGTGGCGTCGAGCACATGCTCGCCGAAGCTCTGCGACAGCTCGGCCAGGCGCGCCTGGATCGCGGCAAAACGCTCGCGCGCCGCACCCTGCAGCTCGGCGCCGCCGAGCACGAAGTCACGCAGCGCGTCGGCCAGCGCCTTGCGGCGCGCCGGTGCCAGCGACGCGGCGGCGGGCTGCGCGGCGACCGCCTTGTACTTGGCGTACAGGCGCTCGTCGGCGCCCAGGCGGGTCAGGAAATCGGTGACGCGCGGCAGCGCCTCGCCGTAGGCGGCGCGCAGCTCGGGCGTGTCGGCGACGGCCTGCAGATGTCCGACCGCGCCCCAGGCGCGGCGCAGGCGCTCGACCGGCACGTCCAGCGCGCGCGACAGCGCCTCGTAGTCGGCCGGCACCGCGTCGGAGACGGCGGCTTCGAGCGCCGCGTCGGCCTCGGCCAGCAGCGCGTCGACCGCCGGCACGACGTGCTCGGCGCGGATCTCGGCGAAGCGCGGCAGGCCGGAGAAGTCGAGCAGCGGGTTCAACGCGCGACGCCCTGGGCCGTCTCGGCCGCCTGCAGCGTGTTGACGAGCAGCATCGTGATCGTCATCGGGCCGACGCCGCCGGGCACCGGGGTGATCCAGCCGGCGACTTCGCGCACGCCGGCAAAGTCGACGTCGCCGCAGAGCTTGCCCTCGTCGTTGCGGTTCATGCCGACGTCGATGACGATCGCGCCGGGCTTGACCATGTCGGCGGTGACCGTGTTGCGCCGGCCGACCGCGGCGACGACGACGTCGGCCTGGCGCACGTGGTGGGCGAGGTCGGCGGTGCCGCTGTGGCAGACGGTGACGGTGGCGTTGGCCTGCAGCAGCAGCAGGGCCATCGGCTTGCCGACGGTGTTGCTGCGGCCGATGACGACGGCGTGCTTGCCCTTGAGGCTCTGGCCGGTGCTCTCGATCAGCTTCATGCAGCCGAACGGCGTGCAGGGGCGCAGGCCGGGCAGGCCGCTGGCCAGCTCGCCGGCCGACAGCACCGAGAAGCCGTCGACGTCCTTCTCCGGCGCGATCGCGGCGATGACCTTCTGCGGGTCGATGTGCCTGGGCAGCGGCATCTGCACCAGGATGCCGTCGATCGCCGGGTCGACGTTGAGCGCGGCGATGCGCGCCAGCAGCACGTCCTCGGCGAGGTCGGCGTCGTACTTCTCGAACACCGAGTGCAGGCCGCTCTCGCCGCAGGCCTTGATCTTGTTGCGCACGTAGACCGCGCTGGCCGGGTCTTCGCCGACGAGGATCACGGCCAGCCCGGGGCGACGGGGCAGGGCGGCGGCACGTTCGGCGACGCCGGCACGGAGGGTTCGGGACAGCGCGACGCCGTCGATCAGCTGGGCGGTCATTCTTCTATCGGCTCCACAAACGAGAAAGGCCGCTGGGGCAGCGGCCTCGGGACGGGTGTCCGGGGTTCTGGCTCAGGACTTGCCGTGCGCGCCGAGCGCGATCTTCAGCAGATCGGCCACGGTGTTGGCGTTGAGCTTTTCCATGATGTTGGCGCGGTGCGCCTCCACCGTCTTGATGCTGATGCCCAGGTCGTCGGCGATCTGCTTGTTCAGGCGGCCGGCGACGATGCGCTCGAGCACCTGCGACTCGCGCGTCGTCAGGCGGGCGAGCAGCGCGTCGCGGCTGGCCTGTTCCTGGTGCTGGCTGAAGGCCTGGCGCGCCTGGTCGAGCATGCGCTCGACCAGCGACACGAGTTCCTCTTCCTTGAAGGGCTTCTCGATGAAGTCCATCGCGCCCTTCTTCATCGTCGTCACGGCCATCGGCACGTCGCCGTGGCCGGTGATGAAGACGATCGGCAGCGGGCTCTTGCGTTCGAGCAGACGGTCTTGCAGCTCCAGGCCGCTCATGCCGTCCATGCGGATGTCGGCGATGAGGCACGCCACTTCGCGCGGGTCGAAGCGCGCGAGGAAGGACTCGGCCGAGTCGAAGCACTTGACGCGGTAGTCCTTGCCTTCCAGCAACCACTGCAGCGAATCGCGCACGGCCTCGTCGTCGTCGACGACGTAGACGGTGCCCTTCTTGGGGATCAGGCTCATGTGGAGGTGACGGTGGGGTTGGGGGAGACCGTCGAACCGGTGTCCTCTCCAGAGCCTGCCGCCTCGTGGCGCGCCGCGATGTCGACGGGCAGGGTGAAGGCGAAACGGCAGCCGACGATGTGATGCCCATTGTAGAGGTTCTGGGCCCGCATCCGACCCCTGTGCGACTCGATGATCGAGCGGCAGAGGGACAGCCCGATGCCCAGCCCTTCGGCCTTGGTCGAGAAGAAGGCTTCGTACAGCCGGCCGAGCACTTCTTCCTTGATGCCGGGGCCCATGTCGGTGACGCTGAACTCGATGACGTCGCCTTCCTCCTGCGCGAAGCGCGGCACCACCGACAGCTCGATGTGGCGCCGCGCCGACGGCAGCCCGGCGCTGTCGATCGCCTCGGCGGCGTTCTTCAGCAGGTTCAGCAGCACCTGCTCGATCAGGATCGGGTCGCAGGACAGCGTCGGCAGCCGCTGCGCGACGTAGGTGTGGATCGCCACCTGGCGCCGGCGCAGCTCGATGCCGGCCAGGTCGACCGCGTCCTCGACGATCTGCTGCGCCTGCGCCGGCTGGCGCTGCGGCTCGCTGCGTTTCACGAAGGAGCGGATGCGGTGGATGATCTGGCCGGCGCGTTCGGCCTGGCGCGCGGTCTTCTGCAGCGCGGCGACCAGGTCGTCCTGCGAGATGCTGCCGGCCTTCACGCGCGAGACCATGCCGTTGCAGTAGTTGGTGATCGCGGTCAGCGGCTGGTTCAGCTCGTGCGCGACCGACGAGGCCATCTCGCCCATCGTCACCAGCCGGCTCGTCACCTGGGCCTTCTCGGCCTGCATCGCCGCCTGCTCCTCGGCCCGGCGGCGGGCGCTGATGTCGGTGGCGATCAGCATCTGCGCCAGGCGGCCGTCGGTCCACTGCAGGTAGCGCGAGCGCACGTCGAACCACTTCTGCAACGACTCGACGAAGACCTCGCGCGGGCTGGTGCCGACCTCGGTCAGCTCGTGCGTCGGCAGGCCTGAGAGCTGGTCGACGTCGTCCTCGGCACCCGGGATGAACTCGGCCGGTGCGGCGCCGCCGGTCAGCAGCGCGTGGCCGCGCGCGTCGCCGCCGAACCACAGCCGGTAGGAGCGGTTGGTGAACAGCAGCTCGCCCTGCTGCACCGACAGCACCGAGACCGAGGCGTCCAGCCCCTCCAGCACGGTGGTGAAACGCTCGTGCGAGGCCGAGAGCTGGTCGCGGATGCGCTTGGCCTCGGTGATGTTGGTCATCGAGGTCATCCAGCCGGTCTGCTGGCCCTTGGGGTCGATCAGCGGCGAGACGTACATGCGCGCGTCGAAGACGAAGCCGTCCTTGCGCATCACCTTGACCTCGATGCCGCCCGAGGGGCTGCGGCCCTGCAGTTCCAGCTGCAGGAAGCGGCCGTTCTCCTCGACGCGGTCTGGCGGCCAGTAGGGGAAGGGCGGCAGGCGGCCGATCAGCTCCTGCTCGGTGAAGCCGGTCATCTGGCAGAAGGCCGCGTTCACGTAGGTCATGCGGCCGTCCAGGTCCATCGCGCGCATGCCGGTGGGCATGGAGTTCTCCATCGCGCGCCGGAAGTTGGTCTCCTGCACCAGCGCACTCTGGATGCGCGCGCGATGGCGCACGTGGCGCCAGGTGCCGAAGAGCATCCACACCGTCAGCCCCGACAGCGCGACGACCATCCAGAACAAGGTGTTGCCGACCAGGCCCTTGGACGTCGGGTAGCCCTGGCCGCGCAGCATCAGGCCGTTGAGCGCCGGGGTCAGCGGCGCGTCGCTGATCAGCGGTTCGCGGCCACCGACGGCGTCGGGCAGCCGCGTCACCGTGCTGACGAGCACGCTGCCGTACTGGTCGACGACCGAGATCATGTGGCGGCGCGCGACGTCGGCTGGCACGAAGTTGCGCAGCAGCGTGTCCACCGAGTACTCGACGACCAGCGCGCCGGTGAAGCGGCCGTGGTCGATCAGCGGCATCTGCAGCTGGAAGTAGGCGTTGCCGATGTCGTCGACGAAGGCGCCGGAATAGGTCGGCAGCCGCGTCGTACGCGCGCCGTCGAAGGCCAGCGCCGCGGCACCGTTGCGCGCCGTCAGCGGCGCCAGCGGCGCCTGCGATCCGGGGCGCTCCTCGCGCACCGCTGGGTCGGGCGCGTACAGCGTCGCGCGATGGATGGCCTTGGGCACGCGGTCTGCCCCGACCCAGCTGATCTGGATGATCTCCGCCCGGTCCTTGGAAAACGCCTGCGCCTGTTCGAGAAAACGTTCGGGCGACGCGCCCGGCGTGGCCAAGTCGCGCGCGATCGGCGTCAGCTGCTCCTGGGTCTGGATCAGGCGCAGCCCGATCTGCTGCTGCGTCAGCTCGGCGTCGCGTTTGATCGACTCGGTCTCGCGCACGATTTCCTCGTTGCGCAGGTACCAGAAGGCCGAAATGATGGCGGCCAGGAACAGCAGCACCGAGGCCAGCGGGTCCAGCGTCGCCAGGCGGTCCTGGCGCGACGGGGACAGCCCGCGCCACCAGCCGGAGAAGGGACGGCGGCGCCGGGTGATGTCGGATGCGGCGCCAGGAGGCGGAGCGGGAGTCGGGGCCATCGGGCCATTATCCCGAGCGACGGCGGTGGATGCGGTTCGGGGCAACGCCGAGGCGCTGATGCGAATGACGCGAATATCGCAATATGAGAAGTGCCCGCACTATTCGAAATTCGCGCAAGTTGTGCCACACTCGCGCCCGTTTTCGGCCTGACGACAGAAGGAGACAAGCATGGCTGCTCAGCTGGATGCCCTGCCGGGCGATCCCCGTGACCACGATGCGCAAGAGACGCGCGAATGGCTGGAGGCGCTGTCCGCCGTCATCGCCAACGAAGGCCCCGAGCGGGCGCACTACCTGCTCGACCAGCTGATCGACGAGGCGCGCCGCGCCGGCGTCAACCTGCCGTTCTCTGCCAACACGGCCTACGTCAACACCATCCCGCCCGACGAGGAAGAGCGCAGCCCCGGCAACCTCGAGCTCGAAGGCCGGCTGCGTGCGGCGATGCGCTGGAACGCGATGGCGATGGTCGTCAAGGCCAACCGCCTGCACCCCGAGGACGGCGGTGATCTGGGCGGCCATATCAGCTCCTTCGCCTCGGTGGCGCACATGTTCGCCGCCGGCTTCAACCACTTCTGGCATGCCGACAGCGAAGGCCACGGCGGCGACCTGCTCTACATCCAGGGCCACAGCGCGCCCGGCATCTACGCCCGCGCCTTCCTCGAAGGCCGCTTGAGCGAGGAGCAGCTGCTGAACTTCCGCCAGGAAGTCGGCGGCAAGGGCCTGTCGAGCTACCCGCATCCGAAGCTGATGCCCGAGTTCTGGCAGTTCCCGACCGTCAGCATGGGCCTGGGCCCGCTGATGGCGATCTACCAGGCGCGCTTCCTGAAGTACCTGCACGCGCGCGGCATCGCCGACACCTCCAAGCGCAAGGTCTGGGTCTTCCTGGGCGACGGCGAGATGGACGAGCCGGAAAGCACCGGCGCCATCGGCCTGGCGGCGCGCGAGAAGCTCGACAACCTGATCTTCGTCGTCAACTGCAACCTGCAGCGCCTGGACGGCCCGGTGCGGGGCAACGGCAAGGTCATCCAGGAGCTCGAAGGCGAGTTCCGCGGCGCCGGCTGGAACGTCATCAAGCTGATCTGGGGCAGCAACTGGGACCCGCTGCTGGCGCGCGACAAAGATGGGGCGCTGCGCCGCATCATGATGGACACGCTGGACGGCGACTACCAGGCCTTCAAGGCCAACGACGGCGCCTTCGTGCGCAAGCACTTCTTCGGCCGCGACCCGCGCACGCTGGAGATGGTGTCCAAGATGAGCGACAGCGACATCTGGCAGCTGCGCCGCGGCGGCCACGACGCCAACAAGGTGTACGCCGCCTTCCACCGCGCCAACGCCCACACCGGCCAGCCGACCGTCGTGCTGGTCAAGACCGTCAAGGGCTACGGCATGGGCAAGGCCGGCGAAGGCAAGAACACCGCGCACCAGGCCAAGAAGCTGAGCGACGAGGACATCCGCTACTTCCGCGACCGCTTCAACGTGCCGATCCCCGACAGCGAGCTGCCGAAGATCCCGTTCTACAAGCCGGCCGACGACACGCCGGAGATGCGCTATCTGCACGAGCGCCGCAAGGCGCTGGGCGGCTACCTGCCGCAGCGCCGCCGCGTCGCCGACGAGAGCTTCACGGTGCCGCCGCTGGAGACCTTCAAGGCCGTGCTCGACCCCACCGCCGAAGGCCGCGAGATCAGCACCACCCAGGCTTACGTGCGTTTCCTGACGCAGCTGCTGCGTGACCAGGCGCTGGGCCCGCGTGTCGTGCCGATCCTCGTCGACGAGGCGCGCACCTTCGGCATGGAAGGCCTGTTCCGCCAGATCGGCATCTACAACCCCGAAGGCCAGAAGTACACCCCGGTCGACCGCGACCAGGTCATGTACTACCGCGAGGACAAGGCCGGCCAGATCCTGCAGGAAGGCATCAACGAGCCCGGCGGCATGGCCAGCTGGATCGCCGCGGCGACGTCGTACAGCACCAACAACCGGATCATGGTGCCGTTCTACGTCTACTACTCTATGTTCGGCTTCCAGCGCATCGGCGACCTGGCCTGGGCAGCCGGCGACATGCAGGCGCGCGGCTTCCTGCTGGGCGGCACCTCCGGGCGCACGACGCTCAACGGCGAGGGCCTGCAGCACGAGGACGGCCACAGCCACATCCTGGCCGGCACGATCCCGAACTGCGTCAGCTACGACCCGAGCTTCGCGCACGAGGTCGGCGTCATCCTGCACCATGGCTTGAAGCGCATGGTCGAGAAGCAGGAGAACGTCTTCTTCTACGTCACGCTGCTCAACGAGAACTACCCGATGCCCGGCCTGAAGCCCGGCACCGAGGAGCAGATCATCAAGGGCCTGTACCTGCTGGAGCCCGGCGCCGAGCACGCGCCCAAGGTCAACCTGCTGGGCAGCGGCACCATCCTGCGCGAGGCCCAGGCCGCGCGCGACCTGCTCGCCGTCGACTGGGGCGTGTCGGCCAACGTCTGGAGCGCGCCGAGCTTCAACGAGCTGACGCGCGACGGCCAGGACTGCGAGCGCTGGAACCTGCTGAACCCGACCGCCGAGCCGCGCGTGCCCTACGTCGCGCAGCAGCTGGGCGCGCACGCCGGCCCGGTGATCGCGTCGACCGACTACATGAAGAACTACGCCGAGCAGATCCGCCCGTTCCTGCCCAAGGGCCGGGTCTACAAGGTGCTCGGCACCGACGGCTTCGGCCGCAGCGACTTCCGCAGCCGGCTGCGCTCGCACTTCGAGGTCGATCGCCACTACATCGTCGTCGCCGCGCTGAAGGCGCTGGCCGAGGAAGGCACGGTGCCGGCGGCCAAGGTCGCCGAGGCGATCGCCAAGTACGGCCTGGACCCGGCCAAGGCGAACCCGCTGTACGCCTGAAAATCGAAAAGACTAACGGAGATAACGCATGGCGGTGGTGGAACTGAAGGTCCCCGACATCGGCGACTTCAAGGACGTCGAGGTCATCGAGCTGCTGGTCAAGCCGGGCGACACGATCGCGCTGGACCAGTCGCTGGCGACGGTCGAATCGGACAAGGCTTCGATGGAGATCCCGGCCGAACGCGCCGGAACGGTGCGCGAGCTGAAGATCCAGCTCCGCGACAAGGTGAGCCAGGGCAGCGTGATCGCGCTGCTCGAGGTGGCCGACGAGGCCGGTGCGCCGGCGGCCGCAGCTGCGGCCCCGGCGGCCCCGGTGGCGGCGCCCGCTCCCGCGGCTCCGGCCGGAGCACCTGCTCCGACGCCGGCCCCGACGGCGGCCACCGCCAGCATCGAGGTGCTGGTGCCCGACATCGGCGACTTCGCCGAGGTCACGGTCATCGAGGTCTTCGTCAAGCCGGGCGACACGATCAAGGCCGAGCAGAGCCTGATCACCGTCGAGAGCGACAAGGCCTCGATGGAGATCCCGTCCTCTCACGGCGGCGTGCTGCGCGAGCTGAAGGTCAAGCTGGGCGACAAGGTCAGCCGCGGCTCGGTCGTCGCGGTGCTCGAGGTGGCGGCCGCCAGCGCGCCGGTGGCGCCGGTCGCGGCACCCGCGGCTGCGGCCGCAGCGACGCCGGCCGCGCCTGCGCCGGCTGCTGCCGCCCCCACGCCGCCGGCGTCCGCGCCGGCCGTGGCGCCGGTGCCGGCACACGACCCGAGCGCGCCGGTGTCCGCCACGCTGCCGCACGCGTCGCCGTCGATCCGGCGTTATGCGCGTGAACTCGGCGTGCCGCTCGAGGAGCTCGAGGGCAGCGGCCCCAAGGGCCGCATCACCCAGGAAGACGTGCAGGCCTTCGTCAAGGGCGTGATGGCCGGCGAGGCGCAGACCCGCGCCCAACAGGCCAAGGCCCCGGCCGCCCCGGCCGCTGCTGCCGCCGCCGGCACGCTGCCCGGTCTGCTGCCCTGGCCGCAGGTCGACTTCACGAAGTTCGGTGCGGTCGAGCGCCAGTCGCTGTCGCGCATCAAGAAGATCAGCGGCGCCAACCTGCACCGCAACTGGGTGCTGATCCCGCACGTCACCAACCACGAAGACGCGGACATCACCGAGCTGGAGGCGCTGCGCGTCCAGCTCAACAAGGAGAACGAGAAGTCGGGCGTCAAAGTCACGATGCTCGCCTTCCTGATCAAGGCCTGCGCCGCGGCGCTCAAGCAGTTCCCCGAGTTCAACGCCTCGCTCGACGGCGACGAACTGGTGCTGAAGAAGTACTTCCACATCGGCTTCGCCGCCGACACGCCCAACGGGCTCGTCGTGCCGGTGATCCGCGACGTCGACAGCAAGGGCATCCTGCAGATCAGCCGCGAGATGGCCGAACTGGCCAAGAAGGCGCGCGACGGCAAGCTCTCGCCGGCCGAGATGACCGGCGGCTGCTTCTCGATCAGCTCGCTGGGCGGCATCGGCGGCACCTACTTCACGCCGATCATCAACGCGCCCGAGGTCGCGATCCTGGGCGTGTGCCGCAGCGCGATGAAGCCGCAGTGGAACGGCCGCGAGTTCGTACCGCGGCTGATGCTGCCGCTGTCGCTGAGCTGGGACCACCGCGTCATCGACGGGGCCGCGGCGGCGCGTTTCAACGCCTTCCTGGCGTCGGTTCTGGCGGACTTCCGCCGCGTGATGCTCTGAGGGGAACGCGATGGCCGTCATCGAGATCCGCGTTCCCGACATCGGCGACTTCAAGGAAGTCACCGTCATCGAAGTCCTCGTCGCCGCCGGCGACACGGTCAAGCCCGAACAGAGCCTGATCACCGTCGAGAGCGACAAGGCGTCGATGGAGATCCCGTCGCCGCACGCCGGCGTGCTGCGCAGCCTCGCCGTGAAGGTCGGCGACAAGGTCAGCCAGGGCGTGCTGCTGGCGAACATCGAGACCGCCGAGGCGGCGGCACCGGCCCCGGCGGCTCCCGCCGCGCCCGCCCCGCAGCCTGCAGCGCAGCCCGCGCCGGCCCCGGTGGCCGCTGCGTCCGGCGACGCCTACGACTGCGACCTGCTGGTGCTGGGCGGCGGCCCGGGCGGCTACTCGGCTGCCTTCCGCGCTGCCGACCTCGGCATGAAGGTCGTGCTCGTCGAGCGCTTCCCGACGCTGGGCGGCGTCTGCCTCAACGTCGGCTGCATCCCCAGCAAGGCGCTGCTGCATGTCGCCGCGGTCGTCGACGAAGCGGCGCACCTGGCGGCCGCCGGCGTCAGCTTCGGCACGCCGCAGATCGACCTGGACCAGCTGCGCGCGCACAAGCAGAAGGTCGTCTCCAAGCTCACCGGCGGGCTGGCCGCAATGGCCAAGATGCGCAAGGTGACGGTGGTGCAGGGCGTCGGCGCCTTCGCCGGGCCGCACGAGCTGGCCGTGGAGCTCTCGGCCGGCGGCACGCAGACGATCCGCTTCGCCCAGGCCATCATCGCCGCCGGCTCCGAGGCGGTGAAGCTGCCCTTCCTGCCCGACGACGAGCGCATCGTCACCTCCACCGGCGCGCTGCAACTGCGCCAGCGGCCGAAGAAGATGCTGGTCATCGGCGGCGGCATCATCGGCCTGGAGATGGGCACGGTCTATTCGACGCTGGGCGCGCGCCTGGACGTCGTCGAGATGCTCGACGGCCTGATGGCCGGCGCCGACCGCGACCTGGTCAAGGTCTGGCAGAAGATGAACGCCCACCGCTTCGACCGGCTGATGCTGAAGACCAGGACGGTCGGCGCCGAAGCCACCGCCGACGGCATCCGCGTGCAGTTCGAGGCGGCCGACGGCACGCGCAGCGACGGCGTCTACGACCTCGTGCTCCAGGCGGTCGGCCGGCGCCCGAACGGGCGTGCCATCGGCGCCGAGCGTGCCGGCGTGCAGGTCGACGAACGCGGCTTCGTGCCGGTGGACGTGCAGATGCGCACCAACGTGCCGCACATCTTCGCCATCGGCGACCTGGTCGGCCAGCCGATGCTGGCGCACAAGGCGGTGCACGAAGGCCATGTCGCCGCCGAAGTCGCCGCCGGCGACGACAAGGCGCGTTTCGACGCCCGCGTGATCCCGGGCGTGGCCTACACCGACCCCGAGGTCGCCTGGGTCGGCCTGACCGAGGACGAGGCCAAGGCGCGCGGCGTGGCGGTCAAGAAGGGCCTGTTCCCGTGGTCCGCCTCGGGCCGCGCCATCGCCAACGGCCGCGACGAAGGCTTCACCAAGCTGCTGTTCGACGCCCAGACGCACCGCATCCTGGGTGGCGGCATCGTCGGCACGCATGCCGGCGACATGATCGGCGAGGTCGCGCTGGCCATCGAGATGGGCGCCGACGAGGTCGACATCGGCCGCACGATCCACCCGCACCCGACGCTGGGAGAGTCGCTGGGCCTGGCCGCCGAAGCCGCGCACGGCAGCTGCACCGACCTGCCGCCGGCGCGGCGCTGACGGCGCGTCACGCAAAAGGAAGAGGGCTCCCGCGGGAGCCCTCTTTTTTGGCGAAACACCGGCCCGCGTCGGTGGCGCGGGCGAACGGGTTTCCTCAGGCCTTCTTTGCCCAGGCGCTGCACCAGCCCTTGTTGTTCACTTGCTTGCCGGCGAACAGCGGGCAGTTGCCGGTCGCGTCGGTCGGCTTGCCTTGGAACAGGGCGCAGTTGCCGCAGTGGGAACCGGCGACGAACTGCTTGTACTTCGCCTTGTCGGCCTTGGCGGCGTCGGCGACGTAGCCCAGCGCGACGGCTTGCGGGTCCTTCTCGTCCACCGGTGCGGCCATGGCGCTGCGGCCAGTGAACAGCGCGGCGCCGGCCAGCGGGACGATCTGGATGAATTCACGACGAGAGGTCATTCGCGGTCTCCGAAAGGGAAGTCGATGCGGGTGGCCCATGACGTCTACGCACGTTTGGACCAACACCCGAGACGGTAACGCAACATGAGCCTATTCGGCTGACATAGATCGTATCTCGCTCGGCTTTGCGTCGCTATCCGACATCAATGACGGCTAATGTGTGCAAATGCGAAGCGTTCTCAATTGCAAATGAAGTGCTAATCGCCACCATTTCGCGGGGTCGGGCTCAAGTCGGCCCGGCCCGCGGACGAAGCTGCTGGCATGCTGGGCGATCCGACGCCCGCCCGGCGACGACGCGAGGAACCTCTGCCGCCGCTGCCCGATTTCATGCCCGACGCGCTACGTCGGCGTCTTGCCGCCTGGTACCAGGGACGGCGCGAGGACGCGCGTCCCGCGGCGCCGGTGCCCGCGGTCGCCGCCGAGCGGCTGGTGGAGGTCGGACGCGAGGCCGACCGCGTCGAGGCGCTGCGCCGCGAGGCCCACACCGACCCGGTGTCGGGCCTGCCGAACCGGCGCCACTTCGTCGGCCTGCTCGGCAGCGTGCTGGGGCAGGGCGCCGCGCCCGAGCGCTCGCTGCTGCTGCTGCGCGCGCTGAACCTCGGCCCGCTGCGGCTGCAGATCGGCGACGACGCCGTCGAGCGCCGCATCGCGCTGATCGGCGAGGCGCTGGACGCCTATCCGCAGCACGTCGTCGGCGCTTTCGCCGGGCGCTTGAACGACAGCGACTTCGCGCTCTGCCTGCCGGCCAACGGCGTCGCCGACGAGACCGCGCGCACGCTGCTCGAAGCCTTGCGCGCGACACCGGCGGCCGGGCCGGGCGGCATCGAGCTGGCGATCGGCGGCGCCGACGACCTGCGGGCCGGGCTGCCCGGCGACGCGCTGGCCGCGGCCGACCTGGCGCTCGCCCAGGCCGAAGCCGCCGGCCCGTTCAGCATCGAGATCCATGCCGGCGGCGGCGCGGTGCAGGGCGAACAGGCCTGGCGCACGCGCATCGCCGAGGCCTTGCAGGACGGCCGCGCGGCGCTGGGCGAGTTCCCGGTTGTCGCCGCCGACGGCCGCCTGCTGCATCTGGAATGCCCGCTGCGCCTGCAACTGGATGCCGGCGGCCCGTACCGCGAAGCGCAGCGCTGGCTGGCGATGGCCACCCGCTCGCGGCTGCTGCCGCGCGTGGACCTGATGGCGATCGAGCTGGCCCTGCTGGCCATCGACCGCGACGGCCGTGCACGCTGCGTTCACGTCGGTGCCGCGTCGCTGACGACGCCGGGCTTCGTCGCCGAGGTCCAGCAGCGCCTGCAGGCCCAGCCGGCGGCGGCGCGTCGGCTGCTGATCGACGTCGGCGAAGGCGTCTGGCTCGAACGTGCGCTGCCGCGCCTGGGCGATGCGGCCCAGGCCTGGCGCGCCTGTGGCGTGCGCCTGGGCGTCGAACATGCCGGCGCCTCGATGCACGCGCTGGCGCGGCTGGCCGGACTCGGCCTGGACCACGTGCGCATCGAAGCGCGTTTCCTGCGCGGCGCGGCCGGCGATCCGACCGTTCATGCCTTCGCCGCCGGCCTGGTCGGCCTGGTGCACGGCATGCGGCTGGTCCTGGTGGCCGAAGGCGTCGACGACGAGGCCGACCTTCAGGTGCTGTTCGACGCCGGCTTCGACGCCGCGACCGGGCCGGCGGTGCGCGCCCTCTGAAGCCGCCGGGGCGGCGTCAGCGGATGTCGCCGGCGTGCACCTCGAAGCGGCCGCGTTCGCGGTCGGCGAAATACAGCCGCAGCGTCTCGCGCACCGTTCGGAAGGCCAGTTCGTCCCAGGGCACTTCGTGTTCGCGGAACAGCCGCGCTTCCAGCGTCTCGGGGCCGGGCGCAAGCACCGTGTCCTGGAGCTGCGCCAGATAGAAGAAATGCACCTGGCCGGCGCTGACGACGTTCAGCACCGTGAACAAGGCGCCGAGCTCGATGCGTGCGCCGGCTTCCTCGTCGGTCTCGCGCATCGCGCCTTCGGCGGTGCTTTCGCCCAGTTCCAGGAAGCCGGCCGGCAGCGTCCACAGGCCGTGACGGGGCTCGATCGCACGCCGGCACAGCAGCACCTGGTCGCCCCAGGCCGGCACGGTGCCGACGACGTTGATCGGGTTCTCGTATTGGATCTCGCCGCAGGCGGTGCAGATCGCGCGTTCGCGGGTGTCCTCGGGCGGGACGGCGTAACGTGCCGGGTGGCCGCAGACCCGGCAGTGACGGATGCGGCGGGGCTCGAACATGGCGGCAGTGTAGCGGCGGCGCGTGGCATCATCGTTTCATCGTCCACTGTCTTGATCTTGGATATGCACGTCCTGCCCGCACCCGCTCCCGTCACGCTGCCGGTCGCCGGCGGCGGTGTTTACCCGGTGCGTCGCATCTATTGCGTCGGCCGCAACTACGCCGAGCACGCGCAGGAGATGGGCCACACCGGGCGCGAGGCGCCGTTCTTCTTCATGAAGCCGGCCGACGCGCTGCTGCCGGTGGCCGAAGGCGAGACCGGCACGATGGACTATCCCTCGCTGACGGCCAACCTGCACCACGAGATCGAGCTCGTCGTCGCGCTCGGCCGCGGCGGCCGCGACATCCCGGCAGCCGAGGCCACCGAGTGCATCTGGGGCTACGCCGTCGGCCTGGACATGACGCGCCGCGACCTGCAGAACGAGATGAAGAAGCAGGGCCGGCCCTGGGAGATCGGCAAGGCCTTCGAGCAGTCGGCACCGATCGGCCCGCTCGTGCCGCGCACACGCTGCGGTACGCTCGAACGCGGCGCGATCACGCTCGCCGTCAACGGCCAGCCGCGGCAGAAGGGCGATCTCTCGGACCTGATCTGGAGCATCGCCGAGACGATCGAACAGCTCAGCCGCGCCTGGCAACTGCAAGCCGGCGACCTGATCTTCACCGGCACGCCGGCAGGCGTGGGGGCCGTCGTGCCGGGCGACGTGATGGAAGGGGCCGTCGAAGGCCTCGGCACCCTGCGCGTGGCCGTGAGGTGAGCATGGAGCTCTACAACTACTTCCGATCGTCGGCCTCCTGGCGGGTGCGCATCGCGCTCGCGCTCAAGGGGCTGCAATACGACTACAAGCCGGTGCATCTGCGCCGCAACGAGCAGTTCCAGGAGTCGTATGCCGCGGTGTCGGCGGCGCGCCTGGTGCCGCTGCTGCGCGACGGCGACGCGGTGATCACGCAGTCGATGGCGATCATCGAATACCTCGACGAGACGCACCCCGAGCCGCCGCTGCTGCCGGCCGACCCCGTGGGCCGGGCGCGCGTGCGTTCGCTGGCCTACGACGTCGCCTGCGAGGTGCACCCGCTGAACAACCTGCGTGTGCTGCGCTTCCTGGTGCACGACCTGAAGCTGTCCGAAGACGACAAGAACCGCTGGTACCGGCACTGGGTCGAGACCGGGCTGGAGACCGTCGAGCGCCAGCTCGCGGCACAGCCTTCGACCTTCTGCCACGGGGAGTCGCCGACGCTGGCCGACTGCGTGCTGGTGCCGCAGGTGATGAACGCCCAGCGTTTCGACTGCCGCCTGGAGCACGTGCCCAACGTGCGGCGCGTCTTCGACGCCTGCCTGCAACTGCCGGCTTTCGCCGACACCCAGCCGTCGCGCTGTCCCGACGCCGAGGCCTGAGTCCATGCTGCTGCACCCCGAGTGGCCGGCGCCCGAAGGCGTCGGTGCCGCCTTCAGCACCCGCCAGGGCGGCGTCAGCGCCGCGCCGTTCGACAGCCTGAACCTGCGCCCGCCGGGGCTGCGCGGCGACGCCGTCGACGCGCCCGAGGCGGTGCGCGAGAACCAGCGCCGCTTCGCCGCGGCGCTCGGCGCGCGCCCGGTCTACCTCGACCAGGTGCACGGCGCGGCCGTCGTGCGGCTGCGTGGCGACGAGCCCTCCGACCTGCTGGCCCAGGCCGACGCCAGCGTGACGACGGCTGCCGGCGTCGCCTGCACGGTGCTGGTCGCCGACTGCCTGCCGGTGCTGCTGTGCACGGCCGACGGGCGTGGGGTCGGCGCGGCGCACGCCGGCTGGCGCGGCCTGGCCGGCGGCGTCGTCGAAGCCACCGCCGCGGCGCTGTGCGAGGCCACCGGCGCGGCGCCGCAGGATCTGCTCGCCTGGCTCGGGCCCTGCATCGGGCCGCGCCAGTTTGAAGTCGGTCAGGACGTCGTCGAAGCCTTCGGCGGCGATCCTGCCGCCGAGCCGGCGGCCGACGTCTCGGCGCTGTTCCGCCCGCGTCGGCGCGCCGACGGCGAGCGCCGCTGGCTCGCCGACCTGCCCGGGCTGGCCCGCCGGCGTCTGGCGGCGATGGGTGTCGAACGCGTCAGCGGCGGCGCCTGGTGCACCGTCGAGGACGGCTCACGGTTCTTTTCGTTCCGCCGCGACCGCCTCACCGGGCGCATGGCCGCCGCCGTCTGGCGCCGCGGCTGAAGCGGCGGCCGCTTCGGCGGCTTCTGCGGCACGGCGCGCGCGGCGCCTGGCCGGCGTGCCCATGACGTAGAGCACGATCGAAAGCGGCAGAAGACCGTACATCGTGAAGGTGACGATGGCGCCGAGCACGCTGCCGTGGGGCGACAGCGCTTCGGCCAAAGCCATCATCAGCACGACGTACATCCAGGCGATGGGGACGATGTACATCTGGGTTAGGGTGTTGCGGTCCGTAAGTATCGCGGCCCGCGTCAACCCGAGGTAAGCCGCCCGGCCTACAACCGTTGCGAGTCGAGGGGCCCGCGGTTTGCCGCAGCCACCATCGCCAGCGAGGAGACAAGCCATGACGAGCAAGCGCAGCTTGCCGGCCGCCGACGGCACGCCAGCCGCGGCTTTCGGCGCCGCGGTCGGTGAACTGCTGAAATCGGCGGCCAGCCTGCGGGTGCCGCAGGAGGCCCTGGCGGCGATCCAGGGCGACTACCTGAAGGCCGCGTCGGACCTGTGGAACGAGGCGCTGCAGCGAGCCGCGCAGGAAGCTGCTGCGCAGCCCTCTCTGGGCGACCGTCGCTTCTCGGCCGAGGACTGGGCGAAGAACCCCGGCGCCGCCTACGTCGCCCAGATGTACCTGCTGAACGCGCGCACGCTGCAGCGCATGGCCGACTCGGTGCAGGGCGACGCCAAGGCACGCGAACGCGTGCGTTTCGCGGTGCAGCAGTGGGTCGAGGCCGCCAGCCCGAGCAACTACCTGGCTTTCAACCCCGAGGCGCTGCGCAAGGCGCTGGAGAGCCAGGGCCAGAGCATCGCCACCGGCGTGCGCCAGCTCGTCGAGGACCTCGCCAAGGGCCACGTCTCCCAGACCGACGAGACGCTGTTCGAGGTCGGCCGCAACGTCGCGACGACCGAGGGCACGGTGGTCTTCGAGAACGAGCTGTTCCAGCTCATCGAGTACCGGCCGCTGACGGCCACCGTACACCAGCGGCCGATGCTGTTCGTGCCGCCGTGCATCAACAAGTACTACATCCTCGACCTGCAGCCCGAGAACTCGGTGATCCGCTACACCGTCGAGCAGGGCCACCGCTGCTTCGTGATCAGCTGGCGCAACCCCGACGCGTCGCTGCGGAACCTGGGCTGGGACGACTACATCGAGCGCGGGCCGATCGAGGCGATCCGCGTCGTGCGCGAGATCACGCGCAGCGAGACGATCAACACGCTGGGCTTCTGCGTCGGCGGCACCATCCTCTCCACCGCGCTGGCGGTGCTGGCGGCACGCGGCGAGCGCCCGGCGCAGTCGATGACGCTGCTGACGACGCTGCTGGACTTCAGCGACACCGGCGTGCTGGATCTCTTCGTCGACGAAGCCGGCGTGCAGTGGCGCGAGATGACGATCGGCGCCGACGCGCCGGGCGGCCCGGGGCTGCTGAAGGGCCAGGAGCTGGCCACGACCTTCAGCTTCCTGCGCCCCAACGACCTGGTCTGGAACTACGTCGTCGCCAACTACCTGAAGGGCGAGACGCCGCCGCCGTTCGACCTGCTGTACTGGAACAGCGACTCGACCAACCTGCCCGGGCCGATGTACTGCTGGTACCTGCGCCACATGTACCTGCAAAACGAGTTGAAGCAGCCCGGCGCGCTGATCGTCTGCGGCGAGAAGGTCGACCTGGGCACGATCGACCTGCCGACCTTCGTCTACGGCTCGCGGGAAGACCACATCGTGCCGTGGAAGGCGGCCTACGCCTCCGTTCCGCTGCTGAGCGGCGACCGCACCTTCGTGCTCGGCGCTTCGGGCCACATCGCCGGCGTCATCAATCCGCCGGCCAAGGGCAAACGCAGCCACTGGCTGAACGCCGCGACGCCGGCCACCGCCGACGAGTGGTTCGCCGGCGCCACCGAACATCCGGGCAGCTGGTGGCCGGTGTGGAGCCGCTGGCTCGCCGGCCACGCCGGGCGCAAGGTCGCCGCGCCGAAAACACCGGGCAGCCGCCGCCACAAGGCCCTCGAGCCGGCGCCGGGCCGCTACGTCAAGGCCAAGGCCTGAGCCCCATCGAAAACGACAGGAGACTTCCATGAGCACCGACATCGTCATCGTCGCCGCGGCCCGAACCGCCGTCGGCAAGTTCGGCGGTTCGCTGGCGCGCACGCCGGCGACCGAGCTGGGCGCGGCGGTCATCCGTTCGCTGCTGGAACGCAGCGGGCTCGAAGGCGGGCAGGTCAGCGAGGTCATCCTCGGCCAGGTGCTGCAGGCCGGCTGCGGCCAGAACCCTGCGCGCCAGGCCGTCATCAAGGCCGGGCTGCCGAACGCCGTGCCGGCCTACACGATCAACAAGGTCTGCGGCTCGGGGTTGAAGGCGGTGATGCTGGGCGTGCAGGCGCTGCGCGACGGCGACAGCGAAGTCGTCATCGCCGGCGGCCAGGAGAACATGAGCGCCTCGCCGCACGTGCTGCCGGGCTCGCGCGACGGCCAGCGCATGGGCGACTGGAAGATGGTCGACACGATGATCGTCGACGGCCTGTGGGACGTGTACAACCAGTACCACATGGGCATCACGGCGGAGAACGTCGCGCGCCACTACGGCATCACGCGCGAAGCCCAGGACGAGCTGGCGCTGGCCTCGCAGCGCAAAGCGGCCGCGGCGCAGGACGCCGGGCGCTTCAAGGACGAGATCGTGCCGATCCTGCTGCCGCAGAAGAAGGGCGACCCGCTCGTCTTCGACGCCGACGAGTACATCAACCGCAAGACCAGCGCCGAAGCGCTGGCCGGCCTGCGCCCGGCCTTCGACAAGGCCGGCTCGGTGACCGCGGGCAACGCTTCCGGGCTCAACGACGGCGCCGCGGCGGTGATGCTGATGAGCGCCGCCCGGGCCGAGCGCCTGGGCCTGGAGCCGCTGGCGCGCATCGCCAGCTACGCCAGCGCCGGCCTGGACCCGGCGACGATGGGCATGGGCCCGGTGCCGGCCTCGCGCAAGGCGCTGGAGCGTGCCGGCTGGAAGGCCGCCGACCTGGACTTGCTCGAGATCAACGAGGCCTTCGCCGCCCAGGCCTGCGCGGTGCACCAGCAGATGGGCTGGGACACCGAGAAGGTCAACGTCAACGGCGGCGCGATCGCGATCGGCCACCCGATCGGCGCCTCGGGCTGCCGCATCCTGGTCACCCTGCTGCACGAGATGCGCCGGCGCGGCGCCCGCCGCGGCATCGCCTCGCTGTGCATCGGCGGCGGCATGGGCGTGGCGCTGACGGTCGAGCGCTGACCTACGGCGGCGCCCCCCACGAAGAGGAGGCGCTAGTGTCGTTGCCGATGGCGCCGGCCTGACGGCGCGGCCACGATCGGACTCAACAGTTCAAGGAGACAGCACATGGCACAGAAAGTTGCGTACGTCACGGGCGGCATGGGCGGCATCGGCACGGCAATCTGCCAGCGGCTGGCGCGCGAGGGCTTCAAGGTCATCGCCGGCTGCGGCCCCAACCGAGATTTCCGGCGCTGGCTCGACGAGCAGGCGGCGCTGGGTTACGAGTTCTACGCCTCGGTGGGCAACGTCGCCGACTGGGAGTCCACGGTCGAGGCCTTCGGCAAGGCCAAGGCCGAGCACGGTCCAATCGACGTGCTGGTCAACAACGCCGGCATCACGCGCGACCGCATGTTCCTGAAGATGTCGCCCGACGACTGGCACGCCGTCATCGACACCAACCTGAACAGCATGTTCAACGTGACCAAGCAGGTGGTGCCCGAGATGGTCGAGCGCGGCTGGGGCCGCATCATCCAGATCAGCTCGGTCAACGGCGAGAAGGGCCAGGCCGGCCAGACCAACTACTCGGCCGCCAAGGCCGGCATGCACGGCTTCACGATGGCGCTGGCCCAGGAACTGGCGGCCAAGGGCGTGACGGTGAACACCGTCAGCCCGGGCTACATCGGCACCGAGATGGTCCGCGCCATCAAACCCGAGATCCTGGAGAAGATCGTCGCGACGATCCCCGTCAAGCGCCTGGGCACGCCCGAGGAGATCGGCTCGGTCGTGGCCTGGCTGGCGGGGCCGGACTCGGGGTTCACGACGGGGGCCGACTTTTCGTGCAACGGCGGGTTGCACATGGGTTGAGCGCCACCGCCGCGGCGGTCGTCAGACCGCCGCGTAGCGGCCGGGGCGGTGGTTGACGGCCAGCGAGAAGTTCAGCGCGACGGCGCCGATGACCGACAGCACGAGCTGCCACCAGCCGACCCAGGGGATGGCTGTCAGCAGGATGGTCACGTCCAGCGCCATCTGGATCTTGCCGGCGCGCCAGCCGCGTTTTTCCTGCAGCCACAGCACCAGCACGTTGATGCCACCCAGGCTGGCCTTGTGGCGGAACAGGATCAGCAGGCCGGTGCCCATCAGCAGGCCGCCGCCGATCGCGGCGAACAGCGGCTCGACCGACTGCAGCACCACCCAGTGCGGCAGCACTTCGGACAGCACCGACAGCAGCGCCACCGCGCAGAAGGTCTTGATCGTGAAGCGCGCGCCCATGCGCTTCCACGCCAGCCAGTAGAACGGCAGGTTGAGCACGAAGAACGCGGCGCCGAAGGACACCTGCGTCGCGTAGTGCAGCACGAAGGCCATGCCCGCCGTGCCGCCGGTCAGCATGCCGGCGTGGCGGAACATCACCAGCGCCAGGGCGACGAACAGCGCGCCGGTGACGACGCCCTGGACGTCCTCGAACAAGGTGTGCCGCTGGATCGGCAAGGTGTTCATCGTCGTCGTGGTCATTCGCCGACACCGTTGAGAAAGTACTTGATCAGGCCCTTGGCGGCGAAACCGACGAGGCCGAAGCCCAGGGCCAGGAAGAGCACGAAGGCGCCGAACTTGCCGGCTTTCGATTCGCGTGCGAGCTGGAAGATGATGAAGACCATGTAGAGCATGAAGGCCGAGACGCCGAAGGTCAGGCCGAATTGCGCAATCTGGTCTTCCGTGAAACCGAACATTCAGGGGAGCTCCGACAACCCGCTGGTATCCACCAGGTCGCGATAAGCGTGCCAGCTGGCGTGGGCGAGCCAGGGCACGACGACGACGAGGCCGACCAGCGCGAGCGCCATCCCGACCATCGTCAACACCAGGATCAGCCCCGCCCAGAGCGCCAGCGGCAGCGGATCCTCCATCACGGCGCGCCAGCTCGTCAGCACGGCGGCCAGCACGCCGACCTCGCGGTCCAGCAGCAGCGGGATCGCGACGACGGTCGAGGCGAACAGCGGCGCGGCCAGCGCGCCGCCCAGCAGCAGCCAGGCCTCGAACAGCCACGAGTCCTCGGCGAGCACGACGTGCTCGATGAAGTCGCGCGGGCCGTCGATCGGATGCGGCGCGAACCCCGCGATCAGCGACCCCGAGGTCAGCACCCAGCCGGTGCCGGCGAACGCCAGCAGCACGCCGAAGACGACAAGGCGGCCGTCGCGCGGCTTCCAGACGGCCAGCGACTCGCCAACGCTCAGCACGCGCCCGCGCTGCAGCGCTCGGCTGACGGCATACAGGCCGGTAGCCAGGATCGGCGCGACGAGCAGGAAGCCGCTGAAGGCGCCGGCGATGAGCCAGAAACGCTGCTGCGACAGCGCCAGCAGCAGCGCGCCGAAGGCCGCGGCCGCCAGACCGTGCAGCAGCCCGGGCGCCGGGTTGCGGGCCAGGTCTCGCCAGCCGCGGGCCAGCCAGCCCAGCGGGCGCAGCGCCGGGATCTCCCGGACGCCGAAACGACGCGATTCCTCGAGTGCGGTGGTGTGGCGCATGGTCTTCGCTCCAGGGATGGCGACGCCTCCCGGTATATCGGCCATGGCCGACGCGGCCATCGGGGAAATCGCCTTGGCCGCGATCACGGCAAGACTCCCTCCACGACCGTCGTTCGCGCCAGCGCCTGTGCCGCACGCGCCAGCGTCGCGGGCTCGCCGTCGTCCAGCGCCACCACCACCGCCTGGCCGAAGCGCTCGAAGTTGCGCGCCGTCGAGCGCGCGTAGATCGGGTCGTAGTGCTCGGCGAGCAGTTCGCGCACCAGCGTCGGGAACTCGCCGGCGCGCGCCAGCGCCTGCCAGCGCTCGACGGTGGCCGCACCGCGCAGCTCGCGCAGCCGGGCGAGCAGCGCACACAGCGCCTCGGCGTCGGCGACGAGGTGGGCGTAGTCCTCGATCAGCAGGCGCACGCGGGCCTCCAGCGGCATCTCGACGGCTATGCAGGGCGCGGCGCGCAGGCGCTCGACCAGGCGTTCAGGCACCCGCAGCCGGCCGATCGTGCGGCTCTCGGCCTCGACGAAGACCGGGCGCGCGGGGTCGAACGTGCGCAGCACCTGCCAGATCCGGGTCTCGAAAGCCTTCTGCGAGGGCTGGGCCTGGCCGGGCAGCGGCCCGAGCACCGAACCGCGATGCGCGGCCAGCGCCTCCAGGTCCAGCACCTGGGCGCCGGCCGTGGTCAGCGCACCGAGCAGCCGGCTCTTGCCCGAGCCGGTCGGGCCGGCGACGACCTGCAGCGTGAAGCGCTCCGGCAGCGTCTCCAGCTCGGCGACGACGGCGCGGCGGAACTCGCGGTAGCCGCCTTCGAGCACGTTGACCGAGAAGCCGATCTGGTCGAGCACCAGCGCCAGCGCGCCCGAACGGTGGCCGCCGCGCCAGCAGTAGATCAGCGGCCGCCACTCGCGGTCCTTGTCGAGCAGCTCGCGCTCGACGTGGCCGGCGACGTTGCGCGCGACCAGGATCGCGCCGCGTTTGCGCGCCGCGAACGGCGAGACCTGCTTGTATTCGGTGCCGATGCTGGCGCGCTCGGCGTCGTTCAGCGACGGCCAGTTGATGGCGCCGGGCAGGCGGTCCTCGGCGTACTCGCTCTCGCTGCGCGCATCGACGACGGCGCCGTACTCGCCCAGCCGGGCGATGGCCTCGGCGGCGCTGATGCGGCGCAGGCTCATGGCAGGCGCGCGCGCCCGGCGTCGTCGTGGCGGCGCTTCATGCCGGGGCCGCGACGGCGTCGAGCAGCTCGCTCTCGATCTGCAGCTGCGTGCGCGGCTGCTGCAGCGCCGGGCCGTCGACGAGGAAGGTGTCTTCCACACGTTCACCCAGCGTCGTGATCTTGGCGAGCTGCAGGTTGATGTGGTGGCGTGCCAGCACGCGGGCGATGGCGTAGAGCAGGCCCGAGCGGTCGCTGGCCGAGACCGTCAGCAGCCAGCGCTGGGCACGTTCGTCCGGCGCCAGCGTTACGCGCGGCACGACCGGGAACGAGCGCACGCGGCGCGAGACGCGGCCCTGGCTGGGCTGCGGCAGCGGGCCGTCGGAAGACAGCGCCGCGGTGGCCTGGTTCTCGACCAGCGCGATCAGGTCGCGGTAGGCGGCCGGGCTGGTGTCGGCCAGGCGCGTGCTGACGACCTGGAAGGTGTCCAGCGCGTAGCCGGCGCGCGTGGTGTGGATCTTGGCGTCCAGGATGCTGAAGCCGGCACCGTCGAAGTAGCCGCAGATGCGCGCGAACAGGTCGGGCCGGTCGGGCGAATAGACCAGCACCTGCAGCCCGTCGCCGACCGACGAGGGCCGCGCGCGCACCACCGGCTCGCGCGTCTCGATGTGCCGCCACAGCGAGCGTGCGTGCCAGGCGATGTCGGCGGCCTCGTGGCGCGCGAAGTAGCTGACCTCCAGCGTGCGCCACAGCGGCTCCTCGGTGCCGGGCAGCGCGGTGTGCAGCGCCAGGATCTGCCGCGCCTCGTGCATGCGGGCCTCGATCTCGGCGTCGACGTTGGGGTGCGAGCCGCCCAGCGCACGCAGCGTCAGGCGGAACAGGTCTTCCAGCAGCTTGCCCTTCCAGGCGTTCCAGACGCGCGGGCTGGTGCCGCGGATGTCGGCCACCGTCAGCAGGTACAGGCCGATCAGATGGCGCTCGTTGCCGACCAGGCGCGCGAACGAGGCGATGACCTCGGCGTCCGACAGGTCCTCCTTCTGCGCGATGCGGCTCATCGTCAGGTGGTGGCGCACGAGGAACTCGACGAGCTGCGTGTCGGGGCGCGACAGGCCGTGGTCGCGGCAGAAACGCCGCACCTCGAGCGCGCCGAGTTCGGAGTGGTCGCCGCCGCGGCCCTTGGCGACGTCGTGGAACAGCGCCGCGATGTAGAGCAGTTCCGGGTGGTCCCAGTGCGCCGCCAGCCGGCTGCAGAAGGGGTACTCGTGGGCGTGCTCCGGGATGAAGAAACGGCGCACGTTGCGCAGCACCATCAGGATGTGCTGGTCCACGGTGTAGACGTGGAACAGGTCGTGCTGCATGCGCCCGACGATGCGCCGGAACACCCAGAGATAGCGGCCCAGCACCGAGGTCGAGTTCAGCAGCCGGAAGGCGTGCGTCAGCCCGACCGGCTGGCGCAGGATCTGCATGAACAGCGCACGGTTCCTCGGGTCGCGGCGGAAGCGCCCGTCCATCACGCTGCGCGAGTTGTAGAGCGCGCGCAGCGTGCGCGAGGACAGGCCCTGGATGCCGGGCTCCTGCGCGAAGACGAGGAAGGTCTCGAGGATCGCGTCCGGGTGCTGCAGGTACAGGTCGTCGCTGGCGACCTCGAGCATGCCGGCGCGGTCGCGGAAACGCTCGTTGATCGGGCGCGCCGGCTCGGCTTCCGAGCCGTTGACGCGGTCCTCGATGTTGAGCATCAGGATCTGGTTGAGCTGCGCCACCGCCTTGGCCGCCCAGTAGTAGCGGTGCATCAGCACCTCGGAGCTGCGCTGGGCCTTGGTCGGGTGGTAGCCGAAGCTCTCGGCCACCGCGGTCTGCAGGTCGAAGACCAGTCGGTCCTCGCGGCGGCCGGCGACGACGTGCAGCCGGGCGCGGATCAGCTTCAGCGTGCCTTCGTGGCGTGCCAGCTGCGAGGCCTCGAACGGCGTCACCAGGCCCTTGGCGGCCAGCTCGCCCCAGGTGCGGCCCAGGCCGGCGGCACGCGCGACCCAGATCACGACCTGCAGGTCGCGCAGCCCGCCCGGGCTTTCCTTGCAGTTGGGCTCCAGCGAGTACGGCGTGCCTTCGTACTTGACGTGGCGCTGCTGCATCTCCAGCGTCTTGGCGCGCAGGAAGGCCGGGGCGTCGACGGCCTGCGTCGTCGCGTCGCGGAAGTTGTTGAAGAGCTTGCGCGCGCCGCAGATCAGGCGCGACTCGAGCAGCGCCGTCTGCACCGTCACGTCGCGCTGCGCTTCTTCGAGGCACTCGTCGAGCGTGCGCACCGACGAGCCGATCTCCAGGCCGATGTCCCAGCAGGCGGTGATGAAGCCTTCGACCGAGGCGCGCAGCGCGTCGCCGCCGGCGGCGTCGGCCGGCAGCAGCACCAGCACGTCGACGTCGGAATAGGGGAAGAGTTCGCCGCGGCCGTAGCCGCCGACGGCCACCAGCGCCGCGCCGGCGGGCATGCCTGCGTGCGCCCAGAGGTCGGCCAGCGTCGCGTCGACGTGGCGCGCCAGCGCCTTGAGCAGCTGGCGCGCGGCGGTGGTCGTCGGCCGGCCGTTGCGGAAGTGGCCGATCAGCTCGGCCTTGCCGTCACGGAAACGCGCACGCAGCGCGGCGACGCTGCCCGGGGCCCGGGCCGACGCTTCGGGCAGCGCGGACATCGCTCAGCTGGCGGCGGTGGCCGCGGTGACGAAGGCCGGCGGCGGCGGGCTGCCGGCCGACAGCGTCAGCACCTCGTAGCCGCTGTCGGTGACGAGCACGGTGTGCTCCCATTGCGCCGACAGCGAACGGTCGCGGGTGACGATGGTCCAGCCGTCGTAGGGGCGGTTGCCCTTGCGGTCTTCCTTGATCTCGCGCCGGCCGGCGTTGATCATCGGCTCGATCGTGAAGATCATGCCCGGCTGCAGTTCTTCCAGCGTGCCGGGGCGGCCGTAGTGCAGCACCTGCGGTTCCTCGTGGAAGCGGCGGCCGACGCCGTGGCCGCAGAACTCGCGCACGATGGAGAAACCGGCGTTCTCGGCGAAGGTCTGGATCGCGTGGCCGATGTCGCCCAGGCGCGCGCCGGGGCGCACCTTGACGATGCCTTTCCACATCGCCTCGTAGGTGATCTGGCACAGCCGGCGCGCGGCGATCGAGCCCTCGCCGATCACGAACATGCGGCTGTTGTCGCCGTGGAAGCCGTTCTTGATGATCGTGACGTCGATGTTGAGGATGTCGCCGTTCTTCAGCGGCCGCTCGTCGGGGATGCCGTGGCAGACGACGTCGTTGAGCGAGGTGCACAGCGAGGCCGGGTAGGGCGGATAGCCTGGCGGCTGGTAGTTCAGCGTCGCCGGCACGCCGCCCTGGACGTTGACCATGTAGTCGTGCGCCAGACGGTCGATCTCCAGAGTCGTGACGCCGGCGCGCACGTGCGGCGTCAGCATGTCCAGCACCTCGGACGCGAGCCGGCAGGCCTCGCGCATCGCCGCGATCTCTTCGGCGTTCTTGATCACAATCGTCATCACCGGATTATCCCATCGGCCCCCGTAAAATCCCGGTCCATGGCTTCTTCCGCCCCGCAACTTCTGCACTACGAGGGCGGCAACGCGCTCTCCCCGTTCCGGTCCCGCTCGCTGCTCGCGCGGCTGCAGTCGGCCTGTCCGCGCATCAGCGCCGTTGCCGCTCGCCACGTCCACTGGGCCGCGTTCGACGCCGAGCCCGACGCGGCGACGCGTGAACGGCTGGCGGCGCTGCTGGCCGTCGGAGACCCCTACGACGGCCCCGCCGACGGCGAGCTCGTCGTCGTGATGCCGCGTCTGGGCACGGTGAGCCCCTGGGCCAGCAAGGCGACCGACATCGCCCACAACTGCGGCCTCGTCGTGCACCGCGTCGAGCGCGTCACCGAATACCGGCTGGCGGTCAAGGGCGGTTTCTTCGGCGGCGCCAAGCCGCTGGCCGACGAGGAGCGTGCCGCGGTCGCGGCGGTGCTGCACGACCGCATGACCGAGAGCGTGGCCTTCGAACGCGGCGCGGCAGCGCAGCTGTTCGCCGCCCAGGCCGCCGAGCCGCTGGCCCACGTCGACGTGCTCGGCCACGGCCGCGAGGCGCTGGTGCAGGCCAACGTCGAGTTCGGCCTGGCGCTGTCGGCCGACGAGATCGACTATCTCGTCGAGGCTTTCGGCAAGCTCGGCCGCAACCCGAGCGACGTCGAGCTGATGATGTTCGCCCAGGCCAACAGCGAGCACTGCCGGCACAAGATCTTCAACGCCGAGTTCACGATCGACGGCCAGAAGCAGCCGCTGTCGATGTTCGGCATGATCCGCAACACCGAGAAGCTGTCGCCGCAGCACAGCATCGTCGCCTACAGCGACAACGCCGCGGTGATGGAAGGCGGCCCGGTCGAGCGCTGGCTGCCGCAGGGCTGGACCTCCGCCCCGGTCTACGGCCCGCGTGCCGAGACCTCGCATGTGCTGATGAAGGTCGAGACGCACAACCACCCGACGGCGATCTCGCCGTTCCCGGGCGCGGCCACCGGCGCCGGCGGCGAGATCCGCGACGAAGGCGCGACCGGCCGCGGCGCCAAGCCCAAGGCGGGCCTGACCGGCTTCTCGGTCGGCAACCTGCGCCTGCCGGGCACGAACGAGCCCTGGGAGCGCGAGGACATCGGCCGCCCCGGCCACATCGCCAGCGCGCTGCAGATCATGACCGAGGGCCCGCTGGGCGGCGCCGCGTTCAACAACGAGTTCGGCCGGCCCAACCTGGGCGGCTACTTCCGCGTCTACGAGCAGACGGTGGCCGGCGTGCAGCGCGGCTACCACAAGCCGATCATGATCGCCGGCGGCATCGGCGCCATCGCCGACAGCCAGACGCACAAGCTGCCCTTCGGCGCCGGCACGCTGCTGGTGCAGCTCGGCGGCCCGGGCATGCGCATCGGCATGGGCGGCGGCGCCGCCAGCTCGATGGCCGCCGGCACCAACGCCGCGGCGCTCGACTTCGACTCGGTGCAGCGCGGCAACCCCGAGATCCAGCGCCGCGCGCAGGAGGTCATCAACCACTGCTGGGCGCTGGGCGAGGGCAACCCGATCCTCGCCATCCACGACGTCGGCGCCGGCGGCATCAGCAACGCCTTCCCCGAGCTGGTCGACGGCGCCGGGCAGGGCGCACGCTTCGACCTGCGCAAGGTGCCGCTGGAAGAGACCGGCCTGGCACCGAAGGAGATCTGGTGCAACGAGAGCCAGGAGCGCTATGTCCTGGCCATCGCCCCGGACAAGCTCGAAGCCTTCGAGGCGATGTGCACGCGCGAGCGCTGCCCCTTCGCCGTCGTCGGCGTCGCTACCGCCGAGCGTGAGCTGGTCGTCGAGGACGGCTCCGAAGCCGTCATCGCCATGCCGATGGACGTGCTGCTGGGCAAGCCGCCGAAGATGCACCGCGACGTGACGCGCGTCGAACGCACCGAAGCGCCGCTGGACCTGACCGGCGTGAAGCTCGAGCAGGTGGCGCTGGACGTGCTGCGCCACCCGACGGTCGCCAGCAAACGTTTCCTGATCACGATCGGCGACCGCACCGTCGGCGGTCTGAGCCACCGCGACCCGATGGTCGGCCCCTGGCAGCTGCCGGTGGCAGACTGCGCGGTGACGCTGGCCGACTACGCCGGATTCCGCGGCGAAGCGATGGCTATGGGCGAGCGCACGCCGCTGGCTTCGCTGGACGCGCCGGCCTCGGGCCGCATGGCGGTGGCCGAGGCCATCCTGAACCTGCTGGCCGCGCCGATCGAGCTGTCGCGCGTCAAGCTCAGCGCCAACTGGATGGCGGCCTGCGGCGAACCCGGTGAAGACGCCGCGCTGTACGACACCGTCAAGGCCGTCGGCCTGGAGCTGTGCCCGGCGTTGGGCGTCGGCATCCCGGTCGGCAAGGATTCGCTGTCGATGAAGACGCGCTGGACCGAAGGCGGCCAGACGCGCCAGGTCACCGCGCCGGTGTCGCTGATCGCCAGCGCCTTCGCGACGCTGGACGACGTTCGCGGCACGCTGACGCCGCAGCTCCAGCAGGGGGACACCACGCTGCTGCTCGTCGACCTCGGCGGGGGCAAGAACCGCATGGGCGGCTCGATGCTCGCCCAGGTGCTGGGCGGCTTCGGCGACCGCGTGCCCGACCTCGACGACCCGGCGCGCCTGAAGGCGCTGGTCGCGGCGGTCAACGAACTGCGCGCTGCCGGCACGCTGCTGGCCTACCACGACCGCAGCGACGGCGGCCTCTGGGCCGCGGTCTGCGAGATGGCCTTCGCCGGCCACGTCGGCGTCAGCCTGAACGTCGACATCCTGGTCACCGAAGGCGACGGCATCGCCGACAGCCGTGCCGACGTCGGCGACTCGAAGAACTGGGCCACCCAGGTCGCCGAGCGCCGCAACGAGCTGACGCTCAAAGCCTTGTTCAACGAGGAACTGGGCGTCGTGCTGCAGGTGCCGCGCGAGCAGCGCGACGCCGCGATCGCGGTGCTGCGCGCGCACGGCCTGTCCAAGGACACGCACGTCATCGGCAAGACCAACGAGCGCGGTGCGGTCGAGGTCTGGCGCGACACCCAGCTGCAGTTCGGCGCCCCGCTGGCGGACCTGCTGAAGCAGTGGGACGAGGTCAGCTGGCGCATCGCGCGCGAGCGCGACAACCCGGAGAGCGCCGACAGCGAACACGCCAGCGTCGCCGCGGCCGACGATCCGGGCCTGCATGTGCATCTGAGCTTCGACCCGGCCGAGGACGTCGCCGCACCGTTCGTCAACGTCGCGCGGCCGAAGATCGCGATCCTGCGCGAGCAGGGCGTCAACTCGCACGTCGAGATGAGCTACGCGATGCACCAGGCGGGCTTCGACACCTACGACGTGCACATGAGCGACCTGCAGGCCGGGCGCGCGCGTCTCGACGGCTTCCAGGCCTTCGTCGCCTGCGGCGGCTTCAGCTACGGCGACACGCTGGGCGCCGGCGAAGGCTGGGCACGCTCGATCCTGTTCAACCCGGTGCTGGAAGCGCAGTTCGCGGCCTTCTTCGCCCGGCCGGACACGATCGCGTTGGGCGTCTGCAACGGCTGCCAGATGCTGGCGGCGCTGTCGCCGATGATTCCGGGCGCCGAGCATTGGCCCAAGTTCACGCGCAACAAGAGCGAGCAGTTCGAGGCCCGGCTGTCGCTGGTGGAGGTGCTGCAAAGCCCCAGCGTCTTCTTCGAAGGCATGGCCGGCAGCCGCATTCCGATCGCCGTCGCCCACGGCGAAGGTTTCGCCGACTTCTCGCAGCGCGGCGACGCCGCCCGGGTGCTGCGTGCGATGCGTTTCGTCGACCACCACGGCCGCGCCACCGAGGCCTATCCCGCCAACCCGAACGGCAGCCCCGACGGCCTGACCTCGGTGACCACGGCCGACGGCCGCTTCACCGCGCTGATGCCGCACCCGGAGCGTGTCTTCCGCAACGTCCAGATGAGCTGGACCTCGGGCGACAAGAGCGCGTTCAGCCCCTGGATGCGCATGTTCCGCAACGCGCGTCGTTCGCTGGGCTGAGACCAGGCGAACAGGCCCCGGCCGGCACGAACAGGAGTCCGCACCCATGCGCCATTGATGCCGCCGTCTGCATGACGGCTTTCGCCCCTCCGGCAGCGCCGGAGGACCGAACGCATCGATCGGAGCCCGGGATGACGGACCCTCTGCTGACGCTGGACGGCGTCGGTTTTCTGCTCGCCGACGGCCGGCCGCTTTTCGCCGACCTGAACGAAACCTTCGACCGCCGCCGCACCGGCCTGGTCGGCCGCAACGGGATCGGCAAGAGCGTGCTCGGCCGTGTGCTGGCCGGCGAGCTGCCACCTTCCAGCGGCCGTGTGCGCCGCCAGGGGCGCGTCTTCCGCCTCGCGCAGCAGCTCGCGCCGGAGCCCGGTGCGACGCTGGCGCAGCTGGCCGGCGTGCACGAGGCGCTGGCGGCGCTGCAGCGGCTCGAAGCCGGCGAGGGCGACGAACACGACCTGAGCCGGCTCGCCGACCGCTGGGACCTGCGCCAGCGCCTGCAAGCCGAACTCGCACGTGCCGGCCTGCCGGCCTTGCCACCCGAGACGCCGGCGGCGACGCTCAGCGGCGGCCAGGCGATGCGTGCCGCGCTGGCCGGCGCCTGGCTCGCCGACGCCGACTTCCTGATCCTCGACGAGCCCAGCAACCACCTCGACCGCGAAGGTCGCCTGACCTTGCTCGCGCAGCTGCGACGCTGGCGCGGCGGCCTGCTCGTCATCAGCCACGACCGCGAGCTGCTGGAGACGATGGACAGCATCGTGGAGCTGTCGCCGCTGGGCCTGCAGCGCCACGGCGGCGGCTGGAGCTTTTACGTCGAACGACGCGACGCGCAGCGCGCCCAGGCCGAGGCCGAACTGGAGCGCTGCAAGCTCGAACGCCGCCAGACCGCGGCGCGGCTGCAGCGCGAAGCCGAGCGTCAGCAGCACCGCCAGTCGCAGGCGCGCCAGGAGCGTGGCGACGGCAGCCAGCCGAAGTTCGTGCTCGACTTCCGCCAGGAGCGCAGCGAAGCCAGCGCCGGCCGCATGCGCCAGCGCCACGACGCTGTGCGTGCCGAACTGGCCGGCGCGGTGCGCGAGGCCGCGAGCCGCGTCGCGGCCGACGTGGCCATCGTCGTGCCGCCGCTGCCGCCGGCGGTGCTGCCGCACGAGGTGCTGGCCTTCGACGGCGAGCTGCCTTTCGTCGCCGCGCCGCTGGCCCGGCTGCAGCTCAGGCTGCACGGCGCCGCCCGGCTGGCGGTCTGCGGCCCCAACGGCTGCGGCAAGTCGACGCTGCTGCAGGTGCTGGCCGGGCGCCTGGCGCCGCGGGCCGGGCGGGTGGAGCGGAACGTCAGGCAGGCCTGGCTGGACCAGCGCCTGGCAAGCTTCGACGGCCCGGGCAGCGCGCTCGAACGCATTCAGGACGCTTGCCGGCAGAGGCCCGAGGCGGAACTGCGCACCCGGCTGGCGCAACTCGGCCTGGGCGCGGCGACGCTGGCGACACCCTGCGACGCGCTGAGCGGCGGCGAACGCCTGAAGCTCGCCTTGGCCCTGGCGCTGCTGGCCGACGAGCCGGCACGGCTGCTGCTGCTCGACGAACCCGGCAATCACCTGGACCTCGCGGCGCTCGAAGCGCTGGAAGCCATGCTGCGCAGCTGGCGCGGCGCGCTTGTCGTCGTCTCGCACGACGAGGCTTTCCTCGCCGCGCTGGCGCTCGACGAACGCCTGGAAGCCACGCCGGACGGCTGGCAACGCCGCCCGTTCTGAGCGCCGGACAAAAGAAAACCGGCCCCGCGGGGCCGGTTTCAGCACGAGGCGGCGAGGGCCTCAGGTCTTGGCTGCCATCTGCTCGATGCCGGCGATGGCCCAGCCGCGGCTGTCGTCGCCGACCGGCTTGACCAAGTGCCAGACCTCGTCGAAGGACACCGGCTCGGCGCCGGCTTCCTCGCGCACGCGGCCGACGTAGCGCACGCTGACGATCTGGCGGCCGTCGTCCTCGGCGACGTCGACGACACGCGCGTCGACCTGGATGACGTCGGTGCTCTGCGGCGCGCTGCCCCGTTCCTGGATGTCCATCTTCAGCTCGGCGAACATCTCCGGCGTCGTGAAGCGGCGCAGGTCGTCGAGGTCGGCGGCGTCGTTGGCGGCCTGCAGGCGCACGAAGATCGTCTTCGCGGTGCGCTCGAAGCCTTCGCTGTCGAAGGCCGCCGGCACGAAGGCCGGGGCCAGCGTGCGTTCGGCGGCCGCCGACGTGGGCGGGGACACCGGGGCCACCGGCGCCGGCGAGGGCATCGGGTTCACCGGCGCCGGCGGCGGCGTCCAGTCGTTCGAGGCGCTGCGCAGCGTGCCGACCCCGGCGGCGGCCGGTGCGGCTGCCGGCTGCGGGCCGAAGCGGCGCAGCAGGAAGCGGATCGCGATGAAGGCGACGACGGCCAGCAGGATGATGGTCAGGAAGTTGGCGAACCCGGCGCCCAGGCCGAGGTGGCTCATCAGCGCCGCCAGGCCCAGGCCGGCGGCCAGACCGGCGATCGGGCCGAGCCAGGAACGTTTGCCTGCCGCGGCAGCGGCGCCAGCGGCTGCGCCGGCCTGCGTCGGAGCGGCCTGGTTGGGCGCGGCCTGCGTCGGCTGCGCGGGCTTGGCCGGCGTCGGCGCCGGTGCGGTGCGTTCGGGCATGCTGCGCTGCATGCCGGAGGACTTGCCGCCGCCCATGCGTTTGGCTTCGCTGAGATCGGGCGCCAGCGTCAGCGCGAGCGAAGCGGCAAGCACGACAAGCCAGCCGGATTTCATCGGAGTGTTTCCTCTTGTGAGAACTGTGGGAGGCCCGAGTGTGCGCGAGGAGCCCGGCGGCGCCAAACGCGGCCGTCAATCCCCCAGCGGCCGTCGGACTGCCCTTGAAAGAGGGGACGGGCGCCCCAAGTGCCCACGACCGTCTCTCGTCGAAAGCCTCCGATGTCGATCGCGCTGCTCTGGTCCCTGGTCGTGCTGCTGATGCTGGTCGGCCTGGCCGGCACGGTGCTGCCGGTGCTGCCGGGCACGGCGCTGATCTTCGCCGGCGCCTGGCTGGGCGCGTGGATCGACGGTTACGAGCGTGTCGGCGTCTACACCGTCGTCGTGCTCGGCGTGATGGCCGTGCTGGCCTGGGCGCTGGACTACCTGGCCGGGCTGATGGGCGCCCGGCGGGTCGGCGCCAGCCCTCAGGCGCTGGTCGGCGCCGCGATCGGCACCGTCGCGGGGCTGCTGGCCGGTTTCGTCGGCGTGTTGTTCATGCCCTTCGTCGGCGCCGCAGCCGGCGAGTACCTGGCGCGGCGCGACGAGCAGCGTGCGATGCAGGTCGGCCTGGCCACCGGCCTGGGCCTGCTGCTGGGCATGGTCGCCAAGGTCGCGATCGCCTTCGCGATGGTCGGCCTGTTCGTCGTCGCCTGGCTGGTCTGACGGGATTCAGGCGCCGGCCAGGCGGCCGAGCCATTCGTGCACCGCGATCCAGCTCAGGCGGTAGCCCTCCGGTTCGGGCATCAGGTCGCTCAGCAGCAGCTGCCGGGGGGCGCGCATGCCGGTCGGTGCCGGCACGATCTCGATCGGCGGCCCGCCGTCGGCCGCCGCGCGTTCGAAAGCCCCCAGCGCGCGCCGCATGTGAAAGCCGTGCGTGACGAGCACGATGCGCGTGATGCCGTCGCGGCGCAGCATCTCGACGCTGTAACGCGCGTTCTCGGTCGTGTCGCGTGAACGGCCCTCGGCCCAGCGCAGCGGCAGGCGGTAGTCCTCGGCGAGCATCGCCGCCGCGGCCTCGGCTTCGCTGGGCCCGCCTTCGCTGCCGTGGCCGACGCCGCCGCTGAAGCCCAGCGGCAGGCCGGTGCGGTGCGCAAGCCGCACGCCGTAGCGCAGCCGCTCGGCGGCCAGCGGCTTGAGCACCGCGCCGCCGTACTCCGGCGCCCAGGGATAACGCCCGGCGCCGAGCACGAGGATCGCGGTGTGCGGCGCGCCACGCAGCGACTGCACCTGGGCCTCGCTCAGCACCGGCGGCGGCTGGGTCAGACGGGTGACCAGCCATTGGCCGCCGGCCGAGCTGCAGATCGCCCACAGACCGGCGACACCGGCCAGCAGCGGCAGCCAGCCCAGCGCGCGGCGGCGCAGCATCAGCGCGCCGATCAGGATCAGCAGCAGCAGGGGCACCGGCGGCAGCAGCAGCGTCGCGAGCGCCGGCTTCCAGGATTCGATGCCCAGCCGCATCAGCAAGTCGTTCATGCGGGACGGGTCGGGGGGAGGCGCGGCATTGTCGCCGCCTGCGGCTGGGGCATCATCGCCCCATGCTCGCGAGAATGAAGAAGACGGGCGGCTGGACGCGTCTCGCGGCCACGCTGCTCGCAGGCGCCGTGCTGCTGGCGCTGGTGGCCTGGATCGCCGTACCGCGCCTGGTGAAGGCGCAGCTCGAACAACAAGGCAGCGCGCTGCTGGGCCGCGGCCTGCACGTCGAGTCGGTGTCGTTCTCCCCGCTGACGCTGACGCTCGAACTGCGCGGTCTGGTGCTCGACGCCGCGGCCGGCGACGCCGACCGCAGCCCGCAGGCGCGCGTCGAACGACTGGCGCTGAACCTGTCCTCGCGCTCCTTGTGGGCGCGGATCCCGGTCATCGAGGCCTTGGACCTCGATTCGCCGTCGTTGCGGCTGGCACGCACCGCCGAAGGCCGTTACGACGTCGACGACCTGATCGAGCGGCTCAGCGAGCCCTCGGCGCCAGGCACCCCGCCAGCGCGTTTCGCGCTCTACAACCTGAGCCTGCGCGACGGCAGCCTGCGTTTCGACGACCGGCCCGAAGGCCAGCGCCACCTCGTCGACGCGGTCTCGCTGGGGCTGCCATTCGTCTCGAACGAACCCGACCAGGTGCAGGCCGAGGTCGAACCGCGGCTGTCGCTGCGCCTGGACGGCAGCCCGCTGCATCTGCAAGGCCGCAGCCGGCCGTTCTCGGCCGAGCGCGTCAGCACGATCACGGTGGACCTGCCGGCGCTGGCGCTGGACTCTTTGTGGCCTTATCTGCCGCGCAGCCTGCCGCTGCGGGGGCAGGGCGGCGTGCTCTCGGGCAAGCTGGAGCTGCGATTCGCCCAGCCGGCCGGGCAGCCGGCGCAGCTGTCGCTGCAGGGCCAGGCGACGCTCGCCAGCCTGGCGCTGCGCCGCCCCGACGGCGCGCCGCTGGTGGCCTGGAAGTCGCTCGCCGTCGAGATCGAGGACCTGCGCCCGCTGGAGCGGGTCGTGGCGCTGCGCTCGGTGGTGCTGGACTCGGCCGTGCTGCATCTGCGCCGCGATGCCGCCGGGCGGCTGGAACTGGCCGCGCTGGGCGGCGCCCCTGCCGCAGCCCAGCCAGCGGCACCGGCCTGGCGCTGGAGCGTCGGCTCGAGCGCGCTGCGCGCGGCGACCCTGCACTGGGAAGACGCGTCGCTGCGCCCGGCGGCTTCGCTGGAGGCGCGCGAGCTGTCGCTGCAGGTCGGCCGCCTGTCCAGCGCCGATCCGGCACCGGCTCCGCTGTCCGGCAGCCTGCGGCTCGCCGCCGCGGGCGACGGCGGCGCCGAACTCGGCCGGCTGAAGCTCGACGGCAAGCTGTCGACGGCTTCGGCCGCGCTCGGCGTCGAGGTCGAGGGACTGCAGCTCGCGGCGGCGGCACCGTATCTGCGCTCGGCGCTCACCGAGACACCGTCGGGCCGGCTCGGTGGCCGCGCCGAAGTGGACTGGGCGGCGGGTGAGCCCGGCCGCCTGCTCGTCAAGCTACCGCAGGCGGCGGTCGAGGACCTGCGCTGGGGCCGCCAGCGGCTGGCGGCGCTGAAGCTGGCCGGTGTGCAGGCCGACCTGGGCGCGCGCCGCGTCGCCGTCGACTCGCTGGCGCTGGAGAACCCGGCGCTGGACCTGGCGCGCGACGCACGTGGGCAGTGGAACGTGCTGGCGATGCTCAAGCCCGCCGGCACCCCGGCCACGGCCGACCGCGGCCCGGGCTGGCAGGCCAGCCTGAAGTCGCTGTCGGTCTCCGCCGGCTCGCTGCATCTGGCCGACGCCGCGACGCCGGCGCCGGTCGGCTTCGCGCTGCAGGCGCTGGCGCTGAAGGCGCGTGATCTGCAGTGGCCGTCCGGCAAACGCCCGGCCTCGCTGGACCTGTCGCTGAACCTCGTGCCCGACCACGAGCCGGGCACGCCGGCGCCGACGCCCGGCCGGCTGCAGGCCGAGGGCACGCTGGCGCTGCAGCCGCTGGCCTGGCGCGGCCGCGTCAGCGTCGCGCGGCTGCCGCTGCAGGTGGCCGAACCGTACTGGCGCGAGCGCCTGCCGGTGCTGGTGCGCCGGGCCGAACTCGGCTGGCGCGGCGATACCGAGTTCCGGATGCTGGACGCCGGGCCGGCGCTGTCGCTGCGCGGCAATGCGATGCTCGCCGACCTGCGCGTGCTGGCGCGTGGCGACGACGACGAGGCCGGCGACGAGCTGCTCGCCTGGCAGTCGCTGCGCGTCGAGTCGCTGGCGGCGTCCATGGCGCCGGGCCAGCCGACGCGTCTGGCCACCGGCCCGGTGCGGCTGTCGCGTTTCTTCTCGCGCCTGGTCGTCACGCCGGAAGGCCGGCTGAACCTGCGCGACGTGCGCGGCGGCGATGCACCGGCGCCGGCGACACCCGCCGCCACGTCTTCGCCTGCCGCGCCGCTGGAACTCGACATCGCCGGCGTCGAGTTCGTCGACGGCCGTGTCGACTTCCGCGACCGTTTCATCCAGCCCAACTACTCGGCCTCGCTGAGCGAGCTGAACGGCAAGCTCGGCCGGCTGCGCTCGGGCACACGCGAGATGGCGACGCTGGAGATCACCGGCCGCGCCGCCGACACCGCGACGCTGGAGCTGCGCGGCGCGCTGAACCCGACCGCCGACCCGCTGGCGCTGGACATCGCCGCCAAGGCCAGCGGCCTGGAACTGGCGCCGCTGTCGCCTTACGCCGGCAAGTACGCCGGCTATGCGATCGAACGCGGCAAGCTCAGCATGGACGTCGCCTACCGCGTCGACGCCGACGGCCGGCTGCAGGCCCGCAACCGCATCGTGCTGAACCAGCTGACTTTCGGCGACCCGGTCGACAGCCCCGTGGCGACCAAGCTGCCGGTGCGGCTGGCGCTGGCGCTGCTGGCCGACCGCAACGGCGTCATCGACGTCGACCTGCCGATCAGCGGCTCGATCAACGACCCCGAGTTCAGCGTCTTCGGCCTGGTGCTGAAGGTCATCGGCAACCTGCTGGTCAAGGCGGTGACCTCGCCGTTCGCGCTGCTCTCCGGCGGCGGTGGCGACGAGACCGGCGCGGTCGAGTTCCTGCCCGGCACCGCGACGCTGGCACCGTCGGCCGAGGAGGCGCTGGATCGCATCGCCCAGGCGCTGAAGGACCGCCCGGCGCTGCAGACCACGGTGGCCGGGGCCGCCGACGCGACGGCCGAGCACGACGCGATCCAGGCCGCGACGCTGGAAGAGCGGCTGCGCAGCGAGCAAGCGCGGGAGCGCGCGCGTTCGCGCGGCGTCGGCCCCGGCGCCGCCGTTCCGGCCACCGAGGAGCGCGAACGCACGCTGCGCCGCGTCTACGCCGACACCCGGCTGCCGAACAAACCACGAAACCTGATCGGCCTGGCCAAGGACATCCCGCCGGCGGAGATGGAAGCGCTGCTGAAGGCCGCGGTGTCGGTCGACGCCGACGTCGCGCGCGACCTGGCGCTGCGCCGCGGCGTCGCGGTGCGCGAGGCGCTGGTCGCTCGCGGCCTGCCGGCCGAGCGCCTGTTCCTCGCTGCGCCCAAGCTCGACGCGGCCGAGGGCCAGACCGGCTGGACACCGCAGGTCGAGCTGTCGCTGGAAATGCCTTAAGCCGCTGCCACCGCAGCCGCGACCTGCTCGCGCAGCCACTGGTGCGCCGGGTCGCGGTGCAGGCGCTCGTGCCAGAGCATCAGCATCTCGAAGCCGGGCAGCTCCAGCGGCGGCGCCACGACCTGCAGCGTGCTGCCCGGGCGCAGCTGGCGCGCCGGCAGCATCGCCACCAGATCGCTGGCCGCCAGCGCCGCTTCCAGGAACAGGAAGTGCGGCACCGACAGCACGACGCGCCGCGCCAGGCCTTGCGCCGCCAGCACCTGGTCGGTGGCACCCTGGAAGCCGCCGCCGTCTGGCGAGACGATGGCGTGTTCCAGCGCGCAGAACTCGGCCAGCGTCGGCTGCCGCATGAGGCTCGGGTGGCCGGCGCGGGCGACCAGCACGTAGCGTTCCTGGAACAGCGGCCGGCGGCGCAGGTCGGGCGGCGCCAGCTCCGCGGCGTGGAAGGCGAGATCGAGTTCACCTTGTTCCAGCTGGCGGGTGAGCGCCGGCGGTTTCAGTTCCAGCACCGCGAGACGCGTGCCCGGCGCCGCGGCGCGCAGCCGGGCCAGCGCCGGCAGCACGATCGTCGAGGCGCCGTAGTCGGTGGCCGCGACGCGCCAGGTGTGGGTCGCGTGCGCCGGGTCGAAGGCGGCCGACGGCGCGATCGCCTGGCCGAGCGCGGCCAGCGCCTCGTGCAGCGGCTGGCGCAGCTCCAGCGCACGCGCGGTCGGCCGCATGCCGCGAGGGCCGGGCAGCAGCAGCGGGTCGGCGAAAGCTTCGCGCAGCTTGGCGAGCTGCACGCTGACCGCCGGCTGCGACAGATGCAGGCGCGCGGCGGCTCGTGTCACGTTGTGTTCGGCGAGCAGGGCGTCGAGCGTGACCAGCAGGTTGAGGTCCAAACGCCTCAGGCTATCTTCCACGGCTATACCAGGCGTCATTGCAATTCATTTCCAATATACGCCCGGCCTGCCTATCGTGCGTCGCATCCTCCGATGGAAAACGACGCATGAAAGTCCTGATCGTCTACGCCCACCCCGAGCCGCGCTCTCTGAACGGCGCGCTGAAGGATTTCGCCGTGCAGCGCCTGCAGAGCGCCGGCCACGAAGTCCAGGTCTCCGACCTGTACGCGATGCGCTGGAAAGCGGCGCTCGACGCCGACGACGACCGCGCCCACCTGCCCGGCGCGCGTTTCGACGCCTCGGCGAACTCCAAACGTGCCTTCGACACCGGCAGCCAGAGCGCCGACATCGAAGCCGAGCAGGCCAAGCTGCGCTGGGCCGACGCGCTGATCCTGCAGTTCCCGCTGTGGTGGTTCTCGATGCCGGCGATCCTCAAAGGCTGGGTCGACCGGGTCTACGCCTGCGGCTTCGCCTACGGCGTCGGCGAACATTCGGACACGCACTGGGGCGACCGCTACGGCGAAGGCACGCTCGCCGGCAAGCGCGCTATGCTGGTCGTGACGACCGGCGGCTGGGCTTCGCACTACGCGCCGCGCGGCATCAACGGGCCGATCGACGACATCCTGTTCCCGATCCAGCACGGCATCCTGTTCTACCCGGGTTTCGAGGTGCTGCCACCGCATGTGATCTACCGCAGCAGCCGCATCGACGAGGCCGGTTTCGCCCAGGCCAGCGCGGCGCTGGGCGAGCGGCTGGACGCGCTGTGGACCACCGAGCCGATCGCCTTCCGGCGCCAGAACCTCGGCGACTACCACATCCCCGAGCTGGAACTGCGGCCCGAACTCGCGCCGGGCGAGTCGGGCCTGGGCATCCACGTCCGCCGCTGACTCAGAAGAAGGCCTGCAGCCCCGTCTGCGCGCGGCCCAGGATCAGCGCATGCACGTCGTGCGTGCCCTCGTAGGTGTTCACCGTCTCGAGGTTGATCATGTGGCGGATGACGTGGAACTCGTCGTGG